>JBCBUI010000003.1:0-328235 GCA_039818185.1 Pseudomonadota bacterium
CGTCACTCGCGCCACCTTAATAAGGTGATTATCTAAAATCGTCAGTGAATTACGTAGGGCCGTTCGGTGGACTATCTGCGACCTGACTCACGTTCCGCGTATCAAATCACGAAGCGGATGTGCGATCGGCAGTCTCTGGGCGTGAAAAATGATACAAACTAGCGTGCAGAGCGGCTTCGCCACAGAGATCACGGAATTGGTTCATCATTCAATCGAACCGACTTCGATCCTCACGCCTTTGAGTATTGGCAAATATTGCTTACTCGGTTGACGTTGAGGGGTTTCTGGAAGATCATAAATGATATCAGCATTTCCGAGTTATCCAAATTGATATACAGGCATATTACCGCCGATCGAGCTAGATTTGATACTTGTAAAACATATCAATAACGATATATATAAGCCCCGATAACAACAAAAAATATCATAAATGATATTCTTAATTGCCTCGTTAACCCATCTGTGATATGGAGGTACTCAAAGCTAGCTTTCTTTGCAGCGCCAATCAGGGATATCAATAGTGATATTATGAAGATGGATCATTTAACCCCGACGGCAACCATGCTTGATGAGCTTGGAAAGCGATTGGCGCGCGTGCGCAATCAGCAAGGATTGTCCCAAACGGAATTGGCGAAACTTGCTGGAATTGGTGTCGCAACCCTGCGCAGAATAGAGACCGGAAGCGGTGGACAATTAGAGTCCTGGCTGAAGCTCTTAATCGCACTGAAGATGACGGCACAAATTGAAGCGCTCCTGCCAGAGCGGTTGAATTCCCCGTTGGCAGAAGTCGGCGTGACGAAAACTACGATACGCGGTGCCGAAACCGCACGCCCTCTTTGGGGGGATGAACGAAAGTGAGCACAGCAACCGTCCGCCTCTGGGGCACACCCATCGGCTATGTGTCGATGAACGAAGACGAGGCCTTCGGGCGATTTGAGTATGATCCAAATTTTGCAGAGTTTGGAGTTGAGCCAGCTCCGCTTCACATGCCGGTCTTCCCCGGCCGGATTTACCAGTTTCGAGACTTGCATCCGCGCTCTTTTCACGGGCTTCCCGGTCTGCTTGCGGACAGCCTGCCTGACAAATACGGAAATCGATTAATAGATGTCTGGCTCGCGAGAACCGGACGCAAGCCCAGCTCTTTTAATGCAGTGGATCGCCTCTGTTATACCGGGCGGCGCGGCATGGGGGCGCTCGAATTCGAGCCGGCCTCAGGCGCCGACATGACGCAAGATCAAAAGCTCGAGATGGAGCAATTGATCGAGCTTGCTTCCATGGCATTTGCCGACAAAGAAAGCCTCGATACCAAACTTGAAAAAGATGATGCGAGTGCCGGCATACTGGACATTTTGCAGGTGGGCACATCCGCAGGCGGTGCACGCGCGAAAGCCGTAATCGCTTTTAATCCACAGACCAATGAGGTCAGATCCGGTCAGTTGAACTTGCCGTCTGGGTTTGAGCATTGGTTGATCAAATTTGATGGCGTGGATCTGAGTGGGGATTGGGGTATTGCTGATCCGTCCGGATATGGATTGCTCGAATACAGTTATCACCTCATGGCTGAGAAGTGCGGCATCGACATGATGGAAAGTCGACTCTTTAGCGAAAGCGGTCGCAATCACTTCATGACACGGCGGTTCGACAGAGACACGAAGGGTGGCAAGTTCTTCATTCAAACCTTCGCAGCCATTGCGCATGCCGATTATTATGAGAGTGGCACATATTCCTATGAGCAATTGATCATGGCGATGCGCGAGCTCGGCATGCCCCAGCCACAGATCGAAGAGCAGTTTCGCCGAATTGTCTTCAATCTCGTTGGCTGTAATCAAGACGACCATGTCAAGAATTTCGCATTTCAAATGGACCGGGGAGGGGCGTGGACCCTGACACCCGCTTACGATCTTTGTCACGCTGAAGGCAGCGATTTTACGCGTTGGCATCAGCTCAGCCTAAATGGCAAGGTCACCGAGTTCGATCGTAATGATCTTGAGGCGCTGGCTGATTATGCAGGACTGCCGCGTGGTCGCGAGAAACGGATTTTAGAGCAAACCACAGACGCTTTTTCTGGTTGGGAAAAGCTCGCAATCGAGCTTGGCGTTCCTCAAGGCCTGCGAGACCATGTCATGAGAACGCTCCGGCTCAAATGGCACTGACGCATCAGTGCACATCATCAGGCCGATTTTTCCATTTTGACCGTCGTCAGAACCGCCAACCCAGCCAGGAATAGAGCTGAGATTGAAGCCATGCCAATGCGCTGGCTATTGAACGCATTGGTGAAAATCTCAACCAGCAAAGGGCCTGCCCAGACCGTCACCGTGCCAGCGATCGCGTAGAGGCCGAAAAACTCACCGCTGCGGCCCGGGGGGGCGAGGTGGACGAGCATGGACCGGCTCGATGAAATGCTCGCCGTTGCCGTGATCGCGACAATCGTGATCGTGCCGAGATAGACGAGGTCAGACAGGGTCTGGAACACCAGGCCATCCCAGACCTGATAATTCGCGACCAGTCCGAAGAACAGACTGTCTTGGGTAATGGAAAGCTGCAAAACCAAAGTCGAGACCATTCCAATAATGGAAATGATGAGCGCGTTCTTGGGACCGAATTTCGTATCCATCCAACCGCCAATCAGGCCCCCAGCAAAGGCCCACATGGACCCATACATGGCGTAAGCGGTCATTTCCAGGAATCCCCATTCTAGGAACAATGCCACATAGACCGCGCCAAGCGCGAGGAGCGCCGCCATCGCATCCGCGTATAGCATCCTGGCAATCAGGAATTTCATCATCTGAATATATTGGGACGCTTCTCTCACTGTCTTGATGACGGCTTTCGCGCCATCTTTGAACGCTTTCGACCAGCTCGCGCCTTTGGTGCCACCATCTTCGGCATAGAGAAAGAACGGGATGGAAAACAGAACGAGCCAGACTGCGCAAATTGGACCGGCCAATCGTTGGTGCTCGAATGCCTCGAGGCTGATTCCGAATTGAGGAGCACCGAACGGCCAGCCGATGATTCCCGGCAGAGCAAACAAGACGACGAGCGCGACGAATAATAGCGTCGCTGCTAGATTGCCGAGTCCAAGCCCCAGACCGGAGATCATGGGCAGGGATTGCGGCGCGCCCGACACGGCCAGCATCGCGTTGTGAGTGACCTCTGAATAGGTGTAGCAGACATAAGCCACGACCAGGAACGTCATGATGGTCACGGTTGGAAAGCCTTCCTCACCGGGGATGGCAAACCAAAGTAGCCAGGACATTAGTGCAATGGTTCCAAGGAATACCGCGAGCAATGGCTTGCGTCGTCCGCCACGATCCAAGGCTGCGCCCAAAAACGGTGCGGTGAAGGCGCCGACCAGGCCAGCCCATTTGGTAATGGAGGCGATCGCCGCTTGCCCAGCTGCATTGGCTGTGCGCTGGGCGGTTTCGGGGTCCATCCCGTCCAGATCGCCGCTTGCGAGCACGTCAGCTCCCACCACTTCGCGCGCGAAATAAGGCGCGAAGATGTAGATAACGATCAGAATATAGTACGGGTTGCGAGCCCATTCGAAGACGGCCCAGGCGAACCCGGTTCTTCCAAGCGCGCCACCGCTGCCATAATGCGCGGAATCGTCGATCTCATCCGCAATGTTGGCTGGCTCGCTGGTTGCTGTCATGGTTCGGCTCCTCCGCGTCGCTCTGATGGCGATTTTCAACACCCTGCTTGAATCAATCAAAGCTGTATAGAGGAGGAGCGGCTTGCCTCCGCGACAAGCGTCGACTGTACTGCGTGCCCGTGGCGGACTGACTGGAATTCGCTATTCAAGCTGCCTCAGCTGGAGCATATCCAGCTGAGGGCTTATCTCATTCATATCAACCGAGGCCCGGCCCGCCGCGCGAACCAGATTCTATCGAACGGTGAGTGTCGTCGATTGGTGCGATTGTGAGCTATTGCCAACCATGATCGTAAATGTTCCGGCTTCAACTACACGCTGCATGTCGCGATTGTAGAATTGCAAAGCTTCAGGCGTGATCGCCAGGGTGACGGTTTGCGCTTCACCGGGCGCCAAGCGCACCCGTTGGAAGCCTTTCAATTCCATGACGGGTCGTGTGACGCTGCTAACATCATCTCGAATGTAGAGCTGTACGATTTCGTCTGCTGTCATATCGCCGGTATTGGTGACGGTGACACTGACACTCGTGCTCTCGTCGGCGGCAATTTCCGGCGCGGCCAGGACCGGCTCAGAAATCTCGAACGTGGTATAGCTCAAGCCATGTCCAAATGCGTAGAGCGGGGAAGCTTCAGCAAATGCATAGCCACGACGCGCCGTCGGTTTATGATTGTAGAAGACTGGAATCTGCCCGACATTGCGTGGAACCGAGACCGGCATTTTACCGCTTGGAGACACCTTGCCCATTAGCAGATCAGAGACGGCTGTGCCGGTTTCTTGTCCGAGCTGCCAGCCATACAGAATGGCATCGAAATGATCTTGCACATTGGTCAGCGCTAAGGGTCGACCTGAGATAACCACGCCGATCATTGGAATATCCGTCTTGGCCAGGGCTTCCACCAGTTCCTTTTGCTGGCCAATCAAAGTGATATCGTCGCGGTCCCCGAGGTGGGTCTCTGACCAAGCTTCACGCGACGTGGATTCGTCGCCGCCAATCGCTAGGATAATGACATCAGCACCTTGAACAGCCGCGACCGCTTCATCAATCAATCGCATGTTCTCGGCCGGATCGATTAGATTGACCTCATCATCCCACCAAGATCGATTGTCGGTGAGCTTTACGCCTTTGGCGTGAACGATCTCAATCTCGTCCCCGAACTCTGCCTTAAAGCCATCTAGGATGCTGACCGTTTGACGCGGTTCATCCGAGTACCCGCCCAGCACGGTGATATCGCTGTTCGGTCCGACAATCGCAACGCGGGTTAGCGCTGCGCGACTGAGTGGCAGCGCCCCGTCTTGATTCTTGACCAATACAGCCGCTTTATGTGCCGCTTCCAGCGCCACACCGCGGGCTTCAGCATTGCCGGTCAATGCGTCGGCTTCTGCGCCATCCGCGTATGGATCGTCAAACACACCGCCGCGCTTTTTCATACGCAGCACGCGTTCCACCGCGGTGTCGACGACTGAAATGTCGAGATCGCCGGCCTCGATCGCGTCTTTCATCTGATAGAAGGCGACGCCATCGGGAAGTTCGAAGTCCACACCAGAAGTAATGGCGAGTGCGCCAGCCGCGCCAAGCGAGTCGACGAGGCGGTGACGCACTTGCAATTCATTGATCGCGAAATAGTCAGCGACGACGACACCGTCAAAGCCCCATTCGCCGCGTAGGACATCATTCAGTAACCAATCATTTGCATGTGAGGGAATGCCATCAATCTCGTTATAGCTGGCCATCACGCTCGCCGCGTTGGCCTCTTTAACGGCGGCCTCAAAGGGCGGAAAGAAGATTTCGCGCAGTACGCGCTCCGGCAGTTGCGCTGGGCCGACATTCATCCCGGCTTCGGGTTCGCCATGGCCGGTCATATGTTTTAATGTGGTCAGGACTTTACCATCGGGCACCGTGTCACCCGTGCCTTGAAAGCCACGAATGGCGGCCACACCCATTCGGCTGACCAGATATGGGTCTTCGCCGAACGTTTCTTCGATGCGTCCCCACCTCGGATCAAGCGCTACGTCCACCACGGGAGATAAGACATGATGGACGCCGCGAACGCGAATTTCCCGGGCCGTTATGGAATAAACGCGCTCAAGCAACTCTGGATCAAAAGTACTTGCCAGCGCGATGGATTGCGGGAAGGCAGTCGCGTAGCGGGCCTGAAATCCGTGCAAGCCTTCTTCGTGGAACAATGTCGGGATGCCAAGGCGCGTTTCTTCGATCATCCATTGCTGGACAGCATTGGTCAGCTTGACGGTTTCACTTGGCGTGCGGGCAGACATGCGTCGCACGACAGTGGCATCGTTGACGTCTTTGCGTTCCTCGGTGACTTCCATGCCCATAGTGTCTTGAGGGCGGGCGAAACAGCCGACGCCATGCGGATAGGTGGCGGCCATTTTTTCAGGTGAGAAGTTGCCATTGGAATCCAGGATTTGCCCCTTATTGATCCAGATACAGCTGAGTTGCGCCAGTTTTTCGTCCAGCGTCATATCGGCAATCAGGGCCGCAATTTCGGGGTCGGATGACAAGGCAGTTCCAGGCGCTTCCAAAACAGTCTCCGTTTCCGCGATGGCGATTGTGTCCACAGCTTGGCAGGCTTGAAGCGCTATGCCGGCTAAGGCGAATAAGCTCGCTTTGAGAAGTTTGTGACGCATTTTGGATGGCCTCCCTCGCCAAATTTATCCGATTTGTGATGATTAATGTTAGCGCTAACATTTGTCTCTTCGCCTGACAAGCGAATGGCGAGAAAAACTTTCGTGACACTTTCGGTGTGGCGTTTCGAGCGGACGTTCCGAAGCGGGTATTGCAATTGAGTCATTTTTGCCTGACGAAAAATTTCGCGGTGCCGCCGCGAACGCGTTTTCAAGGGCCTCGCATGCTACCAATACCGCTTTCTCAAATCCTCGATCCGTCGCTATTGGGTCTTGGACGGCTTCCTGCGCGGGCGACGCTTACGCCTTGTATGGATGAAGCCAGTGCGCGAATCGGGCATACAAAGTGGCGCCAGTCGCTTGACGGCGATTGGCGTTTTCAACTGGTCGATCGTCCGGCTCAAGCGCCACAGGCTTGGGAAATCGAGGATGCATCACAAGCGCCTTGGCGAGACATCAAAGTGCCGGGCGTCTGGACGCGTCAGGATACTGGCGACCTTCCGCATTATGCCAATTGGCATATGCCTTTCGCCTGCGCCAAGCCGCCTGAGATTCCACAAGACAATACGACCGGTCTGTACCGCAAGATCTTGCAGGTGCCTTCGGACTGGATCGCGCGTAAGACCATCTTGCATATTGGTGGCTTTGAAAGTCTGGCCATGGTCTGGTGTAATGGCCTGTTTATCGGTCTGGCCAAGGACTCGCGATTGCCCAGCGAGTTTGACCTCAGCGACGCGGTGCACGAGGGCGATAATTTACTCGCCATAATGGTTCTACGCTGGTGCGATGCGACGTGGATCGAAGATCAAGATCACTGGAACCATGCCGGACTGCACCGCTCCGTTTGGGTTGAGTCCCGGGCACAGACTCATGTGCAGGATCTCGTCATAGATACCGATTTCGATCCAGAACAAGAGACTGGATCAGCCGCGATCAAAGTTGCCATAGATGGTCCATCAGAAGGCTATCACGTCGTGGCACGGCTTGAGGATGCAAAAGGCAACGCGGTCGTGCAGCCGCAATCAGCGCCAGTTGCTCAGTTCGATACGAGCCGGTCGATGGCGTCGCAGTGGAAGCAGTCCTTTACGTTCGCTGGATATGCTGCATCGCTTTCATTGGTGCTGCCGCACGCCCAGCCTTGGTCGGCTGAGACGCCGACGCGATACCGCTTGACTACGACTTTGATGGCACCTGATGGCGCGACGGTTGAAGTCCACCAAACCTGGATCGGGTTCACGCGGATAGAGGCAACTGGTCGGCGCTTGAAAGTCAACGGACAACCGATCGTCCTGATTGGCGTCAACCGCCACGATCATCATCCGGAGAATGGCAAGACCTGTTCAGAGGCGGAGACCCGCGCTGAGCTGCTGACGATGAAGCGACATAATATCAATGCCATTCGGACGGCACATTATCCAAATGATCCGGTCTTGCTCGACCTTGCGGATGAGCTCGGCTTTTATGTCATTGATGAAGCCAATGTAGAATGTCACGCGCGCTGGACTGAGGTCGCGCAGCATCCGGGCTATCACGCAGCGATAGTCGAGCGAACGACGCGGATGATTGCGCGTGATCGCAATCATCCTTGCATCATTAGCTGGTCGCTCGGAAATGAAGCCGGGCTTGGGCCGGCACACACTGCAGCAGCGGCCGCGGCGCGCCAGCTCGATCCTGGGCGCTTTGTGCATTATGAAGGCGCCGTGGCGATGCGGTTCAGTTTTCCTTTCGGACGCGGCGCTGAGACGATGCACCAAGCGCCTGCAGTCAGCGAGCAGGCGACGACTGACGTGGTCTGTCCGATGTACTCGTCGATCGAAGACATTGTGAACTGGGCGCGTTGGGCTGAAGCGACTCAGGGAGATGATCGCCCGCTCGTGCTGTGTGAGTTTTCGCACGCGATGGGAAATTCAAACGGGTCGCTGGCCGCTTATGTCGATGCGTTCTTCGACGAGCCAGCATTGGCCGGTGGCTTCGTCTGGGATTGGCGAGACCAAGGGCTGACGGCTGAGGATGCGCAAGGCCGTTTCTATTGGGCGTATGGCGGCCACTTTGGCGATACGCCGAATGATGCCAATTTCAATATAAACGGTCTGGTCGGACCGGATGGGGTGCCGCACCCGGCCCTGCGAGAATATGCCTGGGCTGCGCGGCCGGTAAAATCTGAATGGCTCGGCGCAAGTGAGGTACGTTGTCTGAACCGCCGAGTCTTTAGCGATACTCGAGATCTTGTGCTGACCTGGGAAGTGCTTCTCGATGGCGTTTGCGTCGAGCGTGGGCGGGAGTCACCGATTTTGGAGCCGGGCGAAAGCGCGACGCTTGCATTGCCGATTCAAAGTGATCTGTCAGGGCAGGGGATGTGGCACCTCTCATTGGTCTGGCGGCAAGCGCAAGAAACGCCCTGGGCTGGCGCAGAGCATGTCGTCGCCTGGGATCAGTTTGAACTCGCCGCGACGCCATCAGCCCCCCGCGTGGGACCGGTTGCCGCGGGTCTCCTGCGGATCGAGAATGGCGAGATCTGGCGCGGGGATGCGCCGCTTCTGGCGTCAGCAATTACACCATGCCTATGGCGCGCACCCACCGATAATGATGGCGGCAAACCGGGCACCCGTCCGCTGTTTCAAAGCAAGACGAATGACTGGGTCGGCTATGGTCTCGATGCGCTCGAGCCAGGAGAGCGAAACCTTGCTGAGACCGATTATGGCGCCAAGGCTACTCAATCATGGTGCGGCCGTGATGGACAGGCTTTGCAGCATGAGAGCCTGTGGACGCTATATGACGGTCACATTCGAATTGACGAAACGCTCATCATTCCTGAGGCTTGGCAGGATCTGCCCCGCATTGGTGTGCGTTTCGAAATCGCGCCAACGCTAACGCACGTTGAATGGTTAGGCCTTGGGCCCGATGAGTCTTATCCGGATCGGTCTGGGGCTCAGATGACAGGTGTCTGGCGCAGTTTGATCGCTGATCAATACCATCCCTATGTGCGTCCCCAGGAATATGGTGCCCATGAACAATGCCGCTGGTTCAGTGTGATGGACACCTTTGGCAACGGGTTTCGCGTGACCCTCCCCTCTCCACTGAGTGTCACCGTGCGCCCGCACCATGACGCGGACCTGAACGCGGCTGAAACACTGGCCGAGTTGATTACCCGCAATACGTCTGAGGTCCATATCGATGTGGCGATGCGAGGACTTGGAACCGGCGCCTGTGGACCGGATGCTCTGCCGCAATATCTCGTTGGACCGGGCTTGTATAAATTCAGCTGGATCATCAGTCCGCTGCAGGTGGCTAGCGCGGGCTAAGACTTCCTGACCGGTTCAAATTCATAAAGCGAGATACCGCGCGCGTGCGCATCGAATTTCAGTTTCCGGTTGAGCGGCGCATGCGCGCGCGACGCACAATTCTGACGATCGCAAAGATAACAGTTTACGCCGATTGGGGTCGGCTCCTGGCCGGCCAGGTTTAGGCGATCGAAATAGACCAGATTATCAGCATAGGCCTTATCGCACCCAAGTCCGATCGCGACGCGCGCGGGCGCGCGGCCATGATAACCGCGCGAACGATTGATCGCCTTGGAGATCGAAACATAAGTTGTTTCGTCTGGCATCTGGATAAGCTGGGTCAGCGTTTCCCCCGGCTGTTCAAAGGTCCGATGGATGTTCCAGCGCGGGCAGGCGCCGCCAAATTTGGAGAAGTGGAACCGCCCGGCGCTGAACCGCTTTGAGACATTGCCCGCGGCGTCGATGCGCAGAAAGAAGAACGGGACCCCCTTTGCATCCGGCTTCTGCAACGTTGTCAGGCGGTGGGCGGTCTGTTCGAAACTGGTGCCGAATCTATGACTGAGCAGATCGACATCATAGCGCGTCCCTTCGCAGGCTTTGAGGAAGGCTTCATAAGGCATGAGGAGCGCAGCCGCAAAATAGTTGGCAAGCGAAACGCGGGCCAGGCCAATCGCGCTTTCCTCTTTAAGGCCGGATTCAAGAACGATCTCTTCGATCAGTTCGCGATGCTCTAACAGGCCGAGTTGAAAAGCGAGCTGGAACTGCCGACCGGTTGGGTGCAACAACTCGGAAATATCGATACCGGAGCGATGGCGATCAAAATATGTGAAGGAGGATGGCATCGCTGAGCTTGGCAATACGCGAATACGTAGCTTGTGTTTGGCTTCCAGCCGTTCCTGAATGGCAACATCGATGGCTTTGCCATTGCTCGTCAGGTCGGCATGGAATTGCGAAGCGGTCTCGTCGAGCCTGGCGAAATAATTGCTTCGGTCGTGTAGGAATTGACGGACTTGTTCGACCGGTCGTGCGCTCTCTTCGAGCAGCTCTACCTTCTCTCGATCGGCGAGAGGGTTGGCATCAGAATATGCGCTCAGCGCAAGTTCCCGGTAGCGCTCGTGCAAACGCAAAAAGGCTTTGATCGTTTCTGGGCTGGCGCCGACCATGTCTTCTAGTTCACTCTTTGAGACCTGTGCCTCGCCAAAAACCGGATCTCGCAGGGCGTTGACCAACTCATTGACCAAGCCCGCATCCATATCCTGGGCGAGATCAGCAACATTGATATCGAACTCTTCAGCCAGTTTCAGCAATACTGAGGCGCTGACCGGGCGCTGATTGCGTTCGATGAGATTGACATACGTCGCGGACACATCGAGGCGCCGCGCGAATTCAGCCTGCGTGAGGCCAAGTTGCGTGCGCAGGCGCTTGATGCGCGGGCCGATAATGAGCTTCTTCTTCATTCAATTAGCCTGTTACAACATTTACAAACATAACATACAAAAATTTACATAACAAACAGTGAAACCCAATAAGTATAGGGATGTGACTGGACGTGGCACGCGTTTTGTAAATAAATCACACATGTTACAAAACAGGAGTGTGCCGTGCCAGACACATTGATCAAGGATGCTGTTTCCGCAGCTACGCCAACCCCGCGCCATCGCCGTCCAGCTGAAATTGTCGGCGGAGTCCCGGCTGCCTATGAGCGGGTGCTGACCCATCGGGCCTTATTGTTCATTGCTGACCTTGAGCGACGCTTTGGCCCTCAGCGGAAAATCCTTCTGGAGAACCGTAAGCTCGCGCAGATGCGCTTCGATGATGGTGAGCTGCCCAGCTTCCCGCTGGAGACCGAACATATTCGGAAATCCGTATGGGAAGTCGCACCGGTTCCGAAAGCGCTCCAGGACCGACGTGTGGAAATTACCGGGCCAGTCGACCGCAAGATGATGATCAACGCGCTCAACTCCGGCGCCAAAATGTTCATGGCGGATTTTGAGGACGCGTCTTCGCCAACGTTTGCAAACATGATCGAAGGCCAAGCCAATATGCAAGACTATGCCGCTGGCGCGCTCGAGTTTGATGATGAAGCGCGTGGCAAATCCTATCGCTTGAACGATGAGACAGCGACCATGATCGTGCGTCCACGCGGCTGGCATTTGGAAGAAGCGCACGTAACTGTTGATGGCAATCCGATCTCAGCCAGCTTGTTCGATTTCGGTCTGCACATTTTCCACAATGGCAAAGCTCTTATGGAGCAAGAAAAGGGGCCGTTCTATTACCTACCGAAAATGGAGAATTACCAGGAAGCACGTTTGTGGAACGATGTCTTCAACTTCGCGCAAGCCGCTCTTGGCATTCCAAACGGCACGATCAAAGCGACCGTTCTAATCGAGACCTTGCCAGCGGCGTTCCAGATGGATGAGATTCTGTACGTGATGCGCAATCACATTGTCGGCCTGAATTGTGGTCGCTGGGATTATATTTTCAGCTATATCAAAACCTTGCGTAACCACGCCCAATTCGTCCTGCCAGATCGCGCTCAGGTTGGAATGGACCGCGCCTTCTTGAAGGCCTATTCGCTGAAGCTGATCCAGACGTGTCACCGACGCCGGGCCCATGCCATGGGCGGTATGGCGGCGCAGATCCCTGTCAAAGGGGATGAAGCGGCAAACGCGGCTGCGTTTGACAAAGTCCGTGCCGACAAGAAGCGCGAAGCGCAGCAAGGGCACGATGGCACTTGGGTTGCGCATCCAGATCTGGTGCCAGTCGCAATGGAAGTCTTCGACGCTGAAATGCCGAAAGCCAACCAGGTTCTGAGTCAGCGTCAATTTCCGACCATCACAGAAGACTCGTTGCTGACGCCGCATACGGGCGATGTCACTGAAGCCGGCATCCGGACGAACATCTCCGTGGGAATCGAATACACAGCGGCCTGGCTGCGTGGTCGCGGCGCTGTGCCGATCCACAACCTCATGGAAGACGCCGCGACAGCGGAGATTTCTCGAAGCCAGCTTTGGCAATGGCTCAATCACGGTACTGAATACAAGACCGCAAATGGCGGTTCAGAAGTGTTCGATCGCGTCGCTTTCGATCGCCTGCTCGAAGAGGAGCTTGGCAAGATCAAAGCGACACTGGGCGACAATTCATATGCCGATGGCCGGTATCCGGAAGCTACGGAGGTATTTGTCTCCACAGCGACCGGCGAGACGCTGGCCGACTTCCTGACATTGCCAGCCTACGACGTGCTCAACGAGCTTTCATAACTCCAATTCAATCAGACAACCGAACAATCCGAGGATAGAAAAATGACTCAACGACCAACTTACAAGCAATTGATGGAAGAAACCCTCAAGCGCTATCCAGAAGGCCGCACGCGTGCCGGACTGACCATCGAAGATGTTGTGCAGCTGAAGATTCAGAACACTTACAACACACATCTCGACATTGCTCGCGCCATGGCTGGCGTGATGCGCGAGGACATGGCTGCTTATGACGAAGACTCTGCCAAGTTCACGCAGTCTCTCGGCTGCTGGTCTGGCTTCCATGCGCAGCAGAAAATCAAGGCGGTGAAGCGGATGCGTGGCACCGCCAAGGGCACGTACATCTATCTGTCAGGTTGGATGGTTGCCGGATTGCGCAACAGCTTCGGTCATCTGCCGGACCAGTCCATGCACGAGAAGACGGCCGTTACCGATCTGATCAAAGAGATCTACACTTCTCTTCGCCAGGCAGACGAAGTAGGTCTCAACGATCTGTTCCAAGAGCTGAAAGCAGCCCGCGAATCTGGTGCTGACCAGTCTGCTCTGGATGAGATTGTCTACCGGATCGACACATTTGAAAGCCATGTTGTTCCGATTATTGCGGACATCGATGCAGGCTTCGGGAATGAGCATGCGACTTACCTCCTGGCCAAGGAGCTTATACTCGCTGGTGCTTGCTGCTTGCAGATCGAGAACCAGGTGTCGGATGCAAAACAGTGCGGTCACCAGGATGGTAAGGTCACGGTTCCCCGCGAAGACTTCATTACCAAGCTGCGCGCTTGCCGGATGGCGTTCGAAGAGCTGGGCGTTGACGAAGGCGTCATCGTGGCGCGTACCGACAGCCTCGGCGCCGGCTTGACGCAGAAGATCCCGGTCTCAAACGAGCCTGGCGATCTCGCTGCCGAATATATCAAGTGGATCGAGACGGAAGAAATCTCTGATGCCAATCCGCTGCAGGATGGTGAAGTTGCCTTGATGCGTGACGGCAATGTCGTCCGCCCACTGCGTATGCCGAACGGCCTTTACAAGTTCAAAGAGAATACGGGTCGCGAACGCGTGATCGAAGACTGCATCAGCTCTCTCACAGAAGGTGGTGCAGATCTGCTTTGGATTGAAACGGCGACGCCAAACGTGGATGAGATTGCGTCAATGGTGAACGCCGTTCGCGAAGTCGTTCCGAATGCGAAGCTGACCTATAACAACTCGCCAAGCTTCAACTGGACCCTCAACCTACGCAAGCAAGTTCGTGAGCAGTGGATTGCCGAAGGCAAAATCGCGGAAACGGATTACCCAGCAGACGTGGCATTGATGTCAGCCAAGTTGGATGAAACGGAGCTCGGCATTGAAGCAGATGCGCGTCTGCAGAGCTTCCAGACCGACATTTCAGCCCGCGCCGGTGTGTTCCACAATCTGATCACATTGCCGACCTTCCACTTGACCGCGAAGGGTATGGATGAGCTCTCAAACGGCTATTTCGGCGAAGAGAAGATGCTGGCTTACGTCAAAAATGTTCAGCGCGAAGAAATTCGCCGCGGTGTCTCAGCTGTGAAGCACCAGCACGAAGTCGGCTCAGATCTCGGCGATACGTTTAAGGAAATGGTCGCTGGTGACCGGGCCCTGAAAGCCGGTGGTGCGCACAACACCATGAACCAGTTCGTGGCCGCCGAGTAATCGGTTCGGATTCCCCCCACGAAGAAAAAAAGGGCGTCGGTTATATGACCGGCGCCCTTTCTGCTTCCCCCAGTGCCCCTTAGGGGATTAATCGTTTTCTTCGAGTGCCTCCGCAACGCGGTCCAGGTCGGCATCCGTGGTCTTGTCGAGGATGCTTTGACGATAGACGCGCACGCCTGCTTTGCGTTCCTCCAGCTTCCGCTCGAGCCGCGCGTAGAAGTCAGCGGAGCGGACATGGTAAGGATAGTGATACGAATATTGCTGCCGCGCATCGCGATGGCCACGCAGGATGATGCGCATCATCGCATCGGAGGTTTCGCGGGCCTCTTCGCTGTCACGGGTCTTGATGATGGACTGGACGCTGCGTTGCAGTGCGAACCGCTTGACGCGTTTGTCCATCGCGGTTTGCCGTTCTTGGCCATAAGCAATGACACGCGGACGGTCATCTTCCTGGTTGGAATAGGTTGTCGACTTGCCGCCACCATAGACGGTGACATCCCGTGCAAAGGCAGGGGCAGATAACAGGGCGACCGCTCCAATCAAGGAGAGTATACGCGGTCCCGATACCAAGGTCTGGCGCATGAGTTCTTCTGGCTCCAATAAAACCGTTCTGGCTTTGGTTACAATCATCTTGGCAATTTATTTCGAATTTGCAACAAAATACTATAGTTAATGCGGAACTTCCTTATTCACGTCTGATGCTTACAGTGCTTGGATGGCGTCGGAACTGTGTCCGAGGGATGGATCATGCCGAAAGTGATTATCGTTGGAGGAGGGATTGGCGGCTTGACCGCTGCACTCGCATTCCATGCCTTTGGCTGGAAGGTGCAAGTCCTCGAACGTGCGTCTGAACTTGGCGAGATCGGGGCCGGGGTTCAAATCAGTCCGAACGGGATGAAAGTGTTCCGGGCCTTAGGCTTGGAATATGACGTCGCTGAAAATGGATTTTTGCCAGAAGCTTTGGAGATGCGGTTCGGGCGCTCCGGCAATCGGATTTTCCAAATTGAAGCGCGTCGCGCCATTGTCGAGCGATGGGGCGCGCCATATTTGCACTTGCACCGAGCCGACCTCGTCGACGTGCTGACCCGGTCTCTCGCGCAGCGACAGCCCAATGCGGTACGCCTGGGGGCGACCTGTACCGGGTATGAAAATACCAAAGCAGGTGTCTCAGCCGTGCTCGACAATGGCGAGCGGCTAGAGGCGGATCTATTGGTGGGGGCTGATGGCATCCACTCAAACATACGGACCCAAATGCTGGGGGCGGATCAACCGGACTTTACCGGGCATGTCGCTTGGCGTGCCGTTGTGCCGATGGATCAGCTTGGCGAGAGGGTGCCGCCACCGACCGCCTGCGTCTGGGTCGGGGCGAAGCGCCACGCTGTGACTTATCGTTTGCGGGGTGGCAAGTTGGCTAATTTTGTCGGCATCGTTGAGGACGATACCTGGACGTCCGAATCCTGGACCGAGAAGGGACGTAAAGAAGATGCCTTGGCTGACTTCAAAGGCTGGCATCCGGTCGTCACCAATCTGATCGAGAAAGCTGACGCGCATTTCCGCTGGGCCCTGTTTGACCGGGCGCCGTTGGAGCGATGGTCAGATGGACGCGCAGTGCTGCTCGGTGATGCGTGTCATCCGACGCTACCCTTCCAGGCGCAAGGCGCTGTGATGGCGATCGAGGACGGCTTCCTTCTCGCCAAGCTCTGTTCCGAGACGCCGCGCAACCTGGATCAAGCCTTGTCGCTCTATTTCGAGACCCGGCAACCGCGCACCAGCCGGGTACAGGCCGCATCTCGCAGCAATGCAAAACTGTTTCACAAGCGGACCCCGCTCAGTCGTCTGGCGACCTATGGCCCGATGTGGATGGCCAGCAAGATTGCCCCTGCGATCATTCGGTCTCGTCAGGACCCGTTCTACGCATATGATGTGCGCGAAGAACCGCTACGGTGAGCTCGCCGTCTCGAGCGGTGACGCATCGGCAACCCGCGCTTCTTCTGTCTTAGCCGCGTTCGGCAATACGGGGCGATAAGTCTCGCCTCTCGCAAAGCGGGCATACCAAGCGAGTTCAGTATTGATCTTGAAGAGCTGATTGCCCGGCTTCTGAAAATTGTGCGGCTCGTCCTCTGCTTGATAAAGGGCTGTTGGTGTGCCGGTCTCGCGAACGCCGCGATACATCAGGATGGACTGAGTGGGTGGGACCCGGACGTCCTTCTCACCAACGAAGAACAAAGTCGGGGTCGTAACTTTCCAGACATCCTTGAGCGGCGAGTCCAAGCGGTAGCGCCGGCGCGGCGCTTCGCGCTCCCACGGCGTGCCGCCAAAGACCGGTGCGCGACCATGTCGGACATCGCTCTCTCCGTGCATGGAAAGCCAATCCGCCGCGCCAGCGCCTGACGACGCCGCGGCGAAACGATCTGTGTGCGTGATCAGCTTGTTGACCATATGACCGCCCGCGCTCCAGCCCATCTTGATCAGCTGGTCCGGGGCGGCGAGACCGCGCTCGATCAGCGCATCAATCCCGTCCATGACATCATGATGGGCATTGCGGAAATAGGCGCCGACCATGTCGCGCATGAAGCGGTCGCCATAGCCGGTGCCACCGCGATGGTTCGGCAAGAACACGAGATAGCCCTGCGCGCTGAGCACAGGCAGATAGCGCGAGACATTCCAGCTGCCATACTTGGACGAGTTGCGCGGTCCGCCATGTGTGATGGTGACCAACGGGTAGGCCTTGGCCGGATTATAATCGAGGGGATAGACCAGCAGGCCTTCGAGGCGAGCGCCGCGCCGTCCGCGCCAGGTGATGGTGGACTGTCGGGGCAGTTCAAACCGGTCAGACCAGTCGGCATAGATGCGCGTGACAGGGACGAAGCCTTCCGTCTCGTCTCGCATGATCTGGATTTCGCCGGGGCTGAACATGGTCGCGAACCGAGCGGTGTGGGTGTCCAGGGCTGGATCATAGGACCAGTCCTGGATCGTGTGATCGCCACGTGTCAGTTGGCGCAGCGTCGTCGTGCTCAGATCATAGTGATACAGGTTCGAGCGCACGCCGGTATTGCCGAGGATGAATAGACCGCCGCCGGTCGCGTCCCATGCAAACGCGAGGGCCTCCATACTCAAGTCAGCAAGCAGGCGTTCGCGGCGTCCGTTTAGCGTCTCAATGAAAACCTTGTTTTCATAATAGGGCAGGCCATCCGTGCTGACGGACGCGATATAAGCGAGGCGGGTCGCATCCGGCGAGAGGCGCGGGCGTCGCTCCTGAAACGCGTTCAGGGTCCAGCGGCGAGTCTCATCGGTTGCCAAGTCGCGCACGAAGACATCGCCGAGATGGCGGGAATCAAGATCGTGGTCGGGCGCCAGGCTGGTGACCAGATAGGTGCCAGATTTCGATACGGAAAAGTCGCGCACCGAAAATCGTCCTTGCACCTCTTGTCGCGTTTCGCCAGTCGCAAAATCATACCACCAGATCTCGCGGTCGGCATTGGCGCCATAGGGCGGGATCAACCATCCGCCTTCGAGCATTTCTGTATCCGACGCGGGTTGCTGTTCGGCCGCCGCGAAGAAGAAGCCAGAGCCGTCCGGATGCCAGACCAGATCGCGGACCGACTCGCCGTGCTGCGTCAGACGGCGCGACTCCGTTGTCGCCATATCGAAAAACCAGGCTTGGGTTTTTTTGCCGTCTTCAGCCTTGTCGAGATAGATGAACCCGCTGCTATTCGGATGCCACCAGATGCCGCTGGCTTTGTTCGAAAAGCTGGGCGTGGGGCGGGCCTCGCCGGTCTCTGTGTCGACGAGCTTCAAGTGCCTGACAATCTCGTTCTCGGACCAATCCGTCTCGCTTTCCAGATAGGCGAGGTGCCGTCCATTTGGCGATAAAGCCGGCTCCGACAGACGCGGGATTTCGACAAAGTCCACGGCTGTCATGCCGCGCGGCTCTTGCGCCCGTGCCCACATGCCCAGCGCCAGAAACGCCACGACCAGACATATCAAACTCCGAAACATGGTCTCAGTTTATCGCGATGGATCTGCCAGGCAAACCAAATCCCGGCTCACTCACTCAAGCGTTACCGCCAGTCTGGTGCAAATGCGCCGGATCAATGCCGAGAATGCCCAGCGTTTGTTCCCACTTTTTCGAATGCGCTTCGCCGAAAACGATCTCGTCATGCGGATCCGCCACAAGCCAGGCATGCTCAGATAATTCATGCTCCAGCTGGCCCGGGCCCCAGCCAGCATAGCCGAGCGTCATCGTCGCCTGCAACGGCGCGCCTTCCGAGGCGAGGGCACGCAGCACATCACGGGTTGCGGTCATCGAAAACGTATCGGCCACTTCGACCGTCGCGCCATCGCTGAAATAGTCATTCGAATGGACGACAAAGCCGCGATCGGTGCCGACCGGTCCGCCATTCAACACATAGCTGTCCGGCAATTGGATGTTCTGTTCGATGCCAAGCTGAGTCAGCAGTTCTGGCAGCGTCAGATCGTCAATCGGCTTGTTGAGGACCAGACCCATGGTGTAATCGTCGCTATGGGCACAAATCAGGATGACCGATCGCGAAAAGCGCGGATCGCCAATCCCGGGCATGGCCACAAGCAGTTTTCCGGTCAGGTCCTGCACCAATTGTCTCCTCTACTGATTGCGACGCTAACCTGCCCGCATAATTTGGCAAGGATTTGTCATTGCGATGCTGGATTTGGGGTCTATGTAGGGGACAAATCACTTAGGAGACTCCAAAAATGAGCATTTCAGTTGGCGACAAACTTCCAGAAGCGACCTTCATGGAAATGACGGCAAACGGCCCAGAACCGGTCAGCACGGCCGATGTGTTCGGCGGCAAGACCGTGGCTTTGTTCGCTGTGCCTGGCGCTTACACGCCAACATGCTCAGCCAAACACTTACCTGGCTTTGTGGAAAAACAAGGCGATCTGGCGGCCAAAGGCATTGATGAGATTGTTTGTACCTCGGTAAATGATGTTTTCGTCATGGGCGCCTGGGGCAAGGATAATGGGGTAGATGGCAAGGTCCGCATGCTGGCCGACGGCAATGGCACCTTCGCAGCGGCGCTCGGCCTTGAAATGGATGGCAGCGGTTTTGGCATGGGCCAACGTTCGCAGCGCTATTCCATGCTGGTCCAGGACGGCACAGTGAAAGAGCTGAATGTCGAGCAAGGCGGCGGCTTTGAGGTCTCCAGCGCGGATTATTTGCTGGGGCAGCTTTAGGGATCAGGGCTGAAGCACCGAAGTTTTGTCATCCCGGAAAACGCGCACGCGTTTGTCCGGGACCTGGTGCTGCGAGTCCCGACCAAGAGTGTTTGGGGTCCCGGATATTTCGCGGCAGCGAAATTCCGGGATGAAAGGGAAAGCGCGCGATCGCGGTCACGGTGGCGGCCCTCGATCAACCGCCTCGCGCGCCAATCGATCGAGATAATTCAACATGCTTTGCCGTTCCGGGTCGCGGCGCTTAAGGGCGTGTGACGCGCCAGGAGGAAAGCCGACCCTGAACGGGTGCACCTTGACCAAATGCGTTTTGCGCAGCTCGGCCATGCGGGCGAGCCAGCGCGCCATGCGTTTCTTGTGCTTGATCGGATCCTCAACCACATCGGCCAGGGCTTGGAAACGTCGTTTGAGGTTTGACAGATTGAACTGGACTTGCGGTTGCGTGTCTGTTTGGTTTGGGTCTGTGCGGGAGGTGCGCGGCACGGGGACCTCTCCCAATGGCAACAAAACCGGCCCGTAAAACCGCTCAGGCTCAAACAGCGGAAACTTGGGGGCGCTGGCGTTTCGATCCTTGTTTGGCTTGGCGGATGTTGCTGACTGGGGACACTGTGTGGACAAACGTATAGTCGGCCACGATCCTTCTAAACAGGCCGAAAGCACCAACCAGCGCCGGACCATGCTTTCCGCCACGCGCGCCAGATATAACAGCTTCAACGGCTTGTCCTGCCCGGACACAAATTGCGCCAGGCCCAATTCGAGCGTGGTGACGATCTGACAAATGATCGACCAGGCGCGATTGAGGCAGGCAAACTCGTGATTGGGCATGCGAGGAGTATATGCGAGATTGAACTCGGTCGGATTGGGTGGGGGATTGAGGGGGTGGGCGAAAGCCAAAGCGAGCGACTTAAGTCGCCCTAAAGCGGTCGCTCAAACTTTCCGCTTCGGAGCTATTTATCGCTCAGACCGAATATTCTATTGCCCGCGTTTTGGATGGCGGGAAGTCGCGGATCGTCCGCCGAGGACAATAGCATCTGCCCGCCAACAATCGCAGCGTACTGCACGAAGGCAAATGCCGCCGGATCTTCTACATCAGGTTGCAAAACAGCTATCATGCTTGCCAAACCTTGTATCCGCAACTCATCTACTTTCGACAACAGATTGGCCACAAGCGGCTCCTGCGCGGCGAGGATTCTGAGTTGGCGCTCAAATGCACCATCCCATTCCATCGAGACTCCGCGCATAATTTCTCGCTTGCCCGCGAGACTGTCCTCAGACTGCAAACGTGTCGCGATAGATGATAGGGACGTCGTTTGCCAAATCTCGATCATCCCTGTGAGAAACGCGTCTCGACTTTTGAAGTGATGGTAAAAACTACCTCTGGTTTTCCCTGCGGCGTCGGTAAGCTTTTCAAGCGTCAGCGCCGCCGGTCCGTGCGACTTCAGAAGGGCTTGTCCAAGTTCAAGCCAATCTGTTTTGCCAAATCTACTCATCGGGATTGACTCCATACCATGTGGTATGGTTTGTAACACAAACTACATAAGGAGGTCTATATGGTTTCGATTTCATCTCACGATGTTTTCACTCCGCCAGCGCCTTATCCTGGATCTACCGATCTCAGTCTTTTCCAGAAATTAAGCCAAAATCCCAAATCGCAAATCGCCAACTTGCCTGCGAGAGTCTACGATGCCGATGCGTGGAAACCGCCATTGCCCGGCATGCCGCTATTCATCATGGCCCCGGACCTGATAAAGACTGTTCTTCTGGATCAAGCAGATCAATTTCCGCATGGCGCCTTGTTTGAACGAATTATGAAGCCGGCTTGGGGTGATGGTTTGCTGCTTTCCCAAGGCGATGATTGGAAAACTCAAAGGCGCGCCGCAGCTCAAGCCTTCCGCGCAGCTGGGATGGCTGCATTTGTCCCGACTTTTGTCGCGGAAACCGAAAAACTCACCGAAGCCTGGGGCACCAAAGGATTTGAGCGCATCGATTTGCATGCTCAAATGAAACGCCTAACTTTCAATATCATCATTGAAACCATGCTCTCTGGTGCCGAGCAAATTGACCGCGACGCGTTTCGGGACACGGTACAGGCATTCTTTGCTGACATTTCAAAATTGCGCCTCAGCTATGTTTTCCGAAGTGACCGCTATCACGCGGGGCGCCGGTCAGTGGCATCTGCGCACCGCTCAGACCTTGTTGCGCATATCTGTCGTCTCGTCCAATTACGACGATCGGCGCCGCCACGCGGGGACTTGATCGATCTCCTTTTGGTTGCCCGTGACCCGGATACGAACACCACGCTGAGCGATGCACAGCTCGCAGATAACATCTTGGGGTTCATTTTGGCCGGATATGAAACTACTGCTGCTGCGCTGACATGGACACTTTATCTGATATCGGAACACAGCCCAACCGAGATGAAACTTCTCAATGAGTATCGCGACGCCGATGGCGAAGGGGTAGATGATCTGCCTTTCACGCAGCAGGTTATCTCCGAAGCATTGCGCCTGTATCCACCCGCTTTCATGCTCACGAGAGTTTCAGCAAAGGCCACGCGTCTTGGCGAGCACACGGTTAAGCGGGGTCAGCGGATCAACATCCCGATTTGGGCGATTCACCGCAACTCGAAGATATGGCCAAGACCGCATGTATTTGATCCAAATCGCTTCGCAACGGATCAACCCGGTCCAGCTAAATACACATACATGCCCTTCGGGGCGGGACCTCGGATTTGCATTGGAACCGCGTTTGCGCTCATCGAAATGCGCAGCATCATAGCGACAATCTTGCCCAAGATACGGTTTTCGCCAGCGCCGCGCAGCTCGGTTTGGCCGGTCACCGAGCTGGCCTTGGTCCCGAGAAATAAGATAATTGTGGGGCTTTCCAAACGCTGAAGGATTCAATTCCGCCACGAACGGATCGTTGAAGCGGTGTCCTATTCTCGCCCCAGAACAGTCTCTCAATGGGAGACCAATGTCGCCCTCATACGATCGCTCAAATTGCTCATTCCTAGAAACTTGCTCTCTATCCCAGACCCTAAGCCAAGATCGTCCCTGAGACACGAACATTCGACGGTGATACCGCGCGGCGGGCATTATTAGTCTTCTAAGACTTTCATGAGAGGTGGGTCTTATTCATCGAGGACCCGTCATGATTAGATGTTTCGTTGTTCTGTTCGCACTTCTTGCAGCCTGCAACGCGCCGGTGGACTCTGATCCAGCTGGGGACGGAGACGCGCCTATGGCGAACATTGATCCCGTAACGCCAGAACCATTTCAAGAAGAATTTCTGACGGCCTGCATGGCTAAACCAGAGCAAGCCCCGGCTGGTTTTTATGGCAACGACCCGATCACGCCCAAATCGTTTTGCGAATGCATGTTCACAACGACGATGGAGGGCTTAACAGACGACGAAAAACTTGCGGCGGCCTTCTATTTATTGGGGCAATCGGGGGTCGATCTATCCGGTCGTGAGGAATTTCGAGGCGGCGACCCAACAGCCGCCATTGGCGGCTCAGAAGGCGTAGGTCGCGCTGTGAGGCAATGCGGTGCGTAGACCCCAGATTACGCTGGCGTCGACGGATGGCGATTGACGCTCATTCCTCCCGAATTGCTAGCGCAAGCTGGCACTTATGACGGCTCGCTGATGACCTCAACCGCCATGGGTCCCGACTTGCGTCAGGAAAGCGGCCTTTTGTAGCTTCCTCATGATCCAAAGCAGCCCGTACCAGATTCACCAAGTCTGATATGTTCGCAGCATTGCCGACGTCAGCGGCCACCCTAGCTCAAGCTATATGTCCAAAGCGACTCTGCCCAGCAAGATCTGCCCTGTCTGCGAGCGCCCGTTTTACTGGCGCAAGAAATGGGCGCGCAACTGGGATGAGATTGTCTATTGCTCGGAACGCTGTCGACGCCAGCGGCGCAAGCGGGCAGGTTAAAGCGTCGCGAGGACTTTTGCAGCGCTGTCCAGATAAGCCGCTTGCTTCTCGTCCGTCATTCGGTCCCAAGTGCGATACATTTGTGCCATGCGCGGATTGCCCGCGAGCTTGTCGCGATTGCGGTGCAGGAAGTCCCAATAAAGCGGATTGAACGGGCAGGCGCCGTCGCCTGTCTTTTGCTTCACGTCATAGCGGCACGTTTTGCAATGGTCCGACATTTTGTGAATGTAATTGCCGCTCGCCGCATATGGCTTGGAGCCGAGTACCCCGCCATCACCGAACTGGCTCATACCGAGTGTGTTCGGCAGCTCGACCCATTCATACGCATCGGCATAGACGGCGAGATACCATTCATGCACTTGTTTCGGGTCGATCCCGGCGAGCAAGGCGAAGTTTCCCGTTACCATCAGACGCTGGATGTGATGCGCATAGGCCTCTTCCTTGGTCTGCGAGATGGCGGCGCGCATGCAGGCCATATCGGTCTCGGCGGTCCAGTACATGTCCGGCAAGTTGCGCGTGTTCTCGAAAAAGTTGAGGTCGACATAGTCCGGCATTTTCAGCCAATAAATGCCGCGGACATATTCGCGCCAGCCAATGATTTGTCGGATGAAGCCTTCCGCCGCATTGAGCGGGGCCTGACCATCGCGATAAGCGGCCTCGACGCGCTGACAGACTTCGAGCGGGTCCAGCAATCCGGCATTGATGTAGAGTGAGAGCAGCGAGTGATAGAGGAATTTCTCGCCTTCAAGCATGGCGTCTTGATAATCGCCAAAGCCAGGCAAGGCGACAGCTATGAAATGGTCGAGCGCGGCCAGGGCTTGGCCCCGCGTGACGCCAAACCAGAACGGTTCGAGATCGCCGAAATGGTCGGCGAAACGATCTGACACCAGGGTGAGGACGTCGCGGGTAATGGCATCTGGCTCGGTGCGCATTGGCGATGGCAGGAACAGGTCGGCTTTGGCCGGTTTGCGGTTCTCGGAATCATAATTCCACTTGCCGCCCTCTGGCTGATCGCCGTCCATGAGCAGGCCTGTTTTGCGCCGCATATCGCGATAGAAATACTCCATGCGCAGCTGTTTGCGGCCAGCGGCCCAGGCCTGAAACGCGTCATGTGATGCCAGGAAACGGTCATCTGGGATGATGTCGACCGGGCAGGACAGGGTCTCTGACCAGGTCTGCATGGCGTTCAGGACGCGCCATTCGCCTGGTTCTGTGACGATGATGCGCGCGGGGGCGAGGCGGCTGGCCACGCGGGCCATCTCCGTGGTGAAGCTGCCTGTATTGTCGGGGTCGTCCAGGCGGACATAGTCGACTGTCCAACCTGCGCCGCGAAGCGATTCCGCAAAGTGGCGCATGGCTGAAAACAGGAAGGCGATCTTCTTCTTATGGTGGCGGACATAAGTCGCTTCTTCCTGGACTTCGACCATAAGTACGCGATCCGTGGCGCGATCGCCGTGCTGCAGCGAGGAAAGCGACAGGGAGAGTTGATCTCCGAGAACCAGGATTAAGTTTGCGATGGGGGCCTCCGCGTGTGCCTATTGGGAGAGCTAGCGCGCCACTCGAAATCGGCGAGTGCGGCACTGTCGCTGGACGGGCGAGCGCCGCGTGTACCGCAGGCCGTCAGTATTACAATCGCAGCAATGTACGTAATTATACGCTTGCCGCCGCGTGCGCTGGGTGCCACGCTTGCTCGTTATGGGAGTGGACGACAATCAAGACAATTCGCGGGACGATTCTCGGGACGCAGAGGAAAAACGCGCGCAGGAGGAGTTTCTAGCGAAGCTCAGCGCCAAATATGATGGCGTCTTTGATGATCCGATTCCGGCGCGTCTGGCCGATCTCATTGCCCGTTTGCGCGAGATCAAACCGACTTGAGTTTCGCTTTGTGGAGCCGGACCGCTTGGATTGCGCTCATTGCACAGCGCTTAATTTCACTCATCCCTTCGTAACAGAATCGCCGGACTGTCGGTCCTTCACATGGTAAACGCGCTGTTTTTCGATAAGTTCTTATTGAAAAGCAATAAAAACACTCCCATGTGAACGCAAGGTTCAGATCAGGGAGAACCGTAAATGGACGTAAATATTATTGTACTTGGCTTTATGGCCGTCGCGGGCTTGGTGCTTTTGACCTCATCCGTCACGGTGGTGCCACAAGGCTTTAACTACACGGTCGAGAATTTCGGACGGTACACCAAGACTTTGGGGCCCGGCCTGGATTTCATCATCCCCTTCTATCAGCGTGTCGGACGCAAAATGAATATGATGGAGACCGTGCTCGACATCCCGACACAGGAAGTGATTACAAAGGATAATGCGCAAGTCTCGTGTGACGCGGTTGTGTTTATCCAGGTCGTCGATCCGGTTTCGGCGGCGTATGAGGTGAACAATCTCGAAAACGCGATCACCAATCTGTCGCTGACCAATATCCGGACCGTGGTCGGGTCAATGGACCTGGACGAAGTTCTGTCTAATCGCGACGATATCAATGCCCGGCTTTTGTCCGTCGTGGATGCGGCCACCAATCCGTGGGGCGTGAAAGTCACGCGGATCGAGATTGCCGACTTGTCACCGCCGGCTGATATTACTGAAGCCATGGCGCGGCAGATGAAAGCGGAGCGTCTGAAGCGGGCCGAAATTCTGACCGCGGAAGGCGAAAAGCAATCGGCGATTCTGCGCGCTGAAGGTGAGAAACAGTCCGCCATTCTGGAAGCTGAAGGTCGCCGCGAGGCGGCGTTCCGTGACGCGGAAGCGCGCGAGCGGGAAGGCGAAGCGGAAGCCAAGGCGACGGCCTTCGTGTCCGAGGCGATTGCCAAGGGTGACGTCAATGCGATCAATTACTTCCTGGGCCAGCAATATGTCACGGCGTTTGAGAAGCTTGCCTCTGCGGGCGGCAATAAGACCGTCATCATTCCGGCCGAGTTCAGCTCGATCATTGGCACGATTGAAGGCATTCGCGGCCTGACGGATGCCGCGCAGCAATCTGGTGGCTCACGCACCGCTGTTCCGCCCGCCGGGACGCGTGGATAGGAGGCGAAAATGGAAGGTTTAGCCCTCACACTTTGGCCGCCCACGGCCTGGCATTGGCTGGCTTTGGCGCTGATCCTGTTCTCGATCGAGATGATGACCGGCACCTGGGATCTGCTCTGGATCTCCATCGCGGCCGCTTTCACCTCCGCCTTTGCAGCCTTCGCGCCGGCAGGAATTGCAGGATGGGAAGGGCAATTGGTCTTCTTCGCCATCGCCACAGTCGTGCTGTTTATTATCGGACGAACCTTGTTCAAGAGCATGCGCGAGAATGTCGAGGAACACCCGACGCTCAACAAGCGCATGGCCGGAACGCTGGGCCAGCGCGGCGTGGTCGCGGATGACTTTACGGGTGGTCTCGGCCGGGTGAAGCTCGGCGATACGGTCTGGTCAGCGCAGAGCGTCGATGGCGCCAATCTGGCGAGCGGCGCGGCAGTGGTTGTCGAAGCGACCGAAGGCAACACGCTGAAAGTCCGCCCCGCTTAAGACACAGCCTGATCTAACAGAACAAGCCGCTCCATCCGGGGCGGCTTTTTCGCATCTGGCTTGCAGGTCCGCATGTGCGTGGTTAGCCTCACGCGCATGGTGATTATGAATATGGATATGCCGGATCTGGTGCCGCTTCCGGCGCAACCTGAAGGCACGCCTTGGCCAACAGAGACCTGGCCAGAAGGCACGTTTCGGACAGACGGCGACCGATCGGCTTTTGATGCTCTCGTCGCCAGGGGCTTTTCGGAGAAGCAGACCCTCGGTGCGACCCATGCCTTTCTGGCGATCCAGGGTGGGCGGCTAGTGGCTGAGCATTATGACGATGCGCATGGCCCGGCAAACACCTATCACTCCTGGTCGATGGCCAAATCGATGACTCACGCGCTGGCCGGAATGGCGATCGAAGACGGCGCCATTGACTTGCACGGCCCACTCTTGGCGCCGGAATGGTTGGCGGCGGGTGATGATCGGACAGCGATCACGCTGGAGCAGCTTTTGCGCATGGTCTCGGGCCTGCAATTCACGGAAGAATATGAGGATGCCGGCGTCTCGCACACGATCGAGATGTTGTTCGGCGCCGGCAAAGAGGATGTCGCGCATTATGCGGCTGACAAACCGCTTGAGCACGCGCCAGGGACGTTCTGGCTCTATTCCAGCGGCACGACGAATATTATCTGCCGAGCCCTGGCCACGGCGCTCGGCCTCGATCGAAACGGGTTTGAAGCGTTTATGCGTGACCGGCTTCTCAATCCGATTGGCATGCGCTCGGCGGTGCCGAAATTTGATGCGGCGGGGACGTTTTTAGGTTCAAGCTTCTGCTTCTGCACCGCGCGAGACTTCGCCAAATTTGGATTGCTCTATTTGCGCGGCGGCATCTGGGACGGACAGCAAATCCTACCGTCCGGCTGGGTCGATCATGCGCGCACGCCGACACCCCATGTGCCGCCCGAAGAACCGATGGGCTATGGCGCGCATTGGTGGCTGGACATGGCCGGGCCAGGCAGCTTCTCAGCCAATGGCTATGATGGGCAATATATTGTGCTGGTGCCGGACAAAGACCTGATCCTGGTCCGGTATGGCATGTCTGAGGCGTATAAGGACAATGTCCGCGACTGGCTGGCTGCGGTCGCGGACTGTTTCCCCACGCTGGCTTAAACCTGCTTACAGATCCGTCAGCTTGGGGATCGTGCCTTCGGTGCCCATCCAGGCCTCGTCAAATAGTTCGCGGGCATAGGCGGCCGAACGCTCATCTCCTTTGGCGCGATAAGTCTCAGCCAGACCGAACAGCGCGTAGGCATTGTTCGGCGCCTTGATCAGCGTCTTGAAAAATTCCCGCTCGGCCCGGTCATATTGGCCGTCTTGCAAGAGATAAAGGCCAAGCGTCTGACGTGTCGGATAATACCACCAGGTCGGCTCGAAATATGGCAATTGCGCTTCTGCGGCAGCGGCGGATTCAAGCTTGTCGATGGCGCCTTTCAAGTCGCCTTGCGCGGCGAGCATGCGGCCTTTCAGGGTCAGCTCAGCGACATTTTGAATACCGGCGAGCGGGGTGAGGTAATTGGTGTCATAATCCCCGAAACCCGGTGCGCCTGTCAGATCCGCCAATTGCCCGAGCTCGGTCTTGGCCGCTTCCATATCGCCCTGCCGCGCGAAGACGGTACCGCGGGCATAGTGATACGCGGTGCGCATATAGAGATGCGCCGCAGGCGGCTCTGGGGTCGCCAGCACGGTGTCATCGGTTGAGAAGATCAGATCGGTAAAAATGGGCGAGGCCGCAATGTGCTCAGCCAGCGGATTGGGCGCGGCCGGATCGATTTCGACCATGGCTTCCAGCTTGTCAGCCATTTCCAGGGCGGTCGCTGCATTGCCCGCAAATTGTGAGCTGGCGACGACGAAATGGACATTGTGCGGGTAATAGACACTGCCATAGACCGCAGCATTCTCGCTTTGCGCAATATAGGCTTCGTCCGCAGCGATCGCGGCAATATTGGAGTCATGCGACTTCTTCCACGCGCCGAGCCGGAGATAGATGTGCGACGGCATATGGACCAAATGTCCAACCCCCAGATTCTGCGCCAATAGGCGATCCGCATAGGCTTCCGCGCGGTACGGATCGACGGAAGATTCCGTGATGTGGATATAGAGGTGAATGGCAGGCGCGAAATCCGGATCGATCTCGAGCGCGGTTTCGATCAATTCCAGCGTGCGAGCCGTGCGGCCTTTCGGCTCGCGGGCACCGACTTGCCAATAATCCCAGGGTTGGGTGTCCATATTGGCTTCGGCGGCGAGCGAAAGGATGAGCTTGTCATCCGGAAAGGCAACTGCAACTTGGTCCATCGCGTCGGCGAATGCACCAGCATCTTCGGCAATATTGCCATCTTCGGACACGCCATAACGTGTGCTCAGAGCTTTGATCAGCTTCGCTTCGCGATCGGCGACGCCCTCGATCCGAGACATGGCCGCATCAGCGGCGACCAGTCCTGCCGCGCCGCGTTCAGGGGCATACGGGATGTTGATATTGCTGCCAAAGGACAGGCCTTCGCCCCAATAACACATGGCACAGCCAGGGTCTTTGCTTTGCGCCATGCGGAAGGCGGCGATCGCCTCGTCATGATTGAAATTGGCCATATGTGCGAGACCCGTATCAAACCAGAGCTGGGCTTCGCGGCTTCCGGTCGAGATCTGGTAATGGAAGTGGTCGGTGACCTCGGTCGGCAGCGCAAAAGGCGCGCTATAGTCAAAACCCGGATTGAGACTGGCGGCGGTTTCGAGCGCCGAGGCCGAAGCCTGGCTGGTGCGTCCGCTGCACATGCTTTGCGACAGCGTGACCGGGTCCGGGAAAGGTTGGGTCTCGCTCTCAGCGGTTTGTGTGTCGACGGGCTCTGACACGCAAGAGGCGAGCGCTAGAAGTCCTGCGCTGAGACCGGCCGCCATACCAAATCTCAGCGGCAACTTGCCCTTCTGCACAGTCTCCGCCGATGCCTGCGAAAGCAGGGATCTAGGGACTGAAACAGCCCCGTGGCTGGATGGCGATTTTTGGTCCATGGACCCCTGCTTGCGCAGGCGTCTGCGGATGGCTTTTGTCAGTGTCATGTGGCGTCCTCCTCCGAGGTTCCTCTACCACAGATAGTATATTTCGTTAACCATACGCGCCGGAGTGGATTGCGAACTTTATGCGACAGGGGATACGGCTGCGCTCGGGCTTTGCAAATTTATCCCTGCGCACTACACCGACGCCCGCACCAAGAAGGAAGACAAAGACATGCGCGATGGCGGGCGAATAGCAGCAGCGATTGATGTCCTTAGCGACGTTCTGAACCGGCACCAACCGGTCAAAGTCGCCGCGCGCGATTGGGGCAAGCGGGCGCGCTATGCTGGCTCAAAAGACCGGGCCTGGGTGTCAGGTCTGGTGCTGGACGCCTTGCGCAAGCGCAACTCGATTGCGCATGCCATGGCAGATGATACACCGCGCGGTCTGATCCTTGGCGCGCTGAGCTTTGCCTGGGGCTGGGACATTCGCCGAATTGATGATGCGATGGACGAGCCGCATGCGCCAAGCGCTTTGACCTTGCATGAACGCGAGCACCTGGTCATGGCACCGGACGTGACAGCCGAGCCGCACGTCGCCGGCGATTATCCGGACTGGCTAACCCCGCACATGCAGCGCGCCTTTGGCGAATTGGCCGCGGTCGAAGGCCAGGCCATGGCGGTCCGCGCGGATGTCGATTTGCGCGTCAACACGCTGAAAGTCGATGCTGAAAAAGCGGGCGGACCATTGCGTAGTGCCAAGGCTGAGCCCTCGCGCCTGTTGCACAATGCTTATCACATTCCTGCCCGCGACCCGTCACAGCGCGAGGCCAGCCTGGACAATATTCCCGCTTATTCGAAAGGCTGGGTCGAGGTGCAGGATGCGGGGTCGCAAATCGCTGCCGCGGCAGCGAATGCGCAAGCGGGCGAGCAGGTCCTGGACTATTGTGCGGGCGGCGGCGGCAAGACATTGGCGCTGGCGGCGGCCATGGGCGGCAAAGGCCAGGTCTTTGCCTATGATATTGATGGCCGACGGCTTAGCGCCATCATTCCGAGGCTGAAACGGTCTGGTGCGCATAATGTGCAATTGTTGCATCCGCGTGAGCCGGAAGCACTTGAAGCCTTGAGAGACCAGATGGATTGCGTCTTTGTCGATGCCCCGTGTACCGGGACGGGCACCTGGCGGCGGCGCCCGGACACGAAATGGCGGGTGAAGCCAAAATCGCTGGACACCCGGATCGAGCAACAAAATGAGGTGCTCGAAAAAGCAGCGGGCTTTGTGAAGCCTAGTGGACGTTTGCTTTATGCGACTTGTTCCTTCCTGGTCGAAGAAGATGAAGATCGAGTCGACGCGTTTCTGGCTGGCCGGCCTGACTGGGCGCAAGAAGATGCCGTCGCCCATGCGACCGCAAGCGGGCTGCTGACCGAGGACGGGATCGCTGTCATCAAAGCCGGGCAGGGGCCGTCTGGCAGCGTTCGCCTCACCCCGCGGACGGCGGGCACAGACGGCTTTTTCTTCGCTGTGCTGCGGCGCCAAGGTTAATCAAACAGCGCGAATTCGCAGCCGGGTCTTGGCGTGAAATTCAGCTCAATTTGCGAGTGTTTCCGTCTGTGAAGAGGGGATGCGTATGTCAGTCACGACCAAGGATGGGGTTACCACGCTGAAGCCGACAGCCTGGAAATGGTTTGGCGGGGCGCTCGCGGTCTTTTTTCTGGTCCCTGGATTTGGCTGGATCGTCGCTGGTGTGTTCGCGCTGATGGGCGCGGGCGTATTGCAAAACCTGGTCTTGTCACCCGAAGGCATCAAAGTCCGAAATTGGTGGTCGACCAAAGAATATGCGTGGCGCGATATTGATGATTTTCGCATCTACAAAGTTCGCTCGGGCCTCGTGACGGCCGCGAACATGGTCTCATTCACGCAAGCTCAGAAAGAGGGCAGCATGATGGGCAATACGGCGAAGCTTCTGGTTGGCGGCACAGACACGATCCCGGCCGTTGGCATACCAGCGAAAAAACTGGTCCAGGTCATGGAAGCCTATAAGCGCGGCTTCATTCCAACAGATACGGAACAGCCGGAAGCGAAACTTCCGCCAACGCTGCCTATCTTCAAACCTGATCTGGAGCCCAAACCCGTTCTCACGCGCGAAAAACAACGCCCGCGCGCTGTGCCGGCGACCCCGCGGGCGCGTCAAACCACGGCGTCCAAACAGCCAAATCTGGGCGGGACACACCGCAAGTCATCGAAACTGGTGCAAGAGGGTGGCGGTCTGTTCGGACGGCGGCGATCGGACTCGCCATTCCGTTCCTGATCTGACTGGTTGAGGCGTAGGCGGGACTCAGCTAAAGGGCCGCATGGCTGATCACAAACATGAACGCGCGCTGATTATCGACTTTGGCAGTCAGGTAACCCAGCTCATCGCACGCCGCCTCCGCGAAAGTGGCGTCTATTGCGAAATTCACCCGTTTAACAAAGTCGATGAGAGCTTTCTGAAAGCCTATGACCCGCAAGCAGTCATTCTGTCTGGTGGCCCAGCCAGCGTGACTTGGGACGAAAGTCCGCGCGCGCCAGATGCGGTGTTTGCGCTCGGCGTGCCAATCCTTGGCATTTGTTATGGCCAACAAGTGATGATGGAACAGCTCGGCGGCCGCGTCGAAAGCGGGACCAGCCGCGAATTTGGGCGCGCCTTCATCGAAAAAGTCGGCGACGATCAGCTGCTCGACGGCCTGTTCGAAGATGGCGCGGAGGAACAGGTCTGGATGAGCCATGGCGATCATGTCGCGGAAATGGCGCCAGGCTTTGAAGTGATTGCGAAATCGCCCGGCGCGCCGGTGGCGGCGATTGTTGACCGTTCGCGCAATTTCTATGCGACGCAATTCCATGTCGAAGTGGTACACACAACCCATGGCGCCAAGATCCTGCGCAATTTCACGCATGGCATTGCCGGGCTGAAAGGCGATTGGACGATGGCGGCCTATCGCGAAGAAGCGATTGAGAAAATCCGTGCCCAAGTCGGTTCAGGCCGGGTGATTTGCGGCCTTTCCGGCGGCGTCGACAGCTCTGTCGCGGCGGTCCTGATCCATGAGGCGATCGGCAGCCAATTGACCTGTGTCTATGTCGATCACGGCTTGATGCGGTTGAATGAAAGCGAACAAGTGGTCAGCCTGTTCCGCGAACATTACAATATTCCTCTGGTGCATGTCGATGCTTCGGATCTGTTCCTTGGCGAGCTTGATGGCATCAGCGACCCGGAAAAGAAGCGCAAGACGATTGGCAAACTCTTCATCGATGTCTTTGAAGCAGAAGCCAAGAAGATTGGCGGCGCCGATTTCCTCGCACAAGGCACGCTTTATCCGGACGTGATTGAAAGCGTCAGCGCGATTGGCGGGCCGTCTGTGACGATTAAAAGCCACCACAATGTCGGCGGCTTGCCAGAGCGGATGAATATGCAACTGGTCGAGCCCTTGCGAGACTTGTTCAAAGACGAAGTCCGCGCGCTCGGCCGCGAGCTTGGTCTGCCTGAGGCCTTTATCGGTCGCCATCCATTCCCTGGACCGGGTCTCGCCATTCGTATTCCCGGGGAGATCACGCGCGACAAAGCTGATACGTTGCGCAAAGCCGATGCGATTTATCTCGAAGAGCTGCACAGCGCCGATCTCTATAATGAGATCTGGCAGGCTTTCGCTGTCTTGTTGCCGGTCAACACGGTCGGCGTGATGGGCGATGAGCGGACATATGAGAATGTGTTGGCGCTGCGGGCGGTGACGTCCACGGATGGCATGACGGCTGACTATTATCCTTTTCCGCACGACTTTTTAGGCCGGGTCGCGACGCGCATCATCAATGAGGTGAAAGGCGTCAATCGGGTGGTCTATGACATTACATCGAAACCACCTGGGACGATCGAGTGGGAATGATCTGACCTTGCAGCAGTGCAGCGTCTGGATGGCCGAATCGCGGCGAGATAATCGCGACTTCGTGCGTCTGTTCAGACGTATCGGCTATTATTGGTCTTCATCGCTGAAGGAATGGGTTCTCGGTTTAACCGATTGAAACTTGGTCAGGTTCTGCTCGCCTGATCAACATCATGTTCTGCCTCGCCTCACTTCCAGATTGAATACAGTTTCTTTTCGCCGAATTGTCTGCATAACCAACCTATGCGGGTGGACGAACGGTATTTGCGATATGCATTAGCGTCGGCGTTTGCGCTGGGCGGCATATGGGCCTTCCTGGTGCGCGGCGAGGCATGGCCGTTTGAGATGGAAGATTTGCGGCTTGGTCCGCACGCAACGGTGATCGCGCATGAGCAACTCGAAGCCGCGATTTCTCAAGAAGACTATGACCTGAGCCTGATCGAAGAATTAAGTCGAAGAATTTCGGTGATGGATCCGCTCTCAGCGACGCCATTTGAGGCCATGCTGGCTGTTCAACTCGAGAGCGAACGTGTCGACTCTGAGGTGGCAGGGGACCTGGCGCGGGCTGCATTGAAGCGGGAGGCTCGAAATCTGAGCGCGCGACTATTCCTCGTCGATCAAGCCGTTTTGGATCAGCGATGGGATGAGGCGTTTGCCGCGTTTGGAAAGGCCTATCAGCTATGGCCTTCGGAATCCGTCGAGCTTCGCGAGATGATGTATGAGTCGCTTGATGATGAAACCTGGTCTGCAGCTTTCATCGCGCGGTTAGATGGTACGACCGGATGGGAGAAGACTTTCGTTCAGCAATTGCCTGTTGAGGTCGTGGATATTGAAACGGCAGTCGCGCTCTATCGTCCTTTTCCAGAGCTGCACGGACAATTGCTTTCGAAGCTGCAGCGGCAATCCGGCCTGGAGGCCGCCCGTATCGCTTGGTCTGAATTACGACCCCAAGAAGCCGCGTTGGATGAATATGGGCGGATCGATTTTGGCTTTGTGGGCCTTGACGCGCTGTCACCGTTCAATTGGGGGGTGGACAGGAACTTCGCGGAGTTTGAACAAGTGGAAGGAGGCGGATTAAGGCTCTCTTATCGCGGGCGGCAGCGCCCAAGAATGGCCAGTCAGACTCTGTATTTGCCGCCAGGGGATTTTCGCTTTGAATCCCACTTATCGAACCGGCCATCAGATCCAGCAGGGGATATTGTCTGGGAATTGGCGTGTATTGGATCACGCGAGAAGCTTCTAAGCGTCTCGATTTTTGACACAACTCTGGTCGAGGCGCCTGAGCGCGTGGTCTTTACCATATCTGAAGAATGCGATTTTCAAGTCCTGACCCTGGTAGGATATCCTGGAACTTATACCCGTCGATTTGACTCGGTCATCGATCGTATCGCGATCGAACGCGTGGAGGCAGAGCTGTGAGGTCCCGCCGTCGTCGCTCTCGCCGCCCGTTTCAGGAGCGGTTTGCCTGGTCGAATTTTCGGGACGTGCAAGTATCGCGTCGGATCAAAGCTTTTTCGATTCCAACACTGCTTGCACTTTTCGTTATCTTTGGAGGCGCGAATGGCGAAGGGCTCGGCGTTCATGCATTGTTTCTGATGCTTAGCGGTTTCATTTGCGCCGCTGCAATTCTTGATTTTCCCGTGCGCGAGGCCCCGCGCGACTTTAGATGGCTGAGTGGATTTCTGGGCGCGGTCCTGGTCATCGGTATCTTTCAGTTGATTGAGTTGCCGACGGGCATTTGGCGTTTATTCGGAGCGCGAGCCGCCGTAGAGCAAGGATGGGACTTGCTTCAGGTCACCCCAGGCTTTGAATCTATTAGTGCGGCACCTTTACGTACAATTATAGCGCTGTCTTATGGGCTCATTCCAGCAGCGTTCCTGCTGGGGGTGTATCGATTGGGGTGGCGCGCAACGGTGGCCAATTTGCCCTGGACCATCGCGGTCCTCGGCGCCGCGAGCGCCGGTCTGGGGTTGATGCAAGTGCTATTGCCGTCCGTTCCGGAATTGTATCTGTATGTCTACACCAACCCGAATACGCCGGCTGGGTTTTTTGCGAACATCAATCAGCAAGCGATTTTCCTCTTAATGTGTATGCCCTTCACCACGGTTGTGATTTCAAAACTGCTTAGTAAGCGGGAGCGTACGGATCAACAATCCGCCTTGATGATTTTTGCGGGTCTGCTTGGGGCAATGCAGCTGATCGGCGTATTGGCGGCGGGTTCAGTGGCGGGATATCTGATTTTGGTTCCGATTTTGGCTTTGTGTTATTTGATTTCTCAGAGCCAGCGACGTCGGATCAATTTATTGCCCGCCTTCATTGGATTAGTCGTCCTTTTCCCTGCAATTCTGCTCGTCGCCTACAGTCCTCAACTGTCAGGGCTTGGCGTGACGTCGATTGCGAATGATGGGCCGATGTCGCGAGTGGCGCTGGCCGGCGTCGGGAGTCAGATTTTCTTCGATCATTGGTTCTTCGGGACAGGGTTGGGCACGTTTGAGCCAATGTTCAAGATGTATGAAGATCCAGATCTGGTGACACTGAAATACGCCAATCATGTTCATAATGATTACTTGCAATGGGCAATTGAGACCGGGGTGATCGGGCTCGTCGTCTTATTTGTCTTTTTGAGGTGGCTCGGTGCCCGTCTGTTGGACGTCTGGCGGATGTATGCTGACTCCACCACCCGATTGCGGCGGGCGGCGGCCGCTGCAGCGCTCGCGCCTTTGTTGCACAGTTTCGTGGAGTATCCCGTTCGCGCCCCCGCTTTACTTGCGTTTGCGAGTCTCTGTGTGGTTCTGCTGGTGGTGCCTTATAACGCGACGCGGTCGCAAAAGACATCTGACGGTGATGGATCAGACGCAAACGAAGAGAACACGAAGCAATTAACGCTCTGATTCGATGGGTTCAAATCTGACTGCCGAATCCAATGTTCGGACGAGATGGCTTGGCGAGACTTGCCTGATTTTTTGGCGTGAGGTTCCAAATACTGCCCAAAATTCGCCTGTCACGCGAAAGTATGACGACTTAGCTCAGCTAAGCTTGCCATTTGTGAATTATTCGGTAATGGAAAACGTGTACGCAAAGCCTAGAATAGGCCGGGGACGCGAATGTTAAGATATTTATTTGCAGCACTTCTTGCGATGTCGATCATCGGTGCCGCTAGCGCGCATTCTCAGCGCGTGGCGACGACCAGCATCAGCTATGTCGTGACGACAGGGTCGAGCGCCCACAAGAGTCATTACAAATACAGTAAGAAACACAAGCACTACAAAAAGAAAAAGCGGTACAAATCTTCAGAATGCGAAGCCTACGGTCACAAAATGTGGATGTCAGGTTGGTCGAATAAGAAGAAATATTGGAAGCATAACACGCATTGGAGCTCCTATAAGGGCGGCGATGATGACGACGACGACGACGACGATTATGATGACGATGATGACGACGACGATGATGATGACGACGACGATTGCGATGACGATGATGATGATGATCCAGCGACATGGTAATTAATCGTCGATCGATCAGCTCCAGCAATTCAAGAAAGCGCCCGTAACTCAGGGCGCTTTTTTCGTTCTTGCGACACTGATCGAGCTTCAAATCGCGTCAAATGAGTCGGCCCCTGAGGAACTTTATGAACGCAACCCGCCAAAAAAATTTCACCAATAAATTCAAATCCCAAACCTTAATGACACAAATTTAAGGCCCGCTCGGAAGCGTTGCGAGTATCGTCTTAGGAGGTTGTTAAGGCCCTGCACCGATTTTCAGTAGAGTTAATTTTCGGGCCGACTTTGTTAATGGGATTGGGCAAAATGAGCAGGAAATCGGTGCGCTGGGGCGCAGACATTGGCTATCAATCAGCTATCAAGACGTTCAAAGCGAATGAGTCGCTGCGTAAGCATGGCTTGAAGGGCAAACTGGCCGAAGGCGACCTCGACTTTAGTCGCGGCCGCACCCGCAAGATTGCGCAAGCCGATGCAGAAGACGCGGTTCCAGCCTCTGAAGCGATTACCGAAGATCAGTGGAGCGAGCGCGAGCAAGAGATTGCGGAACGTGCGGGCGGCGTCCGTCGCGGCCTCGAGACCTGGATGAGCGGGACGATGGCCAGTGTCCGGAACTTTATCCAGGACTGTACGCCGGCTGATATCCACCCGGAACATTTGCGCGAAGTGATCAAGGCCGAAGAGAACGAGTTTCGCCATTATGAAGTCGATGATGCGGAATCTGCGCGCGACCATCATGATGCGACCGTGATCGAGCTGCAGCATTTCAAACAGCAGCATGGCGATCGCATTGGCAAGCGCACGCCAGATATCAAGAAGAATGTCGAGCAGACGCTCGCCATCCTCTTGTTGATCATGATTGTCGAAGGCTGTTTCAACGCGCTTCTGTTTAAGGACGCGCAATCGTCCGGCCTGCTCGGCGGGATGATGGTGGCGTTCGGGATCAGTGCCGTGAATGTCATGACCGGCGTCCTCGCGGGCTTTTTCGGATTGCGCTATCTCAATCACCCCGAGCGCGGATTCCAGATTGCGGGCGGCGTGATTGCTGGCCTGTTGATCGTGTTCGGCATCCTGCTGAACTTCTTCATCGCGCATTTCCGCGATGCGGTGGAAGTCGCGCTGCATGCGGCGCAGGATGCGGGCTCGTTGGCGGGCTTCTCAATGTTCGACATTGCACCCGGCGCCGTGATTGCGAGCATGTTCCCGAACATTTTCGCACTCAACTCACTGGTGGCGATTGCCTTGCTTTTGATCGGCCTGACCATATTCGGGATCGCTGTGTATGAGGGCTATGACCGGATTTCAGATCGTTATCCGGGCTATGGCCGGGTTTGGCGCAAGGAACGTCTGGCCTATGAACAACGCCAGGCCGTGCGCAATGGCGTCCGAGATGATCTGTCTGACTATTTCACTCGTTGCCGGTTCTGGTTCGAGACCCAGCACAAACGTCACACGGCGGCGAAACGCGAGATTGAGAAATCACTCAACGTGCTCGAAGCGCACCGTGATCGGGCGGTCGGCATTGCCGCGAAAGCGGGCGATCAGGAACGGTCGCTGAAGATCGCGTATCGCCAGGCGCATCGACGCGCGCGCAATAAGTTTCGCGATAAATTAGGCGAGCAAGCCGCGATCCCGGCTTATTTCGATGAGATCGTGACGCCGAACCTACCAGGCTTTGACCTGAGCAAGGAGCGCGAACAAGCGAATGAAGCAATCAAGCGGATTGAGCAGAATCTGACCGCGCTCAATCTGACGCGCGAATGGCTCGAAACGCATATTCAGAGTGTCCAGAAAGGGCTCTCGTCCATCCAGAAACAGGTCAACAAGGAAGTCGCCAAAGCTCGCGATGCGCGTCTCGCGCGTGAGCAGCAGAGCGATGCCAAGTCGGCCTGAAAGGAAGATAAACCGGAGGTAGGGGATGCCCCGTCCTAGAGAAAGAGGCCCATGGTTCTGGCGCAGTGCCATAGGGGTGATGTTGCTCAGCGTCATCGGCCTGTTTTCGGTCGCCGCGTTCAATGCGGCGCCAGCGCTAGATCCGGAGAATGAGTGCCGCATGGATCGCAATGATCCGGCGCATACGATCCTGCTGATTGATCAATCAGATCCGTTTTCGGAAAATGATCTCGCCTGGGTCGATGAGCTGATTGATGCCGAAGCCCGCGCCTTGCCGCGATTTGGGCGTCTGACCGTGGTGCTGCCGAACAGTGCACAGCCCTTCGACCCGAAAACACTGTATGCGCAATGCTCACCGGGCAGTGTTGATGATGCCAATCCGATCCTGCAAAACCCGCGCATGATTGATGATACCTGGCGCGAGCATTTCTATCAGCCACTATCTGACACGGTCGAAGAGACGTTGAAGACGACCAGCCAGCCAAGCTCGCCTCTGTTTGAAGCGCTCTATTCAGTCGGCGATCGGGCGGATTTCCAATCCAATCGCAAAAATCGACGCCTGGTCATCGTGTCTGACCTGATGCAGCATTCTGATGGCTTTTCTTTCTATCGAAATAGCGCCGATCTGGCGGCCTATGGCGAGACCTCGATCGCGGCGCAATTGCCGAACCTGGACGGGGTTGATGTCGTCGCGCGGATTGTCCCGCGGCAGGAATATGATTTGCCGATCAGTGAGCTGAAAGCCTTCTGGCGGAGTTATTTCGACAAGACCGGCGCCGTGTTCGGCTCGACCAATTAAAGGCGGCTGATCGCGCTCACAGGGGCGTCCAGCAGGAATAGATCGCCAAAGCGTTGCACTTGGCCGGTAATCGCCACCGGATCGGCAACGTACGGCAACAAGTCTTCATTGTGCCCGTAGCCGCCTGACGTCATGATCATCAAGGCTTTTTGATCCTGCCGGTCCTTAACGTAAAAAGCGGGCGGGATGCCGCCACGAATACACAGACTGGCGCAGGATTTGTGGACTTTGCCTTCAGATGGACGCATGGCGCCGAACCAGCATTTGCTGTCAAGAATCTCGCCATTGAACGTCGCGTCGAATAGCGGCTCCGGTGTTGGAAAAGCCAAGTCACCAATCTCGCCATCTGTGTCTTCGCGAATCCAATCGAGGCCATCGATCACCGCAATCATGGCGTGTTGGCCACGTTGGATCAGCGAGCCTTTGACCACGACCGGTTTGCCCCCAAGCGCGCCAATCTTGGCGCTGACGCCGCATTTGCCTTGGCAGCCGAGCAGAGCCGTGCGCGGCGTACCGTCGAGGTCGAGCGTGCGAAGCATGCCATATGGCTCTGCCGTGGCAATGCCGCGCCAGTCTCTGACCTCGCCCATATTCCAGGTGCCAGGCCCAACCGGGCGCTGCAACGCGGCGACGCCATAAGCGGTGGCAGCGGTGCCGGCGAGGAGGCCAAGGCCGGCGCCAAAAAAGAACCGACGATCGACTTTTGGGGTTTCGGCCCAGCCGATAAAGAAATCGTCTTTGCTCATGACGGGGCTCCAATCTGGCTGGGGGTTTGAGGCGTGCCCGGCGCGTTTGGTTCGGGGTTCACATAGACCACGCCCTCAATGATGCGGGTCGCATAAGTGGCAATCTTCTCTGTGAACGGCGGGGGCGATTGGCCGTCTTCCATACGGTATTGAAAGCCATGCCAGGGGCAGGTGATGCAGCCATCGACAATCTTGCCTTCGCCGAGCGGGCCGCCCTGGTGACGACAGACATTCGAGACCGCTGAGATTTTGTTGCCGTCACGAAAAACGGCGATGGCTTCGCCATCGCTTGGACGGACGATCTTGGCGCGGGCGTCTTGCATGTCGGCCACTGCTGCGACTTTTAGCCAGCCGTCAGTGTCGGCTTTGTCTGATCCGCGAAAGGCGGCGAGGCCGGTGCCAATGTGCAAGGCGACAACCACAGTCGCCCCTGCCGCGAGCAAGACAACATAGGCCGGGCTTTTCTCGAACTGGATGGCGCCGAGCGCGACGTGTGCGATCAATAAGGCATACGCTAAATAAACGCCCATATGCAGCGTTTTCCAGACACCGGGCCCGAGATTGGCATTCCAGAAATCATGGCTGGTGGCGGCCATTAGGAACATGATCAGCAGCGCGCCAAAGCCTAAGACTTCGAACGGGAAGCCAGCCAAGCTGTCATAGCGCGGATTGGAAATGAACAGCGAGACAAATGGATTGGTCTCCGAAAACCCGTGATACCACATCATCACCAAAGCAGCATGGATCAGCGCGATCAAGAACGTCGTCACGCCCAAATGGCGGCGATTATACAAGAAGGGCTTAAAGCGATCGGTCATCCGCGCGAGCGGCCCGATGCAGAGGATGAAGGTCAGCAAGAGAAAGGCGAGCGTGCCGGTTGCCCGCATCAGTGCTTGCACAGGGTGAATGCTCTCGCCTGGCGGTTGGTTGACTTCGCCGAGGACGATGAACAGCACGATATAGAGCACAATCCCGCAAAGCATCCATAAATCGAACCGTTTCTTGAACGGCGTCCATTGCACGGCTTTGTAATCGTGAGACATTAGCGCGCCTCCTCAATAAGCGGACCAGGCAACGCGTCATTCACGGGTGCAGCGGGGCGGTTGAGGACGGCCAGGGCAATGGTCGCAAACATCACCGGACCAAGTATCAGCCAAAGCAGGATATGAGACTTTCGATGCGTGCGTTTCATGAGACCGGTGGCTCCTTTTGCACGAACAATTTGGTCAGCATGATTGACCACAATCCGACAATGCCGGGGAAGATGAGCAGGCGCACGCGAAACGGCAGACCTTTGCCTTTTGCCGCCGGATCGATCCGGCCTGCGCCGCCAAACATATAGATCAGCCCGACGAAGACTCCGACGGCGAAATAGAGCCCGATGGCGAGGACGAGCGTTTCGGCGGTCACTTCACTCATCGCCCAACTCCGGCATAAGCCACGCCTGACAAGTCCGCCATTTCGCGGCTGAACGTGGTCAGGTCATCCTGGTTGAAATCTCTGAGGCTGTGATGACCACAGGCCCGGGCCATGACCTTCATCAAGTCGGTCGAAGCGTCGAAGAAATTCTTCAGTCGCTGCGCCGATTTCTCAATCACCAGACGGGAGACCAGATGCGGTTTCTGCGTCGCGATCCCGACCGGGCAATTATTGGTGTGGCAAGCCCGCATGGCGATGCAGCCAATCGCCTGCATGGCGGCGTTGGAGACCGCGATCGCATCCGCGCCGAGCGCCAGGGCTTTGACAAAGTCACCGGGCTTCCTCAGGCCGCCGGTAATGATCAGCGAGACATCGCTGCGGCCGGAAACATCAAGGTGTCGGCGCGCGCGCGCGAGGGCCGGGATGGTCGGGACTGAGATATTGTCGCGGAAAATGATCGGCGCGGCCCCGGTGCCACCGCCGCGGCCATCCAGGATGATATAATCGACACCGACCAGCAGCGCGGCATCAATGTCTTTCTCAATATGCTGAGCCGAGAGCTTGTAGCCAATCGGAATACCTCCGGTGCGATCGCGGACTTCGTCAGCGAAGTCTTTGACTTGCAAACAATCCGTCCAATCCGGGAAGCGCGGCGGCGAGATCGCCGCTTCGCCTTCTTTCAGGCCGCGCACCAGTGCAATCTTGCCCTTCACCTTGTTGCCGGGTAGGTGGCCGCCTGTGCCGGTCTTGGCGCCTTGGCCGCCTTTGAAGTGGAAGGCCTGGACCTTGTCGAGCTTGTCCCATGAAAAGCCGAACCGGCCGGATGCGAGCTCATAGAAATAGCGAGAGCAGGCCTCTTGTTCTTCCGGCAACATACCCCCTTCACCGGAACAGATGCCGGTGCCAGCCAGCTCAGCGCCGCGGGCAAGGGAGACTTTGGCCGGTTCCGACAAAGCGCCGAAGCTCATATCCGAGACGAAAAGCGGGATATCGAGATGCAGCGGCTTCTGGGCGTTCGGGCCGATCACGGTTTTGGTGTCGACTGGCTCATCATCCAGAAGCGGGAAGTCGCCGAGCTGTGCTGTCAGGATCTGGATATCGTCCCATTGCGGCAACTGATCACGCGGCACGCCCATGGAATCGGTAATGCCATGATGCCCGACTTTGCTCAGACCATCGCGGGCATATTGCTGGATCAGGCTATTGGTCGGCTCTGGGTGAGGCGCGTGGCTTGGGTCCTGGTAGAGGCCAAGATATTCGTCGCGCTGATAGGGTTGCGGATTGGCATGGCCCCAGGCCGTGATCTCGTCAGCATCGACCAGAACATCGCCATTCTCGATCCAAGCCTGGAATTTTGGCAGGGCTTCAGAATTCTCATACTCTGACACACCGCTATCGAGCCGGTAATCCCAATTGTGGACGCCGCATATCAGATTGTCATTCTGATCGACATGACCATCCGACATCAAAGCACCGCGGTGCAGACAGCGGCCATAGAAAACTGAAACCGTGTCATCAAACCGAACCACAACAAGATCGACTTCGCCGACAATCGCATATTCGGGCTGGCGGTCCGCGAGATCATCCCATTTGGCAATGGCGGTTTTAATCATGTGAGTATTCCCCTCTCAAATGTTTCTGGCCCTCTATCGAGTGAAGACCTGACACGCCAATCACAACCGCCCAAAAAATTGTGATCGACGTTTTATATGCCTAACATAGATAATTCCGATAAGTCCGCCAAAAGCAAGCGAGGGGTATATAAATGTCTAAGAACACAACCACACTCATCTGGCACAAGGTGGCAGAGCCTAATGAAGTGGCAGACGGGCGCGTTAAATCCGCGACCGCCGGCACGCAATCGGTGGCCCTGGTGCACTTTAAGGGCCAGTACGCGGCGATGGACAATAAGTGTCCGCATCAGGGCGGACCCCTCGGCGAAGGCTCCATCGAAGAAGGCCTAAATGATGAATGCTGGTTGCGCTGTCCCTGGCATGGCTGGGACTTTGATCCGCTGACCGGCAAACCGCCTGGCGGACATGAAGATACGGGTCAGGAAATGTTCGACGTCGATGTGCGTGATGATGGCGTCTATGTCGGCGTTCCGGCTTTGCCACCGCGCCAGCGCACGATTGCCGATGTCATGGCAGAGACCATGACCAATTGGGGCGTGACGAGCGTGTTTGGCATGGTCGGACACTCAAATCTCGGACTGGCGGATGCGTTGCGGGTGCAAGAAGCAGAAGGCAAGCTCAATTATTATGGCATCCGTCATGAAGGCGGCGCAGCGTTTGCGATTTCCGGCTATGGCAAACTGACGGGCCGACCGGCGGCGGCTTTGACCATTGCTGGGCCCGGTGCGACCAATCTGTTGACCGGGCTTTGGGATGCAAAAGTCGATGGCGCGCCAGCTCTGGCGCTGACCGGGCAGGTGCAGGACCAAGTGGTCGGTGTGCACGCCTTTCAGGATATCGACCTGGAAGCCGCGTTTGAAGCCGTGGCCGAATTCTCGGAGACGGTGCACCTGACCTCGGATCACGCCTTGCTGATGACGCAAGCAATCAAGACGTCAATCCTGCAGCGCGGCGTTGGCCATCTGGTCTTCCCGGATAATGTCCAACCGAAACCGGCGGCAGAGGGCGCCAAAGCCTATGGCCCTGCGGGACGGATGGCGGATCTCACCATCGCGCCTCCGCAATCGGCGGTGGATGAGGCGATGGCGCTGCTCAAAGGCGCGAAACGACCGATGATCATGGTCGGTTATGGCGCGCTCAATGGCATGGACAAAGTCACCGCCCTGGCCGAACAGCTTGGCGCACCGGTCGCGACAACATTCAAAGCCAAAGGTCAGATTGGGGATGACCACGCACTGGCCGCAGGTGTGATGGGCCGGTCCGGGACGCCAATTGCCAGCTGGTTCATGAACGAGGCCGATCTGTTGCTGGTCTTTGGCGCCAGCTTCTCTGACCATACCGGTATTTATGAAGGCGCGCCGACCATTCAGGTCGACACTGACCCGATGCGGCTTGCCAAGCGCCATCCGGTCACGGTTCCGGTTATGGGTGATGTCGGCGTGACAGCGGACCTGTTCAAGTCGGCGCTTGCAAGTGGCGGCGCAGCCGCGAAGGACTTACGGGAAGAAGTCGCGGCGCGCTGGAAGCTCTGGCGTGATGAGAAAGCCAGCCGAGTCAGCGAAGATCGCGGCAAAGGCGTTTCGGCGGCGGCCTTGTTCGAGGCGCTGACAAGAGCCGCACCTGCAGATGCAATCCTGCCCGTGGATGTTGGCAACAATACATATTCCTTTGGACGCTATTTCGAACCGACTGGGCAACAGCGCGTTCTGATGTCTGGCTATCTCGGCTCGATTGGCTTCTCTTTCCCTGCCGCCATGGGCGCCTGGGCTGCGACGCAGGAAGACGGGCCATATAAAGGGCGCAAGGTGATTTCTGTCTCTGGCGATGGCGGCTTTGGCCAATATGCGATGGAATTCACCACAGCGGTCAAATACGGCATGAACATCACGCATGTTCTAATGAATAATGCAGAATTGGGTAAAATCTCGAAAGAGCAGAAAGCGGCGGAATTCGAAGTCTGGCAGACCAGCCTGGTCAATCCAAGCTTTGCTGGCTTTGCCCGGTCCTGTGGCGGTATGGGCGAGCAGGTCAAATCGCGCGATCAGCTGGATGACGCCCTGGCCAAAGCGATTGCGCATGATGGACCGTCTTTGGTTGAAGTGTTCACGGATGCGGAGCTGTTGTGATGAGCACTGTAACACAAGGCCATATGATGGAGGGCATGACCGGCGGCACATCGCTGGAGCATTTGCCGTTCGGCCTGGACGAACCTGTGGCACGTACGCTGGAAGGGCTGGCGATCTGTATCGATCTGATTGGCGTGGCACTGATCCTGTTCGGTTTCTTTGTCGCTTTATTCCGCTTGCTGGCCGGGTTGCGGCATGGCATTGGGCTGACCCGCAATCTCGGCAATCTCAATGCCGCGCGGACCATCCTTGGCACTTATATCCTGACCGGACTGGAATTCATGATCGCGTCGGACATTGTTCATACGGTGATCACGCGCGAGCTGACCGATCTGATCTTTGTCGGGCTATTGGTCCTGATCCGGACCGCGATTTCGTTCTTTCTTGGCAAGGAAATCCATGAGCTTCGGGAACATCCGAAAGCGCCCGCGACCTAAGCGTGGAAGGTGGCGCTCTTGATCAAGGCAAAGACGTTGCAGCCTGTTTTCAAGCCCAGCGCTTGAACTGATTTGCGGGTAATGATCGAGTCCAGGGTCTGGCCGCCGACATCAAGGGTCACCGATTGAAAGGCCGCGCGAGGCGCCTCTCGCAGTGCGCTGACTTTCGCGGGGATCATGTTCTGAATGCTGATCTTGTCCGGGCGCTCAAGGGCGATGGCGACATCGCGGGCGGGGACTTTGATGCTGATTTCTGTGCCGGGGTCCAAGTGCAAGTCAGCGGCTAACCACAAGACGGCGTCGCCGATACGGACCGCAACCAGACCGCTCTCGGATGCGATGTCGACTTCACCGTGCAGAATGCTGGCGGCTTCATACGGATTACGTCCGGCTTCGAGGCCAAAGCGGCTGAGCACTTCATCAGTGCGGCCGCTGGCGACGATGCGCCCGGCTTCCATCATTAGGACGCGATCCGCGATACGACTAACCTCGTCGACATCATGGCTGACATAAAGCGTTGGGACTGCGAATTGCGTTTTCAATGTTTCGAGGAAGGGCAGCAAGTCGCCTTTGCGTGCGGTGTCGAGGGCCGCGAGCGGTTCGTCGAGCAATAAGAGACGCGGCCGCGTCAGCAGGGTCCGGGCGATGGCGACGCGTTGGCGCTCGCCGCCAGACAAGGTTTGCGGGTCACGGTCGAGCAGGGCGGTGAGGTCCATCGCTGCGATGATGTCCGGCTCAGGATGGCCTGGGGCAGACTGATCGGCGCGCTTCCTGGCATAATCGAGATTGCCGCGCACGCTGAGATGCGGGAAGAGCTGCGCGTCCTGGAAAACGACGCCGACGCCGCGTTTGTGCGTTGGGGTCCAGGCGCGGGGCGCGGTGTTGAGCCAGGTCTCTTCGCCAAAGGTGATCCGGCCTGTGTCGGGCCGAATAAAGCCTGCGATGACATACAGCAGGCTGGTCTTGCCACTGCCGCTTGGGCCGAACACCGCCGTCACCCCGCTCAGCGGAACGGACGCCGCGGCGTTGAGGGCGAAGTCTGAAAACTTGGCCTCGAGGGTGAAGTCCAGCTTAGAGGCGGACATGGGCGGGGAATTTCCGGTTGAACGCGAAGACGCTGAGCAAGGTCAGGAAAGAGACCACGAGCAGGATCAGTGAGAGGGAGTGGGCGTCGGCATAATTCAGCGTCTCGACATTCTCATAAATCTCGATCGAAGCGACGCGGGTACGATCAGGGATGTTGCCGCCCACCATGAGGACGACGCCGAATTCGCCGAGCGTGTGAGCGAAGGAGAGCACGATAGCGGTCACGAAGCCACGCGCCGACATCGGCATGGCGACCGAAACAAAGGCGTCGACCGGCGACGCGCGTAAGCTGGCGGCGGTTTGCATGGCCTGTTTTACAGGGCCTTCAAAGGCGGCCTGGAGCGGTTGGATCATGAACGGGAAGGAATAGATCACCGACCCAATGACCAGGCTGGCGAAGGAGAAGCTCAGCGTGTCGCCGGTGGCTTGCATCCAGAATCCGCCAAGCCAGGAATTCGGACTCATCGCGATCAACAGATAGAAGCCGAGCACGGTGGGGGGCAGAACCAGCGGCAAGGCGACAATGGCCTCAATCGCCGGTTTGAAGCGCGATCGCGTCTGCGCCAACCACCAGGCGAGCGGCGTGCCGATGATCAGCAAGACCAGCGTCGTCACAAAAGCGAGCCGGGCGGTCAGCCACAGCGAGGACAGATCAGGCATGCTTAGTCGCTTTCATAACCGCTGCGCCGAATAATCTCGCGCGCCGGGTCGCTTTTCAAGTAGGTCAGAAACGCACGCGCCGCAGCATTCGCTTCACCGCGGCTGAGCAAGACCGCATCTTGCGAGATTGGGTCATGCAATTGCGGCGGGACGAACCAGGCGCTGCCTTCGGTATTTTCGGGAAGCGCGAGGACTTGCGCCGCGGAGACGAAGCCGATTTGCGCATTGCCTGTGCGGATAAAGGCAAAGGTCTGCCCGACATTTTCACCAAACACGAATTTAGGGCGTAATTGCTCATCCAAGCGAAGCCGTTCAAGCAATTGTGCGGCGGCGAGGCCATACGGCGCGAGGTCTGGATTGGCGAGCGCGAGGCGTGTGATGTCAGTCTCGATTAATGTGTCTGGGGTGACATCTGGATCGGTGGGGCTCCACAAGGCGAGTATGCCCACAGCGTATGTGAAACGAGACATAGGCACGGCTTGACCTTCGGCCACCAGACGCTCAGGGCGCGCCTGATCCGCGGCGAGGAAAACATCATAAGGCGCGCCATTGATGATCTGAGCGTAGAGTTTGCCAGTCGAACCAGACACGATGTCGATCGTGTGCCCGCTCCGCGCCTCAAAATCAGATTCCAAATGCTCAAGCGTGGTCTTGAAATTAGTTGCGACAGCGATCGTCGCTGCGCTGTTTTCATTCGGGCCTGAACAGGCTGCGGTCAGACTAGCTACAGACAGAAAAAAGCAGATGAAAAAGAACGGGTTGATAACGATATCTCGAAACATGTCTCAGGCCAGAAGTCCTATTACTGCCAGCCCGTCCTGTCGATGCCCCAAAAAAGCGGCCGGAGCGAGGAGGCTCCGGCCGGTGGGGAGTGAGTGTCGAGACGGTTTTGCCTATTCGGCCGGCACCATCTGAGGCCGTTTCTTGGCAGCGCGGCGGGCCGCTTTGATCTCTTGCGCGCGGGCTTCTTGCTGGTCGAGCCGCTCCAGATAATTCGGGTGCTCTGTGCCCATCCAGCGATCCCACCAGGTGAAATAGAAGCCGAAATTCCCGGTGCCGCGCTCATGATGCATGTCGTGATGCGTGACGGTGGTCAGCCATCCGAGGACGGGCATCCGGGCCCAGCTGCGTGGGAAGACTTCATACCCACAATGCGCCAGGGCGTTTTTGAAGATCATGATGGTCAGCACGATATAGAGCGCCAGATTGTGCGTCGGGATCAGCATCAGGGCCAGCGGCACGTACATATATTCGATCACGGCTTCGCCGGGCGCGAAATTGTATGCGGTGAAGGGGGTAGGATTGTGCGAGCGGTGATGCTGCATATGGGTGCGTTTATACAGCTTGGCCGTATGCATCGCGCGGTGCGTCCAGTAGAAATAGGTGTCATGCAGAATGATCAGGAGCGGGATCGAAATCCAGAACCAGAGCATGCCATAATCCGCGAAATCATCATATTTCTGGAACAGGCCGATATCGGCGGCTTCGAAGATGAAAATGTCCATCGCGACGAAGACACAGACTGTCTTGAACGAGCTCTTCAGTTCCATCTGAATCTGCTTGGCGCGCGGCGTGGGTTTGCGGATTTTGCGGGTTTCGATGAATTTGTGCAGGAAGACCCACAAGACAAAGAAGGTCACCAGCGTGCCCATGGCATAGCGGGTTGATTCAAACTGGATCCCGCCTAGAACACGGGGGCCGAGATAATCTGTAAAGAACTGAATGAATTCCATTTTTTGTCTCCTCGTCTTTCGATGAGGTCAGACAATCAGAAATCGGGCAAAACCTCTCCGCAAGCGCGAAATTGAGGCCACAATTTCAAAAATGAGGATGGTTTTTCAAGATTGCGCAGCGGATTCGAGTGCTTTGGCGCGAAAGGCGCTGGGCGTTGTGCCTTCTTCACTCTTGAAGGCACGATTGAACGTCGCGAGCGAGGCGTATCCGACATCCATGGCAATGGTCAGGATCGGCGTGCGCGCCTGTTCCGGATCGGCCAGAGCCGCCTTCGCTTCGGCCAGGCGGTACTGGTTCAGGAAAGACGCGAAATTGCGATAGCCGAGGCCCTTATTGATCAGGGCGCGGAGCTGGTGTTCAGGGACATTGAGCTTGGTCGCGAGATCGCCAATCCCCAGGCCTTGTTCGCGATAGAGCAAGTCGGTTTCCATCGCAGCGACGAGGCGGGTGTGGGTGGCGGTGTCTTTGGGGTCGATTCTTGGTTCGATGAGGACCGGTGCATGCGTTGGCTCAAATAGAAAATATTCGGCGCGCATGGTGAGAAACCACCACGTGCCAAACATGATTACCGGTAAGGCGATCGCGGAACGACTGGTCGAAAGCCAAGCCGGATCGCTGCGGTCTCCGGTCTGCAGCGAGTAGACGATCTCGCCCACAACGATTAGGGTCGTGGCGATCGCGGTTGCGATCGTGTACCAGAGCCTTGTCCGTCGACGGGCTTCGATCAAATCGTCTTGCCAGCCAGATACGGCTTTCCAGAGCAGGTGTAATATTATCCCAGCCGAAATCAGTCGGACGATTATGTCTAGCCCGATCCAGAGCGGTGGATTCCCCATCAAATAATTGATCCGGCCCCACATGCCGAAAACAAGATAGAGAGCGAGCCCACCCCAATGCAGTTTCCGCAATCGGAAATTGTCTTCAAACAGAGATAGGCCAAACCACCAGACAAAGACGATATTGGCCGTGTCGATCAAGCGAAGCCCTTCATAGAGCGGGCTCGGTGGGCGTATTTCGGCCGGCGCGGTCGACAGGAGCATCGCGCCCAATGTGATCCCGAGCACGATCACGATCCTGCCCTGAATTAAGTGCCGCGCGTCCCGCCACGCGAGTAATGCGAGCAGCCACAAGAGCGTTACCGCCGGAATTCGGAGCATGACGTCCACGAAAAGCATACCCTCAGTCCTGCCAGCATTCGGCGCGCCGTCAAGCGCCGCACTTGCCTCTAGCCAAGCCATCCGGTTGTGCATAACAGAGGGAAAAGTCTGAAACGGAACAAAAAGATACGCACATGCGCCTCTCTCGATACTTCATCCCGGTCTCTAAAGACGTGCCGTCGGATGCCACCATTGCCAGCCATAAATTGATGCTGCGAACCGGGATGGTTCGGCAGAATGGGGCAGGGATTTATTCCTGGCTGCCGCTCGGCTTTCGGGTGCTGAAAAAGATTGAGCAAATTGTCCGCGAGGAAATGGATCGCGCCGGCGCTATCGAGATGCTCATGCCGACGCTGCAACAGGCGGATCTGTGGCGCGAGTCCGGCCGCTATGATGATTATGGCGAAGAGATGCTGCGCATCACCGACCGGCATGATCGCGATATGCTGTACGGCCCGACCAATGAAGAGATGATCACCGATATCTTCCGGTCTTTCGTGAAGAGCTACAAAGCCTTGCCGATGAATCTCTATCATCAGCAATGGAAATTCCGGGACGAGATTCGGCCGCGGTTCGGGATTATGCGCGGGCGCGAATTCCTGATGAAAGATGCTTACAGTTTCGACCTGTCAGAGGCCGATGCGCGGATCTCGTATCAGAAAATGTTTGCCGCTTATCTCAACACATTTGCCCGCATGGGCATAACCGCTATTCCGATGCAGGCGGATCCCGGCCCGATTGGCGGCGATTTGAGCCATGAATTCCTGATCCTTGCTGAAAGTGGCGAGAGTGAAGTCTATTGCGACAAGTCGGTGCTGGATGTGCCCGCGCCAGGGGCGGATTTCGACTTTGATGATCTTGGCGCGCTTGAAAGTGAAATGAGCAAGCGTACGCAATTCTATGCCGCGACCGATGAGAAGCATGATGAGGCAGTTTTCAATGCGCTGCCAGAGGACCGTCAGATTAAGGCGCGCGGGATTGAAGTTGGACACATCTTCTATTTCGGCACCAAATATTCCGAGCCTTTGAAGGCCGAAGTCCAGACCAAGGATGGCGATCTGGTCACCATTCATGGCGGCTCCTATGGCATTGGCGTGTCACGCTGTGTCGGCGCGATTATCGAAGCCAGCCATGATGAGAATGGCATTATCTGGCCAGACGAAGTGGCACCGTTCGGGGCCGGAATCATCTCGATGAAACCGGATGCAGAGGATGTCGCAGCGGTGGCGGATGAAGCTTATGCGAAACTCGTCGCGGTGGGCAAAGACCCACTTTATGATGAGACATCTGACCGCGCCGGGCCAAAATTTGCGCGCATGGAGCTGATCGGCTTGCCTTGGCAGATCACGGTCGGCCCGCGCGGGGTGAAGAGCGGGACGGTTGAGTTGAAGCGGCGCGCGACCGGCGAAAAGGAAGATGTTTCGCTGGAATCGGCGATGAATAAGATTATGGGCGGTTGACGGGAGTCACTCTTGAACAAGCTCTCTGCGCCTCCTCCTGAACGTCGACGCCTGCGAAAGCAGGGGTCCAGGGACGAGATTTTGCCGACCAGACCGCGGGGTGTTTTGGTCCATGGATCCCTGCTTGCGCAGGCATCTTCGGCGCCAGAGTTCGCCTCAAATCATGTTCAATGCGAGGCCATCCATTTTGGGCCTGAGATGCCATCACGATTTATCCATAATTCCCGCATAGGGCTCAGAGCATGAGCAGAGCCACCCCATTCGGACAAGTCGAGCGCACTTTGGCCTGGCGCTATTTGCGGGCGACACGCGCTAATGGCGGGGTCTCGGTTGTCTCGATCGTGTCCTTTATCGGCATCTTGCTCGCCGTCATGGCCCTGATCGTCGTGATGTCCGTGATGAGCGGATTCCGGTCGACTTTGCTCGATGCCTTGCTCGGCGGCGAAGGGCATATCTATGTCTACACCCAGGATGAGACGGATGAGAGCGTCGATGAGCTGGCGCAACGGTTCGAAAACCTGCCGAGCGTGGAGCTCGCCATGCCGATTATTGAACAACAGGTTCTGGCCTCGTCAGACCGGCGGCAAAGCGGGGCGCTGGTCCGCGGCGTGCGGCTTGAGGATCTCGACGATTTGCCGTTCCTGCAGGGCGGCGCGGATGCGGCCAAGGCGTTTGGGTTTGGTGAAGGCAAGAATGGCGGCGATGTGATCATGATGGGCCGTTTCCTGGCGGCTGATCTCGGGCTGTATCCGGGCGATAAAGTCACGCTGATCGCGCCAAATGGCATTCAAGGCCCGTTCGGCGTCACGCCGCGGCGCAAAGTCTACACGGTCGGACGGTTTTTCCAGACCGGCAGTGTGCAGCTCGATCAATTGTTCATTTTGATGCCGGTCGAACAGGCGCAGCTCTTCTTTGGCCGCAAGGATGTCTATGACAAGGTTGATATCCGCGTGCCGGAGGCGATGCAGACCGAACAGGCCGAAGCGGATGTCTCGGAGGCGATGAATTATCGCTTTCCGGTGCAGAACTGGAAGGTTCGACATGAAGCCTATTTCGCGGCGTTGAACACAGAGCGATCGATGATGATGATCATCATGCTGATCCTGATCATGATCACGGCGCTGAACATCATTACCGGCGTGGTGATGCTGGTGAAGAACAAGACCCGAGACATCGCGATCTTGCGCACGGTGGGAACGTCGCGCGGTTCGGTGATGCGCATCTTCTTGATGATTGGGGCTTTGTTGGGGCTGACCGGGGCGCTGATCGGCGCGCTTCTGGGTGTGGTTGTGGTGCTCAACATAGACGTTGTGATCGATGGCATCAGCTTTGTCCTGCAACGCGATCTGTTCCCGCCCACTGTCTATGGTCTCGATGGACTGCCTGCTGAGTTGAACTGGTTTGAAGTCAGCTTCGTGACGCTCTGGGCGATGTCGATGTCGATGCTGGTGACGATCTGGCCGGCTTGGGCGGCGGCGCGTCTGGACCCGGTTGAAGCCCTGAGGTTCGAATAATGACAGCGGTGCTCGAACTTCGAAATATTATCCGCGAATACAAATCAGAAGCGGGCGTGCTTAAAGTGCTGGAAGGCGCCAATCTGGTGCTCAATCCAGGTGAGCTGGTTGGCCTTATCGGACCATCTGGCTCTGGCAAATCGACTTTGCTGCACACGGCGGGTTTGCTCGAAAAACCGGAAGGCGGACAGGTCTTTCTAGAAGGCGAAGACTGTATGAGCTTGAACGATGCAGGCCGCACACGCCTGCGCCGGGAGAAGCTCGGATTTGTCTATCAATTCCACCACTTGCTGCCGGAATTTAATGCGCGCGACAATGTTGCCATGCCGCTCATGGTCGGTGGCATGTCGCGCCGCAAAGCGCGCGAGAAAGCAGATGTGCTGCTCGCGGATATGGGCCTGTCCGAACGGGTGAAACACCAACCAGGGCAAATGTCAGGCGGCGAACAACAGCGCGTGGCGATCGCGCGGGCGCTGGTCAATGATCCACGCCTGGTGATTGCAGATGAGCCGACCGGCAATCTTGATCCGGCGACGACGGAGCGGGTGTTTGAGAGCTTGATCCGCATGGCCCGAAGCGAAGGCGCCGCGGTTCTGGTGGCGACGCATAATATGGCGCTGACGCAACATATGGACCGCGTTCTGACGCTGCAGGATGGGAAACTCACAGATTTCCGCTGAAGGCCCTAAAGTTCTGCTTTTGTTCTAACGTCTTTTCTGCTACTGAAATCGCTCGGACGCCTTGGCGCACAGTTGTGATCTGGTGATGCAATCCAGAATCGGAGCAGCGTGATCGCGAGGCTGAATACGGGTCAGGAGTGCGCTTTGGGTCAATCGCCATTCATCCATCTTTCGGTGCGAACATCTTTCTCGCTGCTTGAGAGTATGATCACGACCAAAGGCTTGACCAAATGGTGCGTGGATCAGGCCATGCCGGCGGTCGCCGTGACCGATCGCAATAATATGTTTGGCGCGCTGGAACTCGCCGAGAGCCTGTCCGGGGCTGGTGTGCAACCGATCATGGCGGTGTGTTTCGATGTCACCGATGGCGTGCATCAGGAAACCATTACGCGGCTGACGCTGTATGCTCAGAACAAGGCCGGATATGAGCGGCTGATGGCGCTCTCTTCGTATGCCTATCTTGATGCCGAAGATGGCGTGCCGCGCATACACAAGCGCTATCTCGATGAAAAAACCGATGGCTTGATTGCGCTGACGGGCGGCGCCGAAGGCGAAGTTGCGCGACATCTCTTGCGTGGCAAAACCGCTGAGGCGAAGGCGGCGCTGGAGACGCTGGCGGCGCAATTCCCAGGGCGCTGTTATGTCGAGATTACGCGACATGGCTCAGCTGAAGAACTGCAGACGGAACCTGGTCTCTTGGCGCTCGCTTATGAGCTCGATCTGCCGATTGTGGCGACGCATGATGTTCGGTTCATGAAAGCCGAGGATGCAGAAGCGCATGATGCCATGATGTGTATCGCCAATGGTGCATATCTTGGGCAGGAAGACCGGCCCCAGGTCGAAGGTCAGCAATATCTCAAGACCGACGCGGAGATGCGCGAACTGTTTGCCGACCTGCCGGAAGCGATTGAGACGACCGCTGAAATCGCCAAACGTTGCGGTATTCGCGCGACCAAGCATAAGCCGATCCTGCCGAATTTCGGCGATGGCTCGCGCTCGGAAATTGATGAACTCAAGCTGCAAGCGAAAGAGGGGCTGGAGGCGCGCTTGGCGGCCGCGCCGCAACTCTATGCGACGCGCGAAACCTATTTTGAACGACTGGATTATGAGCTCGGCATTATCGAGCGTATGGGGTTTCCGGGCTATTTCCTGATCGTTGCGGACTTTATCAAATGGGCCAAGGATCAGGACATTCCGGTCGGGCCGGGGCGGGGGTCTGGTGCGGGCTCGCTGGTTGCCTGGGTGCTGACCATTACCGACTTGGATCCGCTGCGCTTTGATTTGCTGTTCGAACGCTTTTTGAATCCGGAACGGGTCTCGATGCCGGACTTTGATATCGATTTCTGTCAGGAACGTCGCGGCGAAGTCATACGTTATGTCCGGGACAAATATGGTGCGGAATCCGTCGCCATGATCATCACATTCGGCACGCTGCAGGCGAAAGCTGTGGTGCGCGATGTCGGGCGCGTGATGCAAATGCCGTATGGGCAGGTGGACCGTCTCGCCAAGCTGATCCCGTTCAATCCAGCCAAGCCGCCCAAACTGTCAGAAGCCATCGATGATGAGCCAAAGTTTGATGAAGAGATCAGTCGCGATCCGCGCGTGGGTGAGTTGCTGGACACGGCTTTGGCGCTGGAAGGCATGTATCGCAATGCCGGGACGCATGCGGCCGGCGTGGTGATTGGCGATCGCCCGCTAACCGAATTGGTGCCGCTCTATAATGATCCGCGGGCCGACCTGCCAGCGACGCAGTTTAATATGAAATGGGCGGAATCTGCGGGCTTGGTCAAATTTGACTTTCTTGGCCTGAAAACGCTGACCGTGATTGATCGGGCGCTGAAATTCATTCGCCGCGATGGTCAGGATGTCGGGCCCGATTGGTTCAGCCTGGATGATCCGGAAACCTATAAGCTGATGGCGTCTGGCGAGACGCTTGGCGTGTTCCAGCTGGAAGGCCAGGGCATGCGCGACACGCTGCGTAAAGTGCGCCCAGGCAGCCTCGAAGACGTGATCGCGATCATTTCGCTCTATCGTCCCGGCCCAATGGACAATATTCCAGTCTATGTGGCGGGCAAGGATGACCCAAATACGATCAAGTATCAGCATCCGGATCTCGAGCCGATCCTTCAGGCAACTTATGGCGTGCCTGTCTATCAGGAACAAGTGATGCGGATGGCGCAGGAAATCGCTGGCTATTCGCTTGGCGAAGCCGACTTGCTCCGCCGGGCCATGGGTAAAAAGAAGATTGAGGAAATGGTCGCCCAGCGCCAGCGCTTTTTGAAAGGCGCCAAGGAGCTGAAAGGCATTGAAGCGCCGCTCGCTAACGATATTTTCGACACGATGGAAAAGTTTGCGGGTTATGGCTTTAACAAGTCGCACGCGGCGGCTTATGCCTTGATTGGCTATCACACAGCCTATCTCAAACGGCATTTCCCGGTGGCCTTCCTGGCCGCGTCAATGAGCCTGGATCTGCACAATACGGACAAGCTCGCTGCCTTCTTCCAGGAAGCCAAACGCCTGAAAATTCCGGTGATTGCGCCAAATGTGAACGTGTCGACAGCGGACTTTGATGTCGATGGCGACTCGATTGTCTACGCGCTCGGCGCGTTGAAAGGCGTCGGGCCAGAAGCGATGGCCAATCTGGTGCGCGAACGCGAGGCGAATGGGCCGTTCGAGTGTCTGCATGATCTCGCGGAACGGGTCGATCCGAAAGACATCAATAAGAAATGTTTCGAACAATTGTCGAAAGCGGGCGGCTTTGATGCGATGGAGCCAAATCGCGCCCGGGTGCTGAAATCGGCGCCCATCTTGGCCGCGACGTGCGCTTCGTCTGCCGAAGATCGGGCCGGTGGCCAAGGCGGTCTGTTTGGTGATGCCGAACCGGCCATGCGGGCCGATTTGCCCAAGGCCGCGGCCTGGAACATGCAGGAAAAACTGGACCAGGAATTCGCCGCGATTGGCTTCTATTTTTCTGGCCACCCACTGGATGATATTCTCGACAGTCTCGAGGATGGCCGCATCACTTATGCGATGAATATAGAAGAGACGGCGGTCGATGGTCGTCCGATTGAATTGATCGGCGTGGTCCGTCGCCGGGTCGAGAAGCCGGCGCGCAATGGCGGAAAGTTTGCCTTTCTGACCCTGTCTGACCCGACCGGGGAAGTCGAGCTGATGGTGATGCCGGAATTGCTGTCAGATATGCGTGAACAATTGGAGCCGGGTTCAGCTGTGGTGATCCTCACTGAAGTGCGCCGCCGGGAAGAGGAAATCCGCTTGTCGGCGCGACGGGTTCAGCCGATCGAACAGGCCCGGATTGCCAAGAAAGCGCCCGCCTTGTCGGTCAAACTGGAAAAAGGCGCGGACCTGACCGGGCTGGCGGCCATTGCCGCGCGTTTGAAAGGCGCATCTGGTCAGGACCGAGGCGAGATTTTTGTCCGCATGCCAATCGAGGATGGCCGCGTCGTAACGCTGCGCTTGCCAGACACTTATCCGACGGGAATTGAGGCTTTGCGGGCTTTAAAAACGGCGCCTGGCGTGGCCCGGGTCGACCACGAAGCGGCCTGAGGTCACGCCACCTGACCTTGTCCGGTTGCGCCGGCGGCATTTTCCTGTATAGACGCGCGCAACAACCCCCGATGCGTGGTCCTTCCGGTGTCGGTCCTCAAGTGAGGCTCGATAGGGATCATGCCGGTCAACCGGATAAGGAAAATTAAGATGGCACTGCCTGATTTCACGATGCGTGAACTGCTCGAAGCTGGCGTTCACTTTGGTCACCAAACACACCGCTGGAACCCCAAGATGAAGCCTTTCATCTATGGCGCGCGTTCTGGCATTCACATTATGGACTTGTCCAAATCTGTCCCGCTCTTGCACCAGGCGCTGGTCAAAGTCCGCGACACAGTTGCAAAAGGCGGCCGCGTCCTGTTCGTCGGCACCAAGCGGCAGGCCTCTCAGCCAATCGCTGAAGCGGCTCAGCGCTGCGCCCAATATTACATGAACCATCGCTGGCTCGGCGGCACGCTGACCAATTGGTCGACGGTTTCCAACTCGATCAAGCGTCTGCGCGAGCTGGAAGAGACTCTGGGCGGCAAAGAACAGTCTGGTTTTACCAAGAAAGAGCTGCTCAACCTGGAGCGTGACCGTGAGAAGCTGGACAAGGCACTGGGCGGGATTGCCAATATGGGCGGTCTGCCAGACCTGATCTTCGTCATCGACACGAATAAAGAAGCGATTGCGATCAAAGAAGCGCGCAAGCTCGGCATCCCCGTCGTTGCGGTCGTCGACACCAATTGCGATCCGGATGATGCAGACTTTGCGTTCCCAGGCAATGATGATGCGGCCCGCGCCATTTCGCTTTACTGCAACCTGGTTGCGGACGCGGTGATGGACGGTCTCGCCGAATCATCGGCAGGGCTCGGAATTGACTTGGGTGAAGCCGAAGACATTGAAGCGCTGGTTGAAGCAGACCTTGCTGCTGCCGACGCCGCTGAAGCTGCCACTGAAGAAACCGCCGAAGTCTCAGAAGACAAGACTGAAGCTTAAACACTTTAAGAGTTTGAACAGAAGGAAGACTAGGATGGCTCAGATTACCGCTGCCCTCGTCAAGGATCTGCGCGACAAGACAGGCGCAGGTATGATGGACGCTAAGAAAGCGCTGGTTGAGAATGATGGCGACGTTGAAGCCGCTGTTGACTGGCTGCGCGCAAAAGGCCTGTCCAAGGCCGCGAAAAAGTCTGGCCGCACCGCGGCGGACGGTCTGGTCGCAGCTGTTGTCTCTGATGACGGCAAAACCGGTGCGGTTGTCGAACTGAATGCCGAAACCGATTTCGTTGCGCGCAACGAGACGTTCCAAGGGGCTTTGTCAGATATCGCAAAACTGGCGCTGGACACCGATGGATCGACTGAGGCAGTCGCGGCTGCAGCTGCGCCAGATGGTGATGGCACTGTCGAGGATTATATCAAGCGTCTCGTCGGCACGATTGGTGAGAACATGACCTTGCGCCGTGCGGCTCAGATCAAAGCGGATTCCGTGTCGGCTTACATTCACAGCGCCGAAGCGCCTGGCATGGGCAAGATTGGCGTCCTGGTGGGTCTGAACGGATCGGGTGACCTGGCTGATGCCGGTAAGAAAGTTGCAATGCACGTTGCGGCGACCTCTCCAGCCTCTGCCACTGTGGCCGATCTTGATCAGGAACTGGTTGCACGTGAGAAGCAGGTTCTGACCGAACAGGCTGAGCAAAGCGGCAAGCCCGCCAATGTCATCGAGAAGATGATCGAAGGCCGGATCAAGAAGTTCTACAAGGAAGTTGTTCTGGTTGAGCAGCAATTTGTCATGAACCCGGATCAGACTGTCGCGAGATTCATCGAAGAGAGCGGCGCAGAGCTGGCGGGCTTTGTGATGTTCAAGCTCGGTGAAGGAATCGAAAAGGCTGAAGACAACTTCGCAGAAGAAGTTGCCTCAATGACCAAGTCTTAGAGCTTTTAAAAATAAGTGCTTTTGGCTCCCGGCGACCGATGACAGGTCGCCGGGAATCTTTTATGGGCTGATGCAACACGGGAGACGCGCGCATGTCAGGTGAAACCGAGGCCGACAACGATCTGAAATATAAACGTGTCCTGTTGAAGATTTCAGGCGAAGCCCTGATGGGCACGACCGAATACGGCATTCACATGCCGACCTGTCTCGGGTTCGCCGAAGAAATCGCTGCGGCGCGGGAATTGGGCGTCGAGATTTGCCTGGTCATTGGCGGCGGTAATATCTTTCGTGGGATGAAAGGCGCCGCGCAGGGCATGGAGCGCTCGCAGGCCGACTCGATGGGCATGCTGGCTACCATCATGAATGCACTGGCGATGCAAAGCGCGCTGGAATCGATCGGTGTGCAGACGCGCGTCCAGTCGGGCATCCGGATGGATGAGATTTGCGAACCCTTCATTCGCCGCCGCGCCATCCGCCATATGGAAAAGGGCCGGGTTGTGATTTTCGCCGCGGGGACCGGCAATCCTTACTTTACCACGGATACAGGTGCGGCTTTGCGCGCGGCTGAAATGCATTGCGATGCCATGATGAAGGGTACGCAAGTCGATGGCGTTTATTCAGCCGATCCAAAGACCGATCCGAACGCAACCCGCTATGATACGCTGACTTATCAGGATGTGCTGGCACGCAATCTGAAAGTCATGGATGCATCGGCTGTCAGTCTGATGCGTGACACGAACATACCCATTGTGGTTTTCTCCTTACATAATAAAGGAGCATTACAGGACGTGCTGACCGGCAAAGGCCCAAGCACTGTCATCTCCGGATCGTGAGGAAGAAAAAATGAGTTACGACAAAAAAGACCTCGAACGCCGTATGGACGGCGCCATAGGCTCTTTGCAAACAGAATTGCAAGGCCTGCGCACCGGGCGCGCCTCTGTCAATCTGCTGGATAGTGTGCAAGTGCCAGCGTATGGCTCGAACATGCCGCTCAATCAGGTTGGCTCTGTGTCGATCATGGATGCACGCATGATTGCCGTGAATGTCTGGGATAAGGGCCTGGTGGGCGCGACGGATAAAGCGATCCGGGAATCCGGCCTGGGTTTGAACCCTGTGGTCGATGGACAGACTTTGCGTATCCCAATCCCTCCATTGAATGAAGAACGCCGGGTCGAATTGACCAAAGTGGCTGGTAAATATGCCGAAGCAGCCCGCGTCGCGGTCCGCAATGTCCGCCGCGATGGCATGGATTCGCTCAAGAAAATGGAAAAAGACGGCGATATTAGCGAGGACGAACATCGTTCGCTGTCTGATGAAGTTCAGAAGCTCACGGACAGCTTTGTCGGCAAAGTCGATGATGCGCTGAAGACCAAAGAAGCGGAGATCATGCAGGTTTGACCTCCGCGCCATCAGCCTCCCAGACCGGGGAAGGCGGGCCAGACGCCGGCAAGTTTCCCGATCACATCGCCATTATCATGGATGGTAATGGACGCTGGGCAAAGGCGCGAGGCATGCCGCGTGCGGTCGGGCATGAGCGGGGCGTTGAGGCGCTACGTCGGACGGTTGAAGGGGCGCAAGAGATTGGGCTCAAGAACCTCACTGTCTATTCGTTTTCAACTGAGAATTGGCGCCGGCCAGTGGCAGAGGTCAACGCGCTGTTTGGCCTGCTGAAAGCTTATGTGAAGCGCGATCTTAATCGTCTGGCCTCGGAAGGCGTGCGTGTGCGCATTCTTGGCACTCGGCAGGGCCTGCCCGAAGATATCCTTGAACTGGTGGAACGGGCCGAGGCGCGTACGGCGCAGAATGATGCTTTCAATCTGTGTATCGCGTTCAATTATGGTGGCCGCGAGGAGCTGGTGCGCGCGGCCCGTAAAATGGCCACAGAATTGGCCTGCGGCGACATTGCGGAAGGTGATGTCACGGAAGAGACATTTGCCACTTATCTCGACACGGACGGCATTCCGGATCCAGACATTGTGATCCGGACCAGCGGTGAGTTTCGATTGAGTAACTTCCTTGTCTGGCAGGCCGCGTATGCAGAATTGGTCTTTATGGACGTGCTGTGGCCAGATTTCGGCAAGGCGCAACTGGTCGAGGCGATAGAGATTTTCCGGACGCGGGAAAGACGGTTCGGGGGATTGGCCTCGGGAGCCGCATAGGATGGCTGTACAGCGCCAACATGACGGCCAGAAAGGCGATCTTGGCCTGCGCCTGGCATCTGCAGCCGTGCTGATCCCACTCGGCCTATTTGTGGTCTGGCAAGGCGGTACGTGGCTGGCCGTGTCCTGCGGCTTGTTTGCAGCCTTGATGAGCTATGAGTGGGTGCGGATGACCGCATCGCCGTCCATGAAGTCCTTTGTAACATTAGCCATCTTGCCCTTCATCGCGGCCAGTTTTGGTGCGATCCTATTGGCGATCTGGCTGCTCTTTGTCAGCGTATTTTTCGCTAGCTTTCTACATCCTTTAGCCAAGAAACGCGGCGCCGAAGCCTTTGGCATGCTTTATGTCGCGGGAATGCCCCTGGCGCTGTTTCTAATGCGGGAAGGCCGGTGGGACGGCGTGGCCGTGGCTTTGATCTTTATGGGCATTGTCTGGGGGTCTGATTCCGCGGCGTATTTTTCAGGGCGCGGGTTTGGTGGACCACTTCTGCATCCGGACTCGCCATCCAAAACGTGGAGCGGGGCGATTGGCGCAGTGATTTTCAGCGCGCTTTGCGGTCTGCTTGCGGCCCGCATCACGGGCGGGGACACATTGATTTGGGTGTTCGTTGGAGCCGGGATCTCCGTTTTTGCACAACTTGGCGATCTTTTCGAAAGCTCCCTCAAACGATTTTATGGCATCAAGGATTCCAGCGGCATGGTGCCGGGGCATGGCGGATTGCTCGACCGTGTAGATGGACTGGGCATGGTCTGCGTCGTCACAGTTCTGGCATTTGTGTTTGCCCCGAGGCTTGTCGGCGTATTAGGGCTTATCGGATGAGTGGCGTGCGAACGATTTCGATTATGGGGGCGACCGGCTCGATCGGAAAATCGGCCTTGTCTGTGATCGCACACGCTAATGCGCAATCCAAACACCCCGTATTTGCGGTCGATACGCTGGCGGCAGGTCGCAATGCGGATCTTTTGATCGAACAGGCCCGCTCCGTGCGACCGAAGCGCGTCGTGATTGCGGACGAGACCAAGCTCGAGACCGTGCGCGATGCTCTGTCCGCGTTGGATATTGATGTGGCTGCGGGAGCTCCAGAGATTACCGAGGCGGCCAAACGCCCCGTTGATCGCGTTCTGGCTGCGATTGTCGGGATTGAGGGGTTGCCGTCGACCCTCGCGGCGATTGAGGCGGGAAATTCCGTCGCGCTGGCCAATAAGGAGAGCATGGTCTGTGCCGGGCCCTTATTGAATCGCCTGGCAGAGAAAGCGGACGTCGCGATTGTTCCAACGGATTCTGAGCATAATGCAATGTTTCAAGTGATGGACCGGCGTGAGGATCTCACCCGGATCATTCTAACCGCTTCCGGGGGACCGTTCCGAACCAGCAGTCGCGCAGATCTGGAAACCGTCACGCCACAGCGTGCATTAGCGCATCCGCGTTGGAGTATGGGCCAGAAGATCTCCATCGACAGCGCGACCCTGTTCAATAAGGGCCTGGAGCTGATTGAAGCCTGCTACTTGTTTGATGTGCCAGAATCCCAGATCGAGGTGGTGATTCATCCGCAATCCATCCTGCATTCAGCGATTGCCTATCGCGATGGCTCTGTTTTGGCGCAAATGGGGACGACCGACATGCGTACCCCAATCGCGCACGCGCTGACCTGGCCAGAGCGACGGCAGCCAACACCGGTCGAGCCGCTTGACTTGATCGCGCTTGGAAAGCTCGACTTTGAAGCCCCTGATTCAGCCAAATTTCCGGCGGTTCAGCTGGCCAGAGACGCTGTGACAGCAGGCTATGGGGCGCCGACAGTATTAAATTGCGCTAATGAAGGCGCTGTAGCTGCATTTCTTGCGGGCCAATGCCGATTCCTCGACATAAGCTGGATTGTCGAAACCGCTCTTGAACGGTTTCTTAATGGGCCAATGGCTTGTCAGGATTGCGATAATTTAGAATCCATCCTGGCCATAGAAGCCGAGGCAAAAAGATTAACCGGCGCGTTGCTTGAAGAAGTCGAGTGCCAGAAGCAGGAGCGTAGAGCGTGACCGAGATTCTGTCTCAAGGCCCGATCTTTCTGCTATGCCTGGCTTTCCTGCTGGGGGTTGTCGTCATCATCCATGAACTCGGCCATTATTGGGCAGGGCGTTGGTTTGGCGCCGCCGTTGAGTCGTTTTCGATCGGGTTTGGAAATTCGATCTATGAGCGCAAGGATGGCAAAGGCACGCGATGGCGCGTGAACTGGATCCCCTTGGGTGGGTTTGTAAAATTTGTCGGCGAAAGTCAGCTGCCGAATGATGTCGGTAAGATTGAGGATGGCCCGCAAGGCAAGCCGTATCCTGAATTAAGCGTTGGCGCGCGCTCGATTGTGGCCATGGCCGGCCCAGCGGCGAATTTTGTCCTCGCAATCGTTCTGTTTGCCTGCTTCTTCGCGCTGCGCGGCACGGAGCAATATGATGTCTATGCCTATGAAGTGTCTGAGGATTTCCCAGCAGAAGCGGCTGGTATGCAGGTCGGGGACATTATCAAATCGGTCGATGGCAATCCGGTGCGGCAAATCGCAGACATGATTGTAATCACCAGCATGTCGTCGAATCGTCCGCTCGCGTTTGAAGTGCAGCGCGGGACGGAATCACTCTCAATGACGATCACGCCGCGGCGTGTGGTGCGTGAAAACCAGCTTGGCCAGATTGTGCCACAAGGAACAATCGGTATCCGACCCGCGCCGGTGATGGAATCTGTCGAGTTTCGTCGCTATGGCCCGATCACAGCGCTGGGCAAAGGGGTCGTCGAAACGCGGGATACGGTTCGGCACACGGTCTACATGCTCGGGCGCATCATTACCGGAAAAGAACCATTGGGGCTGATGAGTGGCCCGGTCGCCATTGGCGACGCCGGGCGGCGAATCGTCAATCAAACAATGGGGGCTGAGCAAGTGCCCCTGACGACGCGCATCAGCGCTTTAGCATGGTCCACGCTGCAACTCTGCGCACTAATTTCAATCGGTATTGGCTTCTTCAATCTGTTGCCATTGCCCGTCCTTGATGGGGGACACCTGGTCTTCAACGCCTATGAAGCTATGACGGGCAAAGTGATGCCCGAAAAGGTGCAGGAAATGGCATTGATGGCTGGACTTGGTCTGTTATTGACCATGTTCGTTTTTATCACTTGGGGTGACGTACTGGAAACCGGCCTTTTCAATGGGCCCGCGGGCGAGTAAAGCGCCTGCCAAGGAGGATCAAGGGATTGATGCGTAAAGTTATCGCTGCAGCTCTTATGGCGACCACCGCCCTGACGGTGACGAATGTGCCGCTGCTTGAGTCGGATGCTCAGGTGGCAGAAACCATTCGGCAAATCCGAATTGAGGGCAATCAGCGGATCGAAGACCGGACTGTGCAGTCCTATCTGCTGGTCTCGCCGGGCGATCCGTTTGATCCATCTCGGATTGATCTGTCATTGAAAACGCTGTTTGCGACAGGTCTGTTCGCGGATGCCTCGTTTGAGAAAGCAGGACCGGATCTGGTCGTGCGCGTGGTCGAAAACCCGATCATCAACCGGGTCCTGTTTGAAGGCAACAGCGCGCTTGATGACGACAAATTGCGCGAAGAGATCCAGGCTGCGCCGCGTGGCATCTTTACCGCTGCGCGCGTGCAAGCAGACGTGCAACGGATCCTCGAACTGTACCGTCAGTCTGGTCGGTTTTCAGCAACGGTCGAGCCGCAATATAAGCCGCTTGATCAGAACCGGGTTGATCTGGTCTTTGTGATGACCGAAGGACCCGTCACCGGTGTCCGGGCGATCAATTTTATCGGCAATGAAGCCTATTCGGACCGCCGTCTGCGCAGTGAGATTGTCACCAAGCAATCGCGTTGGTGGCGTTTCTTCAGCTCGAATGACAATTACGATCCAGGCCGTCTGGAATTCGACCGCGAATTGCTGCGCGAATTCTACCAGAATAAAGGTTATTATGATTTTCGAGTGATCTCAGCGGTGGCGGATTTGACGCCGGACCGTGAGGATTTCTACATCACTTATACGATTGATGAAGGCGAACAATATACATTCGGCGAAGTTGATGTGGAGACCGCGCTCGACAAGCTCAGCTCGGAAGGCCTGAAGCGGGCAGTGCCGTTCCAGGATGGCGAGCTGTTCCGCGGCGACTTGATCGAAGATACGATTGACACACTGACTTACGCCGCGGGGATTGCCGGCTATGCCTTTGTCGACATTACGCCGCGCCTGGAAGCTGATCCTGAGACGCGCAAGGTCAATGTCACTTTCGCGATAGATGAAGGCCCGCGCGTCTATATCGAGCGGATCAATATTAACGGCAATACGCAGACACTCGACCGTGTGATTCGAAGAGAATTGCGCGTGGCGGAAGGCGACGCGTTTAACCGCGTCCTGCTGGACCGGTCGCGTAACCGCGTGCGTGCGCTAGGTTATTTTGAAGAGGTCGAGATCACCGAAAAGGCCGGGACCCGTCCGGATCGAACTGTGGTCGACATTGATGTCACAGAAACCGCGACAGGCGAGCTGTCTTTTGCCGCCGGTTTTTCGTCTGTCGATTCCTTCCTGCTCGACTTGAGTGTGACACAGCGCAATTTGCGCGGCCGTGGCCAGACGTTTGTCGGACGAATTTCGGCGTCCGACCGTCAGCAATTTGTTGACGTCCGGTTCCAAGAACCGCGTTTCCTTGACCGCAATCTGTCAGCAGGGATCGAGCTGTTCTCCACCCGCTCGGATTTCCTGGACGTCTCTGACTTTGAGTCTGAAACAATTGGTGCCGGCATCAATTTCGGTTTCCCAGTGTCAGAGAATACGGGTTTGCAGCTGCGCTATCGCTTGCAATCAGACGAGATCAACGTCGAAGACCGTAATGTTGTGATCGAAGATGCGACGGGTCTGCTCGCACTCGACGAGCAAACGTTTGACAATGACACGCCTGATGACCCGACCGATGACATCACGCTGAACGTGCCCTTCGACCCGACCATGCCGCCTTTCCCTGCGGGGACATCATTGGTCGATCAATGTTCGCCTGTTTTCCTGGCGCGGTCGACGATCTGTCAGAGTGAACGCGCCGATATCACATCTCTGATTGGCTATTCGTTCAACTGGGACCGCCGCAATGACCCCATCGCGCCAACCGGCGGTTTCGATTTCTCGCTGAGCCAGGATTTCGCTGGCATTGGCGGCGACGTTCAATACTTGCGGACGGAGCTGACTGGCGCGACCTATCGCGGTATCTTCCCGGGTGTGCGCGCCAGTGTGCGTCTGTCTGGCGGCGTGATCGAACCCTTGGGGGATGATGACAGCATTCGGATTAATAACCGTTTCTTCCGCGGTGGCTCATCCTTCCGCGGCTTTGATGTGGCCGGTCTCGGGCCACGTGTGATCGATACGTTGGCAGATGGCGAAGGCAATGTCACGGACGTGAAGGCGCTGAATTCGCTCGGTGGTAAAGTTTATTACCAGGGTACCGGCGAGATCACATTGCCGAATTATCTGCCGGAAGAGTATGGCATTCGCACCAAACTGTTCGTGGAAGCCGGCTCGGTCGGCATTCTCGATGATGCTGATATCAGCGATCCTGTCTTCTTCTTCACTTCAAGTGGTCAGTATAATGGCGTACCGGCTGGGACACCGGCTGTGCGTCAAATCAAGGACGGGTTGGGCCTTCGGGCATCAGCCGGTCTTTCTGTGGGTTGGGATTCGCCGTTCGGACCGATTCAGTTCGACTTTTCACAAATCCTTCGAAAGGAAGAGTACGACCGGACAGAAACGTTCCGCTTCAGTACTTCAACCCGTTTCTAATAGAGTTCTCAACAGGAGAGAGACTTATGTTCCCCCTCAAATCAATCATGGCGGCGTTCGCGCTGCTCTTCACCGCCCCCATCGCGCTTAGTCCGGCGGCCATAGCGCAAGGCACCAAAGTGGTCGTCATTGACCGCGCTAAAATCTATGCGGAAAGCCAGGCCGGGCAGGATTTGCGTCAAAAATTGAACGTGGTTGGAAACACGATGCAAGCCGAGTTAAAGCCAACGGCCGATAAGATTCAGGCCGATGGAACGTCGCTTGATACGCGGACGCAGGGCATGACGCGGGACGCGATCCTGGCAGACGCGGCTCTGACCGCCGAAGTCGAGCAATTGGCGCGCGACGCTCAGACGTTTAATCAACGCCGGCAGATTAGCGCCAATGAGTTGGCTCTAACCGAGCGCGCGGCCTTGGCTGAGTTCAACCAAGCCTTGATCCCCGTTTTGCAGGAAGTGATTGCCGAGACCGGTGCGAACGTTATTCTGGATAAATCGCAGGTCGTTTTTGTGGACGATGCCACGGATGTTTCAGGGTCCGTCATCACCAAGTTGAACGCGGCGACGCCAACAATTAATGTGGTGCGTCAGAGAATGCCGACGCAACAACCACAACAGTAACCAAATTGGGGGGCTGATGACGATCGATCAGCGCTTTTACAGACAATTGGGTCCGCACAAGCTGCGGACCCTTTTGAACATCTGCAGTATTGTTGCAGATGTCTCTGAAGACCCTGAAATTTCAGGTATTTCTCCGGCGACGAATGGCAAGCCCGGCGACCTTTGCTTTGTCGAGGGTGGTCCCAAACAGGCGGGCGAAACAAGCTCAGACGCGGCGGCCTGTTTTGTCAAAGACGCGGCTGCGGCCAGCCTGCCAGATTCAGTCGTGGCGATTGTCGTGGAACAGCCACGATACGCGCATAAACTGGCCAGCGAAGCGCTGTTCGAGCTAAAAGATTGGCGTGTCGACGGCGCGGCACCCGCTGTTCACAGCAGCGCTGAGATCGCGCCAACAGCGACCATCGGGACGGGCGCAGCGATTGGCGCAGGGGCCCGTGTCGGGCCAGGCGCGGTCATTGGTCCCGGCGTTCAGATTGGCGCGCGTACCGTGATTGGCCCAAACACCGTTATTCGATGCGCCTTGATCGGAAATGATGTCTCCATCCATGCAGGCGCCGTGATTGGTGAAGCCGGCTTTGGCGTCACCCTGGGGCCCGCAGGGGCGGAAGATGCGCCGCAATGGGGCCGGGTGATTATCCAGGACTTCGTCACCATCGGATCGAATACCTGTATCGATCGCGGGGCGTTCGATGACACGATTATTGGTGAACGTACCAAAATCGATAATCTCGTCCAGATTGCTCACAATGTGATTGTCGGACGCAATGTGGCAATTGCCAGCTTTACCGGTATTTCCGGCACTAGCACGATTGGCGATGGCGTCGCTATGGGCGGCCGTGTCGGCATTGCCGATCACGTTCATATTGGCGCTGGCGCTAAAATTGCGGCCTCTGCCGGAATCATGCGTGATATTCCGGCTGGCGAAACGTGGGGCGGCATTCCCGCCAAGCCGTTGCGTCAGTATTTCAGGGAAGTCTCCTGGATCGAAAAACAAGTCGCGGCCAAGAAGAAACCTCAATGAGCGTCACAATCCATCCCACTGCCGTGGTCGAAACCGGCGCGCAACTCGGCACGAATGTCAGCATTGGCGCAATGGCCTATGTCGGCCCACATGCGGTGTTGAAAGACAATGTCACACTGCACCCAAAAGCCACTGTGATTGGTCATACGTTGCTGAATGAAGCGGTTGAGGTCTATCCGGGATCTGTCCTTGGCGGTCCGCCGCAAGTGCTCGGCTATAAGGAAAGCGATGAGTCGCGCCTGGAAGTCGGCGCGCGAACCATCATGCGCGAACACACGACGCTGCACACCGGCTCACCCGAGCATGGCGGAATGACGCGTGTCGGCGAGGATTGCCTGTTTATGGCACACACACATGCGGCGCATGATTGCGTGCTCGGCAATAAGTGCGTGATTGCCAATAACACGCATATTGGCGGACATGTGAGCGTTGGGGAACAAGTCTGGTTTGGCGGTGCGGTGGCGGTGCATCAGTTCTGCCGCATAGGCGATCACGCTTTTGTCGGCGGCGGCGCGATCCTGGTGGCAGATGTCATTCCGTTTGGTTCCGTCGTCGGGAACCATGCGCACTTGGCAGGTCTGAACGTGGTCGGTTTGAAGCGGCGCGGATTTTCGAGAGAGACCATTCGCAGCCTGCGGTCGGCCTATCGCATGCTCTATGCGAAAGAAGGCACCTTCTCTGAACGCTTGGAAGATACCGCCGCGACGTTTTTGGACGTGCCGGAAGTCATGCAGATTGTGAATTTCATCCGCGACAATAAAAGTCGCTCTTTGTGCTTGCCGCGTTAGGAGTTGCCTGTGGCGCCCCTGGGTATCATTGCAGGACTGGGTGATTTGCCCGTGCAAGTCGCCGCCGCCGCGACAGAGCGCGGCCAGGGCGTCTATGTGTTGCGCCTGAAAGGGTTTGAAGAGCCGGCGCTGGAACCCTATCCGGGAGAAGTCGCTGGCATCGCGCAATTGGGCAAGGCGTTCAAAGCGTTTAAATCGGCAGGGTGCGAGCAGATCTGTTTTGCTGGGATCGTCAAACGTCCCGATTTCCAGGCGCTGAAGCCGGACATTAAGGGTATCTCCCTCTTGCCCAAGGCGATCGCAGCGGCACGTGAAGGCGATGATGCCTTGTTGCGATTCATGATCGACGTGTTTGAACGCGAAGGCTTTGAAGTGATCGGTGCGGACGAAGCTGCACAGGCGCTGACCGTAAAGGCAGGCCTAATGGCGGGCCCGGAGCCGACACACGATCACATGGCGGATTTGAAAAAGGCGGCCAATATTGCGCGTCAGATGGGGCAACTCGATATCGGGCAAGGCGCGATTGTCGCCAATGGGCTGGTGCTCTGTGTCGAGGCGCAAGAAGGCACCGACAACATGCTGGAGCGTTGCGCCGCTCTGCCAGCGCAGATCCGGGGCACACCAGAGGCGCGACAGGGCGTGTTGGTCAAGCGACCGAAGCCGCAACAGGAGCGCCGGATTGATTTGCCGACGATCGGCTTGAATACAGTCGAACTTGCCGCCGAAGCCGGATTGGCCGGGATCGGGTATGAGGCGGAAGGCGCCTTGGTCCTGAATGCCGAACAGATTCGCGCCCGCGCGACGGAGTTGGGTGTCTTTTTGTACGGCTTTCCGAAGGACTGGACGCCGTGAGCGCGCCGCGCGTGTATCTCGTCGCGGCGGAGCCGTCCGGGGATTTGCTCGCGCGAGAAACGGCGGAAGCGTTACGGGCGTTATCGCCGGAGATCCACATTGATGGCATTGGTGGGCGCGAGCTGGCCAAAATCGGCATCACATCCCCGATCGATATCGCGCCGCTCTCCATTCTTGGTCTGTTTGAAGGTCTGAAAGCGTATGGCACGGTGGTGAAGCTGGCTGATGCGGCCGCAGATGCGATCATCGCCGCAAAGCCTGACGCCGTCGTTCTGGTCGATTCCTGGGGCTTCATGTTGCGGGTGGCACAGCGCGTGCGCGCGCGCGATCCGAAGATCAAGCTGATCAAACTGGTCGGCCCGCAAGTCTGGGCCACTCGCGCCGGACGGGCGAAAACGCTCGCCGCGGCCGTCGACCATTTGATCTGTATCCACCATATGGAAGCGCCTTATTACGACCCCTTCGATTTGCCGGTGACGATCATGGGCAATCCAGCCTTGAGCCGAACCGAGATGGGTGATGGCGCCGCAATGCGTCATCAGATGGGTGTCAAAGGCGATGACAAGCTGCTGCTCGTGCTGCCAGGCAGCCGACCGAGCGAGATCAAGCGTGTCGCACCGGTCCTGGTCGAGGCAGCCTGGATCATGAAGTCGGAGGCCCCAGACCTGACAGTCATGATGGCGCCCGCGCCGGCAATACGCGAGCAATTTGAGATGGCATTTCCCGGGATTGAGAAATGGGCGCGCTTGGCGGATGAGTCTGACCGCATGGTCGATGTCATGGCGGCAGCGGATTATGCCCTGGCTTGCTCCGGAACGGTAACGTCAGAACTGGCGGTGCAGGGCACGCCCTTTTTGGTCGGATACAGGACCGGCTGGATCACCTGGGCATTGGCTCGCTATTTCCTGTTCAAACCCAACCATATCACGCTGCTCAATATCGCTGCGGACGATAGCGATATCGCGCCTGAATTTATCCAAACAGAACTCAAGGCCACAGCGCTCGCGCAAGAGGCGCAATCGATGCTTGCAGACGAGCCGCGGCGTCAGGCGCAGATTGATGCCCAAAACAAAGCGCTCTCCCGGATGGGAGAGCGCGATGAAGCCGCGTCTGAGATTGCGGCAAACGCGATTTTAGACGTGCTTAGCGCGCGCTGATCGGTACGAAGTCGCGCATGGCGGCACCGGTATAGATCTGACGCGGGCGACCAATGCGCTGGCTCGGATCTTCGATAAACTCATTCAATTGCGACACCCAGCCGACAGTCCGCGCCAGTGCGAACAGAACGGTGAACATCTCAGTCGGGAAGCCCATCGCATCCAGAATGACGCCGGAATAGAAGTCAACATTCGGATAAAGCTTCTTCTCACGGAAATAATCGTCCTCTAGCGCCAGACGCTCGAGTTCTTTCGCAACGCGCAGGATCGGCGTGTCGATGCCGAGCTCGTCGAGCACTTCATGCGCGGTTTTTTGCATGACTGTCGCGCGGGGATCGTAATTCTTGTACACGCGGTGGCCGAAGCCCATCAGGCGGAAGCTGTCAGACTTGTCTTTCGACTTCTCGATATATTCCGGAATGCGATCAACTGTGCCGATTTCGCGCAGCATGTTGAGGCAAGCTTCATTGGCGCCGCCATGACTGGGCCCCCAAAGCGAGGCCACACCTGCTGCGATGGCGGCATAGGGATGGGCGCCTGACGAGCCAGCGAGGCGGACTGTTGATGTTGATGCATTCTGCTCGTGATCGGCATGCAAGATGAAGATCTTGTCCATGGCGCGAGCCAAGGTCGCGCTGGTTTTATATTTCTCAGCTTCGACCGAGAAGCACATGCGCAGGAAATTCTCGCCATAAGACAGCTCATTGATCGGATCGACGAATTTCTGACCTTGGGTGTATTTGTAGATCCGAGCCGCGAGCGTGGGCATTTTCGCGATCAGGCGGATATAAGCGAGGTTGCGCTCTTCCGGGTCAGAGCTGTCCATAGCGCCTGGATAGAAGGCCGACATGGCGCCAACCGTTCCGGTCAGCATGGCCATGGGGTGGCTGTCACGGCGGAAGCCATCGAAGAAGCGGTCCATTTGGGTGTGCAGCAATGTGTGTTGGGTGACGAGGCCATTAAACTCGCGAAACTCGGCCTGGGTTGGCAGTTCGCCATTCAACAGCAGGTAAGCGACTTCCAGAAAGCCAGATTGTTCGGCCAGTTGATCGATCGGGTAACCGCGATGCAGCAGAATGCCTTTCTCGCCATCAATAAAAGTGATCTGGCTTTCGCACGAGCCGGTCGACGTAAATCCAGGGTCCAACGTAAAAACGCCTGCTTCGGCATACAGGCGTTTTACATCAACAACATCAGGACCGTGCGTTCCGCTCAGAATCGGAAGCTCAATCGTCTTGTCCTTGACGTTCAGTGTCGCTGTACCTGTCTGTTTCGTCTTATTGATCATCTTAGCCCTTACCTCTGCTTTCCGTTTGCCTGCCGCTAAGCAGGCAAGTGTTTCCCAATTCTCGCCAGAACTTCGTCGCGGCCGAGCCAGTGCATAACTGGTGCCAGATCTGGTGCCGGCAGCCCGCCGGTGAGCGCGGCCCGCAATGGCGGTCCGACTTGCCCCATAGAGAGTGTGTGCGCCGCACAATACGACTCCAACACATTCTGCAACGCTTCAATAGTCCAAGATTCCGATTGGTCTAGTGCCTCACGGATATCTATCAGACGTTTGATGCCCTCTTCGCGTAATGCCTTCCGGGCTTTCTTGTTCAGGTTGTCAGCATTGCTGTCCCACAAAAACCGGCAAGATTCAGCCAGTTGCGGCAGGGTTTGCCCACGTTCTTTGAGCGTTGGAAGCGCTTGCTGCAGGCGCTCAGTGAGCGAGTCAGTAATCGCGGTTAGCTGCGCGATGTCTGGCAGCAACAAGTCGAGCAGGCGGTCTTCCGCGATGGTGCGGATGAAATGCGCGTTGATGTCGGCGAGTTTCTCTAAATCGAGACGGCCGGGCGCTTTGTTGATGTCTGACAGGTCGAAAACGCCAGCGGCTTCGTCCATCGTAAAGATCTCTTGATCGCCATGACTCCAGCCGAGGCGAACGAGGTAAGACTTCATCGCTTCCGGCAAATAGCCCATGTCGCGATAGGCCAGGGTCGAAAGTGCGCCATGGCGTTTTGAAAGTTTGGCACCGTCTGACCCGTGGATCATCGGTACATGGGCAAACTCAGGCACAGTCCAATCCATCGCCCAATAGATGGGCAATTGCCGGAACGTGTTTCGGAAATGATCATCGCCGCGCACGACGTGCGTGACACCCATATCATGATCGTCGACGACGACGGCCAGCATATATGTCGGCGTGCCATCTGCGCGCAGCAGGATGAGGTCATCGATTTCTGACGTTTTCAGCGTCACTTCGCCCTGGACATGATCGGTCACGACCATTGTGTCCTGATCGGGCGCACGGAGGCGGACCGTATAAGGCGCGTCAGCTGACGGCGGATCACCGCCATCGCGCCATGGGGAGCGATAAGGGGCGAGCAAAGCATCAGCTTCGGCGCGCAAGGCGTCGCGTTCCGCCTCGCTGAGGCCATCTGCTTTGGCGGCGGTGCGCTTTGCTTCTCCGTCATCGCGACGGGCTTGTAATTCTTCTGGTGTGGCGTAGCAGCGAAATGCGTGGCCAGATTGGATCATTTGCAGCGCGCATTCGGCATGACGTTCAGCATTCTGGCTTTGGAAGGTGGGCGGTTCGCTCGGCGTCAGGCCGAGCCAGTCCATGCCGTCCAGAATGGCTTGTGTGGCTTCATCCGTGGAGCGCTTTTTATCTGTATCTTCAACGCGTAAGAGGAATTTTCCGCCATAGCGCTGGGCCAATAGATAATTGAACAGAGCCGTCCTGGCGCCGCCAATGTGCAGCATGCCAGTTGGAGAAGGCGCAAAGCGGGTAACGACGGTCATAGACTTGTTTTCGTCCGTGGATTCAAGCTTCTGGGATTTTCTTCCCCGCTTCAACACGCTCTGCTACAGTTTCGCAAGGGGCGGGGAGGAAAGATGCAGCGATTTCCGCCATTGGCGGATCGTTCTGGGGAGACATTGCAAGCGCCCTCTGGCTTCGCGATCGGGATGATTGCTGGCACAGCTTTCTATTTTTCAATCGCGTTTGAGCTCGCAATCGGCGTGGTTTGGGGCCTTTTATTGGTCAGCTATGGCGGGTTGTGGTGGGGCTTAAAGCGGAATGCGGCCCGATGGATCATCGCGGCCACTGTCCCGATCTGCGGCCTCGCATCTGGCATCGCTGCGGGCAGCGCAGCGACCGCGCGAACGCATCATGCGGCGATAGAGTCGCCAATGGGCCCCATTCTCGTCGAAGGGTGGATCATGGCGGCGCAATCTGCCCGCAATGGCGTCAGATTGGTGCTGGACGTGCATGCGATCGATGGGATGGACGCGAAAGAGACTCCGGACACGGTCCGTCTCACGCACATCCTGTCGCTGAACACAGAGCCGGGGCGGTTTGTGAGGTGCTGGGCGGTTTTGCGGCCGCCTCCGCAGCCGGTCATTGCGGGCGATTATGACTTTGCGCGGCAGGCTTGGTTCCGTCGGTTGGGGGCGGTTGGGTATGTCCAGGGCCGCTGCCGGGGCGGCGCGCTCGGCCCGCCCCGATCAACCTGGGGGCAGGTCTCGCTGCAGGTCGCCAAGGGGCGCCGGCGATTGGCGCAGCATGTCTATGCTGCGGCTGGAGATCGTGCGGGTGGCTTCGCCGCAGCACTGGCCTCTGGCGATCGGAGCTTCATGCCAGAGGCCGATCAAAACGCACTGCGCGGCTCTGGTCTCGCCCATCTATTGGCGATTTCGGGTCTGCATATGGGGATTGTGGGAGGGCTCGTCTTTGTGTTCGTCTGGCGCGGTCTGGCTTTGATCGAACCAATCGCATTACGCGTCTCGGTCAAGAAGCCGGCCGCGCTGATCGCTCTGATGGCTTGTGCGGCTTATTTGGTAATCTCCGGCGCCAGTGTCGCCACACAACGAGCCTTTCTGATGTCGGCGGTTCTGTTTGGCGCAGTCTTGCTTGATCGGACGGCGCTCAGTCTGCGATCGCTTTCAATTGCGATGATCGCGATCCTGGTGCTCGCGCCCTGGAGCGTTCTAACACCCGGTTTTCAAATGTCTTTTGCGGCCACAGGTGCGCTCATAGCAACGTATGAAGCTTGGCAAGCTCGCCAGCGTCGGCAGGGTTTGGTGCGACGAGGAAGCCTCTCTTTCTGGGTGAAATCTTTGGTGGTGACATCGACTGTGTCCAGCTTCGCGACCATGCCATTCGCCATGTATCACTTCGACCGGGTCGCAGGCTGGGGTCTCGTCGCCAATTTGGTTGCGATGCCGATCATTTCGCTCATCAGCGCGCCTCTCGCCGCAGCATCTTTATTGTTGGTTCCCTTTGGCGGGGATGACGCAACTTTACGCTTATTCGGAGCGTCACTCGAATGGGTCTTGATGATTGCGCATGCATTCGCGGATTTGGGACAAACGTCATGGCTTAAGCTTCCTGCGATGCCGGCGATCAGCCTGGCCTTTTTCGCGGGGGCGATCGTAATCTATGTCGGCGTTGGCAAGGCGCGGTTGAAATGGGTAAGCCTGGCAGCGATGTGTGCGGGCGCGGTCCTGGTTTGGCGCCTGACAGCTCAAGATCGTATCCACTGGGCGCCGTCTGGCGAGATATTTATCGAACAGGCCTCAGGCAGCGTCGAACGGGTCGCAATACTGACAGGCGAGGGACTGCCTCCACTGCGCTTCATTGACGCGCCGTTGGCGCAGAGGTGTGACCCAGTTCGAGCCTGCGCCTTGGAGATTGGGGATTTGACGATTCAATCCGCGGCAGGCACTAGCTCCGATCGATCGCTCATCGCGCAAGTGCACGGAACCGATATATGGGCGACGATCTTATGGACAGACGTCATTCGCGAGAATGGTGTGACACTCGAGCGTCGGGGCGACCGCCTCACAAAACGTGAGAAACCGACCTGTGGTCGCCGCGCATGGCGGCCTTGCCAGAGCGATTAAGCACTTACCGAGCGGGCTTACTCATACTTTCGGATGAGAGCCACCAGGCGGCCTTGCACACGCACGCGGTCGGGGCCGAAAATACGGGTCTCATAAGCAGGATTAGCTGCTTCCAACGCAACAGACTCGCCTTTCTTTCGCAAACGTTTGAGCGTGGCTTCTTCGTCATCGATCAGGGCCACGACAATATCGCCAGAATTGGCGCTGTCCGTGCGTTTCAGGATGACTATGTCGCCATCCAGAATGCCAGCATCAATCATCGAGTCGCCTTTGACTTCGAGCGCATAATGCGCGTCGCTGTCAGCATATTCTTCAGGCGGGGTAACGCGATCGACTTCGTTCTGAATCGCCGTGATCGGCACACCGGCCGCAATCCGACCGAGGACCGGAATGGTGCTGCGCCCCATTTGAGGGGTTTGTGAGCCGACGACGCTGGGTCGGAAGGCTTGGCGGCCGCGCGGCGGTGCCGCTGGAGTGGCCGAATCCGGCATTTTCAGGACTTCCAGAGCGCGGGCACGATTGGCCAGGCGGCGAATAAAGCCGCGCTCTTCCAGGGCCACAATCAAGCGATGAATGCCTGATTTCGAGGCGAGATTGAGCGCTTCTTTCATCTCATCAAAAGAGGGGGAAACACCATCCTCTTTGATGCGTTCATGGATGAATAGAAGGAGCTCTTTTTGTTTGGTGGTGAGCACGAAAATTCTCCGCAATAACGAATCTGTTCTCTATATGTTTATTCTCGTTCTGTTCTCTTGTCAAACTCTTTGCGTAGAATACTCATAATGTGGGTGTCCCAGATTTCAGTTCCGATCGGCGTCGACTCGCGACGGGTGCCTTCGAGAACAAAGCCCGCGGCCTGGTATGCGTGGATCGCTGAGCTATTGTGAGAATAGACAAGTAAATCAGCACGATGCACCCATTCATGCGCAAAAGCGCGGTCCAGGATAAGCGCCATCAGGGGGGCGGCGAGTCCCTGCCCACGACGTTCGGGGATCAGCGCAATCCGCCCTAAACCGGCGGTGCGAAGGCGTCGATTGAGGCCGATTTGAAAATGCCCGATCATGCGGCCTCCGGACATCACGGCCCAAACCTCCCGGACGGGCTCTGACCCGCGGTGTTGCTGGATCAGGGCTTTGAATTCGCGTTTGCTGAGCGGCCAGGACAGCGCTGCGCCGGCCCATTGCAACACGTCGCGCTCAGATTGAAACCATGAGAAGAGGGGAACGATGTCGCGCGCCGTGAACTTTCGCAGCTGAAGCGTCATGTCGCCTGTCTGAGCGTTTGCACATGTTGCATCCGATCCGAACGTTTCATCAGGCTTTCGCCGATCAGAAACCGCCGGGCGCCAATCTTGCGCAAGCGCGCGATATCGGCGGCCTCGCTTATGCCGCTTTCGGAAACAAATTGACGATCGGAAGGGATCAATGTCGACAATCGTTCACTGGTGGCGAGGTCGGTCTGCATGATTTTGAGATCGCGATTATTAATCCCAATGAGCGGCGATGGCAGACGGAGCGCGCGCTCGATTTCTTCCGCATCATGGGTTTCGATTAGAGCATCCATGCCAAGGTCAAGCGCCGCTTGGGTCAAATCGCGGGCGAGGGCATCATCTGTGCAGGATAATATGACCAGCACCGCGTCGGCGCCGTGTGCCCGGGCCTCTGCGACCTGGATCGTGTCGATCATGAAATCCTTACGCAGCATGGGCAGCGAGACCGCGCTGCGAATGGCCCTGAAATCAGCGAGACTTCCCCCAAAACTTGGACCGTCGGTGAGCACGGACAGGCAGGCTGCGCCACCGCTTTCATATTGCGCTGCGATGTCACGCGGATCAGCACCTGGCAGGATGTCACCTGCGCTTGGGCTCTTGCGTTTCATCTCGCAAATCAAGGCGTTTTCGTCTGATGCTGCGATCTCTGATAGCCGTGCGGCAAAGCCTCTCGGCGCGGATTGATCGCGGGTCAGGTTGAGAAAATCCTGCTCTGAGCGCTCGCGTTTCAAGGCGGCGACTTCGTCCTGTTTGTAATCGATAATGCGATCGAGGGCCGTGCTCATGCGACTTGGCCTTTAGAGGCGGCAGCGAGGGTTGCCAGCGTCCGGGCCGCATTGCCGCTATCGATGGCATCATTGGCCTGCGCGGCGCCCGCCTTCAGATCCTCCGCCCGTCCCAGCACGTGCAGGCCAGCAGCGGCGTTCAGTATGACAGCATCGCGGAACGGTCCGGGGCGACCGTCCAGCAATTCGCTAATGGCGAGCGCGTTGTCTTCGGGCGGGCCGCCAGCAAGGGCGCTCAGCCGATTTCGGCTGAGACCGGCATCTTCCGGCGTGATGACGCGTTCGGTGATCTTGCCGCCTGCGACTTCCACGGTCTGGGTTTCACCCGCGATTGAAAGTTCATCGATCACAGTGCCATCGGAATCTGTCCCATGCACAACCCAGGCCCGCTCAATGCCGAGATCGCGAAGGGCTTCCGCCATGGGGCGCAGCCAGCGCGCCTCGTTCACGCCGAGCACGTGATGCGTCGCAGCGGCTGGATTGGATAATGGTCCGAGCAGGTTGAAAATCGTCCGAATGCCAAGGCTGGCGCGCACCGGTGCGACATGGCGCATGGCGCTATGGTGGCTGCGTGCGAATAAGAAACCCACCCCAGCTTGCTCGACACAATTGCGGAAGCGATCTTCGGTGAGATCCAGTTCGACACCGAGCGCTTCGAGCACGTCCGCGCTGCCGGTTTTCGGTGGAACAGAGCGATTGCCATGCTTGGCCACTTTACCGCCTGCGGCCGCAATAACGATGGCGCTGGCCGTGGACGTATTCAGGCTGGTCCAGCCCAGTCCACCAGTCCCGCACGTGTCGAGAGTTGGGCCGTTCAGCTCTATTTTTCGGGCATTGGCGCGCATGGTTTTTGCACCGGCGAGCAATTCTGCACCGGTTTCACCACGCACAGCGAGACCCATTAAAAAGGCGCCAATCTGCTCAGGTGGCACGTTTCCTGCGAGGATGGACGCAAAAGCGTCATCCAATTGCGATGATGAGAGGGCCTGTCCAAGCGCCAGCGTTTTGAGGCTTGCGGAGATCGAATGTGTATCCATCCATGCGGATATATAGAAGTGATAGTTTGTGCCTAGAGGGTTTTGGGCGTAATTCCGAGAGCGAGAGCGGCGAGAGGGATCAAGACGTGCGCCCGAGCGAAAATTGGGATTTGCAGGGTTTTGTCATGACCTGTCGCAATGATTGCGTGGCGACAGGCGAAAGCGAGATTCCAGAAGGTTTGCGGGCGCTCATGGCCGGTAAAGCGTTTCAAAAACAGCTGAACACATTTGATGTCGTGATCCTGGGGCGTTACGCGCATGAGGCGATGCCAAACACGGATAATCGCACGCGGGTCATCCTGTCGAGCGATGCGACGGCTCTGGAGCATAAGGAGGGCGGTTGGTGGTGGAACCCCTCGCAAATGCCGATCGAAAACATGCTCCGCCTGGTCGCGCCGTCTGGTGCCAAAGTTGCGATCCATGGTGGGCGGATTACGTTAACTTATTTCCTGCAAAACGAGCTGAACACGCTGCATATGTTCCGGGCGGAGAGCGTCGCGATCAAGGATGGGTTGAAACTCTTCCAGGTTTCAGATCGCTTGGTCTCTTTGGATGATGTCTTGCGCAATTCAGGCATGCAATTGGTTGAGCGCAAGCTGATCGATCTGAAAGCACCGCTTTCACTCAGCACCTGGAAGCGCGATTAGAAGACGGCCAGGAAGTTGCGCAACAAAGCGTGGCCATGTTCGGTCAGGATGCTTTCCGGGTGAAATTGCACGCCGAAGACAGGACGCGACGCGTGGCGCACCGCCATGATTTCTCCATCCGCGGTGAAGGCATCTGCGATCAAAGTGTCTGGTAGGTCTTTTGGCGCGATCGAGAGCGAGTGGTAGCGCACGACATCATAGGTCTGTGGCAGGCCTGTAAACAGCGGACCGTCTTCATGTCGGATCTGGCTGATCTTGCCATGGCGGATTTCCTGCGCGGTGACGATGTCGGTGCCTTCAGCCGCGCCAATACTCTGATGGCCAAGGCAAACGCCGAGGATAGGCAAATCGGCAGGGGCTTTTTGTACCAGCTCGACGCAAATGCCGGCTTCGTTCGGCGTGCAAGGCCCGGGTGAGAGAACAATGCCATCCGGCTTCAGTGCGAGCGCCGCGTCAGCTGTCAGTTCGTCATTGCGAATAACCTGCGTCCGAGCGCCAATCTCCTCGAGATAATGCACCAGGTTCCAGGTGAAACTGTCATAATTGTCGACGATCAGGATCCGTTTTGGCTCGGTCATTGGTCGAACTCATATTTAGCTGACAGCGCCGCGGCTTTCTTTAGCGCATTGGCCTTGTGGACGGTTTCGTCAAACTCATATTGCGGATTGGAATCCAGCACCACACCGCCGCCGGCCTGAATGTGCAGCTGACCATCCTTCAGGACCGCCGTGCGCAGCGCGATACAGGTGTCGAGGTCACCATTCCAGCCAAAATAGCCTATTGCGCCGCCATAAATGCCGCGCGCTTCTTGCTCGAGTTCGTCAATGATCTGCATCGCCCGGATTTTCGGCGCGCCGGAAACGGTTCCGGCTGGCAATCCTGCGAGCAAGGCATCGACGGCGGTTAGGCCTTCGCGCAGGTCGCCTTCTACGTGCGAAACTATATGCATCACATGGCTATAGCGCTCGACGATGAAGCGCTCCGTGACTTCGACACTGCCATAGCCCGCGACCCGGCCAACATCATTTCGCCCGAGATCGAGCAGCATCAGATGTTCGGCTATCTCTTTCTTGTCCGCCAGCAAATCGGCTTTGCGTTCAGCGTCGATGACTGGATCTCCAGACCGCGGACGGGTGCCGGCAATCGGACGAATGGCGACGCGGCCATCGCGGACCCGAACCAGGATTTCAGGGCTAGATCCAACCAGGCGGACATCGCCGAGATTCATGTGGAACATGAAAGCGGACGGATTCAGGCGGCGCAGAGCGCGATAGAAGCTGATCGATTTGCGACTGAAGGGGGCGCTGAACCGTTGACTCGGAACGACCTGGAAGATGTCTCCCGCTTTGATGTAATCACGGGCTGTGTCGACCATTTCGAAATACTGGTCCTGACTGGTATTGGACTGGAACTCCAATGGGTCGCTCTCGCCTTCGCGAGGGGTGATAGGCGGCAGGTTTTCGAGCGCTGTCTCAACTTGATCGAGTAAGGCGTCGGCAGTGTCTTCTTCACCTGGAGCATGGCGCCCAACCAGGATGAGCTCTTGATAAAGATGATCGAAAATCAGCACGACGCCGGGGATCATCAACAAGGCTTCTGGCACGTTCAGCACGTCAGGCTTTGTGATTGCAACCGGCTCGACATGTTGAATAAAATCATAGCCGATATAGCCGAACACGCCGCTCGCCATTGGCGGTAAATCTTGGTCGGAATCGGCCTCCGCCAAGCCAGCCTCGGCAAACTGGCGCAACGCCTCGATCGGCGTGCCGTCAACCTGTTCTGCGCCTTCGAAAGCGAGATTGCTCGCCTGTTCGCCAACACCGTTCAGAACGCGCATCCAGCGTTGCGGATGCAGGCCAATGAAGGAATAGCGCCCTAATCGTTCCCCGCCATGGATCGACTCGAACAGGAAGCTGCCAGCTTTATCAGCGCCGAGTTTCAGCATGGCTGAGACTGGCGTTTCCAGATCTCCGGGTCGTCGGCGGACCCGTAATACGTCGCGGCTCATTGGTCCGTCACGAGGCTTCTTTTGTAAGCGTCGAAAGCGGCGCCATTGGTGTTCAATTCCACGTCCGCCGCGATGCTGGTTTGATAGGCGAAGTATAGATCTTCGGAGATGCCCGCCTGTATGTCCAAAGCGCTCGCTTGCGCCAATAGGTCCAGAGTTTCGCTTTCCGGCCGATCAATGCTGTCGACCTGCAGAATGATCAACTGTCCGGAAATCCCAGGAATGGAAAAGGTCTCACCAACTTCATTGGCCGAGAACAGGCCGGTCAAGAGTGGCCCCGGCAATTGAAATTCTGTATTCTGGCGTGTCACCGGGCGCGGCAAAGCATCGACCGTCGCGCCATATTTTGCGGCTTCGGTCGCAAGATCGCTGGATCCCTCGGCGATCATAGCTTCGATCTCTGCCGATACATTTTGCAATTGCTCGCTTTCGCGTTGTTGCGTCCAGGTCGTCGCGAGACGATCGCGCACTTCATCAAATTCCGGCAACCGTTCCGGCACAATGCTGTCAACGCGCGCGATCCAGGTGACTTCATCATCGCCAAACCGTTCCGTGTTTCGGCCTTCTGCTTGGGCATAGACCATTTGCAATAGCCCAGGCGCTGTGACGAGTGGCAGGAACCGTCGACCAGCTTGCGTCACACCATTGGTGTCGACTGGCGCGAATGAGAGAACCGGTGCGCCCAAGCCTTCGGCAATTCCTTCCAGGTCTGCACCTGTGCCGAGCAAGTCATCGAACTGGGGCAGGGCGTCGTAGAAGAGACCAACAGCCAGATCGCGGGCGAGTTCGGATTGGATTTCCTCGCGGACATCCTCGAGCGGCGTGGCAGCGCCTTCGATAATGTCTTCGAGACGCACCACCAGATATGCATCGCCAACGGGCTGCGGGCCATGGATCGAGCCGACTTGCGCGATTTGAGAGAAGACTTGTTCCGCCAGGCGATCATTAGCGATTACTTCGCGGCGTCCGGTTTTCAGCTGTGTTGCCGTGGCTGTTTCAATCGCTTCTGGCGCAGCTCCCCCGGCGATACGACCGAGGGCGTCACGGGCCTCGGCTTCCGTGGCAAATGTGAACTCGGTAAAGGTGCGGCTATCCGGACCAGTATAGCGTTCGGCGCGATAAGCTTCGTAATAGGCTGTGATATCGGCCTCCAAGACATCTGTCTGGGCGAGAAAATCATCCGGGCTCAATTGTATAAGGCTGATGCCGCGTCGTTCCGGCTCTCGCAACGTTTCTTTGCGCTCTTCATAGAGCGCCAGCAAGTCGTCTTCCGTCGGCGCTTCGATCGGTGGCAATTGTGCTTGATCGAGAATGAACCAGGAGGCCGATCGGGTCTCGCCGGTGAACGCGGCTTGCAAACGGGCCAATGCGCTTGGAACCCGCAGGCCCGCAGTTGGCACGCCTTGCAGACGCTCAATGGTCAGCTCTGTTTCAAGTTCTGCTTCATAATCCGCTTCACGATAGCCATTGGCATCCAGCAATTGCGTATATCGCACCGGATCAAATACGCCGGTCGTGTCCTGGAAAGCCTGTTGCGTACGGATGGTTTCGACAATTGCGCTCGTTGTGGCCGCGATGCCTTGCTTGTCGGCATAAGCGGTGAGCAGGGTGTCGCGGCTCACGCCGATGAAAATCTGGTCAAGAATGCCGCGTTGCATGGCTTCTTCTTTGGTCAAGGCGCGGCCACGTTCGTCGGTTTGGGTGCGTAGAATGCGCTCCAGTCTCGAATCAAGCGCACGGTCAGATACCGCGCGATCGCCCGCGCTGACCAGATTGGCTCCTGATCCGCCTGTGAAAATGTCGGTTACGCCCCAAGCCGCCATCGCAATAATGACAATGACAAAAATCCCGCCCGCAGCAGGGGAACGGAGCATATTACGCAACGGGGTCAGCATGAGTTCAGACCTTTTCCAAATGGATCGCTTGTAGGTTTCAGCACAGCTTGCTAGGCGAGCGCACAAACTTGTTCAAGATGGTGACTGGTATGGTACGCACACTGATTGCAGGCAACTGGAAAATGAATGGCCTGAAATCTTCTCTTTCTGAAACCGATAAAGTGGTCTCGGCGCTGGCCGATTATCCCGATACTGCGGATTGTCTGATATGTCCGCCATCGACGCTTATTGTCCCGATGAAGGATCGCGCTGGCGATCGTCTAAAGGTCGGCGCGCAAAGCTGTCACCCAGAGAAATTCGGCGCCTTCACAGGCGATTTGTCGGCCGAGCAGCTGCGGGATGCCGGGGCGTCTTATGTCATTGTCGGGCACTCGGAGCGCCGCTCTGAACATGGTGAGCGCAGCGCCTATGTGCAGGAACAAGCGCATGCCTGTCTACGCGCTGGGATTGTCCCGATCATTTGCGTTGGCGAGAGCTTCGCCCAGCGCCAGCGTGGCGAGACCAAGGACACGGTGGTGCGGATCTTGCGCAAATCCTTGCCGACCATGGGCTCGAATGATCGTCTGGTGGTCGCGTATGAGCCGCTTTGGGCGATTGGCACGGGCCTGGTCCCGAGTGGTGAGGAAATTGCAGAAGTGCATCAGGTTATTCGCGACCTGCTGATGGAGCTGTTCCAGGACCGCGGCGCTGACGTTCCGATTCTTTATGGCGGCTCGATGAAGCCTGGAAATGCGGCTGAAATCCTCGCCATCGAAAACGTCAATGGCGGCTTGATTGGGGGTGCCAGCTTGAAGGCAGACGATTTCATGGCCATTTATGCCGCTGCGGTGGCATAAGAACTCGTCCCGACACTGACCCTTGGGGGTTGGCGGACGGCTCAGAAAAGCGTAAGGCCCGCCGCTTGAGATTCAGGAAACCGACATGACCAATGTAATCCTCGTTGCGCACATTCTCGTCTCCATCGTTTTGGTGATTGTGGTGCTGATGCAGCGCTCTGAAGGGGGCGCGCTGGGTATTGGCGGCGGCGGTGGCGGCGCTGGCGGCGGATTGATGTCTGGCTCTGGTGTCACGGGCGCCCTGGTCCGAACGACGATTATCTTCGGCGCCATCTTCTTTATCTCGAGCTTGACGCTGACCATTATGGCCACCAATGACAATGCCGATCCACGAACAGAGGTATCGCGTGAGCTCGAAAATTCCGTAACGCCGGACGCCGAAACAGACGGCATTGATCTGAATGATTTTGACGATGTCCTGAGCGGCGATGGCGCTTTGCTGGATGATCCGCTGGCCGTGACCCCATCTGAGTCCGCACCGGTCGAAGACGCCGCGCCAGAGAATGACGATCCACTCGCCTCTGAGGCAGACCCAGAATAATCTCACAAAATCCTGACTTACCCCTATCGGGGTCGGTCCCGAATCAGGCAATCTGCATTCCCATGACTCGCTATATTTTCATTACTGGCGGCGTGGTGTCTTCCTTAGGCAAGGGTATCGCTTCCGCAGCACTTGGGGCATTGCTGCAGGCACGGGGCTATAAGGTTCGGTTGCGCAAGCTCGACCCCTATCTGAATGTCGATCCCGGGACGATGAGCCCGCGCCAGCATGGCGAAGTGTTCGTGACCGATGATGGCGCAGAGACCGATCTCGACCTCGGCCATTATGAGCGCTTTACGGGCGTATCCGCGCGGCAGTCCGACAATATCACCACAGGCCGCATCTATTCGACCATTATCGAAAAGGAGCGCCGCGGCGATTATCTCGGCGCGACGATTCAGGTGATTCCGCACGTCACCAATGAGATCAAAGACTTTGTCCTGTCGGATGCAGGTGAGGGCGTTGATTTCGTCCTGTGTGAAATTGGCGGCACTGTTGGCGACATTGAAGGCCTGCCTTTCTTTGAGGCCATTCGCCAGCTTGGCCAGGAACTCGGTCCGGAACGCGCCTGTTTCATTCATCTGACGCTGCTGCCTTACATTCCGGCGGCGGGCGAAATGAAAACCAAACCGACGCAACACTCTGTGAAAGAGCTGCGGTCGATCGGTATCCAGCCCCAAATCCTGCTATGTCGCTGTGATCGCCCAATCCCGGAGACGGAGAAGGGCAAGATTGCGAGCTTCTGTAATGTCCGCCCAAGCAGCGTCATCGAAGCGCGCGATGTCGGGCATATCTATGATGTCCCGTCGGCCTATCATGAAGAAGGTCTGGACGAGGAAGTGTTACAACATTTCCGGATCACAGATGCGCCAGCGCCGAACCTGTCGCGCTGGGATCAGATCGCGCAGACGGTGCACAATCCGGATGGCAATGTCTGTATCGGCCTGGTCGGCAAATATACGGACGTGCCAGACGCGTATAAGTCGGTCATGGAAGCGCTGCAGCATGGCGGGCTCGCCAATAATGTCGGGGTCGAGATCAAGCTGATCAATTCTGAAGAATTTGATGACGACACCGCTCCGATCGACATTCTGGAAGGCGTCCATGGCATCATTTTGCCGGGCGGCTTTGGCGAGCGCGGCGCGCGCGGCAAGATGCGGGCGGCGCGGTTTGCGCGTGAGCGCCAGGTGCCATGTTTTGGGATTTGCTATGGCATGCAGCTCGCGGTCGTCGAAGCGGCGCGCAATCTGGCCGGGATTGAAGGGGCGTCGACTTCGGAATTCGGTCCGACGGACACCCCGATTGTCGGCCTGATGTCGGAATGGACAAAAGGCAATGAACTCGTCACCCGCGATGCCAATACCGATATGGGTGGTACGATGCGGCTGGGCGCGTATCCGGCGCGGCTGAAAGAAGGCTCGAAAGTGGCCGAGATTTACGGATCGCTCGACATTTCAGAGCGCCACCGCCACCGCTATGAGGTGAACACAGCTTATGTCGACGCTTTGCAACAGCATGGCATGACCTTTTCAGGCATGTCACCGGATGGCGTTCTGCCGGAAATCGTCGAGATGGAAGACCATCCCTGGTTCATCGCGGTGCAGTATCATCCGGAATTGAAATCGCGCCCGATGGAGCCGCATCCGCTATTCGCGAGTTTCATCGATGCTGCGATGACGCAAAGTCGGCTGGTTTAAATGCCTGTCGCAAAATCAGCCTATCCGCGCTAAGCCAAGGTCGGCTTGGCCAAAGGAGGAGAAGCATGATGCGTCATCTGTTTTGCGGGCTTGCGGCCAGCGCTTTTGCCCTAGCCGGCTGCGTCAGCCCGGCTGAGGTGGAAGTGTGTGAGGCGCGGCTCAATCATTTGCAAATGATCGGGTCGCACAATTCCTACAAACTGGCACTGCCGCCGGAAGAATTGGCGCTGATCGAGGCGCAATCGCCTGAATGGGCCGCGGCTTTGGATTATGGCCATATTTCACTGACGGAACAGCTTGATCTTGGCATGCGTCAACTGGAGCTTGATGTGTTTTACGATCCGGATGGGGGACTCTTTGCTGACCCACTTGGACCGCGCCTTTCAGGGCTTGCATATGACAAATCCGGTTATGATCAACCCGGTTTCAAAGTGCTCCACATTCAGGATATCGATGCGCGGTCCTCGTGCGTGTTCTTTACAGTCTGTTTGGCGGACATCGCGGCCTGGTCGGCCGCGAACCCGGCACACGAGCCGATCTTGATCCTCATCAACGCCAAACAAGCGCCGATCGATGCGCCGGGAACGGTCACCCCGCTATCATTCGATGCGGAGGCGTTTAATGCCTTAGACGCAGAAATTCGCGCCTCGTTTGAAATTGGGCAATTGCTGACCCCTGATGATGTCCGGCAAGGCGCGCCGACTTTACGAGGCGCGGTCACAGGCGGTGGCTGGCCATCCTTGGAGGCCTCGCGCGGACAAGTCTTTTTCGCTCTGGATGAACCGGCTGATGTGGTCGACGTCTATCGCCGCGGCACCCGCTCGCTGGATGGGCATGCCATGTTCGTCAATTCCAGCGACTCGAACGCCCCGGATGCAGCCTATTTCACGCTGAATGATCCGATTGAGGGCGCCGCGGAGATTGCTGCGCGCGTCTCTGAAGGGTTCGTGGTGCGCACGCGTGCCGATGCCAATACGTTAGAAGCCCGAACCGGCGATCGGCGCCGCCTGGACGCGGCTTTGGCCAGCGGAGCGCAATACATTTCCACGGACTATTACCAGCCGCGGCAGGAATGGAGTGATTATGCGGCGCAATTGCCGAATGGCGGTGTCGCGCGGGAAAACCCTGTGATCAACTGCAAAGCCAAATAGATAACCGCAACTTCCCTCTTGTCGGGGCAGGGGCTTGCCTGTATACGCGCGGTTTGAATTTCACGGGGTGAACGCCTCGAAACCGTTTTGGAGCACGCAAATGGCTGTCCCTAAGAGTAAAATTACCAAGTCTCGCCGTGGTATGCGCCGTTCGCATGACCGCCTGAAAGGCAATACATTCATCGAAGACCAGGATTCTGGTGAACTTCGTCGTCCGCACCATATCGATCTGAAGACCGGTATGTATCGCGGTCGCCAGATCCTGGAGCCAACTGAGGACTAGGATCGATCGTAGTATCGATTTGAGAAACCCGCAGAGCGATCTGCGGGTTTTTTTGTTATTGGGGGATGTGGGATCTCTGCTTTGGGTCAGGAGCGGACATTGGAAACCGCAGCGCTACTCCTGCGCTAGTGCGATAACCCGCTTGATGGCCGATACCACGAGTTCTGTTTCGTCACCTTGCATGAAGTGCCGGGATTGATCGGCGAAAATCAGCACACCATTCTCAGACCCACGCACCCACTGTTCCAGGCGGTCAATTTTCCCCGGCAATAGTGCGAGATGTTGCTCTACAAAGCCCAAGGGCAGGTCGAGTTGGAACTCAGGTGGTGGAGGTTGACGAGTCCCCGCTACGAGCGCCACCATGGGAATCGGCGGAACGTCACCGTAAGGATGCTCTTTTCGTTGCGCGAGAAGGTCATCGATGTATTGGATATCCGCCCGTTGCGCTGGGGTAAGGTCTTTCTCCGCTTGCTCAGCAAGTATTTGAACTTTCTGATTAAACCCTGCCTCCCCGAGACCATACGCTTCCATCATCTCCATTTCCGCGGCGGGAGAATGAACCGCTGCATCGACATAAACCAATCCAACAACATCTTCAGGGGCACGGGCTGCGTGATAGCGGATAAGGTCGCCGCCCCAAGACCACCCAACTAATATATAAGGCGGCGGCGCATCCAATTCTTCCAGCAGGGCCCATAAACGCGAGGCGACGTGCTCTGGTGTTCCGATTTCTCCGTCCCACTCGGACCCGCCAATTGTCGCTCTATCATAGAGTACGACGGGAGCTGATTTTGCGACCTGTGAAGGCACGTCAGCCCAGGATTCCAATGGCGACAGTGACCCGTTTTCGAAGACGACGAGGGGCTCACCCGGGGTGCGGTCTGACAACCCAAATGTTCGTGCCTTCATGATATGCCCGTCAATGTTGATCGCGTGATCAATCGGCGCGGCGATGCGGTCTGCCGACGGCGAGTCTATATCTGACGATTGGCAGTTTGATTGTTGAAGGGCGAGGGCTGCAGGTTCGATGGCTAAGTTCTGCGCCGCTTCTCCATCCACGTTCAGCGAAATTGCGATGCTGAGTTTGGTTTCGGGATAGTGTGCGAGCCAGTTAGAGAACCCATTTATGTGACCGGTGTGCCAGTATCGAGTTTGCTCACCATCGCCATCCACGAATATCCCCATCGCGTAATCGGCATTGGCGTGCATTTCCGGTATGTCGTGACTGAGTTCGTCTCCAACTAGGCGCCCGTCGCTAAGGCGACCTTTTGTGGTCATCATTTCCAAACTCTGCTCAGATAAAATCTGACCACCATAGAGCGCTTGGTTCCACTTAAGCAGGTCGTTTATCGTGCTCCGGATACCGCCCGCTGTGAACGGCGGAAATATCCAATCTGCGTTGCCGTAAACGGGTGGCTCATCCTCAATCCGCACATATCCTTGAGCGCGGCCATTAGCGATGTGTCTAGGGTCATCAAATCGCGTGTGCTCTAGGCCAGCAGGCTTGAACAGGCGCTCACGGAAAAAGTCCGCCAAAGACTGCCCGCTCGCCTGTTCGATAATGACGCCGAGAATTAAATAGTTTGTATTGCTGTAACCCCAGGCAGACCCTGGTTCGAAATAGGATTTCGTTTCTTTCTCCGCCAAAATCGCGGTGAGTTCAGTCAGCGGGTCAGCAAGCTCTTTACGTTGAGCCATCGACTTTCGAAGCTCTCGATACCTTGTGACGTTTGGAATTCCAGATGTTTGGGTCAGCAACTGATAGATGGTTATCTCTTCAGCATTCGGTATGTCTGAAACGTACTTCGAGATTGTCTCTTGAAGGTCGATCACACCGTCTTCCACAAGAAGAAGCGTTCCAACCGCGGCGAACTGTTTAGTAATTGACGCGGTCAGGAAGGGTGAGTCAGGGCCCATGCGCACGTCGTGTTCTAGGTTCGACGAACCGTAGCCCCGCGCATATGTGGCGTTGTCTCCAATCGAGATACCAATTGCTATGCCTGGACTCAGAGTCTCCACCACACGCTGCGCTTCCAGGTCAATCGCCGAGAGCACTGCCGAACAAGTTTCATTTTGGACTTGTGAATGAGCGCACGATGACAACGCCGAAAGGACTAGAGCTGAGCATAAGAGCCTTAAGAACATTGTTTCCCCCCCAAAGCCGGACCTGGCTGACCCTATGAACCTATTGAAGTGTCGTCAAAAGGTTAGGTTCGAATGACTGCTCCGACCCCGGAAGCAGTCATCATCGGCGGCCAATGCCAGCCCTCGCTATCCCCCCGATAGCGGCACCGAGCGCGTCTCATAATCCGGCGTACCATCCAACAAGTGCGCCTCCAGAAATGCCAGCGTCACATCCAGCACCGACACGCCATCAACCGTCACAGAGCGAATCGGGATCGCCGAAAAGCCATGGCCAGCCTCGAGCACTGTGTAGAAACTGTGCGGAAGCGACACCCCTAAAGCTTCCGCTTCCAAGCGCAGCGCCTGTTCATAGCGGACCGTCGGATCTTCATCGCCGTGCAAGATGAAAAGCGGTGGATCGCTCGCTGCGATCGTGTCGTCGAAGATGAGTTGCCCCCAATAATCGATCACCACAGCCGGTTTGCGAACGTCAATCGAGAAATCGTCCATGCCATAAGCGGCATTCACGGCAATCACCGCGCCAGCGGAGCTGCCCCAGAGCCCCAAGCGATCTATGTCGACGCAAAGGTCGGTTGCATTGGTTTCGATCCATCGGATAGCCGTGACGGCGTCTTCGACGGCGGAACTGATATTATTGGCGAGCTGCACCAGACCCGGCACGCTGGCCCCGCCGCCGCCACTGATAAAGGCGTCCAGATATGGCGTGAACTCAGCTGACGGCACGGGATCATCGCCTTCCAGCCGGTAACTGATCGAGATCGCGACATAGCCAATATCCGCGAGCTGTTCAGCTATGTCGGGGAAGGCGCCCATATCTTTTGATCCGGTGCGGAAACCGCCGCCATGGATCAAAACCACAACGGGGCGGGCGGTGGAGCAGGCCTCGCCGGACTGATAAACATCGAGAAGCAGAGTCTTGGAGCCGCCATTGGTCAGACCCGTGCCATAAACGACATCTGTTTCAGATTGCGGTGCGCTCATAGTTGGCGGTGAGGGTGGCATTGTCGTGATGGGTGTGAGGGGATTGGCCGAGCTGTCGCCGCCGCCAGAACACGCCGTGCTGAACAAAAGGCCGAGCGCAGTAATGGAGAAAAGTCGCGATAGGCGCATCGTGTTTATCCTTCAGAGACAGAGATTTAACGCCGATTCCTTGCCAATCCGTCGCTCAAACTGCGGAAATTCCGGGTGATTTCAGCAAAGGTTGAGACCCTCCGATTTTGATCGGGCCTTGCTCTTTCAGCCGTTGCGCCCTAGAGGCAGCCGCAAACATGCCTCCCGCATTGCAAAAGGACCCCGCTATGAGCGAAATCGTTGATATTCACGCCCGCCAAATTCTCGACAGCCGCGGCAACCCGACCGTCGAAGTGGATGTCACGCTCGAAGATGGCTCATTCGGACGCGCTGCTGTGCCGTCAGGCGCCTCGACCGGGGTACATGAGGCGCATGAGCTGCGTGATGGTGGCGAGGCCTATAAGGGCAAAGGCGTGATGAATGCCGTCGATGCGGTGAATGGCGAGATTGCCAATGAGCTGACTGGTATGGAAGCGACAGAGCAGCGCCTTATCGATGGCCTGATGATGGAGATCGATGGCACTGAAAACAAAAAACGCCTAGGTGCGAACGCCATTCTCGGCGTCTCAATGGCAACCGCAAAGGCCGCGGCTGAGAGCTGCAGCTTGCCGCTCTATCGTTATATTGGCGGCACCAATGCCCGCGTCCTGCCGACCCCGATGATGAATATTATCAATGGCGGAGAGCATGCGGACAATCCAATCGATATTCAGGAATTCATGATCATGCCGGTTAATGCGGACAGCATTGCGGATGCTGTGCGGGTCGGCTCTGAAATCTTCCACACGCTGAAGAAGACATTGAGCGATGCCGGGCACAATACCGGCGTTGGTGACGAAGGCGGGTTTGCGCCGAACCTGTCTTCGACGCGAGACGCGCTGGATTTTATCATGAAATCGATTGAAACTGCCGGTTATCAGCCAGGTGAGGATGTTGCGCTGGCTCTGGACGCCGCATCCACCGAATTCTTCAAGGACGGCAAATATGTCCTCGCGGGGGAAGACAAGACGCTCGATGGTGAAGGCATGGCGAAATATCTTGCTGATCTGGTTGATGCCTATCCGATTGTCTCGATCGAAGACGGTATGGCGGAAGATGATTGGGATGGCTGGGGCATTCTGACGGAAATGGTCGGCGATCGCTGCCAGTTGGTGGGCGACGACCTCTTCGTGACCAATCCAGAGCGCCTGGCCATGGGATTACAGCGCGGCGCCGCCAATTCCATCCTGGTAAAAGTCAATCAAATCGGAACCTTGTCCGAGACGCTTGACGCGGTCGAGCTGGCCCATCGTCATGCCTACACATCGGTCATGTCGCACCGCTCAGGTGAGACTGAGGATGCCACGATTGCCGACCTCGCGGTCGCTGTGAATTGCGGTCAGATTAAAACCGGCTCGCTGGCGCGGTCGGATCGGCTCGCAAAGTACAATCAACTGATCCGGATCGAGGAAGAGCTGGGCGCGTCTGCGCTCTATGCAGGCTCCGCGCTGATCAACGCCTAAAATTCCGCCGAACAGGCGACTCGTCCAAAATCACATGCTATTCCTTGGCTGACTCGCGAGGGGATGACGATGCGTGTTTATCTGATTGCTGCGCCAGAAGACGAAGCAGAAGCGGAAAAGCTGGCGGAATATCTCAAACGCTATGGCGTGTTCATTCGCGCTGAATATGGCCGTATGTCCTATCCACCGGCGCATACCGGCGAATACACGCTGGCTTTGTGGTCGCGCAATGCGATGATGTCTTCGCGCCAGATGATGCTGACCAATCGCGCCATCGATGCCTGGGAGAATGGGCAGCTGGTCATGGCGCGGCTGGAGCATGGGCTCAATCCGCGCGGGCTGGGTGATCTGGAAATGGTCGATCTGACTTTCCCGGCGGCGCGCCAGCACCGCTATCATGATGTGCTGAACGCTTTGCGCGCGATGGAGGATGATCGCCGCGCGGCCTTGCGCGCCGAACAGGAGGCCGCCGAAGAGCGCTCAATGTCGATGCGGGCCGCGAGTGATATGGAGATGGAGGCGTCAGCCCCGCCGCCATCTATGGCAGGGTCTGCGGCTGATACGGCGCCGTCCCCACCGGCGATGCAGCGCCGCGAAGCACCCGCACCCGCCAAATCGAGCGGTTCTCCGGCCCGATTGATTGGCATTGTCGTCTTGATGCTGGCAGGTCTGGGCGGTGCCTTCTGGGTGATGAATTCATCCAGCAATAACGATCGCGCCGCGATGGAAGAGCCCGTCTTTGAGTCTTCAATCGGCGAACTCGAACCGCCCGTAAGCGCTGAGGAGCAGAGTCCGCAACCAAGATCGGTGCCGGGCGACGGCTCGGTCGTCATCGCTGAATCCCCAAATTCCAGTTCGCTCCCGACGGTGCGCCGTGAGATCCGCACGCTGCGCGACGCTATCGATTTCGAGCAACGGGCGTTGACCGAGATGGAAGCCACGCCAAATACCTCGTCGGATGCGCTGAACCGGCAGAGACGGCTGCTGGCCCGTCTTGATCGCGACTTGAATGAGCAGCTCAGGCTGGAAGCGGAGCTTTCGGATCGGTTTGAAGCCAGGCCAGCGACACCGCCGCCGGTAGAGCCGACATGGCTTGATCGCTTGCGTCAGGCCAATGGTCCGATCTTGTGGGCGGCCGCCGCAGGCTTGGTCTTGCTCTTCTTGGTTATGCTGCTGATGCGGCGCAAGGCGCCCGCCAAGAAAGCGCCCGCGGCACCGGTCGAGGCTGCGGAGGCGCCCTCAGCATCTGCAGAGACAGTCGCAGTCTCTGAGCCAGCTCAGGTAGCGGCGCCAGTACTAGAAGACGGGCATGATGCCTTCGTCTCTTACTCGCATGCCAATGCCGAGACCGTGTTGCCCATCGTTCAATCGATCGAAGAAGACGGTATCACGGTCTGGATCGATCGTGATGAAATGCGCGCGGGTCAGAATTGGGCCGGCCAGATTGTGCGCGCGATTAAGTCCGCTGATCGGTTCTGTCTGATGTGCTCAGCGCAAGCCTTTGAATCAGACCATGTTCGGCGCGAAGTCTATCTCGCCGACAAATATGGGAAGAAAATGGTGCCGATCCGGCTCGATGCGACTGAAATGCCTGAAGACATCGAGTATTTCCTGATCGGCCGGCAATGGATTGATCTATTCGAAGTGGCGGAGGAAGATCGTATGAAAGCGATTAAATCTCTGCTGTCAGAGTCAGAAAATTAGCAAAATATTTACCATGCTTGGGTGATTCTTTTGGCGCATTGGAGTGCGCGTAGATGACCTCAAAATGGGCCGCTGGGGCCATGTCACTGACTGTTGCCTATTTTGCCTACCACGCCTTTGCGGGGCAGCAGGGACTCGGTGCGTGGACCGACAAACAAGCCGAACTTGCCGACAAGAAAGCGGTTCTGGCCAAGCTTGAAGCGGAAAATGCTGCGCTGCAAAAAGACATAGCTCGCTTGATTCCAGGGCAAGTTGACCCGGACCTGGTCGAATTCCTCGCCCGCCGCGATCTCGGCTTCGTGTATCCCGGTGAATTGGTGTTATTTGACCGCGCTGTCAAAGATGCAAAAATGCATAACTGATAAGACTCGACGTTGCGTCAGTCATCTGCGTATTTAGTGCAAAAATACCACACTCAGGGAGCCCACATGGCCAAAGCCGCGACCCCCAAACGACGAAGCTCGCCCAAGCTCAAGAAGGACGAAGCGCTCAAATATTATCGCGATATGCTGCTCATTCGCCGATTTGAAGAGCGCGCTGGACAACTCTATGGCATGGGCAAGATTGCAGGCTTCTGTCACCTGTATATCGGACAGGAAGCCGTCGTCACTGGCATGCAGGCCTGTCTGAAAGAGGGCGACCAGGTGATCACCGGATATCGCGACCATGGGCATATGCTGGCGTGTGATATGGACCCACGCGGTGTGATGGCGGAACTGACTGGCCGGGCTGGCGGCTATTCGCGCGGCAAAGGCGGATCGATGCACATGTTCAGCCGCGAAAAGAACTTTTTCGGCGGCCATGGCATCGTCGGCGCCCAGGTGCCGATCGGGACTGGCCTCGCATTCTCGAACAAATATCTCGGCAAAGACAATGTCAGCTTGGCTTACTTTGGCGACGGCGCGGCCAACCAAGGCCAGGTCTATGAATCGTTCAACATGGCTTCGCTGTGGGACTTGCCGGTCGTCTATGTAATTGAGAACAATATGTATGCCATGGGCACCAGCGTGGAACGCCACGCCTCTGAGACCGAGCTCTTCAAACGCGGCATCTCATTCGAGATTGAAGGTGAAGAAGTCGACGGCATGGATGTCTATGCGGTCAAGAAAGCGGGTGAGAAGGCGGTGAAGCATGCGCGCTCTGGAAAAGGGCCGTATATCCTGGAAATGAAGACGTATCGCTATCGCGGCCACTCCATGTCGGACCCGGCCAAATACCGCAAACGCGAAGAAGTTGATGACATTCGAAGCCACAATGACCCAATTGATGGCCTGAAAGGTCAGATCATCGATCAGGGCCTGGCCAGCGAAGAGGATCTTAAAGCCATCGACAAGGAGATCCGCGCGATTGTCAAAGATGCGGCCGACTTCTCGCTCGAAAGCCCGGAACCTGATCCGGCTGAGCTATGGACCGATGTGCTGCTACCGGTGGAGGCGTAATCATGGCTGTTGATATTCTGATGCCCGCTCTGTCGCCGACCATGGAAGAAGGCACATTGGCCAAATGGCTGAAAGGCGAGGGCGACAAAGTTGAAGCCGGAGATGTGATCGCTGAGATCGAAACCGACAAAGCAACGATGGAAGTCGAAGCCGTTGATGAAGGCACGCTCGCCAAGATCCTGATCCCGGAGGGGACGGAGGGCGTGAAAGTGAATGCTGTCATCGCGGTCCTGACCGAAGATGGCGAGGATGCGAGCGCGGTCTCTGCGCCTGCTGAAGCGCCGGTCGATAAAGTCACGCCGGTGGCAGAGCCGGAAGTGCTGGAAGCACAAGCTGCATCCGACGCCCCCGCCACCGTTGTCCTGACCAATCCGGACATTCCGGACGGCACGACATTTACCAAGACCGTGCTTCGCGATGCCTTGCGCGATGCCATGGCCGAGGAAATGCGCCGGGACGAGACCGTCTTCGTGATGGGCGAAGAAGTCGCTGAATATCAAGGCGCCTACAAAGTCACGCGTGAATTGCTGCAAGAGTTTGGCCCGCGCCGGGTCGTCGATACACCGATCACCGAGCATGGATTTGCTGGTCTGGGGGTCGGCGCGGCGTTTGGCGGACTTCGCCCAATAGTTGAATTCATGACCTTCAATTTCGCCATGCAGGCGATTGACCAAATCATCAATTCCGCGGCCAAGACGCTTTACATGTCTGGGGGACAGATGGGCTGTCCGATTGTGTTCCGCGGACCGAACGCTGCGGCGGCGCGCGTCGGCGCACAGCACTCCCAAGACTATGCCGCCTGGTATGGTCATGTGCCTGGCCTGAAAGTCGTGGCGCCTTGGGATGCCGGGTCAGCAAAGGCCTTGCTCAAGTCGGCGATCCGCGACCCGAACCCTGTCGTGTTCCTTGAACATGAGCTGCTCTACGGCCTCGAATATGATGTGCCGGATCTTGAAGACTATACGCTGCCCATTGGCAAAGCGGCGGTCATCCGCGAGGGCACGGATGTGACGCTGGTCGGCTATTCCCGCATGGTCGGGTTCGCTATGGACGCAGCCGAGCAACTCGCCTCTCAGGGGATTTCTGCGGAGGTCATCGACTTGCGTTCGATCCGACCGCTCGACATGGATACGATCGTCGAAAGCGTGAAGAAAACCAACCGCCTGGTAACGGCGGAAGAAGGCTGGAAATATATGGGCGTCGGCGGCGAGATCGCGGCAGGCGTGACAGAGCTCGCTTTCGATTATCTAGATGCCCCGCCAATGCGGGTGACGCAGAAAGACGTGCCACTGCCTTATGCGGGTAATCTGGAGGCGATGAGCTTGCCGAATATGGATGATATAATCGCAGCGGCAAAAGCTGTTTGTGAGGGGATGTAACCATGTCGATCAATATTACGATGCCCGCCCTCAGCCCCACAATGGAAGAGGGCACGCTGGCCAAGTGGAATGTGAAGCCTGGTGATACCGTCGAAGCGGGCGATGTCATCGCAGAAATCGAAACCGATAAAGCGACGATGGAAGTCGAAGCAGTGGATGAAGGGACTGTCGCGCAGATCCTGGTCGAAGAAGGCACAGAGGGCGTCAAAGTGAACGCCGTGATCGCCGTGCTGGCCGAAGAGGGCGAGGATGCGAACTCTGTCTCCGCCGATGCGCCAGCGCCTGCACCGGCCCCCGCAGCTGAAGCGCCAGCCGCTGATGCGCCAGCACCGGAAGCCCCCAAGCAAGTCGCCTCAACGCCGGTGCAAATGCCTGCGCTTGGCGCGGGTGATGATCGCATCAAGGCCAGCCCACTGGCCCGTCGGATTGCGGCCTTGAAAGGCGTCGACTTGTCTACGCTCAAGGGCAAAGGCTCCGGTCCACATGGCCGGATCGTCAAGAAGGATGTTGAGAACGCGAAGCCCGGCGCCGCCGCACCAATTGCGGGCGGCACGCCTGCCTCACCAGATGGTTTGATCCTGCCACAAATTCTCGATGACCGCGTCTATGCACCCGACTCGTATCGCCTTGAACCGCTGGATGGCATGCGCAAGACTGTGGCCCGCCGACTGACGCAAAGCTTCATGCAAGTGCCGCACTTCCCGCTGAATGTCGAGATTGCGTTGGACAAGCTTTTGGCCGCCCGCAAGGGCATCAACGAGGCCGCGCCTGAGGGTGTCAAAGTCTCAGTCAATGACATGTTGATCAAGGCCTCAGCCATGGCTCTGATGGCGGAACCAGACTGCAATGCCAGCTATAGTGATAATGGTATCGCCTATCATAATGGTGCGCACATTTCGGTGGCCGTGGCGATTGATGGCGGTTTGATCACACCTGTCATCCGCGATGCTGAGAAGAAAGGCCTGGCCGAGATCTCAGTCGAAATGAAAGACCTCGCCACCCGCGCCCGCGAGCGTAAATTGAAGCCGCAGGAATATATGGGCGGGACCTTCTCGATCTCGAACCTGGGTATGTTTGGCATCAAGTCATTTGCGTCCATCATCAATCCGCCGGAGGGCATGATCATGTCTGTTGGCGCGGGCGAGAAACAGCCGGTCGTGGGCGCTAATGGCGAGCTGACGGTTGCGACGCTGATGGGTGTGACGCTGACCTGTGATCACCGCGTGATTGGCGGGGCCGAAGGCGCGCGCTGGTTGCAAGCGTTCAAACGCTATGTCGAAACGCCGGAAAGCATGCTGCTTTAAAGGCGCGAGATGTTTCAGCTGAAATGGCCTAATGTGGAAATGACGACAGCATTGAGTGCTGTCGTGGTGGGCGTTGCGGCATTGATTGTCGCGGTCGACCAATCCAACATTGCGCGTCAGCAGGCCGAGCTGATGGAAAAGACGGTTCAGGCGTCAGTCTGGCCGAGTGTTCAATTTGATATTGTGGCTGATCAGGATATCCGGACGGCTCAAGTGACCTTGTCCTTGCGCAATTCCGGGGTTGGACCGGCAATGATCAAGGGAATCCGAATTGAGAGAGACGGCGTTCCGTTGCCGAATGTCGCGGCTTTTCTGGAACGGCGATTAGACGTGACTCAGGGGATGCGCTTCGATCTCGATGTCTCGCGCGGGACAGGGCGGGTTTTGGCTGCGAATGAGACGGTGCAACTTGGCGATGCAAATTGGGAGCTGGCGGTCGGTCAAATTCCGTCCAGCATGCGCGATAATATCAGCGCCTATTTCAGCGAGCTGCGCGCGATTGAAGGCGCTATTTGTTATTGCTCAGTCCTTGATGCGTGCTGGGTCAATCGAACGTCTAATTATGCTGAGCCGGAACCGGTAGAGGCGTGCACAGATATGGATTTTGGTGAGTTTTAAAGGTGGTGAGCGATGGCTGATTTTGATCTGATTGTAATTGGTTCCGGCCCAGGCGGCTACGTCTCGGCCATTCGTGCCAGCCAGCTCGGCATGAAGACGGCGATTGTCGAGCGTGAGAGTCTTGGCGGCATTTGCCTCAATTGGGGCTGTATCCCGACCAAGGCCTTATTGCGCTCTGCCGAGGTTTTGCATCTGGCAAAAACCGCTTCGGCTTATGGTTTGAAAGTCGACAAAGCCGACTTTGATCTCGACGGCGTCGTCAAGCGCTCACGCGGTGTCGCGGCGCAGCTTTCAGGTGGTGTGAAACACCTGATGAAGAAGAACAAGATCACGGTTATCGAAGGCACGGCGCGCCTCGAAAAAGGCAAGGATGCGCCAAAGGTCGTGGTCAAGGATGCCAAGGGCAAAGACAGCGCCTATGAGGCCAAGCATGTCCTGCTCGCGACAGGGGCCCGGGCGCGGGCCATCCCGCAGGCGGGGCTCGAGCCAGACGGCAAACTGGTCTGGACCTATCGCGAAGCCATGGTGCCGGACACCTTGCCAAAACGGCTTCTGGTCATCGGCTCTGGCGCCATCGGGATTGAATTTGCAAGTTTCTATAATGAGCTTGGCTCGGACGTGACGGTGGTCGAAGCCGTCGACCGTATCCTGCCGGCCGAGGATGCGGAGATCTCTGCCTTCGCGCAGAAATCGTTTGAGAAGCAAGGCCTAAAAATCAAAACCGCGGCGCAGGTCAAAGGCTTAAAGAAAGGCAAAGACAGCGTCACCGCAGAGGTATCTGTCGGCGGCAAGACCGAGAAGATCGAAGTCGACCGAGTCATCCTGGCGATCGGCATTGTCGCCAATTCCGAAGGCATGGGCCTTGAAGAGCTGGGCGTCAAAATCGATCGGACGCACGTTGTCGTCGATGGCTTTGGCCGCACGGGCGTAAAAGGCCTGTATGCCATTGGCGACCTGACAGGCGGTCCCTGGTTGGCGCACAAAGCCAGCCATGAAGGCGTCATCTGTGTCGAGAAGATCGCGGGCAAGATTGATGACGCGCACCCATTCGACAATTGGAACGTGCCGGGCTGTACCTATAGCCATCCACAAGTGGCCAGTGTCGGTCTGACCGAGGACGAGGCCAAGAAGACCGGTAAGAAGCTCAAAGTCGGCAAATTTCCTTTCATCGGCAACGGCAAGGCGATCGCGCTTGGCGAACCGGAAGGTCTGGTCAAGACCATTTTCGACGCTGAGACCGGCGAGTTGCTGGGCGCGCATATGGTCGGCGCGGAAGTGACGGAGCTGATCCAGGGTTATGTCATCGCGCGCGAAGGTGAGTTGACGGAAGAAGACCTGATGCACACGATCTTCCCGCACCCGACTTTGTCCGAAATGATGCATGAATCGGTGCTCGCATCAGAAGGACGTGTCCTGCATATGTAGGGTACGCGCCGCACAAAGCTTTCGTGAAATACGAGTTTTATGGCGGGCAGAGGCAGAATTTTTCTGCCAAGACCGTCAATTCGGGAAAATATAACAAAATTTAAGATTGGCACAAGAGCTGTCGATTTTGTCATATTTTTGCAACTATTGGCGACCGAACACAGTCGATTTGACCCCAATTCGGGGTTTTGAGACGTCCGTTAATTGACAAAAATCGTCTTGGACCGAAGTTTTTCGAGTCCGCACTTCGTGCTTCCGGAAGCCAATAAACGAAGGCGGACAGTCATAATAATAAGAGAGGATAAAATATGACTGAAGTAAAATCGCGCACTCGCTTACTCAGCGGCGCGGCTATGGCTTGGGCGTTGGTCGCATTTGCACCAACCGCCCTGGCACAGGAAACCGGATCAACAGATGACACGGCGGCAGAAGACCGCGTTCTTGATACTGTTGTCTCGATCGGGTCTCGCGTGCCGTCTCGTTCAGCGCTTGATACGCCAGCTCCCGTCGACGTACTTCCAGGCGACGAGTTCGTGAACCAGGGCACCAATGATGTTTCGGATATTCTTCGAACCGCCGTTCCATCTTATAATGTAAATACCCAGCCTATTTCAGATGCCGCGACGATTATTCGTCCAGCCAACGTACGGGCATTGTCGCCGGACAATGTGCTTGTCCTGCTGAACGGTAAACGCCGTCACCGCGGATCGGTCATTTCATTCCTGGGCGGCGGAATTGCTGACGGCGCGCAAGGCGCAGATGTGAGCGTCATTCCCTCGCTGGCGCTGAGCCGGGTCGAGATCCTGCGCGATGGCGCGTCATCGCAGTACGGGTCCGACGCGATCGCGGGTGTCATCAATTTTCAGCTCCGAGAAGATAGCAGCGGCGGTACGGTCGAGGCCGTGTACGGCTCAACCTATGAAGGTGACGGCGACAATTACCGTATCGCTGGTAATATCGGTCTGCCACTTGGCGAAAACGGCTTCCTGAACCTGACGGGTGAAGTCTCTGACACCGATGGTACAGTTCGCTCCATCGTGCGTGGCGACGTTGAAGCGCTGATCGCTGCAGGCAATACTGCCGTCGCAGATTTCCGCACCATCAACACCTACACCGATGAAGTGCCTCAGTATTGGGGTCAGCCTGACGTAAAGGACAATTTCAAACTGTTCTTCAATTCCGGCATTGATCTGAATGAGAATACTGAGATCTACGCGTTCGGTAACTATGCGCAGCGGACGGTAGAAGGCGGTTTCTTCTTCCGGAACCCAACCAATCGCGGCGGCGTCTATGCTGGCCCAACCGTTGATCCAGTGACGGGTCTTGCGGACCCAACCGGGGTTGCGTCCATTCTGGTCGGTGACCTTGACGGTGTCGGCACAGGCGGGGCTTGCCCAGCGGGTATTCCGCTTACGCAAGGCGGCGGTCTGATCGCAGATCCAACGATCCTGGCGCAAGTCACGAATGATCCAAACTGTTTCTCCTTCGTCGAAACGATTCCAAGTGGCTTCGTGCCGCGTTTTGGCGGCGACAATACAGATTGGTCGATCGCTGGTGGCGTCCGCGGCGTCTTCAATCTCGGTTCCGGTCTAAACTATGATTTCAGCGCCGTTCACGGCTCAAGCAAATCTGAGTTCTTCATTCGTAACACAATCAACGCGTCATTGGGTCCAAACACGCCACGTGACTTTAAACCAGGTGCGTATCAGCAAACTGAAACCATTCTCGACGCCGATTTCAGCTATGCGCTTCCGGTGGACGGTCTGGCGTCAGATCTGAACATCGCATTCGGTACTCAATATCGGGAAGAAGAGTTCGAGATCACCGCAGGTGACCCGGCCTCATTCGCGCTTGGTCCGCTCGCGGATCAGGGTTTCTCGTCCAGTTCGAACGGCTTTGGTGGCTTTACCGCCTCTGACACGAACAGCCAATCGAGCTATGCGTTCTATGTCGATCTTGAAGCCGACGTCACGGATCAACTGACCCTGCAAGGTGCAGTTCGGTTCGAAGACTATGATGCTTTTGGCACGACGACGGATTACAAACTGGGCGCACTGTTCCGGGTTACGGATAATTTCCGTCTGCGCGGCACCGTCTCGACAGGCTTCCACGCACCAACAGCGGGTCAAGCGAATGTCACGAATGTGACCACGCAAAACGTTGGCGGTGTTCTGGTTGACCAAGGCACGCTGCCTTTGTCGTCCGCAGCGGGTCAATTGGCAGCTGACTTCATTGAAAACCGAGATGGTGGTCGCCCAGATTTGGGTACCGAGTCCGCTCAGAACTTCACCTTTGGTGCGGCGTTCGACGCTGGTCCTATGACCTGGACGGTTGATTACTTCAATATCGAAGTGAGCGATCGCATCGCGCTTTCGGCGAATGTCAATTTCCTTGAAGCTCTGGACTTCACCGGTAGTCAGAATGGTCTTGGACCGTTCATGTCTGTCAGCGATGGCCTAACCCAGCTCGGCAATGCCGGCGTAATCGACCGAAATGCCTTTGTTGGGTTTGAGGACCTGAACGAGTTCCGCTATTTCTCGAACAGCTTTGACACCACAACATCTGGTATTGAAGTCGTGGGTACACTGCCATTGGAAATCACCGAGCGTGGTGAGTCTGATTTGGCATTGTCCTTCGCCTACATCGATACGAAAGTTGATGATCGCGGTTCAATTAACCCGATTAGCGAAGGTCGTGTCGCGGCGCTGGAAGAGTTGTTGCCAGAACTGAAAGGGTCTCTGACCTTCAAGCATTCTCAGGATAGCTGGCGGTTCCTGACCCGCGCGAATTATTTCGGTGAGTGGGAAGACACTGGCAATGGCACCGGTGAACAAGGCGCAGAAATCAATATCGATGCTGAGTTTGGATACTATCTGAACGACAAGATTGAACTGATTATCGGGGCCAACAATATCTTTGATAATTACCCGGACGAGAACCCGAATGCGGCGTCTCTTGGTCAGCTGTATCCTGAAGCAGCGCCCGCCGGTTTCAATGGTGGATCTTACTACCTGAAAGCGCGCTACACCTGGTAGCCGTTTGACAAAAGCACACTTGAGCAAGCCGTCCGTATGGGCGGCTTGTTTGCATTTTGGAGGGCTCGTCTTGTGCCTTGCCAATTGACCTGACAGACGGCGCAGGTCAGTTTGAGGACATGACGGCGGCGGCGATCACATCAGCAAAGGAAACGCATCTCCATTTGCGCGGCGAATTGCTGACGCCCTTGCCAGAAGGCGGGTTGTGGTGGTCGGCACAAAAGACTCTGGTCGTCTCTGACCTACACCTCGAAAAAGGTTCGAGCTTTGCGGCACGAGGGCAGATGTTGCCGCCTTACGATACGAGCGCGACGCTCGCCATTGTTGAACGACTGGTGCAGAGGCTACAGCCCGACCGGGTGATCTCGCTCGGCGACAGTTTTCACGATAGAAAAGCCGAAACCCGGATGGATGAGGCCGATGCGGTCCGCGTGCGGACGCTGACAAGACAAACTGACTGGGTTTGGGTCGAGGGCAATCATGATCCGGACCCGCCTGAACATCTTGGTGGGCGCGCCAGCAAAGTCTTGCGCATGGCCGATCTGGTGTTCCGCCATGAACCAACCGGAGAAAGCGGCGAGGTCGCCGGACACTTGCATCCCTGCGCAAAAGTCGTGAGCCGGGTCCGCGCGCTGCGTCGGCGGTGTTTTGCGACCGATGGCGAGCGCCTGATCATGCCGGCCATGGGCGCGTTCACAGGTGGTCTCAACGTGTTAGATGAGGCCTTTACGCCATGCTTTCCGGACGGCGGGATGATGGTCTTTGCGATGTCACGCGAAGCGGTTATTCCAATCTCATCGAAACGCTTGATTCCGGACCGGCGCAGACCGGATCTCGGTGTCTGGCGGCTAAACAAACAGAGTTCTCAAAAAGGGTAAGCAAATGGAATTGGATTTCGCACAGATCTGGGCGGATTATGGCGATGCGATACTCGGCTTCGGCGCGAAGGCACTTGGCGCGCTGGTTGTCCTAATCATTGGTTTGCGTGTGGCGGGCTGGCTCGGCCGACTGGTGCGGTCCATCTCGATGAAGCAGGAGAGTATTGACGACACGCTCGGCAATTTCTTCGGCTCCATGGTTCGGTGGGCGGTTACGGCAGCCGTGTTTATTGCCGTTTTGCAAGTGTTCGGTGTTCCCGCGACCAGCTTTGTTGCGATATTGGGTGCGCTGACCTTGGCGATTGGTCTGTCCTTGCAGGGCGCGTTAGGCAATATCGCGTCTGGCGTGATGATTATGATCTTCCGGCCGTACAAGCTGGGCGACTATGTCGAGGCGGCGGGTGCGGCAGGCACAGTCAAAGATATCAATCTGTTCCAGACGGTCCTCGCGACGCCTGACAATGTCCAGATCATGGTGCCGAACAGTCAGGCGATTGATGGCGTGATCAAGAATTATAGCGGCTATGATACGCGCCGGGTCGATGTCACATTCGGGATTGATTATGGCGATGATATCGACAAGGCGATCGGCATTATCAAACGCATCGTCGACGCGGATGATCGCATTATGAGTGACCCGGAACCGTTCGCGAAAGTGGTCAATCTCGGCGACAGCTCCGTCGATATTGCGACCCGCAATTGGGTCGCGGCCTCGGACTATTGGGACGTGAAATTTGATCTCACGAAACGGGTCAAAGAAGCGTTCGATGAGAATAACATTTCCATCCCGTACCCGCATCAGGTCGAGATCCACAAAGAGGTTGCCTAAGCTGTGACCGATCCGGCGCTGGAAACTCTGGGCGAAACGGCGTCGAAGACCGGCAAGCTGCCCAAGGAAAAGCGTCACGTCTTGATCCGATTGCTCGGGATCAGCTGGTGGGGCTGGATCAAACTGGCGCTGCTTTGCATCCTGGTCGGCTTCTTTGTTATGGCAAGTGAGTTTGATCCCGCCTCGCCAGATGTGAATGTCATGGGGGCGCTGCAGAGTTTCCTGAATTCTGTCGGCGGATTGGCAAGTTGGGCCGTGCGTAATTTCTGGAAACCGGCGCTTGCTGGCGCAACAATCGTACTACCGATCTGGTTGATCTGGCGCGCGCTGTCTTTGCCCTTTCGAAAATAGACAGGCGCAGGGCTGCGTCATTCCCCTTCGGCAACGCTTCCCCGGAGCTGTTTTCGGTTTAGTCTCTCAACAAACAGATAAAGATCGGGAGCAATCGTTATGGATATCAACCAACTCATGTTTCGGGATGGCCTGATGGAGGGCGAGCGCGTGCTGGTCACGGGCGGTGGCACCGGACTCGGCAAGGAAATGGCGGAAGGCTTCCTGAAGCTTGGCGCGGAAGTGCACATTTGCGGGCGTCGCGGCGGCGTATGTGAAGAGACGGCAGACGCCTTGATGAGCGCGCATGGCGGCAAAGTCGTCCCACATGCCTGCGATATCCGTGTGGCCGAGGCGATCAATGATATGACCGACGAGATCTGGACCAATCACGGCGCGCTGACCGGCTTGGTCAACAATGCCGCCGGGAATTTCATTTCGCGCACCGAGGACCTTTCCATTCGCGGCTTTGATGCGATTGCCAATATCGTGTTCCGCGGCACTTTTTATATGACGCATAATATCGGCAAAAGATGGATCGACGAAGGCAAACGCGGCAATGTCATCTCCATCCTGACCACCTGGGTCTGGAATGGCGGGCCATTTGTTGTGCCATCAGCGATGTCGAAATCTGCGGTGAATTCGATGACGCAATCCCTGGCCGTGGAGTGGGGACGCTATGGCTTACGATTCAATGCGATTGCGCCTGGTCCATTCCCAACGGAAGGGATGACCAAACGCTTGGCACCACAAGCCGAGAGCACGGAAGATATGAACCGCGATGGCTCTAATCCGATGGGTCGGATTGGTAAAATGCACGAGCTGGTCAACCTGGCTGTGTTCTTGATGGGGCCGGGTGCGGAATACGTGAACGGGCAAACCATTGCGATCGACGGCGCCGCTTACAATGCGACGGGCGGGAATTTCGCTCAATTGGCCCAATGGGGCGACAATGAATGGCAAGCCGCGCGTCAGGCGATTGAAGCGACGAATGCGAAAGACAAAGCCAAACGCACCGTCTAAGACACGCGAAAACTCAGGAGAATAGAATTGGCTGATAGATTTGATTTGGCTGGCCGGGTGGCGCTGGTCACGGGCGCATCATCCGGGCTGGGAAAACACTTTGCAGGTATTTTGTCTGATGCTGGTGCGAAAGTCGTATTGGCCGCGCGGCGCACAGATCGGTTGGAAGCGCTAGCCGCCGAGATTGAAGCCAAAGGTGGCGAAGCGCTGGCAGTGGCGATGGATGTCACCAAAGCCGACACCATCCAGGCGGCGCTTGACGCAACGATCGCGAAATTTGGGGGTCCGGCAGATATCATCGTCAACAATTCCGGGCTCAGCCGCGAAGACTGGTTCACCAATATGGATGAAGACGCGTTCGACTTGGTTATGGACACAAACACAAAAGGGGTGTGGCTCGTCGCGCGGACCTTTGCCGGCGCGCTGGTCAAGGCCGGAAAGCCGGGCAGCATGATCAATATCGCCTCTGTTGCGGGCAAGCGCGTGGGCTACACCATGGCGGCTTATTGCGCCTCGAAAGCGGCTTGCGAGCACATGACGCGCGCGATGGCGATCGAAATGGCGCGCTATGGTGTACGCGTGAATGCGATTGCGCCTGGCTATTTCGAGACCGAAATCAATGATAGCTTCTTGGCCTCGGATGAAGGACAGAAAATGCGCAAGCGCATCCCGATGCGCCGATTTGGCGAGCATGAAGAGCTTTCAGGTCCATTGCTGTTGCTGGCATCTGAGGCCGGCAGTTTCATGACGGGCGCGACTGTCGTGGTTGATGGCGGGCATATGTGGGGCTCGCTATAAGAGTCGCCTAAAATTCGCTTAATTAAGACTGCCTTAGCCCTTCCAAGTTTACACGGAAGGCTTGAGGGAGACGTTTATGAGTGCTGCGAAACGTAAAAACACCCATGAAACCGGCGACGCCAAAATGAAAATGGCGGCGATCAAGTCGGTGAACGCTTCAGATAAAGCTGTGGCTGTGCCATCGCCGGCAAAGGAGCTACAGGTCCAGTTGGAGCAGCATTATCAGCCGCTCAGCAAGCGCATGTCGGTTATGCTGGTATCGCTCATGGTGGCATTTGCCTTTATTGGCGGCTGGCTCGGTGGATCGGGCGCGATTTCAATCGCTTAGAACGGCTCTAGCCTTCTGAAAAATATACGTTATGACCAGCCGGGGACAATTCCGGAGCAATATGATTATGACCATTCGTAAAGCCGTGCTGCCAGTGGCAGGATTTGGGACGCGGGTGCTGCCGGCCACTAAGGCCATACCGAAAGAGCTTTTGCCCGTCGTCGATCGGCCGGCTTTGCAATACGTCGTCGATGAGGCGATTGAAGCGGGCATCGAGCACATTGTATTCGTGACCGGACGCGGCAAAGGCGCGATCGAGGATTATTTCGATCTATCATTCGAGCTGGAAACCAACCTGGCATCTAAAGCCAGCAAAGCGGCCATTCTGGCAGATGTGCAGAAAACGAGACTGCCTGCCGGCGGTGCCAGCTTCACACGCCAGCAGGAAGCCCTCGGTCTTGGCCACGCGATCTGGTGTGCCCGCGATATTGTCGGCGATGAGCCGTTCGCCATTCTGCTGCCGGATGTGATTGTGAAAGCGGAAAAGTCGTGCTTGGCGCAAATGGTTGATGCCTACAATAAGACCGGCGGCAATATCATCGCCGTGGACCCGGTACCGGAAGAGCGTGTCTCCTCGTATGGCGTCATCGCCCCGAAAGGAGAGCGCGACGGTCGGATGATCGAGATGAGCGCCATGGTCGAAAAGCCACCACGCGACGAAGCCCCATCCAATCTCGCCATTACAGGGCGTTATATTTTGCAGCCCGAGATTTTTGGACTTTTGGCGGACCAGGGCGCTGGCGCCGGCGGCGAGATCCAGCTGACGGATGCGATGGCACGTTTGATGGAGATGCAGGCCTTCTACGCTTATGAGTTTGAAGGCGCGCCATATGACTGTGGATCCAAACTCGGTTATTTCGAAGCGGTTCTGGCGCATGCGCTGGACCATCCTGAGACTGGGGCAGGCGCCCGCGAGCTCATCTCCAAGCTGTAAGTTGACGGTCAAACACTGAAGGTTTAGCGCGGCGGCATGAAACGCAAATTGCCGACACGTTCCGATGTGACCGCCGCTGCGAAGCGGATCAAAGGTCATATCGATCGGACTCCGGTCTTGCGGTCTGCAGCATTGGACGAGATTGCCGGCGCCAAACTATTGATCAAAGCGGAATGCCTGCAGCAGACTGGCAGTTTCAAGCTGCGAGGGGCAACCAACCGCCTGTTGCAGATCGCCAAGAAGCAGCAAGCCGCAGGCGTGGTCGCATTCTCGTCAGGCAATCATGCGCAAGGCGTCGCGCGCGCGGCCAAGCACCTCGGCATGCCGGCCCTGATCGTCATGCCGACAGATGCGCCGCGCGTGAAGACGGACGGCGTTAAAGCGGATGGTGCAGATGTGTTTCTGTACGACCGCAATACTGAAAGCCGCGAAGAAATCGCCGCTGACATTGCCAGAAAGCGAGGGGCGATCATTGTTCCGAGCTTTGATGATCCGATGATCATTGCCGGGCAGGGCACAGTCGGTCTGGAATTCGCCGCCCAGGCGAAAGCGATGGGCGATACCCTCGACCATCTGCTCTGCTGCACTGGCGGCGGGGGGTTGATTACCGGCATCTGTCTCGGCCTCAGCGGCGCCAGTCCGGACACCAAGGTTTGGACCGCAGAACCGGAGGGTCATGAGGATTGGAAACGCTCGTTGGAAAGTGGGCAGATCCAGCGCAATGAGTCCGGCACACGCTCAATCTGTGATGCCATCCTGACGCCGCAGCCGGGCGAACTGACCTGGGCGCTGGGCAAGCGATATCTCGCGGGTGGCTGTGCGGTCTCGGATGCGCATGCCTTTGAAGCGATGCGGTTGGCCTTCCGTCAGTTGCGCGTCGTGGTCGAGCCTGGCGGGGCGGTGGCTCTGGCGGCCGCTCTTTTTCGATTGCCGGAAGCCGCCAAAGGCAAGACGGTGGGCGTTGTGCTAACAGGCGGCAATGTCGATTCTCGCTTGTTCGCGAAAGTGCTGAGCCGCGAGATCTAGCTCTCTTTCATCAGCCGCGCTTTTTGGCGCTGCCAGTCGCGCTTGGCCGACGTCTCGCGTTTATCATGCGATTTCTTACCTGTCGCGATGCCGATCAGAAGTTTGGCAAAACCGCGCTCATTGAAATAAAGTTTGAGCGGCACGATTGTGCGACCCGCCCGTTCGACCGATTGCGCCAGTCGCGTGCGTTCGCGCTTCGACACAAGCAGCTTACGCTTGCGGCGGGGGGCGTGATTGAAGCGATTAGCGCCTTCATAAGTCGGTATATCGGAATTGATCAGCCACAGTTCGCCCTCTTCGACAGAGGCATAGCTTTCAGCAATATTGGCTTTGCCATTGCGCAGAGATTTGACCTCGCTACCGGTCAACATCAGGCCAGCCTCCAGCGTATCCTCGACTGTATAGTCGAAGCGCGCGCGCCTATTCTCGGCGACAAGGCCGTCTGACCGGCCTTTGGATTGAGCTTTCTTGGCCATGGGAGCTTTTATATACCAGCTGCCGCCATCGCGTCATCTATGCGCTGACAGGTGTCTGCGTCTGGCGCCACGATGGGCAGGCGCACGTCTGGCGAGCAAATCCCCATTTTTGCGAGAACATATTTGGCGGGCCCGGGGGAAGGCGAGAAGAACATGGCCTTGTGAATGTGGATCAGGCGCTGATCGAGCGTGCGTGCCATTTCCAGATCGCCGGCATCAAAAGCCGCGTGCATTTGCGCACAAAGCTCTGGCGCGACATTGGCCGAGACGGAAATACAGCCTGTGCCTCCCATGGCGCGATGGCCGAGACTGGACGGATCTTCGCCGGACAATTGGGTGAATTGCTGACCTTCGGTCAAAGCCGCGTGCATCGAGACTCGGCCAAGATCATTGCTGGCATCCTTAATGCCGATGATGTTTGGCAATTTTGCCAGCTTTCCGACCGTTACGGGCAACAAATCCGATGCGGTGCGGGATGGCACATTATACATCACGATGGGGATCGAAACGGCCGCATCGATGGCTCGGAAATGGGCTTCCAGTCCGGCCTGATCTGGCTTGTTGTAATACGGACAGATCACCAAAGCGGCGTCCGCGCCAACGGTTTTGGCATGCTGAATCAGTTCAATCGCCTCGCGGGTCGAATTGGACCCAGCGCCAGCAATGACGGGCACTCTGCCGCCAGCAACTTCAATGCAAAGCTCGACCACTTCGCGGTGTTCGGCATGCGACAGAGTCGCGGATTCGCCCGTCGTACCACATGGAACCAAGGCCCGGGAGCCGCCCGAAATCTGGCTTTCGATCAAATTGGCGAACGCGTCTCGATCAATGGCCCCGTTCTTGAATGGGGTTACGAGCGCTGGAATGGAACCATGAAACATCTGTCAGATACACACACTTGGGTTGAACCCGGCACGAAAGTGCCAGAGTTTGGACATATACGGCCTATAAACCTGAATCAGAATGTATCAACGGTTAGGAATGTAAGGATACTGAAAAAGCCGATGCGTAACCGCTTCATCAGTCTGACTTTTTTCTCGCTTCTGCTTGGAGCTGGCTTTGGTGCGCCTGCCATGGCGCAAACCCCGTCTGCACCGAGCCTGAAGCCAAATTTGGTGGCCGCCTCTGACGTCGTCGCGACCCGCGATGCAGCTTTGCTGCGTGATGGCTTGCAAGCGGTTGATCGCGGCGACTGGTTTGAAGTGCGCCAGGCCGAATCACAGATTCGCGATACCACAGCGCGAGACATCCTAACCTGGTATCGTGCGCGCCGCGATTCGCGCATGTTGTTTGATGAAATGGACCGGGCTTTGACCCGTTTGGGCGGTTGGCCGGAGATCAACATGATCCGCGCCCGCGCCGAAGAATTTATAGGTGGCTCAACGCTCGATGCTAACGCTCGCGTGGCCTGGTTCGAAACTCATGGCGGCGCCCGCACGGGTGTTGGGCACATCACATATGCCCGCGCGCTAGAGCAATTGGGACGTGATGAAGAAGCGTTACGCGAAGTTCGTGCCGCCTGGCATGGGCGGACGCTGACCAAGGATGTCAGCCAGCGGACTTATGCTAAGTACAAAAATAAACTGACCCAGTCTGATCACCGGCAACGCGCAGATTTCCTGCTCTGGACCCGTCAAACGACGGCCGCGGCGCGGATGAAGCCTCTGTTGACGCCGGATTGGAAGACGCTGGTTGATGCCCGTTCGAAACTCATTCGTCGGGCACGTGGTGTGGATGCCGCTGTCGACTCGGTGTCGCGTGAGCTGCAAAGCCATCCGGGCCTGCTTTATGATCGCGCGGAATGGCGCCGTCGGGCGCGGATGACCAATCGCGTTGTACCTTTGCTGCGCCAGATTGATGGTGAAGATGTCCCGGCCGCCGGCCGCAGCCGCCTCTGGAAAGCCCGCCACCCGCAAGCGCGTGTCGCATTGAAAGAAGGGGATTGGCGTCTGGCATATGAGCTATCGGCACCGCATGGCATGTCCAGTGGGCGCGACTTCGCCGAGGCCGAATGGCTGGCCGGTTGGGTCGCCCTGCGCCATTTGGACGATGCCGCGCTTGCGCTGGAACATTTCGATACTTTGCTCGATGGCGTCTCGACCCCGATCAGCCTGTCACGGGCGCTGTATTGGAAAGGCCGCGCGCATGAGGCGCTTGATGATGAGGTCGCCGCTGAAGCCGCGTTCGCTGCCGCCGCAACGCACCGTTTCTCTTATTATGGCCAACTTGCCGCTGAAAAGGTGATGCAGGACACAATCCAGATTTCAGCCGGATACACGCTGACCGATACTGATCGTCAGAATTTCAATAACCGGTCGCTCGTTCGCGCGATGCGCCTGTTTGCTGAAAATGGCTGGGACGCTTCGTTCCGGAAGTTTGCGTACCATCTGGACGACCAGCTCACACGTCCGCAGGATTTCGATCTCCTGGCAGACCTTGGTCGCGAGTATCACTATATTGATATTGGTGTGCGCGGCGCCAAAGCCGGACTCGCCAAAGGGGTTGTTGCGCCTGAGGCTGCGTATCCTGTGGTCGACTATGACCTATTGCGCGAGCCGCAAGTCGAACGGTCTTTGATGCTCGCTCTGTCGCGCCAGGAAAGTGAAATGAACCCGGCTGCAATCAGTCACGCAAATGCGCGCGGTCTGATGCAATTCGTCCCGCGCACTGCAAGACTGGAAGCGCGGCGCCAAGGTCTTCCCTTCCGGACCAGCTGGCTGACGGATGATCCTGGCTATAACATGACCCTCGGCGGCGCCCATCTCGATACGCTGCTTGGCCAATTCAATGGCAGCTATATCATGACCGCAGCGGCCTATAATGCCGGTGCATCACGACCCCAGCGTTGGATTGGCGAGTATGGCGATCCACGTGCGGGTGAGATCGATCCGGTTGATTGGGTGGAGTTCATTCCGTTCAGCGAAACGCGAAATTATGTTCAGCGCGTGCTCGAGAATACGCAAGTCTATCGCCATCGCCTGTCGGGTGAGCCGGAACCGATCCGTCTCTCCTTTGACCTGCAACGCGGGCGGTTTGGGAATAATTAAGAGCGACACGCGAGCTGCGGATTTAAACAAGGAATTGTCATCCCCACCGCAGGGCAGCGATGGGCAGGGCCTAGGTGTCCTCGGTCCCGGAGATGCCCTGTGAGCCTTCCGGAATCACAAACGTCCTTTTCGCTCGATGCCAGCGCAAGCCGGAGTCCAGGAACTGGTATTGTCCACGATCCCAGACTTAGAGCTCTCTCCGCAGACCCCAGCTTGCGCTGGCGTCTGCGGATTACGGCGCATTGGTGTCTCAATTTGCTGTTGATCGCGTCTGGCGCAACACTAAGCGGCGGCTGATTTTTTCTTTCGCGCGGTGGATTTCTTTGCAGGCTTGGCTTTCGCAGCTGTTTTCGCTTTCGGTTTGCTTGCCTTTTTCGCGCTTGCCCGCCGTTCGTCCTGGCGCTTGAACGTCTCAGCGAGGAATTTCCCAGTCCAGCTCTTTTTCACTTTGGCGACATCTTCCGGCGTGCCGACCGCGACGATCTGGCCACCGCCATCGCCGCCCTCTGGTCCGAGATCGATAATATGATCCGCGGTCTTGATGACGTCGAGATTGTGCTCAATCACCAAGACCGTATTGCCGGTATCAACCAGCTCATGCAGCACGTCGAGAAGCTTGCGGACATCATCGAAATGCAGGCCGGTGGTTGGCTCGTCTAGAATGTAGAGCGTCTTGCCCGTGGCGCGCTTGGAGAGCTCTTTTGCCAGCTTAACGCGTTGGGCTTCGCCGCCTGACAATGTCGTCGCTTGCTGACCGACTTTGATATAAGTCAGGCCGACGCGGTTCAGCGTCTCCATCTTGGAGCGAATAGCGGGGACGGCCGAGAAGAATTTCTCGGCCTCTTCCACGGTCATGTCGAGCACATCAGCAATCGACTTGCCTTTGTAGAGGACTTCCAGCGTTTCGCGATTATAGCGTTTTCCATTGCAGGTCTCGCACGTGACATAGACGTCCGGCAGGAAGTGCATCTCAATCTTGATGACACCATCGCCCTGGCAAGCCTCACAGCGGCCGCCTTTGACATTGAAGGAGAACCGGCCGGGCTTATAGCCGCGCTGCTTCGATTCCGGCAGACCAGCGAACCAGTCGCGGATCGGGCCGAAGGCGCCTGTATAAGTCGCCGGATTGGACCGCGGGGTGCGGCCAATCGGGCTTTGGTCAATGTCGATCACCTTATCGAGATGGTGCAGGCCTTCAATCGTCTCATAAGGCGCCGGCACTTTGGTCGCGCGATTGAGTTTGCGGGCCAGCGCTTTGTACAGCGTTTCAATGACCAGGGTCGACTTACCACCGCCTGAGACTCCGGTAATCGCCGTGAACGTGCCAAGTGGAAACGTGGCCTCGACATTCTGAAGATTATTGCCTGTGGCACCTTTGATCGTGAGCTCGCGACCTTTCTTGTTCACGCGGCGGCGGCCCGGGATAGCGATTTCTTCGCGGCCAGACAGATAGGCGCCGGTGAGGGATTTCGTGTCTGCGATGACTTCAGCGGCCGTACCCTGGCTGACCACTTCGCCGCCATGAACGCCGGCCCGAGGGCCCATATCGATGACATGATCAGCGGTTAGGATGGCGTCTTCATCATGCTCGACCACAATCACGGAATTGCCGAGGTCTCTGAGCCGTTTCAGGGTCTCCAGCAGGCGCTCATTGTCACGCTGATGCAGGCCGATGCTCGGCTCATCAAGGACATAAAGCACGCCGGTCAGGCCGGAGCCAATCTGGCTGGCGAGACGAATGCGCTGGCTTTCGCCACCGGACAGTGTGCCAGATGAGCGCGACATGGAAAGATAATCGAGGCCGACGGCGTTGAGGAAGATCAGACGATCATTGATCTCTTTCAGAATCCGGCCAGCAATCTCCTGCGATTGCGGGGTCAGTGTGTCATTGACCTTGGCGAACCAATCGCCGGCTTCTCGGATCGAGAAACTGGCTGCATCTGAAATATCGAGCTCCGCAATGCGAACCGCGAGCGCTTCGGGGCGCAAACGCTTGCCCATGCATTTCGGGCAGGCGGCCGCGGACTGGTATTTGGCAATCTCGTCGCGCGCCCACTGGCTTTCTGTCTCGCGGAAGCGGCGATCGAGATTGGGGATGACACCTTCGAAGGTCTTGGTCACTTCATAGCGGCGTAGGCCGTCATCATAAACGAACTCAATCTCTTCTTCGCCAGTGCCGTTCAAGATCACATCCTGGATTTTCTCACTGAGCTTGTTCCAGGCGGTCTTGAGGTTGAACCCATAATGGTCCGCGAGGGCTTGCAGGGTCTGCGTTTGATAGGGCGAAGCCTGTTTGGCCCATGGCGCGATGGCGCCATTCATCAAATCGAGATCCTTGTCCGGAACGATCAGGCTGGGATCAATTTTCAATTGCTGGCCCAGTCCGTCGCAAGCCGGGCAGGCGCCAAACGGATTATTGAACGAGAACAGGCGCGGCTCGATTTCCGGGATGGTGAAGCCGGATTCAGGGCACGCAAAATTGGCGCTGTAAGTGATCCGTTTCGGTTCGGTCTCGCCATCTTCGAGATCTGCATATTCGGCGATCGCGATGCCGTCGGCGAGGGGCAAAGCGGTCTCGAAACTTTCCGCCAGACGCTGTTCCATGCCTTCGCGGACGACGACGCGGTCGACCACGACGTCAATGTCATGCTTGTACTTCTTGTCGAGCGTCGGCGGCGTTTCGAGATCATAGAACTCGCCATCGACTTTGACGCGTTGGAAGCCGTTCTTGAGCAGTTCCGCGAATTCTTTGCGATATTCGCCTTTGCGACCACGGATCATCGGCGCGAGCAAATAGAGCCGCGTGCCTTCTGGCAGGGCCATGGTGCGATCGACCATCTGGCTGATCGTCTGGCTCTCAATTGGCAGTCCAGTGGCCGGCGAGTAAGGAATACCCACGCGCGCCCAAAGCAGGCGCATATAGTCATAGATCTCGGTGACCGTGCCAACCGTGGAGCGCGGGTTTCGACTCGTCGTTTTCTGCTCAATTGAGATGGCGGGGGACAGGCCCTCAATGCTCTCGACATCTGGCTTTTGCATCAATTCCAAGAATTGCCGCGCATAAGCAGACAGGCTTTCGACATAGCGTCTTTGTCCTTCCGCATAAATCGTATCAAAGGCCAGCGACGACTTGCCGGATCCTGACAGGCCGGTGACGACTACGAGTTGATTTCGCGGAATGTCGACATCGACGCCTTTGAGATTGTGTTCTTTGGCCCCGCGGACGCGGATGAAGGGAGATTCTAGGGAGGGCATGCGAATAGCAACCTAATCTTTTGTGTTCTTGCAAGACGTGATGTGTGTCGTGAGTCCGATTTGGCGACAAGAACGTATTAAGAACATTCGGGCGCTCAGCACAATATTAAACCTTTTTCCGTAAGTTGGCCGCAATGGGGATGTCACAATCCGAGAGTGTGTGATGGAAATATTTGGGTTAGTGATAGACGCGGAGGCAATATTGTCTCTGGCCACGGTCTATTTCTTACAGTTTACCGTCTTTACCTTACTTGCCTTCATTGCGCGTCGAGAAGACGCCGTACGTTGGAACAGCAAATTGCTGAAAAGCGCGGGTGTGAACTGGCTTTTCATCGCCACTAACAGCCTGCTGGCACCGTTTGTGCTCGCACTGGTCAGTTTTGCGGATGCCGGGTTTCGAGAGTCGGGCTTTCCGCGTCTTTCAGAAGAGTTCTGGCTGTTCGCGCCAGCGATCGTGCCCGCCATTGTCGCGCTCATTGTCGCAGACTTTCTCGATTATTGGAGTCATCGGCTTCGCCACGTTTCGTTTCTGTGGCCGATGCATGCCGTGCATCATTCAGACACGCAGATGCATTATCTGACCTGGTATCGCGCGCATGTTGTCGAATTGGTGGTCATCCAAGGAGGGTATGTCCTGCTCGCCACGTGGATGGGGGCATCGCCAGCAGCGGTGGTCGGCGTGGTTATGTTCCGAGCCTTCCATCAGCAATATGTGCATATGAATGTCGACTGGACACATGGACCGTTCAAACACGTGCTCGCTTCGCCGCGATTTCATCGCTGGCATCATGCTGATCATCCCGACGCCTGGGATAAGAATTTCTCCAGTATTTTCCCGATCTGGGATCGCTTGTTTGGGACATATTATTGCCCTGGACCCTGCAAGGAGCCGCTTGGATTCCCTGGCAATCCCGGTGAAAACTTTATCCAGCTGATGCTGTTTCCGTTCCGGGAATGGGGGCGGATGTTGAAAGACCACTTCGGCGCAGGAAAGCCGGAGAAGGTCCAGCCCAACTCGAATTGAGCCGTTTCAAGTCGATCTGGCCTGTGCGCCATATCCCGAGCGGGAACGAACAAAACCAGAACAAATTGTTGACACCGTGATCCTTTGTGGATAGATACAAAGACCGCGCGACACAGGCGATTCGTCGCTGTAGAGCGCGTGACCAGTATCGGAAGCCAAGAACGGAGAACGGAAAATGGCAGGATCAGTGAATAAGGTAATTCTCGTCGGCAATGTCGGCCAGGACCCAGAAGTGCGACAATTTCAGAATGGCGGCCAAGTCTGCTCATTCTCACTCGCCACATCAGAAAATTGGAAAGACAAGAATACCGGTGAACGCCGGGAAAAGACCGAGTGGCACCGCATCTCGGTGTTCAATGAAGGGCTTATTCGTGTCGTCCAGAGCTATGTGAAAAAGGGCTCTAAGCTGTATATTGAAGGTCAGCTCGAAACCCGCAAATGGCAGGATCAGAACGGCCAGGACCGCTATTCGACGGAAGTCGTCTTGCGCGGCTTTGGCGCGACGCTGACCATGCTGGACAGCCGCAATGCCGGCGGCGGTGGCGGTTATGCTCAGGAGTCGGTCGCGTATGGCAATCAAGGACAGGGTGGGGCGCGCCAGATGGACGGGCCAGCTCAGGATTTCAGTCAGGATTTTGACGACGAAATTCCGTTCTAGGAATAGGGCGAGCGTCAGTTAAAATAAAACCCGTTTTCCTGACGCAAGTCAGGACCTATGGCGTTTGCGGTCATACCCTGCCGCCATAGGTGCCAACTTTCGTTGGCAATTCGGGACGTGGCTGCGTTGGTCAAGCCGAAGGCTCAAACACCTCGACCAGGTTCGAGGTCTGACTGCCGCCGACCCGCAGCGCCCCGCCAATCACATGGATCTCATCTCCCAGCACCACAGCGCCAAGCCCGTGGCGCGGATGTGGCATGTCGGGCAGAGCGGTCCAGGTGTCTGTCGCGGAATCATACATCCAGGCCTCTGGATAGACCCCGCCGCCATTATTGAAGAACTCGCCCCCGAACGCATAGAGCTTACCGTCGAGGCTGGCGGCTGCGAGCCCACCTTGGCCTTGCGGCATCGGTGCAGCGGTCCGCCATCTGTCTTCGCGCACATCGTAGACTTCATGCGCGGGCGTGTTGCCGTCTGCAACCGTGCGGCCGCCGACCACGTGCCAATCCGAGCCGATTACAGCCGCCGCGGCGCTGTTGCGTGCGGTTGGCAGCGGCGCGGCGCGGACCCAGTCATTGTCGAGGCTATTCAATACGAAATGGTCGCCAATATCGGTGTGATCGTTCCAGGATTGATTAGACGTGCCGCTAGGCGTGCGTCCGCCACAGACATGGAGCGCGGCGCCCAAAACGCCCATGACGCTCTCGCCATTGGGGTGTGGCAGGCTCGGACCGTCTGCCCAGGCGCTGCCATCGAAGACCCAGACGCCGGGCTGCATCACCCAAACAGCTTGCTCTGATTCAGCTTGAAACCCGCCAATGGCCAGAAGCTTGCCCTGGAAGCTGATCAAATTGGGATGATGACGAGCGGTTGGCAGCGGGATGCTGTCCGTCCAGGCCTCGGTCGCCGGGTCGAAAATGACATGGCGCTCTGTGACGCCTGAGATCGAGTCCCCGTCTGATACAAAGCCACCTGCAAGATGAATTTTACCGTTATGCAGGGTCGGATAGATCTCTTGCACCGCGAATGGCAGGGCGGTGCCCGGGCGCCATTTTCCGATTGATTCGGGGGCATCATTGACCGGATTTGGAGCGGCGGAGCAGCCGAACGGAACCAAGGCTGCGCCAGTCATCAAAATGCCTCTGCGAGTCATTGAAATATATGGCATTTTTTGACCTCCAAAATGAACAGTTTCTACCCTCATAAACGTGCAGTCAGCATTTGTAACCCAAAGCCCATCCTGCTAGTCTTATCGTTAATAAAGACGGGCGATTCGGCGCCTGTTCTGGCAATAAGAGGCAAAGCCCTGTGAGCGACGAAACGACACCGCCAGAAGACCCAGATATGGCCCCGATTCCATCGGATGACGGGATCGATCCGATCAGCATCGAAACCGAGCTGAAGCGCTCTTATCTCGACTATGCGATGAGCGTGATTGTCAGCCGTGCGCTGCCGGATGTACGCGATGGACTGAAGCCCGTGCACCGGCGGATTCTGTACGCCATGCAGGTCAATGGCAACACGCCGGACAAGCCATACAAAAAGTCGGCGAATATTGTCGGCGCTGTGATGGGTAATTTCCACCCGCATGGCGACAGTGCGATTTATGATGCGCTGGTGCGGATGGCGCAGCCTTTCTCGATGAGCCTACCTCTGGTCGACGGTCAGGGTAATTTCGGCTCGATCGACAATGATCCGCCCGCCGCCATGCGCTACACTGAATCCCGAATGGAAAAAGCGGCGCAATATCTGCTTGCCGACATCGACAAGGACACAGTCGACTTCCAGGACAATTATGACGGCTCGCAACAAGAGCCTATGGTTCTGCCGGCGCAATATCCGAACCTTCTGGTCAATGGCGCGGGCGGGATTGCCGTGGGGATGGCAACGAATATTCCGCCGCACAATCTCGGCGAAGTGGTCGATGCAACGCTGGCAATGATTGACGACCCGGCGATTGATGATGAGGCTCTGCTTGAGATTATTCCTGGTCCCGACTTCCCGACCGGCGGGCTGATTCTGGGCCACGCAGGCGCGCGCAAGGCGCTGCTCGAAGGACGTGGGTCGATCATTATGCAGGCGCGGTCCGAAATTGAAGAACTGCGCAATGGCCGACAGGCCATCATCGTCACGGAAATTCCTTATCAGGTGAACAAGGCGTCTCTGGTCGAAAAGATTGCCGGCATGGTTCGCGACAAGCGGATTGAAGGTATTTCCGACTTGCGCGACGAGTCGGACCGGCACGGCATTCGCGTTGTGATCGAGGTCAAGAAGGATGCCAGCGCTGATGTGGTGCTAAATCAGCTGCACCGCTATTCGCAAATGCGCACCAGTTTCCCGGCCAATATTCTGGCGTTGAATGGCGGGCGGCCCGAGCAGCTCAATCTGCGTCAGATCCTGCAAGCGTTTATTCGCTTCCGCGAAGAAGTTGTCGCGCGCCGGACAAAGTTCGAGCTGAACAAAGCCCGCGATCGGGCCCACGTCTTGGTCGGTCTCGCGCTCGCCGTGGCAAATATCGATGAAATCATCGCCATTATCCGCCATGCGCCAGATCCGAACACCGCGCGCGAGCGGTTGTTAGAAAAAGCCTGGCCGATCATGGATATGGGGCCGCTGCTCGAGCTGGTCGCAGACCGTCGGACACGCTGGGATGGCGAAGACTCCATCTTCCTGTCGGATGAGCAGGCGCGTGCTATTCTGGCCTTGCAACTGTCCCGTCTGACCGGTCTTGGCCGCGATGAAATCGGCAATGAGGCCAAGGGTTTGGCTGAGAAGATTGCCGATTATCTCGACATTTTGCGGTCGCGTCCGCGTGTCCTCGACATTATCCGTGGCGAGCTTGGCGAAGTGAAAGAAAAGTTCGCTGTACCGCGCCGGTCTGAATTCACCTTTGGCGGCGCCGACATGGATGATGAGGACCTGATCGAGCGCGAAGACATGGTCGTGACGGTGACACATGGCGGCTATGTTAAACGAACCCCGCTCTCGACTTATCGGACGCAGCATCGCGGCGGCAAAGGCCGATCCGGGATTTCGATGAAGGATGAGGATTTTGTCACACGCGTGTTCATGGCGAACACGCATACCGAGATCCTGTTCTTCTCGTCCGAAGGCATGGTCTACAAAGAGAAAGTCTGGCGTCTGCCGATTGGTGGGCCGCAATCGCGCGGTAAGGCCCTGGTGAACATTTTCCCGCTGTCCAAGGATGAGCGGATCGAAAGTGTGATGCCGCTGCCGGATGATGAGGAAAGCCGCGCCCAGCTGGACGTCATGTTCGCGACCCGCTCCGGCAATGTCCGACGCAACAAACTGTCCGATTTTGTCCGCGTGAATCGCAATGGCAAGATTGCGATGAAGCTGGATGAAGGCGACGGCATTGTCCGCGTGCGCATGTGCTCTGAAGACCAGGATGTCATGCTGACGACAGCGCTCGGCCAATGTATTCGCTTCAAAGTGACGGATGTCCGCGTGTTTGCCGGGCGTAATTCGACCGGTGTGCGCGGTATTCGCCTGGCCGATGGTGATCGTGTAATTGCCATGGGCGTGTTGCGCCATATTGACGTGACCAGCGCAGAATCGCGCGCTTATCTCAAACATGCAACTGCGATGCGCCGAGCAGCACTTGGTGAAGACGAGGAAGTGGTCGATGCCATCGCGGATGATGACGGCGATGATGGCGATGAGGAGGCCGCGCTGTCAGCCGAGCGTATTGCTGAATTGGGCGCTGCCGAACAATACATTCTAACCATCTCTGATGACGGTATGGGCAAACGCTCTTCGGCCTATGATTATCGGGTCACAGGGCGCGGCGGCAAAGGCCTGGTCGCGCACAATATCTGGGGCAGCAATAAGAAGACCGGCCATATCAAGCAGATCGCGTCTTCCTTCACGATTGATGATGATGATGAAGTCATGCTGGTGACGGATGCGGGTCAGCTGATCCGAACGCCAGTTGACCAAATCCGGATAGCCGGACGGGCGACGTCAGGTGTCTGGGTCTTGCGCACCAAGGAAGATGAGCGCGTTGTCTCTGTGGCACGGCTTGCAGACAATGGCGAAGACGATACAGAAGAGTCCTAGGAACGTCCGGAAACACTTCGATTGGCTCGCCGGGCGCACGGAGGAAACTGATGGAGCGCGTTGGGCTGTACCCCGGAACATTTGATCCGGTCACGATGGGGCATTTGGATATTATCGGTCGCGGTATGAAGCTCGTCGATCGATTGATCATCGGGGTGGCCGTCAGCGAAGCCAAACGTCCACTCTTTCTGCTCGAAGAGCGCATCAAGATGATGCAGGAAGAATGCGGCGCATTGGAAGGTCCGGGTCTGGCCAAAATCGAAGTGAAACCATTCGACACGCTGCTGATGCATTTTGCCATGGAGCAAGAAGTGAATGTGATTGTCCGCGGATTGCGGGCGGTGTCTGATTTCGAATACGAGTTTCAGATGACAGCGATGAATGAACAACTGAATCGCGATATTGAAACTGTCTTCCTGATGGCCGATGTAAAACATCAAGCCGTGGCGTCGCGTTTGGTCAAAGAAATTGCACGTTTCGGTGGTGATATCACGCCGTTCGTGACGCCTGGTGTCAAAGAGCGATTGCTGGAGAAGTATAGAAAATGACTCTGAGAACCCTGCTAAGTAGCTTAGCTGTTATGGGATTTGTGGCTTGTGCGGGGGCGCAGACAGTAGAAACGGAACCAGTCGCCTACACGATGGCTGATGTCGAGGCCGCGCCGGAAAACTGGCGCGAAGTCGAGCCGGAAAATCTGGTTATCATGGAGACGAGCAAAGGGGAAATCGTGCTCGAATTGCTGCCTGTGGTGGCCCCGGCGCATGTTGAACAGTTTCGAGCTTATGTCCGAGCCGGGCTATACGACCGAACCGAGTTCCATCGCGTGATCAAAGGCTTCATGGCGCAAGGTGGTGATGTAGAGAAAACGTACGGCGCTGACGCGATGTTGGAGACAATGGACGCTGAATTTGTGTTCCGGCGCGATCCGGCGACTGTGCCAATGGACACAATTGGACCTGCGGATTCCGCAGATGGCGGATTTCACAAAGGGTTCCCGATGGCGACCCAGCCTGGCTTTCTAGCTGAAATGTCAAAGGACGGCTTGGTCGAGAGCTGGATCCCACATTGCCCGGGTGTACTCTCAACCGCGCGTACCGATGATGTGAACTCCGCCAACGCACAATTCTTCCTGATCAGCGACGAAGGTCAGCATCTCGACTATAAGTATACGGCCAAGGGTCGAGCGCTCACCGGGCTTGATGTGATCAAGGCAATCAAGCTGGGGCCGTCACCAGACGGATTCCCGATTGCCAATCCGGACGTGGTCATGTCCGCGAAACTCGCAGCGGATTTACCGGAAGCGGAACGACCAAAGGCTTTCGTGCAGCGCACCGATACCGAAGAGTGGCAGACCATTTTGTCGAATGCAGATTCTCGTCGGGTGAAATTGTGTGATATTCCTGCCGTCCCAGCAGTGGTGGAATAGGGGCCAGACCTGATCGATCTCTCGGCCTTCGATTTCGACCTTCCTGAAAGCCAAATCGCACTGCGTCCTGTTGAGCCGCAGGATACTGCGCGTTTGCTTGTGGCGTACGGTGATGGGCGCCTCGAAGATGCACATGTGCGCGATCTACCGCGCTATTTGAGCGCCGGCGATCACCTGGTGTTCAATGATACAAGGGTTATTCCAGCAGCCTTGAAGGGCGTTCGCCCTGCGCGAGATGCGAATGGGTCAGACGTTCCAGTGGATATCAATCTGGTTGGCCAGCAATCTGAGACGGATTGGCTGGCTTTGGCGCGCCCTGGCAAGCGGCTAAAACCAGGAGATCGGATCAACATCTCAGATGACCTGTTCGCCGAGATCCTCGACAAGCTTCCAGATGGTGAATTGCGGCTTCGTTTTTCGAAATCAGCGGGCGCGCTAGATGCGGCGATCGACGCGGCCGGTATGATGCCCTTGCCGCCATACATTGCGCGGCGCCGGCCTGCAGATGCACGGGATCGCGATACGTACCAGACCAGTTTCGCGGGTGATGAAGCAAAGTCTGTCGCGGCGCCGACTGCAGGCTTGCATTTCACGCCGCGGCTTTTGTCCGAGCTTGAGGTCGCGGGCATTAAACGCACCGAAGTCTGTTTGCATGTTGGGCTCGGTACGTTTGCACCCTTGAAAGATGAGCAGATTGAAAGCGGTAAGCTGCATGAAGAGTGGCGGCAGCTAACGCCATCGACCGCTGAGAGATTGAACGCCGCGCGTGCGGCGGGTCATCGATGTGTTGCAGTCGGCACAACGGCGCTACGGACGCTTGAAAGCTGTACCCTGCCGAATGGCGTTATCGAACCTGCGACGGGGCCAACCGATATTTTCCTGCAACCCGGTTATGTGTTTCGCGCCACGGATGCACTGGTGACAAATTTCCATTTGCCGCGATCAAGCCTGTTCATGCTCGTTTGCGCCTTGATGGGGACCGAGATCATGCAGGCCGCTTACGCGCATGCCATGGCAAACCAGTACCGGTTCTACTCTTATGGCGATGCTTGTTTGCTTATGCCTTAAGCCGCGAAACGCCCGCCCGCATTGGCATAGGCCTGGGTGCCGTACGTGAACACCTCATCCGCGCCGAGAACATCTTCTGGACGCAGGTCAAACTTGCCCTGAAGCTCTGCATAAAGCGGAGCGAAATCCGTATCGACGGTTGCTCTGAATAGCTGCTCATAGCTGTCGATGACGAAATAAGTCTGCTGAAAATCATCAATCCGATAGTCGGTCCGCATCAATCGATTCAGATTAAAGCCAATCCGGTTTGGTGACGGGTCTTCCAGGCTGAACTTGCTCTCCGCAGGCGATGAGACAATTCCGGCTCCATAAATGCGGAGACCTTGCTCGGTTCGGATCAGGCCGAACTCAACCGTATACCAATACAAAGCCGCGAGGTTCTTAAGCGAGGAATGACGTAGGCTGCGCAATCCGCCTTTGCCATAGGCTTCCATATAATCGGCGAAGACCGGATCGGTCAGCATCGGGACATGACCGAACACGTCGTGGAAGACATCCGGTTCCTGAATATAGTCCAGTTGATCGGGTTTGCGGATGAAATTGCCAGCCGGAAAGCGCCGATTGGCGAGATGGTCGAAAAAGACATCGTCAGGCACAAGTCCAGGCACCGCCACAACGCGCCACCCGGTCAGGGCTTGGAGCTCGTCCGACATGGTTTCGAAATTCGGAATGCCGCCGCGATGCAGATCCAGCGCTTCCAGGCCTTTCAGGAATTCGGGCGCGGCGCGATTGGGCAAGACGTGCATCAATCGCTCATACAATGTGTCCCAGACGGCGTGCTCATCGGGAGTGTAGTCCGACCAGCCTTGGTCAATGGTCCAATCCGAATTCGCGTTGGCGGGTTTCGCAAAATAGTTGTTCATGCAACTAATATAGCAAGTGTGTCTGAATATGTCTTGGGGCATAATGTGACACACGATCGAAACTTGGAGAAAATGCGTGATCAAACTTTATGACTATTGGCGCTCATCTGCCTGTTATCGATTGCGCATAGCGTTCAATCTGAAAGGGATCGAGTTTGAGAGCGAAGAAGTGAATCTGCATCCGGATGTATTGGCGCAGAATTCTGCAGCTTATCGATCGCTCAATCCGCAGCAACGCGTGCCCACTGTGATCATCGACGGCGAAATCCATTCGCAATCCATGGCCATTCTGGATTGGCTGGAAGAAACGCATCCTGATCCGGCTTTGCTTCCCGCCGATCCGCACGAACGACTGCGCGCGCGTGCGTTCGCGGACACAGTCGCATGCGACATTCACCCGCTGAACAATTCGAGCGTGCTGAAATATCTGCGCGAGGATTTCGCGGCGTCGCCGGAGGCGATCAAAGGCTGGTACGGCACATGGGTGACCCGGGGGTTTGAGGCGCTCGAAGCGCACGCGGGCAAGTCAGAGTCTGAATTCCTGTTCGGGGAGGCGCCAGGGCTCGCCGAGATCTGCCTTATCCCGCAGGTCTATAATGCGCGGCGGTTTGATCTCGATTTGTCAGCTTTTCCAACCCTGATCGATATCGACCGCAAGTGTAACGCCTTGGCCGCATTTCAGGCCGCGACTCCTGAGGCTGTAAAACCGGACTAGTTGCGCTGGGCGGATTTCAGGACGTAGCCCTGATCGGTTACTTCGAACATTTTCGGGATGTCCGGGTGGCTGACCCGAGTTTCGGTTTCGTCCGGCACGAGATTTTGTTCTGAGACATAAGCCACGTAATGGGTGCGCTCATTCTCGGCGAACAAGTGATAATAGGGCTGATCCTTTGATGGGCGGACTTCTTCCGGGATCGATTCATACCATTCGTCTGTATTCGCAAATACAGGATCGACATCGAAAACGACGCCGCGAAAGTCAAACAGGCGGTGGCGCAAGATCTGACCGATCTGATATTTCGCTTGGCGCATGGGAATGGCATTCGGCAGGTCCGGGACCTCCCGTGGCGCTGTAACCGTTTGTGTCTTCGCGGGTTTTTCTCCCCCGAACAGTCGCATAAAGCGTTTCATGACGTTCGGCCCGTAGCTCGTGTCCTCTTTGTGTGCTACAGCTTTCTCCAACATACAAGATTTGGTCAGCACATGACTTTAAATAAAGTGCGAGATGACCGGAAAGCAAACAGCCAATCCGGGTCTCGTAAGCGTCGAAAGCCGCCGCTCTATGCAGCGGTGGATTTGGGGACGAACAATTGTAGACTGCTGATCGCCGCGCGCCGCGGTGATAGCTTTTCTGTGGTAGATTCTCACTCACAAATTGCGCGCTTAGGCGAAGGTTTGGCCGCGACGGGGCGGATGTCGGATGCCTCGGTGGAGCGCGCCATGGATGCGCTTCACAAAATCTCGAAGAAGCTAAAAGCCAAGAAAGTTGGACATGTCCGATGCATCGCGACAGAGGCCTGCCGGCGGGCTGAAAACGGACCGGCTTTCATTCAGCGCGTGCGTGAGGAAACCGGACTTACTTTCAAGATTATCGGACCCGAAGAAGAAGCCCGGCTGGCGCTGATCGGATGCCATAATCTGATCGAGCCAGACACCGACCGGGTCCTGGTCATCGATATTGGCGGCGGCTCGACGGAACTGTCTTATGTCGATGCGCGCCCAGCGCATGAAGGCGGTTTGAAAGGCTTGCTTCGCAAGCCGCCTATTCTGGCCTGGCGCAGTTTGCCCGTGGGGGTTGTCACCTTGACCGAAGCCTTCGTGCATTTGCCAGAAGAAGAGGCGTATCCGCAGATGCTGGCACATGTGATGACGCAAATCGACAAGTGGAAACGCGCGCCCGAAATCCGCGAAACATTTTCTGAAGGCCGGGGACATGTCATAGGGACCTCAGGAACGGTCACCTGTCTGACGGGCGTCACGCTCGGATTGACCAAGTATCGCCGGGATAAAGTTGATGGCGCCTGGATGACGCGTGAAGGCATGTTGGGAACGGTTCAGAAACTGCGCGAGGCAGGTCAGGCTAACATGCATAAATTCCCGACCATCGGCACAGACCGAGCCGGATTGATGCTCGCGGGCTGCGCCATTGTTGAGGGTATGTGGTCATTGGCGCCAAAGGGTGACATGCGGATCGCGGATCGCGGTCTGCGGGAAGGCTTGCTACTGTCTATGATGCAGGGTCCGAAACGGAAGAGCCGCCGACGCCGTCGCCGCAAAGGCGCCCAGAAGCCGGCAACTGAAGGAGCGGCGGTATGAGCGATGATGGCAAGCGCCGCTGGAAAGGGCCAACCGGCGACAAGAAAACATCCGGACGTCGCGCCGGCGAGCGCAAAGTGATTGCGTATCGCGCCAAGTCGGAAAGTTCCAAAAAATGGATCGAGCGACAGCTCTCCGATCCGTATGTACAGAAAGCGCAATCGGAAGGTTATCGCGCCCGTGCCGCCTATAAGCTGCTGGAACTCGATGCGCAGATGGATTTGCTGCGTTCTGGAATGCGTGTCGTGGACCTTGGCTGCGCACCAGGCGGGTGGTTGCAAGTCTGTGTTCGCAAAGGCGTCAGCGAAATTGTCGGGATTGATTTACTGCCCGTGGAGCCAGTGCCTGGTGCCTTCATCATCGAGGGTGATGTCAACGATCCGGATGATGTCGCGGAGATGATGACAGGCTTGAGCGGTGCGCCGGATCTGGTCTTGTCCGACATGGCGGCGAACACCACTGGGCATAAACAGACTGACAGTCTGCGAACGGCAGCGCTGGCAGATATGGGGCTAGATTTTGCTATCGCGCATTTGCGACCGGGCGGGGCGTTTTGTTCAAAAGTCTTTCAGGGCGGCGCCACACCGGAGATGATGGCGCGGCTGAAGCGGCATTTCAAAACCGTCAAACATATCAAACCACCCGCCAGTCGTGCGGGGTCGCCAGAACTGTTTGTTGTGGCGAAAGGATTTCGCGGCCATTGACGGAGTCGGGTCCAGACGGCGAACAGGATTTCCCTGACGTTCGGACCAGCGCCCGAACGGCCTTGCTCGTCACGATTGGGCTGGCGGCGATTTATGGGCTCCTGTTCTCAATCTTTGGCAGCGCTCATCGGACGAGTTCGATCGACTTGATCGCTAGCCTAGGGCTCGGCGCGGCTTTGCTTCTGCTCAGCTATATCGACCTGCGCACCGGTTTGTTGTTGGATATTTTGACCTGGCCTTTGGTGGCATTGGGACTCGGCTACGCAGCGCATCAAGGCAGTTTGGCCTGGGCGCTGAGCGGCGCTGTGGTCGGCTATGTACTGGTCGCAGGACTGGCACTCATCTGGAGGCAGACGCGCGGCTATGAAGGCATTGGGCTGGGCGATGCAAAACTGCTCACTGCGGGCGGCGCCTGGGTTGGGATCACGGGGCTGCCCGTGATTTTATTGATCGCATCTGGAACGGGACTTTTGATGGCATTAACCGTGTCACAAAAATCACGGTCGGAAGGCGATCGTGTCGCAATTGTTTTTGGCCCAAACCTCGCTTTGGGCATCTGGGTCGTGTGGTGCGCAGGCATGTTTATGGTCTCGTAATCCTCCAGACTCGGACGAATGGCTAGAAATGCGACACCCGTAATCTATGGATATTCCGCAGAATCGGTGAAAAAATGCGGCTCTGCACAACAGTCCTGATACGGAATAAAAGTGATTAATTTCAGTTAACTATTGCGTCAGTTCTGTGACTGACGCTGTCACAGAACCGTAGTTTCAGTGCAAAAAATCCGTCACGTCCTTTGAATACTCCCGCCCTGAATCAAGCGGGGCGATTCCCCGTTTGAGTTCGATGATGCAAACGTATTCGGGGAATACACAATGAAACTTCGTACAACTGTAAGCGCGTTGGCCCTTGGCTTGCTAGCGGCTTGTTCTCAAGGCAGCGACATCGCTTCACCAGGCACAACGGCGCCGACAACTCCGCCGTCATCAGGCGGTGGCACTGGCGGCGGCACTGGTGGCGGCACGACCGTCGACTGCCCGACCGGGTTCACAGAAGGCGACCCGATTGGATCGATTACCACGTGTATTCTGTCCGGAACTCTGCTCGGCACGACGACGCTTACGAATGTCGATGGTCTTGTGTATCGCCTGAATGGTCGCGTCGACGTTGGCGTTGATACCGGTGCAGATGGCACGGACCCAGCGGGATCCGTTGCATCTCTCGAAATTGAACCTGGTGTCACAATCGTTGGTGCAACCGGTCAGGACTATCTGGTTGTGACGCGCGGCTCCACGATTGAAGCCGTAGGTAGCGATACGCAGCCGATTACGTTCACCAGCGCTCTGGACATTGAGCGTCAGAACGATGCCGATCCAAGTAACGACCTGGGTGAAACTTTTGACGGTGAATGGGGCGGGATCGTTATCCTGGGTAGCGCGCCTCAAAACCGCTGCTTGAGTGGCGATGCTTACGGCACCGACACTTGTCAGCAGCGCATCGAAGGCGTGACCTCACCCGACGCGCTCTATGGGGGTGACGATGCAGACGATTATTCTGGTACGCTTCGCTATGTTGTTGTGAAGCATGCTGGTTTCGAACTGACTACGGATAACGAACTGAACGGCATTGCCTTCGGTGGCGTTGGTGACAGCACAGTCGTGGAATTCATTCAGGTCTATAATAATGCAGACGACGGCGTCGAATTCTTCGGCGGTACGGTCAACGCCAAATACCTGGTTCTGAACGGGAATAATGACGAGTCCATCGATACCGATAATGGCTATCAAGGGACAATCCAGTACGCGCTCGTGCAGCAAACAACGGGTCGCGGCGACAATATTACTGAGCAAAGCTCTGTTGCAGCCGCTTCTGCGGTTCTGCCGTCCAATCCTTTAATTGCCAACTTTACCTTTATCGGGACCGACGGCGACGAAGTGTTCCGCTCAAACTCCGGATCCATTGGCCGTCTCTTGAATGGTGTCATCCAGTATGAGAATGGCTGCTTCGCATGGGATGCAAGTGCCGGTGATGGCGATGATACGAGCTTTGGCGGTGTTGGCGTTGATCCGAGTTTCTCTTCCGTCCTTGCCGATTGCGGGACCAATGGAGCAGGCCTGACAGACTCAGATCCAGAAACAGTTGCTGCCGTTGAAGCTGCCGCCGCAGCCCCAAACAGCACGTTTAACACTATGCTTCCTTTGGCAAACACGCTGGCCGCGACGTTCTTCCCAGGCACTGCTGAAGGCGCCGTCACGCCGACGGACCTGCCAGCCATCGACGCGTCTTTCGATGACACGGATTACATTGGTGCCTTCGCGCCTGATGAATCTGAGACCGATAACTGGGCCACGGGCTGGACCTTTGGCGTATTCCCAGATGAGTTCACCTGCCCAACCGGCACAACAGACTCAGCGACCGAGATTAACGGTCAAAAAGTCTGTGTGGTCTCGGGCGTGCTTGCAGACGATGTTCGTCTGACTCGCGGCAACCTGTACGAGCTTGATGGCCGCGTTGATGTGGGTGTCGACACCGGCGCTGACGGCACGGCAGTTGACGGCGATCCTGCCGTTCTGACCATCGAATCTGGCGTCACGCTGTTTGGTAATACCGGCCAGGACTATCTGGTTGTTAACCGTGGCTCGGACATCCGGGCGCTCGGCTCCGCCGCTGATCCAATCATCTTTACCTCTGAAGCTGATCTGCGAGGCAGTCAGCCAGCGCCAGACCAGGCCGATGGCGAATGGGGCGGCATCGTTATCCTCGGCAGCGCGCCTCAAAACCGCTGCTTGAGCGGGTCCGCTTACGGCACCGACACATGTCAGCAGCGTATCGAAGGTGTGACATCGCCGGACGCGCTTTATGGCGGTGATGATGCCGGTGATAGCTCAGGCGTTCTGCGCTATGTACAAGTCAAGTATGCTGGCTTCGAGCTGACCACGGACAATGAGCTGAACGGCATCGCCTTTGGTGGCGTCGGTGACGGCACGGTTGTTGAGTTCATTCAAGTCCACAACAATGCGGACGATGGTGTCGAATTCTTCGGTGGTACGGTCAATGCGAAATATCTCGTTCTGACTGGCAATGGCGACGAGTCGATTGACACCGACAATGGCTACCAAGGAGCAATCCAGTATGTCATCGTCGATCAGATCAATGGCCGCGGCGACAATATTACCGAACAAAGTTCTGTCGCTGCTGCGTCTGCGGTTCTGCCTTCAGATCCAAAGATCGCGAACTTCACTTTCATCGGTGAGACAGGCGATGAAGTGTTCCGGTCAAACTCTGGTTCCATCGGACAGCTCCTCAATGGTGTGATCGTGTATGAGAATGCATGTTTCGCCTGGGATGCAAGCGCAGGTGACGGCGACAATACCAGCTTCGGTGGTGTCGGTGTTGATCCAAGCTTCTCATCTGTCCAAGCCGACTGTGGTACCAATGGCGCCGGCCTGACAGACTCTGATCCCGAGACGGTTGCAGCGGTTGAAGCGGCTGCAGCAGCCCCGAACAGTACGTTCAACACTGCAGCTCCGCTGGTCAACACGCTCATCTCAACCTTCATCAACGGCCCGACGGAAACAGCTGCGACTGCAACTGATCTGACGGCAGTCGATCCATTCTTCGATGACACCGATTATATCGGCGCGGTCGAGAATGCGAACGACACCTGGTGGCAGGGTTGGACATGCGGCCTGCCAAACGGCGAAGAGTGCTAGCCTAGATGATCGACCGGGACAGGGCTTTGGCGCTGTCCCGGTTTTCCCATTTCTGTCCGTCGAGACTGGTGCAGCAACACACTCTCTCATCGACGACCCGATGATCCGAATTGAAAGTTCAAACCAATGAAACGTCCTTCTCAACACTCGCTCTTGCTTACGACGGCGCTCGCCTTGGCGTTCAGCCCGATGGCAATCGCTCAAGAAGACCCCGCCGAAGACACGACGGTGACCCAGGAAGACACAGTAGAGACCGCCGATGAGCGTACTCTGGGAACAGTTGTCGTTCGCGGTCGGTTCATTCCCGAACCGCAACGTCAAACCTCGCAAGTTGCTTCCTTTTTGTCCGCCGAAGACCTGACTCGTCAGGGGGACGCAAACGCGGCGCTTGCGCTGACCCGTCTCAGCGGCCTGAGTGTCGTTGATGGTCAGTTTGCTTATGTGCGCGGTCTCGGCGATCGCTATTCTGTGGCCTTGCTGAACGGATCTCCGCTACCAAGTCCTGAGCCGCTCCGTCGGACGGTTCCACTTGATCTTTTCCCGTCCAGTATGCTGGATGGCGCGGCCGTGCAGAAGACGTTTTCTGCGAATTATCCGGGTGAATTTGGCGGCGGTCTGATTGACCTGAAAACTGTTCGCCAGCCGGCCGAAGATTTCCTGAATCTGAAAGTAGGGACCGGGTACAACACGGTGACGACGAACCAGGATGGGCTATTTGTACGCGGCAGTGACACGGACTGGTCGGGCTATGATGATGGTCTGCGTGACTTGCCCGGACCGCTCGCATCTTTGATTGCGACGGGCACGAATATTAACAGCCTGTCCGCCACTGATCGTGAGATCGCTGGCGAAAGCTTGGTCAATTCGCCACTGTCCGTCATTCAGGAAGGCAAGATTGACGCTCCGTTTGAGCTCGAACTTGAAGGCGGTAAAGCCCTTTCATTTGACGAGTTTGATGTCGGCCTGATCGGGGTTGTCGGCTATGATGGCAGTTGGTCAACACGCGAAGCCACACAACAGGTTCTGCGTAATGACGCGTCTGGTGATTTTGACCGTGATGTTATCGTCGATCAAACGACGTTTGATGCGATTGTGAACGGGCTTGGATCCGTCACGGTCGGCCGTGGCGCACACGAAGTGGCGGGTACGCTCTTCTACGTGCATTCGACCACGAAAGACGCACAGATCGCTGTCGGCGAAGATGGCAGTAACGAGATCCGTCACCGCGAACGCACCGCCTGGTATGAACGCGAGCTGACATCATTCCAGCTTGCCGGCTCGCACGGGTTTGGCGATCTCGATATCAACTGGCGCGGATCAGTCGCTCAGTCGACCTATGACGCTCCGTATGAGCGTCAGCTGACGCGCGAAGTTATCGATGGCGTACCAACCTATAATAACCAGCAAGGCCGCTACAACATTCAGTTCACAGAGCTGGTCGATGATGTCACCGGCTTCGGTTTGGATGGAAAATACAACCTGAACTTCGATGGCCGCGAAGTCGTTTTGTCTGCGGGTTTTGACGACTCATCGACAGAACGCGACTACAAGCAGTTCAACTTCCGTTTCAATGGCTCGATCGTTGATGGCGTCGATCCGTTGGCCCGTCCGGACTTCCTATTCTCGCCAGACAATATCGCGCCAAGCCGGTTCTTCCTGAACGAATCGACCACAACGACGGACTTCTATGTCGCGGGTCTGGATGTCACATCTTACTTCGCGCAAGTCGATGCGGACATTACGAACTTCATCAAGGCAACTCTCGGCGTCCGTCAGGAAAGTGGTGAGCAATTCGTTCGCTCATTCGACCGGTTCGGTAATCCGGGGCCGGAGGAAACACGGATCGAAAACGATTACACGTTGCCGGCTTTGACCTTCACCTGGAACTTTGCGGACGACCTGCAATTGCGTCTTGGTTATTCCGAGACCGTTGCGCGCCCACAATTCCGCGAACTGTCTGAAGCGACATATTTCGATACCGAGTCCAGCCGCACCTATCGCGGTAATAGCGGGCTGCTCGACAGCGAGTTCACCAACTATGATGCGCGCCTGGAATACTATATGGGCCGCAACCAGTTCGTAACCGCAGCAGCTTTTTTCAAAGAGATCGAAAATCCGATAGAAGAACAAATCAACGAGTTGAGCTCGCTGGTTTATCAGACCACCTATATCAACGCGCCGAAGGCCGAACTATTTGGTGTTGAGCTCGAATACCGGACTCGTTTCGAAATGCCGTTCGAGCAGCAATTCTTCGTCGATCGGGATTGGATCTTCTCAACCAATTACACCTACACTTCAGCCGAGCTGGTCGTGGATCCTACGGACCTGGTCTTCTCGGGCAGTGAGAACCGAAACATTCTGGCGACCGATCTTGGTTTGAATGATGGTGACAAGCTGCAAGGCACACCTGAGAACATCTTCAATCTGCAATTCGGCTGGGAGAATGATGTTGAACAGGCGACGCTGCTGGTTGGCTGGGTTGATGAGCGTATTCTCCAGCGCGGCGATGCCCGCCTCGGTCTAGAAGACGTTCTGGAAGATCCAGGCATCCAGGTCGACTTGGTGTATCGTCGGGACTTCACAGTGCTCAATCGAGATCTGACCTTGGGACTGAGCGCGCGTAACATCCTCGACGAAGCGCATGAGGAATTCATCAATACCCAGACCGATGAAGGCCGGGTTGAATTCAACACATATGATCGCGGTACCAGTCTCTCAGCCAGTCTGACCGCCAAATTCTAAGGCAATCACAGCGCTGTCACAAAAGCGCAAAGGTGAAAGCCTAGACGAAACCCTCACGCACGGCGTTAACCGTGTCGTGAGGGTTCAAACTTAAAAATCGTAGACGTGACAAAGCCTAAGCCGCTCGCGTAAGATAAACGATCGAACCCGGGTGATGAGGAGAGAGTGGTATGCCAAGCGCCGCCGATACGGCTCTTGAAAAGCTGATCAGCGTTGAGCGCCTATTGCGATGGGTGGTTGAAGGCGTGCTGGTCATCGCGCTCGCATTGCTCGTGGCGCGGATTGGCTGGCTGATCGTGTCGCCGTCGAATTCGGTTGCTACTTATACGCAACGGCCTTTGCCGGCTCCGATGCGCGGCGCATCAAGCACGCTCGCTATCGCCACGGACCGCACATTGCTGGTGCAGAACAATCCCTTCCAGCAAGGCGAAGCCGACGTGATCGTCCAGGATGTTCCTGAGACCAATCTTAATCTAAATCTCGACGGCTTGCGCATGTCGACGGAGGGCGGGGAAGCAGGCAATGCGATCATTCGCACCCCAAACGGGATTGGCAAAAATTACAGCGTTGGGGATGAAATCCTGGCCGGAGTTACCCTGGAGCGGATTTTGTCGGATCGTGTCATTATTAACCGCGATGGCGCCAACGAGACCTTGATGCTGGGCGGCCGCGGCGCGGGACTGTCTGTGATCACAGATGATTCCCGGATCAGCACCGAAATCGACGTGTCCTCGCAAGCTACGATACCGGAATCACCCGCACAGCCGGACGTGACCGAAGCTCAAATTGACGCGCCTGAGCTCTTGCTCGGCAGCATCAATGCCGGGCCTGTGCGTGTGAATGGGGCGATTACGGGATATCGGCTCGACCCGCTGGGCAGTCCAGAAATTATGCAGCAGGCTGGTCTGGCGCCGGGCGATGTGTTGCTGCAAATTAATGGCGCATCAGTCGCGCAACTCGATACTATTGATGTAATCGACAGAATTTCGTCTGCAGAGACAGTGGATTTGACAGTTAACCGCAACGGATCGGAGCAAACCATTCGTTTAAGGTTCGGTGAGTAGGATACGAATCATGAAGAAGCTGATTGCAGCATCTGCCTTAGCCCTGAGTGTCCAGGGCCTGGCCGTCGCGGAGATGAATTCTCCGCGCGCGGAACGTCATGTTTTGAGCTTGAACGACGTTGATATTACAGCACTTATTGATGATGTATCGATCATTACCGGGTACACATTCATCCTTCATCCGGATGTTAGACGGACCAAAGTGACGGTGATGTCGCAAGCTCCGATGGATACTGCGGAAGTTTTCCAGGTCTTCCTGTCGACGCTGCGCGTTCATGGATTCGCCGCCGTGCCGGCTGGAAAGGGCGTTTATCGCATCGTTCCGGAGCAAATGGCGATTGGTGACGCTTCAGTCCGCAATACGGGGCCGAATGCATTTATCACGCAAGTATTCAAACTGGACAATTTCAGTGCGATAGAAGCCGCGCAAATGGTTAAGCCATTGGTCGATGCGCAAGGCCAAGTGGTCGCGAATGCGCGGTCGAATACGCTGGTTTTGGTCGATTATTCGTCAAATATGCCGCGTCTGCGCGAAATTGTGCAGGGTCTCGATGAGAATGACCGCACAAAAGTTGAGACGGTCGAACTACGCAATGTCCCGGCGCGCGAAATTGAAGGCATTTTGACCGATTTGTTGTCCGATCGCGATGACAATCCCAATAATCGCTTTGAGGTCTCGGCTGCTGCGACGTCGAATTCAATCGTCTTGAAAGGTGATGAGGCGACGGTAGCGCGGGCGATACGTGTTGCGCAGGAGCTCGACGAAACAGATCCGGTGCGAGACAGCTTGCGAGTGATTGAACTTCGCAATTCAAATGCGGAAGACATCGTTCCGATCCTTGAGCGTCTGGCGGAAACCATGGCGGAACAGGCGTCTCCGGGCGATGCACAAGTGCCGGGCGCGACGATAGCGCACCACCAACCGACCAATTCTCTGGTGATCAGCGCGTCACCGGACACGATCCTGGCGATGGAGCGCGTTGTCGAGGCGCTAGACAAACGCCGGGCGCAAGTCCTGGTCGAGGCGATCATTGTCGAGATGTCAGACGACACGGCGCGCAGTCTCGGCGTGCAATTCCTTCTCTCGGGTACTGGAGAGTCATCGGTGCCTTTCCTGAGTACAAATTTCTCTCGTGAAGCTCCAAACTTACTCGAATTAGCGGGGGCTTTGGCGCCGGCCAGTGCGTTTGGCGGGGCGAACCCGTTTATCGAGGGTGCGACCAGTTCGCTCCTGCAATTGCAGCCCGCGATCGGGGCGGGGGGGCGCAGCGGCGATACCCTGTTCGGCGCGATTTTGACGGCGGTTGAAACGGATACCAATTCAAAGGTCCTGTCCAAGCCGTTCAACATGACGTTGGACAATGGCACTTCTCAGCTTTTGGTCGGTCAGCAAATTCCAATTGCGACCGGCGAAACACTGGGGTCTGACAATAGTAATCCTTTCCGGACGGTGACCCGCCAGGATGTCGGTATTAAGCTCGATGTGACGCCGCGGATCTCGGCGGATGACACCATTCACCTCGAAATCTTCCAGGAAGTTTCCAGTGTTTCTGAAACGTTGAGTGACGGTCTGGACGATTTTGCCACCAATATCAGGCAGATTACGACCAATGTTCTGGCCGATGATGGTGAGATTATCGTGATTGGCGGATTGATCGAGCAGCAAAATTCACAAGTGAACTCAAAAGTGCCTCTGGCAGGCGACCTTCCGGTGGTCGGCAATTTGTTTAAATCTGAAACCAATTCCGTTGTTCGCACCAATTTGATGGTCTTTATACGCCCAACAATTGTTCGTGATCGCGAAGATGCCCGTTCGGTTACGTCACGCAATTATCGCTATATTCGCGCCGAAGAAATGCTGCGCGAAGGCAATGATGACGGCGTCTCAGAGATTGATGGGTTCATTTCTGAAGTCCTGGGCGTAGACGTCGAACAAACGCCAACCTTGCGCGGCCGCACAAATTAAGCGTTCGGCTCCATGCCGAACTGAAGTAAGCATAGAGAGTGCCTTTGACGAATACAGATCTGTCTTACGCCTTTGCTCGCGACAAAGGCCTTGTTGTGCTCGAAGGCGAGGGCGACCAGATCCGGCTCGGGGTGCGTAACGGCGCAGACCCATTCTCTCTGATCGAGGCGCGTCGGGTGCTGCGTCGGCCTCTTCGGCTGCAACCTATGGGTGCACAGGATTTTGAACGCGCCTTGACCGAACATTATGCCCGCGAAGGGGTTTCTGGCGATGAGGCAGAAGCGGCGCTGGACAGCCAAGGCGGTCTAGCCAGCCTGGTTGATGGCATCCCGGAAACGGCAGACTTGCTGGATGGCGATGATGACGCGCCGGTCATTCGCCTGATCAATGGCCTGATCTATGAAGCGGTCAATCGCAAAGCTTCGGATGTTCATATCGAGCCGCATGAGGACACGCTTTCCGTGCGGTATCGAATTGATGGTGTTTTGCAGGAAGTGCTGACGCCATCGCGTCGGCTCGCCGCACCGTTGACCAGCCGGATTAAAGTCATGGCCCGCCTCGATATTGCGGAAAAACGTATCCCCCAGGATGGTCGGATCTCGCTTTCAATTGGAGGACGCAGTATTGATGTGCGTGTCTCAACACTGCCGAGCCGCTATGGCGAACGGGTGACGATGCGCTTGCTCGACACGCGCAATGCGTTGCTCGGGCTGGATCAGCTTGGCATGGACGAGACGACGCTATCGCGCTTCCGCGAAATCCTGGCTCAGCCGAACGGCATTACGCTGGTCACAGGACCGACCGGGTCCGGTAAGACCACCACGCTCTATTCCGCGCTATCGGTCCTGAACAATGGCGAGCGCAATGTGATGACGCTCGAAGATCCGATCGAGTATGGCTTGGAAGGTATTTCGCAGACACAGATGCACCACAAGGTCGGTCTGACATTTGCTGCGACTCTGCGCGCCATTCTCCGGCATGACCCGGACGTGGTGATGGTGGGTGAGATCCGCGATCTCGAGACCGCGAAAGTCGCGTTCGAGTTTGCCTCGACCGGTCGTCCTGTCTTGTCGACAGTTCATACCAATAGTGCGGCCGGCGCCATTCAGCGCCTGCGGGATATGGGGATCGAACCTTATGTCATCGCGGCGACGCTAAAAGCGGTGATCGCGCAGCGCCTGGTGCGAAAGCTGTGTCCACACTGCCGTAAACCGCATGCCTCGACGCCGGAAGAACTCGCAATGTTCGGCCTCAATGCCGTAGAGGCGCCGCAACTCTGGCGTCCGGTTGGGTGTATGGCGTGCGGCAATAGCGGCTATAATGGCCGGCTCGGCGTATATGAGCTGATCAGCGTTGATTCCAGCTTGCGTGACCTCATCCGCGCAGACGGCTCGGAAGACGAAATTGAACGCACAGCGCTTAGCCAGCACGACAATTTATTCCGCAATGCGGCGCGCTATGTCCAGGCTGGCGAGACCAGCGTCGAGGAGGTGCTCCGGGTTTGCCGCCGTGAGGAGGAACGCTAGCGATGGCGGTCTTCGATTATGTCGCGATCGGCGCCGACGGCAAACGCGCCACAGGCGTTATCACCGCTGATTCAGCCCGCTCGGCGCGCAAGGAATTGCGGATGCGGCAATTGTCGCCGCTCGACGTCAAAGAAGCTCGTCAAAAATCGGCCGAACGTGCAGCGGGGCGCGGATCACTGTCTGGTACGGATCTGGTTCTGACGACGCGCCAATTGGCGATGCTGATCAAATCCGGCGCCACCGTAGAAGAGGCGCTTGGCGCGATTGCCGGTGAAGCCGAGAAGCCTGGTACGCGCCGGGTCTTGATGGGCGTACGCGGCAAGGTTCAGGAAGGGTTTTCCTTTTCCGAGGCGTTGAGCCAGTCGTCGAAAGCGTTTCCCCCGTATTATCGCGCTGTGGTATCTGCGGGCCAGTCATCTGGCCGATTAGGCGATGTCATGGATCGCCTGGCGACGCATTTGGAGAAATCTCGCAAGCTCAGAAACAAGCTTCTCTCGGCGCTGATCTATCCCATGGTCTTGTCTTTGGTCGCGATGATTGTCGTGGTCCTGTTATTGATCTTCGTGGTGCCGGCCGTGATCGAGCAATTCGAGACGCTGGGACAGGATCTACCGCCTTTGACCAACGCAGTTATCGGCGTGTCCGACTTTATGCGCGGTTGGGGACTATTGGTCATTCCGCTGCTGGCGGTTGGCATTTGGTTGATGCGGGGTGTGCTGCGCACGCCTGCGGTGAAATTGAACCTGGATCGCTTAGTTCTGCGACTGCCCTTGCTCGGCAAAGTCATCAAGAGTGCCAATGCGGCTCAGTTTGCGCGGACATTCGCCACGCTGTCCGGCAGCGGCGCAACGGTGCCAGATGCGCTGATCGCCGCACGCGGGTCGGTCGGCAATGAAGTGTTTCGGCAGGCCGCGACGACCGTGCGTCGCCAGGTCGAGGAAGGCCAACCGCTTAATCGCGCCATGCGTGGTACGGAAGTCTTCCCGCCCATGTTGGTGCATATGGTGGCCAGTGGCGAGCGCGGTGGCGACTTGCCGGCCATGATGGGCCGTGCCGCGGATTACATGGAAGAAGAGCTAGATAGTAACGCAACAGTAGCATTGGGCCTGCTAGAGCCCCTACTTATTGTTCTATTGGCCGGGGTCGTGGCTTTAATTGTATTGGCCATCATGCTGCCCATTCTGCAGCTTAATACGATGGCGATTGGTGCCTAAGGAGATTATCAAATGATCGACAAGCGCAAACAACAAAAACGCAACCGTCAGCGCGGCTTTACACTGACCGAAATCATGGTCGTCGTGTTCATTATTGGACTGCTGTCGACCGTGGTCCTGATCAATGTCACCGGTGCGATGAGCCAGGGTCGGACGACCAAGGCCGCGACGGATATCACCCGTCTGTCCGGGGCCCTGCAATCCTATAGTGGCGACATGTTCACGTTCCCGACGCAGCAACAGGGGCTCGAAGCGCTGGTGACCAAGCCGGATAATGCGCCGGACGGCAATCGTTATCGCCCTGGCGGCTATATTCAGAAACTCCCAAATGATCCTTGGGGGCGGCCTTATATCTATGAGGTGCCGGGGGATGATAATCGTCCGTATAATCTCTATTCTCTAGGCGCTGATGGCCGCGAAGGCGGCGAGGAAGATAATGCCGACATCAGCATCTGGGACATTTAGAGCCTAATCAGACAAGGCGGTCTCGTGGCACGCGCACATCGACGTCGAAGACAAGCTGGCATGACTTTGGTCGAAGTCATGGCTGTGCTGTTCATTGTTGGTTTGACGGCGGGCCTGGTGACCCTGACTTTGCCGGAACGTCCAACCGAAGAGCAAGCCAGCGCGCAAGCCTTTGCCCGCGTGCTGCGGGAAGCCCAGGAACATGCCATTATGGCCGGGCAACCGGTCGGCTTGAAGCTGCAAGACGAAGGCTATGCTCTGTTTCAGTGGCGTCAGGATTTCTGGCGCCAACAACGCGGCGCTGTGGTCTTGCCGCGCGGCATGGATATCCAGTTCCAGACGAACGAGCGGTCGGCCCCGGAGGGGTGGCCGGAAATCGTGTTCGATCCGACGGGCATCGTACAACCGGCCGAATTTCAATTGCGAGCCCGCGGTGTGCGGATTGATATCGTGCTCGAAGAGACCGGCGAGGTGCGTCTTGTCGAACGCTAAACGCCAGCGCCAGTCCGGATTCAGCCTGGTCGAGACCGTTGCCGCTATGGGCATCTTGGCGCTTGCGGCGATCCCCTTGATGCAAGTGACCACCGATGCCAGCCGCAACGCCGCAAGCCTGGAATCGCGTTTACTGGCGCGGACCGTGGCAGAAAACGTCATGGCCCGGTCCATGGCAACGCGTGAGGTCATTGATGCTGGCATATCCGCAGGCCAGGAGACGCAGTTGGGGCGGACCTATAATTGGGTGCGCACCGCGTCTCAGGCCGATCAAGGCGCCCTGCAGAATTTGCGCGTGGATGTTCGCCCCGCCGAAAGCGAGCAAGTGCTCGCCAGTCTGATTAGTTTAAAATATATCCCGCAAAACCTGCCAGGATCGGTTGAGACGCAACCAAATGAGGGAGATCCCTCATGATTGGAAACAAGACGACACAATCCGGCTTCACATTGGCCGAGACCTTGGTGGCCCTGTTTATTTTGTCGATCGTCTCGTCGGCCGGCGCTGCTTTGCTGATCAGCGCAACCTCTGCCAGCCAGCTAGTGCGTGAGCGTGAAATCGAAGCGCGGACGCTGGACATTGCTCAGGCATTAATTCGCCAGGATATCGCCGCGTTGAGCGATCGCACCGTGCAGCCATCTGATCAGTTTGAAGCGCCAAGCAATCTCTATGGCGAGGCCCCGCGTGGCGAGGCGCCTTTCTTGCGGTTCGTGCGCAATGGTTGGCTCAACCCAGGCAGCGTAGAAGGGCGCGGGACGCTGCAATCGGTCGAGTATAGTCTGCGCAGCGGTGCATTAATCCGTGAGGCGACTCTGCGTCCAGATGCGACCAGCGGGACGCCGGTGTCGCAGCGTGTCTTATTAGAAGATATCGCGCGGATAGATTTGGGCTTCGTGCGCGGGGATCAACGCTCCGATTTTTGGTTAGGCGACGCGATTATCGGACGATCCGTTCTGCCCGACCTGATCGAGATCGAAATCACGTTTGAAAACGGCACAAGCCTTGTTTTATCAGCCCTGACCGGGGGGCGAACATGATGCAGCGATGGGAATCCCAACGCGGGGCGGCACTGCTAACGGTGTTGATGATCGTCGCCGCGATGTCGGTGGCGGCGCTGGCCATTACCAAAGCGGTGACAGATGCGACGCAACGCTCGAGCGCGTTGGATGCCCAAGCGCAACTGGCGCTTTATGCCGTGTCAGCTGAAGAGGTCGCGAAAGCCCGGATGGCGGAAGTGCTGGCCCCGTTGGAGAATAAGCTGTTTGCGGAATTGCCTGGCTTAGGCGAGCCGCAAATAATTCCTGTGGAGGGTGGAGTTTTCAGTGTGACCGCCCGAGATGCCACCAATTGCTTTGATATTAACTCGCTGACGGCCTCAGGTGAGGGCGGGCGACAAACCGCAAATGTACCAGCGCAGCGCGTCTATCAATCTCTATTGGGGGCTGCGATCGAGGAGGGGTATGCCTCGGACATGGTGGCGCTGGTCGCTTCTCTAACCGATTGGATGGACGCCAATTCTGTTCCCGGCAGCGGCGGGGCTGAAGACTCTTATTATCTGAGCGAAGTGCCGTCTTATCGCACGTCGGGGCAAAAGCTTGCCAATGTTGAAGAGCTGCGCGCCATTCGAGGCTATACAATTGACGTGATGCAACGCATCGCGCCATTGATTTGCGCCCTGCCCGAAGGGGCGAGTGCGCAGCAGCAGCAACTCAACATTAACACGCTGACCGAAGCGCAGGCGCCGCTTTTGCAGGCAATCCTCAGCGATGCACTGGGTCTGGACGACGTGCGCGCAGTAATCGAGAATCGACCGCAAGGCGGCTGGACGAGTGTCGACGAATTGCTGGAAGACCAAACCGTGAAACGCATAGACCCGACGCAAATACAGGTGGATCGCCTCGGCATTGTGTCGAGTCTGGTGGAAGTTTCGGCGAATGTGTCTTATCGCGGTCACGACATGACGATGCGTTATATGTTTGAAGCGGTTCCGGGTCGCCCGATCCGAACCTTGCGCCGGGAGAGAATTCGCTAGTGGCTCGTATCTATGCCCTTCTCAAGCCTGATGGCGACTTGTTGATCGCGCACCCGCGCGGCAACGACTGGCGCGTCAATCAGGATCGACGCGGCATCGAATCGCGCGGACGCAATTTAACGGTATTCCTGAATGGTCTCGACGTCTTGGGTTTAAGCGTCTCCATCCCAGCGCGAAATGACAAGGAAGCGCGCCGCGCGGCCCCATTTGCGGTTGAGGATGAACTGGCGGAAACAGTTGAGGACAGCCACGTTGCTTTGGCTGAGTATGACAAGGACAACACTGCAAAGCCGCGTGAAATCAATATTGTCTCCAACGCGGCGATGACAGAGCTGATTCAGTCTTTGTCGGATCAGGGATTTGACGAAGCAGAACTGGTGGCCGCCCACAGCCTGTTGCCGCAAGAAAACACATTGTTCGAAGCGCCCGGTCTCGTGTTGGGCCGTTTGGACGGGCGCGGCTTTGCGCTCGACCCAGCGCTCGGGCGGGATGTGCTGATTGGTATCACAGAAGCGCATTCTGAAATCGATATTCATGGTGCCCAAGTCGCGCGCGCGATGGGCCGGTCGGCGCAAGGCTCCGGTGCCTCGTCATTAGACGCTTTGCTGGTTCAACTTGCCACCTGGGCCGAAGCCGGTCGTCCACACATAAGATTACGCCAAGGCGCGTTCGAGGCGCGACGGCAAGTCGATATGGCCGGGTTTGGGCGATGGAAAATTGTTGGCGCTCTGGCCGCCGTGGCAGCGCTCGGCTGGTTTGGCTCTGTCATTCTCGAAACCAATGCGATGAACAAGCGGGCACAAGGGCTTGAAAATCTCAGTCAAGAATTCGCTCAAGTCGGTTGGCCTGAACTGAACGGCGATGTGCAGCAAGCGCTAGCTGCTGCGCGATCGTCGTCAGGGGATGGGTCTCAAGGCTTCCTCAACCTGCTCGACGCGACGGCGCTGCTATATGATGCATTGGGTCAGGTTGAAGGCAGCGAGCTGCGTACCATTCGCTATGACCGAGTGCGACGTCAAATGACGGCGTCTGTCGCGTTTCAGAGCTTTGCAGATGTCGATCGCCTGACCGCCATTCTGAATGGCGGCGGACTATCCGCACGCTCAGGCGACGCACGCCAAAGCGGGTCTCGCGTGATCGGCGACCTGACTCTGGAGCCTGGCGCATGAGCAATTGGTGGCAAAATATGGCCCCACGCGAGCGGCTTTTGATCAGTGTTGCAGCAGTGCTGACAGTGATCATAATCGGCTGGCAGTTCGTCTTTGTGCCGACCATGAATTCACGGGCGGAAGCACGGGCCAATCTTGATGAAGCGGATCGAGTGCTGTCGCAAATCCAGGAAAATTATGTGTTCAAACGCGCGCAAGGCGCCGCCAATGCCAGCAATGCGCAGGCGACATCAGGTAATATTGAAGATTTCAAAGCGGCTGTGACCGGATCGGCGGCCGATATCGGCCTCGCGATAGCGCGCTTGCAAGGCAATGATACGACCAGTGTGCGCCTGGTCTTCGAGAATTCTGATCCGCGGCTGATTTTTTTGTGGCTGGAAGACATTCAGGCCAAACATTCGGCACAAGTCACCCGCTTTAATATGGAACAGGCCGGGAATGGCCTGGTGCGGGTCAATGTCGATCTGGTGACCGGAGGTTTGTGATGCGCAAATTGCTCTTACTGATCCTGTTCGTGGTGATGCTGATTATCGGCGTGTTCGCGTTTACGCCGCTTGGCTTTGTGCTTGGTCAGTCGGGGGCTGGCGGTCTTGGTGTTGGCTGGGCCAAGGCGGACGGAACTTTAATGAAAGGGCGCATCAGCGGCCTTTATGTCGGAACGCAACCGATTGGAGATGTCAGTCTGGAATTGCGACCGCTTTCCTTGCTATCGCTGCGTCCATCATACGACATTCAATGGGGCGGCGCCGGCGGGCAGGGCACAGCGGTCCTGACGCTGTCGCGCAGTGCGTTGATCGGTGATAATGTTCGCATGCGGCAGGAAATTGGTGCCCTGGAAGGTCTCGATCCCGCCGTGCGCGCCATGGGCGGCAGTCTCGATATTTCCGACGGGGCATTTCGTTTGACCCAAACCGGATGTGCTGACGCGTCAGGGCAACTGTCGACGAATACATTGAGCACCTTGGCCGCCCAATATGGTCGACAATTTGGGGAGATTGCAGGTCCGATCAGTTGCGAGAATGGCGCGTTCGTGATCGCGATGGAGGGTTCTTCAGAGTCGAATGATCGGGTCATGATTGATGCGCGCGCCGCGCTGACGGGTCAAGGCGAGTTCGCAACCCGTGTGCAGACCCAAGATGCTCAGATCATCATTGCATTGACGCAGATTGGCTTTGTCCGCGAGAATGGGGAATTCGTCTATCGCCAAGCGCGTACTGTAGGACTTCAATAATGAGACCCATTGCTCTGTTCTCTTTCGTTTTCTCGCTCATGATTGCGGCTTGCCAATCCAGCTCTGTGACGGGAATTGATCAAACGCGCGAACGGCTAATGGCGATGCAGCCAGCGATTAATAGCGTGCCGTCATCGGGGCTTGGTCCGCAAGAATTGTCGGAAGGTGAATGCGGCCTGTTCTTGTGGTCGCAAACCGATGTTTCGAAATTCATTTTCTTCTCAAAGGCGTTGAGCGGCGAGGCTGTTTTTGCCCAAGATGAAACGCCGATTCAGATGACTCAGACCATGGCAGGCGGCGACATATTCGGCCAGTTCAATACGCGCATGGAATATATCACGATCGACAACCGGGCCGTTGAACTGACCCTCGTGCCAGGCGAGTTGCTCGAAGGGGGGCAGAGGCTGGAACGCGGCTTGTTGAGCGTTGCAGATCGCGATGGTTGGCTTACAAAACTGCCTGTGCTTGGCGTGCGCGCTTGCAAGAGCGAATGACGCAAACAGATATCGTCACAGTCTTTACCCAGACCTCCCCCGGCGCGCTGCGCGCGGTGGCCTGCGATGCCACGAACAGAGCGGTACGATTGTTTAGTCAGCGTTGGGGCGGAGTCGGACAACGCGCACGTTATGGCGCGGTACTGGATGCCCGATTGCGGACCTTCGCAGACGATTTGCGTGGCGCGTTTTGTGAGCTCGCCAACGGCGAAGAGAGCTTCCTGCGCCTGAAATCGCGTGACGGGCTCACAGAAGGCCAAGCCTTGCGCGTCCGGGTCGAGAGCGAAGCGCGTTTTGAGAAGCTTGCACGGATTGCAGTGTCTGATGCGGCTTTGAACTCAGCCTCCAGCTTGGATGCGTGGTGTCTAGCGTTGGGTGCAGGAACGGCTTCGGAAAGCATAGAATCTACCCCACAGGTCGAAGCTGCATTTGATGAGGCTTTGGCGCCATCTTTAACACTGCCCAGCGGCGGAAAGCTTCATATTGACCGTACACGCGCGCTGACCGCCTTTGATATTGATTCCGCCGGGCGTCAGGGCAAAGGCAGCGCAGCGGCGCGGGCGCTGTCTCTCAATCAAGAGGCGATGAAAGAGATGGTGCGCCAGATTGCGCTGCGCGGACTGGGCGGCGCGTTTGTCTTGGACTGTGTGTCGCCGTTAAATGAAAGTGCGCGGCAACGCTTGCAGAGTGTGGGGCGCCAGGCGTTCGAAGAATTGGGGTTGTCCAATGCGCGGGTGCTGAAGCCTTCGCCACTGGGCCTGATCGAAGCGTCCTTGCCGTGGCGCGTGATGCCGCTTGAAGATGTGCGCGCGGCAAATCCAGCTGAAACGGAATTGCTCGACCTGCTGCGTCAATTGCAACGCGATGCTGACGCTGCCCGCACGAAATTTTTCAGACTGTCGCTTGGCGGGCGTGTCTGGCAGGCGTATCAAAGCCGAAAATCGGAAACCGATCGCGCGCTTCAAGACCATTTCTCGGGGCGCGTTTCAGTCGATGAAAGTCCGAATGACAATAGCGAGGTCATAGTTCAGTGAGTCAGAAAAAGTGTCCCGTCTGTGAAACCCGCACTGTGGTGGCTGAGTTCAAGCCATTCTGCTCGAAACGGTGTGCGGATGTTGATCTCTCTCGCTGGCTGAAAGGCGGTTACGCGATTCCGGGGCGCCCGGCGGATCAAGCCGATGAGGTGCCGGGTCAGCCAGACCCTTCGGATGCGTGATCGATTCGGAACTCTGGCGACTGAGGCGGTTAAAGTAGATCTGGCCATAAATCGCGTCCATCGCGTCCGACATTAGATCAGGTTCAACCTTGGTCTCGCGCTGAATTTGTTCCTCGCCATCGTCCCGGCGTCTCAGATTGATATCTGGGGACGTGAAATCGTCACACAAACAGGGCTTGCCCAAAGCAAGTGACTCAATTAGGGAGCCAAAAAGGGAGCTCCCCACATGAATATCCGACAAGCGATCACCTTTGACGACGTGCTGCTGCAGCCCGGCGCGAGTGAGGTCACACCGTCAGAAGTTGATGTTTCAACACAACTTACCAAGTCGATTGGCCTCAATATTCCACTTATCTCTGCCGCGATGGATACAGTCACAGAGGCCCGGCTCGCGATCGCGATGGCGCAGGCTGGCGGCATTGGCGTCATTCACCGCAATTTCTCAATCGAAGAACAAGCGGCGCAAGTCACGCAAGTGAAGAAGTTCGAAAGCGGTGTGGTGATGAATCCCGTCACCATCTCGCCCACGGCCAGTCTGGCCGAGTTGAAGGCGCTGAAAGAACAAACCGGATTTTCAGGTATTCCTGTCGTCGAACATGGCAAACTGGTCGGCATCATCACCAATCGCGATATGCGTTTTGCGCCGGACTTGAACCAACAAGTTGGCAGTCTGATGACCCGGGACGTCGTGACCGTCACAATGGATGTGCCAATCGAGGAAGCCCGGACACTTCTGCACAAGCACCGGATCGAGCGCCTGGTCATTGTTGACGCCTCTGGGAACTGTATCGGTCTGCTGACTGTCAAGGATATGGACAAAGCGGCAGTCAACCCGAACGCCGCCAAGGATGACGGCGGGCGGTTGCGGGTTGCGGCAGCATCTACGGTTGGCGATGCTGGCTTTGAACGAACACAAGCCTTGATTGAAGCGGGTGCGGATGCGGTCATCATCGACACAGCGCATGGGCATTCCAAGGCTGTCGGCGAAGCGGTGACGCGGGCCAAGAAGATTTCCAATGCGGTTCAGATTATTGCTGGTAATGTTGCTACAAGCGATGCGACTAAGGCGTTGATCGATGCCGGGGCAGACGCCGTCAAAGTCGGGATTGGACCGGGTTCGATCTGTACGACGCGCATCGTTGCAGGCGTCGGCGTGCCGCAACTGACCGCGATCGAAGATTGCGCAAAGGCGGCTCAGGTCTCTGGCGTGCCCGTGATTGCGGATGGCGGAATAAAATTCTCAGGCGATTTTGCCAAAGCGCTGGCGGCAGGCGCGTCGACCGCGATGATGGGATCGATGTTTGCCGGCACAGAAGAAGCGCCTGGCGAGGTCTTCTTATATCAAGGGCGTTCCTACAAAGCCTATCGCGGCATGGGCAGCCTCGGCGCCATGGCACGCGGCTCAGCTGATCGTTATTTTCAGAAAGATGCGGCGAGTGACAAGCTCGTGCCGGAAGGGATTGAAGGCCAGGTGCCATTCAAAGGCCCAATCGGACCGATTGTGCACCAAATGGTTGGCGGCCTGCGCGCGGCCATGGGCTATGTTGGCGCACCAAACATGGCCGAGCTGCATGCGCGCGCTGAGTTCGTGCAGATTACCGGTGCAGGGCTGAATGAGAGCCATGTGCATGATGTGCAAATGACGCGGGAAGCGCCGAATTATTCACTAAGTCGAGGATAGCGGCGCGCGCCACATCGGCTCCATGATCGGACTGTCCTCACCATCTATGTGAAACACGCCCATGCGCTCAAACCCATGCGCGCCGTAAAAGCCGGAATTGTCGGGATTTGAGTTCTCCAAATAGACCGGCATGCTGGCGGCATCGCACGCAGCAAGCACCGGTGCCAATAGACCTTTGCCGACGCCTTTGCCGCGCGCTGCGGCGGTCGTGCCGATCGTGAAGAGATAATAATGCGGCTCTTTCGGATGCCATTTGGTCATCAGAGCGCTGAGATTAAGGCCGCGCTGAATCGCGCCGGGCGTACCGTGGCGCAATTGTCCGAGCGCAAAGGCGAGTTTTCCCATTTGGGAAGGCGCGGAATCGATACCTGGCGGCATCCACATGGTCGCGCCGCCAGCGGGGTGTAGATAGCATTCTCCATCTGGCAGATACATTTCCCTCGCCATGACCCGAAACATCGAGCGGATGGAGTTCGGCTTTCCAAAAATGTATTGATTGACGGGATCCGTGGCGAACGCTTCTGCGGTGATATCCGCCACGGTTTTCCATTCGCTTGGTTGGGCGCGCGTTAGCTCGGAAGAGGACAGGTCGATCTGCATGTCGTGAGTTTCAATGCACGATGCGGCGAAGGCAAGGGGCAGGTGCGAGATTCGAGCGGTGAAGCGGCCTGCACCTGGCGAACCGCCAAAGGCAAGCTGCAAAAAACGCATTTGGGCCGTGAAAGAAGGTTGCAAGCGCAATGACGCTTGTATATATCCGCCTCTCGAACAGCGCGCTCCCTTCGTCTATCGGTTAGGACGCCAGGTTTTCAACCTGGAAAGAGGGGTTCGATTCCCCTAGGGAGTGCCATTCGTCTCACTTAGTCTCCAACAAAGATGGTCCGGGCCAAACCGGCACGTTTTGAGGCGAAGAGACATTTTTTGAACGGCTCCGCCCAAGTCTCTAATCAGTAGAGTTAGAGCGTTTCTATACTCTCGGACTCAACATTTGCGCCCGGTCTTTATTTGCGGCACAGAGTGCCTCTTTTACCACGGCAGATTGATTTTCTGTCAGTTCGCTGACCAAAGCCGCGTGACAGCGGGCGCCTGTAAGGTTAACAAAATGTAGAATTGGGGGTGGGCCCATGAGTAACGCGGCTGAACAGGTAGCGAATGTGAGTGCAGAGTCGGGTGTACGCCTGATTGGGCGTGTCAAATGGTTTGACACGGTCAAGGGCTATGGTTTCGTCGTTCCAGAGTCTGTGGAAGGTGTGATCCTCCACCAGGATGTGATGCTGCATGTCTCGTGCTTGCGGGCGTTTGGTGAAAGCGCCGCGGATGAGGGCGCGCGGATTGTTTGCGATATTGTCGAGCGCGAACGCGGCTGGCAGGTCATGAATGTCATCGAAATGGATCGCCCGAAGGCATCTGTGATGCGCGATCAAGGCGAAGCCATTGTTTATGAACGTGTTATTGTGAAATGGTTCAACGCAGCCCAAGGCTTTGGCTTTGTTAATCGGCCAAATGATGCGGCTGATATTTTCGTCCACATCTCCGTCCTGCGCAAAGCCGGTATCGATTCCCTGGAGCCTGGCGCGGAACTCGACATTGTCGCTGGTCGCGGTCAGAAGGGCGAAAACGTCATTGTCGTGAAAAAGTAAGCTTGGCCTGAGGCTGTTGCTTGCCGCCCGCAAAGGGCGCGGTTAGAGAAGAGCGATGAAACCGATTTCGATTACTGTTCTCGCCGGTCTTGCGGCCTTGTCATTACCTGCCTTTGCCGACCCGATGGATGTCACACCGTTGAGCATTGTCAGCGCCGAGGCGACCCATACTTTTACGGTCGAGATCGCAGATGACCGCGACGAGATCAGCTTTGGCCTGATGGAGCGTGAGAGCTTAGATGCCGATAAAGGCATGCTGTTCGACTTCAATCCGCCGCGTGAGCCCTCCATGTATATGAAGAACACGCTGATTCCATTGGATATGATCTTCATTGCTGATGATGGCAGCATCGAGATGATCGCGCGAAATACAGTGCCGGGCTCGTTACGGACAATATCGCCAGGTGTGCCTGTGCGGGCCGTGCTAGAGATTAATGGCGGACAGGCCGCAGAATTGGGTATTTTGCCAGGCGATACGGTCCAGCATCCTCTGTTTGGAAATGCCGACGTCGCACCGCCGGCCGAATAAGGCGCGATGCGGGAAGAAGACCTCCCTGCACATTTGATCGTGCCGGACGGCTTTGCCCTTTCAAGATCGCGCGGCGCATTTTCCAATCATAATGGCCCGGTCTATGAGGCCAGCGCTGACGGTGATGTCCGCAGTGGCTTATTCGTGCTCGATCGGCATTGTAACAGCATGGGCTTTCTACACGGCGGTATGGCGAGTGCGTTCGCAGATCGATCACTGGCCATGGCCGTTTGGGCCGCGACAGGGCGGGCGTCGGTGACCTTGAAACTGACCCTGCATTTTCTCGAAACCGTGCGGCTCCACAATTGGTTGGAGGCGCATCCGCGGGTGATTAGTTTTGAGCATGATCTGGTTCAGGTTGGCGCAGATCTGCTGATCAATGGCGAGAAATTGGCGGCGCGTGCAGATGCGACATTCAGAACACTGCGAAGACGGCAAAAACAGGGTTGAAACCGCAAAAACCGGCAGTATACCGGGAGGCCGGAGCGTGGCGCAGTCTGGTAGCGCATCTGGTTTGGGACCAGAGGGTCGTAGGTTCGAATCCTATCGCTCCGACCAGTTTCTTTTATCGGAGATGGTCTACATGGATGCCCGTATCTACAAGCCTGCGAAGACTGCAATGCAATCTGGCCGCGGCAAAACCAAGGATTGGGTCCTGGAATTCGTCTCTGGTGCAAAGCGGTCGAGCGACCCGGTCATGGGTTGGACCAGCATTGACGACACGACCGGCCAGGTTCGGCTGCACTTTGACAGTCGCGAGCAAGCGATTGCGTATGCCAAACGCGAAGGCTTGACCTTCGCAGTCGAAGAGGCACGCGATGTGAAGCGTCTGGTGAAGTCCTATTCAGAGAATTTCGCCGCTAATCGCAAACAGCCCTGGACGCATTAGACGAAAGTCGGGCCCGCACCGAAATTGCCGAGATTGGGCAAAGCGGCTGCTATTTCAGAATCATTCAATCCAAACCAACGTCCAAGCGGTTCGGCGAATTGCTCGACGGACGTGGTCGGAATGAGACGCCCGCTGCCAGCATCCTGATCGTGCCCGAGATCGTAGGGTGGCATATCGCCATAAATCTGGCCGCCCTGGACAGCATCGCCGATGACGAAATGGTGGCTGCCCCAGCCATGATCTGTGCCGTCGCCATTAATCGCGAGGGTGCGTCCGAAATCGGAGGCTGTGAAGAGAGTGACATCACTGCCGAGCCCAAGCTCTTGCATGGCTTGATAAAAAGCGACCACGCCGCCATCAATCTCGCTCTGCAAGCCAGGCAAGTCATTGGCTTGGTTGGAATGCGTATCAAAGCCGCCAATTGCAACGAAGAAGACCTGGCGATTGACCAGAAGGGCATCGCGAATAGCGATCGTATTGGCCACCGCCTGCAATTGCTGCCCGAGGAAATTGCCGGGAAATTCGGTTGCAAAAGGTTGAATGGATTCAAAGGCTTCGTTGAAAGTCTCATTCGTCGTCAATGCGGTGCGCATGGCGTTTGCAATATCGCGGTCGATCAGGTTTGTGCTGTTAAAGTCCATCGCTTCGAAGTGATCGCGCAGCTTCTCATAGATCTCCGATTGTGGGCCGCCATCATTATTGGCGAAGAAATTCAACGCATCGATTTCCGGCGCCCCGTTCAAGCCGATTTGATAAGGCCGGGCGTCCGCGCCCGTGAGGAAGAGTTCATTGCCGAGGCTTGTAATGGTCGAAAATTCCGAGCTGCCCGGATTGGCGCCAGCTGCCAGAACAGCATCCGCGAACCGTCCGCCCCAGCCAAATTGCGCCCCTTCCGGTTGGCTCGACATCCAGGTGGATTGTTGGTCATTGTGCGAGAACAAACGCTTGGGTTGCGGCGCCGTCTCTTGCTCGAATTGCTGTTTGGTCAGCGGCTGAATGAGCGGGCCGACATTGCCGACAATTGCCGCGTTGCCGCGATCAAACAGGCTTTTAATGCCGCTCAGCTCTTCTGGCAGAGCAAATTGGCGGGTGCCGAACGCGCCAGCATTGCTTGGAGCAAGCGGCAGCAATCGGTCGCGCGCCCGCGTCGAGCCGCCTTGCATGTTTTCATACTGCCCCATCAAGGAGGCTCGGATCTCGGCGTAGCGATCATAAGAGGCTTGATCATATGGCAGCACGGTATCGTGACCATCCAATCCGCCTAGGAAGAATAGGCAGACAATGGCCTTATAGCCGTTTGTCTCTGCCGCGCTGGCCTGGAAAGCCGCAAGCGAGCTGCCCAAGCCTGTTAGCGTTGCAGCACTAAGAGCGCTGGCGCCGGTGAGGAAGGTTCTGCGGGTCTGTTTCATGATGTCCTCCTAGCGCTGCACAGTATAATCCGGTGATGTCATCATCATCAGAACGCCGAGCGCCGACCGCAAAAATGGGCCATTATAATTCGGGTCATTCGGGTCCTCGAGCGCGATGTCTTCAAGGAATGTGACAATCGTGGCTTTCGTCTCGACACTGGTCGTGCCGGAATTGAGCAATAAGTCGAGATGATCGACCAAAGCAGTAGGGTCATCCGCCAGCAAGAGCTCATCAGAATAGTCCGGAATGAAGCTCGTGGCCGATGGGTCACCGGCATTGTTGGCGGCGAAGGCGAAAATGAAATAGGTCATGAAGTTCGCATAATTCGAGACCGAATTTGCGTTCACCAATTGCATCTCCGGCATGGTCAGACCCGCCGCACCTGTCTCCGTTCCTGGGGCGACATAACCCGGGCGGTAGAAGTTGAACACGGACGGCGACTTATATGGCGCTTGCGCCAGGCCGCCGCCAAAGGTCGTATTATAGAGGGGGAAGGTCAGCTCGGGCGTGACTGTTCCGGCATCAAAGGCGCGGGCCCATTGAATAAAGCGCAAAATCGGTTCTTTGATCTTGCCGAAATTGGCTTCCGTCCGGTTGGCAGGGTCTCTCGCATCTGGATCGAATAGAACAGCGGCTATGGTCGCAGCCAGGTCACCGCGGCGACCATCGCCGACAATCGAGCCATTTGGCAGTGCGTATTGGCCATCCGCAAAAGCCGTCGACACGCGGCCGATATAATCCGGTTCCGGGTGGCTGGTGACAAAGCGCTGGATCAGCTGACGCGCCAGGAAAGGGGCTGTGTTCGGGTGGTCGACCAGCGCATCGAGCGCCATGTCGATACTTTCGGTGGGGCCGGTCCCTGCGGGAATGGTCGTGCCGAGAAAGCTCTTTTCAAGCTCCGAATGCCATTCCGGGTAAACCTCCATAGGCGAGTGCAGAGCGTCTGGTGGTAGCGTCCTGAAATCAAACCAGAATTCCCCACCAGACAGGCTGAGACCGGTGAATACACGCGCCAGTCCGGTGACATCACTATTGTCATAGACTTCAACCGGAACGCCGCCTTGCGTGACGACATCGCCATCTTGTTCAAGCTCGACTAAGCCGATGGAGAAGAGTTGCATGACTTCACGCGCATAATTCTCGTCCGGCATGCGGCCGGTGGCTGGATCACCTTTGATGTTCTGGAGATAAGTCAGATACTCGCCCATCGCTGGCGAGTAAGTGACGTCTTCCAGTAAGTCGCGATAATTCCCGAATGCATTGCTGACCAGGATATCCTGGTAATGAGCCACCGTGTTCGGGACTTCGAACAGGAAGTTGCCTTCCGCGCCAGAGATGACGACGATTTGCGATAGAGCGAAGGCCATTCGCTGTCTGAGCTGATCCTCACCTTCGATCGCATTCATCCAGAATGAGAAGGTTGGTGTGTTGCGCTTCTCATAGGTGAGTTGCCCGTCTGTATCGCGGGCATCCGGTTCAGAGATTTCCGCCAGGACATAATCGAGATTCAAGCTGGGCGACTTGCTGAATTCGGCAAGAATCCAGTCTGAAGGCGATGTGCCGGTCAATTGCGTGATATCGCTGGAGGTTGGGCCGAACGTTGCTTGCGACAAAAAGAGCGCTGTCGACTCCGCGGTATCAAACGCCGTGCTGGATGGAGGTGGCGGCGGCGGGGGCGGTGGTGGTGGGGGGGGAGGTGGCGGAGATGTGCCAGTGCCGCCAGGCAAGGAACCGCCATTGCCGCTACCACCGCCGCCGCCACAAGCTGCCAGTCCTAGCACAAGCGCCAAGGCAGCGCTTTGCGCCATGAGGGTTATCTTGCGTTTCCGCATCCCGTCCTCCCTAGTCCTCTCCTATGAGTGTCGCCTGAAACATTTAACGAATTCAGATCACTCACGGGAAGTTTTCGTCCCTGTTATGACGAAGGTTTAACGATGAAGTCGCACAACTCCGTCGATATATTTTATCAGATGCAATGAAAAATCGATTTGGATGCACCGGATCGAACATTTCCCCGCTTTTCCTTTTCAGGCTTTCGCATTAAGGCAAGCGCTCAGACGGCCCCTTAGCTCAGTTGGATAGAGCACCCGACTTCTAATCGGACGGTCGCAGGTTCGAATCCTGCAGGGGTCGCCAGCTATTTCTGTCATCGCTTTCGAGCGTCCAGGTGCGGCGAGGATTGATTTCCCGACATTTTTTCTCCTCGCTTCAGTCTTCGGTTGCTTGTGCCGCGCTTTGTTGGCAACCTGCTTGCCTTCAACGATTCCTTAAAAACGTCGTGGAGGGGACCCGTGACGCATGATGTTTTCCTAAGTTACCGGCGCACTGACCAGGCTCTGGCTCAGAAACTGGTGGAATCGCTGCAGCACCAGGGCGTCAAAGTCTGGTGGGACCAGATGATTGAGGGCGGCGAGGACTGGCGCGAGGCGATAGTTGAAAACCTGACCTCCGCGCGGTCATTGGTCATTTTGTTTTCGGAAGAATGCAACACGTCGAAACAACTCAAGAAAGAGTTGTCCATTGCTGATGGCCTGGACAAGGAAGTTATTCCGGTCCTGATCGAGAATACCAAGCCGAAAGGCCATTACCTCTACGAATTGTCGGCTCGAAACTGGCTGCAAGTACATCCTAATCCCGAGCAAAAAATGGGCGAATTGGCCGAGCGTCTCTCCTATGAGCTACGGACGCCGAACACCGGAGGCTTGGGGACCAGTGTCCAGCCTCAACCAGTTGCGCCCGCGACCGCGCCGGACTCTCCAATCCCGTCCAAGCCGGTTTCGATGCAGCCGGAACCGAGCGTCCCAGCGCTGGAAGCTGAAACCGTCGAGAAATTGATCGAAGCCAATCAGAAGCTGGAGGCGAACGCCAAGGATCGGCGCGATTTCATGCCATTCAAATGGTATGAGGTGCTGATCAGCTTGGTCCTGGGCGCGCTTACGGCTTATGGCGGGGTGGATATGGAGACAGGTGAAATCACCACAGGCTCATTGTGGTTGGATTTCCTGGGCATGACCTTCCTGTCCCTCCTGGTTATGGCGATGCTGATTTTCCCGTTTCGGTATTATTTCCGAGGCCGCCGGGTCTGGCGGGCGATGCGCTATTACGCGATCAGCATTTTCATTCTGATCATTGCTGTCGGCATCGTTATGGGGATCCATCCCGATATTATCGACGAGACGATGGGCACTGGAGAAAATCTCGCCGCGATGCTGTTTGGGTCTGTGATCATCTTCGGCTTCATCGCGGGTCTGACTTTCTGCACCTATGGCTTAATGCATTTCCAGCGCACACAGCGCATTTTCAACCGTCATGTGGAAACGCTCTGAGGCGTCAGCCGAGTGCGGTCTCGATCATTGCCACCAGCGCACCCGGCATGGCGGGTTTTTCGAGGATTTCAGCATAGCCGGCATCCAGAGCCCGCTGACGCAGCGATTCGGAATAAAAGCCGGTAATCATGATCCCAGGGGTTTGATCTTGTTCAGCCCGCAAACGGCGCATGACTTCTAATCCGTCTATACGTGGCATTTTGTAATCAATCAGAAGACAGTCGCCACCATGAGCGGCATTCGTCATCAGAAATTCAGTCCCGCTGCGATAGGTGTCGATATGATATCCGCGCGCCCGGAGCAGCATAGTCATGGCGCGGCGGACATTCTCGTCATCTTCAACCAGGATCAGACGTGAGGGCGCAGACGGCGCTTTTATCGTAGAAGGCGAACGGGCAGCTTGCATTAAGCGAATGTATGACCGTTTGATCAGACCGTCTCTAAGTAGTGTCCCGCAGCTCAATCAACGCCAATGCCGGCCAAGAAGGCCAGTCGCAATGCATTGGACAGGCTATCGGCCTGCAGTTTTTCCATCATATGCGCCCTGTGAATTTCGACGGTGCGTGGCGAAATCGCGAGGGTCTGGGCAATGCTTTTATTGGTTTGGCCTTCGACGAGACATTCGAGCACTTCCATCTCTCTCGGCGTCAAACTGGTCAGTTTCGCTTTCGCCTCGCGGCTTCGCTTGTCATCTGCGGACTGGCTGTCGAGGCTCGAAAAGGCGTTTTCGATGGCGCCAATCAGAGCTTGCTTTTCGTAAGGCTTTTCGAGGAATTCCAGGGCGCCGCCTTTCATTGCTTCAACCGCGACCGGGACATCCCCGTGGCCGGTCAGAATAATCACAGGCATATTGATGCCACGAAGATTCAGCGCGTTCTGTACGGCGAGGCCGTCCATGCCCGGCATGCGGACGTCCAGCAGAATGCAGCCGTTTTGATCTTCGTTGACCTGTTCCAGGAAGCTGATGCCATCGGGATAGGTTTTCACCAGAAAGCCTGCATGGCGCAGCATGAAGCTGGCTGAATGGCGGATGGCTTCATCATCATCCACCAGAAACACAGTACGTTGGGTCATCGTCTCACGCTCCGTCTGCTGTTCGAAGGGTAAATTGAAAGGCAGCGCCGCCTTTCTTGGACGGCGCGTATTCGATTTTGGTGCCATGCGCGTCCATAATGGTCTGGCAGATTGACAGGCCCAGCCCCATGCCACCGGGTTTGGAGCTATTAAATGCATCAAACGGAGACGCGTCTCCGCCGCCGGAAAAGCCAGGGCCATTATCTTCAATGGTTATGACCGCGAGATCATCTTCGATTGTGCCAGAAATCCAGATTTTCGGATTGGTGGTCTCGTCCAGCGCCTCAATGGCATTACGAACCAGATTCACGATCACCTGGCGCAGCTGCAATCGATCCGCCAGGACATTTGGGAAATCATCAGGCAGTTGCGTGATGACCCGCGCAAGTTGCCCCTCAAAGCCGACTTTGGCGAGCGAGATCGCGTCGTCCAAGACGTCACTCAATGTGACGGGACGCATATCCAGTTCGCCACGCGAAACGTAATCGCGAAGGCGCCGAACAATCTGACCTGCGCGAATAGATTGCGTGGCGGCGGCATCAAGCGCTTCCTGGATGAAGGCCAGCGTGTCTGGGTCAGCATTGTTAAGCAAATCACGCGCAGCTTCGAGATAATTGGCGACAGCCGTGAGGGGCTGGTTCAACTCGTGCGCCATGGCCGATGCCATGGTGCCGACAGCGCTGAGGCGAGAGAAATTGGCGAGTTCGACTTGCATCTGATTCAGGCGCAGCGCATTGGCCTGCTGCTCTGACATGTCGCGGATATACCCGGTGAACAGCCTTTTACCATCAATCTCAGCTTCGCCGATTTTCAGCTCAACCGGAATGGTGCGCCCATCAGCCAGACGGGCCTGCACGATGCGACCGATTCCGATTATCTGCTTCTCGCCGGTCTTCAGATAGGCATTGATATAATTGTCGTGATGCTTCTCATCAGCCCCAGTCATCAGCATCGCGACGTTTTTACCCGCGACGTCCTTGGCTTTATAGCCAAACAGGCGCTCTGCTGCGGCGCTGAAGGCCAGCATCTTGCCCCGTTCATCAATGACGATCATCGCATCTGGTACGGATGCGAGAATGCTTCGCATCAGCGTTTCAAGCGAATTTCGGTCAACAGGTCCCGAATTCCCCGCAAGAATGGATTTTTGACGATCTGCCATCAGCCATCCTTTGTAATGGGCGTTCGCCATGGATCAATCCGTGATTAGAGCGACAGAGCGCCGCTTTAGGACCTGGCAAACCGACGCATGTATCACGAAGAGCGCGCCTGCGAGCAAAGCGTAGCAACCCCAACAGTGTGCCTGTTCAAACCAGCTGGCTTGATGGGCAACGATGTAGACCGTCTTTCCGGTGCATGTCGGCAGGGCCAGCATGGGAATGGACCCCATATGTAACCACGTTTTCAGGCCTCCCAAGGCCATTAGTAAAAGGCCGATCGCCATTTGTTGAGCACGGCTCATTATCTGCTCCGTCTGTGTCGCTTGAATGTTCTTCTAGGCAGTGCGGCGGACACGCACATACGGGATATCCCTTATTCTGAGCCAAGGGCTCGAAAGATATGGATCGCGCTAGCTGAAACCGCCTCGATTCTGGGGACTAGCGGAGGGCATACGTGCGATGTCGCAATTAGACGGAACTATCCGGCGCGGGAACAATACGAGCATTATCGCGGTTGGCGCGCTGACGGGCGTTTTCTTACTCTTTGCGCTGTTAATGGGCAGTTTCGCCAAGGATCCCGGGATGGAATTCCAGGCGCTGACCTTTATGGGGCTGGCCGGAACCTTCCTGGTCGCCATGGCGCTCTGGGCTGGCGGTTTGGTTGACCGCAACCCATTCGATGAGAGCGAATATGAGAACACGCTGGTCAAGTTTGGAGTCGCTGCCTCGATGTTCTGGGGCATTGCGGGACTATTGGTCGGTGTGATTATCGCCTTGCAACTGACCTGGCCGGCTTTGTTCTATTTTCCTGAGCTAGGTTGGACGAATTTTGGCAGATTGCGACCCTTGCACACAAGCGCAGTAATCTTTGCCTTTGGCGGAAATGTCTTGCTGGCGACGAGTTTCTATGTGGTCCAGCGGACCTGCCGGACGCGTCTCGCGGGCGGCATGTGGCCCTGGTTCGTTTTCTGGGGCTATCAGATCTTCATCGTGCTGGCCGCCACCGGCTATTTGATGGGAATCACGCAATCCAAGGAGTATGCCGAGCCTGAATGGTATGTCGACTTATGGCTGACGCTGGTTTGGGTGGTCTATTTGCTCGTCTTCCTCGGCACGCTGTGGAAGCGGAAAGAACCGCACATCTATGTCGCGAATTGGTTCTACCTGTCTTTCATCGTGACCATCGCGATGCTGCATATCGTCAACAACCTCTCCATTCCGGTCAGCCTGACAGGTTCTAAATCCGTCCAGCTCTTTGCCGGCGTGCAGGATGCCATGACGCAATGGTGGTACGGCCATAATGCGGTTGGGTTCTTCCTGACCACGGGCTTCCTCGCCATCATGTATTACTTTATTCCAAAGCGGGTGAACCGCCCGGTCTATTCGTATCGCTTGTCCATCGTGCACTTCTGGTCACTGATCTTCATCTATATTTGGGCCGGGCCGCACCATTTGCATTACACGGCGCTGCCGCAATGGGCGCAGACGCTGGGTATGACGTTCTCGATCATGCTGTGGATGCCAAGCTGGGGCGGCATGATTAATGGCGTCATGACGCTGTCGGGTGCTTGGGACAAGCTGCGTACCGATCCGGTCGTACGGATGATGGTGGTCTCTCTGGCCTTTTATGGCATGGCGACGTTTGAGGGTCCGCTCATGTCCGTGCGCGCCGTGAACTCACTGAGCCACTATACCGAATGGGGCATTGGGCACGTGCATTCCGGCGCTTTGGGTTGGGTCGGCTATATCAGCTTCGGTGCGCTCTACTGCCTGGTGCCATGGTTGTACAAGAAAAAGGGTCTGTTCTCGAAATCACTGGTCGAGTGGCATTTCTGGATCTCCACGATCGGTATCATTTTCTACATGATCTCCATGTGGTTCGCCGGGATCATGGAAGGCCTGATGTGGCGCGCATACAATGAGTATGGCTTCCTCGAATACAGCTTCGTGGAGACCGTCGAAGCCAAGCATATCAGCTACATTATTCGCATGGTGGGTGGCCTGTTATACTTCGCAGGCGCGGCGATCATGTCCTACAATTTAATCCGCACGACACTTGGTCATGGCGAGGCGGAAGACCTCGAGCCGAGTGCCGCTGACACTTACGCAAACCCAGAGCCGCGCGCTGCGCTGGCGCCAGCTGAATAGGGGATCGTCCTATGGGATTGATGAACAATCACGGCGTTCTGGAACGCCACTCGCTGCTCTTGACCATAGGCATTCTGGTCGTCGTCTCAATTGGCGGTATCATCCAAATGGCGCCCCTGATGTACATGGACAATACGATTGAGAAAGTGGACGGCATGCGGCCTTACACACCGCTCGAACTGAAAGGCCGGGACATCTATATTCGTGAAGGCTGCTATGTATGTCACAGCCAGATGGTACGTCCTTTGCGGGACGAAGTTGAGCGCTATGGCCACTATTCGCTGGCGGCTGAGAGCATGTATGACCATCCGTTCCAATGGGGGTCTAAACGCACCGGGCCAGACCTGGCGCGGGTCGGCGGAAAGTATTCTGCGGAATGGCAAGTCGATCATTTGGTCGATCCGCGTGCTTTGGTGCCGGAAAGCATCATGCCGCCTTACGCATTCTTGATGGACAAGAAGTTGCGCTATGACGGCATTGAAGACCGCTTGCGCACTGAGCGCATGGTTGGCGTGCCGTACTCAGATGAGATGATCGAGAACGCGAAGGGTCACATCCTGGCGCAAGCCGACCCGGACGATAGAGGTTTCGACTATTATGACAGCCTGATGGCGCTTTATGAGGCCGAGGCGGGGCGCGAAGGGACTGTCCAAGCGCGCGACTGGGACGGCAACCCAGACGAGATCACGGAAATGGATGCGCTCGTCGCGTATCTCCAAATGACCGGCACACTCGTCGATTTCTCGACCTATGAAGCCGAAGATCTGAGCAATCGAAGATAGGGGACAAACGATGTATGAGACACTCGCAAGTTTCGCGCAGACAGGTGGTCTGATCTATTTCGTGCTGATGTTCATGGGGGCTCTCGCTTATGCCCTCTGGCCCCGAAATCAGGAAAAATTCGATGCCGCCGCGCGGCTCCCCCTAGATGATGGAGGTCCTTATAATGGCCAATGATATCAAAGACATTGACGATCATAGCGGCATTGAGACCACCGGTCATAGCTGGGATGGGATCAAAGAGCTCAATAATCCCCTACCGCGTTGGTGGCTGTATATCTGGTACGGTACGATTGTCTGGGCGGTGATCTATATGATCTTCATGCCAGCCATTCCGGCGTTGCCTGGACTGGGCACAAATACGACCGGCATACGCAATCACTCCGATCGGGACCTCGTCGCAGAGGCGGTGCAAGACCTCAAAGATGCGCGCGTGGCGCAATCGGCTAGCCTGCTCGAAGCGTCACTTGAGGAAATCGAGACCGATCGCGAATTGCAGCAGTTCGCGCTTGCGATGGGCGAGAGCTTGTTCGGCGACAATTGCGCTACGTGTCATGGCGCGGGCGGCCGCGGTGCGGTCGGATATCCCATGCTGGCGGATGATGTCTGGCTTTGGGATGGCACGCTGGATGGGATTGAATACACGCTACGGCACGGCATTCGGCATGACGCGGATCTCGATACACGTTTCTCGCTGATGCCAGCTTTCGGCCGCGATAGCCTTCTATCATCCGACCAAATTGACGGGCTCACCCATTATGTCTTGCGGTTGTCCGGGCAAGGTGCAGATGCCGCGCTCGCGGATGGCGTGGCCGACCTCTATCAACAACAATGTGCCACCTGTCATGGCGTCAATGGCGAAGGCGACCGTCTGCAAGGCGCGCCGAATCTGACCGACCGGGAATGGCTGTATGGCAATACTGAAGCCGCCATATACAACACCATCTACAATGCACGGAATTCGCATATGCCAGCCTGGCAAGATCGGCTCGATGATGCGTCGATCAAAGCGTTGGCGGTCTATGTGCACACGCTAGGTGGCGGTGAGTAGAGGTCGACGTCATGGGACAGACCACCCTCAACATGCATCCGTCCGCAGGGAAGGGTGGGCCGACCCCGCCGCCGCCGAAGGATCTTTACGCCAAGCGCCAGCAAATCTACCCGAAGCTGGCGCATGGCAAGTTCCGATCGGTGAAATGGGGGGTGATGGCAGTAACGCTGGCTGTGTATTACTTGCTGCCCTGGCTGCGCTGGGAGCGGGGTGATGGGATTCCCGATCAAGCGGTCCTTGCCGATTTCGAGAGCGAGAAATTCTATTTCTTCTTCATCGAGATCTGGCCACAGGACATTCATTTTCTCGCGGGTCTTCTGATCTTGTCGGCACTCGGTCTGTTTCTTGTCACGTCTCTGCTCGGACGGGTCTGGTGCGGCTACACTTGTCCGCAAACCGTGTGGACCGATCTTTATATCTGGGTCGAGCGGGCGTTTGAGGGCGACCGAGCGGCGCGCATGCGTCTCGATCACGCGCCATGGAGTTTCAACAAAGCCTGGCGCAAGCTCGGCAAGCATACAGTCTGGCTGGTGATAGCGTTCTGGACCGGCGGCGCGTTCATTCTCTACTGGCATGATGCGCCAACTGTGGCGCGCGGTTGGTTTACCGGTGAGGCGCCGCTGTCCGCTTATTGGTTCGCAGGCATTCTGACAATGACCACGTACTTTCTGGCCGGTTGGATGCGGGAGCAAGTCTGCACCTATATGTGCCCTTGGCCGCGAATTCAGGGCGCGCTGACCGACGAGCACGCGCTGAACGTCACGTATCGCTATGATCGAGGAGAACCTCGCGGGCCCAAGCGGAAGTCAGAGAGCTGGGATGAGCGCGGCGATTGTATTGACTGCGACCAATGCGTTCAGGTCTGTCCGGTCGGGATCGACATTCGTGATGGCTCGCAATTGGAATGTATCCATTGTGCGCTGTGCATTGATGCCTGCGATCAGATGATGACAAAAATTGGCCGTCCAACCGGTCTGATCGCCTATGATACTGACATAGCGGTGGCCGCGCGTGCAGCAAAAGAGACGCCGCCAAAGTATCGCGTGCTGCGCACCCGGACCGCGCTCTATGTCATTTTGATCTCTGCGATTAGCGCGCTCATGGTCTGGGGCCTGGCCACCCGCGCAACGATTGAAGCCAATGTGCTGAAGGACCGGTCGCCGCCTTTTGTACAATTGTCAAATGGTGAAATCCAAAATGGATACACACTGAAATTGGTCAACAAGCTGGCCGAGCCGAGAACGATGATTGTGGATATTTCTGGTCCCGACGGGCTGTCTTTCTCGGTCATCGGGTTTGAACATGAGGGTGCGAAACCCATCTCGCTACCCGTTGAGCCGCACGGAGTGGATCGTTACCGCCTGCTCGTAACTGCACCCGCAGGAGCGCCACAGCGTCAAATCTCGATTTCAGTCCGCGACGTCGAAACCGGCGAAACCGATATTAACCGTGCATCGTTCAGAGGGCCAAATTGATGATTCAAGTTAACCCGCAAACGCCACAGCGAAGCTCCGAGTTCGAACTCAAAGGCTGGCACGTCTTGCTGATCATGCTTGGCTTCTTTGGCGTCATGTTCACGGTGAACGGGGTCTTCCTGTTCCATGCCATCACAAGCTTTCCTGGCGAAGACGTAAAGAAATCCTACGTCCAGGGGCTGAATTACAATGACACATTGGCCGCGCGCGCGGCTCAGGCCGAACTGGGCTGGACAGCAGAAGCTGGATGGCAAGACGATCAGCTGATTTTCCGGCTAAACGACGACGCTGGTGAGCCGCTCTCTAATATGTCAGTGATGGGCGAGGTGCGTCGACAAGCGACGCGAAGCGATGATCACACGGTTCTTTTTTCCGCGATTGGTGGCGGAGAATATGTTGTGATGGATGCCAAACTTGGTGCGGGTCTATGGGCATTGCGGATCAGCGTGTATGATCCCGAAGCGGAGACCCTTTTGCTCAACGTCGAAAAAGAGATCGTGGTGCCATGACAGATACAGCCTTCACGGTTGGCACAGGATGCCCTTCAGGCCTCGAGCCGCCGGCAGCTTCGGCGGCCGGCGATTTATCGGCTTTTGTGCGGACGAAGGGCGGCGTCTCGAGCCTAAACCTGTCTGTTCGCGGCGCCAAATGCGGCGGCTGTCTTTCCAAGATCGAGGCGGCTTTACAAGCATTGCCTGGCGTCGAGCAGGTGCGGATGAATCTTTCCAATGGCAAGTTGCGCGTCGCATGGCGTGGGCCGGATCTCGCCAATTCCGTCGCTGAGTGCCTGACCCAGCTTGGCTACGGCGTCGCCGCGTTTTCAGAAGATGACACGGCGAAAGCCCGCAAGTCGGAAGAACGTCAATTGTTGGTCGCCATGGGCGTCGCGGCCTTTGCCTTGGCCAATATTATGTTGCTGTCCGTCTCGGTCTGGGGCGGGCATGGCGAAATGGGTTTGCAAACGCGCAAGGCGCTGCATGCGATATCAGGCCTGATCGCGTTTCCGGTTTTGATATTCAGCGGCCGTCATTTCTTCCAGTCGGCATGGGCGGCGCTGAAGCATGGGCACGCCAATATGGATGTGCCGATCTCATTGGCGCTGATCCTCGCCTTTGGAGTCAGCGTCTGGGAGACCGCCAGCGGCGGTGAGCACGCTTATTTTGATGCCAGCGTGATGCTGCTCTTCTTCTTGCTGATCGGTCGGTTCCTGGATGCACGGCTGCGTCGACAAGCGCATGCGGCGGCCCACGATTTAGCCGCGTTGCAAAATCGGTCAGTCACACGCCGCTCTGTGACAGGGACGCTTGAAACCGTTCGAGCAGAGGATGTCCATCGCGGCGATACGATCATCCTAGCTGCGGGCGAACGCGCGGTGATCGATATGAAGATATCGACCGGTATCAGCAGTGTAGATGAAAGCCTGGTGACCGGGGAAAGTCTGCCGCGCACGGTGCAACGTGGAGAAACCATCTATGCCGGTACGATCAATCTCGATCAGCCTATGACAGGGGAGGCGCTCGGAGAGGCCACAGATTCCTTGTTGTCGGAGATTGCTGGCATGTTGGAAGCGGGCGAACAGAACCGCGCGCGATATCGCAAGATCGCCGACAGGGCTGTATCGCTTTATGTGCCTTTCGTTCATACCACCGCGGCGCTGACACTGGTCGCCTGGTTGATGCTCGGCGCCAGTCCACGCGAAGCGATTTTGGTTGCGGTTGCGACCTTGATCATCACGTGCCCTTGCGCGCTGGCTTTGGCGGCGCCGGTGGCGCAAGTCGTGGCGTCTGGGAATTTGTTCAAGCGAGGAATTTTTCTACGCTCAGGCGATGCCTTGGAGCGATTGGCAGAGGTTGATCATATTGTGTTCGACAAGACCGGGACGCTGACGCTGGGCACACCGCGACTGGTCTCGCACCATGGCGAAGAGTTGGCGCGTGCGGCATGTCTTGCCCGCGCCAGCCGTCATCCCTTATCGCGCGCGATTGTCGAGGCCGCTGGTCCTGGCGAGCTTGCAGATCAGATCGAGGAAACTCCGGGCTTAGGGGTCGAGGGCTGGATCGATGAGCAACGATATCGCCTCGGCTCAGCCGAATGGGTCGGGGCGGAGCGTGCAAGAGAGGCAGATGGACCAACGCTGTGGTTTGCCAGCGATCAGGGCGACCCGATTCAGTTTGATTTTGAGGATCAGCTGCAAGCGGATGCTGCTGCGGCGTTAGAGGGGTTTGAACACACCAATGTGCCAGTCGAAATCTTATCGGGTGATACCGAACGTGCCGTTTCGCGCGTCGCCGACCAGCTTTCCATCACGACCTGGCGGGCCAAAGTTTCGCCACAGGGTAAAGTCGACCGCCTGACCACATTGAGAAATCAGGGCAAGAAAGTGCTGATGGTTGGCGATGGGTTGAACGACGCTGGGGCGCTAGCACTTGCGCACGCGTCACTGGCGCCGGGCGGGGCGATGGATGTGTCACAATCAGCATCAGACGCCGTCTATTCAGGCGGTTTGAGCGCGATTTCATCTGTGCTCGCTGTTGCTAAGCGCACGCGAGGTGTGATGCTCCAGAATTTCGGTCTCGCCGCAGCGTATAATCTGATCGCCGTCCCGATTGCGGTGACAGGGCACGTGACCCCGCTGATCGCGGCAATCGCAATGTCAGCATCGTCGCTGATTGTCACGCTGAATGCGCTGCGCATCAATCAAGGGGGCACGCAGTGACGATTATTGTTTATCTCATTCCGGTGGCGCTGGGGCTCGGTTTGCTCGGGTTGATCGCATTCTTGTGGTCCGTAAATTCAGGTCAGTATGAAGATTTGGACGGTGCCGCTCATCGCATCCTGATAGATGACGATAATCCGCTCTGAGGGTGTAGCGTTCAGCGCCTTTCCTCTCTGACCCCGGAAAAGTACTTATACGCGCAGGCGATAGCCGGTCCTAAATTTGACGTAGGTTAGAACTGCGAAAGGGTGCGCTATGTCTGTGACTGTTATGCTGGGTGGGAAAGTGAATGAAATTGGCCCCGCGATCGAAACCGCGATCCACTTAACCCATAGACTGAAAACCACGATGACCGGCCTTTGTGCCATGCCAGATCCGGCCAATTCTGTGGTTTACATAACCGGCGCTGAAACGGTGATCATGGGCAGTGCGGCGATCCAGTCTTTATCTGAAGCGCAAGACAAATTGGTCGCTGATTTCAAGACGACATTTGACGATCATGTGCACAAAGCCGGATCCTGGCTCAAAGCCGAATTCCGCAACGAAGTTGGATCTGTGGCCTCGCATGGCGCGGCGGCAGCGGCTCTGGCGGACGCGATCGTGCTGCCGAAAGCGGCGACGGATTCGAGCCATCCGCTGAATTCGGTTTTTGAGCATGTCCTGATGGAAGCCGGCTTGCCATTGGTGCTGGCCGGAAATGAGGTGAAGACAACAGACACGTGTCTGATCGCATGGGATGGCAGTCCGCTGACAGCCAAAGCGGTGCGGCTGCACATGCCGCTCATCCGGTCTTACAAGAAAGTCGTGATCGCACAGAACAAGGAAAAGCTTCGACATCGCTGGGCGCATGTTTGCCAGTCTTCGATCGATCGACTGGTCGAGCTGTTGCAGGAAGAGCGGCTGGATGTTTCTGTCGTCAACATCGCAGGCGCGGTCTCGGACGGCATCCTGCAGACAAGCCAGGATCACGATGCCTCTTTGATCGTCATGGGCGCTTATGGACATAACCGGATTGGTCAGTTGCTGTTTGGCGGCACAACCAGTCGGATCCTGCATAGCGACGCTGTGCCGGCCTTGGCGATCTGTCGCTAGGGCGCTGAATGGTTATCTCTCACCCGATATGGTATGTCCGAGTGAGGGAGGACGTTAACCATGATTGCAAAACCCGCTCGATTTGGGCTCGGCATGCTCTGCGGCACTTTTTTGGTGTCCTGCATGCCCAGTGAATATGCTTATCTCAACACATCTGCCGAGAAACATGATGAATGGATCGAGGCGTGTGATGGCGGTCAGAGTGACCCGATGGCACGGGCGCGATATTGCGACCTGGTTTCGAAATCCGAATTTGTTAACGAGAATGACTATTTGTGGTCCTTGCAGGCCGCAGGCAATGCTTATTATGAGCTGAGCAATTACTCAGAAGCGCTGGCCCGTTATCAGGAGGCCGCCAATAATGGCGCGACGGGCGATATCTATGGCAATCTCGCTTATGCGCATGAGAAGCTGGGCGATTTCGAAACGGCCTTCGAACATTATCGCACCGCATTCCAGCAAACCGGTGACGGCAATTACATGAATGAGGCAGGCTTGCTCGAAGAGGCCATGCTCTGGGCTTCGGATTATCGGATCGTTTTCAACGGGTTTCATTGCGGCGTCGTGAAACGCGACGACGCCGTAAATGCGCCAAGTGAGGTCTACATTCACGTGGTTTCACAGGACGTGCTCGGGGAAGGCGGATTGTTCCATCTGCCGGCGCCCGGTCGGACCTATAACAATGTCCGTGCCGGGTATAATTCGTCCCGTGCCATCGTCGGCGGCGAACAGACTGTGTTTTATCCAGACCCATTCGCGCCGGCGACGCTATCTGTTGCCATGTGGGAATATGATAATGGCGGCCCAATGGTCGATGCCGCGGTGGATCTGGTGCCAGCCTTGATCGGCAAAGGTGGCAAAGGAAAGCCGAACAAGATCACCAGAGCACCCGTCCGCAGGCCGCCATCTCAGAGCGTTCAGAATTCAAACAGTCCGAGCGGGGTGATTGGCGATGTCACCAATTTCCTGAAAGGCGCCTTGGGGACCCATAATGATTTCATGGGCAGCGACGAAGTGACCAATATTGTCGTCGCCGATCTGTACCTGACCCCGCACAAGCAAGAGAATGGCATCCCGCATCATTTCAAGACCCGGCATCGGGCCAATGGCTTTGACTGCAGCGTCTATTTCATTATCGGCGCGCAATCGCCAAATGCTGATGAATACGAGCGCCGCGTGATCCAATATGTCGACGCAGCGATTGAAAAATAATGGTGTAGACTGGTGCCGCGAGGGAGAATTGAACTCCCGGCCTCATCATTACCAATGATGCGCTCTACCACTGAGCTACCGCGGCCTTTTGTGTTGCCGGGGATTAGCTTAAGCATGAGAAGATGAAAAGACCGTTTTTGGACAATGACTGCAATCATGGCTGACAAAACCAAAACCCCCGAGCGCGAAGACCGGCTCAAGGCGGCGTTGAGAGACAACCTGAAACGCCGAAAAGCAGCCTCGCGGAAGGCGAAATCAACGGAAAAACCTGACGCGGGCGGTGAAGAGTCGAAGGCTTAGACCTAGCGCCGCCCGCCAAAAAGCATGTCCGCGAAGGTGCGCGCGGTTGCAGACGCGATCTGGATCGAAGTCGGCTTCTGGCGATGGCTATGGCGCGAGAGATGCGCGCAATTTGATTCGGTGAGGTGATAACTCTGCCCTTTACGCCGTCTAGCGCGCATTTCAGCAATCGCGCCGCCTAAAGCATCTGTGCGTTCGCACAGGCGGATGCGTCTGCCATTGGAAAACTCGGAAAGGCTTTGTTCTATGACCCCGCCATGTTTTCGGGAATTGGAAATCACTGTGCCTTTCGCGGTCACGACGCCATAATGCGACAGGCCAATTCCAAATGGGATGGCGACAACATCGCCGGGTTCAAATCCATATCTTCTTGCACTCATATGATTACCAATATCGTTATTCGATAAAATGTCAAAGTCTGTTAAGACCCTGCTGCCGTGTTGCCGCAATTGCGCCTTTCGTTCGCCGTTGGCGTCGCTATAGAGACGGAGCATGGACAGTTTGAAAATTACAGGCGGGCAAAAGCTGATTGGCTCAATCCCGGTTTCCGGCGCTAAGAATTCCGCATTGAAATTGATGGCCGCGTGTCTGCTGACGCGTGAGCCGCTGACTTTGACCAATATGCCGAACCTGGCCGACACGCGCTTCCTGAGCCAGCTGCTCGCGAGCCTGGGGGTCGAAGTCTACTGGCCAAAAGGGGACAACGAGTGCCGCTTGAATGCTGCGGAACTGACCTCGACCATCGCGCCGTATGATCAAGTCCGCAAAATGCGGGCGAGTTTCAACGTGCTCGGACCCATGCTAGCGCGCGAAGGACATGCCACTGTGTCTTTACCGGGTGGCTGTGCGATTGGCGCGCGGCCGGTGGATCTGCACTTACAAGCGCTAGAGGCGATGGGCGCGGATCTGAAAGTTGAGGCCGGCTATGTTAAAGCGGCAGCGATTCATGGGCTAAAAGGCGCCACGATCGTGTTCCCGTTCGTGTCCGTCGGTGCGACAGAGCACGCCATGCTGGCAGCGACCTTGGCCAAAGGTGAAACGGTGCTGGAAAACGCTGCGCGTGAGCCTGAGATCGCCGATTTGGCAGACTGCTTGAACAGTATGGGCGCCAAGATTGCCGGCGCTGGCACGGCGACCGTTCGGATTGAAGGCGTCGAAGCGTTGTCTGGCGCAACGCATTCGGTGATGCCGGATCGCATTGAAGCGGGGACTTACGCGATGGCGGCCGCTGCTGCGGGCGGCGATGTGACACTGGAAGGTGCCCCGGTTGCGGCGCTCGGCGCCTTGATCGATGCGTTGAAGCGGTGCGGGGTGACCGTCGATGCAAACGAAGACGCCGCCACGATCCAAATTCAACGCAATGGATCAGCTTTGAAAGCGATTAATATCGACACTCAGCCACATCCCGGCTTTCCGACAGATTTGCAAGCGCAATTCATGGCGTTGATGTCGATTTCTGAAGGCACCAGCGTGATCCGCGAAAACATCTTCGAAAATCGCTTCATGCATGCACCGGAATTGTCTCGTCTTGGCGCCAATATTCAAGTGCGAGGCAAGGAAGCGATTGTGCAAGGGGTCTCACAGCTGCGCGGTGCGCCGGTCATGGCCACCGACTTGCGCGCGTCTGTCTCACTCGTCATCGCTGGACTCGCAGCCGAAGGTGAGACACAGGTGAATCGGATATATCACCTGGATCGCGGGTTTGAGCGTTTGGAAGAAAAGCTGACAGGCTGCGGTGCCAAAATTGTACGCGTCGACGGAGACTAAAAGAAGTCATGGCAGAGGGCAGGGCATTGCGATTGATCGCAGAAGACGCGGCTGACTTGGAAGTGATATCCAGCGCAGTGCAAGACGCGGTTTTAAAAGCGGAAAATCTGAAATTTGACCGAAAACGGCGGCGCTTTACGCTCGAGGTCAATCGCTTCCAATGGGAAGACGCTACCTCTAAGCGTGGTCCACAAGGTCGCGTACGCGCCCTGTTGGCTTTTGATGGTGTGCTCGGCGTGAAAACCCGGGCCGTCACCAAAATCGATCCGGACATGGTCTTTTCGATATTGTCTTTGACCTTTGCGCCCGCCGATGAACCGCCTGGCGGCCGAGTTTCAATCTTGTTTGCAGGCGACGGAGAGTTGGCGCTTGACGTTGAGACCGTGGACGCCACTTTGCTCGACAGCGCATATGAGTGGACGACCCGGCACCGCCCGGATCATGACAAGAAACGGCGATAGGCATGGCCCGTACATTTGATGCCCGCAAAGCGGGTTTTGAGTCTGAGTTTTCAGCCTTTCTCGCAGAGCCGCGCGGCGCCGTTGAAGACGTCGTTGAAACCGTGCGGGATGTGCTTGCTGACATACGCGGCAATGGCGGTGAAGCCGTGGCGCGCTACACGGCCAAGTTTGACGAATTGGTGCTCGACCCGACCACACTGCAGTCGGATAATGTGGACCTGCATAGATTGGCGCATGCCTGTCCGGATGACTTGAAGGCCGCTGTCGATTTTGCTGCACGCCGCATTGCCGCTTATCATGAGAAGCAGCGACCAGCAGATCACCAATTTACGGACGATGCCGGGGTTCAGCTCGGTTGGCGCTGGACCGCGCTCGACAGTGTCGGTGTCTATGTGCCCGGCGGCTTGGCATCTTATCCAAGTTCCGTGCTGATGAATGCCGTTCCGGCCAAGATTGCCGGGGTTGAGCGTGTCGTCATGGTCGCGCCAGCACCAAAAGGGCAGCTCGCACCAGCGGTGGCTTATGCCGCTTTGAAAGCCGGCGTGGATGAATTCTATCCGATCGGTGGGGCGCAAGCCGTTGCGGCGCTGACTTACGGGGCTGGACGGTTACAGCCTGTGGATAAAATTGTTGGCCCTGGAAACGCTTATGTCGCTGAAGCCAAACGGCAAGTGTTCGGTCAGGTCGGCATTGATACAATTGCGGGACCGTCGGAAATCCTCGTGATTGCCGACGAATCCGCCAATCCTAGCTGGATCGCGGCAGATCTGTTGAGCCAGTCTGAGCATGATACAAGCTCTCAATCGATTTTGATCACCACAGATGAAGCTGTGGCTAAATCTGTGGATGAGGCTGTGGAAAGCCAGTTGAATTCGCTCGCGACGCGAGACCGCGCTCGCAAAGCCTGGGACACGCATGGGGCCTTTATCATTACAGAAACGCTGGATCAGGCCGCAAATGTTGCGAATCAAATCGCGGCAGAGCATCTCGAGCTCGCGATTGCTGATCCAGAAGGCCTTCTGCCAGCCATCAAACATGCCGGAGCTGTCTTTCTAGGGCACCATACGCCAGAAGCGTTGGGCGACTATGTCACTGGTTCAAATCATGTTTTGCCGACGAGCCGGGCGGCGAGGTTCAGTTCCGGTCTCGGTTTGAATGACTTTCTAAAAAGAATGAGTGTACAAAAGGCTGGACCGGAGGGATTCGCCGCACTGGCCCCGGCAGCATTGCGTCTCGCAGAGGCGGAAGGGCTGCCAGCGCATGCGCGGTCTGTTTCCATTCGGACAAACGAAAGCTGAGCGCGAAAGAAGCAATGGCCGAACACAGACTGGTCAGCGTGGATATTGATGACGATACGCTTGCTGCGTCTGGTCCGGACGCGGAGCATGAGCGGCGCGTGGCGATTTTTGATCTGCTGGAAGAGAACCGGTTCGAAGTCGAAGGCAAGGATGACGGTCCGTATGTGTTGAAGCTCTCGATGCAAGAGCGAAAGCTGGTCTTTGAGATCAAGACTGAAGGCGGCAACCCCGTGCATGCCTTCTTGCTCTCAATGACCCCATTTCGGGGCGTCATTCGCGACTATTTCATGATATGCGAAAGCTATTATGACGCCATTCGCAGCTCAACGCCGCATCAGATCGAAGCCATCGATATGGCGCGGCGGGGCATCCATAATGAAGGCTCGGACCTAGTTGCAGAGCGGCTGGAAGGCAAAGTCAAAACGGATTTTGACACGTCGCGGCGCCTGTTCACGCTGATCTGCGCCCTCCACCAGGGCCAAGTGCGCGGACAGGTGCGTTAAGCCGCCATCTTGGCGAATGCCTGATCCAGGTCGGCGATCAAATCATCTGGGTCCTCCAAGCCGACATGGATGCGGATCAGCGGGCCTTTGCGATCATGAATACGGTCGCCTTCAATTCGATCCAGTTGATCATCACACGAGATCAGCAGGCTTTCAAACCCGCCCCAGGAAAAGCCCATGCCAAACAGGTTCATCGCCTCCAGGAAGCGGTCTAGCTGCGCAGTTGAGACGTCATTCATGGTGTAAGAGAAGAGACCATTCGAGCCGGTGAAATCGCGTTGCCAGAGATCATGCTCGGGGTGGCTTTCCAGGGCGGGGTGCAGCAGCGTGTCGACTTCGGGACGAGTCGCGAGCCATCGTGCCACCGCCAGCCCACTCGTCTCATGTTGTTTCAGGCGGGTATGAAGAGTGCGCAAGCCGCGCAGGCCGGAATAGGCGTCATCGGGGCTTAGGGAAATGCCCCAATCCTCGCTGCACATGGCAATCTGATTGGCGAGACGATCGGAATTGGTCAGCACGGCGCCGCCCATCGCATCAGCATGACCGACCGGGTACTTGGTCAGCGCCTGCATAACGATATCAACGCCAAGCTCGAGCGGCTTGTGCAGCACGCCTACACCCCATGTATTGTCAAACAGGGTGATCAACCCTCGCTGCTTGGCAACTTTGACAATCGCGGGCGTGTCAATGATGTCCATGGTCAGAGAGCCTGGTGATTCAATCAGTATGGCTTTTGTATTATCCCGCACCAAGTCCGCAATACCCGCGCCAATGGTCGGATTGAACCGGGTCGAGCTGATCCCCATGGCCCGCAATCGTCGGGTGCAATAGCGGCGCGACGGGCCATAGGCGCAATCCGGAACGAGAATATGATCACCGGCTTCGAGAATGGCACCGACCGCGAGTGCGATGGATTGCAAGCCGTTCGAGGTCAGACGGCAGTGTTTGGCATTTTCCAGTGCGCAGAGGGCCGCTTCCAGTTCACGGTGAACGGTCAGACCCATGCGGCCATAGACTTTGCCATCGCCGTAGAGGATTTCCCGTGTCGGCAATAGCACGGTAGAGCCGCGTTCAATCGGCGGGTTTACTGTCTTGACCGGTCCGCGTCCAAGGCGCGTGTGGATGATGCGCGTATCGTCTTTCATGGCGTCGTGGCGATCGGGTTATCGGAATGGCTGGCCCACTCGCTCCAGGAGCCATCATAGACCGCAGCGTCCCAATTCCCAAGTCGGGCCAAGGCAAGCGAGATGACCGCAGCTGAAACGCCAGAGCCGCATGAGGTGACGACCGGAGCAGAGACGAAATCGTGGAGAATAGGGCGAAGCTCGTCAGCGGGCTTCATGTATTTATCAGGCGTTATCAGAGACGACGCTGGAACACAGACACTGCCAGGCATGTGACCGGAAGGCAGGCCCGCGCGTGGCTCGGGTGATGTGCCATTGAAGCGCCCGGTGTCGCGTGCATCCAAGATTTTCGTATCTTGAGCCTCGACATGCCCCCGCATGGATTGCTGCCCGCGCACGAGGCCAAGATTGAAACTTGCCAGGTAGGGTTTCGGGTCCGGCCCAGAGTGGCCGCTCTCTGTGCTGCCGCCAGCTGCAATCCAGGCGCCCAGGCCGCCATCGAGGACGTGAACCTGGCTGTGTCCCATGGTTCGGAACATCCACCAGGCGCGAGCAGAGGCGAAAAAGCCATTACTGTCATAGACGATCACATGACTGTCATTGTCGATACCGAGCGCGCCGACTTTGTCAGCAAACGCAGTTGGCGTCGGCAGCATGTGGTTCAGTTGGGACTCCTGGTCTGCGATTTCGTCAATGTCGAAATACGGCGCCCCGGGAATGTGTTTTTCGTCATAACAGGTTCGACCACTCGGTCGGTCTTTCAAGAATGGTGGTACCCACGTCGCGTCTAGAATTCGAACGTTCGCGGCGTCTATATTGGCGCGTAGCCAATCCGCTGAGATGAGGGGATCGGCGCTCACGTCTATTGCTCCAGCCAGGCAGGGACTGGCAGGTCCTTGGATCGCAAGAATTCCGGATTGAACAATTTGTCCTGATAGCGATTACCGTAATCGCAGAGAATGGTCACGATCGTATGTCCGGGGCCCATATCTTTGGCCAGTTTGACCGCGCCTGCCATGTTGATACCTGCAGACCCGCCTAGGCAGAGCCCTTCTTTTTCGATCAGATCGAACAAGATTTCGAGCGCTTCTCCGTCATGGACGCGGTAAGCATAGTCGACTGACAGACCTTCCAGATTACCCGTGATGCGGCTTTGCCCAATGCCTTCTGTCATGGATGTGCCTTCGGATTTTAGCTCGCCATTTTTGTAATATTCGTAGAGCGAGGCACCGCCAGGATCAGCGATACCAATTTTGACTTTGCCTTGGGAGAGTTCACGCAAAGACATCGCTGTGCCGGCCAGCGTACCGCCAGAGCCGACGGCGCATATAAAGCCATCGACTTTGCCATCGGTCTGTCGCCAGATTTCCGGACCCATCGTCTCATAATGCGCCTGACGATTGGCTTGATTGTCGAATTGATTGGCCCAGATGGCGCCATTCGGTTCGCTCTCATTCAACTCTTCAGCGAGGCGGCCGGAATAGCGGGCGTAATGGTTGGGATTGGAATACGGGACAGCGTCGACTTCGACGAGTTTCGCGCCAAGATTGCGGACCGCGTCTTTCTTCTCTTTCGATTGCGTGCGCGGCATAACGATGACGACTTTATAGCCGAGCGCCGCGCCCACCATAGCAAGCCCGATGCCGGTATTGCCGGCCGTGCCTTCGACTATTGTACCGCCTGGCTTCAAGCGGCCGGAGGCTTCGGCGTCCCGCACCAAACCGAGGGCAGGGCGATCCTTGACCGACTGGCCCGGATTGAGAAACTCACATTTGCCGAGGATCTCGCAACCCGTCTCTTCGGACAGGCGATTCAGCCGCAGAAGCGGGGTGTTACCAATGAGATCGAGGACGGAAGAAGTAACGTTCATGTCTTGCCTTTTCTGTTCGGCGCCACGCTATGCGCAGCGTCGCTGGAATTCAACTGTGATGAGGTGATCCAGTTGGGGATTCCTTGCGTAAAACCCAATAGAACAGTTTTGTGAGTTTTGCTGAATGAATTCTGACGCTTATCACGCCTTTATGCTGGACCATGCGGCCGGGACCCTGTCTGAGGACATGGCACTAGCGGCTGAGCTGCATATTCTCTTGTCGGAACAGGGGTATACGACCGCAGATATCTGGCACGCGACCCGCGATGCCGTCGGGCTTTGGGCCAATGAAGTTCGTGCTTTGGAGCACGAATGCTTGCCAGAAGCGTTGGAGCTTGCGGTCGGTGATTTTGAGACGGTGCCTTGGAAAAAGGGCCTGTCCGGTGTCCATTATGCCAAGCGTGGCAGAGGAAAAGGCAAATTGATGCGCTTGGATCCGGGGCAAGCAGCACCTGAACATAGCCACTCAGCGTTGGAAGCGACAGTTGTATTGGAAGGCCAGTTTGAGGACGGTCATGGCGTCTACAAACGCGGTGACTTGGTGCTTGGACGTCCGGGGGTTCGCCACCGTCCGGCCGCACATGGCAATGAGATGTGCATTTGCTTTGTCGCCCAAGAGGCGTTGCCATTCTGGAGATTGAGTTGATGCTGAGAACTGCGATTGGGGGCATATTGGGGGCCCTTATCGCATTCAGTGCTCACGCGGATGAATCCGCGGAACAAGTGTCGCTTCCGGCGCCCTGGGTTGCGACCGACGGGGCTGTGATAGATTTCACCGTCTTGCGCAAAGGCAAGCCGTTTGGCCGACATATGCTGACATTTGAGCGCTCCGATAGCGGCGATCTTACAGTCACAACGGATGTCGATCTTCAAGTTAAGTTCGGGCCGATTACAGCTTTCAAATACCGTCTCGACAGTGTCGAGAATTGGGTCGATGGGCAGTTGAACTCGTTGTCTGGCACCTCGAACAGTGATGGCCGCAAAGGCGAAGTGTCTGCAACGACGCTGGATGGCGAATTGACGGTCGAAAGTACCAAATTCACTGGCACCTTGCCGTCCACCACAATCCCATCCAGTCACTGGAACCGCTTGCAAGTCTATCAAGCGCAGATGCTGTCGACAGAGACCGGCGAGGTGCTCGATATTGAGGTTGAGACGATTGGCGAGGATACGGTGATGGTCGGCGATAAGGCCGTCCCTGCCACGCACTATCGTTTACAATCAGACCTGACCGTTGACCTTTGGTATGACGCGCAATCGCGCTGGGTGAAGCTCGCCTTCAAAGTGCGCGGTCAGGACATCGAATATGTCCTGAACGAGCTTTACTGAAAGAGCCTATTGGAAGCGTGGATGGCGCTCGAACTTTCCCGAAAGGACCGTTTCGCCAGCCATCTTGATTTCGATGGGCATGCCTTCTATTGGCGTGACGCCGAGAATGTCGCCCCGACGTGACGACAGCTTGCCTTCTGACTCGTCATGATCCGGCGCCAGGTTCAGAACCGGCTGGCCTTTGAGATACATGATCAGAGGCGTAGGGCGTTCGCCATTGCGAAAGTCAACTTCGGCTTCGAGTTCCCAGCCATCATTGTCATAGGTCTCGAATTCCGCTTCGCCAAACATGTGGGCGCCATTGGTCGGCAGCAATTTGGCTTGCAGTTCCATGGTTTTCTGCGGGGCGGGTTCGACTTTTAAAAGCGATTTCAGCCAGTTCAACATACTCTACAACCTCCTAAGAATAGGCGGTGTCATAGGCTCAATGTCTAAAGAGAGGCTTTACCGCCCACTTGTTTTTTTTAGCTCCGCTAGGTCTTGTTCAACGTGAAGTGCCCGACATTGATCCGGCCATTGTCGAAGCCGGCTTCGCAATAAGAAAGATAGAAGCGCCACATGCGCCGGAACCGCTCATCAAAACCGAGCGCCTGGATCTGCCCCCATTTCTCTTCAAATGCTTTCGCCCAGATACGCAACGTCTTGGCATAATCGGGGCCAAAATAGTGCGTATTTTCAATGCGGAGGCCAGCATTCATGACTTGCTCGCGCAATGCCAATTCGCTTGGCAGCATGCCACCGGGGAAGATATAGCGCTGTATGAAGTCTGCCCGCTTGCGGTAGCGCGGGAACAGCGAGTCCTGAATGGTGATGATTTGCAGTGCCGCCTTAGCACCTGGGTTCAGACTTTCTGAAACTTTGGCAAAATAGCTGGGCCAATAGCTCTCGCCGACCGCTTCGAACATCTCGATTGAAGCGACGCCGTCATACTGGCCGGTATGATCGCGATAGTCTTGCAGTTTAATGTCGACTTTCTCGCTCAGTCCTTCGCGCTGCACGCGCTGAAGCGCCCAGTCGCGCTGCGATGGCGAAATCGTCAAACAGGTCACGCTCGCGCCGCGCTGCTTGGCGGCATACTCTGCAAAACCACCCCAGCCGCAACCAATCTCAAGCACGGATTTGCCAGGTGCCAGGGAGAGTTCATCGGCGATGCGGGCATATTTGGCGTCCTGAGCGGCTTCGAGGCTAAGATTGGGATCTGTGTAAAGCGCAGAGGAATAGGTCATCGTCTGGTCAAGCCAGAGCTCGTAGAAATCATTGCCGAGATCATAATGCGCTTCGATGTTGCGCTTTGATCCGGATTTTGAGTTTCGATTAAAAATGTGACGGACCATATTGCCCATGCGGACCATGAAGCCGCCAACGGCGAGCTGACCCGCGGCTTCAAAATTCTCTGAGAAGAATTCCAGAACCGAAGTCAGGTCCGGCGTTGACCATTCCTGATCCATATAGCTTTCAGCAAACCCGACATCGCCGCCGGCAACTGCCCGCCGGGCAAAATCGAATTTGTGGACTTCGACCACCGCATTCGGGCCCTTTTCACCGTGATCGAACAGAACCCGGCGGCCATCCGGCAAATCGAACCTTATGGTGCCGCGCTTGGCCCGCAGCAGCATCATGCCAGCGAGGCGGAAACCAGCAGGAACACCGGTAAGTTGGCGCAACGTTTCGGGCGATGCAAGGACGTGATTGGATTGGTCCTCTATGGCGTGATCCAGGGTGGTGAAGCTCATGCGATGGTCTCTCCGACTGGTGCTGTTTTCGCTGCAGCACTTCTTGGTGTTGCAATCGTTGTACGCACAGACGACTGCTTTGGTTTTGAATGATATTTCGCGCCTTTGATCCAAAGCTTCAAAGCTTGCCAATGGATTGCGGCGGTGACGCCGAGGCTCGAAAAAGGCTTGCGGATGGCGAGGGATAGAAAGCCCGCCGACGTCGCTGGAAAGGCTTTTGCACTTATCGTAGCGACGTGTGTCTGCTGCTCGCCTTTCATCGTCGCGACGACCAGATTCAGCGAGTCGCCGGTCGACTTAAGCGTGAACTGATACGCGCCGGAGACATCAAAGAAGGGCGATACGTGGAAGACTTTGTCCGTCGCGTGTTGATGACGGTTATTTTCGGGAGTCTCTGCGACATAGACATGGGTCTCGCCGAACGTGTTGTTCACTTCATAGAGAATGCCTTGCAGCGATCCGTCAGCGCCGTGACCGAGCCAGAGCGAGATTGGCGCGAATTTGTAGAAGGCATGACGCGGGAATGTGACGAGGCGAATACGTCCCTCAGACACATCAATGCCGGCGCGTTTGAATTCAGATTCTGCCCAGGGACGAAGATCGATATTTTCGCGCGCACCATGATCGCGGCGATTGAACGAGAACAGGTTGCTTGCGTCGACATTGAACAGCCACGAAGCCTTGCGGGCTTCGTCGAGACGGTCAATGTCGACATCAATGAGCCCAAGGCCGTATTTAAAGCGATGGGTGAACGGGACCGACCGTTGGTGAACGGTATGACCTTTGAGAAGGCGTAGGGCAGGTTGCTCCGTCACGGTTAAATTGCTCCGAGGGCGACTTTAGCATTTTCTGGCGCTTTGGTCATCGGCGTGACTAAATCAACGCCCTCTGCGACCCATGGCACTTGCCCGCCAAGTGACAGCGCGCAGGCAAGACCAGCCTTTAAGCCGTCCTCGTGGAAGCCACTACCCATCCAGGCGCCAGCCAGCCAAATATTGTCCTTGCCAAGATCTCGCTTAATGGCGCGGGTCGCAGCTTCCGCGGGCGCATCGAATTGCGGATGCGCTTTTTCCATCTGAGCGAAGGTTAGGTCGGGTGCAGGCGGAGTCTCTGGGTTGAGCGTAACAAAGAGCGGCTTGTCTTGTGGCAGATTCTGGAGCCGGTTCATCCAATAGGTCAGACACATTTCCGGCGTGTTTTGCTTCATCACGTTCCAGCTGGCCCAGGCGGCTTTGCGCTTAGGCATCAGGCTTCGGTCACGGTGCAAGTAAATGCGATTGGCGCGATAACGAGCAGACTTCAACAGGAAGCGCTGATCCTCATACGCATCATCAAGCAGATCATGGGTGGTGTCTGAATGTGTGGCGACAATGACGTCATCGAACAATTCAGTATCGCCATTCATCAAGGTGACGCGGACTTTGCTGCCAAAAGGCGCCACGCGGCTTACCGCTGTTCCGAGCTTCAAGCGGCCGTCGAGAAGCTTAGAAACCGCGTTGACGTAGTTTCGCGACCCGCCGGAGACTGTCCGCCATTTCGGACGTTCCTTATGCATTAGTCGATGATTTTCGAAGAATTGAAAAAAGCTGCGAGCCGGGTAATCCAACATCTCCGCTTCAGGGGTGGACCAGATGGCACCGCCCATTGGCAGTATGTAATTGTCCAGAAAATCCTGATCAAAGCCATGATTGCGCAGCCAGAAGCCGAGTGAGATATCGTCAATTTTGCCAGCCTCTAACTCCGCGCGCGCCAAGTCATTGAATTTCAAGATGGTGCGCCAGAATTTGTGAAACTTCGGGCGGAACAGGTTGCGGCGATCGGCGAAGATGCCGTTCAAAGTGGACGCCCATTCATAGCCATCTGGATTTGACACGGCGAAGCTCATATCGCTGGCTTCTGTCGCTACGCCAAGCGCATCAAAGAAACCGATCAAGTTGGGATAATTGAGCGCATTATAGACGATGAAACCGACATCGACGCTGATCCGTGTGCCATTATAGTCGACGTCCATGGTGTGGGCATGCCCGCCTGCACGATCATTCGCCTCGAAGACAGTTATATCGGCCGTGTCTCGGAGCGCATATGCTGCGCCGAGACCGGAAATACCTGAACCAATGATTGCGATCCGTTTCATGCTGCGTCTCGTCTTTCTTTAAGGGTTTCATACGCGGCCAGAGCGCGCTCCCGCCCCTCTTTGTGGGCGACAATGGGGTGCGGGTAAGTCTCGCCAAGTGTGATCCCGGCTTCTTGCAGGATCAGGGGGCTTGCCTCCCAGGGCTGGTAAAGATATTTGCGCGGCAAACGGGTCAGCTCCGGACACCATTTGCGGACATAGTCACCCGTTTCGTCGAACTTTTCGCCTTGGGTTATGGGGTTGAAGACTCGGAAATAGGGGGCGGCGTCGGCGCCAGAGCCGGCGGTCCATTGCCAGCTCGCGCTGTTGGAGGCTGGATCGGCATCGACCAGCGTATCCCAGAACCAGTCTTCGCCGTGTCGCCAATGGATCAGGAGATGCTTGGTCAGGAAGCTCGCGACAATCATCCGTACGCGATTGTGCATCCAGCCTGTGTGCCAGAGTTGACGCATACCAGCGTCGACTATGGGATATCCTGTCTGCCCCTTTTGCCAGGCGCGTAATTGCACTGCGTCATCGCGCCAAGGCATGAGGTCAAAATCAGGTTTGAAATTCTCGCTGGCCAGGTCTCGATTGTGGAACAGCAGGACATAGGAAAAATCGCGCCAGGCGATCTCGGACAGAAACGTGTGAGCGCCTTTCTCATCGACTGTCACGGCATGCATTCGATCTTTGGTGGCGCGCCAAATCTGCGCCGGACTAATTTCGCCAAAGGCAAGATGTGGTGAAAGTCCGGACGTGCCGGTTTCAATGTCCGGGCGGTTGCGATCGTCCTTATACGCGGATACCGGGCCGTCGAGAAAGTCGATGAGACGCTGTTTGGCGCCATCTTCACCGGGCTGCCAGGGTCCACTAAAGCCGGTCGACCAGTCTGGGTTTGAGGGATGCAGTTGCCAATTGTCGAGATCCTCGCTGGACAGGTCTGGCGCCTTTAAAACGACTGGCGATGGTGCCGCAGGCGGGGCTTCATAATTGGCCTGCACGGACCGCCAATACGGCGAATAAACTTTGTAATACCCACCAGACCCAGTGGTTTGGGTCCAAGGCTCAGTGAGAACAGTGCCATTAAAGCTCTCAACCGTGATATTTTGCGATTTGAAATGGGCTTTCAGGTCGGTGTCCACGTCGCGGCCCACGCCATCATAGCGGCGATTCCAGAGTACCGCCTTGGCGCCACTTTCGGCGATCACGTCACCAATTACGGATTTCGCATCGCCTCGACGTAAAATGAGGTCTCCACCTAGGGACTCAATCTGCTTGCGCAGTGACCTCAACGATTTGTCCAACCACCAGTTCGAGGCGCCGCCAATCGCACGTCCCTTAGGCAGATCTTCAAGGATATAGAGACAGATGACGTTCGGGCCTGCGGCTTCGACCGCGGCAGCCAAAGCGGGGTTGTCATCAAGGCGCAAATCGCGGCGAAACCACATGATTGCAGGCTTTGATGACGAAACAGAAATAACTCAATCTCCACGCGTGTAAGCTGTATGGTCTTGATACGACACACTTTCGGGATCGGATTTCAGAAAACTGGATTAGAACTGCAATCGGCCAAGTTTCGTGAGTAGCGCCTAGCGCCGAAACCCTTTAGGCAAAAGGCTATGATCAAGACTGTGATTTGCATGAAGTGGGGCGAGCGATATCCGGCTCATTTCGCCAATCGGCTGTATAATATGGTCCGTCGGAATGTGACGGGTGATTTACGCTTTGTCTGTTTTACCGATGATAAAGAGGGCCTGTTGCCAGAGGTTGAGTATCAGCCTCTGCCGCCTATCGATCTTCCGGATAAATACCGGTGGTGGCCGTGGCGCAAAATCTCGCTCTGGCAGGCTAGCCTGGGCGGGCTTGAGGGCGAAGTGCTGTTTCTTGATGTCGATCTAATCGTGACCGGGAATATGGACGCGTTCTGGGAGTATCATCCGGGTAAGATGTGCATAGCTGAAAACTGGACCCAAAAGGGTATGGGGATTGGCAATACGTCGGTATATAAATGGACGATTGGCGAGCATACCGAGATCTTTGAGAAATATATGCGCGATAGCACCCCGATCCACGCAGAGTTTCGGGCCAGTCAGCAATATGTCTCGGCCATGATCCCGGAAAAAGTCTATTGGCCGGAAGACTGGTGTGTGAGTTTCAAACACTCGCTGATGCCGAAATTCCCGATGAACTGGTTTCAGACGCCGAAACTTCCGGTAGAGACAAAGGTCGTTGCGTTTACCGGCCGGCCGGACCCAGATGAAGCGCGGGACGGCAAATGGCGCGCGCCGCTGCACAAGAAGATCTACAAACATGTGAAGCCGACGCCCTGGATTGCGGAACACTGGCGATGAGCAAGGATACGAGTGCCCGCGACGCGGCGATGTCTTTGCTCAGGCAATATGGCGAAGATGCCAGTGTGATCGCGACTCTGCGTGCGGCCGAAGTGGCTGCGATGGGCGATGCCGAGGCGCTCGCGCATTGGGACGCAGTGATAAGTTTTATCGAAAATGGCCCGGATTCAAGCGAGCTTAGCTGAGTTTTAACCCGGCCTAACGCCATTGTGACTTCGCATTTGAACGAAACCGAATAGATAGGTCGCATGCCAGACACTGTTCTTATTGAAAAATTTCGGAACCCGAAGGTCACCGCCAAAGGCGAAACCCGCGCGCGGGTGGCTTATGAGCGGACTAAGACGCTTTGGTTCAATACCGGCACCCTTTGCAATATTGAGTGCGTAAATTGCTATATTGAAAGCTCGCCAACAAATGATCGTCTGGTCTATCTAACCGTCGCGGATGTTGTGCCCTATCTCGACGAGCTCGACGCTGCAGGCGAGTCGAACATCGAAATCGGCTTCACAGGCGGCGAGCCTTTTATGGCGCCCGAAATGCTCGACATTTTACGGTTGGTTTTGGAGCGCGGGCATTCTGTACTGATGTTGACCAATGCAATGCAGCCGATGATGCGCCCGCGTGTCAAAGGCGGATTGATGCAACTCAATGAGGATTTCGGTGATCGTCTCACCATGCGGGTGAGCATGGATCATTTTTCCCCTGACTTGCATGATGAGGAACGCGGTCCGGGTTCGTATGACCTGGCGATGAAAGGTCTGCGCTGGTTGTCAGAAAACGGGTTCAATCTGGCACTGGCTGGGCGCACGATCTGGGGCGAAGAAGAAGAAATTGCGCGCAAGGGCTATGCCGCGCTGATCGAAATGGAGGGGCTCTCGATCGATCCTGAGAATGCCAAGCAAATGGTTCTGTTTCCGGAAATGCGGCCGGACGAGGATCCGCCTGAAATCACAACCGCTTGCTGGAATATTCTGGACAAGGACCCTCGCGACCTGATGTGCGCATCGCAGCGTATGGTCGTTAAGCGTAAAGGCGCTGACAAAGCGTCGGTCGTGGCCTGCACACTTCTGCCCTATGATCCACAGTTTGAGCTTGGTGAAACCTTACAAGAAGCCCGTCAGAGTGTGGCGCTGAACCATTCTTACTGCGCCAGTTTCTGTGTGCTCGGCGGTGGCAGCTGTTCAGCTTAGTTTCTTTGCAGTTTTCAGGCCCGAATAGCGCGGCTGGTCGATTTCGACCTGCGCCATGGTGGTCGCTTTCAAATGGGCCAGCAGGCCTGCGGTTTCGGTCGTCATCTCACCTTGGCGGATTCGATTGCTGAGCTCGGCATTTAGCGTCTCGACTGTCGCCGCTTCCGATGCGCCGAGAAGTTCTATCAAACGCGCCCGTTCTGAGGCCTCTGATTGGGGGCGTTGCTCAATATCGCGCAGCACGGTGTCCAGTGCATTGCTGGCGACCCGGGCGTGAAACGCGGCGTGCCCTGTCAAGTTCGGGCTTGCGGTCTCATCAATGAAATTCTTTACGGCCTGTACCAGCTCGGCGACGCTTGGTTGGTCATGCATGCGCGACCTCCAACAGATTGATCAAATCGATTTCGGTTTCTGAAACGCGGCGCCCAATCGCCGCGCGTTCGACGCTGGCATCGGCGCCGGATCGAAAAGCTTCATACATAATCATGCACATTATTCCCCATTTCAGGGAGCCGAGCATTTCCCACCAATCGATCTCAGACTCGCTGATATTGGACCCCATTTTTTGATTGTAACGGGACAGCAAGTCATCCAATTGTCCAAATCCGCCGACCCGGTTCTGGCTTTGCCCGAAGCGCCAGGAATTGACGCAGACCCAGGCAATGTCTTCGCGTGGATCGCCCAGGTGCGCCAATTCCCAATCGAGAACAGCGGCGAGCCCAGTCTCGTCCACCATCAAATTTCCAAGTCGGAAATCGCCATGCACCAGGACGGTGTGGCGCGGTGTTGGCGCGCTGGCTTTCAACCATTGCAAGGCCAATTCAAAGACGGGACGAGGGGCCTCAAAACTGCGGTAAATATCTTCATATTGAGCGATCTGCGCCCGGCCATCACTCAATTGGAGCTCAGGCGGCAGCGCGCTCGTGTCGATCGCGTGAATGGCCGCGAGCGCGTCACCACATTGCCCCGACAATTTCGTCCGCGCAGTCGCGAATTCGTCATTGCGCAAAATTGGACGCGCAATGGTCTCACCGCGCACGCGGCTCATCAAAAAGCCGTCACCGAGGCCGTCTTTTTCGTCCAAGACATGCAAGACTTTTGGAACAGGGACACCCGTCGTCGCTGCCGCCTGAATCAGCTTGGCTTCAGCCGGTAGACCGATTGCAGCGGACGATCGAGCTTCGCTGGTGCCGCCCGGCGAACGGCGCAAGATAACGTCTTGATGAGCGCCGTTTAGGGCCCAGGTTTCCTGGCTGGCGCCGCCGGACAAACGTTTGAAAGAACTCAGTGTCTCAGAATCCCCGAAAACTCTTGTGAAAAGAGCGCGCAAACCGGTTTCAAATTCAGAATTGCTTCCCATCTTCGCCACAATTAACGTCAAACTAGGTATCGCCAAGCTATAACGGTGCGGCAGGCCTGGCTGAGGACTCGAAAATGGCAAAGGGAAAGACCCCTGATGAAATGATCCCCGGGATGGGAAAACCCAAGCCGGTTGGGCTGTTTGCCTGGCTGCGCGGGCGTTTCTTCGCCGGCATGGTGATTGCGGCGCCTTTGGCGGCGACCTTTTTCATCCTGCAATTCCTGATTACCTTCATCGATAATCGGGTGAAGCCGTTGCTGCCCCCTCTATTGCAGCCTGAAACCTACACAAACTATGCGATTCCGGGCTTTGGGGTTCTGGTGCTCGTGGTCGCGCTTACTGTGCTCGGAGCGGTGACCGCCAATCTGATCGGGCGATCATTGCTGGCCGCGACCGACCGTATTCTCAGCCGTATTCCCATCGTGAAGAACGTCTATGCGGCCTTGAAACAGCTGACAGAGGTGCTCGCGAACAATCAGCAAGCCAGTTTTGATCGTTGCGTAATGGTCGAGTATCCGAAGAAAGACTCTTGGTGCATTGGGTTTGTCTCTTCTCATGCCAAAGAAGAAATTGGGTCCAAGCTCGGCACCAGCAAGATTGGGGTTTTTGTGCCGACCACCCCCAATCCGACATCAGGGTTTCTGATTTATGTCGAAGAGTCAGAAACCGTGCCACTTGAAATGACGGTGGAAGAGGGCGCGAAAATGATCCTCACCGCTGGGCTCGTTGTGCCGGAATACGAATCGACAGACGCCGCCGGGTCAGTCGTTGAACCGCAGATCGGGACTCAGAAGCTGGCTGAGCAGGCCTAGGCCTTCTGCGCGGGCGGGATCAATCGACTCCGCTTGCGTTTCGGCGAGTTCCGCATCCTTACGAGCAATCTCGATCAGGGCACTATGCTCCGGCAGTTCAAGAAGACGATAATTGATCAGGCCCGATTGCGCTTTGCCCAGGAGGTCGCCGGGCCCACGCAGCTTGAAATCGGCTTCCGCAATTTCGAACCCGTCTTCTGTACGACGCAGCGTGTCGAGACGCTCTCGCGCCATCTCTGTCAAAGGCGCACGATAAAGGAGAAGACAAAAACTCTCTTTTGTGCCGCGACCGACTCGACCGCGCAGTTGATGCAGTTGGGCCAGTCCGAAGCCTTCTGCGCGTTCGATGACCATTATCGTGGCTTCAGGGACATCGACCCCGACTTCGATCACAGTGGTGGCGACGAGGATTCTGGTGGCGCCGGTTCGAAACGCCTCAAGGGCCGCATCCTTGTCTTCGCCTTTCATGCGGCCATGGACGAGGCCGACGTCGGTGCACAAAGCGTCTTTTAACATGGCTGCGCGGGACACGGCTGAACTGCCATCCTCATCATCGGCATCTACGCGCGGGCAAACCCAGAAGGCGCGTTCGCCACGCTCGACCGCGCGCCCGACAGCTGCGATCACATCTTCGATCCGTGTGTCGGCAATCACCCGCGTTTCGACCGGTTGCCGTCCAGCCGGTTTTTCATCCAGGATGGAGACATCGAGATCACCGTGAACCGTCTGCGCCAACGTGCGCGGAATAGGAGTCGCGGACATAACGAGCATGTGCGGCGACTTACCTTTGCTCATCAATTTCATTCGATCGGCGACCCCAAAGCGATGTTGTTCATCCACGATGACCATCGCCAGGCGCTGAAATTGCACCCCTTCCTGGAACAGAGCATGCGTACCAGCCACAATTTGGATCGAGCCGTCGGCCAGTCCCATCAGTGTGGCTTCTCGCGCTTTGCCCTTGTCGCGACCAGTCAGGACCGAGACAGTATAGCCGAGCGGCGACAGCAACTGGTCTAAGGTATCGAATTGCTGACGCGCCAGTACCTCGGTCGGCGCCATAAACGCGGTCTGGAAACTGCCTTCCGCAGCCTGGACCGAGGCGAAAGCGCCGACCAGAGTTTTACCCGCGCCGACATCACCTTGGAGCATGCGCCGCATCGGATAGCTCTCGCCAAGATCCGTCATGATTTCCTTGGTCGCACGGATTTGAGCGGCGGTCGGCTTATAAGGCAGCGTCTTGACCAGCCGATTCAAAGCTTCGCTCTGAGGTGGAACCATATTGGCTTCTCCTGCGCGTCGGGCGGCGCGTGCGCGGGAGAAGGTCAGTTCACGGGCCAAGGCCTCGTCATATGCGAGTCGAGTACGTGCGCGGGCGATCTTTTCTTCGTCCCATTTGTCCGGGGCATGTACGCCTTGCATCGCCGTCTTGAAACTTGGCCACGTTTCTTGTGAGATCAGATTGGGATCGATCCACTCGGGCAGATCATCTGGGATAAGCGCAAGCGCGGCTTTTGCAGACATGTGAACACGCTTATTGGTCAAGCCCGCGGTCAGACCGTAAATCGGCTCTACGGGTGGCGGCATCTCGCCGCGTTCGGGGTCCAGCACGAAGTCAGGATGGCTCATCTGGCGCTCGCCTTGCCACTCTGTGACTTTGCCAGAGACAATGCGTTCTTTACCAACGGGGAACTGGCTTTGTAGCCAACGACTATCCGCGCGAAAATATGTCAGCGTGAGGAAGCCGGTGCCGTCAAACATCTGTATCCGGGTTGGCGCGCGCTCATTATAAGGCGCCTTTACAGCGTGAATTTCGCCGCGGACGGTGGCGACTTCGTCGGGAATGAGGTCTTCAAAATTCTCCCGTGGCCGCCGATCCAACCATCGCTCTGGCATATGTAGCAACAGGTCCCAGACCGTATCGCCATCGACCAGGCGTTCGAGCGCCGGTTTCAGTTTCGGTCCGATACCCGGCAAGGCATCTAATGGCTGAAATAAAGGGAAGAGGCGTTCGTCGCGCATAATCTTTAGTCAGCTCATCTTTGCGTCGCCCGCAAGCCATGATCTTTACCCGCGACACCAAAGCCCTGTGCAGAACCGGCTGTGTGACCTAGATTAGAGAAGTTAGGAGTTAATCTCATGAGCCAGACTGTATTGGATGAACGCCGCCGGAAACTCAAGTTCCGCGCCTGGCGCCGTGGATTTCGCGAGATGGACCTATTGATGGGATCCTTCGCTGATGCGCATCTAGTGGATATGAGCGATGAGGATCTGTCCGAATTCGAGCGACTTTTATCGACTCCGGATTGGGAAGTCTATGCCTGGTTGATTGGCCAAAAGACCGTGCCTGGAAACTTTGAAAGCGACTTGCTGACACGCATGATGACGTTCAGATATGAAGCTCATGCGGGCTAAGTCAGACGCCTGCATGATTGCATTGTGAATGACACAAAAAAGCCGCTCAATCACTTGAGCGGCTTTCTCAATTTGGTTTGACGAGTATCGCCTTATTCGTCGCCTTCGGGCGCCGTGTCCAGCTCAGCAGCGGCTTCTGCCATTTCTGAGGCCTGCTCGTCAGCAGCAGCTTGTTGTTCCGCTTGCAGCGTCGCTATGATGTTCTCACCAGCGGCTTGACGCTCAGCTTCGTCTTCAGAGCGCGCGACGTTGATCGTAATATCAACGCGAACTTCTGCGTGAAGACGGATGCCGACTTCGTGCAGACCGAGCGTTTTGATCGGCGCGTTGAGGCGAACTTGCTCACGCTTGACGGTGTGACCGGCATTGCCGGCAGCTTCGACAATGTCACGTGCTGAAACCGAACCGTAAAGCTGTCCAGTGGCACCAGACTGACGGATCAGGACAAACGTCTGACCGTCGAGGCTAGAGCCGGCTGTGGTTGCAGCGTCGCGTGCTTCGGCATTTCGCTTTTCGAGCGCTTCGCGCTCAGCCTCGAAACGGGCGCGGTTCTGATTATTGGCAATCAGAGCTTTGCCCTTTGGCAGCAGGAAGTTACGGGCAAAGCCGTTCTTCACACTGACTTCGTCGCCAAGGCCGCCGAGGTTTTCGACACGTTCTAGGAGAATAACTTGCATGGTCAGGGTCTCCCTTATTTCACGGTGAATGGTAGCAGAGCGAGCATACGGGCGCGTTTGATCGCCTTGGCAAGCTTGCGCTGGTTCTTGAAGTTCACAGCCGTGATCCGAGACGGCACGATTTTGCCTTTCTCAGAAATGTAGCGCTGCAGAAGCTTCACGTCTTTATAATCGATTTTCGGGGCCTTATCGCCGGAAAATGGATCAACCTTACGACGACGACCGAATGAACGGCGTGCCGGAATGTTTGTGATGTTCATGCCCGAAGTGTTTCTAGAAGCCATGATCTATATTCCTTCTTCTAGTCGTCGCGACGGTTTTTGCGGCTCATCATCGGAGAAGGGTTCTCATCGAGCTCTTCTACTTTGATGGTCATATAGCGCATGATGTCGTCAGACAGACGGTGGGCGCGTTCCAGCTCGTGGATCGCGTCAGCAGGGCCGTCAATGTTGAACAGGGAATAGTGTCCCTTACGCTGCTTGTTGATTGGGTATGAAAGATTGCGGAGGCCCCAATATTCGGACTTCGCGACTTTCGCGCCTTGTTTGTCGAGGAAGGTAGAGAGTTCTTCCATCAGACCCTCAACCTGTGCAGGTGAGATGTCCGGCCTCGCGATGAGGACGTGCTCATATAATGCCATATTGTCTTTCCCTAAAGTTTAGCTTGCGGCGCAGATGGGCGGGAAAACCCTTCCACGATGGCCCCTCGCATTCGGCTCATTCCGAGTTTGAGGACCGCAAACCTTGCGAAGCGCGGCTTAAAGCGCAAAACGAATACAGAATCAAGCGGCTTGCACTGTTCAACGCAGCATCTTAAGCGAGCGCCAAATAGAGTTAAGGAGCGCATATGAGCAAGTTTGCGTTTATTTTCCCGGGGCAGGGCAGTCAGTTTATCGGCATGGGCAAGGATCTCGCTGAGTCATACCCTGCCGCAAAAGCCGTTTTCGAAGAAGTTGATGAGGCGCTGGGCCAGGACCTGTCCGAATTGATCTGGGCCGGGTCTGAAGAGGAATTGAAGCTCACCGCGAACACACAACCCGCTTTGATGGCCGTCAGTGTCGCAGCGATGCGGGTGCTGGAAAGCGCGCATGGCATTGGGGCTGAAAAAGCCGCCTTTATCGCGGGTCATTCGCTTGGTGAGTATTCCGCCTTGGCGTCGGCAGGCGCCCTTTCTGTTGGCGATTGTGCAAAGGTTCTGCGTATTCGCGGCAATGCGATGCAAGATGCTGTGCCGGCGGGTAAAGGCGCAATGGCAGCTTTGTTGGGGGCGAGCCCGGAACAAGCTGCGGCGTTGTGCGCGAATGGCGCGTCCGAAGGCCCTTGCGAGATCGCCAATGACAATGCGCCAGGGCAAATCGTGATTTCTGGCGCGAAAGCGGCGGTCGAACTGGCGATTTCAGGGGCGAAAGAGGCAGGCGTGAAGAAGGCTGTGTTGTTGCCGGTTTCTGCGCCATTTCATTGCTCGCTAATGCAACCAGCCGCAGATGCGATGGCAGAGGCGCTGGCGGGTATCGACTTTCAGGCCCCAAATGCGCCACTCGTAGCGAATGTCACGGCCATGGCGGGCAGCGATCCTGAAGCGATCCGCAAACAGCTGGTTGAACAGGTGACAGGCCAAGTGCGTTGGACCGAATCGGTTCAGTTCATGGCCGCGCAGGGTGTCGAACTGACGATTGAAGCAGGCGCGGGAAAAGTTCTGAGCGTGATGAATCGCAGAACGGTGCGCAGCCTTGAAGGGCTGACCATGGGCACACCGGAAGAAATTAATGCCGTGGCAGAACGCTTGAACGGATAAAAAAGCAGAAGTCGGAGAGGGAAATATGTTTGATCTGAGTGGAAAAACAGCGCTGGTCACTGGCGCCACCGGCGGAATTGGCGAATCGATCGCCCGCACCATGCATGCAGCAGGCGCGGAAGTGGTTCTTTCGGGGCGCCGGGTCGAAAAGTTGGAAGCGCTGGCGGGCGAACTAGGTGGCCGTACGCATATCGCACCTTGCGACTTGTCTGACCCAGATCAAGCTGACGCATTAGTCGGACAAGCGATCGAGGCAGGTGGAAAGCTCGATATCCTGGTCGCAAATGCGGGTGTCACGCGCGACAAACTCCTCATGCAGATGAAAGATGAGGATTTTCAAGATATTATACGGGTAAACCTCGAAAGCTATTTCCGGCTGTGCCGCAAAGCCGTTCGGCCGATGATGAAGGCCCGTGGCGGTCGAATTATCGGGATTGCATCAATTGTGGGCGTCACCGGTAATCCTGGACAATCCAATTATTGCGCGTCGAAAGCGGGCATGATCGGGTTTACCAAATCCCTCGCGCAGGAAGTCGCGAGCCGGGGGATCACCGCGAATACGATCGCGCCCGGATTTATCGAATCACCGATGACGGATGTGCTTCCAGACGCTCAAAAAGAGCTGCTTCTGGGTCAGATTCCGTCCGGTCGACTGGGGGTAGGGACAGATATTGCAGCGGCGGCTGTATATCTTGCCTCCGATGAAGCTTCATATGTCACGGGTCAGACCCTACATGTGAACGGTGGGATGGCGATGATATAGGGAATTCCCCCAATTCATCGCACTTTCAACAGTCTGCGGGGCTTGGCGTTGTCACAAAGTGTGTGCTAACGGCAACACCATGGCCCACAGAAGCCTATCCATCAGACAATATCAGAGAGGTATCCATGTCTGACGTTCTTGAGCGTGTTAAAAAAATTGTTGTCGAGAATCTCGACGTAGAGGGAGACAAGGTTGTTGAGAGCGCAAGCTTTATCGATGATCTTGGCGCTGACTCACTCGACCTGGTCGAGCTGGTCATGGCGTTTGAAGAAGAGTTCAATATTGAGATCCCAGACGACGTGCAGGAAAACATCCGCACTGTCGGCGACGCGGTGTCTCACATCAACGCTCACGTCGGTTAGAGGCTGACTTATGCGCCGCGTTGTCATTACCGGAATTGGAATCATTTCGCCTCTGGCTGCGAACAGAGAAGCGTCATGGGAAAGACTGATTGCAGGCGAATCCGGGGCTGGACCGATCGATACGTTCGATCCAGCCAACACGGCCTGCAAGATAGCTTTCCAAGTCCCATACAAAAGTGGCCGCGGTGGCGGGTCTGAAGATGACCCGCATGCGTTTGACCCTGATGCGGTGGCGACCGCTAAAGAGCGCCGTCGTATCGATGAATTTATCCTCTATGCCATTGGCGCGGCTGATGAAGCCGTAGCTGATTCAGGCTGGGTCGCTGAGTCCGATGACGACAAAGAGCGTACAGGTGTTTTGATTGGCTCGGGCATCGGTGGTCTGCAAAGCATCTATGATTCTTCAATTAATCTGTATGAGAATGGGCCGCGCAAAGTGAGCCCTTTCTTCATCCCTTCAGCTCTGATCAATCTCGCCTCAGGCCAGGTCTCGATCAAACATGGCTTCAAGGGACCAAATCATTCTGTCGTGACGGCCTGCGCCACAGGCGCGCATGCGATCGGTGATTCCGCTCGGTTGATCCAATATGGCGATGCTGATGTGATGGTCGCTGGCGGATCCGAAGCAGTGATCTGCGAGCTCGCGATTGCTGGTTTCTGTGCCGCCAAGGCGATGTCGACCAAATATAATGACGAGCCAAAACGCGCCTCGCGCCCTTATGATGAAGGCCGCGATGGCTTTGTTATGGGTGAGGGCGCTGCGATCCTTGTCCTGGAAGAGTATGAGCACGCAAAAGCGCGCGGTGCGAAGATCTATGCTGAGGTTGCAGGCTATGGCCTGACAGGTGACGCGCATCACATTACTGCGCCTGCTGAAGGCGCCGAAGGTGGCTATCGCGCGATGAAAATGGCGGCCGATCACGCCAAGCGTAATCTCGGCCTGGACCTTGATCAAATCGATTATGTCAACGCGCACGGCACGTCCACGCCGCGCGGCGATGAAGGTGAAGTCGGTGCGGTTGAGCGTTTGTTCGGCGACCATTCGCAAAACTTGTCTCTGTCTTCAACCAAATCTGCTGTGGGTCACTTGTTAGGGGCGGCCGGCGCGATCGAAACGGCGTTCTGTGCCTTGGCGATTCGTGATCAGGTCATGCCGCCGACGCTGAATCTCGATAATCCGAGTGTTGAATCGCCGATCGACCTGATTCCGCACGCTGCCAAAAAAGGCCAGGTGCGCGCAGCGATGACGAATTCGTTCGGCTTTGGCGGAACTAACGCATCGCTCATCTTGAAGCAGGTTGACTAGAGGGGCGAGTACAGCGACGTACAGACGGGGTGGGCCTAATCGGGACTAAGCCATGATGCGTCTCATCAAAGCTCTTTTTGCGCTCATTATCATTCTTGCGATTCTCGCTGGCGGCGCCGCGGGCTATGGTTGGTTTTGGCTTAAGAGTGAAGTCGCCAAACCCGGTCCTGCTGCGCAGGAAACCAATTTCACGGTCGAGCGCGGCGAGGGCTTTGCTAGTATCGCCGATCGATTGCAGTTGGAAGGTCTGATCGAAGACGAGCGAGTCATTCGATTGCAAGCCCGCATTGATGGCGTCGAAAGCGAGATCAAAGCCGGGTCTTACGTGATCCCAGGACGTGCCAGCGTCAGCCAAGTGCTGGAGCAATTGGTTAAAGGCGATGTGATTCAATTCCGGCTGACCATTCCTGAAGGGTTCACGACAGCTCAGATCCTGCGCCGGGTCGAAGCCGATCCTAATCTGAAAGGCGAGATGCCTGAGCGGGAATTCGACGAAGGTGTTCTGCTTCCGGATACCTATGCATTTGGCGCAGAAACGACGCGCACGGAATTTATCGAACGTATGGAAGCCGCCCAGGATGCGCTGCTGGAAGAGATTTGGGGCTCGCGACAAGCCGATTTGCCGATCTCATCCCCGTATGAAGCGGTCATCCTGGCATCGGTCGTGGAAAAGGAAACCGCGAGCGCCGACGAACGTTCGATTGTGGCAGGGCTGTTTGTCGGAAGGCTCAAAAAAGGCATGCGTCTGGAAAGCGATCCAACAATCATCTATGGCGTGTCGCGCGGCGAGCCGCTCTACAACAATCAAGGCCAGCGCCGCACGCTGTATCGTTCTGAAATCAATCGCGCGACGGACTGGAACACGTATCAGATGGATGGCTTGCCGAAGACGCCAATTTGTAATCCCGGCCGTGACGCCATTATCGCTGTACTCAATCCGCCGGAAACCGACTACGTCTTCTTCGTGGCCGACGGCAAGGGTGGACATCTTTTCGCAACGACCTATGCCGAGCATCAAAGAAATGTCGCGGCCTATCGCGCTTATGAGCGCGGTGAGATTACCCGCGAACGGGAGAATTGATGGGTTTATCAGGGATGACCGGCTTCGCGCGTGTGAATGGCGAGGCCGATTGGGGGAGCTGGCATTGGGAAGCACGAAGCGTCAATGGACGCGGGCTGGATGTGCGCATGAATACGCCCTCTGGCTTGGAAAGCGTGGAAAAGGCCGTTCGCAAAGCCGCTGGCGATGCGTTCAAGCGCGGCAATCTTCAAATCGCACTGAGGATTGAACTGGAAGGGTCAGATTCCATTTCGGTGAATCATGATGTCTTACAGACGCTGCTATCGGCCTACGAGAAAGCCGAAGGCGCGATGGCGACGGGCGCAGCCTTGGCCACACTGATGGGCATTAAAGGCGTTGTCGAAGCCGATACGCTCTCCTTGCGCGACCTTTCTGAAGTGGACGGCGCTGTCGAACAATTGACCGCCACAGGCACACGAGTGATTGCGGATCTCGCCGCTGCGCGGGCTGAAGAAGGGGCTGAGCTGAAAGTCCTGCTATCCGGACAATTGTCCGAAATGGACCGCCTTCGCCAGCAAGCGGTTCAACATGCAGAGGCGCAAAAGCTGGCGATCGCGGAAAAATACCGTCGGAGAATCGCCGAATTCGATACAGAAGGCTCTGTCTCGGACGAACGTATGGTGACTGAGATTGCGGTTCTGGCGACGAAAGCCGATGTGACCGAAGAACTCGATCGTCTTGAAGCTCATATCGCCCGCGGGCAAACCATGATGGAATCAGATGAGGCGGTCGGTCGCGATCTTGGGTTTCTGGCCCAGGAATTGAACCGCGAAGCAAACACACTTTGTTCGAAATCGGCAGCGCTGGATTTGACGAATACCGGACTCGCGCTCAAAAGCGTTGTGGATCAGTTCAAGGAGCAAGCCGCGAATGTCGAATAGTTCGGACCACGATCCCCGCCGAGGCCTGATGTTGGTGATTTCCAGTCCATCCGGGGCCGGGAAGACGACGCTTGCACGCATGCTGATGAAGGAGTTTGAGGACGTCGTTCTATCCGTCTCCGCGACCACGCGCGAACCTCGGCCGAATGAGAAAGACGGCGTCGATTATCATTTCAAATCCGAGCCAGATTTCCGCGATATGATTGCCGGTAGAGAATTCCTCGAATGGGCGAAGGTTTTCGATCGCTATTACGGGACGCCGCGCGCGGACACTGTCGCGCAACTCGAAATCGGCAATGACGTATTGTTTGATGTCGACTGGCAGGGCGCGGACGCGCTGCATGACCAGATGCCGAATGATTGCGTCTCCGTCTTTGTGCTGCCGCCGAGCATTGAAGCCCTCGAACAGCGATTGTCCGCTCGCGAAGGGTCTACGCCGGAAATGGTGGCCCGCCGGATGCGAGATGCGCAAGCGGAGATCCTGCATTGGCGACGCTATGATTACTGCATCGTCAATGACGATCTCGAAGAAGCGTACGAGAAGCTGCGCCGGATCCTGCTCGTGGAGCGGACCAAACGCTTGCGAGAGCACAAACTGGAAGATCATGTCCGCCGGCTGCTTGGCGAACTTTAGTGCTCGATGGACAATTCGATAGACCCGGCCAGGGTCTCTCCTGGCTCAAGTGTGCGTAGGCCTGTCTGATCGACGGGCAGTGTACTGTTTACAGCATTTGGCGCGTGGCTAATGGGCTCGACGCAAAAGTAATCTTCGTCGGCCGGCACATAGACGGTTGCGTGCGAGAAGATGGGGTCTGACATCAGCGTGATGGTATGGCTCGGCCATTCCATGCGCACGGGCGCAGCGGTTACAGAAAATGTCGTGTCAAGATTGAGGTCGGCGACGACGCGACCGCCGCTCAGGTCCGCATTTGTCGCGATGGGAGAAGGAAGATTATCTCCGTTTTCCTCATCCGCCGTCCATACATGTGTCGTCGGTAAGTGCAGCGTAGCACCGTCTCGCATGAAATAAGGATGCCATCCTAATCCGGCGGGCATAATGCTATCGCTTTCATTCGTTACGGATAGCGCAACCGATACGCCTTTTGGCCGAATTTGAAAGGTTTGACGCGCGACATAAGCCCAGGGCCATGCGTCTGCGCTGTGTCGATACATGAATGAGACTTCTGTCTCGCTGACGGCTTCGACTTTCCACGGGACGCGCCAGCCATGACCGTGAATGGCATGTGGCTCAGGCGGCATATTAGCAGGCAATTCGATTGCTTGCCGATGAAAGGGAAACCGTCCTTGATGTATTCGACCCACAAATGGGACCATAGCGAATGATGCGTATTTCAGCGGGTCGAATGCGGGGCCAATTCGCTCAGGCGCTGAACGCAATACGTTTAGATCGCGATGCCGTAGTGCACTCACAGCGCCACCTGCACACGGGTCGAGTTCGAGGAACATGTCCTCCATAGATAGACTTAAGCGCACGACCGGGCCTCCCCATACTTTCGTGCCAGCGCCCTGAATTGGTCTTGTGACAGAGTTTCCGCGCGTGCCGTCGGGTCAACGTCGCAGGATTCGAGCCATTGCAAAGGGGGGAGTTGCACTGTTTTCGCGAGAGATTTTAGAGCTGCCCGAAGCATTTTGCGCCTCTGCCCGAAGGCTGCGGTGGTGACGCGCTCCAGGCTGTCCAAATCGTCGAAGCGTGCCTCCGGTGTCAAAGGTCGGAAAACGGCGACGGCGCTGTCGACTTTTGGCGGTGGTTTGAAGGCGCCTGGTGGTAGCGTAAAGGCGATGGCGGCGTCACAGACGGCTGCTGTCAGAACCGCGAGACGACCATAATGCGAGTTTCCTGGACGAGCGCATATACGCAACGCAACTTCCTTTTGAAACATCAGTGCCATTTCACCACGCCAGTTGCCGGCCTTTAGCCAGTTGATCAAAAGCGGCGTGCCCACATTATATGGCAGGTTGGCGACGATCATGACGGGTGCGGTGGCCGCTTTCACAGCTGGCAATTCGGTCCAGTCCGTCTTTCGGGCATCGGCTTGGATCACATCTAGACGTTTGTCCGCGAATTCGGGCCAGGTTCGCAATGCATCTGCAAACCGCGTATCAGCTTCAATGCAGGTCAGCGATCGCGCGCCATGGTCGAGCAGAGCGCGGGTGAGTCCCCCCGGGCCAGGCCCAACTTCGATGACGTCCCGATTCTCGACTGGCCCTGCGGCGAGAGCCGTTCGCCGCAAAATGTCCGGATCGAACAGAAAATGTTGTCCAAGTGCTTTTCGCGCGGAGGCTTGCGTGAGCTCGGGACGATCAGCCATCTGGACTTGCTCGATGATTGCGCAAGACCGACGCCAATCGGATTGCTGCGATCAGGCTATCAGCGCGACACGTCCCGGATGCTGCGGCATCATAAGCTGTGCCATGATCGGGACTGGTGCGAATAATCGGCAAGCCAAGCGTGGTGTTCACGCCGCCCCACATGTCGAGGGTTTTGACAGGTATCAAACCTTGATCGTGGGTCATGGCGATCACGGCATCATACTGGCCGCTCAAGGCTTCATGAAAGACCGTGTCGGCCGGTCGGGCATCCGAGATGCTCAGGCCTTCGCCACGCAAGCGCTGGGCCACCGGGTTTATAATCTCTCGCTCTTCCGTCCCGATCGTGCCGTTCTCTCCTGCATGCGGATTGAGGCCGGTAAAGGCGAGCCGCGGCGACCGCAGGCCAAAGTCATGCTTTAGCGCATGGTGCGTAATGCGCACGATCTGCTCCAGGGTGTCAGGACTCAAATGATCCAGAATACGCATCAGAGGTACGTGAATGGTCGCCAGTGCGACGCGAAGTCCTCCGCCCACGAGCATCATGACGGGGGAAGGCGGAGCTGAGTTTTTTTCAGCACAGAGGCTAGCTATGAATTCAGTGTGGCCTGGAAATGAGAACCCCTCCTGATAGAGCACCGCTTTAGAAATCGGATTGGTTACGACGCCGCCCGCAACGCCGGTCACGCTTAGCGCCGTGGCGGTTTCGATACTTTCTATAATCGCGCGCGAAAACGTGCCACTCGGCGCACCAACTGTCAGATGCTCGAGTCCGTCGAGATGAAGTGGCAGTACTGGTAAGGCTGTTTCAAACGCGGCGGGCGCTTGATCAGGGGCGTTTATGGTTTGAACTGGGATATTCGCTTCGAATAAGCGCGGATCTGCGATGACAAAGAATGGCTCAAGCGCGATGTCTTTTCGCGCCTGCCAGGTCTGCATTGTGATTTGCGGACCGCATCCCGCGGGATCGCCCATTGTGACGGCAAGAGGCGCAACAGAGGAACTCACGAGAGGCTTACTGACGGCGAATGATCGTCGCTTCTCTGCGCAAATTACGCAGGCTGCGTTCGGAGATCATGCCGAGCTGTTCGCTGTAAAGACGGTCTTCGACCTGAGATCTGTCTGGAACAGCTTCCACGTCATTTTTGCGGTCACATACAAACATCGCCGCGAGCGTGCCCGATTGAGCGAATATGTCGGTGCTTTGACCTACTTCCGTCGATAGAACCATTGATCGTCCTTCGGGTCCGAGATCTTCGACATCCAAATCGTTCAGCGCCACAGCTCTCAGATTGTCATCGGCGTCAACAACGGCGTCAATCTCGGAACAATCCGAGATCTCCGTCAGCGCAGCTTTCAAGCTGGCTTCTGACCCATCATTCACGGTGATGCGAGTGACATCAACCAGAGTGGTTGAGTCGGACGGATCGCGCTTTGCGCGGATGTTCAAGATGTAGACGCCATCCTCGACCTGAATGGGATCCGTGATTCCTGGACCAGACATACCGCGCAAGGCCTCGACGCGGGCGTCGTCGAAATCATCTATGACTACCCAGCCCATGTCGCCGCCAGTAGCAGCGGTCGGCGCCGATGAAAAACGCTGTGCCGCCAATTGAAATTGCGCGCCGGCGCGCAATTGATCCACTATTGAATTCGCAGCGGTTAAGGCTTGTGTCTTGTCTGCTTCCTGAGGTGCGTAGAGAAAAATCTCGGCCAGGAGATATTGTTCTTTCTCAGCGTCAGCTTGAAGGCGTTTAATCTGTTCGCTGATCTGGTTGTCAGAGATCCGAATGCGCGAGCCATACAGGCCGCCCATAATGCGTCGCCAGGCAATATCTGCGCGAGTCTGTTCCTCAAGGCTGGCGGGATTGATGCCGGATTGGATCAGGCTCTGAACCAGAACATCCCGTGTAATACCCGATTGTTGAGCCAGACGGTTGATTGAATTGGCGATGTCGTCATCTGAGACTTCGACTTCATATTCTGCCGCTTCCTGTAATTGCAGTTTTTCGTCGATAAGCTGTTCTAATGCCTGCGTCGTGACTTGCTGGATTTGTTCCTGCGTCGGTTGTTGTCCGCCGAGGCTGAGCAAGAGCAATTGGGCGCGCTGACGAACATCCGTGAACGAGATTGGATCATCATTCACGACGGCGATAATGCCTTCAATTTGTTGCGGCGTTGGCGCGGATGGAAGCTCCGCCTGGCTGTGTGCAACGCAAGCACCAGACAGGGCCATCAGCGATGCCAGGGCAATTGAACGAATCATACTCTATCTCCAGCGGATCTTACTGCCGCATCATAGTCGGGCGAAACATAACGCTTGCTGAATAATGCGCAACGGAGATGGCTGTAATGTGTCGAGACCGAACATTTTGTCAGTCGACATCATTCGACCCGAAGCCGCCCAGCGTTTTCAGAGCAAACCGAAACTTAATCGAGTCTTCCGGACCGAGGGTCCGGTCAATTGCTTCTGATCGTTCAAACGCGATCTCAAACCGCGAACAGTCGTCTTCATAGGCGACGCCTAACGATTGTCGAATATCTCGGGGGTCGCTCGTCCGACCAGTCGCATTGGCGCGGCCTGAAATATCTCGGCTTAGACTGTACAAGAAATAGTAATTATCGGTGACTTTAAAATCCGCAGTGACGGTCACACCTTCGTCACTGAAGCCAGAGTCTGTGACGTCGCCAGCAATGTTGTAATACCGCGTGTCGGCACGGAATCGCCAAAAATTGGTTTTGACGCGGGCATCGATACGGTTCAGCGCGAAATCATCATCATCCAAGCGCACGCGCGTTTCGATTTGTAATGGGCCACCAAAACTTGCAGATACGCCTGCGACCCAATCTGACACTGTACCATCCAGGTTCGAGCCGACATCAAAAATGGGATCCGACATATCGCGCCAGCGCCGTCCCCCGAGGGCCGATACGGTCATGCCATTTTTCCATTTCGCCGAGACAGAAGCGCCTAGAGAGGCTTTGCTGCCGCCTTCATATGTGTCGAACCCAGATGCTGCATTCGCGTCAAATAGCGACGTTTCATCCAATTCGTAGAACAAACTGTCTTCGATCGGGATGTCGTCATCATTCGCGCCGGACGCGCCGTAGGCGATCATGGCTTCTGGTTCGATGAGGATATCGACTGTCTCACCTGGCCGGTACAGGGGGTATGAGACCCGCGTGCCCAGCGTCGCGACGCCACGCGATATGGTTGAGACGTCTGGATTGTCCGGATCATCAATTTGATAGTAATCAAACCGACTTTCTGCGAACGGCGTCACCAATATGCCGCCTGGAAGAACACGAGACGTTGACCAGTCGAGGCCGCCCGAGGCGCGATAGCTATCGACGCCCAAATCGCGCTCTAGGATGGCTGTTGAGCCCGATACGGCGACGGTGCCTAGGTCTCCATAGTCGAACAAGCGCTCGCCATACAAAAGCGGAAGGGCTTTCGGAAGGCGCGCGTCCGTATCGCCCTCTCGGTTGGTTTCGAAAGTCAACAGAGCGGTGTCAAAATACCAATTCTGGCTTTGAGCCTGGGTATATATCTGATTGAGCAAATAGCGCGGCTGGCCAGCATATAAACCGCGTTCAACGTTCTCACCCTGAATATCATATCGGCGGGTATAGAGGTCATCACTCACCTGTTCTACGGCGAAGCCCCAATTCCAGCCCGGACGGATGGAGAACGCCCCTTCGGCAAAAATATGCCCGCGAAACTCTTGTTCGCTGCCATCCAATCGCATCCCATCGGAATCAAATTCTGCCTCGTTGGTAAAGCTGAGATTGGTCGTGATAGACCCCGACCAGAAGCGTTTTCGATGATGGAGCTCTAAGAGGGGGTTCACATTGCCCATCAGTTTGGGAGAGATGGTGAGTTCCTGATAAGGCGAGATCGCCCAGTAATATGGCTGTTGATAGAACACACCGAGCTTGGACGAGGTCCCGAAATCTGGTGGCAGCAGACCGGAGCGGCGCTCGGAATTCGGGTCCGGATGAGCAAAGAAGGGCAGGTAAAATACCGGAATGCCGGCCACTTCCAGAACCGCATCTCGGTAAGACATCATTTGCGTTTCTTGATTGAGCACAGCCCGCCGTGCTCTTAGCGACCAGGTCGGCGTATCGTCTTCGTCACAGATCTCGCAAGATGTGTAGACGATCTTATCCAAGGCATTGTAGCCTTCAGACGTGCGAACTGCAGATTCCGCAACGGCGAGTCCCCCCGAAGGAATGCGAGTAGAGTAGCCGATCGCATAGCCATCAATCAGGTTTGGGTCGGTCTCGACCTCATCCGCGTAATTCTCGGTCCCGTCGACATCAATAATGACAACATTGCCAGTGGCGCGAACGCGGTCAGTATTGCGATTATAGGTCAGCCGATCTGCGCGCAGGACGCGGCCTTCATATTTGGCTTCGACATTGCCTTCAGCGACAACCGTATTTTCGGCTTCGTTGACGAAGATATTGTCAGCATCCAGAACGACTGTGGAGCGTTCTTCTTCGGATTCAATTACGGCCTCTTGTGCGATCACGCTGCCAGAATGGGCTAGGCTGGTCGCCAATAGCAATAACCACGGCCATTTTTGCATAAAGCGACTCCGACACACTAACTCCAGAATCGCTTAAGCCGTGGGCGTCCGAGCGTCCAGTGATGGTCAACCGGAATGAGATTAAATAGCAGTGAGATGTGGCAATTTGGTTGCTGCAATTACAAGGCGATCGAGGCCAGCCCGCCCGCATAGGTTCGCGCCAGTCCTGCAAGTTCCAGTTCAACGAGAATCAGGGCGCACCGGGTCGGATTGAGCTGGCTGGCGCGTGCGATTTCTGCGATCGTGATCGGCGTCGGGCTAAGCACGGACAATACTTTGTTGATTTGGGATTCCGGAAGATCCGCTTCGGGCTCAACTCCAAGCTTGTATTGCGGCGGCGGCGGCGATTCGAACGGCAACGTCGCTGATCGCGATAGCGCTTCAATGACATCGTCGGCGTGACGCACCAGCGTCGCGCCTTCGCGCAATAGCCGATTGGTTCCAGCTGAGCGGGGGTCCAGTGGCGAGCCAGGCACCGACATCACTTCTCGGTTCTGCTCGAGTGCCGTGCGCGCTGATATCAGCGATCCAGACCGTTCGGCGGCCTCAATGACGACGACTCCCTCTGCGAGACCCGTGATAATACGATTGCGGCGCGGAAAATCCTTGGCGGTTGCGCGATGACCAAATGGGCTCTCGCTTATGAGAAGGCCCTGCTTGGCGATTTCTCGATATAGGCGTTCGTGTTGCGGTGGGTAGATATGATCAATCCCGCCGCCGAGCACGGCAATTGTTCCGCCATTTAAGCTCGCAGCGTGGGCTTCGCCATCAATGCCCCGCGCTAGTCCCGAGACGATGACGAACCCGGCCTGGGATAAGTCGGTGGCGATGTCTCTCGCGAGTTTGCGACCTGCGGCAGAGGCCTGGCGAGCGCCCACAATGGCGATGCACCGGCGATGTGTGAGCTGTATATCCCCCAAGCAGAAGAGGATGGGTGGCGGGTGAGAAAACTGTTGCAGCAGCGGCGGAAAGTCCGCGTCTGCTGAACAGAGAGCACGTCCACCCAGGGCTGCGAGCGAACGGAGTTCGTGCTCAATCACTTTGTGTGACGGCGGTTTGGTTGCGCGGTGGCGACTTGAAAGCGTAGGCAGCGCGGCGAGCGCGGCATTAGCGCTGCCGAAACGCGCCAAAAGCTGAAAAAATGTCACCGGTCCGACGCGCGGAGTCCGCGCCAGTCGGAGCCAGTCATGTTTTTCTTTGTCCGTCAGTCCCCCCGGTCTGCGTCCTATTTTGCTTTACTCCCAAATTTGGGTTCGGTGCCAGCAAGCAGGCGTTTGATATTGGCGCGATGGGTCCAGAAAACGAGAACACTAAGCGCGAGCAATATGAACGCCGCGAAGTGCGTTTCGCCGAGGAGGTATGCACCAACAGGAACCAATGCCGCCGCAACGAGTGCGGCAAATGACGAGATTCGCGTGATTGCGAATAGGCTGAGCCAGATCGGTGCTCCGACTGCTAAAGCGAGCGGCGAGGCGAATGCCAAAAGACCGGCATAGGTCGCGACGCCTTTACCGCCCTTGAACCCCAACCAGATCGGATAACAATGACCAAGAAAGGCACAGGCACCGGCGATTAAGCCGATATTGCGCTCGCCAGCCAGTGTCGAGAAAATCAGAACCGCCAAACCTGCTTTGAAACTGTCGAGGAGCAAGGTTGCGAACGCGAGGTCCTTGCGGCCAGTTCTTAAAACGTTCGTGGCGCCAATATTGCCGCTGCCAATTTGCCGGATGTCGCCAAGACCGGCCACGCGCGTGATCAGCAGACCAAAGGGAATAGACCCGAGCAAATATCCGCCCAGTGTAGCTGCCACATACCAGATCATTGAACCCTCATCCTTGAACGCATTTATGCGCGTGTCCGTTTTCAAAGGTCAAGCAGATGTCACCGTTTGCGACGCAATGACAGGTTTGAAATCTTGTGCGCCAGACAATGAGCCCATATTTTTGCTAAAGCCTGCAGAAATCTGGAAAACCACGTTTGACGTCGGTTGACGGTTCTGACCAAATTACTACGAAACCGTAATGATCGTACAGGTGTGCGAAAGGGGCGATACAGATGTCTGAGGCCGAATCGCCAAGAAAATCCGCACCACGCGGGGCAAATCGCGAGCGTATCCTGCGCGCGGCCCTCGATATCATTTCCAATAAGGGCGTCGACAAAGTCACGCACCGGGCGGTTGCGGCGGTCGCGGGCGTATCGCCGGGCACCACGACTTATCACTTCGCGACCCGTGAAGATCTCGTTCGGGATGCCTTTTCGCTCTACATTGATGATTATCAGCGGACCTTGGTCGAAACGTTGACACATCGCCCGGTTGAGACGCGCGAAGACTTTATTCGGTTCCTTGGTGGTATCACGACCCTCAGCCCGGCGCAGTCAGGGTTAGAAGCGATTGAGTATGAAATGGTCCTGTTCGCGGGCCGCGATGAAGCCATGCGCATGCGTGTTGCGGCGTGGTCGCGGACGCTCGAAAGTTGGTTGTCCGACCCGCTGGAAAGACTAGGCGCTAGCCGACCGCTCGAAGCAGCGCGTATGCTGGTCGCACTATCCCGCGGCAGTGAGTTTGAGGTTCTGTCCCGAAGCCAGGAAATCCATCGCGAGCAATTTGCGTCGCGGCTGAATACACTGCTCAACGCCGTATTGCGCTAACCGGACTGATTGGCCAGGCGATCCAAGGCGGTTTGTAGGATGATGGCCGCGGCTGATGCATCAATCGCTTCGGCTCGTCGGGAACGGCTTAGATCCGCATCAAGCATCACACGCTCGGCTTCTGCGCTCGACAATCTCTCGTCTTGAAACGCGAGAGGTATGTCGCGATGGGTCAGGATGTTCAGCGTCAGAGCCTTCGCAGCCTGGACACGAGGACCGGATGAACCATCCAGATTCAGTGGCAGGCCGACCACCAGACCAACGCTCCCGCGCGCGTCGTACAGATTGAACAGGCGCAGAAGAGCAGGGCGAAGCTTCCGCCCACGCGGGATGATTTCAATCGGTGATGCGATCATTCGTAAGCTATCACTACCAGCTACACCAATGGACCTTGCACCCGGATCAATACCAAGCAGGGGGCCATTCGAGGGCAAGTCTTGCAGATTGAGTTCAGGCATGGGCTTGTCTTAGCGCTCAGTGGCGCGTATCGCTGCCGCGGTCAATTGGAGTTGCCCATCAATGAGTGTCACGAAAGACGACGTTCGCAAAGTTGCCCGCCTGAGCCGCATCGCGGTGGCAGAAGACAAGCTTGAAACCCTGGCCGGCGAGTTGAGCGGCATTATGGGGTGGATCGAACAACTCAATGAGGTCGACATTGAAGGTGTCGCGCCGATGACGTCCGTCGTTGCAGCGACGCTGCCTATGCGCGATGATGTGGTGACGGATGGCGGCATTCAGGAGCAAGTGCTTGCGAATGCGCCAAAATCCGATGAAGGTTTTTTTGTCGTGCCAAAGGCTGTCGAATAAGCTTACTCGACCATTGCGGTTTCGAGCGTTTCGGCGTTGGCGCTCTCGTCAGTTTCTGTCTCATCGTCTGACTCTTTGGCGTCGCGATCCCATTCGTAAATAGTTTTCACGCGGCAAGATTGCCGGAACCCAGAATGATCTGTGCGTCCAAAAACATTGTCAAACGCGAAGATTCGATCGCCCTTGCTGAGGCAGCTTGAGAATGAGTCGATCGCCAATGACTGAGCGAAATCGAGATCAAAGCAGCCGCCAAAGGTCTCAACCAGATAATAATCACGACCTTCGCGGATAACCACGGCGCGATCTGTGGTCTCACCAAAACTATCAATCTGGCTGGCAAAACAGACCTTTTTGACCTCTTCGCCGCGGCGAGGGTCATTTGCGAAGACCTCGGCCGCGCGGGCCTCTTCACGCGCTTGCTGCTGCGCTTCCAGCGCCTCAGGTGTGGTGGCAGTGGCGCAAGCCGCGACTGTGAATAACATGGCGGCGAAAGCGATACGGTGGGTCAGCATGGTGGCTCCTTTCGATGGGGACGATTATAAGTCAAAACTGGGAGCCCGCTAATCAAATCATAGTGACCCTGAATAGAAGATAACAAAGTCCGCCGCCCAACCGCGTTTAAGGCTTGTTTTTCCGGGGGAAGACGGCATACGAAGGCGCAAATTCTATGTCACAAAAACAGGACATCGCATGAGCGAGCTCACAAAACTGACATTGACCGCGGCGCTTGAAGGTCTCGACCAAGGCGCGTTTTCATCGGTCGAGTTGACCCAGGCCTTTGTCGACACGATTGAAACGTCAAACGGAGCGTTGAACGCTTATGTCGTAAAAACACCGGAACAGGCGCTTTCCATGGCGGCGGAGTCAGACATACGGCGTGCGAACGGGACCGCGGTGCGTCTCGATGGGGCGCCGCTTGGCGTAAAAGATTTGTATTGCACCAAAGGTGTGCGTACGACCGCGTGTTCAAACATTCTCGGCGAATTTACACCAACTTACGAAAGCACTGTGACCCAGAACTTGTGGGACGCTGGGGCGGTTATGCTTGGCAAGTTGAACATGGATGAGTTTGCTATGGGGTCTTCAAACGAGACCTCGCGCTTTGGCCCGCCGTCTAATCCTTGGCGACGTGATGGATCGAATGCGACTTTGACCGCCGGTGGCTCCTCTGGTGGCTCTGCGACCGCCGTCGCGTCTGATTTGTGTCTCGCCGCCACCGCGTCAGATACAGGCGGTTCGATCCGACAGCCAGCGGCCTTTACCGGTACGGTCGGTATCAAACCAACCTATGGTCGCGCCTCGCGCTACGGCATGGTCGCGTTTGCAAGTTCACTCGACCAAGCGGGTCCGATCGCCAAGACGGTCACAGACGCGGCTTTGCTGACAGAAATCATGTGCTCGCATGATGATAAGGATTCGACGTCCCTAAACGTCGAGACGCCAGATTGGGTGTCTGATGTCTCCAAAGGCGTAAAGGGCATGAAAATCGGCGTGCCGAAAGAATATCGCGTTGAAGGTATGCCGCAAGAGATTGAAGACCTTTGGCAGACCGGCATCAAGTGGCTGCAAGAGATGGGCGCCGAGATTGTCGACGTGTCTCTGCCCCACACTAAATATGCACTGCCAGCTTACTATATCGTCGCGCCGGCCGAAGCCTCGTCCAATCTCGCGCGCTATGACGGTATGCGCTATGGCGCACGTCAGGATGGCGATGGCTTGATCGGGACGTATGAAGGCACGCGCGGCGAAGGTTTTGGCGCAGAGGTCCAGCGCCGCTTGATGATTGGCACTTATGTGCTCTCGTCTGGGTATTATGATGCGTATTACTTGCGGGCGCAGAAAGTACGCACCCGGATTTTGCAGGATTTCGAGACCGTATTCGAAACGGTCGACGCGCTGCTGACACCCACCTGTCCGAGCGCGGCCTTCGCCTATGGCGAGAAGACTGATGATCCCGTTCAGATGTATCTGAATGACATTTTCACTGTGACCGCGAACCTGGCCGGATTGCCAGGCATTTCTGTCCCGGCGGGAACAGATAATGATGGTTTGCCTCTTGGGTTGCAGGTGATCGGTAAGGCGCTGGATGAATCGGCGTGTTTCCAGGTTGCGGGCGCGCTGGAAGAGGCGGCAGGCTTTGTCGCGAAGCCGGAGAAATGGTGGTAGGGTCGGCCAATGAGCAAACGCACGCGTTTTTGGCTGATCTCGCTCGCAGGTTTTGTGATTTGCAGCGGTCTCATTCTATTGACGGCGTATAGCGTCGGCGCTGATCCGTTCCATCCGCGATCCCGACATATCTGGGCGTTGTCGCTGATCGCAGCGGCCTACGCTTCGATCCGAGCATCGATGATCATCGGTAAATTCCTGGATGCGCGCGAAGACGCAGATGTCGACTCGCCTTGGTCAGGCATTCCTTTGTTCGGCAAAAAAGAACATGCGATTGATCGACGGTTGGCCGAACGACGGGCGCGCGTGGAAGCGGCCAAGAACAAAACACAACAAGAAGACGAGTAACGGCTGCGCTTGTTGTCTGAGGGTCTCTGCTTGGGGCAGATAAATAAACAAATTTATGATCACATGGTCGGCGCGTGTTGGGAGAACAGGTGCCGAGATGAAGAATATTCTGGTCTTAGGCGGCATGTCGCTGATCGCTTGGATTGCGCTGACTTTGCAGCAGGCAATTTTTCCTCCGCCACCAGCGGATTACAAAGTCGTTTATCTGGGCTCGCCAGACTGTGGCGTTTGCGAATATTGGAAATCCACTTTGCTTCCAGCCTGGAAGAAAGACCCGGCATCCAGCTATGCTGAGGTCGAAATCGCCCAATTGCAGGGGAGCCCATTCAGGGGCGGCTATGGCGCCCATGATCCGGTCTTCCGCGAGGCATTCAAGAACAAAAACATGATCGTGTATCCGAGTTTCGTCCTCTATAGCCGCGGCAAACTCGAGCGGGTGTATCGCGGCACCAAAGGCTGGGACAAACTCGAAAAACGCGTGCGCGCGGAAGCCAAACGAATGGAGAAACTGGCCCCGAAAGCAGCGATGCAATCGACGTCATCATCGGCTAGCGGTGTTGGGTAAACTGTGCTTAAGCGGTCTCCGTAAATTTTGAGAGATCGCAAAATGACAGACCGTCCGACCTATACTCTGACTGGCGACACTGGAACCTGGGAAGTCGTGCTTGGATTGGAAGTCCATGCGCAAGTCTCCTCGAATGCCAAGCTGTTCTCGGGTGCTTCAACGCAATTTGGGGCTGAGCCCAATCAAAACGTTTCTCTGGTTGATGCTGCTATGCCGGGCATGTTGCCGGTGATTAACAAGTTTTGCGTCGAGCAAGCGGTGCGGACGGGTTTAGGGTTGAATGCACAAATCAACAAAGTTTCGCGCTTCGATCGCAAGAATTATTTCTATCCAGATCTACCCCAAGGCTATCAAATCAGCCAGTTTGAGCATCCGATCGTGGGTGAAGGTGAAATTGAAGTGGATGTGGAACCGTCACATGGCGATCCGGCCTACGCGTTCTCTGTTCGTATTGAGCGCCTGCATCTGGAGCAGGATGCGGGCAAGTCGATCCACGACATGGATCCAACCGCAACTTATGTGGACCTCAACCGATCTGGTGTGGCGCTCATGGAAATTGTGTCAAAGCCAGACATCCGATCGCCTTTGGAAGCCGCGTCTTATGTCAAGAAGCTGAAATCCATCGTTGTGGCGCTCGGAACCTGTGATGGCGACATGGAGAAGGGCAATTTGCGCGCGGATGTGAATGTATCAATCTGCAAGCCCGGTGCATATGAAAAATTCCGAGAGACAGGTGATTTCGATCATCTCGGCACGCGGTGTGAAATCAAGAACATGAATTCGTTCCGCTTCATCCAGGCAGCGATTGAATATGAAGCGCGGCGCCAGATCGAAATTGTCGAAGGTGGTGGCAGTGTCGACCAGGAAACCCGTCTGTATGATCCGGACAAAGGCGAGACCCGCAGCATGCGATCAAAAGAAGATGCGCATGACTATCGCTATTTCCCGGATCCAGATCTGCTGCCATTGGAAATTGATGACGCCTTTATCGAAGGCATTCGCGTCAATCTACCTGAACTGCCGGATCAAAAGCGTGCGCGTTTTGAGTCTGATTATGGCCTGTCGCGCTATGATGCCGGTGTGTTAACGGCGGATGCGGAGAGCGCGGACTTTTATGAGACGGTTGCCAAAGGGCGCGATCCGAAACTCGCGGCCAATTGGGTGACGCAAGAACTGTTTGGCTATCTCAATAAAGCTGAACTGGAGCTCTCTGAAAGTCCAGTTTCAGCTGTGCAATTGGGCGGATTGATCGACCTGATCAGCGGCGATGTCATTTCCGGCAAGATTGCGAAAGACGTGTTTCAGCGCATGATTGATGGCGAAGGTGATCCGGCGGACATCGTCGAGAAGCATGGCTTGAAACAGGTCACGGATACCGGCGCAATTGAAGCGATTGTCGACGAGGTGATTGCCGCCAATCCCGATCAGGCAGCGGCGGTGAAGGAAAAGCCGAAATCCATGGGTTGGTTTGTCGGTCAGGTGATGAAAGCCTCAGGCGGAAAAGCCAATCCACAAGCGGTGAACAAGATCTTGCGCGAGAAATTGGGGCTTTAGCTTCAGGGCAGGATCAAGCCGCAGCCAATGCCTTTCAGGACCGCGCTGATGCGATTGTTGACGCTGAGCTTGGCAAAGACTCGGCGCAGCATTGTGTCGACGGTGTTTTCTGAGATGCCGAGCCGGTCAGCGATGAAATTGTTCGATAGACCTGCCGCGACCAGGGACAGCACTTCTTTTTCGCGCGGACTGAGGGGCTTGCTCGGAGCTTTCTGATTGATCTGAGCCAGATCGAAGTATCGATTATGCGTCTGCAGACAGGCGAATTGTAGCTCCAGCAACTGCTCGTCCGACAAGTTAAGCGTGTCATTGACGCAGCCGAGGCCGAAATAGGCGATCGTACCCATCGGTCCGAACACAGGAACAGCGATGCCATCGGTGAGGCCGGCATCTCGCAAATCTTCGAGAAATTGTTTCTGACGGGTGCTGAGATTGAATTTCTGGTCCACTTCAAACCAGTGGAACGGTCGCGCTTCGCGGCGCGATTGTTCCAGAACGGGGTCTATTTTAGAATATTGATGCTCAACATATTGCTTGATCCAATCGGATGGAAAGGTTTGCCTGACCAAGCCAGATTCCAGCGGAATGGCGCGCAAATTCTCGGCGATGACATGATAAGAGCTGACGTCCACGCCGTAAGATCCGACAAAAATGTCGAACTGCCGGAAAAGGTCTTCTTCCGACGTACACGCTTGTGTCCGTTCAATATACTCCTCGAGTGTCAGCATCTGCGCCCTCGGGGACAGATATTACCACATTAGGCGACAAACGGGCGGATTTTTTGGGCGAGGTTTTCCAAAGCGGCCATATCGGCCATTTGCCCACCCGCATGACCGCGCAAGCCTTGGCCTTCCCAACGAGGGATGATGTGAAAATGCAAGTGGAAGACAGTTTGACCCGCGGGCGCGCCATTGAACTGCGTCACCACGAGGCCATCCGGGGTAAGCGCCTTCTCAACGGCCTGAGCCACGCTCTGCACGCGCTCCATATATCCGCCCAGTCGGTCGGTCGGCATATCTAGGAAGTTTCGCGCTGTGACGTTTTTCGGGATCACCAGCGTGTGTCCGTCCGCTTGTGGGAAGACATCCATGAATGCGAGCGCGATATCGTCTTCAAACACTTTCACGCTCGGCATATCGCCGTTCAGGATCTTGGCGAAGATATTGTCCGGGTCATAGGCGGCGTGGAGGGTCATGTCTGATCCTTTCTGAAGGGCGTGCGTTGCATCAGATAGTTCGATTCATGTTCGACCGCATGCCGCTCGCGTTTGAGATAATCACCAATCGCGTCCCGCAAGCCTTTGTGCGCGATCCAATGAGCGGAATAAGTCGTGACAGGGACATACCCACGCGCGAGCTTGTGCCCGCCTTGAGCCCCCGCCTCAACGGTTTGCAAATTGTGCGCGATGGCAAAATCGATGGCTTGGTAATAGCAGGTCTCAAAATGCAGGAAGGGACGTGGGTCGGTGCAGCCCCAATAGCGACCGTAAAGTGTGTCCGATCCAATTAAGTTTAAGGCGCCAGCAATCGGGATATCCTCATCATAAGCCAGGATGAGCAGGATCTTGTCAGCCATCCGTTCGCCGAGCAGCGAAAATGTCTCTCGGTTCAAATAAGGATACCCCCATTTGCGCGAGCCAGTGTCCATGTAGAATTCGAAGAAGGCGTCCCAATGGTCTTCGGTGATCTGATCGCCGGTCAAATGTTTGAAGGTCAGGCCAGCTTGTGCCTTGGCGCGTTCTTTGCGCAAATTTTTCCGTTTGGCCGAGGACAAGACGGCGAGAAAATCTGCAAAGTCCTCATACCCGTCATTCTGCCAATGGAACTGTTGGTCTGTGCGAACCAGCAAGCCGGTTTCCGTCATTTCATCCGCCGTGTCCGAGGGCAGGAAATTGATATGGACGGATGAAAAATCATTCTGAGCCGCGATCTGAATCGCAGCGGAGAGGAGGGCATTTTGCAAGCGGTCTTGATCCGGGCCTGGCGGGACCAGGAATCGTCGACCGGTCACAGGCGTGAACGGCACAGCGCCGAGCAGTTTCGGGAAATATTGCCCGCCAGCGCGCTCGTAAGCGTCGGCCCAGCTGTGATCAAAAACAAATTCGCCCTGGCTGTGGGTTTTAGCATATAGCGGCATGGCCGCCAGAAGCTCATCGCCTGGACCTTCAATCAGGACATGGCAGGGTGACCATCCGGTTTCCGGCCGTGCCGCGCCCGACGCTTCAAGTGCTTCCAGGAATTCCCAGCTCAAAAACGGATCGAACGGTAACCCTGGCGGATTGGCGACTTTATTCCAGGCCTCGGCGGGCACATCGGCCAGGCCAGTCATGATCCGTGCTTTGAAAACCGTTTCGTCCATACTGTCTTATGTATTCAGAATAAGGCGTTTTGCGAGCACTGGATCATAACCCTCGAAAATTTGACTGTCTGTGATCGCGGACAAGGCCGCACACATGGTTTCGTCTTTCACGGTCCAGGTGAGGAGAGGTCGTCCACGTGCTCGATCAGATTGCAGGCTGGCATTGTCGGCATCGCTGACGTGACAGGCAAGGTAATCCACGGACGTGGTAGGCGTCGACGCCAAATCGGTCTCACCGCTCATATGAGACGGGGGAATGAGCTGTCCACGCTGGATCTGGGCAGGGACCGCAGCGACAGCCTCGGTTGAGAAGCTCATCATGGCAGCGGGGCCTGCGTGTTTTGAAATTTGCCGGGCGACAGTATCCGTGAACCGGGCCGGATCTGTCGTGCCATCTATTTTCAATTCGCATAAGAGCGGGGTTGTGCCGGGCCAGGCGTCGAGTAAATCGGCGAGCCTCGGAATGAAGTCCCCGCCATTTAGAGAGATTTGGGTCAGCTCAGAGCTGGTCAAAGTCTCAACGGCGCCGGTTTGTTCGGTCATGCGGTCGAGGATGGAATCGTGAAACACGACCGGCACGCCATCACTGGCGGGTCGCACATCGAATTCGATACCGAGTCCGTGTTCAGCAGCGGCTAAAAAGGCGCTTATGCTATTCTCAGGCGGCCCCGCGGCTGTCCACAATCCGCGATGCGCATAAGCATAAGCGCCGGGATCAAACCGTTCAGCCAATCTCGAAAATACCATCAATCTCAACGGCGACGCCGAGGGGAAGAACCGGGCTGGAGACGGCGGACCGCGCGTGCCGTCCGGCATCGCCAAACACGTCGACCATCAAATCTGAACAGCCATTGATGACTTGCGGTATCGCTTCAAAATTGGGGTGTGCGTTGACAAAGCCACCAAGCTTCACGACCCGCTTGAGGCGCGACAAGTCGCCAAGCGCCGCTTTGCATTGCGCGATCAGATTGATACCGCACAGACGCGCCGCCGCTTGACCGTCTTCAAGAGACATATTCTCCCCCAGCCGCCCTTTGACCAAGCCGTCAGGGCCGGCACTCACTTGCCCGGAGATGAAGAGCTGATGGCCGCTAATGACAAACGGCACATAGTTCGCGACGGCAGCCATAGGTTCTGGCAGGCTGATGCCAAGGTCGGCCAATCGGGATTCTGGAGATGACATGGTGGAGTCCTTGAGTTTGTCTCAAGAGTGCTAACGGCTTGAACCGACTTGCGGCAAGCGCAAATTATGATTTCTTCCTCTTGCTTGCGGACAACCGCACAGAGCGCCCGGTCACGACAGAGGCGTTGCCAAATTTCGAACGCGCGGCGTCGCTCGCCCGTTCAGCTTTGGCGCGTTTTTCGATGCCCGGATCGATCAGGTCGCGCGTGTCCCAGCGTGCGTCTTGCAAGTGGGATAAGCCAATACCAATTAGGCGATAAGCGCGCCCTTTCTGCGTCTCTCGCTCCAACAGAGGTCGGGTGGCGCGAAACATGGCATTCGCGAGATGCGTGCCTGCCGGAAGCGTGATCGAACGTGTCAGAGTTCGGAAATCCTTGGTTTTCAGTTTCAGCGTGATGGTCGATCCTTCGACGCTATGGCGCTTGGCGCGCGTCGCGGTTTCTTCGCAAACCTCCCAAAGCCGATCCTCAAGAATGGCATAATCGGAAATATCATCGGCAAAGGTGCGCTCAGCGGATACGGACTTGCGCAACCCGTCAGTACGGACAGGGCGATTGTCGATGCCATGCGCCCGTTGATGCAACCACAATCCAGTCTCGCCATAGCGGCGGATGAGGTCGCGGGATTCGCTCTCCTGCAGATCGGCGACTACGCGGTATCCATCACGTTCAAGCTTCTTGGCGAGCTGCTTGCCCACGCCGTGTAGAAAGCCGACGGGTTTAGGGCCAAGCAGCGCTTCTGCCTCTGACTTGGCGATCACCGCGAAGCCACGCGGTTTGTCGAGCTCGCTCGCGGTTTTCGCGAGAAACTTATTTTCAGAGAGTCCAATAGAGATCGTAATGCCGATATCGCTTTCCACCTCTCTCGCCAGTCGGCTCAAGGAAAGAGCTGGGAAGGCGCGGGCAAGGCGCGTCGTTCCAGACAAGTCGAGAAAGCCTTCATCGACGCTCAGCATTTGCACTTTCGGGGTCAGCGCCTCAAACTTCTTGCGGATCTGGCGTGACGCTTCCGAATAGGCTTCGCGCCGCGGTTTGACGACGACGGCTTCCGGACAGGCTTTGAGCGCTTTGAACATCGGCATTGCGGATCGGACGCCGTTCAGGCGGGCAATATAGCAGCAGGTCGCTACGACGCCGCGCTTGCCGCCGCCGACAATAACAGGTTTGTGCTTGAGCTCTGGATTGTCGCGTTTCTCAATCGCCGCAAAGAAGGCATCGCAATCGATATGCGCGATGGAGAGCGTATTGAGATCGGTATGTTCAACGATCCGAACAGAGCCACAATTCGGACAGGCCTCTATGGAATCAGAGACATGAGTGTCACAGTCTCGGCATAAGGCAGGCATATTTGTTCATGGCATGTTCTTCGGAATCAAGCAAATGGAAAAGAAACGTTAACGAACTTAACGATACAAAGAATCAGGGCAAATGGAGGCCCGTGTGATTCGGAACCGAGCTCATGGCAGGTAAGACCTCTCGGAAAGTCCTGATCGTCGAAGACAACGCATTGAATATGCGTTTGTTTTCCGATTTGCTCGAATCAACGGGTTACGAAACACTGCAATGCGTTGACGGTGGCAAGGCGGTTGGCCTGGCACTGGAAGAACAACCCGACCTGATCATTATGGATATTCAATTGCCGGATGTTTCAGGTTTGGACATAGCGCGCTGGCTCAAGGATGATGAGCGGACCGCCTCCATTCCTGTGCTCGCCGTGACAGCATTTGCGATGCGGACTGACGAGATGTTGGTGCGTGAAGCAGGGTGTGAAGGCTATCTGTCAAAGCCGATCCAAATTAAACCGTTCCTCAAGACCGTCGATGAGCTGATCGCGAATGAGGCGCCCGCATGACCGCCAGCATTCTCGTAGTCGACGATATGGAAACCAATCGCCGGCTGCTGCAGGCGAAGCTTGAAGCCAAATATTATACTGTCTTCATGGCGCCGGATGGCCCGCATGCGCTGGAAGCCGCCCTGCAACACCAGCCGGATATCATCCTGCTCGACGTGATGATGCCAGGCATGGATGGATATGAGGTCTGTCGCCGCCTGAAGTCCAATCTCACGACCCGGCACATCCCGGTGGTGATGCTAACGGCCTTGACGGATCGCGATGATCGATTGCGCGGGCTGGAAGCTGGAGCAGATGACTTTCTGTCCAAGCCTGTTGATGATTTCGGTCTGTTCGCGCGGCTCGAAGCACTGATGCGCTACAATATGGTCGCGAACGAGCTGCGAACCCGTGAGGCGGTTGGGTCCAATGAAGAGTATCTGACGGATTTTGAACAAGAAATGCTGGAAAAACCAGCTGGCGTTCTGGTCATAGATCAAAACAACCTTGAAGCACGGCGCGTCGCGAAAGCGCTCTCCGCAGTCGGGCATACGACCGCGACCTGGATGGATGCACAGGAAGAGGGCATTCGTTTTGATGAAATCGATATTGTCATCATCGCTCTGTCAGATCAGCGTCATGACGCCCTGAAGCTCTGTGCACATTTGCGCGCGCTGAAAGAGTCGCGAGATTTTTCGATGATTGTGACTTGCGCGGTGGAGGATCAATCTGATGGGCTTGAGGCGCTTCGCATTGGCGCGTCGGATCTCATATTGACGCCGCTGGACGCGCTCGAAATGCAAGCCCGCGTCCGTACGCAAACGCGGCGCAAGCGTTTCGTTGATATCTTACGGAGGCGCGTGGATCGCGGCCTCGAACTCTCCGTCATCGATCATTTAACCGGGCTGTATAATCGGCGATATATGCTGGAGCGGTTGCAACTGTGGATGCAGCGCTCTCGAGTCAGCGAAAAGCCAGTTTCGATTGTGGCGTTTGATATTGACCATTTCAAAGGCGTGAATGACCAGTTTGGTCATGAAGCGGGCGATCTCGTATTACAGAGTTTCGCATCGCGTCTGCGCACGAATATTCGACCCCAGGACATTGCGTGTCGGCCGGGTGGGGAGGAATTCTTGCTGATCATGCCAGATACCCGCGAGGAACTCGCTGAAATCGGCGCCGAACGTATCCGAGAAGCGATTGCAGCTGATCCGTTTCACATTGAGCGCGATGGTGTCGATATCAAGGTGACGGTCAGTGCTGGCATCGCCACTTATAATGGCGAAGGTGGATTGCTCGCGGACTTCCTGCATCAGGCGGATCAAGCACTGTATCGCGCCAAGCAGAATGGCCGAAATAGAATCGAGACCATGGCGGCATAAAAAAACCGAGCACAAGGCCCGGTTTTTAAGCAACTTTTTGTCAGATTTAGACCTTACTTGATCTTACCTTCTTTAAACTCGACATGCTTTTTCGCAATTGGGTCATACTTACGCTTGACCATTTTCTCGGTCATATTGCGTGGGTTCTTCTTGGTGACATAGAAGAAGCCGGTGCCTGCAGTTGAGTTCAGGCGAATTTTGATCGTTGCCGGTTTGGCCATAGCGGTGCACCTTCATTTGAGGGCTGAAACTCGAAAACGCGTCTAATGATGGTTTGTGGCCGGGAAGTCAACCGGCTGAGCGCATCAAATTCGGTCCGCGGAATGCCCACTTCGAGTCCAACGCAGGAATGGTGGGCCGAGGTCGTCCCGCTTGTCCAATCTTTCTTCGATTTCACCCAGCATGAAGCGGGTAACGTTTGGCAAATCGAGGTCGAGCGCGTCTTTCAAGGAGACCCATTGCAGGTCATGCAGCTCGGCACCATCCAATGGGGGGCGATCATCAATCAGGACTTTTTCCGCTTCGGCCATGAAGAAACGGGCATCGAAGCGTTTGGGTCGATAGGGCGGCGTGATGGCGCGTCCGATAAAACGCAAATGCTCCAGCATCGGCGCAATATTCATGTCATAGAGCGGCTGCCAGCCTGAAGGGGCTTTGTCTGGCATCTCTGTCGATTGCCCAATCAGAAGTCCGGTTTCTTCGAACGTCTCACGAATGGCGGTCAGCGCGAATGCACGCGGCAAGCGTCGCGCCTGAAACCTCAAACGCGCCTCTTCGGTGCGCGATAATTCGCTGGCGCTTTTGGCGCGGCCATCCTGCGGATCAACCCGTCCTCCTGGGAAAACATATTTGTCCGGCATGAAATCATGGCGTCCGGACCGCTTTCCCATCAGGACCCGCGGCACGGTTTGATCACGGCGCACCAGAATTAGCGTCGCAGCATCTCGTGGGCGCGGGCTCGGCTTATCCTTCAGGATGACTTCGCTTGCATCTTCGCGATCATAAGCATTTCCCAAGTCTGGTTTGCTCATCGCTTACGCTTTCCTTTGCCACCCGATTTGCCTTTGCCGCGCTTCATGCTGCCAGAGCCTTTGCGCCGATCAAAGCGCTTCCCCCGCGTCCGCGGCTGCAATTTTTCGCCCGGTTTGCGGGGACGTGGGTCGGATAGGAGTTCCAAAAGGAGGCCGCCTTCAAGCGGAGTCACTTCATTCAGGCGCACCGTGACAGGCTGGCCAAGTTCGTATCGCTGTCCCGACGCATCGCCGATAAGCGCTTGCGCTGCTTCATTATAGCCCCAGTATTCTTGTGAGATCCGAGACGCCGGACAAAAACCATCGGCGCCTGTTTCCTCCAGGCGAATGAAAAGACCTGACGCCGTCACGCCGGTGATCCGGCCTTCAAACTCGGCGCCGATGCGATCGGCGAGGAAATGGGCGAGATAGCGATCAGTCGCCTCGCGTTCGGCGGCCATCGAGCGACGCTCTGTGCGGACAAGGTGTTCCGCCGTCTCGTCCAATTGCGCCGCTTGTTTTTCTGTCAGCCCGTCCGGCCCGAACTTCAGGGCAGAAATCAGGGCACGATGAACAATCAGGTCACTGTATCGACGAATAGGGCTGGTGAAGTGGGCATACTTTTTCAGGTTCAGTCCGAAATGCCCGATATTTTCGGCGCTATAGATGGCCTGACTTTGCGTTCGCAACACAATTTCCGAGATCGCCTCTGCATTGTCGCTGTCTTCAAAATCTCCGAGCAATCGATTGAAGCGGTGCGTTTGCGTGCGTTCTCCGAGCGGCCATTTAATATCGAGCGTCTTCAGAAACTCAGAGAGCGCCGCGATTTTGGCATCAGACGGGGCGTCATGTACGCGATAGAGAAGCGGTGTCTTGCGTTTCTCCAATTCTTCCGCAGCGCAGACATTCGCTTGAATCATGAGTTCTTCGATCAGCTTATGAGCATCGAACCGTTCTTTTGTACGGACCCCTGAAACTGTACCATCTGTTGCGATTTCGACTTTTCGCTCTGGTAAATCGAGCTCGAGCGGGCCGCGTTTTTCGCGGGCCTTTAATAAGGCAGAATAAGCTGCCCAAAGCGGTTTGAGGACGGAGTCCAGAAGGCCAGCAGCGCGCTCGGTCGGGTCGCCGTCGATGGCTTGTTGTGCCTCCTCGTACGACAGAGCCCCAGCCGAGCGCATCACAGCGCGCAGGAATTTGTGCGAGCGTTTGGTGCCTGCCGTATCGAACAGGATTTCAACCGCCATGCATTGACGGTCCTTGCCCTCTTTCAAAGAGCACGCATCAGCGCTCAGCTCAAAAGGTAGCATCGGCACCACTCGATCCGGGAAATAGGTTGAGTTTCCGCGTTTGATGGCTTCGCGATCCAAGATACTGTCTGGCGTGACGAAAGCGGCGACATCGGCAATCGCGACGATCACGCGGAAGCCATCGTCGGTCGCTTCGGCAAAGACGGCGTCATCATGATCGCGCGCATCAGCAGGGTCGATCGTAATCAAAGGCGTTTCGCGTAAATCTGTCCGTGCGACTTTGGCAGGCTGCGCCGCTTGCGCTTGCGCGATGACGGCCTCCGGAAACTCGGTCGGGATGTCATGTGCTGCAATGGCGAGCAGAGATGCAGCGCGCGGGTCCTCCTGACGCCCTAGGATTTGTTCAATGCGGGCCCGAACCGGACCATAGCCGCGTTGGGGATAAGGCGCAGCGAGGACCAAGTCACCATTCTCGGCGCCATTGCGGTCCGCTTCACGGACGTGCAGCTCGTGTTTGACCTTTCGGCTCGCCGCTTTGACGCGCCCGCCACGCGCCGTGGCGAGGTAGACGCCAGTGATAGGCCGCTCTTCATCGCGAGTTTCGAACAGTTTCATCAACCGAGCGGTCCAGACGCCATCCGATTGTTTTACGCGGGCGAGGCCCCGGTCTCCCACACCTGGTGCAGGCCCGCGTGATTTGCCGGAATAGCCATCATACAGGATGTCGGGCCCATAAGCGCCTTCTTTGCCGAAGGCGCGAGCGATCAGCTCGCCATTTTCATCCGTGCGTTCAAACAGCACGACGCATGTAGGCGGTGGTGCATCCGACTGCGCCCAGGCGCGTTTTCCCGTTTTGGTCAAAGTGCCGTCGGCTTCCAGGTCTTTCAGAATGGCGCGCAGGGTCTGGCGTTCACGGCCTTTGACTTTCAGGCCGCGAGCGATGTCTTGTTTGGTAGTGGCGTCCGGGTTCTGTTTCAAAAAATCGAGAACCGTCTGTCTATCTGGAAAGCTCATGGCGCGCGCCATACAGGAAGTTGCCGCGCTTGGCTTGTCCTAATTTGCGGGGATGTGTGCGAATATGTCGACCGGGGTTAGTCCGAATGAACCCGTCAAAACGCCCCAATCGCCTGTCAGGACTTCATAATGAAGGTGGCGCGGAATATTGAAACTAGCCGTATTCCCCATAATTCCAATCGGTTGCCCGACGGACACAACGTCGCCCACTTCAACAAAATCGGCAAAACTTTCCAAATGCGCATAGCGCGCGAAGACTTTGTCTCCGTGTTGAATGACCAACATGTTTCCATAGTCTTCACGATAGATTTTTTCTCGGACCCAACCGTCTCCCGCTGCGAAAACAGTGACGGGATCAGGATTGTGGAGATCAATCCCTTTATGGGGGCGTCCATTACGCGGCCCAAAACCTGACGAAAAGCACCCTGCTTCGACAGGTGCGATGGCGAGGCGAACTCCATTAATAAGGGCCATTGTCTGATAGCCATCAATCACGCCATCCGCGTTCGCCGCTGGAGCGTTGGAAATCGTCATGCGTGGGCAATGGGAAAGCGATTTAGGAAAGACGAAGTCTTCCGGCAATTCGATCTCTGGCTTCGGTGAAGGCGGCGGAGCAAGTTCCGGCGTTTCTTCTGGATCATTCGGCTCGGGCTCGCCTGCGAGCTCTGGTTCGGGTTCTGAGGGTGGCGGGGCGTCGGCAGGTTCTGTAGCACAGGCGCTTGCCACCAGGCTGATCAACGCCAATGAAAATACGTTAGAGACAACACGACCCATCATAACATGCCACCTGTTCAAAACACCAGAATGCGAACTATGCCGAAGGGTTTGTCGTTTGACTAGTTCTGCTCGTCCAGGTTCAGGCGCATTTCGAGGATGTAAGGCTGAAAGCCTGTTTTTTGATATGCCCGGATAGCGGGAGCATTGTCGGGATACACTGTGAGATGAATTTCCGGCAGATTGTTTTTCCGCGCCCACGCAAACAGATGATCGAGAACGAGATTGTTGACGCCCCTTCCACGATGATCGGGGTCGACATATAGAAACCCGATATAGGCATGGAATTCTGGTGTCACGTAATGACGCGATGCTTTTTTGAGTGCATAGCCCGACCCAATTGGCTGGCCGTCCAATAGGGCGATGGCGACTTCTGCATCTGGATCGTCAATCATCGTTGCGATGTCGTAATAGCTTACTGGATCTGGTTTGAGCGTGTGATCAAAAGGTCGTTCTGCGCGAATGATGCCTTGTTCGAACGCCAATAGAATAGGCAGATCGTCTGCGCAGGCGGTACGTATGGATATCTCAGACATCCGGCACGCCTATCGTTTGTATGCCGCAGTTGTCCAGTTGTTATACGTGCGACTGTCCCGGATCACGATGAGGTGCAGAGGAGACGATGCAGTTAAAACAACCTTTGAGCGAAATAAAAATTAATATATATAAAGTATATGAATCAGTGAATACAGTAAATCTGCGTTAAAGCCGAGGAGGTGTAGTGCAGGGATCAGGCGCCGCTTGATCGCTGCGACCCCTCCAAAACTGGAAGCATCTCATGGGTGCGGAGAGGATGGATAACGTGGGTTTAGATGTGGCATTGATTCAATTCTTTCGTTGTGCGTCATTGACGGAGTTGTTGGAACAAGCGGCGCGGTCCTGCGCCAATATCGGATTTCCTTTTGTGTCGCTGAACTGGACGCCTGCAGCAGGCTCCACAGCGAATATGTTGAACAATCACGTTACGGTCTGGAATAATTATGCTGATGCGCTTGGACCGGATGGGGCGTTGCTATCGTCAGAACTAGATAATTCCTTGGCGATTGCATTGAAGCTCGCAAAAGCGGATACGAAAGCCTGTCAGCGCTGGAAAACCGAGCAGAGATACCCGTTCCAAATCGTCGCTGACGCGCCGTCCAAACACGTTCTGACCGACTATCAGAAACAGCTCCCCCTTGCGTTCAATCAATCCGAGTGGCGAGACTTTTTCAGTGCGCCGCTCTGCCGAGAGCGCGATCGCGCTTTGATGTTCGTTGCCAAAACCCAAGCGCCAATCACGGATCAAATGAAATCGCACATTCTGAGAACGCTTGATACGTTCGCCAACGCCTATCGCTATATGCACATCAAGGCGCTACATCACGCCTATTCAGACAGCGAAAGCGCCAGCGACACAGCTCTGTCGCGTCGCGAAATCGAGTGTCTGCGTTGGCTTGCATCTGGGAAAACCCTGTTCGAAGCGGCAACCATTCTTGGCATTAGCGAGCGCACCATGCGCTTTCACATCGCCAATGCCAGAGAGCGGCTTGGTGTTGCGACCACAGTGCAAGCCATCGTGGCTGCGGCATTCGCTTATGGCTTTGACCCGCATGATGGGCGGCGTTCGATCTACCCCACAGTGCGTTCAGCCATAGGATAGGGCCGGATGTCTCATTTGTTCTCATATGAGATGGTGGCGTGGCCACTAATATATTTGCCATCCACCGTAAGTCCTTTCGCCGGGTCTCCGGACGTATAGGAATTGTGTGAAGAACTTTGACTGTGTTTGAACGCGCCTGTGCCTTTACCAGTACCGTGATCGAAGCTCCAATTGGACGTGTAGGTCGTGATCGGTTTATCGCCAGAGATGCCGCAATATTCAAAAAACTCAATCGAGGGTTCGTAATAATTGCTGCGTTGCTCGGTGCCTTTTGAGTCCGTGTAATAGGCATAGACTTTGCCAATTGTGGGGGTGCATCCACCGCAATTTGGCGAGCATTTATTGCCCGTGGCTTGAACACCGATGGTGTCGGACACGCCCGATTTGATGGTATGACTGTAGACCGACTTGCCGTCATAGGTCAGTCGAGCATGCTTGGACTGGCCGTCGTGCAGTCGAAACGTCAGATCAGTATCCGTATCATTGCTGATGCGGAGCTCGAAGATAGACGCTTCGGCACAAGCATCACCCACAAAGGCTGTCGCCGCCATCAATATGATTCCGGCGATTGAGATAGGGTTCATAGACATCGAATTCTCCTGGTCCAGAGTTTGGGGGAAAACGTCTCGCGCCCCGCGTCGCTCTTCGAAACTGTCCAATCTGACAGTCGAGGCGGCTGCTATGACTCTCTACGGCTAGAGACTTCTCAACCAATTAGATGAAGGGAGAGTCATGAAGAAGATCGCGAAAATCCTCACCAGTGCCGCTGCGAGTGCGGCTTTGGTGTCCGTCGGCTTATCGGGCATAGCAAATGCCGCATCATCGGAAGAAGCCAGCTACACACATCCTGACTGCGAAGGGTCGAACGCAGTGTGCGGTGTCATCGTTATGGGTAATGCCGGAAGCTATACTTTGGACTGGGTCGCTGTGAATGCGCACAGCTCGCAGCCCAGCCCCGCGACTCATTCGGCCTGCAGCGGCTTTGACAAGAAGTTGACAGCCAATGTGCCAGCAGGAAATTACGACACATTTATTGTGCCAGCCAGTTGTTCTTACAAACTAAAACTCAAAATACTTAGTGGCAATGGCAAGGACATGAATATCTTTCTCACGCCCGGCTGCCAGGTCATCGCCAAAGTATCTGGATCGGTGAATTCGAACAGCTGGAAGACGCTCGAAATTTCGAGCCTCTCCGACAAGATCACGACCGATAGCGATGGTAAGCCGTTAGACCCAGCGGGTTATAAATGTGGCAAGCTCAGCGGCGCTGACAAATATGTCTAGGCTTCATCTGGAGGGATATTAGCGGCCATGAAGCCCTTCAACCTCCGAGTAGCGCGGTCCTCTGCTCGGAGGGCCGCGATCTTATCATTGCTGCTCTGCAGCAGCTGTGTCGCTGATTCCGGCTTCGCCTTGGACGCTGCCAGGACTAAAATGCTGGAAGACTTGGTCGCCACCAATGAAGCGGAGCTAAGAGCGCACGCCGAGCGCGAACGCACGGCGATCAAAACATTGACGCTTCGGGGCGGGGATAAGCTTGCGGATATGCGTTTGACGGTGGATCTCGATCACGCGGATTTGGCCGTCGTCATGGACGAAATATTAAAGGCAGAGTCGATCCATTACCTCTCTACGTCCGTCTCCTTCAATGGTCGCGTTTCGGCGCGGTTTAAAGATCATGCGCTGCTTGATGCGATTCATCTATTGCTCGCCAATACCGGCATCGTCGCGCGCGTTGAGGATGACGTGCTAAGCTTTGAGTATGGCGGTGAGATCACTGAAGCTTTGGACGAAAGCGACGCGGCGACACGCTTGGTCAGCCGTGAGATCGTTCTTAATCATTTGCAGGCGTCAGATGTTGAGACGATGATCGGAGAACTCTTCGATGACGATGATGACGACGATGCCGCGCAGCTTACGGTCAGTGAGGTTGCAGAGCTGAACGCGATCTATCTTGCAGGTCCCGCCACCGCCGTAACGCGCGCCGCCAACATCGTGGCGCGCGCCGATCGGCCTGTGCCGCATGTGATTATTTCGGCCCTGGTTGTGAAGGTGAACACATCATCCGTGGAAACGCTCGGGATCCAATATTCCGACCTGGCTGATGGCAGTTTCAGCATCTCCAGCATCGTTCCGAATACGACGACAGGCAATGTCGTGGCGACATTTGAAGAATTGGCTGGCAATACGGCTCAGCTGACGGCGACGATAAAATTTCTCGCCGCCCAAAACATCGCCCAGGTCTTGTCGCGGCCTTACGTGGCGACGCGCAGCACCATGCCCGCCACCATCGAAATTGTGGATGATCAATTCGTCCGCGTCGACGTCACAACTGATGAGTCTTCGATCATCGGGACCGACTCGATCACGGCGGGCATCTCGATGACAATCACCCCCATCGTCATGGCGGATTCGAGCATTCGTTTGGACTTGACCATAGAAGATTCGCGCTTCGCTGCGACGGCCGGAGATGTGTTGATCGCCAAAGAGCGCAACTCCGCCACGACGTCGATGGTGATAGGCAGCGGCAAGACAATCGTCATTGGCGGCTTGCAATCACATTATCGCATCACCGAAAAATCAGGCCTGCCATGGCTGCGGAAAATCCCGCTCATCAACTTTTTCGCAGCCGATCAGGAATCGCTCCAATCCCAGGACGAATTGGTCGTCTACTTAACGCCTTATGCCTGGCTGCCGGGTACGAAACTTCCGCGCGCGCTAGAACAGCAACCCGCCTTGGAATACCCATCGCTGCTAAGCGTCGAAAAATTTGGGCGCGAATAGGCCGCGTCTCTATTTTTTGGCGGCGGCTTTCTTCTTCGCTGGCGACTTCTTCTTGGTCGCGCGCTTTTTCTTGCCGCCTTTGGCTTCTTTTTCCGCTAATATTTCAAGCGCTTGATCGATGTTTACTTCTGTCGGCTGCATATCCTTTGGCAGGGTCGCATTTGTCTTCTGGTGCTTGATATATGGTCCATATCGTCCATCCAGAACCTGAACCGGATCGCCGCTGGACGGGTGGGCGCCGAGATCTTTCAAGACTTTCGGGGCAGCGCGATTGCCGCGACCGCCATTGGCCTTCTTGTCAGCAATCAAAGACACTGCGCGGTTGAGGCCGATTGTGAACATTTCTTCGACGCTCGAGAGGTTCGCAAAGGTCCGATGGTGCTGCACATAAGGCCCGTAGCGACCAAGATTGGCCATGATTGGTTCATTGTCTTCAGGATGCTTTCCGACCTCACGCGGCAGGCTGATCAGCATCAGCGCCTTTTCCGGATCGAGGTCTTGTGGCGCCCAACCCTTTGGCAGACTGGAGCGCTTAGGTTTGTCCTCGCCAATATCCATTTCCAGATATGGACCGAATCGTCCGGACTTTAGAAGCACGGGTTTCCCGGTATCCGGGTGGATGGTAATTTCTTCGCCATCCGGATTGATCGCATTTTCTGCCTCTTCCTGGGTCGAGAAAGGGCGCGTAAACTTACATTCGGGATAGTTCGAACATCCGACAAACGCGCCATGACGACCGAGTTTCAGACTCAGTTCACCTTCCTTGCAGAGCGGGCATTCGCGCGGCTTGGCTTTGACGTTGCCGTCTTCATCGACGGGTGGGAAGACATGATGGCCGAGAGCGTCATTCAGAACATCCAGCACCGCTGACACGCGCAGATCTTTGGTCTCATCGATCGATGCGGTGAATTGCGTCCAAAACTCACGCAGGAAGGCTTTCCAATCGAGTTTGCCGTCCGAGATGATGTCGAGCTTCTCTTCAAGATTGGCGGTATAATCATACTGGACATAACGCTGGAAAAAATTTTCCAGGAAAGATGTGACCAGAATGCCTTTGTCTTCCGGGATTAGCTGCTTCTTTTCAATCCGGACATAATCGCGATCAACCAAAGTCGACATGGTTGACGCATAGGTTGACGGGCGACCAATGCCGAGCTCTTCGAGCTTCTTGACCAGAGAGGCCTCCGTATAGCGCGGGGGCGGGCTGGTGAAATGCTGCTCGGATTTCGCCTCGAGCAAGTCCGCATGATCTCCTTCAGAGAGTTTCGGAAGACGCGCTTCAGCGTCCTCGTCCTTATCCGTGTCGTCGCGACCTTCGGTGTAAAGTTTGATAAAGCCATCAAAGATCAGGACCTGGCCAGTCGCACGAAGGATAGCGGACTTGTCCTTGTTCGGCAGATCAATGGTCGTGCGCTCGAACTTCGCCGGTTCCATCTGAGAAGCAACGGCGCGGCGCCAAATCAGGGCGTAAAGTTTCCAAAGGTCTTGATCAGACTGTTTGTAGTCCTCGGGCCGCAAGCTGAACACCGTCGGACGGATCGCTTCGTGGGCTTCTTGCGCATTTTTCTGCTTGGAAGAGTAGCGTCGCGGCTTCTCTGGCAGATATTGTGCGCCGTAATTCTCCTTCACGTGCTCGCGGGCGTGGTGATAGGCCTCTTCGGCCATGTTGACGCCATCAGTCCGCATATAGGTGATCCGGCCTTCTTCATACAGTTTTTGCGCCGCCTGCATCGTCCGCTTGGCTGAGAAGCCGAGCTTACGAGATGCATCTTGTTGCAAAGTCGACGTGATGAAAGGTGGGGGCGGGTTGCGCTTGACGGGCTTGGCCTCAACGCTCGCAACGGAATAGCCACCGAGATTGACCGCATCGAGCGCGGTTTGCGCGGCAGCGGCGTCGGGCAGATCGAACTTCTTAAGCGCTTTGCCATTCAAGGACTGCAAACGGGCATCGAAATCTGTGCCATCTGGCGCGCGCAGTTTCGCACCAATCGTCCAGTATTCTTCAGGCTTGAATTTTTCGATCTCCAGCTCGCGATCGACGACGATTCGAAGTGCCACGGACTGAACGCGCCCTGCTGAGCGAGATCCGGGCAATTTGCGCCATAGGACGGGCGAGAGATTGAAGCCGACCAAATAGTCCAGCGCCCGCCTGGCCAAATAAGCGTCGACAAGTTCCTGGTCAATCTCGCGCGGGTTTTCCATCGCGTTGGTGACCGCGGATTTTGTGATGGCATTGAAGACAACTCGTTCAATCGGGGTGTCTTTCTTGATCGCACGGCGCTTTTTCAACGCGTCGAGCAAATGCCATGAAATCGCTTCGCCTTCGCGATCCGGGTCGGTCGCCAAAATCAGTTTGCCGCCGGCTTTGACGGCTTCCGCAATCTCACGAATGCGGGCCTGACTCTTCGAATCGGCTTGCCAGATCATTTCGAAATCATTGTCCGGATCGACTGATCCATCTTTCGAAGGCAAGTCCCGGATGTGACCGTAAGAGGCCAGCACTTTATAGTCTTTTCCGAGATATTTGTTGATTGTCTTCGCTTTGGCGGGAGACTCAACGACAACAACATTCATGGGAGGACGGCTCCTGAAAAGGGCTTCAAGGCGGCGGAAAGTGGTTGTGGCCGGGCCCGCTGTCAAGAAGGGATTTCTCTAACCGTCTTCTTGATAGGCCAAAACTGTGAGCGAGATGAACAGCGCACATAAAGCTGGGGACCAGGCCGCAATTAGAGCAGGAATGGCGCCTGACGACCCAAAACTGGAGGCGATCTGCGTCACAAAAAACAGGACCACGGCGGCGCCAGCCCCCGTGGCAATCAACCGGCTGGTTCCCCCCAATCGCGACAGTCGCAAGCAAACGATCGCACCGATCAAGGCCATCGCCGTATAGAGAATCGGCAGAGAGGTCAGACCAAACCAGCGCATGGAGAATCTCGCTGTATCAAGTCCTGCTCGCCCGGTCTGGTCGATAAAAGAGGGCAGGCTCCAAAAGCCGATCGTGTCGGGTGACGTGAACCGCGACAGCAATGTATTGGGATCGAGATCCGTTTCGATGGCAAGGCTGGACAGTCTTTGTGGTGGGCTGCCTGGGGTGTTTTCAGTCAGGTTCGATAATTGCCAGAACCCGCCCGATATCGTCGCGGTTTCAGCATCAATGCGGCGAATGAACCGAAAACGACTTGTCGGGCGCGCGCCTTCATAGACCCGGCCTTCCTCAAGAAACCGGACATTCGTGAAAACTTGTCCGGTGCTGTCGACGGATGCGGCGTGAATGACGATTTGGCTATCATCTGTGCCTTGGCGCAGCCAGATGTCCGAGCGTTGCCGTTCGACGACACGGCCGCCCTCTTGCAACAAGTTTGCGCGTGTCGATTCAAAGCGCTCCGAGAGATGCGCGCCGAGAGGATTGAGAACCATCATGGCGAACAAGCCCAGTGCTGCCGCCATTACCATAACGGGCGCCAGGAATTGCCAGGCGGATTGTCCAGTCGCCCGAATGACCGACAGTTCAGAACTCTTGGACAATTGATTATACGCAATCATCGCTGCGACGAGCACAGCAAAAGAGAGCGTTTCTTCCAATAATCCAGGGAGCTTCATCAAGGAGAGTTGAACCGCGGTAAATGGAGACAATTCAATATCACCGCCAACGGTTCGCAACTGCTCGACGACATCGACCAGCATAATCGTGATCGCAAAAATCCCGACCACGAGCCCGAGCGCGAATAGGCAGCGCATGAAGACATAGCGTTGGATTCTCGACCCGGTCATGTCGGGGCACCTTTGATCCGTTGCCCGCTTCGGAACAGAACGTAAGACAGGCTTCCAATGGCAATAATCGGCACCAGCCATTGACCGATATTCATCGCCGGATTGCTGCCGCTGCTCGACTGAACTGAGAGCTGAATGATGATCAGCACCAAAGCGCCTGCTGAGGCAATGACAATGCGTCTGGAATATCCGCGACGACTGAAATTGCCGCCGACGACCGCGAGAATGGCGAGCATGGCCATAGCCACACTGATGAGCGGAGATGATAGCCTGGAATTGGCTTCGGCCAGGAATTCCGTCTCATTGCGCCGTTCATTATAACTCGATCGGTCGATGAAAAGCAGTTCGTGCAAATAACGGTCAGACGCTTTCAGGATCAGTTTGCTGTCTTCTTGTACAAACGGTGTGAGGTCGAATGTCGATTGTTCGAAGTCGAGTATGTTCAAGGCACCATTCTGATCGAGTTGATGAATTTGACCGTTGAACATGACAATGGCGGGCAAGCCGTCGACTTCAATGAAGCGGCCGCGTTCGGCGAGATAGTCGCGGGCGTCGGGTTGACCTATGCGCTCAGCAATCTGGACGCCAATCAAGTCCTGCCCTTGTTGCTCGCGCGCGAACACGGTGAGATTAGCATCTGGCGTGGTAAACTGTCCTGGGCGGACCAGCGAAGATGCAAGGTCAGCTCGGGCGTCACTAATCGTTGCGCGCATTTCGCGTTGCGCGGACGGCTGCACCCAAAGATTCACGCCGAGATGCACTACCGCACTGAGAATGGCCAAGCGGAGAATCGGCGAGGCGACTTGCCAGCGTGTCATGCCAGCGGCTTGGGCGACGACAACTTCACTGTCGCGGTGCAATCGATTGAGCGCCCAGATCGTCGCCACGAACATCGCCATCGGGGTCAGCAATGCGACAATTTGAGGAACGCCAAGAGCAACAATTTTAAAGAAAGTCAGCGCGCCCTGGCGATTATCGACGATGATTTCGGTCTGCGACAGACCCTGCGCCAGGATGGCGAGCAGGGTTAAGCCGCCGACAATAATCAGCACGGATCGCAAAACCCGGTTGAAGAGATAGCGCTGAACTCGGTTCATGAGTGAATTTGTTTGTTTTCCTGTCTATTTTTCCGGCTTAGCGAGTTGCGCCGCGCGCGTCGATGCTTACTTTGCGCCTCAAATGGAGTTGTTGCATGAAAATTACATTCACGGACACAGCCAAGTCTGAAATCGTTGGATTCCTCCTCGATCAAGGCGGCAAACTGCCAGAAGCGGCAGAGGCTTTGGACACCGAATCAGGCGGGCTTTTGTCTGAAGCCCGCACCGCAGGTCGCTTTTCTGGCAAAGAAGGCCAGCAAGCGTTTGTGGTCCTACCAAAAGGCACTAGCGCCAAACGCGCGCTGCTGGTCGGCGCAGGTAAAGCCAAGGGGCGCACTGATCGCGCGCTCGAAAGGATTGGTGGAACGGTCTTCAAAGCGCAAGCCAATAGCGGCTTTAAATCACTCAGCCTGCATGTAGATGATGCTGATGCGGCGGCACGGATTGCACTCGGCATGAAGCTCGCCGCGTATCGCTTCGACGATTATCGCACAAAGCTGAAAGACGAAGACAAACCAAGCCTGACCAGTGTCAGTTTCGTTACGAGTGATGCCAAAGCGGCGCGTGCGGCGTTCAAACCGCTCAGCGCTGGTGCGGATGGGACATATCTCGCGCGCGATTTGGTCAACCTGCCTCCGAATGATCTTTATCCTGGCTCATATGCAAAGCGGATTGAAGCACTGGCTGAGCATGGGCTTGAAATCGAAATCCTGGGTGAGAAAGAACTTAAAAAGCTCGGCATGAATTCAATGCTCGGGGTTGGGCAGGGCAGTGTCAAAGAGTCCAAACTCGGCATCATGCGCTGGATGGGCGGCAAGAAAGATGAAGCGCCAGTCGCTTTGGTCGGGAAAGGCGTTTGCTTCGACACGGGCGGCATCTCTCTCAAACCTGGTGCCGGTATGGAAGACATGCGCGGTGATATGGGCGGCTCAGCGGCGGTTGTTGGGGCGATGCTGGCGCTCGCCAAGCGTAAAGCGAAAGCCAATGTGGTCGGCCTGGTCGGCCTTGTTGAGAATATGCCAGATGGCGATGCCATTCGTCCGGGTGATATTTTGAAATCCATGTCGGGTCAGACGATTGAAGTGCAGAATACAGATGCCGAAGGCCGTCTCGTTCTCTGTGACGTGCTCTGGTACACACAAGAGACGTATAAGCCGCAAGCGATCGTTGATCTGGCGACTTTGACCGGCGCCATTGTGATTGGCCTAGGCCACCATCATGCTGGCTTGTTCACCAATGATGACGGCCTTGCGGATCAACTCACCAGCGCAGGCATGACTGAAGGTGAGCGCGTGTGGCGTTTGCCGTTGGGACCTGAATATGACCGTCAATTGAAGTCTAAGTTTGCGGATATGCGCAATATTGGTGGACGCGCCGCAGGCTCGATCACCGCCGCGCAATTCCTGCAGCGCTTTATCCAGGATGGACAGACCTGGGCACATCTGGACATTGCGGGTGTGGCCTGGGTGGAAGGCGAAAAAGCGCCGACCGACCCAAGCTGGGCGAGCGGGTTTGGCCCGAGACTGCTCGATCGCTGGATCGCTGATAATTACGAAAGCTAACCTATGAGCGAAACAGACCAGCCCGAATGGTGGTTTTACCATCTCCAGCGCACGACGCTGGAACGGGCGGTCGGGCCTTTGCTCGAAAAGTGCCTAGAGCGCGGCTGGCGGGTGCTGGCCGTGAGCCCGGATGCAACACGCAGGGCGGCTCTCGATGAGGCGCTCTGGACGTATGATGATCAGAGTTTCCTTCCGCATGGCCAGGCTGAGGCAGAAGGTCTTGATGCCGGGGACCAGCCCGTTCTGATTTCCAGTCAGACAGAGAATGTGAATTCGGCAGCGGTCGCCTTGCTGATGGATGGTGTCGACTTGCCCGTCGATGCAGGGTTCGAACGCTGCATGGTGATGTTCGATGATGGCGACAGCGCGACGCGTCAGAAAGCGCGGGAGCAATTTAAAGCGGCGAAAGAAGCTGGTTTGACCGCGCGCTATTTTCAGCAAAGCGGACGTGGATGGATGGAGGCTGGCAAATGACCACGCTTTATCTCGGCAATCTCAATTACTCCTCCTGGTCGATCCGGGCGGTCCTGGTCGCCCGTGGTGCAGGGGTGGACGTGGCCGAGCGCGTTTTGCCGCTCGGGCCGGAGGAGACTTATGATATCCTTCTCAAGGAGACAGGACAGCATCGCGTCCCGGTTCTGGTCACGGATGACGTGGTCATTCATGACAGCCTCGCCATCACCGAGTGGATCGCTGAGCAGGCGCCCGCTGGAAAAGTCTGGCCGGTTGACCCTGTCAAACGCGCGCGCGCCCGCAGCCTGTGCGCCGAGATGCATGCCAGCTTCATTGATATTCGCAGCGATATGGGCGTTGATATTCGCTCGCGGCACCCAACTCCGCCGCTTTCAGGCGGGCTAAAATGGGATATCAATCGCATCCTGCAGATTTGGCGGGAGACGCGAGCGGCTTATCAGGCGGATGGACCTTATCTGTTTGGGGAATGGTGCGCCGCGGATGCGTTTTTCATGCCAGTCGCGACACGGTTCCGGACTTACGGTTACGCTTTGGAAGGCGTAGCGGAAGCCTATGCCGCCGCGGTGCTCGAGCATCCATTGTCGCAACAATTGATTGCCCAAGCCAAGGCTGAGCCTTGGTCCGTCGACTTGGCAAAATTCCGCCCGAAGAGTGCGGATTAAGTCAGTGTTTCTCGCCTGCAGGCTTGGTGATGAAGGTAATCACGAATGTGATCAGCACGATAATGCCATATGTCCCGACCACTTGCAGCGTGTGCGCAGGCAACGTTCCGGTCCATAGGAAATAGACTCCGTAACCGGCTGCGATAAGCACAGCAAAGGCCAGCATCATGCGAAGTGTTCCTGTCATAATCATCCTCCCGATCTTTGACGAATAAACTACATCGTTTCACCAAGTTATGAAGAATTGATGGCACCCTGCGCGCAATGGTTGCAGGGACGCGAATGCGTCGCTATAGGCGCGCCCAAGACCACTGATACAACAGACAGGAGCCACTTCATGGCTGGCACGCGTACTTTCTCAATCATCAAGCCGGACGCCACAGCGCGCAATCTGACCGGCGCCATCAACAAAGTCATCGAAGATGGCGGTTTGCGTATCGTTGCGCAGCGCCGCATCCAGATGACGCAGGCACAAGCTGAACGGTTCTACGACATCCACAAAGAGCGTCCGTTCTTCGGCGAGCTGGTCGAGTTCATGACGTCGGCCCCGGTCGTTGTTCAAGTGCTCGAAGGCGAAAACGCGGTGGCGCGCTACCGTGACATCATGGGCGCAACCAACCCTGCTGAAGCCGCGGACGGCACAATCCGCAAACTGTTCGCGCAATCAATCGGCGAGAACTCAGCCCACGGCTCTGACAGTGACGAGAATGCAGCGCTGGAAATTTCACAATTCTTCAGCGAAGCGGATATTGTCGGCTAAGCGATCAAATCTTGAATGATCAAATGGGGCGGGGCGCAGATTTGCGCCTCGCCTTTTTTGTTGAATAAATAACCTATCGTATACGATATATAAATAGTCACGTGCTAGGTCCGCCGCATGAAGCGGATAATCTATCGTAGCCAGGCCAGAGCGGGCATCCGTTCGGGTGAACTGGCGGAATTACTGGCGATTTCGCGTCGCAACAATGCCCGGACAGGAGTCACGGGTCTATTGATCTACAGTTATGGATTCTTCTTGCAGGTGCTTGAAGGGCTGGATCACCAAGTTGATCAGACATTCGATCGTATCCAGAGAGATGAGCGCCATTGCGCCTGCCAATTGGTGCAGGAGAAAACGATTTTTGAACCCGATTTTGGAGAATGGAAAATGGGGTTCTGGACCAACGAAATCAGTCTCGAAGACCAACGCGCGGGTATCATTTCAGTTCAGGCCTTCCTTTCAGAAACCGACAGTTCCTGGTTGGCGCACAAGACTGAGCTCAACGAGCTTCTTTGGGACGAGATTATTCAACTGCGAGAGTCTGTCGCCGCATAATATCGAGGGCAGCAAGCTTCGCGGCCTTCGGATAAAGTTCATGCTCTTTCGGCAAGATCCGTTCTGCAAGCGTTTCAGCCGTGTCTCCCGGTAAGACCGGTATGCGGGCCTGAGAGATCACTGCGCCAGCATCCACACCTGTCGTAACCCAGTGAACTGAGCATCCGGCTTCGTCATCGCCAGCATCGATCGCGCGCTGGTGCGTATTCAATCCGGGGTATTTGGGCAATAGAGACGGGTGAATGTTGATCATCCGGTTCGTCCATTGCTCAACAAACCACGGCGTTAGAATGCGCATAAATCCCGCCAGGACAATCATCTCGACAGAATGGGTTTCGAGTGCCGTCTGTATGCGGCGCTCAAACGCCTCACGGTCCTGTTTGTAAGGCTTGTGGTCGACGACGGCCGTGGCCACGCCATGTGCATGCGCAATGCTTAGCCCTGGCGCGCCAGGACGGTTCGAAAGCACGAGCACAGGGTCGACGGGATAATCAGGCGCCTTTGCGGCTTCGAGTATGGCCTGCATATTCGAGCCGCGACCAGAAATCAGTATAGCCGTTCTGAGGCGGGTCATGCGTCAGCCAAATCACCAATGATAACCGGCTGTTCGCCGCATTCCGTCAATCGATCCATGGCCCGATCAACATTATCGGCGGCAACTGCGAAGACCATGCCGATGCCCATATTGAAAGTGCGGTGCATCTCATCCTCGGCAATATTGCCGGTCTCTTGCAGCCAGCGGAAGACGTCCGGCGCCGACCAGGCGGTTCGATCAATGCGCGGGACGAGTGTTTCAGGACACATGCGCGGCGTATTCTCGGTCAGACCGCCGCCGGTAATGTGGGCGAGGCCTTTGGCCAATCCATCTTGTATCAGCGGCAGCGCTGCAGATGAGTAGAGCCGTGTCGGCGTCAACAGCGCTTCGCCAAGCGATTGATTGCTCATGAAGGGCGCAGCATCATTGTATGAAAGGCCCGAACGATCCACGACTTTGCGAATAAGTGAATAGCCATTTGAGTGCGGACCGCTGGAGCTGATACCGATTAGAACATCACCAGCAATCATATCATCCATACGCGGCAGCACTTTGGCGCGCTCAACGGCCCCGACGACGAAGCCCGCCAAGTCATAATGACCAGGCGGATACATGCCCGGCATTTCTGCGGTTTCGCCGCCGATCAGAGCGCAGCCCGCCTGTTTGCAACCATCCGCAATGCCGGAAATGACGCTTTCCGCGATTCCACCTTCCAATTTTCCTGTGGCGAAATAATCCAGGAAAAACAGGGGTTCAGCCCCTTGGGCGAGCACATCATTGGCACACATAGCGACCAGATCCACGCCAACTGTATTGTGAATGCCGGTTTCGAAGGCGAGCATAAGCTTGGTGCCGACGCCATCTGTGCCGGAGACGAGTACAGGGTCGTCCCACCCATCTTTTTTTAAGTCGAACAGGGCGCCAAATCCACCGAGTCCGCCCATAACCCCAGCGCGGCGTGTGGCTTTGGCGAGGGGTCCGATCGCTTTTACGAGTGTCTCGCCTGCCTCAATATCGACACCTGCGTCGCGATAAGTCAGGGAATCAGATGCGTTACTTGTCATGGCTGCGCGCGTTAGCATGGGCTCCGGCTGCTGACCAGCGCGCTTCTACGGTTCACGAGCGTTCTGAGTGTTGATAAGAAACGCCTGAACAATGAGGCCTCAAAAATGATTCGTTTGATCCTGATCGCCTGTCTGCTCTTTATTGGTGCGGTTGCAGCCGCAGAAGCGCAGAGCCGAGACGCCTATACAATCAACGAAATCGCCGTTGATGAACGCGCCGAAACGGTCGGAGAAGCGCAATTGCAGGCCTTTGCTGCAGCCAAATTGATCGGTGCCCGGCGCTTGATTGAGCGCCTGACGCTGCCGGAGGACCGATTGGCGGCAACGGATCTCATCATTGATCAGGGTCTAGCAGACAGAATTGCCGCAGCTGTCGATGTTGAAGAAGAAGTTGCAGGCGCCGGCCGATATCGGGGCAGCCTGGCCGTCGTCTATAATCCTGTACAAGTTCGCGCGGTCCTGAACGAGGCTGGATTACCATTCACGGACAGCCTCGCGCCGCAAGCCGTCTTGTTCACAACCACGTCGAACGGGATGGATTTAGCTTGGAACCTGGCTTGGGAAGAAGCGCCGAAAGGCAGTCTCGTACCGCTCCTGATCAGCCGGAGCTCCGGATATAATCCAGAAACCCCCTGGAATGTGCTGCAGCAAGAAGTCTCCCTCTATGGTGCCCAGCGGGCCATTTTCGCTGATCTTCGCGGTGCGCAAGGGGGTTATATTGTCGAGCTTGTTTCAGTGACGCCATCCGGTCCGCGTCGGATCGGTATCTCACGCCGGGCCGGCACACTGGCAGAGGCGATCGACGCGGTTGCGCTGCGGCTCAATGATGATTGGAAGCAGACCTCGATCATTCGTGATGCCAGCCGGACGCTGATCGAAGCGACCGTGGCCTACACGTCGCTCGCGGAGTGGATCACGCTACGCGGGGCGCTCGTTCGGTCGCCGCTGGTTTCGAATGTTCAGACTCGTGCCATCTCGACAGATGGCGCCGTTGTCGCCTTCGCCTTTGCGGGAGACGGACAGCGGCTAATATCAGATCTCCGCGATCGCGGCGTGGTGATCAGTGCAGAGACGATCGGCTGGGTGATGTCTTCGGCGATCAGCGCCGCACCGGTTCCGGCGGAGGATAATTAAGCCTATGCCGCCTTCGAGGCAGATCCCTCTACAATTTCCAGAGAGCGCTCTCAGCTTTGAAGACATGGCCATTACAGCCGCCAATCGCGCGATTTGCGCTGCGATCCGGAAAATCGAGCGCTGGCCTTATCACGCTTTTTGCCTGATTGGACCAAAAGGCAGCGGTGTCACTACCTTGGCGCGGGCCTGGGCAGAAGACCTTGATGCGACTTATTTCACAGCCGGTGATCTTACCGCTTTAGACTTGCCTGAGATTGAGAAAACGACAGAAAATAATATCGTCATCGATGATGTGGACGCTTTGAACGGGGCCGAAACGCTGCTCTTAATGTTGAGCGGAATTAAGCGCCACCAGAAGTCCATCTTGCTCACCGGGCACACTGCGCCCGCGCAGTGGAGCTTTCGCTCGCCTGATCTTAATTCTCGTTTGCATGCCGCGCCGTTGGCGCAATTACCAGCGCCGGATGAAGAGCTGATGCGGGCGCGGTTTGAACGGGCGTTTGCAAGGTCTGCTTTGGTCCCGCCAAAAAGCGTTCAGGACTATCTTGTCACTCGCGTTGGGCTGGACTACTCGCAAATAGAAAATGTCGCGGAGATGCTGGCCGGGGCCACCGGTGATCGCCCGTTGACCATTCCTTTGGTGCGAGAAATTCTCGGGGACGAAAACGAATAGGGGCTATGATGCAGGACCAATCCGCATGAGCGATGCTGTTGAAGCTCCGACGCTGCCGTCTGAGCGCTACATAAATCGTGAACTCTCTTGGTTGAGGTTCAATGAGCGGGTTTTGGAAGAAGCCAGAAATGCGCGGCACCCTTTATTGGAACGCCTGCGTTTCTTGTCGATCTCAGCGAATAATCTCGATGAGTTTTTCATGGTCCGCTATGCCGGACTGCGCGAACAGGAGCGTGCTGGGATTCAGAAGCTCAGTCTTGAGGGCCGGACTCCGGCGCAGCAAGTTCAGGAGATTGAAAAAGCCGTCGATCGCTTGATGACAGACCAGCAAGCCTGCTGGCTGGAATTGCGGGATGAATTGCGCTGCGAGAGCATTGAGGTTCTGACCATTGCAGAGCTGAAACGCCCGGACATGACCTGGCTGAAAGAACGGTTTGAGACTCAAATCTTTCCCATCCTGACCCCACAAGCCGTCGACCCCGCGCATCCGTTTCCATTCATTCCCAATCTTGGCTTCGCCGTCGCGTTTCAACTGACGCCCAAGAAAGGTGGCGGCGAACCCATGGTCGGTCTGGTGCCTATGCCCGCCTTCTCTTCGCGCTTCATTCGACTGCCAGATAAAAAATCCGGTGTGCTTCGATTTGTGCGCCTGGAGAGCGCCATTGCGCATTTTCAAAAAATGCTCTTCCCGGGCTTTGAGTCGCAAGGCCATTGCGTGTTTCGCATTGTCCGCGATAGCGATATCGAGATTGAGGAAGAAGCAGAGGATCTGATAGCCGAATTTGAAATTCTCCTGAAACAGAGGCGGCGCGGCAGGATCGTACGGATCCACTTGGACTCAGACGGACCAGAACCTTTGCGCAATTTTATTGCCCAGGAAATTGGCGCTGAAACGCGTGACATCGCATTGCTTGATGGCATGCTTGGAATGAAAGACCTGTCGGGCCTGATAGCCAAAGATCGCCCGGAGCTTTTGTTCAAGTCTTTTGAGGCACGGTTCCCAGAACGTATTCGCGAAATGGGCGGGGATTGTTTCGAAGCCATCCGGGCGAAGGATATACTCGTCCACCACCCTTATGAATCGTTTGACGTTGTCGTCCAATTCATTCGCCAGGCCGCGCGGGATCCGAATGTCATCGCGATCAAGCAAACTTTGTATCGGACGACGCTCAATTCTCCGATTGTTGCGGCGCTGATCGAGGCGGCTGAAGAAGGCAAGAATGTAACCGCCTTGGTCGAGATCAAGGCCCGGTTTGATGAAGAGACCAATTTGCGTCTGGCCCGAGATCTGGAACGCGCTGGAGTTCAGGTCGTGTATGGCTTTATCGACTATAAAACCCATGCCAAAGTCTCGCTGGTCATTCGGCGTGAGTCTGACGGGTTGCGGTCTTATACACATTTCGGCACCGGTAACTATCATCCCCTTACCGCGAAGATATACACCGACTTGGCCCTGTTCACCGCGGATCCCGAAATGGGTCGGGATGCGGGCCGCCTGTTCAATTATATCACCGCCTACAAAGAGCCGCCGGAAGAGGGGCCTGAACTCGACAAGATCATCATGTCGCCTTTCGCGATGGAAGATTTCCTGATCGCGCAAATCAAGAAAGAAGAGCGGGCGGCCAAAGCCGGAAAGCCGAGTGGCATCTGGGCGAAAATGAACTCGCTCGTAGATCAGGATGTGATTGATGCACTCTACAAAGCCAGCCGCGCCGGCGTGCCGATCCGGCTGGTCGTGCGTGGGATTTGTTGTTTACGTCCTGGCGTGCCGGGCCTGTCTGAGACGATACAGGTCAAGAGCCTGGTCGGTCGTTTCCTTGAGCATTCTCGGATCGTCTGCTTCGCGAACGGTGAGACGCTGCCTTCGGCCAAGGCGAAGGTCTATATGTCGTCTGCGGACTGGATGGATCGCAATTTGAAACGGCGGGTCGAGGCTTTGGTGCCGATTGAGGTGCCGACCGTGCACCGACAAGTCCTGAATCAGATCATGGTCGCCAATCTCAATGATGATGAACAAAGTTGGGAAATGGAGCAGGACGGATCCTATAAGCGTGTGCAACCTGCGGAGTCTGAAACAGGATTCAGCGCGCACCGCTATTTCATGGACAATCCTAGCCTATCCGGGCGCGGCAGCGCGCTGGTGATCAGCGAGCCACCGCGTCTGGCGCCGCGCAAACGTGAGCGCAAGTCTAAATGAAGCCGGTCGAGAAAATCGCCGTCATCGATATCGGATCGAACTCCTGTCGTATGGTGATTTACGAACAATCCGGCGCTGCGCTCATTCCTTACTTCAACGAAAAGACCATGGCCGGGCTGGGGCGGGACTTATCTCAGACAGGGCGCCTCTCGCCGTCCGGTCAAGAGCTGGCATTAAAGACGTTTCATCGCTTTCGGGCGATTACAGCGAGTTTGAGCATTCGTGATATTCGCGCCGTTGCGACGGCAGCCGTGCGCGAAGCGGATGATGGTCCAGACTTCAAAGCACGCGCCGAGAAGATACTGGGCGTCCCAATCAAGATCTTGTCCGGCGCGGATGAGGGCCGGATGTCAGCGCTTGGCGTTGCGGCGGGCTTTGTAAAGCCGAATGGCCTGATCGCGGATCTTGGTGGCACCAGTATGGAGATCCGGCCAGTGCGCGGTGATGCGAAAGGAGAGTCGTTTCTACTCGGACCGCTGGCGCGCGCGGATGAAAATGATCTATCCTATGCCAAACGGCTGAAATCCATCAATAAAATCCTCGCCAAGAGCCAATTCAAAGTGCCCGAACGCAAGGGTCATTTGTTTGCCGTCGGTGGTGCATGGCGAAATGTCGCGGCCGTCCACATGATGTTGCGAAACTACCCCTTGAGGGTGGCGCACGGCTATCGCATGACGGCAGGGGATGTTGATGATGTGATCGAAGCGGCTGAGCTCGCCCAATCCGACAAACAAACGCGAGATCAGCTCATCGGTGTCTCAAAAAGGCGGTTCGAAACGCTGCCACATGCGGCTTTGCTGTTGAAAGGGTTGATGGCGCAAATTGAGTCCAAGGATGTGGTGTTCTCGTCTTTCGGTCTGCGCGATGGCGTGGCGGCGGAAGGGGTCAAAATCAATGGCGCGACCGCTCTATTAGACGCAGTGCCTTTGTTCTTGCGATCATCGCCGCAAAGTCTGGCCTTTGGTCGGGAGCTGTATAGCTTCATCCACCCGATTTCGGATCGGTTCGAGCAGAGCGAAACAGTCTTGCGGGCGATTTGTATGATGGCCGACGCTGGCGCCCGCATGCACGCAGATCATCGTGCGCAATTGGTTTTTGAACAAGTCTTGCGCGCACCGTTGCCCTCACTGAATCATGCTGAGCGCTTGTTCGCCGCCTACGCGGCAGCATCACGTTATACGTTCAAATACAATGAAGACCCTCGTTATGCGCGCTTGCTCGGTCTGAGCGCGAAGCGCCGTGCGAAGATCCTTGGCACCGCCATGCGTTTGGGCAGCGTCTATTCAGGTCGCTCGGGTCCGATTCTCGCCACGGCCAAGATCGTGGTTGAGGACGAAACACTGTGTCTTCACGTAGATCGGGATTATAGCGACCTGGTCTCTGAAACCGTGGAACGACGGCTCGGGCAATTGGCCGGCCTGATGAAGCTGCATCCGAGATTGTTGATCGAATAGGGCTAGAGTTCGAATAGGCGAACTTGTCCATTCTGGAACGACAGAGCCAGTTTGCCTGATAGCAAGGACTGTGCCTTGCGTCCGAACAGATCATAGCGCCAGCCGGAGAGGGCTGCGATATCGTCTGATGTTTCACCGCGCGCGAGTTTCTCAATATCCGCCGCATTGGCAATCAGGCGAGGCACGACATTTGCTTCATCGCTGACCGCTTTCAGAAGGACCTTAAGCATTTCCGGTGCACCGGCAGGCATTTCCGGATTGTGCTGGCGCTTGGGCAATTTTGGTGCATGCGCGGTTGGATCTGACGTTGCAGCGTACACTGCGTCCATCAGACCTTCTGCATACTTCGAACGAATGAAGCCTTTTGGAACCGCCCGCAGGCGTTCAAAAGCTTTTTCCGATTGTGGCTTCTGATCGGCAATTTCCTGGATCGCATCGTCTTTGAGGATGCGCCGACGCGGTTTGTTGAAATACTGCGCTTTCTCTTCACGCCAAGCCGCAACAGACGCGAACACAGCTGCATATTCCTTGTTAGGCTTGCGCATCTTCAAACGCTTCCAGGCGTTTGACGGAGAGGTATCATAGAGTTGCGGGTCCACGAGTTGCTGCATCTCGGACTGGACCCAACTGAGGCGGTCCAGGGCTTCTAGGCGTTTCATCATTTCCTGGTAGGCATCGCGCAGATGCGTGACGTCGCCCATGGCATAATCGAGTTGCTTGTCCGTCAAAGGACGACGCTTCCAATCTGTAAACTGGCTTGATTTATCAATCCGGCGCTTCAGGACCCGCTGAATCAGATTGTCGTACGACACGGAGTCGCCAATGCCCAAGGCCATAGCCGCGATCTGGGTGTCGAAGATTGGACCCGGGGGATGACCAATCAGGCGATTGAAGATTTCAAGATCCTGGCGGGCCGCGTGAAACACTTTCGGGCGAGCTGAGTCAGCGATCAGCTCTAAGAAAGGGCCGATATCCAGATCCTCAGCCATCGGGTCAATGATGACTTCATGGTCCTCGCATGACGCCTGGATCAGACAAAGCTCCGGCCAGTATGTGGTTTCGCGGTGAAACTCGGTATCAACACAAATGAACGTGCCCTGGGCCAAACGTTCGCAGGCAATGTCAAGATCGGCTTGAGCGGTGATAGGGGATAGGCGTACGCGACTCATGCGCTCGGCCCTAAATCAAGCCGCTGGGAAAGGCGAGTGGCAATCTGCAGAATAAACCGAACTATCCGGTCTTACGTCGCAGCAAAGACCGGCGTTTCAGATTGATATCCTGGGCGCTGTCAGGGGTTGGTGCTGCACTGGCCTGGACGACGGGTTGCTCGTCCATGACGACCCACTCTTCTGGTTCGGCGGTGATGGTCTCTTCGCCTTTCGTTCCCCGCAGCGAGGTGACGATTTCCGTCAGGCTCGTATTGGCAGCGGCGTCAATATCGCTGCCGTCCGAAACGTTCTGGCTTGAAGGACGGGCGCTTGCGGCCAGATTACGAAACCGCATCCGCATTGGCGTCGAGACGGCGCTACCAAAGGCAATACATTCCCTGTCAGCGAGCGACGATAGGAAGGCGAGGGTCGACCGGGATCCGTTGGAAATCGCTTTTCGCATCACGTCCTGGTCCGCGTCATTGCCCAGTCTCAGCGAGAAGATCGTGTTACACTGCGATAGAATGGTCGGATCGAGCTCGTTCGGACGCTGTGTGATGATCGCCAGAGAGACGCCATACTTCCGGCCTTCTTTCGCGATTCGGGCAATGGCGCCGCGGGTCGGGGCAAAGCCACTGGATACATCAGCCGGAATGTAGCGGTGCGCCTCTTCACAGACCACTAGCGTTTTGACTTTGGAGTTACTTGCGAGGGCGACATCAAAGGCCAGACGACAGAGCACTGACGCAACGGAGTTCACGACTTCCGATGGAATGCCGGACATTTGGAATACGGTAATCGGTTTGCCATTCAGCGGCACGCGATAAATGTTCGATAGGACGTCTTCGATCCGGTCAGTGGCGTCGTGTGAACCGAACAGGAAATTAAAACGAGGGTCGGCGATCACGGCTTCCAAGCGCGCTTTCAAATGGCGCAGCGTCAGACGACGTAAAGCGCCATCGAGCGAGCCGATCTCTTCATCGATCAGTTTTAACAAATCAGCCAAGCGATAAGGCACCGGCGTGTCGGCTGTGAAAGAGGTACCGGCGCTGGCGCGCCGTCGCACGCCGTTGCCAGTACCATAGCGATAGACGGTTTTGGCCTTCGGGATAAACTCGCGCAGCGCATCGACTTCTTCCTCAGACCCTTCGCGCCCTCGGAAGACGACTTGTTGGAATTCTTCGAGGTTTAGCAACCAGAAGGGGAGGTCGAGCGTATCTGCCGTGATCGTGTTCGCTTTCGGACCAAAAGCGCTGGTATATTCATTGTGCGGGTCAAGGATCAGAATGCGCTGGTTCAATTTGTGCTTGGCGATGAGATGCAAGATCAGCGTGACCGCGGTCGACTTACCTGTACCTGTTGTCCCCACGACCGCGAAATGGCGGGATAGTAACGCGTCGACTGAGACAACCGCAGGAATATCAGCCGCCTGGCTGAGGGCACCGACCGTAACCGCAGATTTGTCGCTGGCTTTGTAGATCGTGCTGAGATCTTCCTTACGGATTCTGTGTGCGACGGCACCGATATGGGGATAGTTTGAGATACCGCCCGAAAAGATGAAGCCGCGCTGCGGATCGGGCCGGACTTCTCCGGAAAGTTCGACGCTGAGAATGATAGCGCCATCAACACCTTTGTTCTGCGCGACCAGGTCATTCTCGACCTTGTAGAGCAGGCCAACAACACGATTATCGCCAGTCTGGATCGAGATCATCTGACCCACGACCCAATATTCCCCTGTATCCTCGCCGATTTGGGAAAAAGCGGCGATTCTCGCCTCGGTTCCGTTGCATTCGACCACGCGCCCTTGCGTGCGATTACGTGGTTGCGTTGCAGGCATAGTCGAGGGTGCCGGTTCTGACTGAGGATTCGTCATGCGATATGAGTGCCTCAGAGGCCTGAAAAACCCGTTAATTTCCTGCGTCGGCTTTGTAAGTGTCCCATCCCCTTGACATTCGAGGCCGGGCAACGCCAAAAGCCGCCTTTATTTCCCGTCCCAAACGGAGCCTATCATGCACGCCTATCGCAGCCATACCTGCGGCGAACTTCGCAAGTCTCATGTCGGTGAGACCGTCAAACTGTCTGGCTGGTTACATCGCCGCCGAGACCATGGCGGCGTCATGTTCATTGACCTTCGCGATCATTATGGTTTGACCCAATGTGTGTTCGATCCGGATTTCCCAGCCTTCGCTGTGGTTGAGCGCCTGCGCACCGAAAGTGTCATCACGATTGAGGGTGAAGTCTTGTCTCGGGATGCAGAGCTGATCAATCCGAACCTGGATACAGGCGAAATTGAAATTCGTGTGAAAGAAGCGACGGTCCAGTCCGAAGCGGCCGAATTGCCGTTGCCGGTGTTTGGTGAGCCGGACTATCCGGAAGATATCCGCCTCAAGCACCGCTATCTCGACCTGCGTCGTGAGACCCTGCACGCGAACATGATCCTGCGGGCGCAAGTCATTGCCTCGATCCGTCAGCGCATGACAGAGCAGGGCTTTACGGAATACCAGACCCCGATCCTGACCGCATCTTCGCCAGAAGGCGCGCGGGACTTCCTGGTGCCATCGCGTCTGCATCCCGGACAGTTCTATGCGCTGCCGCAAGCACCGCAGCAGTTTAAGCAATTGCTGATGGTGTCTGGCTTTGACCGCTATTTCCAGATCGCCGCCTGCTTCCGTGACGAGGATGCGCGCGCCGATCGCTCACCGGGTGAGTTTTATCAGCTCGATGTCGAGATGAGCTTTGTCACACAGGAAGACGTGTTTCAGGCGATTGAACCTGTCATGCGCGGCGTATTCGAAGAGTTTGCGGACTGGAAAGGCAAAGGTCGTGCTGTGCCAGACGGACCTTTCCCGCGCATTCCTTATGCCGAAGCGATGGCGAAATATGGTTCAGACAAGCCCGACCTTCGTAACCCGATCGAGCTCGCTGATGTCACTGAATTCTTTGAAGATGATGGCAAGACCGGCTTCTCGATCTTTGCCAAGATCATCAAAGGTGGCGGTAAGGTGATTGCCATCCCGGCGCCGAAAGCGACAGAGACGCAATCGCGAAAATTCTTCGACGACATGGACAAGTGGGCGAAGAAGGAAATGCAGGCGCCTGGCCTCGGTTATGCCCGTTTGCGAGCCGGCGAGGATGGCGTTGTGGTCAGCCAGGATCCAGTCCTGAAGAATTTTGACGCCGACCATTTGAAAGCCTTCCTGGAACAGACCGGGCTTGGCGATGGTGATGGTATTTTCTTCTCTGCTGGCAAAAAGGCTGACGCGTACAAGCTGGCCGGAGCGGCGCGGACCAAAGTTGGTCAGGAGCTCGATCTGATCGAGTCCGGCGTGTTCCGTCTTTGCTGGATTGTCGATTTCCCGATGTATGAATGGGACGAAGACAATAAGAAAGTCGACTTCTCGCATAACCCCTTCTCGATGCCGCAAGGCGGACTGGAGGCCTTGGAAAACGCGAAAACAGACGAAGAGTTGCTGGCGCTAACGGCGTATCAGTATGACATTGTCTGTAACGGCTATGAGCTGTCATCAGGCGCCATCCGGAACCATCGTCCGGACATTATGCTGAAAGCGTTTGAGCGTGCCGGCTATGGTCCTGAAGTGGTCGAAGCCGAGTTTGGCGGCATGCTGAATGCGTTCCGCTATGGCGCGCCGCCGCATGGCGGGATTGCGCCTGGCGTCGATCGGATCGTGATGCTGCTTGCTGATGCCGACAATATTCGTGATGTTACGCTGTTCCCAATGAACCAGCAGGCGCGGGACTTGATGATGCAAGCCCCAAGCCCTGTGCGGGACGAGCAATTGCGCGAGCTTCACATTCGCTTGGCGCCGCAAGTCAAAGACGCATAAGCGCGACCTAACTGGTCTGAACGTATCGACGACAGCTGTTCGGCGTGATCGGCAGGTTGAGCACGACCTGGCCATTGCTCTTGACCATTTTTTGGGTCCAGGTGATGTCATTGGCGTACAGGCCGAGCCGGACATACTGCGGGCAGGCCCCTTCAAGGCCTTCTCGTAAAATCTTGGAACTCATCCGAAATTCATAATTGGAATTGAGTTTCAGAACAGTCTGAACCTCTTTCGCGCCCGGGCGCACGAGGGTTTGCTTATAAGACACATACATGCTCATACCGGCTTCGCGCTTGGCGCGCTTTTCGAGCTTCTCTGCAACGCCATTGAGCCAATCAGAGCGGTCCTGATAGGACGCTTCATCATAAGCGAAACTGGCTTTTGTCGTCGTATTGGCGCCGCCGCCACTCATAACAGAACCGAGGTCCATGCCACCTTTGATGGCCATGACCAGACCGATTAGTCCGATAATCCATTTCATGATCTCATCCCCATTTTGATTGTGCGGAGATTACCAAATCGAGCTTTCGAGGGTGCTACGAAGACGGTTTGAGTTTCGAGGCGAGCGTTTACGAAATTGCGACAGCACGTGCGGCCCGGCGAGCGGACGGCGGGTTGGTTGGGTTTGATTTTCTTTAAGCCCCTCATCCTGAGCTTGTCGAAGCATTGGGAGTCGGGCTTTCGGGAAGCCCCACCTCGTCCTTCGACAGGCTCAGGATGAGGCGTTCGGGGGAATGGAAAGCGGGGGCTAGCCGGGTTCGAGATGAACTTGGGTTCCGTCGACGCCAGCGCGACGCTGCGCCCAGCTCGACTGGGTGGCTGGGGTCCATGGCAGGAACGCGCCTATGAGGGCATTGGTGAGTGTGGTCCTTAGACCCCAGCTTGCGCTGGCGTCTGCGGAGCGTTGGGTGATGGCGCGTTCAAAGATCTGAGGACAGAGCGCATCAACATCGCTTGGCGCATAGAAGCGCTCATAAATGTCGTGAGCGGCGAAATTCCGGCCCATACCTTCAAAATACGGCACCCAGGCCCGGCCATAGCGATCGACCTGCACAAAAGCTTGTCGTCCGGTCTCAGCGCACCAGAGATCCACCCGCCACAGATTCAAGAACAGGATCGGCCAGAAATAGACGGCGACCTGTCTGTAATGGGCAAAGAGATAGCGGTGGACGATCATGGGCCAAGTATAAGCGCAGGATCGAAGGGTGGGGACTGAACTATTTTAAGTAATTGAAAAGATGAGCTATTTCGTCTCCACGCATAGGGATTTCCGCAGGCGCGTCCTTTTCCCGAATCCGGGAGAGGGGCTCAGGACCGCCGCCAGCGCCTATGAGAACCTGACCTGTTTCAGAAGTCCGCAAAGAGACAGCTGTCTCATCCATTTAGCGGTAATTTAGCAATTCAACGATACATGATCGCCGGAGTGCCGGGACCAGACAAATTAAGGACCCCGCGTGCTCTCTCTTCTCAAATCTGGCCGATGGGTCAGCGACCGGCTCATTCAACGCGCCCCGTTATTCTCAATCGGGATTGGCACTTCGATGCTGTTCGGGATGATTGTGACGTCTCATGGCGGCTTGGACCTGCTCGGACGGCCGCTTGGGACAGATTTCTCGAATGTCTATTCCGCTGGACACATGGTGCTCAATGACCAGGCTGCTGCGGCTTATACGCCGGGCGATCAGCACAGAGTGCAAAAAGAAATTTTCAATCATCCAGACGTGCCATTCTATGGCTGGCACTATCCACCCTTTTTCTTGATCATTGCTGCCGGTCTGGCTGTGTTGCCCTACACGCTCAGTTGGTTGACCTGGATGGCTGCCACTTTGCCCGTCTATTTGTACACCGCAAAGCGCATCATCAACCATCGGTTCGGGGTTCTGGCGGCACTCGGATTTCCTGCCATATCGGTCAATCTGTTGCATGGTCAGAATGGCTTTTTGTCGGCAGCTCTAATCGCAGGCGCATTGTTATCGCTGCGCTCCAAGCCAATCATTGCAGGCCTTTTGATTGGACTTTTGGCGTATAAACCGCAATTCGGGATCTTATTCCCGATCGTGCTTCTGGCCGGGGGTTATTATCGCACGTTTGCAACAGCGACGCTGACACTTTTCTGCATGTGTGCGCTGGCAAGTGCGGTTTTTGGCATGGAGATCTGGCACGCCTTCTTAGAGAGCCGTCATTTTTCAAGGACGGTGATCCTGGAAGCGGGATCGACCGGCTGGTTCAAAATTCAAACCCTGTTTTCCGTCATTCGGATGTGGGGCGGGTCGGTACTTTTCGCCTATATCGCGCAGAGTGTTTTGGCGCTGTTCGTACTGGCGGCGACGATTTGGATTTGGCGGCGTGCAGTCGATTACGATTTGAAGGCGGCCAGTCTGATCACCGGCGCCTTGCTGATGACGCCTTATATGTTCGACTATGACATGGTGGTGATGGCACCGGCCCTGCTTTTCCTGGTCCGGTACAGCTTGAGCACGGGATGGGTTTCCTATGAACGGTCAGCCTTGGCGTTGATTTGGCTATCGCCCTTATTCGCGCGTCCGGCGGGTTTGTTTTTGGGGCTGCCCATCGGCGTCATTGCCATTCTCAGCCTGTTCACCCTCATTCTGTTCAAGGCGCAAAAGGCGCGTCGACGCTTGGATGCGTAAGATTATGCGGGCTTGATATGGACGAAGCCAGCACATCAGATTAGACGCTAGCTCGCCTGTAAACAGAGAATTCAAGCCCATGTTCGATATCCGTGCCATTCGCGATAATCCTGACGCGTTCCGCGACGCGTTTGAGCGCAAGCAAAAAGGCCTCGGATCGGTCGTATCGCAGATGCTGGATCATGACGCGGCGGTGCGCAAAGCCGTGGCCGACAAGCAGGACGCCGAAGCCGCGCGCAATGCCAAATCAAAAGAGATTGGCAAAGCCAAAGCGAGCGGCGATGAGGCCCTGTTCGAACAGTTACGCGCCGAAGTGGCCGAGGCCAAGTCCGTCATCGAGACGGCCGGCGAACAGGAAGACGCCGCCCGCGCAGAGCTCGACAAATTGCTGCTCGGCACGCCGAACATTCCGATGCCGGATGTGCCCGTGGGCGAAGATGAAGATGGCAATGTTGAACAGCACAAATGGGGCGAACCGAATGCCCGTCTTGGCGGGCGCAACAGTGTTCAGGACCATGCCGATCTGGGCGCGGGACTGAAAAATGCAATTGGCCAGCCTTTGATGGATTTCGAAGCCGCCGCGGCGATGAGTGGCGCGCGCTTCGTGGCACTGCGTGGCCAGATGGCGCGCCTGGAACGGGCGCTGGCCAGCTTCATGCTGGACAAGCAGACGCTTGAGAATGGGTATGAGGAAATCAATCCGCCTTTATTGGTGCGTCCCGAGGCGATGGTTGGCACCGGTCAGCTGCCGAAGTTCGGCGAAGAATCCTTCCAGACCACAAATGGTCATTGGCTGATTGCGACGTCTGAAATCTCGCTGACCAATCTCGTTCGCGAACAAATCCTCAACGCTGATCAACTCCCGATCCGCATGACCGGACACACGCCCTGCTTTCGCTCAGAGGCCGGCAGCGCTGGGCGCGATACCAAGGGCATGATCCGGCTGCACCAGTTCAATAAGGTTGAAATGGTCTCTATCGTGGCAGGGGAGGCGGAAGGCCTGGCGGAATTGGAGCGGATGACCAAATGCGCCGAAGGCATTCTGGAAGCGCTCGACCTGCCATATCGCCGGATGCTGCTTTGCACAGGCGATATGGGCTTCGGGGCGCGCAAGACGTATGATCTTGAAGTCTGGTTGCCGAGCCAGAATACCTATCGCGAAATCAGCTCCTGTTCGTATTGCGGGGATTTCCAGGCGCGCCGAATGAGCGCGCGCTGGCGTCCGGCGCCGAGCGAAGAGAATGCCAAGCCAAAGCCGGAATTCGTGCACACCCTGAACGGGTCCGGGCTCGCGGTCGGGCGGACGCTGGTCGCCGTGCTTGAAAATTATCAGAATGAAGACGGCTCGATCACGGTGCCGGATGCGTTGCGGCCCTATATGGGCGGGCTTGAGGTGATTGCGTGAAGGCGTTGCTCAATCTGAGCTTGCTTGTCACCGTCGCGCTGCTCGCGGTTCACGAAATGGATGCCATGACCCATGCCGAATGGCGGCTCTTGCCTGGCTTGGGTGAGTTGGATGACGCGACAGGACGCGATGTCTTCGTCTTATTGCACATCCCGCTTTATGTTGGCCTGTTCTGGGCCTTGTTTTATGCGTCGTGGAAACAGCGCGCGGGGCAGGTCTTCTGTGCCTTGGTCCTTGTTCACGCAATTGCGCATTTTCTTTTATCAGGACATCCGCTTTACACCTTTGTCGCGCCGATCGAGACCATTACGGTTTACGGGGCAGCGCTCGGTGCAGCAGTCCATCTAGGACTTTCATTTAGGAAGAGATCAGAATGAGAATTCTCCTGACCAATGATGACGGCATCAATGCCCCTGGCCTGGATGTCTTGGAACACATTGCCAGCGAGCTGAGTGACGATATCTGGGTAGTGGCACCTGAGCTGGAACAATCCGGCAAAGGCCGCGCCATCTCGCTCACCGAATTTGTTCGCGTGCGTGAGCTCGCCCCACAGCGCTATGCCGTCAATGGGACGCCAAGTGATTGCGTCTTGCTGGCTCTGGACGAGTTGATGCCCGAACGGCCGGACTTGATCCTATCCGGTGTCAATGCCGGGCAGAATATCGCGGAAGACACGACCTTTTCAGGCACCATCGCAGCGGCGCTGTTTGGCATGCAACACGGTGTGCCAAGCATCGCGCTCAGCCAATCGCGTGGGTTTCAGAACCCACATTCCTGTCCCTGGGAAACACCGACGGAATGGGGCGCTAAAGTTCTGCGTCCAATTATTGAACGCGGGTGGCCGAATGACCTCGTGATCAATGTCAATTTTCCGGATCGCGCGCCAGACGATGTGTCAGGTGTACGCTTCACGCGCCAAGGCTTTAGGGATGAACGAATCATTCGTACAGAAGCACGAGAAGACCTGCGCGGGAATGCGTATTACTGGATTGGCTATCGTGGCAAGCTGTCAAACCCGGATGAGGGCACCGATTTGCGCGCCATCTATGATGGTTACATCTCTGTAAGCCCGCTACATGTGGATTTGACGCATGAAGCGTTTCTCGCTGAGATGCGCTCTGAATGGCCGACTTGATTCCTGACCCGATGCGGGCTGCCCGCTTGATCCTGTCTTTACGGCGGCAGGGGATTACAGATGACGGTGTCCTGACGAGTTTGGAAACGGTTGATCGCGGTCTGTTTGTCGCTGACAATTTACGCCCGCTTGTGACCAAGGATTGCGTCTTGCCCATTCCATGCGGGCAGAGCATTCCGCGCCCGATTATCACAGCGATGTTGTTGCGCGCCCTGCACATAGAACCTGGCAAAGATGCCCGTGTGCTGCTGATTGGCTCAGGGAGCGGCTACACAGCCGCTTTGTTGAGTCAGATCTCACGGCACGTCTTTGGCGTTGAGCGGTATGAGCGCCTGGTTGAGCAGTCGCGAGAGCGGTTAGCCGGATTGGGCGTGGACAATGTTACCATCCGCCATGGCAATGGCCTGGACGGTCTGTCGCAACATGGTCCATTCGATCGGATCTTGTTGGCGGGCGCGGTCAAGACCATTCCAGCCGTGCTGATGGGGCAATTGTCGAAGAATGGCCGCTTGGTTACGCCGATCGAGACCAGCAAAGGCGGCCAAATCTTGCGCACGGTGACGCATGATCGGGAGGTTCACGACGAACCCTTGCCGGATCGACTGGCTTTGCTGTCGGAGAACGTCGCGCAGTCGCTCTGATTATTCCATGTCCGGGCTTGGACATTCGCCTTCTAGAGCGATGCTGGCACCCTCCGATTCGGCGACGCACGGATTGCTATAGGTCTGGCCGTCACAGCCACAGACCGGGCGATATTCACGCGTGCAGACTTCCGGCTTGGGTTGGCAGGTGCCTGCGCCATCCATGACTTCCAGGCATTCACCAGGCGCCTGCTTGCAGAAATAACCGGCGGGGCATTGAATGCCAGCGATTCCGCCGCAGATTTCACCCGTTGGGTCGAAAGCTGGCTCGGAAATCTCTGAAACTGGCTCTGCCTGTGGTTCGGCCACAACTGGGTCAGTGGCTGCCTCATCGCCACCACCACAAGCCGCTAACAAACCCACACACGCTGAAAAGATTAGTACACGCATCGAGTACTCCCCGTCAGACCCTTTTCCTCGCTGCAACTTAGAAAAGAAAAACCGGCGAGGCCATAGGGCGTCGCCGGTTTCGATGCATTTATTCTGATTTGCGCGGCTTTTAGGCCTTCGCAGCCGCCTCTTGCAGGCGGGCGAAAATGTTTGCGCCGTGTCCTGAGCCAGAATCGAAATGGGTTTGCACGCTGGTATCCGTGATTTGGTCCCATTTGGCTTCGACAGCTTCAGCGGTCAGTGCGTCGCCCTGGCCGACAAAGGCGCCATTGGTTTCGACGATTTGCGCCATTGAAAACGCGCCCGCGCCGGCCGACAGGATCATGCCGGTTGGGGCCTCTTCTTTGACCAGGTTCATCACGCCGGGCGTGACATATTCCGGTTTGAGATTGTCGAGCATCGCCTGTGGCATCAGGCCTTCGGTCATGCGTGTGGCCGCGATTGGGCAAACAGCGTTGATTTTAATGTTGTTTTTCGCGCCTTCAATTTTCAGCGTATTCATCATGCCGACGACGCCAAGCTTGCCCGCGCCATAATTCGCCTGGCCAAAATTACCGTACAGGCCGGTGGAAGAGGTGGTTACGACAATGCGTCCGTAATTCTGCTCTTTCATGATGTTCCAGGCGGCGTGTACCGGCTTGAACGTGCCGCGCAAGTGCACGTCCAGGACCAGATTGATATCCGCCGTGGTCATTTTAGAGAAGGACTTGTCGCGCAGGATACCGGCATTGGCGATGATGATATCGATGCGGCCAAAGGCGCTCATCGTGTCGTCGATCATTTTCTGAACGCCAGCATCGTCTGCTACAGATGAGCCATTGGCGATGGCCTCGCCGCCCATGGCTTTGATTTCTGCCACAACCGCTTCGGCGGCTTCGGAATTGCCGCCTGAACCGTCCATGGCGCCGCCAAGATCATTGATCACGACTTTTGCGCCGCGCCGCGCCAGTTCGAGGGCGTGCTGTCGACCCAGGCCGCCGCCTGCACCGGTTACGATGGCCACGCGATCATCAAAACGAATAGACATAAGTGTGTCTCCTAAAACCTTTACTCATTGTGCGAGTGCGAAGGCCTTGCACCATCCGCTGACGTAAACGTCAACCTCCGACGCTGCGTTACCTCTTGTCACAGGGGCAGGTGCATGGTGGCTAGAGGCAAGATTACACCGCAGGAGAACGCAATGCTCGCTTATGTCACGCTGGGAACCAATGATTCCGAAAAGTCGATCGCATTCTATGATGCTTTCATGGCGGAGCTGGGCGCCAAGCGCCTGTTCGACAATGGCCGCCTCTACTTTTACGGGGCAGGTCCGGGCCAGCCCATGCTGGCGATTGGTGGCCCATATGATGAGCAAGAGGCGACTTGCGGCAATGGTGTGATGCCGGCATTGGCGGTTGATGATACCGCCACGGTCGACCGGGCTCATGCGAAAGCGCTTGCGCTTGGCGCGGTTGATGATGGTCAGCCGGGGGCGCGTGTGCCAGGATTTTATGGTGCCTATTTCCGCGACCCGGATGGTCACAAAATCTGCATCTGCAAACTCGGATAGTCCGTCTGCTGACAAGGAGGCTAGCCCGCTGTCGATCAGCGAGCTAGGTCTTGTTCGGGAAACGAAAAGCAGAGGAATCGCCAATGGAATGGGGTTGGGACAATGCGCGGGCCTTTTTAGGCATTGCAATGATCTTCGGAATTGCCTGGGGATTGTCTGAGAACAGGAAAGCCTTTCCCTGGAAAATCGTACTTGGCGCGGTCGGGATTCAGTTCGCCTTTGCGCTCATCCTGTTTGGCATTCCGATTATTCGTGAAGCACTATTCGCGGCTAATATTGTCGTCGATAGTTTGATTGAAGCGACCGCTTACGGCACGCAATTCGTCTTTGGTCCGGCCTTCGGAACGCAAGCCGGCTGGGAAGAGCTGACTGGTCAACCCGGGCCAATCTTTGCGGTTCATCTCTTGCCGCTTATCATTGTGGTCGCAGCTCTGTCGGCGATCCTTTGGCATTGGCATATTTTGCGCTGGGTGACGAAGGGCTTTGCTACCATTTTCCGACGTTTCATGGGCCTTGGCGGGGCGACCTCACTTGCCGTTTCGGCCAATGTCTTCATGGGCATGACCGAAGCACCGGTGCTGGTGAAACCGTATCTGAAAGGGATGACGCGATCAGAGATTTTCATCTTGATGGTCGCAGGGTTTGCGACCGTCGCGGGCAGTGTCCTGGTGCTGTATGGCGTGTTCCTGAAAGATGTTTTGCCCAATGCGCTGGGCCAATTGTTGGCGGCATCCCTGATTGCGGCGCCTGCTGCGATTGCGCTCGCATTGGTGATGGTGCCTGAGACAATCGATTCAAAATTGCGCGCGCATGAGCCTGATTTTGAATATGAATCGACTATGGATGCCTTCGCGACGGGGGCGTCAGACGGGCTTAAAATTCTCGCCAATATTGTCACCATGCTGATTGCAGCCTTTGCACTGCTCTTCTTAGTCAATGCGGGGCTCGGCGCACTGCCAGACGTCGCTGGCGCGCCGCTTTCGATCGAACGCATTCTCGGCTGGGTCTTCGCGCCAATCATGTACATGGTCGGCGTCCCTATGTCCGAAGCCGCACAATCCGGATCACTGATCGGCATCAAGACGGTGCTCACCGAATTCGTCGCGTTCCTGCAACTTGCCGGAGAAGGCGGCGAAGGTCTGTCGGCCCGCACGAGCATGATCACAGCGCACGCAATTTGCGGTTTCGCAAATTTCGGCTCGATTGGGATCCTGATTGGTGGCTTGTCGATCATTGAACCCCAACGGCGGACCACGTTCCTGGAACTTGCCTGGAAAACCCTGGTCGCGGGGACACTAGCCACGTGTTTGTCTGGCGCTGTGGTCGGCGCGTTGCCTGCAAACCTCTTCTTCGGGAGCTAATAGACTTTAATGATCAGAACGATCTTGCTCACCACGGTGGCGTTCGGATGTGCGACCACCGCAAGTGCTCAATTTGCGTATGAAGAGGCTGAGAAGGACGTCACGGACGCCGTCGCCGCTTGTCTGGAAGCGCGTGGCTTGCCGGCCGATGGCAGTTCGCCATTCTGTCCGGCCAAGACCAATCGCGTCCTTGCGACCATCACGACCTATGGCGATCGCAGCCCGGAAAGCGCTGGCGCAATTTCAATTCTGGATGCCGAAACAATCGAATCCGTTTCGGCGGACCATCCGGCTGAAGTGCTCAACACGCTGCCGGGCGTGAACATCCACACTAATTCCGGTCAGGAGCACCTATTGGCCATACGCTCGCCTGTTTTGACCGGCGGCGCGGGGCAGGGCAGTTTTCTCATCCTGGAGAATGGCGTGCCGACCCGGTCGCCTGCATTTGGCAACGTCAACAGTCTGCTCGAACCGCATCATGAGACGGCAGAAGCGATTGAAGTCGTGCGCGGGCCAGGCTCGGCTAAATATGGATCGAATGCCGTACATGGCCTGGTCAACGTCATCCTGACTGACCCGAGCGGAGATCCTTTGCGCCAAGCGAATGCGTCTTATGGCAGTCTCGGACGCTATAAAGGTGATCTGATCTATGATCAGGGCTATCTCGGGCGCGCCTCTGTCTCGGTGCAGAAAGATACCGGGTGGCGAGACAATACCGGGCTGTTGCAGCTGAAAGGATCCGGCGTTGCTGAGGCTGTTTATGCCGGCTGGAACGTAACGGCCTGGGCTTCGGCCTCATACCTGGAACAAGAGACCGCCGATTTCATTCAAGGCCCAGATGCGTTTGAGGATCGCGACATTGCCAAGGCCAATGATGACCCCTTGGCCTATCGCGATGCCTGGGCCGCGCGTGGGGCGCTGCGCTTGGAGCGCGAAATTGCAGACGGCACGCTGACGCTGACACCATTTGCGCGGACGCAACAAATGGATTTCCGCCAGCATTTCTTGCCGTATCGCGGATTTGAAAAGAACGGCCATACGGGCCTCGGCGTAATGAGCCGTTATGAGCGCGAGGCCTCAGACACGGTGACATGGCGTGTTGGCGCGGATGTGGATCTCGCCACCGGCTATCTGCGCGAAACGCAACCCGAACCGTTCGGGTTTTTCCCGGGCGATTCGCGTTTTCCGGTCGGTGTTCATTATGACTATTCCGTCGGCACGATTGTCGGTGCCCTTTGGGGCGAGATCGATTGGCAACTGTATGACAGGCTTACCTTATTGGGTGGGCTGCGTGGCGAGGTCCACTCTTATGACTATTCGACTGACGCACCGGTCGGCATCAATGGGCGATTCAACGTGCCAGCAGACCGAACTGACGATTTTGATTTCGTGACGCCGAAGCTCGGCTTAGTCTTCGATGCAACGGACGAGATCAGTCTCTATGCCAATTATGCCCGCGGCAGTCGGGCGCCGCAGGCGAGCGACCTGTATCGCTTGCAGTCGCAACAAGGGACCGCCGAGGCTGAAGTTGAGACGCTGGACAGTTTCGAGATCGGTGCCCGCGGCACGTTGGCAAATGGCGACCTGGTCTTTGATGTGGCCGCTTACACGGCAGACAAGGACAATTTCTTTTTCCGTGACTCAGATGGTCTGAATGTGACAGATGGCTCAACCCGCCATCAGGGGATCGAAGTGGCCGCGTCCTGGCAAGTCAGTGATGCGGTCATTTTGGCAGGCAATGTCAGCTGGTCTGATCAAATCTATACGTTCGATCGGATTGTCGGGAATGGATCAGAAGTGATCCTGGATGGCAATCAAATCGACACCGCGCCGGAATGGCTGGCCAATGCGTCTGTGACCTGGCTGGCAAGCGATGCGCTCAGCCTGCAATTGTCTGCGGATCATGTCGGCGAGTATTTCACAAATCCCGCAAATACTCAGGATTATTCAGGTCATGTCGTGGCGAATTTCCGCGCGGCTTATGATGTCTCTGACGCTTTGGAGACGTTTCTCATCATTCGCAATTTGACGGACGAGACGTATGCGGACCGGGCGGATTTTGCGTTTGGCAATGAACGCTTCTTCCCGGGTGAGCCCTTGAATGTCACTGTCGGTTTGCGCAAGACGTTCAACTAGCAAGAATACGGGGAGTGGAGGAAACATGCAGCTCTATCACGCGCCGCAAGCGGTCAATCCAGAACGCACTTATAATTTTCTGAAAGCGAAGGGTCAGCTGGACGCGGTCGACATTGTCGAGATCTCAATCATGAAAGGCGAGCATAAACAGCCGGAATACCGGAAACTGTCGCCCTTTTCACAAGTCCCGGTTCTGGTCCTGGATGACGGTACGACGATCACCGAGAGCCGCGCGATTTGCAGCTTTTTCGAACACATGTTCCCGGAGCCGAATCTGATGGGCCGTGACGCCTTGGAAAAAGGTCAGATCGAAATGTGGGATCGGCGGATCGAGTTTATGATGATGGCGCAATTCGCAACCTGGTTCCGCAACACGCACCCCGTCATGGCGCCACTCGAAAAGCCGCAATTGCCTGAGGCGGGTGAGAAGGCCGAGAAAAGCGTGAAACGTTTCACCGCCAAACTGGATGAGCACCTGTTCCAGAAACAATGGGTTGCTGCGGGACGATTCTCAATTGCCGACATTACGCTCTATCTGACATGCGGATTTTGCGGCGTGATGCGCTGGCGCCCGCACGAAGAATTTGAGAATATCTCGAAACATTATGCGGCGGTCCGCGAGAAACTAGCCTAAAAGCTCTGACAAAATTGTCGGCACTTCACCCATAATGTCCTGCGGGATAAGGCCGGGGCCAATGCGTTTGCCGGCCTGACCATGGATCCAGACACCTGCGCACGCCGCGTCGAATGGTGGCATACCCTGGGCGGTGAGGCCTGTTATCAGCCCGGCCAGCACATCTCCTGTGCCCGCTTTGGCGAGATAAGGTGAGGCCGTTGTGTTCAAGCAGACGCGGCCGTCTGGTGCCGCGATCACCGTGTATGGACCTTTCAGAACGATGACGTGGCCGCTGGCTTCGGCGACCTCTAGCGCTTGTTTTGTGGGCTGCTGCGACGCCGTTTCAAAATAACGTTCAAATTCAGCGGCATGCGGAGTGAGAATACAAGTGCGGCTGCTGAGTTCTGGCGATAATCGTATGGCATCCGCGTCGAGGACGAGCGGTAGCTCAGGGTCGGCATTGAGCAACTGCTGCGCCTGTGACTCTGAGCATCCACCAGGACCTGCCAACAGGATTGACGGGCGATTGAGATCGGATAGGGGGCCAGCCCGCACCATAATGTCAGCGGGCAGCGTCACGCGATAAATATCGGCTTGTGCATCACTCAGTACCGTAACGAGACCTGAGCCGATGCGCGAACATGCTTCCGCGGCGAGGCGTGTGGCCCCAGTATAGGTGTCAGCCCCAAGAATGACGGTATGACCGCGATGGTATTTGTGCGCATCAGGGTCTGGGCGTGGCAATAAGGATGACCAAAGCGCAGGGGAGTTGCTGGCCACGTCCATGCGCTATTCCGCGGGCACCGGATCGGCTTTTTGCGCAGCTAGCCAGGCATCGACATCGCGCAGGGCGCGGGCGGCTTGCGCGCGTTTCTTGGCGCGGCCTTTGTCTTTGCCGCGGAGGCGCTTGCCGGTATCAGGATGCTTGGTCTCAACCTCGTCCGGGTTTGGCGGGGGGAAGAGGCCGAAATTGACGTTCATCGGCTGGAACGTGGCTTTACCTTCGAGGTGTCCGCCCGTGATGTGTTTGACCAAAGCTCCGAGCGCCGTCGTCTCAGGTGGGTTGAGCAGGGTCTGGCCAAGGCGGTCCGCGGCTGCGAAGCGACCCGCAAGCAGGCCCATGGCCGCGCTTTCGACATAGCCTTCAACCCCTGTCACCTGACCCGCGAAACGCAATCGCGGCATGGATTTCAGTCTCAGACGCTCGTCGAGCAGCTTCGGAGAATTCAGGAATGTATTGCGGTGAATGCCGCCCAAGCGGGCAAATTGCGCATTCTCCAAGCCCGGGATCATCTTAAAAATCTCGGCTTGGGCCCCATACTTTAATTTGGTCTGGAAGCCGACCAGGTTCCACAGCGTGCCCAGCGCATTGTCCTGGCGCAATTGGACCACAGCATGGGCTTTGACGTCTGGATTGTGGGGATTGGTCAAACCGACGGGTTTCATCGGGCCGAACCGTAAGGTTTCGCGGCCACGCTCCGCCATCACTTCGATGGGCAGACAGCCTTCAAAATAAGGCGTGTCTTTTTCCCAATCCTTGAATTCTGTTTTCTCGCCATCGATCAGGGCGTCGATGAAGGCATTATACTGAGCCTCATCCATGGCGCAGTTGATATAGGCGGCGGTGTCGCCATGAGGGCCGGGCTTATCATAGCGCGACTGGCGCCAGGCTTTGTCCATGTCGATACTGTCGAGATAGACGATCGGCGCAATGGCGTCGAAAAAGGCGAGATCGTCTTCGCCTGTTTCGCCGCGTATGGCGTCCGCCAGCGCGATCGAGGTCAAGGGTCCGGTGGCAATAATGACGCTGGACCAGTCCTCAGGTGGGAGGCCAGTGATTTCTTCGCGGACAATCGTGATCAGCGGGTGGGCTGTCAGCGTTTCGGTCACCGCTTCGGCAAACCCCTCTCGGTCGACTGCAAGGGCGCTGCCGGCAGGGACCTGATGTTTATCAGCGGTCGGAATGATGATGCCATTGGCTCGGCGCATCTCTTCATGCAGGACGCCAACCGCATTCATGGCGTGATCGTCGGACCGGAAAGAGTTGGAACAGACCAGTTCTGCCAATTGATCCGTTTGATGTGCGTCCGTGTCTTTTACGCCCCGCATTTCGTGCAGGATGACAGGCACGCCCATATTCGCGGCTTGCCAGGCGGCTTCTGAGCCGGCCATGCCGCCGCCAATGATATGAATGGGGTCTATCTTAGTCATGTGCGGGATGTGCGATTGATGCGAGCACAGGTCAAGCGCGATGTCGCAGACAGGGGCTAGGCATATTCAAGGACGCTCTCTACATGGAGCGCATGACGAATTCAGCACTTTCTCCCGATTCCGTTCTTTCCACGCTCATCGATACTTGCATCCAGGCGGGTGCCAGCGATGCCGACGCGTCGTTTTCACGATCTGAAGGCGTCAGCATCGAAGTGCTGAACGGCAAGCTGGAAGGTATTGAACGGTCGGAATCGCAGGGCGTGTCTTTGCGATGCTTCTTCGGTCAACAACAAGCTTCGGTTTCCGGCTCTGATACATCTGCAGACGGCTTAAGGACGTTGGCGGAGCGCTGTGTTGCGATGGCGAAAGTCGTGCCCGAGGACCCATATTGTGGGTTGGCTGATGCCGCTGATCTGGCGACGGATATGCCAGCGCTGGATTTGACCGGAGACGGTGAAATCGCCGCCGATATTTTGGAGCGCGATGCTTTGGAGGCGGAAGCGGCTGCCTTGGCTGTAGACGGTGTGAAACAAGTCTCTGGCTGCGGCAATGGCTGGAGTTCAACCGAGAGCTGGGTTGCCGCGAGCAATGGCTTTTCGGCTTACAAGAAAAGCGGATCGACGGGCCTCGGCCTCGCAGCGGTGGCCGAAAAAGACGGCGCGATGGAGCGCGACTATGAATCGCGCTCGGTTCGACGGCTTGAGGATCGGCCATCACCGACTGAAATCGGACGTATTGCCGGCGAGCGCACGGTCGCGCGATTGGCGCCGCGCAAAATCAAGACCCAGACGGGCGCCGTTATCTATGATCGCCGTATCTCGGGGAGCCTGATCGGCGCCTTCTTGTCAGCGATTAGCGGCCCGAGTGTGGCGCGGGGTGTGTCCTTCTTGAAGGATCACTTAGGTGAGCAAGTGTTTGGGGACGAAATCAACCTGATTGACGATCCCTTCCGCGTCCGAGGCATGGGCAGCCGTGTGCATGATGGCGAAGGGCGTGCGGTTGCGACCAATAAGCTGATTGAGAATGGTGTTCTGACGCGCTGGCTGTTGAACGGGGCCTCCGCAAAACAACTGGGCATGACGCCGAATGGTCACGCGTCTGGCGGGTTTGGGTCCAATCCAGGGGTCGGCGTCTCGAACGCCTATCTGGAGGCCGGAGATAAAACTCCGTCAGAGTTAATGAGCCAAGTTGGGCAGGGGCTTTTGGTGACCGATATGTTCGGGCCCTCGATCAATCCTAATACAGGCGACTATTCAGTCGGCGTGGCTGGGTTCTGGTTCGAAGGCGGTGAGGTTCAGCATCCTGTCTCGGAAGTCACCATTGCAGGCGACTTGCCAAGCATGTTCAAACGCCTCGTCCCGGCGTCAGATTTGGAATTTCGTGGCACGCGAGACGCGCCCTCTATCTTGATCGAGGATATGTCGATTGCCGGTGAGTGATCTTGATCGTGAAGACCTGGACACATTAAAAGCCGTCGCGCGCGAAGCCGGCGAGCTCGCACTGGATTATTTCGAACGCTCGGATGTACGCTTTTGGGATAAGTCGAAAGGGCATCCGGTCACCGAGGCGGATCTGGCGGTCAATACGCTCATTCGCGAGCGTCTGATGGCCGCCCGTCCGGAATATGGCTGGCTCTCAGAAGAAACCACGCTGAGCAATGAAACCCGCACGGCCAAGCGCGTCTGGATTGTCGATCCGATCGATGGCACGCGCGCCTTTATGCGTCAGGAACCGTATTGGTGTATTGGGCTTGGCGTCCTCGAAGCGGGGCGGCCGCGTGCGGCGGCGGTGAATGCGCCGCTCTTGAAAGAGCGTTACACAGCGCTGAAAGGCGGCGGAGCGTTCTTGAATGGTGCACCGATCCATGTGACGGACTGTTGCGCGGAAGCAGGTTGCCGCCTGATTACCAATGAAGGCATGCTGACCCATCCCGCCTGGCAGGAGCCCTGGCCAGACGTTGACCTGGCGCGGCCTAAGCCAAATGCGACCTTACTGCGGATGTGTTGGGTCGCGGCGGGCAAGTTTGATGCGGCGCTGACCCTGTGGCGAAAATCAGATTGGGATCTCGCCCCCGGCGTTCTTTTGGTCGAGGAAGCCGGCGGAATGGCCACCACACACTTAGGTGAGCCATATGTCTTTAATCGCGGCGAACCTGCACAAAGAAGCCTATTGGCGGCTGGAAAGGCGCTGCATTCCCTGTTATCAGCGCGAGTCAAAGGCGTACGGCTGCCAGATCCGAACTGGACTGTGCGTCCCTATGAACGAACACAACTGACGGAGCGCCAAGACATGGGCGAGACTGACACAAAGCAACTGCTTCACATCGTGATTGGTGGGGAACTCAAAGATGTCACCGATGTTGAATTCGAGGACTTGTCCAAGATTGATTTTGTCGGAGCTTTTCCAAGCTACAAAGAGGCCTATGATGCGTGGAAAGGTGCAGCACAACGCACCGTTGATCATGCTGAGACGCGTTATTTCATTCTGCACGCGCATAAGCTTTTAGACCCAGAGACGGGTGACCACCATCACGTCTAGTTCAGACAGTTCCTCAAATCGACGCTCTTTGGCGAAACTCTTAAGAGCGCATTTCTGGCCGCATAAGACCTGGTTCATAGCGGGCACGCTTTTCGCTGTGATCACAGCGATCAGCGCTGTCGGGTATGGTTTCGTGCTCGCCTTTGTCGGCAATACGTTGCAATGCCAGATGCAGGGCGGGGCCGGTGATGCGTGTGAGATGGTGCAATCCATCACCAAAGGAACGGGACTTGATACGGCCAGCGGCTGGGTCTGGTTCGGTATCATTACGATCATCGCGCTGACCACGGTTCGGGCCCTGTCCATGTATGCGATGACGCTGCTCAACAATACCGGTGTTCAACGCGGATTGGTTTCGATCCAGAGTGTTCAGTTCGACGCGCTTACAGACGGCGATTTTGCTCGTGTCTCAGGTGACAGTTCCGGCGGGTTCGTGTCACGCTTCATCAATGATGTGAACGCCATTCGCGATGCGGCTCTGAGATTCGCCAATAATTTCACCAAAAGCCTGGTTACGGTGATCGGGGTGTTGATCTATCTGTTTGTGCTCGACTGGCAATTGGCCCTGATCATTCTGGTTGTCTATCCGCTCGCGCTCGGACCCGTCATCGCGCTCGGCAACTCCATTCGTGGCCGCGCCAAGAAGGCGCAACAGCAAATTGGTGAAGTCACGGCCTTGGTTTCAGAAGGGCTGCAATCGGCGCGCGTTGTAAAAGCCTATGGGCTTGAAACTTATCAGAAAGATCGTGCGCGACTCGGATTTGCGGAACGGTCGCGTCTATTCCTTCGCGTGCTCAGTCAACGCGCGGCCGTAGATCCGATCCTCGAAGTCGTCGGTGGGATAGCGATTGCCGCGCTGCTTGGCTTTGTCTCGTTCCGGATTGCGGCTGGCACCAACACGCTGGGCGATCTGCTCGGCATTATCGGGTTGATCGGGGTGGCGTCTCCAGAGGTTCGCGCGCTGGGGTCGATCACGGCCGTGGCGCAAGAAGGCGCTGCGGCAGCAGACCGAGTCTATGACATTGTAGATGCGCCGCTGACGGTCACGGATCCGCCGAATGCGATCACGCTCGACAGCGTTTCCGGCGGAGTGACGTTTGATCAGGTTACTTTCTCTTATCCGGACGGAACCGCAGCTTTGGCAGGACTTGAATTTTCCGTCGCGCCTGGCGAGATGATTGCCCTGGTGGGGCCAAGCGGGGCGGGCAAATCGACCGTCTTCAATTTGCTCTTGCGGCTCTATGATCCGACGGGCGGCACTGTGTCTGTTGATCATAACGATATTCGCGGGCTCAATGCCAAAAGTCTGCGGGCCAAAACAGCTTTAGTGTCGCAAGATACGGCGTTGTTTGAGGATACGATTGGCGCCAATATTGCGCTCGGACGGCTTGGTGCGGCGCAAGACGCGATCGAGGCGGCCGCGAAAGCCGCCAATGCGCATGATTTCATCCTTGATATGCCGGGCGGCTATGATGCCAATGCCGGAGAGATGGGGCGCAACCTGTCAGGTGGGCAGCGGCAGCGCGTGGCCCTGGCGCGAGCGATTTTACGGGATGCGCCGATCTTGTTGTTGGATGAAGCGACGTCTGCCCTCGACGCAGAAAGCGAAGCGAAGGTTCAGGAAGCGCTGGCCGATTTCGCCAAAGACCGGACCACGCTGATCATTGCTCACCGGCTTTCGACCGTGCGAGCAGCAGATCGCATCATTGTCCTGGATGGCGGGCGCGCCGTCGAAAATGGGACGCATGATGAACTGATGGCGCTGGACGGCGTTTATAAGCGTTTGGTCGAAGCGCAGCTCAACTAGCTTGAAGCATCCTGCAATGGGCGTTCAGCGGGCATCTGTGCAGCTGCCGTCTTCAGGAAGCGCGCGAGTTTTTCCGAGCTTTCAGCGCCTTGGACCGCGATTTGCCGGTGCGCGATAAAAGTTGGAACGCCGGATATGCCCATCTGGCGGAACAAGTTCTGTTCGTTGCGAGTATTGTCGACGTCGGCCTCGCCGGACAGCAGATCAGAGACTAGATTTGAGTCGAGCCCAATCTTGGCCGCGAGCGTGACCAGGACTTCATGATCGCCAATGTCCTGGCCTTTGGCGAAATAGGCGTCGAACAAAGCCTCTTTTGCTTGCAGGCCTAGATTCTGGCCTTGCGCCCAACGGACCAGACGATGGGCATTGAAACTGTTTGGACGCCAGGTGATCCGATCGAAATCGAACGGGATATTGAGTTCTTTGCCGTAGGCGATCAGCGCGTCGCGCATCTGGTTCGCGCGATCCTTGCTCTGGTCTGACCCAAAGCGTTGCTTCATATAGGCCTTATAATCCGTGCCGCCGGCGGGAATGGTGGGGTCCAGCTCGAATGGGCGAAACAGGATCTCGACGTTTAATTCAGGCACAAGCTCCAATGCGCCTTTAAAGCGCCGCAAGCCAACCCAACACCAGGGACAAACCAGGTCCGAGACCATTTCGATGTGCAGGGTCATGTTGGGGCTCCTTTTGCGGCATGCGCTTTGAGATGCGCCAGGTCGACAATAGCCAGCGTCTTATGGTGCGTCGAATCCAGATGTACGGGCGGCGCGACCCCCATTTGCCGGGCTTCTTCCCAGCGGGACGCGCATAAGCACCAGCGATTGCCGGGCTTCAGGCCTGGGAATTGAAATTCCGGGCGCGGCGTGATGAGATCATTGCCGCGGTGATAACTGTAATTGAGAAATTCGGCGGTCACGGTCACGCAAACCGTATGCATGCCATGATCCATCGGGCCCGTATTGCAGCAGCCATCGCGAAAGAAACCAGTCATCGGATCGTGGCTGCATGGGGTCAGCGTTTCGCCCAGAACATTGCGGGCTTTTGTCTTTGTATCGCTCATGCTGGGACAGGCTTTTCCGGCTTGCTGGCAGCCGCTTTCAAGACGCCCCAATAGCCGTGTTGAACTTCCATCTGTTCGGTGATGTTTTTCGACTCCAAAAGCGCGTGCGCTTCGGCGAGGCGATAGAAAGGCAGGTGCATGAACATGTGATGCTCACAATGATAATTGACCCAATAGGGCGCGATAAAGATGCGCTCGAGCAGGTTTGCATGCGTGGTGCGGGCGTGGCGCATCGGGTCATTGTGATCTGGCACGACGGCATGTTCTGCAATATTGCGCAGCCGGGTCACCATCATGTTCCAAGTCGCCATCGGTAGGAGCCACAGCACAAAAAAGGCCCACCAATGCCCGAGCAGCGTCAGGATGGCGAACAGGATGGCATTTGTGATCAGATACGGCACCGCAGCTTCCCGCGCCGCTTGCATGCGATTGGCGGTATTGGTGCCTTCGCGAATTTTGAGCCCCATTGCATTGGCGAACTGATTCACGCGTTGTTTGTAAAAGGTTTGCCCGGTCAGGTCTCGAATGATCTTTCGTTTGAGGGATGACCCAGTGATTGGGAAGGGGGCCGACAGAACCAAGTCGGGATCTTCAGGCTGTTGCGCAAATTTATGATGCTGCAAATGGTAAGGCCGATAAGAACGCAGACTGCCGCCGATCGGTGCGCCAGACAGCCAATGACCAAAAAAGTCATTGATCATCTTGTTCCTGGCCAAACCGCCATGCGCCGCTTCATGCATCAGGACCGCCAAACCAAGTTGGCGGGCGCCAATGATGGGCACAGCCAGAATGATCAGCAAAGGCTGCCAGATCGCCGCTGCCATAGCGAGGGCGATCACAGCCCAGCAATGCACGACCATGCCGAGCCCCATCAGGTCAGATCGACGAGAGACATGATCCCATTCTTCACGGGAAAACAGATCAAGCGGACGGATTCGTTTTGCGGCAGCCATGACCTGAATATACAGGCTTTTCCTTAGGTCAGACAAGAATGGCCTAGAGGAAAGCCGCGATCACCAAACCGGCAACGATAATGGCGCCAGCCCAGACGTTCGACTTGAACATGTCCAATGCACGCGCCTGTCGATCGATTGAGAGCTGAGACACTTGCCACAATCCATGGGTAAAGAAAGCGAGGGCAAGGATTGCGCCGACCCGCCCAGCGCCCGCAAAATAGGCCCCCAGGAAAATCAAAGCCGTCGCCATCATGTGGAATACGAAGACACCGGTGATCACCTTGTCGCCAAACAGGCGCGCAGTGGATTTGACGCCCAGCATGGCATCGTCTTCGCGATCCTGAAGCGCGTAAATTGTATCATAGGCCACCGTCCAGCAGACCAGACCGAGATACAGAACAACGGTTGCCCCAGTGACACTTGTTGCGGTCGCGGCGCCAACTAAGACCCCGAAATTAAACGTGAATCCCAGCCAGGCCTGTGGCCACCAGGTGATCCGTTTCATATAGGGATAGGCCGCAACCAGCGGTATGGCGAGCAAGGCGACGATTTTTGCGTCGAACGGCAAGAACAGCCAGACCAGGAATCCGACGGCCAATTGTCCGCCGAGGAAGAAATAGGCCTGTTGCAGCGTTACGTCACCCGCCGGTATGGGACGCATGGCGGTGCGCTCGACCTTGGCATCAATGTCGCGGTCGCGAATGTCATTCCAGGTGCAGCCCGCACCGCGCATGGCGATGGCGCCTATCGCGAACAGGATAATCCAGGCCATATCGATGCCTTGAAATCCGTTTGGGATCCGCATTTGCACCAGACCCATCCAGCACGGCAAGAGCAGCAACCAGATGCCGACAGGGCGATCCCAGCGTGCCAGAGCCGCATATGGACGGCTCTGTTCCGGCATATCTTGCAGCCAATTCGGCATGGCGCTGTCTAACGGGATGTTCCGCCAGCGCTTTTCCTCAGGATCAGGCGACTCAGTCATGTCTGCTTCTATAGCGATTTTTAATTGCGGTGCCATGTCTTAACGCCACCCCAGCTTGCGCCTATAGAGCGCAGGATGAGCCATATTGCCCGCCTATATGTTGATGCGTCATTGGAAGACGGTGTGGAAATTCGCCTGCCGGAGGCGCAAAGCAAGTATTTGCTGCGTGTCATGCGCCTGTCAGACGGCGCGCATGTGCGGGTGTTCAATGGCTCTGACGGGGAATGGGCATGTACGCTCTCGGTGCAAGGAAAGAGCGCCGTTTTGAATCCGCAGGAAAGCCTTCGTGCTCAGGAGGCGGGTCCGGACCTGACGCTGTTCTTCGCACCGATTAAAAAGGCGCGAACTGATTTCATCGTCGAAAAGGCCACGGAACTCGGCGTCCGCGCCATTCAACCCGTCATAACGGAATACACTCAGACCCAGCGTGTCAGGACGGATCGAATGCGCACATTGGCCATTGAGGCGGCCGAGCAGACCGAACGCATGGATTTACCTGAGATTCACGACGCTGTGTCTCTGCCAAAACTGCTCTCAAACTGGGATGCGCGCACACCTGTCATCTATTGTGACGAAGGGGCGGAAGCGGCGCCCATATCACAATATCGAGAGCAGCTCGCGGGTCGCCCGGCTGCCATACTTATTGGGCCAGAAGGAGGATTTTCGCCTAGAGAGCGAAATATGTTGCGCGAACTCGCCTATGTTTTGCCGATTACCCTTGGCCCTCGCATCCTTCGCGCGGAGACAGCGGTTGTCTCCGCGCTCACCCTTTGGCAATCACAGGTTGGCGATTGGCAGAAAGCTCCCTATCTGCCTCAGACATAATAAACCGCTAGGAGGGCAGGGACGTGACAACTCCCACGAAGGACATTGACGAATCCGCACCGCGGATTTCGGGAAAAGCCGAGCTCGTTGAGTGGTTTGAGGCTGGCAGCAAGCCAAAAGCCGATTGGCGGATCGGGACCGAGCACGAGAAATTCGGCTTTACCTGGTCAGATCTCAAGCCTCTGCCTTATGAGGGCACATCGTCCATCCGCGCCATGCTGGAAGGATTACGGGATCAGTTCGGCTGGACGCCGATTGAAGAGAATGGCTATTTGATTGGCTTGAAGAAAGGCGGCGCCAGCGTCAGCCTGGAGCCAGGCGGACAATTTGAGCTCTCCGGCGCGCCGCTCGAGCATATTCACGAGACCTGCAACGAAGTCGGGCAGCACCTGGCGGAAGTGCGCAAGATTGCAGATCCGCTCGACATTGGCTTTATCGGGCTTGGAGCGAGCCCAATCTGGTCGATGGATGAAACACCGATCATGCCAAAGGGCCGCTACAAGATTATGCGGGCTTATATGGAAAAAGTCGGACGGCTTGGTCGTCAGATGATGTTCCGGACCTGTACGGTTCAGAGCAATCTCGATTATGGCTCAGAAGCGGACATGGTGAAGAAATTCCGTGTCTCCTTGGCGTTGCAGCCCCTGGGCACTGCGCTATTCGCCAATTCGCCGTTTCTTGAAGGGCGCCCGAACGGGTTCCTGTCTTACCGCTCGCAAATCTGGACCGATACGGATCCGGACCGTACAGGGATGTTGCCTTTCGTGTTTGAGGGCGGCTTTGGATTTGAGCGTTATGTCGACTATGCTCTTGACGTACCAATGTATTTTGTCCGCCGCGGTGGCGAATATCTCGATGCTTCGGGCCTCAGTTTCAGAGACTTCATGGCCGGCGAATTGCCAATTCTGCCAGGCGAGCGCCCAGCGATCGATGATTTTGAAGATCATTTGTCGACCATCTTCCCGGAGGTGAGGCTGAAACGATTCCTGGAAATGCGCGGCAGTGACTCTGGACCGTGGTCACGGCTTTGCGCCTTCTCGGCGTTCTGGACAGGCCTGCTATATGATGATGTCGCACTGGATGCGGCTTGGGACCTGGTCAAGGATTGGACGGACGGCGAGCGAGAGGCCTTACGGCAGAGCGTGCGGACCATTGGTCTGAACGCGCCGGTCCCAGGAGGGCGAACGCTTCAGGACTTTGGCAAAGAGGTGATGAATATTTCGCGCGCAGGGCTCCGCGCCCGGGCTAAACTGTCTGTTTCAGGTGATGATGAAACAGGGTTCTTGCAGGAACTGGATCGCACGCTCGATTCTGGTTTAACGCCAGCGGAGGAATTGCTGTCATTGTATGATACTGAATGGGGCAAAGACCTCAGCAAGATATTCAAGTATTTGTCTTACTGAAGACAGAAAAGACACAGTCATAGAAATAAACTAAACGAGCTCAGTTTGAGAAACTGAGATAATGAAGCTCGATTTCATTCCATAGACAAGAATCTCAACAGTGCTGTCCGCCGAGAGGAGTGCGCGGGCGGTCGACTGTTGAGGATATTCTCTAGATAGAAGTGGAAGAGAGCATGACAATCTCAACACAGACCGAGTCCATCGAGTCAGGAACTGGGTGGATTGGAAAACGCCGACTGACAAGGTTCGGCATGGCCACGGCGATGGTCGCGATCGCGCCATCTCTGGCCTTTGCACAATCAGGCACAAATTTGCCCGATGAGGCGGGTGACCCTGAAGCACGGCAAGAAACGGTTGTTGTTACCGGATCATTGATCCCACAGGCCGCAAATCTGGTTGGCACCAGCCCGGTCTCGACCATTGACGCGGAGGAATTCGATCTCCGTGGTGTCATTCGCGCCGAAGACCTTATCAACACCCTGCCGCAAGCCTTTGGCGCGCAAGGGGCAACACTGGCGAATGGCGCGACCGGAACGGCATCTATCAATTTACGCGGACTGGGCTCGAGCCGGACCCTGGTTCTGCTGAATGGCCGCAGGCTGCCTTACGGATCCGTGAATATCGCTGCGCCGGACATCAATACTATTCCGGTGGCATTGGTTGAGCGGGTCGATGTTCTGACCGGCGGTGCATCTGCGACGTATGGTTCAGATGCGATCGCAGGGGTGACCAACTTTATTTTGGACACGGATTTTTCGGGTGTACAGTTCGAGACCAATTACAGTTTCTATCAGCATAATAATGACAATGATATTGCTGCGCTCGTGCAAGAGTTTGCCGACCTCAATCCGAGTCAGTATCAGGTGCCAGATAGCAATGTGATCGATGGCGAAGGATTGAATTTCTCGCTCACCGTCGGTGGCGACCTCGATGATGGAAAAGGGCACATTACCGCTTATGCGACATATCAAAACGTCAATGAGGTCATTCAACGGCACCGAGACTATTCTCATTGTGCGTTGAATACGCGTGCCGAAGGAACCGAGTTTACCTGTGCCGGGTCATCGACCAATCAGTTCACAAATATCCTGGACCTGAGCGATAGCCTGCCCGACGGATCCTGGGCCCGCGTCGATCCGGATACAGGTGAATTTATTGCGCGCGACTTTCAGACGGACACGTTCAACTATAATCCCTACAATCATTTTCAGAGACCGAACGAGCGTTACAGTTTCGGCGCGTTTGTTGATTATGAGTTGACCGAGAAGGCGACGCTTTATTCTGAGCTCATGTTTCTGCAAAACGAGACCAATTCTCAGATCGCACCGTCTGGCGTGTTCGGGTATGGCGTCACCGGCGGCAGTGGTGGTTTGAACTGTGACAACCCTTATCTTTCAGCCCAGCAGCGGACCTATATTGGCTGTACAGAGGAGGATATCGCTAACGGAGCCGTCATTGGCGTGAATGGTATCCTTGCGCTGCGTCGCAATGTTGAGGGCGGGGAACGGAACGAAGACATTCAAAATCAGACCTTCCGCGGCGTGATTGGTATAGAAGGCGATATCCCAGGGACACCACTCGGCTATGATGTCTATGCCTCTTACGCCCAGACATCCTATACCAGCGTCTACAATAATGACCTTTCGATCCGGAATTTGTCGAACGCGCTTTATGCCGTCGAAGATGAAGACGGGAACATTGTCTGTAACATCAATATTGATGAGGACCCGACAAATGATGATGCCGCATGTGCCCCTTATGATATCTGGTCCGGAAATGCGCCGGATGATGCCGCACTGGCATATATCGTATCACCGCTGAATGATTCCGGTGAGATCGAACAATCGGTGATCTCTGCCCGCGTTTTCGGGTCACTCGGCGATTTCGGACTGATGATGCCTATGGCAACCGACGCGCCGGCTTTCGCGTTTGGCGCCGAATATCGTTCTGACAGTCTGACCCGCGAACCAGACGCGAACTATCAATCTGGAGATGGTGCGGGTCAAGGCGGGCCAACGACAGCGATTGATGGCGAACAGGATGTTATTGACGTGTTCGCCGAAATCGATGTGCCATTGGTTCAGGAACGGCCGGGGATTTATGATCTGGGCATAGATGCCGCCTATCGCCGATCATCTTACGACACACAGGACACCGATTCCTACAAGTTTGGAATCGACTATGCCCCGACACAAGATGTTCGGTTCCGTGGCTCCTATCAACGCGCCGTGCGCGCCGCGAACATTTTTGAACTTTTCGCCGCGCGATCGATCGGCCTGTTTGATCTGGATACAGGCGATCCATGTGCAACGACGCCCGATCGCGATCCGTTGTTTACAGAGGCGCAGTGCGCAAATACGGGTCTGGATTCAGCCTTCTATGGCTCAACTGGCTTGTACAATCCTGCTGGTCAATACAATACGTTGGGAGGCGGCAATCAGGAACTTGAACCGGAAAAATCCGACACGTTCACTCTGGGCATCGTGTTTACACCAAGTTTTATCGACCGGCTGAGCATCACCGTGGATTATTTCGACATCGAAGTGGATGGCTATATCAACACTGTCCCGGAAGAGACGTCTTTAACCCAATGCGCAGAGACAGGGGATGAATTCTTCTGCTCACTGATTAATCGAGGTGCCGGCGGCACGCTTTGGGCTAATAATAGCGGATACATCATCGCGACTGACGTCAATACGGGCTCTTTGGCGACGTCCGGCGTCGATATCCAAGCCGCTTATCACTATGATCTCGACGCGCGTGGCGACCTAACTTTTAACTATATTGCGACGGTGCTGGACATTTTAGAGTTTCAATCATTGCCTGATGCGAGCGTTACGCCGGTTGAGGAATGTGCGGGTTTCTATGGTGGTTCGTGCCAAACCAATTTCGGTACGGGCTCTAACCCAGAGTATCGCCATAAGGTCGATGTTCGATGGACGTCCGCGACCGGTATCTACAGTGTCAACGGTGCCTGGCGATACATTGACGAGGTGTCTTTAAAGGGTAATTCCGACCCTACTAGCGTCAACGCGACGCTTGGCTCGAGACACTATTTCGATATTGCCGGCAGCTGGCAGGCTTTGCGCAATACAACGATCCGGGCTGGGGTGAATAACGTATTCGACAGGGACCCACCTCTGAGTTCCGTTGTCGGAACGGCGCCGGGCAATGGTAACACTTATCCGCAAGTTTATGATGCTTTGGGGCGTTACGTGTTTCTCAACGCGACGGTCAACTTCTAGCGCGATCCAAGTTGAGACAATTGTAGGATGGCGGCGGCATATTCTGCCGCCATCACGATTGTTTCAACGCCTCACCGCAGGGCTTTCCAGCTCCAAATCACCGGCCCGTGCCGCCAAATAAAGCTCCAGCGCGATATAGGTCTCATCGCCAAAGGGCAGCGGCTCGGCGCGCACGCCGGTATCGCAATCGCGCAGCCGTCTTTGTAGAGATCCCAATGATTGCCATTCCAGTCGATAGGCCGGGAAGCCATTGCCGTGCCCTTGACTGATCGTGTCGCCGCGTAGCTGTTTGCCCCAATTCTCGGTATGGCATTGCTGACAAGACAAGTTGAACTGGCCGCGGCGGCTCAAAAAATAAGCTTCACCGCGCTTATAAGCGTCTGCGGCAGCGCCGGAAATATCGACATTTGTAGACAAGCCCTTGGATTGATTGGAAACATAAACGGTGAGCGCGAGCAACTCATCCGATTCATACTCAAGCTCTGCCAGTGATTGTTGCGTCGTGCGGCACTGATTGATGCGGCCTTCCAGGTTTAAGAGTTTACCGGTTTTGGAATCGATCGCGGGATAGCGCGCCGCGACCCCGCGAAGGCCTGCTTGATGACAGGACGCGCATGCGGGCGCGTCCTCCGTCGCAGCGTGAAAGAGGGTGTCTCCACGATCCACCCAGAGCAAGCCTGGATTTCCAAACTCATCGTCTTGCAGTGTCTGGGTGTCCGAGGTCAGGAAGGCATAACCGGATTGCACCTCATCCATAGGGATCTGTGTGGGCGTCGGTTCGAGGTCCGTTTTAGAGCAGCCCGCAATGAAGCCGCACAAAAACAGCAGCCCGGCGCGGATCATGTCACTGTGATCTCGGCTTGATCGCTCCAACTCTCACCCTGCTGATCCGTCCAGATGAAGGTCAGCGTTCCGGTTTGAGCCGCAACCAGGTTGAACGTCAAAATAGGGTTGGCGGCAATCGCGGGATGGAATCGCGCTGAGAATACCGTCTCACCATCATATTGGCATTCGAACGCCGTAATGATGTTGCGTTCAATCACCTCTCCGCGTGAGCCTCGGCGGAAGCCGCTCTCCATTGGATGTTGAATAAGCGCTTTAATTTCAATCACTTCGCCTTGTTTGGCTGTGTCAGGTACTGCGAGTCGAATACTGGCCATCATACGCTCCTACAGCACCACACACGCGGCGAGCGTGACGACGGTTTCCATGCTGCCGGTCCATAAGGAGCCATCACTCATCTCGGCCACCGCTTGGATCGCTTGCGTGCCTGACATGCGTATCCGGGTCGACACCGAGGCGCGGCCAGACTGGGGCGTGAAATAGAATTGGCCGATCACCGGCAGAGGATTGCGCGGGGATAGAATGGCGACCTGTTTGACATAATCATCCGACGTCATCGGACTGTCGACGGACACGTCAAGCGCAACCGAGAAGCCATTTTCGGCAATGGGCGGGAGTTTGACCGTGACCCGGCCTTCCTGAATCGGTCGATCGCCGAACAGCTCCCGGCGCGCGCGGACGACATCTTCCTGTGCCGCAAACGCGCGCAGGGGCATGGTCGAGATGGTCACCAGCCCTCCAGCGCCGGCGAGCAGCTGGCGACGGTCTAACTGTAAGCCTCTATCCGTCATCTGATCGGTCTAGCTCCAATTGGCGCAAATATGAAACGAGATCTTCCACCTCTTGCGCGGTCAGGATGGTGGTCCCGTCATAGTCGCTCTGCACCTGATATAAGTCATGTTTGCGGTAATAGGAGGGCATTAGCGTTCCAGGCCGGAAGATTTGATAATCAACGATCCGCAAGCGAAGCTGCGCCTCACTTAGTCGCGAGCCTACCGTGGTGAGATCTGGACCGACATTTCCCTGGAAGGGGGTCTGTAGGCCGTCCACAGCATGACACAACACGCAATGACCTCGATCTCGATCGGCAAATATCAGCGCACCCTTCTTTGCATCACCTGGGAGGGGCGTTAGCGGCGATGGTATCGTGTCACCGATGATCTGATCTGCGGGCACCAATGCCGACGGATCGTCGCTGCAAGCCGTCAACGTGACAAGACAAGCCAGAGCGAAAGGTTTCACCCAAAGGCCTCTTTTGTGATTGTCTCAAACCAATGCGCCGCTTGTTCAGCTTCGGCAGTGCGGACAGCTTTGTCGGCATTTGGTGGGCTAACCCCTCCGGCGCCGGTGACGCTTTGAAGTTGGCTGGCAGCATTCGAATAAACGCCTGCGATGGAGATGGCTTCGTCTGGGGTTGTGTAAGAATAGCACGTATTCGCCAGCGTGGTCGGGCGAGGGGTCTGACCTGCGAGGTCTCTGGCGACGGCGATAGCACAGACTTTGGCCTGCAAATTTGCCGAGAAGGCTGATTTCGGCATGGGCGCCGCGATGGTCGCGTCGCCAATGACATGGATGTCTGGCTGTAATCGTGAGGCGAAGCTGAGCGGATCAATCGGGCACCACCCGGTCGCATCCGCAACACCTGCGCGATCGGCGATCCAGCCCGCTTTTTGTGGCGGGATCACATTGATCACGCGCGCGCTAAGCGATTCAAAGTCAGAGAAAACGGTCTGCGTTCCCGTATCGACCCGTCTGACCGCACCATCCTCGCTGGCGCCGCGCCATTCTATTTGATCGGAATAATGCGCGTCCCAGGCTTCCTGGAAGAGCGCCATTTTCGAGAATTGGTCTTTTGCATCCAAGATGATGAGTTTGGACCCAGGTTTTTGGGCTTTAAGATAGTGCGCGATCAGACTGGCGCGCTCATATGGGCCGGGTGGACAGCGATAGGGGGCCGCCGGGACCGTCATGACAACATTTTGACCGGGGTCTAGAGCCTCTAATTGCCGTCGTAAAAGCAAAGTCTGTGGACCCGCTTTCCAGGCATGCGGTAGGATATTCGCCGCATCTGCGTCATATCCCTCAATCACATTCCATCTAATATCGATGCCCGGCGCCAGAATGAGCCGGTCATAGGCGTAAACAGAGTCACCATCGAGTGTGATGTTTTTGCCGTCTGCATCCACATCTGTCGCGGGGACATTCGCGACGGTGATGCCTTCGCGTTCCAGGGCCTCATATCGAAACTGTTGCGCCGACAGGTCTCGCTCGCCACCGATAACGAGGTTGCTGAACGGGCAAGATGTGAAAATCGGATTGGTCTCAACCAGCGTGATCTGAGCATTTGGCAAGAGGCGTTTCAGCGTTCGCGCGGCGGTCGCTCCACCAAATCCGCCTCCCACAATCATGATCGAGGCTCGTGCCTGACTATATGCGGGCAAGGGGAGGGCGGTTAGCGCCGTACCGAGCAGGCCGGATTGCAACAAGAGGCGTCGATTGATCAAATCACTCATGGCGCTGTCTCTTCATGACCGAGATAAGCGCTCACCAAGGCGATGTCCTCGTCGGAATAACCGCGTGCCAGGCGGTGCATGACCGTGGTGCCGTCGGTTTCTGTCTTATAGCGGGCCAACGTGTCTTGAAGTTGGGTCTCGGAATAGGCCGACAGACTGGCTATGGCGCCGTTCAACTCTGAATGACAGCCGGAGCAAGCGAGCGCCAGGGTGGCGCCAGGTCCGAGGTGAGCGGCATTTGGCGTTGGGGTGTTGGAACCGGATGGAGCATTCGCTCCGCCACACGCCGCCAAGCCGAGTAAGCTTAGCGGCAGAATGGCGATCGCGGAGACGCGGTTACGCATCCCTCAAGTTTTGGTTCTTGATCGGCAATTGGCGCACGCGTTTGCCCGTCGCGGCATGAATCGCATTGAGCACAGCCGGTGCGGCTACCGCGATGGTCGGCTCACCAACGCCGCCCCAGAAGCCACCGGACGGCATGATAATCGTCTCGACTTCCGGCATTTCAGCGATGCGCAGCGAATTGTAAGTGTCAAAATTGCGCTCTTGTACTTCGCCATCTTCATATGTGATCTCACCATGCAGCATGGCTGAGAGTCCATAAACGAAAGAGCCTTCGACTTGCGCTTCAATTTGCTGCGGATTGACCGCATGACCAGGATCTGTTGCAGCGACGATTTTGTCGATGGAGAGTGCGCCATCTTCAGATACCGTCACTTCCGCGCAGGCAGCAACATATGAGCCGAAGCCATACATCACGCACAGCCCGCGCGCTTTGCCATCATCGCTGCCCCAGCCGGAGCGATCGGCCACAGCTTGCAACACAGCAGCTGCTTTTGGGCTGTCGCCAAGATGCGCGAGCCGGAACTCGAGTGGGTCACGGCCAGCCGCATGCGCCAGCTCGTCCATGAAACATTCGAGATAGATTGCATTCTGATTGAGGTTCACCCCACGCCAGAAGCCAGGGCGCACGGGCGGATTGCGCATGGCATGGTCGATCAGGAAATTATCGAATGAATATTTTAATGTCTGATCTTCCAGACGCGGATCAACGCCAGCTGGAAGCAGGCCTTGGAACGTCGCATAATCGACGCCGTCTTGTAGAGCTTGTGGGATGAGGGCAGCCAAGATGGACTGGCCAGATATCCGCATGTGCAAGCCTGTCAGATTGCCATCTGCATCTAATGAACCCCGCACCCGCGCTTTTGTCGTAGGATGGAAGAAGCCATGCATCATGCTTTCTTCACGAGACCACAGCATTTTGACCGGTGTGCCGGGCATTTCCTTTGCGATGAGAACCGCTTGGTGGATATAATCCGGCATGGCCCGTCGCCCGAAGCCGCCGCCGAGGTGCAGCTTGTAAACTTCGCATTGTTCGATGGGTAGGCCAGATGCTTCGGCGACTGCGCCGAGGGCTGCCTCGCCATTCTGCGTTGGGCACCAAATTTCGCAACGGTCTTCCGTGTACAGCGCCGTCGTGTTCATCGGCTCCATACAGGCATGGTTCTGCAGCGGCATATTGTAAGTCGCTTCGATCATTTGATCCGCCCCGGCAAAGGCGCCAGCAAGATCACCGCCGCCATTGCCGACGAAGGCTTCATCTGCTGTCAGACCATTGTCCAATTCTGCTTCAAATGCCGCGGTCGAGAAGTCGGAGCCGCCTTCCCATTCGACGGGCAAGGCTTCCAGGGCCTTATTGGCGTGCCACCACGTATCGGCGATCACCGCGACGGCGATATCACCTTCGCCAAACGTGTTCTTGACCGCCACAACTTTGGCAACACCCGGCATGCCTTCGACCGCAGATGCATCGAAAGATTTCAGCGTCGCTCCGATTTTCGGCGCTTGCTTGACCGCAGCATTGAGCATGCCATCCAGCTGTACGTCGGCACCATAAACTTGAGCGCCTGTAAGCTTGTCGGCTGTATCGAGGCGCTGTTTGGCCTCGCCAATAATCTTCCACTCGCTTGGATCCTTAACGGCGACTTCCAGTGGCGGTGCCAATTGCGAGGCCGCACCGGCGACTCTGCCGTACGTCGTTGTTTGACCGGTTGGGCCATGCGTGATGACGCTGTCTGCGGACGTACACTCAGAGGCAGGGACGCCCCATTCATTTGCGGCCGCTTCGATCAGCATGGCTTTCGCCGCTGCAGCACCTTCGCGTACATAGTCTTGCGAGCCGCGAATGCCCTGGCTGCCGCCCGTGGAATAATCGCGCCAGACGCGCTCTCGCGCGAGGTTTTCGCCGGGCGTCGGATATTCGGTTTTGACTTTGTCCCAATCACAATCGAGCTCATCCGCTACCAATTGCGCGAGACCGGTTAGTGTGCCTTGGCCCATTTCCGAGCGCGCGATGCGCACGGTTACAGTGTCATCATGATCGATATGCACCCAGGCATTCACTTCTTCATTTGGTGGAAGGTCCGAATAGTCCGGGGCCTCTGCTTCTGGCTCCGTCGCTGGCGCACAGCTGGCAAGAATGCCGATCGTGAGTCCGGTTGCGCCTGTGCCAACAATGAAACCACGGCGGGAGAGGAAACTTGTATCAGCCATGTTTGTCTCCCTTATGATTTTTCGACAGCGAGCTTGATGCCCTTACGAACACGCGCCAGCGTGCCGCATCGGCAGATATTGGTGATTTCAGCATCAATATCTTCGTCGCTCGGATTAGGATTATCGTTGAGCATGCCGGACACCGCCATGATCATACCAGGCTGACAATATCCACATTGCGGAATATCGAGTTCTGCCCAGGCTTGTTGCACCGGGTGACTGGCATCCTGAGACAGGCCTTCAATCGTTGTGATTTCTTCGTCGCCGGTGAGGGCGCCGACAGGATAAACGCATGAGCGGATCGGGCTGCCATCGACATGAATCGTACAGGTGCCGCATTGCGCGATGCCACAGCCATATTTTGTGCCGGTCAACCCGACTTGTTCGCGGATCACCCAGAGCAGCGGTGTGTCATCTTCGACATCTACCGTGACTGTTTCACCATTTATCTTGAGTGTTGCCATGCTGGGTCTCCTCCGGCATTTGGCGCAGCCGCTCCCAATAGAGTGGTCCTGCCCATTAACCTAAATAATGATGGAAACGTTCAGCGAGTAAAGCCTTATCCGCAAGATTTTTTACGAGTTTTTGCATCCGCCTCTCATTCGCAAGCTGTAAGGTGCGTTACAGGATTGGGAGGATGGGAAGAACCTGAACCCGAGCGTCTGACTCTGCAGCAGAATCATGCGGCAGACGGCGAAGCAGCGCGTTGTATTGCGCAAAGGTGCTGAGTAGGGAGCTGTCCTGGCTCGGTGCAGGCTCGACCATTAATTCGCCGTCATCAGATATATCCAAACGGGCGCGCATGAAATGCTCGCGCGGCCCATTCGGCTCAATCCGTCGCGTCAATTTTGCCGGAACCAGTTTGTAGCGCCAATCTTCTCCCAACAATGGTGCAAGGAAAAGGTGGGCGCAAACCAAAGCTGAGGCCGGGTTCCCAGGCAAGCCGAGCGCCAATTGATCCTGTTTCCGAGAGAACCAAGTGGGTTTTCCAGGGCGTACCGCCACTTTCTGAAAGACGGGTTCGAAACCACGTTCCGAAAACGCGTCATGCATATAATCGTGATCGCCAACAGAGGCGCCGCCTATTGGGACAATGATATCGACGGGAGCAGCATCCATATGGGCATGAATGGACTCAATCGAGTCGCACGCGGTGCCGAGCATGACGGGTTGGCCGCCCCAACACTCAATATGGCCTGCTAATCCAAAAGGGTTTGAGTTTGTAATTTCCCCAGGCGCCAGATCTGACCCCGGACGCCGCAATTCATCACCGTTCGATAGCAACCCAACTCGAAGCCGGGTTTCGACATGAACCGTCGCATTATTGCCTGCGGCTGCGATTGATAGATGAGCTGGCTGTAAACGCGTTCCTGTCGAGACTAACGGGTCGTCAAGTTCAAAATCGATGCCTGCGGCTCGAATATGCCGGGGTTTCTCAGTGGCTTTTAGGCAGATGACATCATCGCCGTCCCGCTCCGTGTTCTCCTGGATGATGATATGATCGGCGCCTTCAGGCACGACCGCGCCGGTGAAGATGCGCACGGCTGTCCCGGTCCGCACTGTACCATTAAAGGGGCGTCCAGCAGGGGCTTCACCGATCAATTTGAGCCGAGCGCCGGGACGCTGAACATCGCTCAATTTGACTGCATATCCATCCATCGCGGACATCGCGACAGGTGGCTTGGCCACATGCGCCACAACGGGCTCGGCCAATCGGCGACCCAGCGCTTCTGTGAGCGGAAGGCGCTCAGATTGTCGTGGAAATCTGTTCTTTAGGAGCAAGCCCACCGCTTGTTCGACACTAATCAAGTCGCTCATGCGTCGGATTTCCGATAATCGCCGGATTTTCCGCCTGATTTTTCAAGCAGTTCGATCCCGTAAATCTGCATCGATTTATCAACCGCCTTGAGCATATCGTAGAGCGTCAGGCAGGCCCCGCTGACCGCTGTCAGAGCTTCCATTTCAACTCCTGTCTTACCTGTTGTTTTGACACGGGCGGTAACTTCGAAAGCAGATTCTTGTTCAAGCGGCTGGACCTCAACGTTTAGGCCGGACAAGGGTAGGGGATGGCAGAGGGGGATCAGATCAGAGGTTTTCTTTGCAGCCATGATCCCGGCCAGTTCAGCAATCGCAATTGGATCGCCTTTCTTTGTGTCGCGGCCAATAGCAGTTTCAAAAGCTTGCGTGGACATGCGGATGAAACCATGCGCGAGAGCGACCCGTGTCGTGTCAGTTTTGTCGGAAATGTCGACCATTCGCGCGCGGCCATCAGGCCCAATATGGGTGAGGTCGCTCACTTATGTCTCCATTAAGCGCGGCATCAACTCGACCAGGTTGCACGGCTTGTGACGACTATCGAGTTGAAAGGAAATGACTTTGTCCCAGCCATCTTTGACGGCGCCATTCGAGCCGGGAAGGCAGAATATAAATGTCCCTTTAGCCAATCCCGCGACGGCGCGTGATTGCAAGGTGGACAGGCCGACGGACTGATAACTGACCTGATGAAAAATGACTGAAAAGCCATCGATCGTTTTTTCAAAGAGCGGGGTTACGGCTTCCGGCGTGACATCTCTGCCCGTGAGCCCGGTGCCGCCGCTTGAAACCACGACATCGACTTGCGGATTGTCTATCCAAGCTTGAACGTTGGCACGAATGACCGCGGGATCGTCTTTGACAATTTTTCGATCCGCCAGAACATGCCCGGCGTCTTGCAGTCGCTGGACCAATAAGTCGCCAGATGTGTCATTTGCCAGCGTGCGGGTGTCGCTGACCACCAAGACCGCGATACGGACGGATTTGAAGTCCAGGGATTCGTCTATTCCAGGCATTTTTCAAACGCTTTCCTTTTTCGTCCAACGCGCAGCGTCGGCATAATCATCGTCACGGGGCTCAATCCAATATGCCTCTGTCTCAGTTTTCTCTTGTTTCCAGAACACGGCTTCGGTCTTTAAATAGTCCATCAGAAAGTCCGCCGCCTCAAACGCGGCGCGGCGATGCTTTGACGCTGTGGCGACGAACACAATTGTTTCACCTGGCTGCATGTCGCCAATGCGATGCAGCACCAATACTTGGTCGAGCGCCCATCGATCATTTGCTTCCGCGATTGCGGCCTCGATTCCGTCCTCGGTCATGGGGGAATAGGCTTGCAAGTGCAGTGTGATCACCGAGCCTTTCGAAGCCGCCGGGCGGACTTGACCACTAAACGTTACAATTCCCCCCGCATGCGGCGCGCGCTGTTCAAATTGTGCAAGCTCTAATCCGGCATCAATTGGGGTGGCAGAAATGCGTAGCAATTAGCCCCCTCCAACCGGTGGCATGAAGGCAATTTCAGTGGCCGCATTGAGCGACGCCGTGTCAAACGTGATCTCGCGATCGATCGCAATGCGGACCGTTGGGTCGAGCAACATGCCAGACGCTTCGAAGCGAAGATCAAGCCATTCGCGCAAAGCGCCTGCAGTTTCGATCTCCGCGGGAATCTCAAGCATTTCTTCGCTCATACCCGTAATGTCAGAGAGTCTGCCAAAATAGAGAATCTTCTGCATTCTATCCTCCGGTGACTGACATGTGCCGGGCCAATGCGGGATCTTGACCGCGGCGATTGATCTTAAACGCGTGACGTTCGGGTTTTTTGAGCAATGCGCGGTTCAGGCAGGCATCAAGCGCTGCGTCAGGGTCATCGCTCTCGCGCAAAGCGGCGCGTAAATCGATATGATCATCTTGACCCAGGCACATATAGATCCGGCCGGTGCACGTGACGCGGACGCGATTGCATCCGGCGCAAAAATTATTGGTCAGCGGGGTGATGAAGCCAAGCTTCCCGCCGGTCTCTATTACCCGCACATATCGAGATGGACCGGCATTCTTGTCGGCTGAAGGTAAGTCTTCCAGCGTCCAGTTTTGCTCCAGCTGGTCTCGGATCATGGGCAGTGGAATGTATTGATCGATGCGGTCTTCATCTGTCTCGCCGAGGGGCATGACTTCGATCAAAGTCAGATCCATGCCTTTGCCGTGCGCCCAGGCGATCATCTCTTGCAGCTCATCTGCATTGTCATGTTTCAATGCGACGGTGTTGATTTTGACTTTCAATCCGGCGTCGAGCGCGGCATCGATGCCATTCAAGACTTGTTGAAGTTTGCCGCGACGGGTGATGGTTTCAAAACGCGTTGGATCAAGGGAATCGAGTGACACATTGAGTCGTTTGACGCCATTTCTCGCAAGCATGTCCGCAAATTGTGTGAGCAAAGTTCCATTGGTGGTCAGAGTCAGCTCTTCGAGACCGTGGCCCAAATAACCGCCTAAGCGTTCAAACAGCTCGGGCATGCCTTTACGAACCAAAGGTTCGCCGCCAGTGATCCGAATTTTCCGAACGCCGCGTTGAACGAAAACGCGCGCGACGTGGTCGAGTTCTTCAATCGTCAGCAAATCGCGTTTGGGTAAAAACTGCATCTTCTCAGCCATGCAATATGTGCAACGAAGATCGCAACGGTCTGTTACGGAGATGCGTAAATAAGTGACCTGTCGGCCAAATTGATCGACCAAAGGCGCCGTCGCTGGGTCGGTTATGCCGTCAGGCATGCTCAAATTCCTTCGCTCTGGATAGATCATCGACGCAATCAATATCTATCCCTTCAAGGTTTGAAAGTGGGATCGTTGCTGTGTCTGAATCGCTGTTGAGAAATACCGATTTTGCGCCGCGATCCCCGGATAGGGCCATCAACTCATCAAACAGGCCGCGCTTGAATAAGGCTGGCGGACAAAGCGCACCTCCGCTTTCGGTCATGACCGTTTGAATAGATGGATTTGCGGCCTGCGCCAGGATTTCGCTTAAGTGGTTTTGAGGAACATTTGGCATGTCGCCCAGCATGATGACCACCTGGTCAATCTCATCGCGCGATTGCAGCACGTTCATAGCGGTTGCTATGGAGCTCGCTTGTCCATCTGCTGAATTTGGATTTGTGATGGTCTCCCAGCCCGTGCGGGTCAGTATATCTTCGCGCCCGCTATCTGTTGGCGAAGTCACGGCAATGGCTTCACCCGGGTTGAATGACTGCCGTAAAGCCGCGCTATGAGCCAAGACGGGTTGCCCATCCAACTCGGCGAGTAGCTTGTCGCCAGCCTCAAACCTTCGCGACGCGCCCGCAGCCAGAAGAATGAAAGCGGTGCGCGATTCCGGTCGAGATGGAATATGTTTTGCGGTGTCGATAATTTCAGCCAGGGTCGATAACGCGATTGAAGAGGCATCCCTTAGCGAGGGCACCAGTCCAATAGGGCCATGAATGCGTTCAATTTGCTGATCGGTTACACCCGCTGCGCGCAAGGCATCACAGCGTTTGGCGTGTGTGTGACGACTGCCGACAGCGCCAATGTAGAAAGCCGGGCCGCTCACGGCCTGCTTGAGGAGCGGTGTTTCCAGGTCACGATCGTGGAAGAGCAAAACGAACGCGGTCCAGGGGTCGTCCTCGATTTCGGGTAGATCGGAAACTGAAGAAAGCTGTTGGATATTGGATAGACCGAGCCGTCTAGCATCCTCGATATCATCGGCATCGAGCAATTGTAACTGGGTCTCATATCCAGCGGCATGGCTCATCGTCGCCAGCGCTAACGCATCTGCACCGCGCCCGGCAATTCGCAAACGCAGAGGTGGTTGATAATCAAATCGGCGTTCATCGCTGGGCGATCTCGATTGGGCTGCGATACGTGAGTTTGAGGTCAGGTGGAGCGACGCACGCTGACGATCTGCGAGGGCTTCGGAAAGTTGGCGGATCACCGCAGGATCTGGCTTCGGACAGATTTCAACTTCGATCGCCCCCCCACATGGCAAGGGTAAATCGACAAAGGGAGATCCAGCGCCATATCTCAGCGATTTTGGTTCATTCGACTCTATCGCTTGCCGCGCTTGCAAAATAACATCTGCATCGATGCAACCACCCGATATATAACCGAAACTTGTGTCCTGGTTCACAGCTAGCAGAGCTCCAGGAGCGCGCACGGCGCCGCCTTCTGTGTGGGTAATCACAACAAGCGCGCAGGCTGAATCGGCATCCTGCCAATCACGCAGGCGTTGCAAGACATGAAATGGATGTTCGCCGGTAGTGAGAAGCGCAGCCATGAAATCGCTATAAATCACCATTTATAGCGAGACCAGTCTAATTCTCTAGAAACTGATCAAATGCCGTCAAAGCATCGCGACCATACTCCAGCGCGCCATCGCATAGAGAGGTGTAGAGGGCCAGGATTTGCGCGCCGAGCTCTGTGACCTGCGCACCACCGCCGGCGGCACCACCTGTCTTGGTCTCGATGACGGAGCCGGCAAATGTTTCATTCATTTGCTCAATCAATTTCAGAGCCCGCGGGTAAGACATGTTCAGCGCTTTGGCGGCCGCAGTGATGGAGCCCGTTTCCGTCAATTGCTGCAAGAGGGCCGCTTTGCCGGGCCCGAAACGAAGACCGTTCGGAAAGTCGATCCTCAGACTGAGGGTGGGGCGCTGTGTCCTCATAGCTGTGCCAGGATTTCATCACAGATGGCGTCGATCGTTTGATCGCCATGCACCCGGCGGACATCCGACGGCGGGGTGAGGCTTGCCAATTGTGAATCGAGCAAATCAGCGGGCATGAAGTGATTCTTACGAGCGCGCATGCGCGAGTCCAATACATCACGAGGGAGATCGATCAGCCACCAATGGCAGGTATGATCTGTGTCGTCCCGCAATCGCGATTGCACGTATGGCGTCAGCGCAGAGCACGCCAATACGAGGTCGTCGCCGGTGCCCGCATTGATAGCCGCAATCAAACTGTCCAACCAGACGATCCGATCTAGATCGGTGAGGGGAGTGCCGGACCTCATTTTATCGACATTCTCTTGTGGGTGATGATCGTCGGCTTCGATCATCAGGCAAGACATGCGAGTTGATAGCGCGCTGGCGATACTTGTTTTGCCGCTTCCTGCAGGGCCCATGATGATGTGGAGATTAGGTGCGGTGCTCGTCATCTTTGATGAGTATGGTTCTGCAATGTTCATGACACAAGCTGCACGAATTCCAGACCCTGTACGAGAGGTCAAGGCGCTTGGAGAAGGGGGGATGATGCGTTTACGTTCGATTTACGATCGCACCCATCTGCTTGTTATGAGGTGGATGTTTGTCGAATGGCATGGGTCGGGTTTAAAGAGCCGTCGAATTGCAGCTTTTTTGTCCAACCAATGGTGGCGCAGTGTTCGCAAGAAAATATTCGATAATCTACATTATGAGAAATAATATGGACGCCTCGATATCGTGGAACGTGCGTGACGAGGCCTACGCCCAGGAATTCGAGATAAATCAGTGTTTTGGATTGGTACGCCCAACAGGATTCGAACCTGTGACCTACTGATTAAAAGTCAGTTGCTCTACCAACTGAGCTATGGGCGCATCCGAACGGCCCACATAGTTGAGTGCCCGGCTGGGGTCAACGGTTTTTGCTGCTGAATTGGAGCCTGAGACTGTAATCTTGTCATTCACGCCAGAACCGCGCAAATTCTCGCTATGAAACGTATATTGTCTGCCATCGCTTTTTGTCTCGCCTCGGCCGCCTGTGCGACCAGTTCCAATCAAGCGCCGGCCGACGGCGAGGCGTCCGAAAGCGCGACGGATCGGGCGATCCAGCGCTCTCAGGATGGCTTTAGCGATGCCGCTTTGTCTCCGCTTGAGGATGTGAATTTAAAGCGCACCAAAATCCCAGAGGAATTCAAAAAGATTCGGAACCCTTACGCCGTCGATCCAGAAGTCTCTTGCGATATGATTGCGAAAGAAGTCACGACGCTGGATGGATTGCTCGGACGCGACTGGGATATTCCACCTCCGGATAAGAAAGGTCTTAGTGATCGCGCCGCTGATGGGGCATCGACGGCTTTTCTCGACGCTGTGTCGTCAGGAGCGTCCGGAATCATCCCCTATCGCGGGCTGGTAAGAACCGTCACGGGCGCCAATAGCCATGCCACTAAAGTCCGAAAAGCCTATGAACGCGGCTCGCATCGTCGAACATTTCTAAAAGGCATTGGTTTGATGAAAAACTGCGCTTATCCGGCCTCGCCGCTGCCGTTGCCTGAAGAGGATCCGAAGGTCGTCTTTCGCTAGACGTCAGGCCGCGTCTTTGGGCTTAGACTTTGTCTGCGCCCAACGCGCGGACAGATCTGCTCTTAAAGTCTCAAATGTTCCGGTCTGAATCGCGTCCCGGATGGTCTGCATCAGCGCCTGAAAGAATGCGATATTGTGCCAGCTCAGCACCATGGAGCCGAGATATTCGCCGGACCGGATGAGATGGTGCAAATAGGCTTTGGTATAGTCCTGGCTCGCCGGACATGAGATCGATGGGTCAAGCGGACTTGTATCTTCAGCGAACCGTGCATTCTTGAGATTGATCGGACCATCCCAGGTCCAGGCCTGACCATGGCGACCAGCACGCGTCGGCAACACGCAATCAAACATATCGATTCCCCGCGCGACGGCCTCAACCAGATCGATCGGCTTACCAACGCCCATGACGTAGCGTGGGTAATCGACGGGCAGGTGCGGGACTGTCATATCGATGGTCTGGCACATTTGATCATGCCCCTCCCCGACTGCGAGTCCGCCTAAGGCAATGCCGCCAAAGCCCTGACTTGAAACGGTTTTTGCTGAAATTTCACGTAAATCCGGATAGTTCGAGCCTTGCACAATTCCAAACAGTGTTTGCGCGTCGCGCGCTCCGAAAGCGTCCAGCGAACGCGCGCCCCAATCGGCAGATAGACGCATTGAACGTTCGGCGTCTTCATGACTGCACGGGTAATCTGTGCACTCATCCAATTGCATAGAGATGTCGGCACCCAACAGATCGGCCTGGATTTCGATGCTGCGAGCGGGTGTCAATCGATGTTCCGAGCCGTCAATATGACTGCGAAATGTCACGCCATCTGCATCCATCTTGCGAAGCTGCGACAAAGACCAGACCTGGAAGCCACCGCTATCGGTGAGCATGGGTCCAGACCATTTGCTGAACGCATGTAATCCGCCCAGTTTCTTGACGCGCTCAGCGCCTGGTCGCAGCATCAAATGATACGTATTGCCGAGAATGATATCAGCGCCGGTCTGTTTGACCTGGTCCATGTAAAGCGCTTTGACGGTGCCAGCTGTCCCAACCGGCATGAACGCAGGCGTCCGGATGTCGCCGCGCGGTGTCTTCAGCACGCCAGTCCGCGCAGCGCCGTCCGTTGCGTGGATATCGAACGGAAACCGCGCCATCAGATCAGGGTTTCCAGATCGAGTGCACGCAGCAATTCCGTTCGCGCCACTCTGCATTCCTCGGCAAAAGCGGGATCTGCGAGATCAGCGGTCGACAAGCGATCTCGATAGTTTGCCCGAACCACGGCTTGAAGCGCATCAATCTTGGCATCGTCGAGCAACACTCCTTGATGACAAGCCGCGCGCTCTTCGGGCGTCATCACGACGCGTAGCCGCAAACATGCTGGACCGCCGCCATTGCGCATGGATTGGCGGACATCAACATATTGCACCCGCCCGATGGGGCCATTGCTCTGCACCAGGCGCTCGCAATAGGTGCGCGTGGAGTCTGTTTCCTGAGTCTCAGTCGGCGCCAGGAGCACCAAGCGGTCTTCGCCTGGCCATTGCAGCAGCTGCGAATTGAATAAATAGGATTTGATCGCATCTTGCAGTGGCACTTCCGCGTCCGGCACCATGACAGGCTGTAGCTCGAAAAGACCCTCTGCCGCAGCGCGCAATTCCTTGAGCGTGCCCTCCGTGTCTTCAAACGCGTGTTCGTGGAAGAAGAGCGTCTCTAACGTGCCAACGCAAACCACATCATTATGAAACGCGCCCGCGTTGATGGCTTTTGCGGATTGGCGCGCGAAGACGGTGCGCTCTGGGCGCAGGCCATGGCTGCGGGCAATGGACTCGCTGGCAAGTTTCGTTTGGCGTGCCGGAAAACCGGATACACTTTCGCCAGCTTCGCGACCGTAGACGAAGAGCTCTACGCCTTGATCGACATGCTGCGCGCAAAGGCGAACATGGTTGGCGGCGCCTTCATCGGAGAAGTCGGCGTGCATTGGGAGGCTCATCTTTACCTCAGCCGCCGCGTCAGGTTTGGGTGAGCCATCTGGGCCAGAACAAAACATCCAGTAAAGGTTCAAATAGGTGGAAAAATGTTCCAGCGACCGATGCAGCATGGAAGATAGATTTGCGGCAGTCATCTTCAGGCGATTGTCTAATGTATCTGCTGAGGGAGAAATCGTGGCAGCGTTAGCAGTCCACATTGAACTCGCTGAATATGCAGTTTTTAAAAGACGAGGCTCTGCGAGAGCAACCTTTTCGATTATTTCGCGCTGTGAGCCTGAAAAACCCGTGCTTTGAAGAAATCCGATTTGCGGTCGCGCAAGCGGTGGAATAACCCCCTGCACAAATCCTGCTCGGACCAGCATCCGCATTTTCTCCAGGCCCTGCAGCGCCGCTTCGCGCGGATTCGAGACGTCGCCAGCATTCGTCTGACTGGCCAGATTGCCGTCAGACATGCCGCCATAATTGTGGCTTGGGCCGATCAGGCCATCAAAATTCACTTCAACAGTATCGGAAGAAGACATGGGAACCCCTTGCCTTGTGCCTGTTGAAGGGCGTGTCCTTTTACGCCCGAACGGAATGGGTCAGCGCGCGCGTCTCAACAGGCTCAGGGCGCGGCTGAATTAATAACGGTCCTCTACTTCGGAAAACCGACGGCGCCAAGTCGCGCCGCCTGATCAGACACCTGGCTGGCTTGCGGCCAGGCGCAATAATCGGCGGCATAATAAGCGCCAGGACGGAAATTGCCGGAATGACCTGGGCCGCCAAATGGCATTGCGCCGCTGGCGCCGGCTGTCGGACGATTGCGGTTGAGGATGCCGGCTTTCATCTCGGCATGGGCGCGCAGCCACAAGGCGTCATCATCGCTGACCAAGCCGCCCGAAAGACCATATTTGGTGTCATTGGCGCGCTGAATGGCGGTGTCAAAATCATCGACTCGGATGATTTGCATCAAAGGCCCGAACAATTCTTCATCCGGGATCTCTGTGGCCTCAGTAACATCCATGACGCCAGCCGTGACGAACCCACCGCCGCGATCCATGCGCTTCAAGCGCCGCAAGGATTTGCCACCTTTCTTGGACAACATCATTTGAAAGTCGACGGCGTTTTGCGCAGCTTGTTCAGACACGAGCGGGCCCATAAAGGCGTCGTCTTCCGTGTGATCCCCAATGTGCAGGCCTTTGGCGCGGGCGACGATCGCTTCGACGATTTGATCGCCCCATTTGCCGGTCGGCAGGATTACACGGCGCGCGCAAGAGCAGCGCTGGCCAGTGGTCAGGAATGCCGATTGGGCCGCGACGTCGGCGGCGGCATCGACATCCGCTGGATCCCACATAATCAACGGATTGTTGCCGCCCATTTCCAGCGCCAGGATGACTTCCGGCCGGCCCGCAAAATGGCGATGGAAGAATAATCCGGTTTGCGCCGAACCGGTGAACAGCAGGCCATTAATGTCGCCATCCAGCAAAGCTGCGCCGGTGTCGCGTCCGCCTTGCACGACGTTCAAAAGCCCTTCGGGCAGACCTGCGGCTTCAAATGCATCGACCATGATATGGGCTACGGATGGGGCCAGTTCCGAAGGTTTGAACACGCAGGCATTGCCAGCCAACAGGGCTGGTACGATATGCCCGTTCGGCAAATGGCCCGGGAAATTGAAGGGTCCGAACACCGCCATGACGCCATGCGGTCGATGCGTCAGATGCATGGAGCCAAATGCAGCATCGGAAAATGCAGTGCCGGCGCGTTCCACTTGCGCTTTGATTGAGATGCCGACTTTCGCTGACATTGCGCCGGCTTCACCTTTTGCGTCCCAGGCCACTTTGCCCATATCGCGGCTGATGGCTTCAGCGATACGATCGCTTCGTTTGGCGATCTCTTCAGCATAAGTTTCAAGAATGGTCGTCCGGTCGTGCTGCGGCCGACGCGCCCACGCAGCTTGGGCTTTGCGCGCGGCGGCAATTGCCTCCGTTACCTGATCGTCGCTACACGCTTGGCCATCCCAACTCGTCTCGCCGGTGGCGGGATTGGTTTTCTCGAACCAATCATCCTTCCCGTCAGACCAGCGGCCATTAATATAAGCACTCTTGGCCATGCTAACTCCTCAACCAGATCCGCGCTTTGTCACCGCGCTTGAGTTTCAGTTTATCGAGCGTTTCCTGGGTCGTCATGAATCGCTTATCGCCCATCTCCGCGCCTTCGATGAGACAGGCGCGATAGTCGGTCAGGTCTGTGCGGGCAACGATCCCCTTTGAACCAGTGGCTGGGCCGACATCCAATTCCATTACTTTGCTCTCGCGGCAGGTGCGCAAATTTTGACGATTGACCTGCATGATCGGACCGCCATCGAAAATGTCGACGACGCGCTCAAATTCAAAACCTTCCCATTCAAGAAGTTTGAAAGCTGGAACCCCTTCGACATGGACCCGGCCAATCACTTCGCGCGCTTCGTTTGGCAGAAGATCGACATAGACCGGATATTTCGGCATCAGATCGAGAATGAACTGATTGTCTGTCGTCGCCGAAAGATAATCAGCATCCGTGAATGACATTTTGAAGAAATGGCGACCCAGGCATTCCCAGAACGGGGTTTCGCCATCATGCGAAACCACACCGCGCAATTCCGCGATCACTTTCTCACCAAACCATTCCGGTTTTGTCGTCATCAGCAAATAGCGTGATTGTGCCAGCAGCCGTCCGACGCCCGCGCCGCGATGCTGTGGGCGCAGGAATAGCGTTCCGACTTCTGTACAGCCAACGAATTCATTGGTCAGGATCAAAGCGTCCATGTCGAACCGGCGATCGGCTTCCTGGCTCGCCTGCGCTAAAGTGATGATGCGATAATTGAAGAAAGGAGACTTTACGCCAATACCGGCTTTGACGGCGCTACAGCCGCCAATCTCGCCGGTCTCAACGTTTTCGAGCATCATCAGATATTTGCCATATTCCGGCTGATCTAAGCGACCCGCGAAAGAGTCGACAGATTTCAGCAATCGCTTGCGCAGAATTTCTTCATCCACGGGCAACGATGTAAAACCCGCGCCCGATTCCACAGCCATAGCGCGGAGGGCATCAAAATCTGACAGCTCCGCGGGTCTCATTACATAGGGCGACTTCATCCCATCAACGCCTTGATTTTCGGCGCATCGAGGCGCCCATCTGCAATTCGGTTCAGCAATAATGCCGACAATTGAGCTCGCTCTCCGAAGCTCGACATCACGACATACTCTTCATCCGAGTGGATTCGTCCACCCATCACGCCGAGCGTATCGACATTCGGGACGCCTGCCGCGAAGATATTATTGCCTTCGCAGACGCCGCCTGTGTCGACAAATTCAAGCTCTAGACCAATCGCTCTGCCGGTCTGCGCCACCGCGTCAAACAAATGTTGTTGCGCATCGTTCCGAGGTTTTGGCGGACGATAAAAGCCGCCATGCATATGACCTGAAATACCGTCTCGTGCGAGGGCGTCAGCGAGCAAATTATTCACCTGCTGGGTCGCCCAGGCGGCCGCTTCAGCGTCTGGTGCCCGCGCGCCGAAGCGAACGACGGCGAGATCCGGCACGATATTGACCGCGCTACCGCCATCAATCGCGCCGACATTAAAGGTGACGCCTTCATAAGTGCCATTAAGCTGTTCAAGCGCGACGACCATGGCCGCAGCCGCTTCCAGCGCGCTCCGTCCGTCCTCTTTTGCGCGTCCGGCATGCGCTGAGCGTCCGTGCAGCACGATGTCGAAGACAGCGGATCCTTTGCGTCCGCCCGACATGGCACCCGTATCCATGCAAGGCTCATAAGTCATGCCGATCATGGCGCCAGATTGCGCCGCTTCAGTTAGGAAAGGCGCGCTCGCGAAATTCCCTGTCTCTTCGTCTGGCGTTATGATGATCTGATAGCCGAGCTTGTCCTTTAACGGTCCGGCTTCAAACGCCTGCAAAGCGCCGAGCATGACCGACAAGCCACCTTTCATATCCGCCAGCCCCGGACCATTAAACTTGTCGTCGCCAATTTCCTTGATTTCAGTAAATGTGTGAGGCGGAAACACGGTGTCATAGTGACCGCTCATGATGACCTGCATATCCGCACTCTGCCGAGATCTGATGCGGATGATGGGACCGGTGTCGAAGGCTTCCACCTGTCCATTATTCGCAATTTTCTCAATCGGATCGGTCTGGATCAGTTCGATATCCGCTTCCAGCGCGCTGAATGCATCCCCTAGACGCGGCGCGAGCGATATCAGTCCATCGCGATTCCAGCTTCCTGTATTGGTTTCCGCCCAATCGAAGGTGCGGTCTTGCATGTGTTTTTGTAGGTCTGTGACGCGCTCACAAATCGCCTCGTCTTCGGGTGTTTTCAGGCTGAGATCTACCATATCGGTCTTGGTTTCACGCTTTCTAAGAAACAACAAGCCCCGGACCGAGAAGTCCGGGGCTTAAATCATGATTTTGAGAGGGATCAGGTATTGCGATCAAACTCCGCCAAACGCTCTTCAGCTTCGGCCAAACGCGCATCGACCGTCTGGCAGGTTTCTGGCGCATTGCCGATAACTTCCAGATCTTTGCAGCGTTCTTTTTCTTTTTTGTAGTCGCTCACTTCGTTGAAGATTTCAAAACGCGCCAAAGCGATCGCGGTATTGTCTTCCGCCGTCATGAAGTCGAGCCAGCCGCGGCCGCCGCGATTATTGGCATTACGGAAGGCCGCACGGGCGCCAGACCGGTCGTCACGCTCGTAGCGAGATTGACCAACCAGGACCCAGGCGAGACCGGCATCAGCGAGACCGCCTTTATCAATCGCCTTGATCAAAGCATCTTCAGCTTCCGCCCATTGCTGCAATTCGCTGAACGAGCGCCCAAGCCGCTCATACATCTTACCGTCTGGCGCCATTTCGGCCGCCTGTTCGATGACCGGAATGGCGCGGTCAAACTCGCGTGCCACCTGGTACAGGTTGGCCAGCAGTTCGAGGCGCTGATAGCTGCGCGAAATGCGACCGGCATTCATTTCCTTTTCGAGGATTTTCGCGGACGCATATGGAACATCAAATGAGTTATAGAAGTTCACAATCCGCATCAGTTCGTCTTCGGTTTGAAGCAGGCCGCCAAGGTACATGGCTTTCTGAACTTCGAACGCCTTGCGGTCTTGTCCGCCGCGGAAATAGTCGCCCGCAATCGCGTCCCAGAGACGGCGATCGGAGGGATCGCGCGCCAGGAGCAATTCCAGGAGTTCCGCTTTTTTGGCGTAATCGCCCGTCTTGTCATAAAGGAAAATCAAGAAGTCATAGACCGGACGATCAGCACCTGGGCCATCAGCTTCCAGGACGCGTTCAGCCCAAACCAGCGCTTCGGGGAACCGGTCCATCTGCTGATAAAGCACGGCCAGCGTCCAGCTCTGATTGCGGTCAGGCACACCGCCCTTTTCCATCCAGAGATTGAAATATTCGAGCGCTTTCACTTTATCATCGCCGGAGAGATAAATCTGCGAGATATTGTAATACGTGTTCTTGAGTTCCGTTTCCGGGATATAGCCGCGATCAATCGCAGTCAGAAGATCGGCAACAGCACCATCGAGATCGTCTGTCTGGATCTTGATCGCAGCCCCGAGACGAAGGGCAGCGCCCTCTTCATAGCAATTCAGCACTTGCGACCGCAGGGCTTGCAGCGCGATCAAAGCTGCTTGCGGATTATCGTTCACCAAAAGCTCGGTTTCGGCTTTCAGATAATTTTCCGCATTGGTTGATGAAAACTGAGTTTCTTCGCACGTCTGTGCGGCAGCTGATCCAACACCAATCGAAGCCATAATAGCAATCGATGCGACGCCTTTCATGATGTGCTTCATCATATTGTTTCACTCCTCTCCGCCACAGTGGCGTTCCATTTCCTTTGAACCGGAAGTTTGCTCCGATTTCAAGCGCTTCAATCGATAAGTTGAAGCATTTTTCCCAGACTCTTTATCTCAGTACATTCCTATTGTTTTAAACGGAACTCAAGGGGGTAAACCACACCTGTCACAGTCACAGGCAGACCATCACGTATTTGCGGTGCGAACTTGACCTTTTTGACGGATTTTTCGGCGGCTTTGACGAATACCCGATCGCTGCATTTGGCTTGGACGTTGAACGGGTCGCCTTTTGTCGAAACGCTCAAATGGACATCACAAAAGCCTTCAATCTCGCGAGTGGCGGCGACACGTGGGTATTCAGGTATGGGTGGGGTGATGGGTTGAATGGTTCGATTGGTGATCGACGTGACGCGGATCGGCAAGATTGGGCCCGGCTCTGGATCACCATAATCTGCCGGAGCGGTGCCAGCATAAGAATTGGCTGGAAGTTTTGGATTATGAACTGTTTTGACAAGCGGAGGTGCGCTAGGTGGGGGCGCAACCGGATCCAGCTTATCCACCTTGGGTCGTGGCGGCTGTTCCGGATCGTCAATCTCAGCCGCCATATATGGATCGAATTCATAGACTGTCATGGCGGGCGCCTCAAACGCATCAACGGCAACGAAATTTTGCATGGCTGCGAACAATCCGAATGTCACCGCCCCTGCTGGAAGCGCAACCGTGATCATTCGACGGGCACGGACCGCGTGGGTCTCAGTGGTCGCACGAGTTTCTCTATGTTCTGACATATCTGCCTCCCTGTGTTATGTTGTTACATATCGTAACTATATTACATCGTCAAGGCAAAAAGAGAGGGGATCTTTTCAGACCCCCTGCCCTCAATTGGATTTGAAGACGTTTAGTCGGCGAGCGTAAACTCGAGCGGGTAAACCACGTTGCGGCGTTCAGCGGCTTGGCCCCGAATAATTTTCGGTGCGAATTCAACCCGGCTCACAGCCCGTTCCGCTTCACGCTTGAACACGCGATCCGTACAATCCGCCTCGACATTGTAAGGCTTGCCGCGCGTGTCCACGTCAAAGCGAACTTCGCATGAGCCTTCGATGCCGCGTTCCGCCGCGCGGGACGGATACGTTGGCACCGGCGGCCGGATCGGCTGTGCATCACGATCTGAAATCGCCACAGGATCAATCGCCAGAGAGTTCAACCGAGTCGGCGGAAGCTCGCTCGGTGGCGCGCCCTGAATGTTTGGCGTTGGCAGATCGATGTCATTCTTGCTCGCCGTCAGTTTTGGCGGTGGCGGCGGCTTGTCAGCATTGTTCAGCTTGCGCGGTTTGCTCCGCGCTCGCCGCGTGACGTTTTCTTCTTGAGCTTCCGGTGTAATGCTCTCGAGATTGTACTCGGTGAGATTTTCCGGCTCTTCGAAGTCCGCGCTGATCAACAGACGCATCGAATGGAAGAGGATGAGCGTCACGATAATCGCAACAGGAACGCCAATGGCAAGACGGATCAATGGATTTGCAAACATAGATCTCTCCTCTTTACTGGTTCACGACCGACAAGGGCACACGGCCCAGATTGTCGACCTCGTTGACGACCTCCATCAGGTCGATAAGAACCCCAGCCTGCGCTTCGGAATCTGCCTGAACAACCAGACGCCCTTTCGGGTTGTCTTCGCGCAGTTCACGAATACGGAAGCCAACTTCCGACAAAGGAACCACCTGTTTGTTCATGTAGATTTCGCTATTTGCATCGATCGCGATCAAAATCCCAAGCGGGTTTTGCTTGGATTTATTGTTCACTTCGATCCGATCGATTTCAACGCCTGGCTCACGAATGAACTGAGCCGTCACGATGAAGAAGATCAACAGGATGAAGACCACATCGAGCATTGGTGTGAGGTTGACATCGTCTTCGGCGCTGCCAGCCGCTTCGCGTGCTTTACGAGCCATGATTTAGCCTCCTCTAACCTGCGGAACGGACGATATTCACCCGCTCCATTTGTGCGTCATAAGCAATATCACGCACTTCGATAATGGTCCCGGTACGGGCCTGTGGATGCGCTTGAATGATCAAGGCACTTTCAGGGTTTTCCGCACGAGCCCGTTCCATACCGCCGCGCACAGCCGAGATATCCGTAAGCTTGCGATTGACGCGGATCTGATCCGACTCGTCGATATAGACGATAATCGCGGGCGCCGGATTGCTGGGCGCATTGGTTTGTGGTGGCGGTGGCTCAGCTCCCAGCGCCTCTTCCTGAATGAAGGTCGAGGTCACGATGAAGAAGATGAGCAGGATGAAGACCACGTCGAGCATTGGGGTCAGATCGACAGCAGCTTCGTCACTTGGGCGACTTGCACGTCCTCTCATTAGCCAATCTCCATCTGGTCTTCGACCTTTTGCACCAAGCGTCGGACTTTCTTATCCATGCCACTCGCGAATGGAATGCCAGAGATAGATGCCACCATGCCGGCCATGGTTGGAATGGTTGCTTGCGACACGCCGCGCGAAAGCGCTTTGGCATCAGCCCCATCTGTGATCGCCATATTGTCGAACACGGTTACCATCCCGGTCACGGTTCCGAGCAGTCCGAGCAGCGGCGCCAAGGCCACCATGGCTTTCGCAAATGAGACATTTGCTTGAGCCTTTTGTCGGACTTCAGACACCAGCTTATCCTTGACCCAGTGCGCAAGTTTGGACTTCCGGTCGGAGCGCGAACGCCACTCCGAAAGAGCCTCCTCTGCGACAGAAGCATGGGCGATGCGGAAATAGAACAGGCGTTCCAGGATCAGGGCCCACATGATGAATGTGGCCCCCATAATCCATAGAAGCACTGGCCCACCGCGAGCCAAAAACTCCTGAAGTTCGGTCATTCCCAACATTTATGGGCTCCCGATCTCAGAGGCGGCCTAAGCCGCCCCTCCGCGTTCTGCACGCTCAGCGACAAGTCCTGCTGCCTGCTCGTCCAGGATCTGCTGGTTACCACGTGCCATGGCCGCAGCCAGAGCGTGGGTGAGCAGAAGTGGAATAGCCGCAACCAGACCGAGCACTGTGGTCATAAGCGCAACTGAAATACCGCCAGCCATCAGTTTCGGATCACCGGCACCGAAGTTTGTAATCGCGGTAAAGGTAATGATCATACCGATAACCGTACCGAGCAGACCCATAAGCGGGGCCACAGCCGCCAGAACTTTAACAATGTCGTTAAAGCGTTCGATTTTCGGAGATTCCCGCAGGATCTGTTCGTCAAGCTTGAGCTCGAGCGTTTCCAGATCAGCGTTCTTATTGGTCTCATACGCTTCGAAGACGCGTGCGAGCGGGTTGCCATCGCCAGCCTGCTTGGTTTTCGCAGTCGAGCGGATTGCGTTGCCCATGAAGAACAGCGTGATGATCTTGTACAGCGCCACAGTCAGACCGAAGATCAGAAGTCCGATAACGATGTAACCGATGGTTCCGCCCTGGCCGATACGCTCGCCGAGGCTAGGCTTGTCACCCTCAATCTTGAACAGCTCACCGCGGTTCGGATCGAATGGAACGATCAGGGTTTGACCCGCATCCGCATTGATGACCGAGTTAAACGCGCTGCGGAAACGACCGCCTGGCTGGCGCTCCAGCTTCTCAAGGAAGAAGTTGCCATCACCGGCCCGCTCAATTGTCACGAAGCCCGCATCATTATTAGTCGCTGCGATGAACGTACCAACCCGTGTGACTTCAACATCCTGAACAGATTCATCAGAACCGCCCATCGAAACCGGCGAACTGAAGGTCTTGACCTCCGACTGCGCGATCATTTCCTGCAGAATCGCTTTTGGCAGGCGATCAAGTTCTTCTCGCGTTGGAAGTGATGTCGCTTCAGCCACTTCTGACAGCGCTTCAAAGCGGCCAGGATAGTCAAAGCTTGCGAGGCTTTCGCGCATAAGTGGCTGAACTTCACCAACAACGGCGCGGAATTCACCGACCAGTTGGGCGAAGTCACCGGCTTGAACATCAAGTTCAGCAGCCAGTGTATCGATTTCAACCTGATAAGCATCGAACTGCGCGCTGAGTCGGTTGCCGACGGCGTTTGCTTGCGCAAGTTCGTTACTTGCTTGGGCCATCAGAGCTTCTTGCTCGTTTACGCGAGTTTGGAAGTCTCTCAGACGGGTTTGACTCTCTTGTGACATTTCCTGGCTATCTTGTTGAACAAGATTCAGAATGTCTGAGAGGGAAGTCTGTGCCACGGCTGGCAGAGACGCGACCATTGAAGCGCCAGCAAAGGCTGCCGCGATCCCAATGGTTTTAAGTGATTTGGTGAACGTATTCATGTGTTCTTTCCTCAACTCCATCGGGGCTTACTGAACAGCAAGCTTGGTTGCAGGCACGTACATCACGTCTTGTGTACGCTTGCCCTGAATGATGCGAATGGCTTTTTCGATCTCAGGCTTATAACGGCCTTCGAGATCGACCCAGCTGCGGGTGTCGCGATCGTAGCGCTTTGCGTAACGACCCGTTGGGTCCATATAGACCAGCGCGACACGACCAAAGAGCACCATGTCGACGGTGACAGGTTGACCGTCTACGTCGATGGTTTCTTTCCAAGTGTCCGTCTTACGACCAACTTCCATTTCAGCTGTGTAGGCATCCATGATCTGGCGATAACGCTCGGTCACGGAAATGTTTGGGTCGACCAGATATTCACGAAGGCGCGCAACGCGGTCTTTGCGCTGCTCCAAACGGAATGGCAGGTCAGCATCGATGAACATGTCTAGATCATCGACCAGCGTCTCCAGCATCGGGACGGTCTGAGAGGTGATCTCGTCCACGCGTGCGAGCTGATCGGTCAAAGACGCGATTTCACGCTCCTGACTTTCCACTGCAGCTTCCTGCTGACGGGCATAAAGCTCGGCAGCGGTCTTCCGCTGCAACAGGGTGCGGAATTCTCCGACCATGTCTGAGCGCTCATCATCGAGCTGATTGATTTGCTGCTGAACTTGTTCGGCGCGGCGTGTCGCCTGTTCGCCGGTCGCGATCGCGCGATCCAGTCCCTGTGCAACAGCAGGTGCGGTGAACGCCACAACTGTTGCTGCTAGAATGGCTCCGCGAGCCGGTGTCAGAACATTCTTCATGAAGTCTGCCTCTCACTCTCCAATTATAGCAATGCCAGGTGGCACTGCTGAAAACTCGTTCGTGTTCCGACGTCTTGTCGAAACGATCTCTGCACGGGACAAACACACCCCGTAAAGTTTACAAAGGAAAACGGGCTTTAAACCCACCTCCTCCCAGTTTGTGACCTTGAGACTTTTCGTCTTTCTATTCTACGCAGCGTACGGGATTAACCGCAGGTCATCTTCGCATGCCTTGTCACCTCTGCAAAAAGCTAAAGTGCTTGTCAAACTCTCATTCATAATTGAGGCAGTTGCAAGGGCTTTTTGAAATATTATTACATGCTGACGAAAAGGCAATGCATCTTCTGATTGGAGAATGGGCAGAGAATACAATGGGAGGTGGCTGGGGTGCCAGGATTCGAACCTGGGAATGCCGATACCAAAAACCGGTGCCTTACCACTTGGCGACACCCCAACTGAGCGGCGGACATAGCCAATCCGATTTCGGGTTGCAACACCCAAATCGCCGCGTTCGGAATCCCAACTGCTTTTTTCGGATATTTGGCGCTTGCGCGAGTCGCTCGGTGTGCGACCAAATCGATCCTTGTGATCTTTGTGTTTTGACAAACTGAATATTAACGCCCATATCGTTATCCGATAAGAAAAGAATTGGAGCTCTCCTCCTATGAAAACGTTTTTTGCCTCGCTCGGTGGCGCCGTTATTGGCTCAATTGTCGGATTGTTTCTGCTGTTCTTCATTGGCATGGCGATGATCCAATTCGCAATCAATGATGCCATTAGCTCCGCCTCTGGCCCCGCGACGGGGCAGGATGATGGCAATCCCATCGTACTTACACTTGATCTGCGCAGTGGATTTGCGGACCAAGCACCGACCACCGGCCCGGAAGTTCTTTTCGGCGGCGGGACCGGCTTCATCGATATCATCACCAAGCTGGATGCCGCGGCCTCAGACGATCAAGTCAAAGGTGTTTACATTCGCGGCAGCGAATTCGGGATCGGCTCGGCGCGCGCCGAAGAATATCGCGACGCTTTAAAGAAGCTGCAAGATCAAGATAAATTTGTCATCACGCATAGCCAAGGCACTTATGGCGGCGGACCATCCAGCTATCGCGCTATCGCGACCTCAGACGAGATTTGGATGCAGCCTGGCAGTGATTTGATCGCTAGCGGCCTGGCGCTTGAGACGTTGTTCATGAAAGGCCTGTTCGACAATCTCTCGGTCACGCCAGAGTTCGAAGCGCTGTACGAGTTCAAGAACGCACCGAATACTTACGAGGAAGAGACTTATACCGAGCCACATCGCGAGGCGATGACGGCCCTGGCGGAATCATTATGGATGGTCTCGCTCGCGGACATTGCCGCAGACCGCGACATGTCGGTCGCCGAAGCCCGTACAGTTCTGGAATCAACACCCTTGAGTGCCGAACAACTGATCGAAGTGAACTTCGTGACCAATCTCGGTTGGCCAGAGGATGCGTATGACGCTGCCCTCGCCCGCGCCGGTGAAAATGCGATTTCCATCGATGTCGATTCTTACAGCGTTCCAGCGGCGAAGTTTGATGCCCCTGTGATAGCGATTGTTGGAGGGCAAGGACCGATCGTAAATGGCGATGCTGGCGGCAGTCTTTTGCAAGAGGGCAATGGCTTTGCGTCTGACACCATCGCAGCGGCGATCCTCGAAGCCGGGCGTGATGAAGATGTGGAGGCGATCGTTTTCCGGGTCGACAGCCCAGGCGGCTCACCAACAGCTTCAGATCAAATCTGGCGGGCAATTGAGCGGATTCAGGAAGAAGAAGAAAAGCCAGTCATCGTTTCCATGGCGTCTGTTGCGGCTTCAGGTGGCTATTACGTTTCAACCGGCGCCGACTGGATTATCGCCAATCGAACCACGATCACAGGATCGATTGGTATCTTTGGCGGCAAGTTTGCGATTGAAGAAGGTTTAGCGCGTGTGGGTATCAATGCCGAGTCGATCAAAGTCGGCGGCGCCTTCACGGGCGCATTCACAACCACGGAAGCCTTTACCGAAGACCAGCGCGCCATGATTCGTGCCTGGCTCGAGCGCGGATATGCGCGCTTCACCGAATTGGTCAGCGACGGCCGCGGATTGAACATGGCGCAAGTCGATGCGGTGGCGCGCGGCCGGGTGTGGAGCGGCGAAGATGCCGTCGAGAATGGTCTTGTCGATGAACTCGGCGGCCTGACCGCTGCGATCGCCAAGGCGAGAAGCCTCGCAGAGATTGAAGACGATGTCACAGTGCGTGTGGTCACCTATCCACAAGTGACACCGGGGCTCGGTCTGTTTGGCGTGCAGAGCGGCGCGTCTGCAAGCGAACTGAAAGCGCTTGGGCAATTGGCAGAATTCGTCAATGACCCTGACGTGCAGGCTTTGATTTCAGAAGCCGAAGCTGCCCGCAGCAGCCGTATCCAAGCGCGTATGCCAAGCTTCACGGAGCGCTGATCCTTTTATTGATGCTGTAGACGAGGCCTTTCGACCAAAAATCGAAGGGCCTATGGCATTGCTTTGACGCAGCCGCGTCGCCTCACCGCATCGCCATCCACCGGCAGACGCGACATATGATAGGAAATTAAAGGGTCGATCCCATGCCACATTCTATCAAAGATCGTTCGACAAAGTACCATGACAGCGAGACGGCTGAATCTATGGACGATGTCCGCCATGAGGTGGACCGCATTGACCGTCTCTTGGTGGAGCTTCTGGTCGAGCGTCAATCCTTCATGGATGCCGCGGCGCGGATCAAGGGCACACGCAAAGCCGTACTCGATCGTCCGAGGATCGAGGATGTCGTGGCCAAGGTGAAAGCCGAAGCCGAACGCCAAGGCCTGTCGACCGCGATTGCCGAGCCGGTCTGGCGCACACTGATCGATCGCTGCATCGCTTATGAGTTTGAATCGTTTGACCGTCTCAAGCCGGGTTTGGATAATTCATAGCTGGCGCGGGCACAGGCTTCGATGGTTTGAGATAACCCATCTTTTAATTCGGAGAGGATTGCGGCGGCTTGCACGCGCGAGACTTCCGTCTCCGACCGTCCAAGTGCTTCGGTTTCGGCACAAGTTTCCGCAAACGCTTGCGCTCCAATACTGAGCGCCGCCCCTTTCAGTGCATGGGCCGCATCCGCCCATTGCGCTTGAGCGAGATCAGGGTCGAGCATCCGGCCCCACGTTTCGGCTTGGTTGCGAAAGATATCCAATACCTCGTCAGCCAGATCAACGTCGCCGCCGGTCATCGTTAGCAAATGATCCATATCAATTTGCATTTATCGCTCCCGTTGTGAAAATCTGAAGAGAAATGCAGATTCATGCAATTAATTCGACCTGCGCCTCTTTTCGTTAAGACGATTCTGGTTTAATGTTATTCGATAAGTTTAAGGGGTTTGTTATGATAGCTCTACTCGTTGCCATTCAAAAATTCACCGTTGCCATTATCCTTGCTTGGATGGGCTTTTCGGTTTCGCCAGAGTCTGACGATAATCAGGACTCGATCGCGCCGGTTCCAAATAGTAGTTTCGTAAGCTCTATCGCGGGCTGAAACTGACGCTGGGCCTCGGGCCCACAATCAGTCTATAGAAACGCAATGCCGTTCGGACTGTTCTTATACAAAACGATGACGACCTTAATCGCGCCCTTTCTGGGCGCGTTATTTCGTCGTCGCGCCAAATCAGGGAAAGAGGATCTCACGCGTATCCCTGAACGGTTTGCCAAAGCCTTGTCGGCGCGCCCTGAAGGCGCGTTAGTCTGGCTGCATGCGGCCAGCGTGGGCGAGTCTCAAGTTCAGCTCGAATTGGCGCGCCGCCTGATTTCGGAAACCGGAGTGCAGGCGACGTTCCTGTTCACGTGCCAGACGCAGACCGCGGCCCGCCTCATTCTCGATGCGATCGCTGCTGGTGGCCCGTTTGAGACCCAACCCTGTTTGCAACAAATGGCGCCTGTTGATTCCGGCAAAATCGTTCAACGTTTTCTCGATCACTGGAAGCCTTCGCTCGCGATCATCGCAGAAGGCGAGATTTGGCCAAATCTGCTTTTAGAGCTCGATGCGCGAGAAACACACTCGGTTTTGGTCAATGCGCGCATGACCGAGAAGAGCATTCTCGGTTGGCTGCGCTGGAAGACAACCGCGCGCAAAGTTTTCTCCAGTTTCGACTTATTGATTGCTGCAGATATGCAAACCAAAACCGGGCTAATTGAATTGGCGGATAAAGACGTCATGTGCCCCGGTAATTTAAAATCGGCCCTCCCTGCCCCCTCGGTTGACGAAACAGAGCTTGCGCGTCTTCGGGACGCGATCACAGGCTCATCTGTTCTTTTAGCGGCGTCAACGCATGCCGGCGAAGAAGCCTTCATTATCGATGCCTGGATGAAAATGGACCCTCGCCCGTTCCTAATCCTCGCGCCACGCCACCCGGAACGCGGCGACGAAGTTGATACCCTGCTATCGATGACCAAAGCCGCCGTTTCGCGCCGATCCGAGGGAGACCCTTTGACGTCTGAAACGCAAATTCTACTGGCAGATACGATGGGCGAAATGGGTTTGTGGTACCGCTTATGCGATACGGTCTATCTCGGCGGTGGACACGCGCCCGGCGTCGGCGGGCATAATCCATTAGAGGCCTTGCGGTTAGGGAAACCGGTTTTGACCGGGCCCAGTATCTTCAATTTCAGAGATCTTTCCGAGCGCCTATTGCCCTTACAAGGTTTTTCAATCGTCCACGACGTTGAAGAGCTGGTCTCTGCCTATCCGGCGCTTCCGGTCTCTGCGGAGATGAGCGCGACGCTTGAAGCAGATTCCCTCGGGCCGATGTCGAGCACGTTGAACGCCTTGGCACCGGTCCTCAAACGCGCGGGCCTGAACGGATGAGAGAACCGCGCTTCTGGTCTCGGGAGGTTGATCCCAAATCGCGCGAAGCCGCGCCTTTGTTGCGCTTACTGCTCACCCCTTTGGCGTTTGGGTATGCTGAAGTGACACGGCGTAAGATTCGCGCAGCGGATCCTGTCGAGGTCTCCGCCAAGGTGATTTGCGTTGGCAATCTAACGGCTGGCGGCGTCGGCAAAAGCCCGGTCGTGGCAGGGCTGCGCAAGCGTCTCCAGAGCCGGCGCTCCTTACGGGTCGCAACCCTCAGTCGGGGCTATAAAGGTCGCCTAAAGGGGCCGCTTCGGGTTGATCCAGACATCCATACTGCCGCAGATGTGGGCGACGAGCCGTTAATGCTGGCACAGTCTGGCGAAAGCTGGATCGGGGTCGATCGCGCGGCCGCGGGTGAAGCGATGAGTACGGATGGGGTCGACATTATCCTGATGGATGACGGGCATCAAAATCCGGGCCTCGCGAAGGATCTGACTTTCATCGTGGTTGATGCGACGGCAGGCTTTGGCAATGGTTTCGTCATTCCAAAAGGCCCCTTGCGCGAACCTGTATTAGAGGGCCTGAGCCGCGCGAACGCGATTATCATCATGGGAGACGAGCAAGAACCAGCCATCCTTCATGATGTCGGCCTGCCGCTTTATCGCGGCCTAGTCACCGCGACGGACTCGCCGCCTGCCGGGCGATATGTGGCCTTTGCTGGCATTGGCCGGCCGGTAAAGTTTTTTGATACTCTGGAAAGCTTGGGCGTTGACCTTCGCGACTCTGTTCCCTTTCCAGATCATCACACATTTTCTGATCACGATATGAGATACTTAAGGCGCCTCGCGAAAGATCATGGCGCGCGTTTGATCACCACCGAGAAAGACTATGTACGCATGTCGGCTGAGATGAGAGAGTCTCTGATATACTTACCCATTGAGGTGCAGTTTGATCGCGAGACGGATCTCGACAATTTGCTGGCAGATGTGATCAATGCCTAAGGCCATGGCTGAGACTGAGCAGCAATATATTCGTCCGAAGGACATTGATAATCGCTCGACATTTCGACAGCGCATGATGTGGCGCGTGGAGTCGATTGCGTGGGATGTCATCTATTGGGCACCAATGAAAGCGCTGGGTCCGGACCGGGCTTCCAACTTTCTCGGTTGGCTGATGAAGACGATTGCGCCGCTTTTCTCGCAGAACAAAACCGTGAAGCGCAATCTGCAGCTTGCCTTTCCGGAAATGTCGGATGACGAACGCGAAGAGATCGCAAAACAATCTTGGGAAAGCGTTGGACGAACGGCGGGTGAGCTGCCCCACCTGCCAAAGATTGATCCTTATGATGGTGACCGGGTGGAGGTTGTTGGCGCAGAACATTTAGATGCGATCGAGGCCTCTGAAAAAGGTGCCATTATCGCCACCGGACATTTTGCCAATTGGGAAATCATGGCAGCGGCGATTTGCCGACGCCCAGTGGATTGCCTGATCACGTATCGCGCTTTGAACAATCCGCATATTGATCGCAAGCTCAACAAGTTACGCCACGATTACGGGATCGGTGTTTTGACGCCTAAGGGCCTCGGGACGCGCGAACTGATGCGGGCATTGAGCCAGGGTCGAAGCGCTGCCTTGATGAATGATCAGAAATTCAATCAAGGGCTCGCCATTCCATTCTTTGGGCATATAGCCATGACTGCCCCAGGGCCTTCGCGACTCGCCCTGAAATATGATGTGCCGATCATCAATATCTCGACTCGGCGGACGGGCCCTGCCCGCTTCAAAGTGACTGTGCATGCGCCATACTATCCGGAAAAAACGGGAAATGACGAGGCTGATCTAAAGGCTTGCGTCACGCGTATTACAGCTTTTGTCGAAGACGAGGTTCGTGCCAATCCCGGCCAATGGTTCTGGCAGCACCGCCGTTGGCCGAAAGAAGCTTGGCGAGAGGCTGGCATCCTCTGATCCCTGTCCAAACGCCACCTGCGATATATAGTCAGGTCATATCTTTCAAGGAGCCGGACATGCCGCCCATTCTCGAACTCATTTCAATTATCGCGCTCGGGTTTTGCGCCGCGCTTGGACTTGGTTCCCTGTTCGCTCCGAAATGGGCGGCCGGTGTCGTTCGCTTGGTCGCGGATCCTGATCCGGAAAAACCCGGTGGGTTTTCGGAGTTTAGAGCAACCTATGGCGGTTTGCTGTTATTGATCCATCTATCGGCGTTGATTATTCTCATGCAGGACGGTTTGGCCCTGCCTTATAAAGTATTTGCCATTTTCCCTGTCGCCATGGGCTGGCTTGGTGCCGGTATGGGGCGACTTTTGTCACTATTGATGGACAAAACCGAAAATCGTGAAAATGGTCTCATTCCTGTTTGGATTCCGATGGAATTGGCTTTAGGCTTTGCCATCCTTGCTCCGGCTTTCGGATTACAGGCGACTTAGGAGAGACATGAATGACGGACCGTCGAGAGACGAACCGCAAATCCAAACGCCGCAGACCGCCTCGTCGCCATGCGAGTGTTGACCCGGATTGGAGTGACGGCGAACGGATCGCAAAATATCTGGCGCGTGCGGGGATTGCGTCGCGTCGCGAAGCAGAAGCCATGATTGAACGCGGTGAAGTTCGCGTTGATGGCCGTAAACTCACCACACCAGCATTCAAAGTGACGGGCCGCGAGGACATTCGCGTCCATGGCAAACGTGTCAAAGCACACGAGCCGGTTCGCGTCTGGCGTTATCATAAGCCGGCAGGCTTGATCACCACGACGTCCGATCCGGAAGGGCGGCGAACAATCTTTGATGAATTGCCAAAAGCTCTGCCCCGCACGATCACAATCGGGCGGCTCGACTTAACAACGGAAGGCATTCTGTTGCTGACCAATGATGGTGGCTTAGCGCGAGCAATGGAACTCCCAAAGACCGGGTTCATCCGGCATTATCGTGCCCGCGCGCACGGCGAGATTACCCAAGACGCGCTCGACACGTTGAAGGGCGGCGTCACTTTGGACGATGGCACGCGCTATACGTCGATCGAAGCTGAGTTGGAGCGTGCAACAGGTTCGAACAATTGGATCAATGTTCGCTTGACCGAAGGCAAGAACCGCGAAGTCCGCAAGGCGATGGAACATCTTGGCCTGCAAGTGAATCGATTGATCCGCACGCAATATGGTCCATTTGAACTCGGCGACTTGCGCCCAGGTGCGGTCGAGGAAATTCCGGCTCAGCGTCTCCGCGAGACGTTGAAAGATGTGATCCCAGATCAGTTACTACCAGCTCAAGAAGAGACCAGACCTAAACCCCGAAAAGGTCCCGTGGGGTCACGCCTTCACAGACGCAAGCGATAAGTTAGTTTATGATCTGAGCAGTCATAAGAACTGCCAAGAGGAAACGATGCGGTTCGGCTGAGTTCGGTCGAACTTTGCGAAAAGGGAGCAAAGCCATGGGTTTTCAGAACGTCACCGAAACCTATCAGGAAGATGTCGCACCGGGCCCGCCATCCAATGCCCCTATCTATGATCTGACACCACCTGTGCCCTTGCACGATCCGGAAGTGTTCTCGAGGAATGGCGGATACACGTTTGATGCCTTTGAACAAATGCGGCGCGAAGCCCCGATCATGTGGCATCCAGAAGAGGTCGCACGCGGCTTTTGGGCGCTGACTTCCTATGATTTGGTCAAAAGCGTTGAGCTGGATCCTGCGACGTTCTCATCGCAACGTGGCGGTATTCTGATGACTTATGGCATGGCAGAAACACCACGGCACCCTCTTTTGCACTCGTCGTCACTGAATTCTCTGATCAATCTTGATCGGCCGCATCACACGCCGCTGCGTATGGAGCATATGTCCTGGTTTCGACCGGATTATGTTGCGGAACTGAAGAAAAAGGTGGACGCCAAGGTCAATGAATTGCTCGACGACATGCAGGCCAAGGGCCCTGTCGTTGACATGGTCGAGATGTTTTCAGCGGAATTGCCGCTTTTCACGCTTTGCGAAATTCTCGGTGTGCCTGAGGCTGATCGCCCGAAGCTTGTAAATTGGATGCATTTTCTGGAGACGTCGCAATATCAGGCGCAACAGGAAGGCTTGGGCAATGTCTCGCCAGAACAGATCATGGAGTTCATGAATGAAATCCAGGCTTTGTTCGATTATGGCCGGCACCAATTATTAGAGCGACGGAAAAACCCCAAACATGATCTTTTATCGGCGATCGCGAATGCAGAGATTGACGGGGAACTTTTATCTGACGAATTTCTCGACGGATCCTGGTTGTTGATTGTCTTTGCTGGCAATGACACGACGCGCAATTCCCTCTCCGGCACGATGAAACTCCTCACGGATCATCCTGAGCAGCGTGCTAAATTGCTGGCGGACGGATCTCTGTTCCCGAATTTCGTGCATGAAGCCATTCGCATGGTCAGTCCCGTGACGTATATGCGACGGACCGTGACAAAGGATACGAAACTCGGGGGTCAAGCGTTGAGCGAAGGCGATAAGGTCGTGATGTATTATGCCGCGGCCAACCGCGATCCCTCAAAATTTGAGAACCCGGATCAATTCGACATCACGCGTGCGAATGCAAATGAGCATCTTGCTTTTGGTAATGGCCCACATGTCTGCCTCGGCAAGCGCGTTGCGATTATGCAATTGGAAACGGCGTATCGAAACATACTGAGACGCTTCCCTGAGATTAAATGGACTGGAAATGGCGCGCTCGCCCCGAACAATTTCGTGCACGCCATCTCGTCTCTAGAAGTCGATCTCGGCGTCTAGGGTTTCAGGAATTTTTCCATTTGATTGGCCGATATCGGTCGCCCGAGGGCGAACCCTTGAGCATGGTCAAAACCCAGCGTCCGAAGGCGCGTCATAATGGCTTCGTCTTCGACGCCTTCTGCCGTGGAGGTCATGCCGAGACGGCGCGACATAAGGGTCAGCGCTTCAAGGATTGTTTCCACACGGGGATTGTCGATCTGCTGAATCAGCGAGGCATCAACCTTCAAAGCATCCGCGGGCAAATCCGCCAACCATTGGAAAGAAGAATGGCCAGAGCCAAAATCGTCCAGAACAATGCCTGCGCCGGCTGCGCGTAATTCGTGAAGTCGGTTTAGCGTTTGTTCGGTGTCGCGCAGAGCGTCCTGCTCTGTTAGCTCCAATCGAATTGATCGTGGGGCTAGGCCATGGCCGCTTTGCAGCGCGGAGATCAAATCAACCAATTGGCCATCCGCGAGATCTAGGCTTGTAATGTTGACCTGTACAAAAAGGGATTCCATGCCAGCGACTTTTCTGAAACTGCCCAACGCATCGGCGGCTTGAATCAACATGGTCGATGCCAGCCCTTGCGTGTCGCCGACGGGAGATTGCAGGCCATTCTCATTGCCCCAACGCGCCAGGGCCTCAAAGCCTTCTACGCGTCGGCTGCGCAGGCAGACAATCGGTTGAAACACCGGCAAGAGTTCGACGAGATCTGGCGAACCGCCCGAGACATCTTCTTCGACAGACAATATCACCCCGCGCGACCATTCCTGATCAATCATGGCGCCAGCCAGATGAACGATACTGCCTTCGGCCGTGACCAATTCAAGCGCAACGTCGCCGTTCGGCGTTTCAAGCCCACTGCGTAGTCGCTGTCGGCTCAAGCCATCAAGAATGTTGCTAAGGTCTTCTAGCGCCCAGTCACCAGATAATTGGCGCGCCAGAACGGGCGGCTCCACACTCAGCGAAAGACGCTGCGTGGTACGATTCCATTGCCATTCGCCGATGGGTGCGCTCATGGGCTAAGCTTCAGCGACCAGTTTGGCACGAATAAGGTCTTTCACTGTGCCGAGATCATTTGAAATCCGTTCAAACACTTCACCGCGATCTTTCAGCGACTGACAGCGCGCTGGCAATGGCGCAGGATCGCCGGTTGCTTCAAGCACGGTTTCCGGGAATTTCGCGGCATGTGCTGTCGAAAGAATGACCGTGCAGGCGTCGCTCGCGCCGAGCTTGCGAACGGCGGCTGTTCCGACTGCGGTGTGCGGACAGATCAAGGTGCCAGTCTCAGATTTGAAACGCTGCATCTCTTCGAGCGTATCGGCATTGTTGACCATGGTGGAGGAGATACCCGTGCAGCTGAGTGGGCCGCGGGCCGTGTCTGGCAATTCTGCGTCACCCGTTTGCTTATACTGGTCATAGGTCCGGCGCACGACATCGCCATCTCGCCCGGCGACTTCAAAGAAGAGACGTTCAAAATTACTGGGGACGGATATATCCATGGCCGGGCTTGGTGTCGCCACGGCTTGCTCGCGCCGCATCAGGCCATCGCGCAACAAAGTATCGAGGGTTTTGTTTTCGTTGACCGCGCAGACCATCTCAAACCCAGCCAAGAGGCCGCAACGCGCTGCAACATAGCCTGCGAACGCATCGCCCATATTTCCGCTTGGCACCACGAACCGGAGCGGGCGGTCTGGTCCGAGTGCCGCTTGCGCGGCAGCATAATAAACTGACTGTGCGGCGATACGTGCCCAATTGATCGAGTTGACGCCAGAGAGGTGGACATCTGAAGCGAACGCTTTGTCTGCAAACATCGCTTTGACCAGGGCCTGGCAATCATCAAAGTCGCCGTCGACGGCGAGATTGTGGACGTTGGAGGCGCCCGTGGTCGTCATGAACAGTCTCTGCACAGGCGAGACGCGATTATGCGGGTGCAGGATATAAAGATCGACTCGCTTCGCCCCTGCAAAGGCTGCAGCAGCAGCGCCGCCCGTATCGCCTGACGTCGCACAAACGACGCTCATCCGCTCGCCTTTGCGACTCAAGACCAAATCATACAGTTGCCCAATGAACTGCATGGCGACGTCCTTGAACGCCAAAGTCGGTCCGTGATGCAGTTCCATAATGAACTGATTAGGGCCGCTTTGATTGAGAGGTGCGACGGACGCGTGCGAGAAGCTGGCATAAGCGCGTTCGCACAGGCCCGATATATCAGCGTCGCTGAGGGCGTCGCCCGCAAAGGCTTTCAGGATACGGGTCGCGATTTGAACATAAGATTCATTGGCGGTCGCAGGCGCGATTTGCGGCCACGCCTCTGGCACGTAAAGGCCACCGTCGGGCGACAGGCCGGTCAAACAGGCTTCGACAAAATCAACAGGAGCGGCGTCGCCGCGGGTCGATATGTATTTCATGGCCATCAAGCCTTCTTAAATCTCAAGCGTCCGCGTGAATGGTGAAACGCGACATACACGCCAATCAGTCCTAAAGCCATCCCCCACCAGGTCAGAGCATAGCCAAAATGACGCTCCGGCGGCAATGGATCGACAGGCTTGGCAAATGCATACGGGTTCAACGTTTGTCGGACTTGTGTCAAATCAGCCGCGTTTCGCACAGACATTATGACGGGTTCAGCCACGCGCGGCGTTTCGGAGAGACTGAGCCGATCGGCTAAAGCTGGCGGGTTTAGCGTGTACCAGATATCGGCTTCGGGATCGTCACGACCTGCAAAAGCAGTCGCCCCAGCTTTTTTCTCGGAAACCAGGCCATTAAAGGAAACAGTGTCAGGCAAAGATGAGATGGCGACCGGGACGGGCTGAGGGCCGCCTGTGGCCTCCACCATGGCCAAAACCAGCTCTCCTGTTCCCTCGATCCGTCCCGGCACATAGCGCCGCCAGATCGGCTCGCTGTTAGCGAACCCATAGACCTGCTGCGCATTGCCCGAATGCGATTGATCGATTTCGATCCGCAAGAGCGTGCTGGCCTCTGCCTCCTCAACCGCGGTTGGATTAGCCATTTTTTCGGAATAGCGCCCATACTGCCAATTTCCGAGCATCACCAAAATGATCAGGCTGGATACGCTGAGCAGCGTCAAGACGGGCATTGGACGAAAGATCATACTAGCAGAGCTCGGCTTTCGATTGGCAAGCGCATAAAGTTAAATTGGCGCCCCATGCATTACATGACAGCGCCAATTCAAAATCTGATTCAAGGCTGCGAGCAGCTTTGATCGGTCTTCTAATGTCCGAGTACGATATGCGGCAGGACGTAGACAAAGGCGAATAGGAACAGCCAGACGACATCAACGAAGTGCCAATACCAGGCTGCAAACTCGAAACCGAGATGTTTCTTGGCGGTCATATTCTTCGCATAGAGGCGGAACAGACAAACCGTGAGGAATATGGTGCCGATGACCACGTGTGCACCGTGGAAGCCCGTCGCCATGAAGAACGCAGAGCCGTACAGGGTGCCATCAAAGGTGAATTGCGCTTCTGAATATTCGTAGACCTGTAAGCATGTGAAGGCGACGCCGAGAAGAATGGTCAAAATCAGCATGAATTTGGCATTGTCCATCTTATCATGCGCCAATGCGTGGTGCGCGGCGGTGACGGTTGTGCCCGACAGAAGTAGGATCAATGTATTGATCAGAGGCAGATGGAACGGATCAAATGTGGTGACGCCGGTTGGCGGCCATTGCGCAAAGGCGTTGAGGCCTTCCCAGACCGGGCTTGCCGCGTCAAATGTGCCGCCGACGCGGGCGGGATAGAAGATGGCGAGTTCGAAAAAGCTCCAGAACCAGGCCGCGAAGAACATGATTTCCGAAACAATGAACAGGACCATGCCATATTTCAGGCCAATCTCGACAACCGGCGTGTGATCTCCCGTGCGGCCTTCCTTGACGACTTCACGCCACCAACCTGCCATCACCCAGATGACCATCAAGAAGCCCGGCACCAGCGTCCAGAGCTGGCCCTGCTCAATCCCGAACAGACCTTTCATATAGGTCACACCGCCAACAGCGAGCGCGAGAACGGCGATTGAACCGATCAGCGGCCAAGGTGATGGGTTTACGAGGTGATAGTCGTGTTTGACGTCTTCGGCCATGACGGGGAATCCCTTGTGGCAATGGTTATTACAATCTCAGGCGCTTTTAGACCGGTGTTGGCGGATTCTGCAACCGTTCAGTTTAGCGATGCCGTTTTCGTCGCACCTTTAAATTCGTCGGTATTGAAAAAGGTATAAGAAAGCGTGATCGTGCGGACATCATCAGCATTGCGCTCATCTTCCATCGCGGGGTCGACGAAAAAGATCACAGGCAGCTTTTTCGTCTCGCCAGCCTTGATGATTCTCTCTTCGAAACAGAAGCATTCCAGCTTGCTGAAAAAGCGGCCGGCTTTGTGCGGCGTCACATTATAGCTCGCGATGACGCTGACATCGCTGGAAGATGTGTTGGTGACTTCGTAGAACGCCAAACTATGCGCCCCTAGTTGAACAGGTAGATTGGTTTGGCTCGCTTTGAATTTCAGCGGCGCATTTGCAACATTGGCATCGAATCGCACTGTCACTTCGCGATCGCTAATGCGATCTGGTGCGGCTTGTGCCGTTTGCGTCGTGCCGCCAAAGCCTGTGACGCGGCAGAACGTGTCGTAAAGCGGCTTGGACGCAAAGGCGAGGCCGAGCATGAACAAGGCGCTGACCGATGCGAGAATTGCGATTTTGGTATTATTCATCGCCCTGCTCCGGCGCTTCGGGGGCGGTTGAGGCCACCTCTGCTTCTTCAGCTTGTCGCGCGGCGATGCGTGCTTGTGCTTCGCGATCCGCCTTCTCGCTCGCCGCCTCGTCCATATAGCCAGAGAAATAGAGGCGATCGCCGCCGCTAAAATCAGCTTCCTGGATCCGGATCGCTGTGGTCACGCCAACAATGACAACAAAAGCGACCAATGCGGCCGCCAGCCAGGCATTGCGACGCTTCTGCGCTTTGATCAGCGTGGCGGCATCAGGTGTTACCTGTGTCTCGGTCATCATAGGTCTCCGAGCGGGAAGTATAACCCGAAACCGCGTTCAATGATGAGTGCGGCAAAGAGGCCGAACAGATACAGGATGGAAAACGCAAACATGCGCATGGCGAGCTTGCGTTCCGCACCGCCCGCATCTGCCTCCCCTGCCCGGCTGCGCCAGACTTTAACCGCGAAATATAGGAAAGAAACCGTCAGCAAGCTGCCGACAATGGCATAAACCAAGCCGCCTAGGCCCGTCGCGAGCGGCGCTAATCCGATCGGCGTCAGAATAATGGTGTACAAAAGGATCTGGAACCGGGTCGCTTTCGCTCCTTCAGTAACCGGAAGCATCGGAACGCCTGCTTTTTCATATTCCTTATGCGCAACAAGGCTAAGCGCCCAAAAATGCGGCGGCGTCCAGAAAAAGATGATGGCGAACAGGATCCAGGCATCGAGCGGCGTGGACCCGGTTACAGCGGCCCAGCCAATAACAGGCGGAAAGGCTCCCGCGGCCCCGCCAATAACGATATTTTGTGCGGTCCGGCGCTTCAGCACCATCGTGTAGAACCACCCATAATAGACGATTGAGAGCGCCAGGAGGCCTGCGGCGAGCACATTAGACGCCATCCACATGAGCAAGACAGAAAGGGCCGACATGATCAGACCCATTGTCAGCGCTTCATCCTTAGGCACAGCGCCAGAAGGGATCGGACGTGTCGATGTCCGTGTCATGATTGCGTCAATGTCCGCATCATACCACATATTGATCGCCCCGGCGGCGCCTGATCCGAGGGCGACAGCCAAGATAGCGATCGAGGCCAAAACCGGATTGATTGCAGTCCCCGTCACGCCGACAGCTGCGACCAGACCGGCGAGCGCGGTGAACACGACCAGCATCATGATCCGAGGTTTGAGCAGCTCGACATAGTCGCGCGCTGTCGCGAGGCGTGGGCTGGTATCTGGAGCGGTCATGTCGACAGACATAGGGCAAATCTCACTAGCTTCTATGCGAACGGCCCTCTGCGCTGTCTTGCGCAAAGGGCCGCCCGAATTTGATTCTGCCGGGCGGGCTTAGTGACCGCCCTCATTCTTCACCACCGGCAGCTCGTTGAACTGGTGGAATGGTGGTGGGCTTGGCAGCGTCCACTCGAGTGTGGTGGCGCCTTCGCCCCAAGGATTGGCCTCAGCTTTGCGACGGCGCAGCATGGATTCGACCATTCCTCCGAAGAAAAGCAAGGTCGCGACCATTGAGAGCGCATAGCCCATAGACGAAACACTGTTCCACAACTCAAAGGCCTCTGGATAATCGACGTAGCGACGTGGCATGCCGTTCAATCCGAGGAAGTGCTGCGGGAAGAAGATCAGGTTTGAAGCAACAAACATGATCCAGAAATGCGCATACGCGATCATCTTGTTATATTTGATGCCGAACATCTTCTCGTACCAGTAATACCAGCCCGCGAAGAGACCGAACACGGCGCCAAGCGACAGCACGTAGTGGAAGTGCGCAACGACATAATACGTGTCGTGCAAGGCGTGGTCGATGCCGGCATTGGCAAGCACAACGCCTGTGACGCCACCGAGCGTGAACAGGAAGATGAATCCGATAGCCCAGACCATCGGCACTGAGAAATCGATCGAACCACCCCACATGGTCGCGATCCAGGAGAATATTTTGATCCCCGTCGGCACCGCAATCACCATGGTTGCCGCCACAAAATAGGCTTTCATGTCTGACGGCATGCCGACTGTGTACATGTGGTGTGCCCACACGATGAACCCAATCGCACCGATCGCAACCATCGCATAGGCCATGCCGAGATAGCCAAAGATCGGCTTCTTCGAGAAGGTCGACACGATGTGCGAGACAATGCCGAAGGCTGGCAGGATCATGATATACACTTCCGGGTGTCCGAAGAACCAGAATAGGTGCTGGAACATGATCGGATCGCCGCCGCCAGATGGATCGAAGAATTGCGACCCAAAATTCCGATCTGTCAGCAGCATGGTTAGCGCGCCTGCAAGTACCGGCAGAGCGAGCAGCAGCAGAACCGCGGTCACCAATACAGACCACGCGAAGAGCGGCATTTTATGCAAGGTCATGCCTGGTGCACGCATATTCAGGATGGTCACGATGAAGTTGATCGCGCCAAGGATGGACGCAATACCGGCCGTGTGCAGCGACAGGATGAGAAGATCCATCGATGGGCCTGCATGGCCTGCCGTGCTTGAAAGGGGCGGGTATAGCACCCAACCGCCGCCAAAACCGTTGACGCCATTACCGCCTGGCACAAGGAAAGAAATCATGGCCAAAACAAAAGCAACCACGGTCAACCAGAACGAAATATTGTTCATCCGTGGGAACGCCATGTCTGGCGCTCCAATCATCAAAGGCACGAACCAGTTGCCGAATCCGCCAATCAAAGCTGGCATCACCATGAAAAAGATCATGATCAGACCGTGATAAGTGATGACGACGTTATAGAAGCTTTTCGCTTGCTCGATCGCTTGCTGGCCCGTGGTGCCGTACATCACTTCCATCAGTCCGGTGAGTGGGCCGATACCGGGCTCAGCCAGTTCCAGACGAATAAGACCAGACAGCGTATATCCGACAATACCGGCGATCAGCGCGAAGACGAGGTAAAGCGTCCCGATATCCTTATGGTTGGTCGAAAAGAACCAGCGGACGAAGAAACCTGGTTTGTGATCGTGGGCGTCGTGGCCGTGATCAGCAACTTGATCCATAGGCATGATCTAATCCCTCTCCTACTCGACCGACGCAAGGCGCGTGTCTGCACCCATCGGGTCAATAACTTGTACTAATTCTGTTGCCGCATCGACGTCGCCCGTGCGCATCACTTCGAGCCAGCGATCATACTGGTCTTGAGGCACGACGCGGACTTCGATCGGCATAAAGGCGTGATTCTTGCCACATAGCTCTGAACACTGGCCGTAATAAACGCCAGGTTCTTCGACCAGGAACCAACCTTCATTCAAGCGTCCTGGAACAGCATCCGTTTTGACGCCAAACGCCGGCACGGTCCAAGAGTGAATGACGCGGTCAGACGTGGTCTGATAACGGATATAACGGTTGGCCGGGATCACCATTGGGTAATCGGTGGCGAGGTATTTGGGTTTTTCCGGAGTCGCGGGCGGATCCGTCGGCAGGCCGTAATGGATGCCATTCGATACGAATTGGATCGGGTAGCCGTCAGCGTCGAGCTCATCAACGTAATAATAGGTCCAGGCCCAGTTTCCCATGCCTTCAGCTTTTACGGTGATCCAGCCTTCTTGAGCGGCTTCAACGAAAATGTTCGGGTCATCAAGGTCGCCGCTTTGCGCGATGAGTTCGAGATTTGGCTCATTCTCCTGATAGAACAAGTTCGAGAAGGACGGGCCGGCAATTGCGACGAGGATGATCACTGGAACCGCGGTCCAGATGATTTCAATCGTCGTATTGTGGCTGAACTTTTTGGGCTCGGGGTGCGCACGCTTATTGTAGCGTAGGCAAACCCAAACCAAGAGCGCCAAGACGAACAAAGTGATCACGGTGATGATCACCAGAAGGTAATTATGGAAGTCGTTTACACGCTCCATGATTCGCGTCGCTGCGGGTTGAAAGCCGAGGGCGCCAGGTGTGGGCTGGCCCACTAATTCTTGTGCAAATGCCGATCCAGTCATCAACACTGCGGAAATCCATGCAAAGATGTAACGCAAGAGTCACTCCATCCAATCTTGGCTGCAGCCATATATATGACAGACGCGCAGGTCTACCCAATACAACCGCTCCATATAAAATGTCGCAGTCGGTCGATAAATTGTCGCGCTTAGTGTATAGTTAAAGCCAAGACACAGGAGGCAGAACTATGAAGCTGAAGCTGTTAATCGCCGCAGCCGCCACGGCACTCGTGGCAGAAACCGCGTCTGCGCAGGTATTTGTGATTGGAAATGGCCTCGGTGGAGAATGTTTCCAAAAAACCAAAAACGGGTTTTCAAACTTCCGCGCGACCGAAGAAATTTGCACGCGCGCCCTGCGTGAGCAGGCCATGACCCGGAAGAATCGCGCCGCGACATATGTGAATCGTGGCGTGCTTCGAATGCGTGAAGGTCAATATGAAAAGGCCCTCGCCGATTACGCTGAAGCAGTGAATCTTCAGCCGGAACTCGGAGCTGCTTATTTGAATGAGGGGGCGGCGCATATTTATCGCCGAGATTTCGCCGCGGCGCTAGCGCCTTTGGATCGCGCGATTGAGCTCGAATCACATGACCTGTTCGCCGCCTATTACAACCGAGCGATTGCGCGCGAGAATACGGGTGATGTCGCTGGAGCCTATAATGATTTCCAGAAATCTCTCGAATTAAAACCCGGTTGGGATTTGGCTGAACGGCAGCTGACAAGATTCTCGTTCGAATCGGCTGGATAGAAAATACCCGCACAGGGGTGCTTGATCCGGTGCCCCTGTCACGTCACATACAAGGCATGTCCTATACAGATTTGCCTTTTGATACCCAAGACGCCTCAAAAATTCTCGCTGACGCCGCCAAAGACGCGGATGATGGCGACATTTACATTCAACGCTCTCGTTCCGAGGGGTTCGTTTTTGACGATGGCCGTCTGAAATCAGCAACTTACGATACCAGTCAGGGCTTTGGCCTGCGCGTGGTAGCGGGTGAGGCCAGCGGCAATGCGCATTCCGGCGAACTTACGGTGGATGCGATTCGGCGCGCGGCAGACACGGCCCGACAAGCGAAGCGCGGTTATTCTGGCAATCTCGCCGCGAGCCCGACGCCGACGAATCGTCAACTCTATGCGCCGATTGATCCGACAGAAGCCCCAGGCTTTACGGTCAAAACGGGACTACTCGCCGAAATTGATGCCTGGGTGCGCGCGAAGGATCCGCGCGTGGTGCAAGTTTCGGTGTCATTGGCGGGAAGCCATGAACAGATCGATATCCTGCGCCCGGCGGGTGAGACTTTTCACGATGTCCGCCCGCTCGTGCGGTTGAACGTATCGGTCACGCTGGAACAGAATGGGCGACGGGAGTCTGCCTCTGCAGGTGCGGGCGGCCGCGCCGCTTATGATGAATGGATTGCACCGGAACGCTGGCAGGGTCTTGCGATGCGGGCGTTGCGCAAAGCTGAAGTCAATCTTGTGTCGATCCCGGCCCCGGCTGGCGAAATGGAAGTGGTCTTGGGGCCAGGCTGGCCGGCCGTGCTTCTGCACGAAGCCGTCGGACATGGCCTCGAGGGCGATTTCAACCGCAAAGGCACCAGCGTCTATTCCGGGCGCGTTGGCGAACAAGTCGCTTCGAAAGGCGTGACCGTGATTGATGATGGCACGATCGATGCGCGTCGCGGTTCATTATCCGTTGATGATGAAGGCACGCCGACGAATCGCACGGTCCTGATCGAGGACGGGATTCTGAAAGGCTATATGCAAGACCGCCAGAATGCGCGCCTGATGGGCGTCACGCCGACCGGCAATGGCCGTCGGGAAGCCTATGATGCGACCATCATGCCGCGAATGACCAATACGGTCATGCTCGGCGGACAAGATGATCCGGACGAAATTGTAGCCTCAATCAAGAAAGGCATTTGGGCCGTCGATTTCGGTGGCGGACAAGTCGACATCACGTCCGGCAATTTTGTCTTCCAATGCACGGAGGCCTATCTGGTCGAGAATGGCAAAGTGGTTGCGCCGGTGAAGAATGCAACCTTGATTGGTCACGGCCCGACGGCGCTGAGCCAAGTCGAAATGATTGGCAATGATTTCGCCATGGACGACGGCGTCGGCACCTGCGGCAAAGCTGGACAGTCGGTGCCGGTCGGTGTTGGGCAACCCACACTGAAAGTCGGCGGCCTAACGGTTGGTGGCGCGGGTTAAGAGACGCGCTCTTTTTCCAACCCGCACGGTTTCAAAGGATCATATCCGTCCGAACCAGGGGCATCCGAAATCGTGAATTCAACCGGGTAAACCACGCCATATCGCGGCACCGCTGCGCCATCGACGATTTTGGGCGCGTACTCAACTTCGGACATGGCGCGAAGGACTTCGTGACAGAAAACAGGATTTGAACATTCCGCACGCGGCGCGACGAGCTGTCCTCTCCGATCTACGTCAAATGTCACTTCGCAAAAACCGGACGTTTGCGTCATTGCAGCCTGCACCGGATATTTCGGCACAGGCGGCTTGATGGGTTGTGCATCTCGATCTGATTCTGCCGCGGCGATCGCGGACGCGATGATGCTGCAGGATAAAATCGAAATGGACTTCAACATCATCGCTCAAAAATCCTTTTGACTATGATGCCTTTTCGCCGCTTGCCCGAAGTTCATCATCTACAGAATCAACCGCGCCGACATCTGTGCTCATCCAGCTTTTGATGATCGGCGAAATTAGTAGCATAAAGACGCCTATGCCCATCGCGACATAGCCGACATTTGAATAGACGGCAGCATAGTTCGCTTTGGCAGCCGCGACGTCCGTGATCTGTCCGCCAATAGTCTCTGCGCCTGTGCCGCGCGCAATGATGCCCGCGAGATAGTTGGACAGACCAGAATACAAGAACCAGGCGCCCATGGTCATGCCGACAACGCGCGCTGGCGCCATTTTCGTCACCGCCGACAACCCGACTGGCGAGACCATCAATTCCCCCATCGTGTGCACCCAATAGATCAGGAAGATGAAATAGACGGCGGTCAGTCCCGCGGCGCCCGAAGCCCCGATTCCCGCCACCAGAGACAAGAAGCCGAGCCCGGCTAAAAAGACGCCAATCGCAAATTTGACGGGTGTTGAGGGCTCCATTTTGCGCTTTGAAAGCCAGATCCAGAGCCAAGCCAGAATGGGCGCGAAGATCACAATATAGCCTGCATTCAAGGCCTGGAAGACGGGCGCGGGAACATTCACGCCGAACATGGTCTTGTCGACCAGGCGATCTGTAAACAGATTTAGAGACGAGCCCGCTTGTTCGAACAGCGCCCAAAACGGGATTTGCGCCAGAACGAAGTAAATGGCGGCAAACATGCGCTTGCGCTCAGTGCCTTCCAGACGGGTGAAGCTATACCCCACCAGGAATAAAAACACGATGATGCCAAGCGATCCGACGAACCAATCCGGGATGATTTCGGCGTTCATGACGATTGCCATCGCCACTGCTATAATCCCCAGCCCGGCCAGGTAACATGCCCATTCCACATTGATCGGACCCAAGAAGGACTGTTTCAGCTTTTCCTCAGATGGTGGATCGGCGCGACCATCGAGATATTTCTGCCCCCATATGAAGACGGCCAATCCTGCAAGCATACCAATGCCCGCTAAGCCAAAACCATACTGCCAGCCATAAACGATGCCGAGAATACCGCAGGTGATTGAAGACAAGAATGACCCGAGATTGATGCCCATATAAAAGAGCGTGAATCCGGAATCCCGTCTTGGATCATCGAAATCGTAAAGCGCGCCAACAATCGTCGAAATATTGGCTTTGAGGTAACCGACGCCCGCAATGATAAGGGCGAGCGAGAAATACAAGATCAGCGTAAACGTTTCTTGGCGTTCAATCCGCGTCGTGAATGTATCCGCGGCGAGAGTTTGATAAACGCCCGAGGTGGGGTCATCTGCACGATCGGCGGTTTCGAGGAAATTGATACTGCCATCAGATCCGAACACGACACGACGTTCCGCCCCGTCGACATCGACATAGAGTTTCCGATTATCGCCCCGCCCCTCATCCAGAAGTTCTATTTCTGCACCATTAGAGACGATGAATTCTTTAGACCCACTGCCTTCGAACGCCATGCCAAAGTGGCCAAGACAAAGGAGGATGGCGCCGAAGGTCACTGCTTTGCGTTGCCCCAGATAGCGATCTGCCAGGGTGCCGCCAATAATGGTCATGACATAGACCAGCGCCGTGTAGGCGCCGTACATGACGGCGGATTTCTCATCTGAAAAAAGGAAATGCTGCGTCAGATACAGAATTAGCAAGCCGCGCATACCATAGTAGGAAAAACGCTCCCACATCTCGGTGAAGAATAGGATGGCGAGGCCTTTTGGATGGCCAAAGAAACTGGTGTCGCGCGCTGTGGCGATGGTGGTGTCGGTCAAATAAGCCTCCCCGGCCTTTGAGATTTGGGTGACGTTTTCGTCTTGGCTTCAGGTACACCACGCACACAGCGCACGCTCAAGCCACAAACTGCGTCACAAATGCGATATGCGCGCAACGCTCTACCGGAGTTTATGCTTTTGACGCACAAAATCGCCCCTTGTCTTCACACAAACAAAAACCCCGCAGCCTTTGCTGCGGGGTTTTCTGATTAGGCGGGTTGGGCTGTCTTACTTAGAGACGGATGCCACAACACCGGCGCCGACGGTGCGGCCACCTTCACGGATCGCGAAGCGCAGACCCTGGTCCATGGCGATAGGCTGGATCAGCTCAACGCTCATTTTCACATTGTCGCCTGGCAGAACCATTTCCTTGTCCGCTGGCAGCGTCACAACACCGGTCACGTCTGTCGTCCGGAAGTAGAATTGTGGACGATAATTCGTGAAGAATGGCGTGTGACGGCCACCCTCTTCCTTGGTCAGGATATAGGCTTCGGCTTCAAACGTCGTGTGCGGCGTGATTGAGCCTGGCTTACACAGAACCTGACCGCGCTCAACACCTTCCCGGTCGATGCCGCGGATCAGCGCGCCGATATTGTCGCCCGCTTGACCCTGGTCGAGCAGCTTACGGAACATTTCAACGCCCGTCACAGTGGTTTTCTGGGTGTCACGGATGCCAACGATCTCGACTTCTTCACCAACTTTGATGACGCCCGTTTCAACCCGGCCGGTCACAACCGTACCGCGACCAGAGATTGAGAACACGTCTTCCACAGGCATCAGGAAGTCCTGATCGATTGGACGATCCGGGGTCGGGATATACTCATCGACAGCTGCCATCAGCTCGATGATCTTTTCTTTACCGATATTGTCGTCACGGCCTTCAACCGCCGCCAGAGCAGAACCGGCTACGATTGGAATATCGTCGCCTGGGAATTCGTAAGAAGACAGCAGCTCACGGATTTCCATTTCAACCAGCTCGAGCAGTTCTTCATCA
>JBCBUI010000004.1:0-322841 GCA_039818185.1 Pseudomonadota bacterium
GAATGTTTCTTCGGTGCTCAGGCCACCGGCATCTGTCGCAGTAACGGTCAATTCGATCGATGCAGCTTCCTCATGATCCAAGCTGACACCATCAACGAGGCGAACTTCACCATCGACCACCTCAAAACGATCGTCAGAAACCGTATAAGTAACGCTATCACCAGCATCAGGGTCGAATGAAGACAATGTGCCAACGACAGCACCCGCATCGTTTTCTGAAACACTAGTCCCGTCCAGCGACAGGTCGCTTGGGCCTTCGTTCACATCCGTTACATCAATCGTGAACGTCTCTTCGGTGCTTAAGCCACCGGCATCCGTCGCGGTGACAGTCAATTCGATGGATGCGGCTTCTTCGTGATCAAGACTCACGCCATCAACTAGGCGAACTTCACCATCAACCACTTCGAAGCGATCATCGGAAACCGTGTAAGTAACGCTATCACCTGCGTCCGGATCAAAGGAAGACAAGGTTCCAACAGTGGCACCAGCATCATTTTCGGCCACAGAGGTTCCGTCCAATGATAAATCGCTCGGCGATTCATTGATATCCAAAACATCGATCGTGAACGTTTCTTCCGTGCTGAGTCCACCACTATCGGTCGCGGTGACGATCAATTCGATCGACGCTGCCGCTTCATGATCCAGACTGACGCCGTCCGCCAGTTGCAACACACCGTCAACAATTTCGAAGCGATCGTCGGAAACCGTGTAGATGACACCATCATCCGCATCCGCATCAAAAGAAGACAAAGTTCCGATGACAGCGCCGGGGCTATTCTCAGCAACCGAATTCCCATCCAGCTCCAAATCCGTTGGGGCGTCATTGACGTCGATGACATCGATAATGAAGGATTCCGTGGTCGCACCGCCGTCGCCGTCTGTCGCCGTGACCGTAACTTCCAAACTGGGGTCGCTTTCGTAATCGAGGCTAACCCCGTCCGCGAGTTGCAATTGACCGTCTACGACTTCAAATCGCGGGTCCGAGACCGTGTAAGTCAGCGCCGCTCCCGGATCCGCTGCCGTTGCCCCGAGGCTCGCGACGACCGCACCTTCCAGGTTCTCCTCGACTTCAATGGATACGCGGACTGTTTCAGCCTGCTTGGCCGCTACCGTCGCATCATTTGAGGTCTCTTCTTCGGCCGGATTAGACTTAAGCAGATCAGCTTCCGGCGTCGTGCCGAAATGCAAGTTCGCAAGCGCCATTTCACCAGAATCGCTGACCAGATCAGCATCGCCTTGACCTTCCCAGGCGTCGATTTTCTTCTTTGCAGGGGCATCACCATAGACGAAACTTGGGTCTTGGTTGTTTGTTTGTGGGCCCGCTTCTGGTCCGGTCTTCTTATCCGCCACGATCTACCTCATGAGTGTATACACCGAGGCCTTATACGCGGGAGTCCCGTATTTATCGGAAACTTGAGCGCTCAAATACAACCTTAAGTTTTAATTCTTGGTACACCATTTCGGCGACCGACGAATGGCACCTGATGGCCTTTAGAATATGCCTCTCGTACGGAACAAGTCGAGTTCGAGATTCGCGGAGCTGAACTGATCTGATCAAGTATGTGCAATTTCAGCACAGATAGATGCAACTACAGATTTAATTTTAACCATAATTAGAAGATTAAACTCTAAGTGGTTTCGCTCAATCTTATATTTGCAAGAGAGTTAGCGACCGCATGAAAAACACCCCATCCAATACATCCGGATCGGTGTCGTTCAACGCGTTAGAACAAAAGCCCACCCCCATGATTAAAGCGTCTCGCCTACCTCTTTCAGTCTATTTTGGATCGGCGTTTGTCAATTTCCTTGGCCTCGCTCTGCCGCTAACCATTTTGCACGTCTATGACCGCGTATTGCCAAACCAGGCGTTCAACACGCTGGCCATGCTGGTGATCGGCTTGATTGGCGTCGTCATCTTGGACTCAGTCCTAAGGATCGGACGCGGCGCAATTATGGGCTGGCGTGCAGCGGCCTTCGGTCACAGCAAATCCATGGACGCGATGGCGCGGCTGATGGCGTCAAATTCCAGCCAGCTGAAAAACACAAAAGGCAGTGCGATTATCTCGCAGCTGCAAGCGCTTTCAGACATGTCCGAGTTTCAGGGCAGCACGGCGCGATTGCTATTGATCGACATTGCCTGGGTCCCGGTCTTCGCGATTGTGATCACTGTGATTGCCGGCCCATTGATCGCGGTGCCGACCGCATTTCTGATCGCTTTCGTGATATATATTTCGTTTCAAACCCGGCGCTTGCGGACGATTATCGACAAAAGAGAAGAAGTCGAGGAACGCAAGTACGACTTCATGCTGGAAACTTTGCAGACCATGCAAACGGTCAAGTCTCACGCCATGGAACCGCTGATGATGCGTCGCTTCGAGCGGTTGCAATCTTCCAGCAGTCTTGAACTGAAACACAATGTTCTATCCTCGCAAACCATTGCGCAAGCAGCTGGGCTGTTCGCCTTGCTCATGACATTGGGCGTCGTGGTCTTTGGCGCGCTCATGGTGATTGGTGGCTCGCTGACGATTGGTGCGCTGGCGGCCTGTATGCTGCTTTCATCTCAGATGATGCAGCCCATCATGCGCTCGCTTTCCTCATGGACGCAGATCGTACAGAACGATCACAAGAAAGCTGAGGTCGACAAGCTTTATGCTCAAATTTCGGGTCAGCCGGCGATCATCGAACGGGTCGAACGTCATCAACCTGAATTCGCGCCGGCATCCATCTCCATTCGCGATCTCGCTTTTCACGGCGCCAACGATCAGGTCGTATTCGAGAACATCAATCTCGATATCGCAAAGGGCCAGTTTGTCGGCTTGAAAGGCGCCGATGGCAGCGGGCGAAGCGTTCTATTGCGTAACATCATGGGTGAGCTCGCGCCGACCCATGGCGAGATCTCCGTCAATGGCATGGCGCCCAGCGATGCCCGTCGCTTGATGGCGTATGTTGGCCAAGTGCCGCAAGTTTTCCGCGGCAGCATTCTAGACAACCTGACTCTGTTCGGAACCTATACCGCACAAGACGCGAAATGGGTGGCAGATTTGAGCGGGCTTTCGTCCGAAATCCATCGTCTCCCGGACGGGTTCGATACACAGCTTTTAGGTAGCTCAAATCCCGAACTCTCCACAGCCTTTTCGCAATTGATTTGTATTGCTCGCGCCGTTGTCAGCAAGCCTTCCATACTGCTTCTCGATGCCTCGAATAATGGCCTCGACGCCAAAACTGAGTCCTCCTTCGCGGACATGCTGCAGCACCTTTCCGGCAAGATGACAATTATTCTCGCGACGCAGCGCCCGTCTCTTCTCAGACAATCGGATGCGGTTTTCGAGCTTTCGAACCGGTCTGGAATGTTGATGGCGAAATCCCGAACCGCGTCTCCAGAGCTGCTCATCCATGGGAGAGCTTCATAATGTCGAACGCGCTCCCCCCCGTTGCGAACACGAATGAACCGAACCAGTTCGAGGCGTGGCGCACACGTATTGAGACCGAGCTTGCTCCGGAGAAACGGGTTTCCAAAGCGATCGCCGGCGATGACAGTCTGCGCAGCGTTCGCCATTTTCTGGATGCGATTGGTTGGTCGGGGTCAGACCGCCGATTCTTTGAAGCCCAGCCTTATATTGACGCGTTGAACGAGCTCAACGCGCTGAGGACGTTTTTGTTCAACCTGGGCTTCTCGACCAGCATGACCAGCGCGAACTCAACCAATTTGCGCCCTGACTTCCTACCCTGTTTTCTGCTCGACGATGCCCACCGCTTAAAAGTTATCCGCGAAACAGATAAAACCGGCTATTGCCGCGTGTTCGATCCTGAGACTGGCTTGCTCAAGACATGTGCGCATTCTGAGCTGCAAGGCACCCTGATTTTCCCGGAAGACAAATCCGAGGAAGACACGCCTGGGCCAACGCGCAAATGGACTCAAATTGCTCTGAAAGCCTATCGCAAAGATCTGCGCATGATCTTCACAGCAAGCTTCCTGGTCAACTTGTTCCTGCTGGCTTTGCCCGTCTACATCATGAACGTTTATGACAAGGCGATTGGCACCGGCGCCACGGACATCCTGTTCTGGCTGACGGTCGGCATCGCCATGATTATCGGGGCAGATCTCGGACTGAAAGTTATCAAAGCCCGGCTGCAAGCCCGTTTGGCGGCACGCCTGGATCAGCAAGCCAGCACAGCAATCTTCCGACAATTGATGTTCCTGCCGCTCACCTTCGTTGAGAATTCGGCAATTGGTGACCAGATGACCCGCATTCGCCAGATGGGGGCGTTCAGGGATGCCTTTACCGGCGCCTTGGTCAATGCGATTTTTGATCTGCCTTTCCTGGCTTTGTTCCTGCTCGCAATCTTCCTTGTCGCAGGTTCGCTCGTCCTGATCCCCTTTACATTGATCATTCTATTCGTCGCGCTCGCGGCCTGGTCTATTCCCGCCAGCAATCGCGCCGTGAGCGAGGTGGGGCGCGCTCGAATTGAGTTGCAGAATTTGTCCATCGAGATGGTCACAAATCACGATCAAATTCAAAACTTAAGATGCCAGCCAGTCTTCCTGGAACAGTACCGCGAAGCGAGCGCACGCGCGGCCGCCGCATCGCATAAGATGCGTCAGTTTAACCTGATCACAGAAACGATCGCCCAGGCGCTGGTCACCATTTCTGGAGTCGCGACGCTCTCCATCGGCGCAATGATGGCCGCCTCGGGTAATCTCAGCATGGGTGCCCTGATCGCCTGTATGGCGTTGGCCTGGAAAGTATTGAATCCCATCCGCGGCATGTTTCTGTCCGGCATGGTCTTGGGTCAAACGATCCAGAGCTTCCAGCACATTGATCGCCTGATGGGGATCAAGCCGGAGCGCGAGCCTGAAAAAGCGCCAGCCATCACGCAGGACTTTTCGGGTCAAATCGAGTTTGATCGGGTCGCTTTTCGCTTTAACGCCAAGCGAGAACCTGCCCTGCGCCAACTTTCATTCAAAATTGAGCCTGGCGAGTTCATCGCTGTTTGCGGCCCGAGTGGCGCTGGTAAGACCACGATGATCAAGACTCTCTTGGGTTTGTATCAGCCGCAATCTGGTCTGGTACGCGTAGACAATATCAACCTGCGTCAGATCAATATCGGGGCCTGGCGCCAGAATATCGGCACTGCATTGGAAGTCGCGGACTTCTATCATGGCAGCATCGCGCAAAATATCCGTTTGGCTTGTCCCGAAGCAACCGATGCTGACATCGAAGCGATCGCACAACGCTTTGGTCTCGATGATTATTATGGCGACGTGTTACCCGAGCGGCTCGACACGCGGATGAGCCACCAAAACCTGGTCTCCTGGCCGGATGCTTTGACCAGTCGAATCTCGCTCTGTCGCGCCTTCATCAAGAAATCGGCCATCCGAATTCTCGACAATCCGGCTGACACGCTCGATGCACGCGGGGAAGCGGCATTGATCGCCGAGCTTGAGCGCGGTCGCGGGGTTTCGACGATGATCATGAGCACGCATCGCCCGAGTTTGATGCGGCTCGCTGACAAGGTCTTGTGGATCGAAGATGGCATGGCTGCTGGCTTCGACACCCCCGATCTTATCGTGCCGAAATTCTTGACGGCCTATACCTCATCCAATTCCGGGCAGCAGGCCCAAGCAGGGAGTAAAGCATGACCCAGGAAAAGCTTGAAACGATCAGCAAGAGGACACGCCTTGCTCTGCCAATCGCGCTTGAAGAAGGTCCAGACCCCGTCTTTTCGCGCGCGCTCATCTTCACGATCTCTGCGCTGATCTTTGCACTTCTGGTCTGGGCAAATTTTGCCAAAGTGCGCGAACTCTCTGTTGCGGCGGGTGAGATTGTCCCCAGCACGCCTTTGTATGAACTGTCGCACATCGAAGGCGGGATTGTCGAAACGGTTTTTGTCGCTGAGGGCGAAATGGTCGCTGCCGGAGATCCTTTGCTGAAACTGCGCCCAGAAACCGCGCGCGGTGAATTGCAGAAGCTCACAGCTCAAAATGTTTCTCTGGAAATCGCTGCTGAGCGGTTGGACGCGATCCTGGAAAACCGACATCCAGCTTTCGACCGGTTCCTTCCTGAGTGGCAGGCCTTGGTGGATGAAGAGGAAACCTTGTTCACACAGTCTGTCGCAGAGCACATGGCCGGACGCCGGTCATTCGAGCAACAATTACGTGTCGCAAAAAGCGAGCGCGACACGGCGGCTGCGAATATTGCGTCCAAGCAGCAGCAAGCGAGCGCAGCAAAAGAGCAGTTTGAAATTCAGGAAACCTTGTACGCACAAGAGTTCACATCGCGCTTGCAATTTCTTGATGCACAATCCAGCTGGCTCCGCGCCGAAGAAGACTTGAACGAAGCGCGCGCCCGGGCCGAACAATCGGAAGCGGACATTTCTCGTCTTGAGTCAGAACTTCGTAAGCTTCGTGCGGCGTTCCGTAGAGATGCCTCAACCCAGCGCTCAGAGATAGCAGCTCAGCTGGCTGAATTACGTCAGCCCCTCGAATCTCTCAATTTCATCGCAGACAATATGACATTGACGGCGCCTACAGATGGTCGTGTCAAGAAAATCCACATCGCTGGCACGGGCAGCGTCGTGGGGCGCGGCGAAATCCTGTTTGACATCCTACCGGCCGACGCACCGCTGATCGCCGAAGTACAAATTCCGCCGCAAGACATTGCCAATGTGCAGGTCGGGCAGGAAACTGATCTCGTCATCTCAACCTTTGACCCCAACCGTTTCGGCAAAGTCAAAGGCAAAATTGCGTTTGTGTCACCGGGGACATTTATCGATGAAACGACCGGCGAGGTCTACTTTTTAGCGCGCGTGAACTTTGATACTCCGACCATCGGATCTGGTCGCTATGTCGGACAATTGGCAACGGGCATGACCGTCTCGGCTGAGATTGTGACGCGCCGTCGCTCGATCGCTGAATACTTCCTGAAGCCAGTCGCGCGCTCCGTCGATATGGCGTTTTCGAACTAATGCCGAATCAGCCGCATCCGCGGACGCCTCGTTTCGCCCCAATCGATGCTTGCATTGCAACCGCTTAGTTGCCAAGAATCCTCGACGACTGCGGCTAGAGTGCATGTTCAGGAACAAGGGTGATCAATTTGATTGGTTTGAAAGTCGAACCACCGCTGGCTGAGCTCGTCATCGACCGACCAGAAAAACGCAATGCTGTTTCCATAAACATGTGGGCGAGTATTCCGAATCTTGTCGATAAGGCAGAGTCGGATGATGAGGTTAAAGTTTTAATCATTCACGGCGGTGATGCAGGCGCGTTTGCCGCTGGCGCGGATATCGCAGAGTTCGAACACACGTATGCGACATCAGATGCGGCACTGAAAGCGGGCAAGACAATTGCTGAAGCGCTAGCCGCCATCGAGGACTGCACGAAACCAACAATTGCAGCAATCGAAGGCGCTTGCGTGGGTGGCGGAGTAAGTTTGGCGATGGCGTGTGATTTGCGCATAGCCGGCACAAGTGCCCGATTTGGTATTACGCCAGGCAAATTAGGACTGGTCTATCCCGCAGGGGACACACGACGCTTGCTGGCCGCCATTGGTCCTGGTGCAGCTAAAGATGTCCTTTTTACGGGACGTATTTTCTCCGCGCGTGAAGCAGCTGACATGCGTTTGATCGAACGATTGAGCGACGATTCCCGTGCATTGCAGACCGCGCGCGACTGGGCATTAGAAATCGCCGCGACATCTCAATGGTCGACACGCGCAATCAAGCAAATGATCAAGGGCGTTCAATCCGGATGGGCCGACGACGACCCTGCTGCGGTCGCACTGTTCATCCAAGGCTTTTCAAATTCCGATTTCAAAGACGGTTATAGAGCCTTTCTGGAAAAGCGACCGCCTAGATTTGTATTCAAGTAAAAATCGCAAGCGATAGTCTTTTCTGTCGCGCTTTAGCACCGTCCAAGTCGTACACCCCCAACGGAGCATATATTCCAGTCGCGCACAGATATTGACATTTGACGTGCCATTTATGAAGTTCGCAGCTGGAGGAACATACCGCATGACCAGCTCGCAACGCTATGAACTGTCCGGCGCGCCGGGTTCGCCATATACGAGGAAGATGATTGGCGTGTTGCGATATCGCCGTCTGCCCTTCTCTGTCTATTGGGGCGATACACGCATTCCGGAAGGCTATCCGGTCGCCAAGCCTCGCCTGCTGCCGACATTTTACTTTCCGGATGGCGAAGACGGCGCGCTCATACCAGTTACGGATTCAACCCCGCTCATCCGGCGTATTGAACGTGAGCATGCCGGACGATCCGTGATCCCGACAGACCCAGTCTTGAAGTTCCTCAATGATTTGATTGAAGACTATGGTGATGAGTGGTTGACCAAAGCGATGTTTCACTTTCGCTGGGCGCATGAGGCGGATTGGCGAAATGCTGCTCCTCTATTGGTTTATTGGAGCAACAATACCGCAGCGGACGAGCAAGCGACGGAGTTTGCGGACTACTTTGCCAAGCGTCAGATCGAGCGGCTCTACGTTGTCGGTTCTAACGACATAACGGCGCAGACGATCGAACAATCCTATGAGCGACTGATCGGCATTCTAGACGCCCTATTGGCGCACAAAGGATTTGTCCTTGGTGCCCGTCCTTCATCCGCGGATTTCGCCCTGTTTGGCCAACTCACTCAACTCGCTATCGTTGAGCCGACATCCGCTGCGATCACGCAGAAAGCCTCTTACCGCGTCAGGGCCTGGGTCGATCTCATGGACGATTTATCCGGCCTGGAACCGCAAGAAGAAGATTGGTTCACAGCTGAAGAAGCGCGCGAAGCTCTAGCCCCCCTCTTAGCAGAAATTGGTCGCACCTATGCACCAGCCATGATTGCCAACGCCAAGGCCATTCTATCGGGTGAAACGACATTTGAAACTGAGATTGACGGGCGCGCCTGGACGCAACCAGTCTTCAAGTATCAAGCAAAATGCCTGCAATGGTTGCGAGATGAACATAGCGGTTTGTCCGATAATGAGCGCGGCTCCGTCGACGCGATGCTAGCGGGCTCAGGCTGTGAAGCCCTGTTCACTTAGAAAGAAACATCCATGTGGAAGAAGATACTAATTGGGATCACAGCCGTCATTCTTGGCGCAGGTCTGCTCGGTTGGTTTAACCGTACCGCGATCATCACACACCTTGTTCTTAATCGAGCGAAGGCAAACAAGATGGAGGTTGGTCCCTATCAGCCTATCAACTGGCAGAAAGGACCAGAGACAGCCGCCACGCCCCTCGTTGAACGCCCGCCAAACATCGTTTTTATCCTGCTCGACGATCTCGGTTATAACGACATTTCGACCTTTGGCGGCGGCGTCGCGAACGGCCGTGTCCCGACTCCAAATATCGATAAGCTAGCTGCGGATGGCGCTATCTACACGCAAGCCTATTCTGGAACCGGCACCTGCGCTCCGTCGCGCGCAATGCTGATGACCGGACGTTACCCGACTCGCACCGGATTCGAATTCACACCAACGCCAGACGGGATGAGCATGGTTGTGTCGACGATCGCAAACAGCATGCGATCCGGCGCGACGCCCCCAACGACATTCAATCGCGAAATCGATGATGGCGCCCTTCCATACGCCGATCAGGGGCTGCCTGGGTCTGAAATCACAATTGCAGAATTACTGAAACAAGAAGACTATCACACGGTGCATATTGGAAAATGGCACCTCGGACGGCGCGATGACTTTTTGCCCAACGCACAGGGATTTGACGAAAGCTTACTGATGGCCAGCGGTCTATTTTTAGCCGAGGATGATCCGGAGGTTGTGAACGCGAAATTGGATTTCGACCCAATCGATAAGTTTCTCTGGGCAGCCATGTCCTATGCGGCAAGCTTTAATGGAAGTGAGCCATTCGAGCCTGGCGGTTATCTCACAGATTGGTGGACGGATGAGAGCCTTCGCGTCATAGAGTCTAACAAGAACCGGCCCTTCTTTCTGTATCTCGCCCACTGGGCGCCGCATACGCCCTTGCAAGCGACAAAGGAAGACTATGAAGCGGTTGGCGACATCGAGCTGCATCGCGAACGCGTCTACGCTGCGATGATCCGCGCAGTCGATCGCAGTGTCGGCCGGGTGATCGAGAAACTTGAGGCAGAAGGGCTCTCAGAAAATACGATCGTGGTGCTGAGCAGCGATAACGGCGGCGCCGGCTATATTGGCCTGCGTGAGGTAAACGCCCCTTTCAGAGGCTGGAAAATTACCTTGTTCGAAGGCGGCATTCGAGTCCCAATGTTCATCAAGTGGCCGGCGCAGATCCCGCCAAACACCGTCATCGACACACCCGTCGCACATATCGACCTCTTGCCAACGCTCGCATCTGCAGCGGGGGCGAGCTTACCGACCGATCGCATTATTGATGGCGCGGACATCATGGTTGCAGCCATGGGCAACGGGATCATTGAACGGCCGAATGATGCAATCTTCTGGCAATCCGGAACCTACCACGTCGTTCGCGCTGGCGATTGGAAACTTCAAGTTGATGGACGTCAAAACAAGATCTGGTTGTTTGACCTAGCAACCGACCCGACCGAGCAATCCAATCTTGCAGATTCTCAGCCGGACAAAGTGGCGGAACTGCAAGGCTTGCTCGACGCTCACCATGCAGACTCGGTTGGTCCGCTGTATCCACATAAACTCGAATCTGCGATCCCGATCGATAAAACGCCAGCCGATGATATTGAACACGGGGACGAATACGTTATCTGGGCGAACTAATGACTGCGAAAACGATCAAAAAGAGCCCCTGGCCGAAACTTGAGCCAGGATCCGAAGATGGTCGGCGTCTGCGTAGCGATCGCAGCCGCCGCGCTATCATCGAGGCCTTGTTTGAGCTTATGCGCGAGGGTGAAATGCGGCCCACGGCGGCAGACGTCGCGGATCGCGCAAATGTTGGCCTGAGAACGGTCTTCCGACACTTTGAAGATATGGAGAGCATCTTTGAAGAAATGACGGATGAGCTGAAAACGGTCATCATGCCACGCGTCTTGGCGCCGTTCGTGGCGACAGAATGGCGTGAGCAATTGTTGGAAATGGCGAACCGAAACGCTGATATCTATGAAGACGTCTTTCCTATGCAGGTCGCACTGGTCATTCGACGGTTTCAATCCGACTTTCTCACCCAGCAGTATCAGAGCGAAGTCAAATTGTTGCGGTCATCTTTAAAATCTTTCTTGCCTAAGCCCATCGTGCAGGACCGTGCGCTGTTCGCCGCGATCGAAGTGAACCTTACCTTCGCGACATGGCGGCGATTGCGCGAGGACCAACATCTGTCCGTCAAACGCGCAAAAGATACACTTCGGCTGATCCTGACGTCGCTGATTGCGCACATCGATGCCTAGCTTGCGCAAGATCGGCGTCTTCGGATTGCCGTTGGCGCTAATCGTCGCTGCTTGTTCGGCGAGCACGAACGGCAATGTGACATCCGCAAATCAATGCACAATTTCAGCCGACCGCATCGGACAATTTGTCCAGGTTCCGGAAGGAAGCTTCATCAAGGGCGCAGTGCCGATCTACCCGGAAGAAACTCCCACAATGCGGCTTCAAGTGGCTTCCTTTGAGATGCAAACGCATGAAGTCACCAATGGACAATTTGCAGCCTTCGTCGATGCGACTGGTTACATCAGCGATGCTGAGCAAGGCGTCATTGACGGGCGAGTGGGCGCGGGATCCGCCGTATTCTCGCACCCTATAGAGGGCTCGCAACAAGGTCAGCCTTGGTCTTTGGACGCGCAAGCGAATTGGCGGCATCCTGCTGGAAGCGGCAGCTCCATTGAAGGTCGCGATACACATCCAGTGGTCCATATTTCTAAGCGCGATGCGGAAGCCTTTGCGGAATGGGCGGGCGGGCGGTTGCCGAGCGAAATTGAATGGGAATATGCCGCCAATCTCGGCCTGCAAGATCCGGATGATTCACTGTCTGGCGCTTACGGTCCAGACGGGCCGCGCGCCAACACTTGGCAGGGCATTTTTCCGGTCGTCGACTCTGGCGAAGATGGCTATCAAGGTATTGCGCCCATCGGGTGTTTCGAGGCTAATGCGATCGGACTCTACGACATGATTGGAAATGTCTGGGAATGGACCGAAACGCCATTTGGAGACGGCACCCATACGCTTAAGGGCGGCTCGTTTTTATGCGCAGATAATTTTTGCAGACGCTACCGCCCTGCCGCGCGCCATCCGCAAGAAACGGACTTTTCCTCAAATCATATTGGCTTTCGCATCGTCAAAGACATTCCATCTTCGTCCGGTGATTAATCGAAGCTGGTTTCCTCCAGACTATTGGCGTGCTAAATGCCATTATTAAGCGATTGGGGAGTCTAAGCATGCGCTATTTCCAATGGGGATGGATCGGGTTTCTCGTTGTCGTCTTTTTTGCATTTTCGACGTGGTATGGCGGTCACGGTAAACCCATCACCCCAGAAGAGGGCGCCACTTTGCTGCAAGAGCTGCGCGCCAATTATGCGGATAGCCCAATCAGTGAGGACAACTTCATCCGCAATATGGAAGAGATGATTCCCAATGATGACGGCAGAGAGTTCTATGCCGTCAATTTGGAGCAACTGAAAAAAGGACCTGAAGCCGAGGCCGCTGACGCTGCTTATGGCCGCGTCGTCTTTCCGCTTCTGGTGGAGCGCGCCGGACACCCAATATTTGTATCCAATCGCGTGGGGCTCATGCTGGGCGGTTATGGCGACGAGGTCGATCGTGTCGCGGTCGTAAGGTACCGATCGCTGCGCGATCTGATAAATATGGTCAATGACCCAAAGATGATCGCTGGCGGACATCACAAATTTGCGGCGCTGGAGCATACGGAAGTCTTCATTACACGCCCGGTTATCACGTTCGTCCACATCCGCGTCTTGGTCGCCCTATTGATTGCCATAATCGGAATTGCAGGTTGGAACGGGCTCGGTTTTGTCAACAAGCGCAGGGCTGCGAGCGTCACTTAATCGAATCTTTTGAGAGGAAAGCGAATGGCTATGATATTGAAAATCCTGGTGCTGCTGGTCGGCGCTCTATTCTTGCTGATCGGCTTGGTCGGTGTGTTTCAGCCTGCGCAATTAGCAGCATCATTCGGCTTTGAGCTACCGACTGCGGAGTCGGTGGGACAAATGAGAGCCATGATCGGCGCACATTATGTGGCGATGGGCGCCGTATGCGTTTTCGCGGCCCTTCGTAATCATCCGATACTGCTTGTCCCAATCGCCGCAATCGAAGTCACAATGCTGCTGACGCGTGTGGTCGCCGCGATCAATGGTGAGTTTACAAATGCAGTCATCGCACCCACGCTCATTGAAGTAGTCGCGGCTGGTATTCTCGTTGCCGCAGCCAGACGGCGTTAAAGCGCATTTGATCGCGTAATTTCATCGCTGCCTGCGGGGAGGCTGAACAACATACCGTCGGCGCCGACCGTGATTTTGCCGTCAAACTCGGATTTGGCATCGCCGATGAACATGGATTCGAGCAGCTTCACCGGCAATTGTGGCACGATATGGTAATACACCAATTGCCGCGCGCCCGCCTCTTGGGCGGCTTTTGCCGCCTCTTCGGGGTCGGTGTGATAATCGAGAATGTCCTCGAAAATGATCTCCCCGTTTCGTACCCCCCGCTCACCCAGCTTTTCGCCAATCGCCTGAACCATTTTTTTGCTCAGGGCTTCATGCAGCATAATGTCGACGTCTCGAGACGCAGCAATGAAGCCTGGATGATACACGGTATCGCCGCTGATGGAGATCGATCGGTCTTTATAGTCTATGCGATAGCCAAACGCTGGCTCGATCGGTGCGTGATCAACCCGGATCGCTGTGATCTTCAGATCGCCGTCATCGAGAACAACGCGTGAGCCGCCCGGACCGGCGGGAAGCACAATCTCTTCCGCAGCACCGCCATAGCCATTCGGATTGGCGATCTCGGGCCCATGATGAGCAACGCGGTAGGTGCTGTCGATGCGATACGCTGTATTGAACCCGCCAACGATCTCCGCGGTACCAGTCGGCCCGAGCACGGCCGTCGGTTCTGATCGATTGCCATTGATCCAGGACATCAGCAATAGCTCGCCAAGACCGTCAATATGATCAGAGTGCAGGTGCGTTAGGTAGACACTATCGATCCGCGCCAGTGGAAATCCCATGCTGCCAAGGTTCCGCGATCCGCCCGAACCAACATCAAAGACAAAAGCGCGATCCCCCGCCAAAACGCCAATGCATGGTCCCGCTCTCGTGGCATCGGGCATCGGTGAACCTGTCCCGCACATGTAAACATGCAAGCCGTCTGGCAGCGCCAGACTTCGATCAATCCCAGCATTCTGATCGATGGCGTGATAAAAAGCGCGCTCAATAAATTGGTCTCGGAAGATGTTGAAAACAACGACGCCCAGAACGAGGAATACAAGCAGCCCGATCAGACCGCGGCGCAACCAAGTCATCCTTCAAATTCCTTCATAAAACGCTCGATCCAGGGTAATCCGCTCAGGTGCGGTGGCGCAACAGATTCGATATTAAGCTGGCCTTTCAATCCGGCGGCGCGATGAACCGCGATGTCCTGCCATTCCTGAGACTGCGTCATCTTCATCAGGGAAGCGCGGTCTGGATAGGCGGCGATCGCAACTTCATCCCAGAGCTCTTCAACCTGCCCCAATGGCAAAAATGTTGTATTGGCGACAAAGAAAATACGGCCACCATATTCCGGCAACAGTCCAGCAACCCCGGCACCATAGAGTTGATACGCTTGGCGACCCGTCAGCTCTGTTTCCCGCCCATCGGCATACTCGGCTTTATCTTTGAACTTAAGAAGATTGATCATAAAGATCGGTCCGTCCGGGCCAGGCTGCAGCGCCTCTTCCATCTGTTTCGGATCCGATGGCAGAACCTCGTTGATGACTTCCATTCCATTTCTCCTTCACCCGCCTCATCGGCTCGTTCAGTCAGCCAACCCTCGATGCAAGCAGCGGTCGCATTTTATTATGGCAGTCTAAGTGCCATTACAACAAGTTTCTTGAGCAATAGGCATCACCCCGGCACGCCTTGTTCGAATACGTTGATGGCCCTGTTGAACGGCGCTTCTTTGTCCTGGTCATAACCAGACGGTTCACTCTCATTCTCTTGCCATAGGATGTCGGATTGCTCTGCTGGTAGTAAATTCTTCACGCGGATTTTCTGAGTGTCCGTCAATTCAGCACCAGCGCGCCTTAATTGTTCCAAACACCAAACGCGATAGCGCGAGCAAGGCACGTTGCGATACCGCGCGCCCTGGACCATGAGATCATATCGGCTTTCGCCGCGATTGAAGGCTTCAGAATTTTGATGGTGCTGCACAAGATTGGTCTCGCACGTTTCGGCAAGGAATGCCGCCAATTCCTCGTCCACGCGGTCAATCAGTAGGGGACCGGCGGCCTGTGGCTTTGTATTCCACATGCGCGCGACCCATTCATAGACATCGGGCGCGCGCTCGCGCATGATTTCGGCTGGTGTTGGATCTTCGCTGAAATGTCGAAACATGGGCGCCATCATCCCAAAGTCCGCAATCGTTGGCGAGTGGCCGAGCAAGAATGGGCGCCGCTTGAGGATATCCTGCATACGATCTAGCGCAGTCAGATAGGTTTGATCGGCATGCGTCCGCGAGTCCCGCCGCACGCCATCTCCTCGGACAAATCCAAAATATTGGCGGCGCTTCAACATGTTCAGTGCCAGGAAGCGCGGCAAAGGCAGGGTTCCTCGTACCAGTTCATTGTATAGAAATTCCGCCGCGTACTGACGCGACGCTCGATAGGTCCAGCGATAGTGCATGGCCGAGCGCCAAAGCCACTCATCAGCATAGTCTTCTATCAAAAGAGCGATGAAGTTCAGGACCGGATCGCTGGGATAGATGCTGGCTTTATCCTGCTGGTTTTCGAGCCAGGCAATCATGGGCGTGGTGTCCGTCATCCAACGACCATCCGCAAGCTGGACCACGGGCATTTGCACAATGCCGACGCCTTCGATCAGTTTCTTGCTACGCGCTACCGTGGGGAACGATTCATACGGAATATTGCGGTATCGAAGGTAGGCCTCAAACTTCCCCGTATAGTAGGAAATCTTGCTGCCATAGACGCCGATAATCCCCGGAGCAGCGCTGTTGTCACTCATGACATTACGCGCCTCAAGACAAGACGAACAATTCGGTAGAGGCCATAGAGCAAGACCAGAAGAACCACACCGATCATAATCAAATGCCAGCGATACTGCGCGAGAATTCGAGGCGAAGAGTTCTCAAGGATTTGTTCGAGCGAATGATAACCTTCAGGCATATCCAGCACACCCATCTCTTCGGCATAGGCCGCGTAGGCCGCAAGCAAATCGGCCAAGACATCCGGCTCGGATACACTCAGGTCTTTGGTCTCACCGGGATCCAAAATCATATTGAACAAACGCCATGCGCCATCGCCTGCTGGTGGCATGCTACGCGTGATCTTGTAATCGCCTTTATAAAGCGCGCTGTTTCCAGACACTTCAATCGCGCGAATATCATCAGACCCGTAAACACTGCCGACGTCGCCGCGCAAGACCGGCATGAGACTGCGCCCGGTGATCGGTATTGCGGTCTCCGGCGGCGGCGGTGCATCGACCCACTCAAGCAAAGTAGGCGCAATATCTGACACCATGGCCGGCGACTGAACAATCCTTGGCGAGATACCCGGGCCCGAGACAATTAATGGTGACCGGATACCGCCCTCTGTCGCATAAAACTTATAAAGCGCTCCTGGCGATGCCGCCGCGTTTGCCCATTCCGGTCCGATGAACCCCCAGCTTCCAATCAAACCGGCGCGATCTGGATCTATGTGATAGCCATTTAAGGACTGCCAAAGCGCCAAACGCGCATCGTTGTCGCCGCGATTAAATTCGGGACCATTGTCTGAAGCGACAACAAAAATCGTATTTTCGTACTGCCCTTCCGCCTGCAAGTGCGCAATGAAGCGCCCGATATGGAAGTCCATCGCTTCCATCATACCAGCATTCACTTCCATCATCGCCGTGTAGAGCTCGCGCTCTTCGTCGGTCAGGCTGTCCCAAGCGCGCGCATCCTCAGCCATAGGCGCGATCGGGGCTCCAGGTGGAAATAGTCCGATCTCTTGCGCCCGATGATGTCGCTTCGCGCGCAGGGCGTCCCAGCCTTCATCATAGACACCATCATAATTGGCGGTGAACTCTGCTGGGGCCTGAACGGGGATGTGAATCGCCTGGAAGGGCAAATAAGCGAAGAAGGGTTTGTCAGAATCCGTCTCACCAAGATACTCAATCATCTTATCGACGAGGAATTCCGATGAGTAAAAGTCGTCCGGCAATCCGACTTCCTTGCCATCCTCCCACCAAGGCGCATCGTGATAATACGGCATGTAGGACTTATCTTGCCAATTATCAGCGCCTGATGCTGCGAGCGCAAAGGAGCGCTGAAAACCATGCTTGTCCGGCATCTCATCAGCGGTCTCGCCCAAGTGCCACTTGCCGCTCATCAAGGTCCGATAACCTGCGGCCCCCAAACGGCCCGCTAGGGTCAGAACACCGGGCTCCAGCGCCATTGTGTATCCCGGCTTCCCCTTATGCGCCTTGGGCAAGACTTCAGGAATAGTCGAGACACCGGTTAGATGATTGTCGAGCCCGGTCAGAAGCATTGCCCGAGTCGGCGAACAGAGCGGCGAAGTCCGGTATTGCAGGAACATCGCGCCCTCAGCAGCGAGCGCATCCATATGAGGTGTGCGGGCTTCGCCGCCATAGACACCAATATCCATCAAGGCGGCATCATCGATTAGGATAATGACGATATTTGGTGGCCGCTCATTTTGCGCGTGCGCCAAGCCTACGCCGAGCCAACTGAGCATCCCTAAGAGCAAAAATTGACACCATTGTTCGCACCTGTGGAACGGCCGATTATCTTGCGAAGCCCCCGTGATCCGACGCCGTTTGATCATGCCTCACACCCGTAGAATGACATCCAAGATGCCAACATATGGATTGCTGTATGATGCGCAAGCCGAACTCGACGTCAGGTTCAAGAAACCAGTCGTCCGGCTCAACCTTGCCCGTCAGTTCGCATTAGCCAGTCATGAGCATTGAGATCATCCTGCCACACATCATGCGCGGAGACCAAATCGTCGTGAAAAGGGAGTCTTTTGACACCATAATCGAGTGTTTGGTGGACTTAAGCTTCGGCTCGCGTCCGGCGATAAAGTACGAGCGCGATCACCACCATAATGATCTCAAAATAAAGCAATGGCATGATGGCTGGCGGCGGTGCGCCGATCGCTGCGATCGATGCGATCCGCCCGATCGCAGCGCCGAACATAAAGATAGCGACAAATAACAAAGCGTCTCTTCGACGCTTGTCCAAGATGGCGCCAAATAGAAACATGGCGGCGGACACCAGAAAGATACCGCCATAGGTAGAGCGCAGCATATTGTCCATGCCCGCGCTCCCGGCCTGCAAATCATAACGCGCCAGGAGGAGATTTGGATCGTACAAATACGCCAAGCCGATGCCCCCGATGGCGACGGCGTTGAACCCTAGAAATATGCGGGAGAACATAATCTGCTCCTCTTCAATGTGAGCGCCCTTATTCTGCAGGCGCAGTATGGTTGTGTCTGGCCAGCCATTCAGCTTCTTCGCCAGGCTCAGGCATGATCTCTCCACCTTCCAGGACCCAACTGGCGGGCACGTCGGCAGTCACCATACCGATTTGATCGAGCGCGATGCCGGTATGCGTCTGGATGGACGCTCTCATTTCAGAGATGATTTGCGCTTTCTGCGCATCCGTACGCCCTGCGCGAATGCTGCCAAACAGAGAAGCCGTATTGTCGCCAAGCGGCTGGTTCGGAGCATCTTCGACAAAGAATGCATGCACAAATTGCGGCGGTGCGCCGGTGACATCGCAGTGAATGCGGGTAATGTCTGCCGCAATCTTTGGCTTGGCTGCATCATCAATGGCGCCTTTTGCGGCGTTGCAAATATATAGAGGCATTGGAACAGTCTCCTCGTCTTAAACAGGGTCTGATATGACGCCGACGATTTCGTTCAGCGTCGTCTTGGTTTCACGCGTCCAGATCTCACAAAGCTCGCGCAACATTGGCTCACGGTCGGCGCGCGAAATCGGATTTGGCGAGCGCATCGACACCACAGCAGAGGTGCTTGGCTGACCGGCTGTGAAGCCGCTTCGCTCGGGAATTACCATCCAGCTTACTTCGGCAGGCATGCCAAACTGACGTTCAGCGAAAGCGCTTAAATTTGCCCGCAATGTCGCTTCGCTCTCGGCCGATATTTGCCCGGCCTGGACCACGCAGTTACAAGCTATCATCCGTATTCTCCTCTTCATTCTCCCAAACTTTTGCAGGCGCTTCCGCCGCACGCAGCATACCCACTTCTTTCAAGTCCATGCGTTCACCACTTTCGCGGCGCGGCCAAACGCGCGGCAATCGTTCACCGGTTTGTTTGTCTGTAATCATGGTCGACGGACCGTCTTCATGCGCGACCCATTTGTCGCCCCATTGCGAGAGCGCAATGATGACAGGTGCCAGTTCCCGGCCCCGTTCCGTCAATCGATATTCTTCATAATTGGAACCATCCGAGGCGGGACATTTTTCCAAAATATCGCCTGCAATCAGGTCGTTCAGCCGACTGGTCAGCGTATTCTTTGCGATGCCCAGCGACGTCTGGAAGTGTTTAAAGCGACGGGCCCCCATCATCGCGTCGCGGATGATCAAGAGCGACCACCAAGAGCCGACATGCTCGAGCGTTCGGGCAATCGAGCACTGCATGTTTGAGAAAGACTTCGTCTTCATCTTTTCACGTATCCGGTTGCGATATGAAACCGGATAACTTAAGTAGTTGCATATTGCAACCGAAAAATTCACCGCCGATCGGCGACGTTGGTAAGGGAGACAAAAGCCATGCAGTTAAAAGTTCACGGAACCATTCTATCCCCATGGGTGCGCCGCCTGGTCGCATTCATCGAAGAAAAACAACTCGGCTACGAGCTTATCTCGGTCGTTCCATTGGGGGACCCCGATCCGGACTTCTTGAAAATCAGTCCCCTAGGCAAAGTTCCCGTACTCGAGTTTAACGGGCGCTTCCTCCCCGATTCACTGGCCGCTTGCACCCTGTTGGAATCGGAAGCACCGCAGCCCTCTCTCTTTCCCGACACAGGGTGGGATCATGCCTGGATGCTCTGGCTATGCGATTATCTGAGCACCGCCCTGTTTGCCAAAGTTGAAGCGCCGCTCTTCATTCAGAAATTCGTCAATCCAAACTTTCAAAAACTAGCCCCCGATCAGGCTGTGATTGATGCCGCGTTGGCTCATATGCCAAAAGTCTTCGACTATCTGGAATCCCAACTGCAATCTGGCCGTCCCTTCTTTCTCGGCGATGCGATATCTCTGGCCGATCTGACAGCAGGAAGCATTTTCGTGAATTTCCGTCATGCAGGGGAAACCGTCGATGCGCAGAGATGGCCCAATCTCGCGGACTATGTCGAGCGCCTGCATGCTCGCCCCGCCTTTGAACGCATTCTCGAAATCGAAAAATCCAATGTCGGATCACTGTCACCCATCTTCGCATGACCGCACTTTACAAATGTCGCAGCGTTAGGCGTTGTGAATCGGGTTTGAGGGTCTAGAGTGCCATCCTGTCGAACACAGGATCCTCAGATATGAAGACTTTGCTCACTCTGTTCGCGAGCTTGCTCGCGACCATAGCCTTTTCAGCTGTCGCGCAAGAGCGCGGATATTATCAGTCGCCAGATTTGCACGATGATATGCTCGTCTTTGTCAGCGAAGGAGACTTGTGGCGCGCGAGCCTGCAGGGGGGCACGGCGGTTCGACTGACAACCCATCCGGAAGCGGAGAGCTCACCCATTCTGTCACCAGACGGCAAGTGGATCGCTTTCATGGCGAGCTATGATGGCCCGCTGGAAGTCTATCTTGTATCCGTCACTGGCGGTGCGCCAAAACGCCTGACACATGAGGGTGGCGGCGTCAGCGTGCGCGGATGGATGGATAATGATCGGGTCATCTATCGCACGACAAATCTGTCTGGCCGCCTGCCTCGTATACTTCGGACCGTGGATCGACAATCGCTGACGACCACTGATCTACCGTTCGACAATGCGGATCAGGTTGCGACTGATGCACCTGACTCAACACTCTTCTTCACCCGTTATGGCTTATCTATGTTTGCCGACAATGCCGTACTCTATCGCGGCGGTCGCATGGCGCAGCTCTGGCGCGGAGACTTAACCAGCGACGCCGAAGCTCAGCGCCTTCTTGATGATTTTGGCGCCCCGATCAGGGATCCCATGTTTCATAATGATCGGGTCTATTTCGTGAGCGACAAGTCCGGTGCGGATAATATTTGGTCGGTCGACACAGGTGGAAATGACCCGCAGCAACACACCTCACGAACACAGTGGCAATTGCGGACGCCAGCCATGCACGATGGCACGATCGTCTTCCAAAGTGGCGCCGACCTGTTTGCTTACGAGATTGAGAGCGGCGAAACCAGAGAGCTGAACCTGTTTCTCATGAGCGATGGTGATTATCGCCGCGACCGATGGATCGACGACCCGCTCGCCTATCTTGAAGCTGCCCGCATGAACCCGGACGGCGACGCAGTGGTCGTGACCGCGCGCGGCCGTTTCGCATCTGCTTTCACCGGTCAGCGACGTCGCATCGATCATCGGTTCTCGACCGACATTCGCGCCCGGTCAGCCGCATTCAGTCATGACGGCGAGTCGATTTATGCGATCCTCGATCAAGGCGATCGCGGTGAAATTTGGCAATTTCCTGCCAATGGGCAAGGCACGCCGCGCCAACTGACGGAAGGCGCAGCTGCACATATATGGGGCCTCGCGCCATCGCCTCACTCCGACACCCTCATCTATGCTGATAAGAACGGACGTCTATTGAGCCTGACGCCTGAGACGGGGGCCGTGGAAACCATCGACACGACCACAAGCTCTTTCGATGCCCCTTTTGAAGATCTTGCTTGGTCGAGCGGCGGGCGTTATCTCGCTTATACGTTCTATGACGCTCGCAACATGCGGCGGGTCGCGATCTATGACACACGATCCAAACGGCGCACCGTCGCCACGACGGGAAAATTCGAATCCTTCGCTCCAGCCTTCTCGCCCGATGGCGCATGGCTCTATTTCATATCCGATCGAAACTTCAATGCCAGTCCAGGGTCACCTTGGGGCGATCGGAATATGGGGCCAGCCTTTCGCGAGCGCGGACAAGTTTTCGCACTGCAGCTTGATGAGATGGCGGCATTCCCCTTCCATCCGGAAAGCGAACTGGTGGCACCAACTGACAGTTCAGAAGACGAAGAAGAGTCCGAAGAAGAAACCACGGAACCTGATATCACCTATAATGGCCTAGCCGAGAGATTGTTCCAGGTTCCGATTGGATCTGGTGACTTCGGCGCGCTGGCGGTCAGCAGTAAGCATTTGTTCGTTTATAGCTTTGGCGAATCATCGACCCTGAAGCGCGTCGGCGTCACATTTGACAATCCGACCTTGTCCGAATTTGCCGGAAATGTGCAGCGTTTCGAACTATCCTCAGATGGAAGCAAGATCTTTATCCAGACCGGTGGTGGCTCTGACGCGAAATTCTTCATTGTGCCGTCTGACAAAGACTTCCCGTCTGACCCAAGCAGTCAATCGGTGCGACTGAGTGACTGGAAGCTCCGGATCAATCCGCAACAGGAATGGCGTCAGCTCATTACAGATGCATGGCGGCTACATCGAGACTTTGCCTATGATCCCAATCTACGTGACGTAGATTGGCAAGCCGTTCGCAGCCGATACATACCGCTTCGCGATCGACTGGGGCACCGGACGGAGGTGGACGATTTGCTGAAACAGATGGCGGCGGAGCTTGGTATCCTGCACAGCCAGATTCGCGGCGGCGATGTACCTGAGGACCGAGAAAGTGGTACCCCAAGTTTCCTCGGTGCCACATATACCATCCGCTCGGAAGGATTGGAGATTACGTCAATCTATCGCGGTGAACCGGATCGCCCGGTGACACTGGGTCCACTGCAACAGCCGGGCATCGACGTCCGCGTCGGCGATATTCTTCAATCTGTAAATAGCGTCCCTGTTCGCAGTGAGGCGGATCTTGCTGACGCGCTGATGATGAAGGCCGGAGAGGAAGTGTTACTTGCGCTCAGTCGCGACGGTGAGACCGTACTTGAAATCGTCAAACCGAGATCTCGATGGCAAGTTCAACCACTGCATTATTACGATTGGGTTGAACGCAATCGTGCACGTGTGGCAACAGAATCCGATGGTTCTGTCGGTTACCTGCACTTGCGCGCGATGGGCGGACAAGACGCTGCCAGCTTCGCTCGCGATTTCTTCGAGCACTTCGACAAAGATGGCCTGATCATTGATGTGCGCGGTAATTCTGGCGGCAATGTCGACAGCATCATTCTCAGCACATTGCTACGGCAAGCCTGGGCGTATTGGCGCAATCCAGCGCATGGCGACGCTTATACGAATATGCAGCAAACGTTCAGAGGTCATCTTGCCGTTCTTATCAATGAGGGAACGTATTCGGACGGTGAGACTTTTGCTGCGGGCATCAAAACGCTCGGACTTGGCGCAACCATTGGCACCCGCACCGCTGGCGCAGGCATCTGGCTTTCCGATCGCAATCGCCTGAGCGACGGCGGGCAGGCGCGGGTCGCGGAATATGCGCAATATGGCGCGGATGGGCGTTGGTTGATCGAAGGACGTGGTGTGTCACCAGATATTGAAATCATCAATCCGCCACGCGCGACGTTTCACGGTGAAGACGCACAGCTCGCGCACGCACTTTCCTATCTTCGGGATAAAATTGCAGCCGAGCCGATTCCATCACTTGAGCCCGACCCTCTGCCATCCTTGGGCGAAACGGGTCAGGATGTGAACTAAGCTGGATCAACCGTCAGTCTGAACACGTATCATTTCTTAACAGCACGTTGCGTAGAAGCACCAAGTCAGCTCTCTGTATTTTATCGGAATTTCTACTTTAGGTGGTAGTTGACGATCAGGATACGGAGAAAGTTGTGCTGTTTCGTCTGACCCAAGACCCGGGACACTTATGGAAGCGCTATAGTGCAGCGCTGTTTATTATCCTTGCGTTTCTGATGGCCAGTCATCTGATTGAATCGCACGCTATCCAGAAAGCCAAGCAAAACGCCGAAGTGATTGATTTGAGCAGCAAGCAGATGATGCTGTCCCAACAAATCATCCTGCATGCACAAAGCGTCGTATCGAGCACAGACGAAGCTTCTATAGAGCGCCTCTCAGCAACACTTGATGAGTTTGAGACTGCGCACATGACCCTCATGGCCGATGCCGCCAGGGAAGCGAGCCTCGGCCGACTTTACTTGTCGCGGACACCATCCACGGACGAGATGGTGAGAAATTATATTTCGATCGCGCGCGAATTATCGAGCACAAGCTACCCGGATGCCTTGTTCCAAGAATTGAAATCTAAGGGGTCTGGCGAAGTCTTGGCGCGCCTCGATGAAGCTGTCATCGCCTTCAAACAACGCGTTCAGACCCAAGCGGAATGGGCCTCGCAGCTACAGGAGATGACACTCATTATAGCTGCCATGGTGGTGCTGCTCGAAGCGCTTTTCATCTTTGTCCCCGCCCATCGCGCCGTCGAAGAAGCGTTGGACGATCTTAGAGAGACTGCAGAAACGGACTCGCTTACCCGTCTCCGCAACCGCGCGGGCTTCGACAAGGATATCCTCGCCGCGATGGAGTCTCGCGCCAAAGACGACTCGGCGTTATCCCTGATCCTATTTGATCTTGATGACTTCAAAGGGATCAATGATCGCTATGGACATATTACCGGCGACGCCGTTCTTCGACGAGTCGGGTACCGCGTGTCAAAGCTACCTAATCTCTTATCCGCCGCTCGCGTTGGCGGTGATGAGTTTGCTGTATTGGTCGATAGCGCACATTGGGATCTATCTGACACGCACACGCAAATTTCCACCGACATCAACAAAGCCAGAGATTTCATCTACCACCCGATTAATTATAAGGGCCATGTGATCCAGGTTTCCGGAACGGTTGGTATCTCGCGCTACCCAGTCGACGCGGAAAATCTCGGCGATTTGCGGCGCAATGCTTCGGCTTCGCTGCTCGATGCGAAACGCCGCGGACGTGGCAGCCTTTCAATCTATAATACGCGCATCGATGATACGGTTCGCCGCCGTCGAACAATTCAATCAGCACTCATGTCACGCCAGTATGAGAAAGACCTGGCGGTGGTATTTCAGCCCATCGTTCTGGCGAATGTGCATCGGATCAAGTGCGTCGAAGCGCTCGCGCGCTGGAGCCATGAGATTCTAGGCGCGGTCAACCCCATGGAATTCCTCGCGATTGCGAGGGAGTCAGGCATCGGGCTGGAAGTCGATTCAACCATACGAGACCTGGCGCTAAAGCAAATCGCCCCAGCCCTGAAAGAAGGATTGATCGACAGTGTTTCATTGAACATCTCCCCGTTGGACCTCGCCGCTGACCGGTTCGCTGAACGACTCATTCTTCAGATCATCAAACACGGTGTGCAACCTGATCAAGTCTGGATCGAAGTAACCGAGACTGAGCGTCTAACTCGTATCGCCGTCGCTCGTGAAAATCTGGAAGAGCTGAACGAGGCTGGCATTCGCATCGCGCTTGATGATTATGGCGTCGGTTACTCCAACATTCAGCGCTTGGCTGAACTGCCGATTCAAAGATTGAAAATCGATAAGTCGATCGTTGGCAATATCGAAGAGAATCCAAAATATGCTGGTGTGTTCAGATCCAGCGTCCAATTGGCCCGCGCGCTCGGCGCTGAAGTCGTTGCGGAAGGGGTCGAGACTGAAGGTCAGCTGACCAAAGTCGAACGCCTCGGCTGTCAATTGATCCAAGGTTATCTGTTCCACAAACCCATGCCGCTTGAGGCCTGCCTTGATGCGCTGAACGAACCTCTGTCATCCGTCGCTTAGAAGCGAAGCGTATTGCCTATGCGGATAACAGATCGGCTTTGGATTGATCTGAAGTTCCGGCCAAAATCACTATCTTCAATCAACGCGCCATGGGCGAAGGAAAAGAATAGTTCGGTTTGTGGTCGCAGTTCCCATCGCATACGACCGAAGAAAGACAGACTTTCTGACAAATTATCGTACTGAGTTTGAGTAGAGATTGACAGTTTCGGATTGATATTGACGACGGCGTCCAATGACCCAATCTCGATGAGCACATCTCCGGCGGGCACAGATATGTCTTCCCGCGAATACCGCACTTGAACATCAAGATGCCGGTTTGGACGCGCAAGCAGTTGCAACGCTACAGCATCAGATTGACCCCCAAAAAAGTCTTGTGTCTCAAGCGTCAATTCCAGGCCATACGGACGCGTGCGGGACGATCGAATATTCAATGCGGCGCCATCATTGGCATAGCGGCCAATCGGAACAATCAAGTCATTGGGCAAACTGAATGCCTCAAAGATCCGCTCTTCCACATCGAACAAAGTCAAGGAAATTTCGTCCGTGCCAGCTGTCTCGACCGTGAATACCAGTTCGTCTTCCCGAGTCTCTTGCTCTCCGCCCAGACTTGTGACACGCGTGTGGTCGCTGCCAACTTGCCACCATCGCAGCGGACCATTTGCTTGCCGGAACCTGCGGTGCCAGCGGCCTTCATAGGTCTTTGTGTCCGCGCGATTGACGAAGCCGAGCGCTGGACGAAAGTCTTCACCGATCTGGCGATATTCCAGTTTCCAGTTCCATTTATCATTTGGATAATCCACTCGCGCGCCCAAGCTATCATCTTCGCCAACCAGGTCTGAGAAAGTCCGTTGGTAAAACAAATCTACGTCCAAACGACCGCCACCGAGGAAGGACGGATCCTGATACAGATAGTCAATCCCCATTAGCGCATTATCGGTTGCGCCCGTTGGGTCGCCCGAAGTGCCGATAACACCGATCCGCGAGCGCCCCAATACATCACGCGTCAGACGCACCGCCGAAAGGTTTTGGGCATCGATGCCGTCAACCTCACCGGTTATGGTCGACAAAGCGCCAATCTCGAATCCGGCAAATTCCCCGCTTAATTTGAGGCCACCATCAATCGGCACGGTCTGACCGCCAACGATCCCAATCCGCCGGGAGAAAAAAGGGCGACCGTTCGGAGACCGCGCAAACGCGCTGCCGCCAAATTCAAAAAAGGCGGTGTCCTGCAAGAAAAAGTCTCGCGTTTCGGGAAAGAAAAGCGAAAAGCGTCCGGTATTGATTTCGCGATTGTCGAGCGGCGTGTCCGAGAAATCCGTGTTCAGAGTGGCCAGACCGGTGAGCCCGGGCGTAAATTGGTAGCGCAGCGTAGCGCTGGGCTCGAGTTCGAACGAGTCTTCGCGGGGTTGCTCCCAATCGCGTGTGGCGATGCCCGCCGATTGCAAATCAAGCTCTAGACCGCTGCCGCGATTGACATTCTCGATGCCGGTCAAACGACCCGCCCGATCAAAACTGAAGGCTTGTAAGGACTGATCAATCGCGGCCCAGCGATACTCTTCATTCTTATGCGATCGCTCGCGCGTCAACATTAATCCCCAAGCCTCGGCATCCGGGTCGAAATTTATTGATCGAAAGGGCAGTTCAATCTCGGCCGTCCAGCCATCGGTTGTGCGCTGCCCCGCTGCCCCCCAAATTGTGTCCCATTCATCAATCGGACGGCGATTGGGTTGAATTAATCGATCCAGTCTTGCACCGAGCGCATTCACATCAAATCCGAAGCCGGAGATCCCAGTATCGAACGGGTCGATGTAAAAGCGCAGCATATCGTCCCGCCAGACATCGCCATCGCGCTGCATCACCGTGGCGCGAATGTTCTCCGGCTCATCATCGAACGCATAGACGCCCAGATAGAGCGCGTCTTCAGAGAAGGCGAGATAAACCCGGGTCTCTACGGGTGGCGCATCAATGGTTGGGTCGACTTGATAGAATTCAGTGATCAAAGTGGCAAATTGCCAGATGGGGTCGTCGAGCATCCCGTCTATTTTCGGTGCATCCGCCTTATCGATCCGCACGGGTGCAACCGTCGGCGTGTATTCCGAAAAATCGGGCTCAGGCGATTGCGCCTGAGCCGATCGATCACAAAGCACGGCATATAATACTGTCGCACCCAAAACGAGCGATTTCTGGATCATACTCTCAGCCGTTTAGTTTTAGCTCAGCGCATTGCGCTTGAAGCGGCTCAAGCCCCTAGGACTTCCGGCAAAGCTTTGCAAAACCTCTCAACGTCAGAAATTTTGCCCATCGAGACGCGCGTCCATTCATTATAGTCCATATACTGACCGCGCACTGAAATCATACGATCCGCCATGGCTTTCTGCACATCATTCGCTTCTTTTCCCGATTTGAAATAGACGAAATTTGTCTGTGACGGCAAACGTGTTAGTCCGAGTGTGTCCACGGTCACATTCACCATATCGCGCGCTTCCTGAATCTTCGAACGCGACTTGGTTAGGAAAGCTTCGTCATTGTAGCACCCAATCGCTGCCGCGATGGACAGGCTGGGTGACCATGACATCGCTGTAGCCCGGATCTTCTCAGCCGTTTCTGCGGACGAAATTGAATAGCCCACGCGGACGCCCGCCATTCCGTAAATCTTAGAGAAAGTACGCGTGACGATGACGTCGTACCCCGCATTGATCAAGGGCACGCACGAGTTCGCCTGCGGATCGTCCGACAGCTCAATATAGGCTTCATCGACCAGCACAGTTGTCTTCGCGGCCATGCGCTTAACTGCGGCTTGCAAGGTGGTGGCATCAGACACCATGCCCGTTGGATTGTTCGGATTACACAATTGTACCAAGCCGGTTTGATCGGTGACCTTCGCTTCCATCGTGGGGAGATCAATACTCATATCCGATGCGAGCGGCACGCGTTCAATCTTCGCCATTCCGAGATTGACGGCGTATAAGGCGGTCGTGTCCCAGAACAGACGCGGCGCTACGATTGGACCTTTCGGTCCGTAGATAAGCGCGATCGCACTCAGCACCTCGCCCGAGCCAGTGGTCACCACCACTTGCTCTGGCGCGACGCCATTCTTCTCGGCGATCATCTCAGTGAGCATGATGTGCGCATCCGGAGACGTGTAATATGCCCCTTTCGAAGCCGCATATTCGATCATGTCGCGCGCCGATTTGGATGGCCCATACGGGTTCTCATTGCGCGAAAGTAGCGCCACGCCTTCCTTCGGCCCGAGGAGGTACGGGTCGATGCCAGCATTAACTGGAAACGCCCCTTCTGCTTCTGCGGCAGCTGGCGTGACAGTTCCGACTGAACTGACGCAAGCCGCCGCGCCTGCGATGGATGAGCCCATTGCCCCCGTGAGCATAAGGCGTCGCGTTAGATTGAGAGTCATGGCGTTAGGTCCTCCTTGAGAACATTGGATGGTGTGTGAGCGTCACCGCGCTGCAATCGGTCATGAGAACGAGTTCCATAAAACAATCGCAGACGTAGCAACGAGATAAACCCCGAACACACGTTTAAGAGATGGCGCATTCAGGGCATGCGCCGCTTTTGCACCCAGCGGTGCTGTAATGAAGGTCATGGCCGTAATGGCGGCAACGGCGATGACATTGACATAGCCGAACGATCCCAGCGGCAAAGCCTCTTCGCCGTGGCCAAGCGCGGCAAAGCCGATTGCACCCGGGACAGCGATAATTACACCGAAGCCAGCCGCGGTCGCAACGGCCTGGTGGATCGGTCGGCCGCACATGGTCATGGTCAAAACCGCAATCGTGCCACCGCCGATTCCGAGCAAGGCCGAAAATCCGCCTAGGAATGACGCCAGTCCTGCGCGGGTCAGTCCTCGTGGCATCTCGTCAGCCAATTTCACGTCACGCAAAACAGGCGAAATGAAATGCAGGCCCATCAAAAAGACACCGATCGAAAAGATCCACTTTAAGGATCGACCATCCATGAATTGGGCCAAATACAAGCCGCCAGCGACACCGACGACCAGCCACGGCGCCCAGTCCTTGATGATTGTGAAATCCACGGCCCCCTTTTTATTATGGGCGTGCACCGATCGCGATGAGGTCACGATAATGGTAGCGAGCGATGTTCCAATCGCGACGTGCGTAAGGACCTCACTGTCCACCCCGAACACGGTGAAGACAAGCAGCAAAGCTGGCACAACGACAAATCCCCCGCCAATGCCAAAAAGGCCAGCGACAAAGCCAGCCATGAGACCTGCTGCCATCAACACACCAATGAGCTGCAGCAATTGTAGGCTTTCGCCCTCTAATCCCGGCATAAATGATTCCGTTCTACTTGAGCTAATTATCAGGCTTCTGGGAGGCCGGAGGGCAGATCAATTCTGCCCTCCGAATTCGCATGAATAATTTTTGAACTGCCCAAAAATTAGAACTTGGCGACTGCACGAAGGTAATAGAACCCACCCTGCCAATCGACTTCACTGGCCGACAAATAGATCCGGCCACAGCACGAGTCGCCGATCGCTGGGTCGGCTTCATCCGGATATTCATCAAAGATGTTCCGCGCACCGAGTGAAAGCGTTATGGCATCGGTGACGTCATAAGAGCCTTCCAGATCGACCAGCACCTCTTCACCGAAGTCCTGGATGTTACCGGTCGCGCCGCCGCTGTCAGAATTCTCATACGGTCCGAAAATGTTTGCCCGAGCGAAGAACGAGAATTTCCCAACTTCATGCGTTGCCGAAAGGTTGGCTCGCCATTTGAGCGGGAAGTTCTCGAAATCGTAGCGACTTTCTGCGTTGAACAAACTGGTGACATCGCCGTCAAACTCAGTCTCGTTCCAATTGAACGCCCCAGAGAAATCGGTTGAGCCATTTGCGCCCCAGTCCTGCTTATAAGTCAGGACGACATCGACCCCTTTTGTGGTCGTATCAAACGCATTCTGGAAGAAGTTCACCCCGCCAATCGTGTTGGCATTTGGGACGCCTGCAGCGTCCAAGACAGACGCGTATTCATTGCCGGCTGGCGCCGGATTGCCGTCATTGAGCGCGGGAAAGTCGATATCGTTGATGATCGTGATGGTGGATACAGCATTCACCCGATCTTCAAGATCGATCTGATAGAAGTCGACTGTGTACGTGAAGTCGCCAACATTTCCGAGAAATCCGAATGCAATATTGTCGGACTTTTCGGGCCCCAAAGGTTGTGCACCAAGCGCGATGGCAGCCGGATTGCTCGTCGGGAACAAGCCGGTCGCTACAGGAACGCCATTTGGAAGACGCGTGGAGACATTGGTTGTCCCAAGCTGTCCAGGCGTCGGCGCGCGGAATCCGGTCCCCACAGAACCGCGAACAGAGAACATCTCGTTGAAATCATATTGAGCGGCTAGTTTCCAAACCGTCTCTTCACCGAAATCAGAATAGTCCTCAAAGCGCACCGCACCTTGAACAAAGAGCTGCTCGGTCAGATCCGTACTGACATCGACATAGATCCCGTAAGAATCCCGCGTCAGCGTGCCGACGGAATCAGGACCATAGCCCGGGAAGCCGTTCGAACCGACACCGACTGTCCGATAAACCGGATCACCTGCATCTGTACAATCAAGGGTCGAGCCACCCATGATGACCGCAGCGCCAGCGGCGGTTGCGGTCCGCATCGTCACATCATCTTCATCCGTACAAAAGCCAAAAGGGTCTTGAGACGAGAATGGTCCGTTGGCGAACGATGCCGCATCTCCACCAACAATTTCATACGACTCATCCAGGTAACTGGCGCCAAAAGCGACGAGGACTGGCGAAGCCGTGCCAGCTTCAAAGCCATAGCTGAAATCGGCTTGGAGTTGTGTCTCTTCGTTGATCAAGTCACCCGGACGGAAGCTGGTCGGTGTATCCGGCCCGAGCGATGGGTTGATGGTATTCATCAGCGTATATTGGATTTCATTGGAACCGTAGCGTCCGGATAGATCCCACGTAAATCCACTATCCATCTCGCCTTTGATGCCAGCCAAAAACGAAATGTCTTCAATTTCACCGAAGAAGCGAGGTGTGAACCCGCCTGGAAACAAGAAGAGCGGTGAATAAACCGAGCCATCCTCGAGTCTCAAATTCTCGATCGTGCCATTGCCTGGGAAGCGATAAAAGAAGCTGCCATCGCTTTCCGACGTTGTGTAATTGCCGAAGCTGTAGAGCGAAATATCCTCGCTCAACTGGATGCCGGCATTGTAAAATAGCGCCAGACGTTCCGCATTTGGCGCGCCCCATGGTTGTACAACGTCGCCATCACCGATGTTTGCGTCTGGAAGTCCGGCGATATAGGTCGCCTCGTCAAAACCCGCAATCGTCGTGTCAAAACTTCCGCCGAGCGCCCCCGCAAAACGCGGATCATTCACATCTGCACAAGCAAAGCTCTCACAGTATTGATTGGCGCGCACGGTCGCTTCAGCATCATAATACTCGCCGGAAATGCTCAGAAAACCTGATTCACCCAGCGGCAATCCAATATTTCCCGCGAGCAGATATTCAGTTCCGTCGCCTTCATAATATTGACCCGTCTGACCGGTCAGCGTGATACCTTCATCATTCTCTTTTAGAATGAAGTTGATGACGCCCGCGATCGCATCCGAACCATATTGGGCAGCCGCGCCATCTCGTAATACCTCGACGGTTCCGATCGCGGTCGACGGAATCGTGGCAATGTCTGGGCCTTGGGTGCCCGACCCACCAATCGACACCAGAGCTGCACGATGCCGCCGTTTGGAATTAACAAGAACGAGTGTCTTATCGGTCGGAAGGCCCCGCAGCGTCGCCGGGCGGATGAAGCTCGCGCCATCGGATATCGGTTGGCGTGACAGACTATATGACGGCACCAGGGTGCGTAGAATGTCATTTGTATCTGTGAAAGAAACAGATTCAATATCGTCCGAGCCAAAAACATCTATTGGCACAGGTGAGTCCGTCACAGAGCGTGGGGCGCCTCGGGCACCGGTCACGATCACCGTTTCCTGAACGGCTGTATCGTCTTCTGCATCAGATTCCTGAGCACTCATTGACGGCATTACTAAAAGGCTTGTGGAAAGCGCTGCACAGGCGAGCAATTGTTTGCGTAGCGATGTTTTCATCTTGCTAAATCCCTTTTGGGCGCCGACGCGGAGGATGGTCGGGCGGAGAGTCGAATTGTTGTGAAGGGACAGCTCAAACGATCTTGTTCGGCGCCTGCCGGGCGACCGTGTGAAGATCCCAATTAGAATGGTTGGAAAGCGCGTCTTTGCACAATTCCAGCGACGTGATCGTATTGACCACCGCACCCCTTTGTGCGGCGTGAGTAGAAGTTCGTCGTTGAACTTGGCGTTAGCTTTTTCGAACTTGACGAAGGACGATACATCCGGCGCGGCCCTGACCCAAAAATTATGAGCCCTGCTCACACTATGTGCACCAAAACTAAACGGCGGCTAAGACTTGAGCAAAGACGCGCGCTCTTGCCCTTAGGGTAGGATGTCCGAATAGAGTAAGAGCGTCTCAGCGACTTCTTTGATGGGCTTGGATTGCCGCATCGCGAGTTCTCTTAATGACCGATAGGCTTCCTGCTCGTTCAATTGTTTGCGGTCCATGAGCAAGCCTTTCGCGCGTTCAATCACTTTGCGTGCCGCCAGCTCTTCTTGCGATTTCACGAGTTCGCTGCGCAAGGCATTGTGCAATTTGAATCGCTCTAGTGTGACTTCGATAAGCGTGGGCACGCGCCGGATCTCGAATCCAGCGACAATGAAAGATGTAATGCCATACCGAATCGCGACCGAGGCGAGCTTGTCTGGATCATCATCAGCAAAGATCATGACGGGCATTGGTGTCGCATCGATCATTTGTTTGATTTGTTCGAGCGACGGCAGATCGACGGTCTTAAGACGAAATAGCAAAACATCAGACAGGCTCAGAATCGATGGCGGTAGACCGCCATTCAAACCCACATCCACACTCTGAAACACGTACCCATCACCCAGCGTTCGTTGCAATCCCGACAGGGACACGCTGTCAGCATTTACCACTAAAACATTCAGTGGGGGATTGATTGGATTGGATGTCATGCGGTGATGAGCGCTCTCTAGTCTTTTCGCGTTCATAAAAGACTGCGCAGCCGGGTGTCTTTTCAAGTTCGGGCGCGGGAATTTTTCGTCCGACGGCAAAAACTGATCGAATTTTTCCCAGAACTGCTCGCGAATAGCGCGATTCTATATTTCAAAATTCCACGATGCGCTCGCCATAAGTGTGCCGCAAAACACAGACACAATATGCCGATTCTATTGGCGTTTTCACTCAGAGAGACCGAGCGCTGCTGCAATCAGCCTCCAATCGACAAGCTTAAAATTCTGATCAACACCACTTCGAGGATTGCCGTCATCCTGCACAACAAGCAAGCCTGAAGGATATTCCGGCAAAGGTGCAGAAACGACGTCTAAACCATCTGTATGGCTCACCGCATCAATATCGCCCATGATGCTTTGCCCGATTGCGAAAATGCCTCTTGGTGCGTGTGGGGGCAATCGGTCATAGACGACATAGCGGTCCGCTTCCTGCGCCGAAGCCACGATGTATCCGCCGTCCGGTGCCCAATACACGCTGACGCCTTCGACATCAGCGACCAGCCCATTGCCGTCCTCGATGCGATCCACAACATAGGGTTCAGCGGATGAATCCTGATAGGCATACGCCCAGAGCCCAAAGGCTTCCTCGCCAATGAAAATCAGACCTTGCGTCTCGTCGAAGACGCACCCTTCAAGCTGCGAGGAAAGTTGAAAGGAGCGCTCAAGCGTCGCCACAATGTCTGCATCCTTACTCTGGTCTGCGCGCCAAAATTCCACCAGCCCAGTTTTGTAAGTGATGGCTGCAATCAAGCCCTCATCGTCTCGTCCGAGGCAAACCCCATAGGGCTCGATAGTTTCGACGGGCGTGTCGCCGATATGCAATACCGGCGCCGCATCGTTGCGCGAAACGACAAACCAGCTGAGCGCATTGACTTCATCATTGCTCGCCACGCCATAGCGACCGCGCAGGTCGATATTATTGATCGCGCCAACATCGAGAAATTGGATCTCTTCGCCGGCGAAATTGTATACGTGCAAGCCTTCATCCTTATTTGTGCCAAGAATGAGAGATGGTTGATCTGCGCTGTCGGTGACCCAGATCGCTGGGTCATCGGCGCGATCTCCAACACCACTCATCGGAGCCGTCTCAAGCGACGCTGGCACAGATTGAATTTCAAATGGCAATGCTTCAGGAGTGGATGCGCAAGCGCTGAGGCCGATCAGGGCTGCAGATAATGTCAAGGCGCGTGTCATGGTCATTCTCCATGCGGATGGGGAACATTGAAGGCCGAGACGATATCCATCGTCCCGGCCGTTGATCAAATTTGAACCGGCGGGCTTAAAACGTATAGCGCGCACCGAGAATCCAACTGCTGCCGAACTCATCATACTGCATCAGGCGGTTCTCATTGCCGAAATAGTAGTATTCCGGCTCATCGGTGAGGTTCTTACCTTCGAGATAGATCTGTAAATTGTCATTCACATCATACTTAGCCGAGGCCTCGATCAGAGTGCGGTCATCAATTGTGCGATCGAACACTTCATCGCCGGGATCGGTGTCGAACAGTTCGTCGACATTATTGCCGCGAAAATTCGCTGAGATGCGTAGATCCCAAGGACCTCGATCATACCCGACGGCAAGGTTCCAGACTGTGTCGGCCTGGTTCAAGAACGGTACCGTTCGGCCGTTTGGCAAGGTGGCCTCAGAATCTGTCACGGTTAGGTTTGCCGATACGAGGAAACCCTCCAGCGCGGGGGTCAAATCGTCGAGTGATTGAACATAGTTAAATTCGACACCAAGGATCTCGCTATCATCAACATTGATGAACGTCCCAATATCCCCAATCTCGCCTGGGTCTTCAGCACCGCCTGGCAACAGGTCACCACCATCAATACCATTCAGCAAAAGCGGATCGATATTGCTGATATCAATATTGGCTGGCAGGTCTGCAATATCGAACTCTGTTGGGAAGATAGCGTTCTTGATATCCTTGTAGAACACCCCGACTGAGAGAACCGACAGCTCTGTTGGATAGAATTCTAAGCTGAGGTCGAAATTGTCGGCTTCATAAGGATCCAGGTTTGGATTGCCGACCGCCGCTTCATCGCGATCATCATTGATTTCAATGAATGGCGCCATTTCGCCGAAGGCCGGGCGAACGACAGCGGCATAATATGCCGCGCGTCCGATGATTTTGTCATTGAACTCATATTTCGCATTCACGCTCGGCAGCACGTTTGTGTAATCGTTCGAGAAATTGGTCACAGTCGCCGTTAGATCGTCTTCCTGTACCAACCGACCTTCAAGGTCGATATCGGTTTGCTCGATCCGCACACCCGCAACGACGGTCAGCTTACCGAAATCAAACGTCCCCATCGCGTAACCCGCCAGAATTTGTTCATCGAGCGTATAGTCCGCAATGTTGGAGTCGAAGAATGACCCTTCCTCATCGAAATCGGGATCCGTCGGATCGTTGAACTGTGAACGCAAGGCCGTGGTCAAACCCGGGTCGGGCCAAGTTGGTTGCGGGTTCGCCAAACGCCAATTGGTGATGAAGGAGTCGCGTGCGAAGTCAGCGAGGTTGAGCCCCGGCTCAAAGAACAGGAAATTCTCATCACGCACTTTCTCGCGATCTCGCAGCTTCACCCCGGCTTTCCAGGTTACGGGCGTTTGGCCAATCACGCTTTCGCGTGAAACGTCAAATTTGGCGCTGATCTCTGTGTCCTCATTGACCGACGCTTCGCGCTCGAACGCATCGAGATCATAGTTTGCGGGATTATAAATCGCGTCGAGGAAGGTTTGGCTGCCAGAGATGCGCGGTGTCTCCGGTGTCGACAGATCAAAGGTTATTGTCTCGCCCGGGAATACGTCCTGGATGTCTTCAAAGCGGAAGGTGACATCATGATTGTTGTCATCCTGCTCATCTGCGAAGGCATAAGACACTTCATAGTCAAACGTCCACGCATCCATGTCGGTCGAACCGCCAAGCGCGATGGTCTGAATGTTCCGCGTCTCCTCGCGGACGCGAACTTCAGCATCGATCTCGTTCAATGGAACCGTAGTCGCGCCGGGTGCGATCACACCGCCCGCTGCTCCGTCTTCAGAATCGTCCAGGTCTTTGAACTCAAACTTGTTGCGAACTTCATCATCGACGTAATTATTGATCAGCGTGCGCAGATAAAGATCGGTGTCCTCATTCACGCGCCAATCAAAGTTGGCAACCAAGCCAATCCGCTCGCGAGTCAGATCATACCAACGATGCTCATAATCATCGTTTAGGAAAGCGATGCCAGCATCGGTAATGCCGAATTCGCCAATCTCATTATTGTGCGCTTCAATGCGGAGATCCTGATAGTTCAATGACAGAGCGACGCCAAAGACATCGTTGAAGACATTTGAGTAGGTCAACGTGGCTTTTGGTGAAATCTCTTCAGTGATTTCATTCCAACGGCCTTCAACCTTGGCGCGGAAGAATTGCCCATCGCGATCAAATGCAGAAATCGTTTTAAGATTGATGATGCCGCCGAGACTGTCCGCATCGACATCCGGTGTCAGAGACTTTTGGATCTCGATCCCGTCCAACAAGTCAGACGGAACGCCATCGAGCAGAACACCGCGACGGTCTTCTGGCGATGGTGTCCGAACGCCATTTATCGATGCAGCGACGAGATCTGTATTGATGCCCCGGATAGAGACATAACGGCCCTCGCCCTGATCGGTCACGATAGACAAGCCTGGGACGCGCTGTAGAGAGTCCGCCACCGTCGTGTCCGGGAAGTTGCCGAGCCCGTCGGAGTCGACCACAGACAGAATGCTGTCGGCGGCGCGTTGCTGGTTGATCGCACCGGCTTGCGCTGCGGCTGAACCCACGACGAGAATATTGTCGAGGTAACGAACATCTCCACCCAAGGTGAAGTCGAGCGTCGTGCCAGAAGCTGGAACAGAGATCGTCGACGATACTTCATCAGCGCCGATATATGATACGTTTACGGTATAATCTCCGGCTGGCAGGTTTGCGATGCGATATTCCCCAAAACGATCGGTACTGGTTGATCGATTCGTTCCAACAACCGAAACAATCGCGCCTTGCAGCGGCGCAGTCCCTGTTGTGTCGGTAACTTTCCCGCTGAGAACCTGTGCATGTGCGCCAATGGCTGTCGCGGATGCCATCAGAGCAAACACGGCTGTTCCGGTAATAAAACGACTCATAAAACCCTCCATGAAGATGGCGGGCAATTGCACTTCCTGCGATACAGTTCGATGACATTTCGGCTACTGTTTGATGACGGATTCGCTGCGGTTTAATGACAATTTGATCGTGTGCGGAAGAATTTTCCTCCTCAAATCCTGGGTGTCGTATACGCTCTAGTTTTAGTTGCAAACATCGCGATCTCGATGCGTATTTTCGGAACCAGAGTCACCCTCAGGCGAGACTGCACCGGCGATCTCGCTTAATGTCACCGCAGCGGTGCCCTCCATAACCGCGTTCATGTCGATGGTCGTTTCTTCCAATAAAGACCATCCCAACAATGCGGTGATCGCATTGGTTTGCCGATCACTTCCTGCGACTTCCAGCGGGACCGGGACCCAGGACGCTGCGACAATTGGGTTGGGAAGCTCGGAACGCGAACCAGTTTGCGTACCATCGCGCGCGACGTCTTCGCGGGGGGATTCTTCAGTCTCGCCGACATCCGAATCTGAATTGCCGTCGGCGCCCGCTGCAGTCGCATCCGATCCTCCTGTGGGTGTTTTGAGCTCATTCAGGATGATTGCGCGATTGCGGTCGGGATCAACCGGGCAGCGCGGCGCGGCGCCGGCCTCCAGGGCCTCATACGCCGCCGTCGTAAACATCGGCGCTTCATTGCGCGTGACGATCCGGCGGTCAAAAATCACGTCACATGTGTCCGGCCCACGCTTTTCGTCAGAGAAGTTTAGGAGGCTATTGCATAGCAATCGTATTGGCGCACGACTCGCTGCGCCGCGCGCTTTCAATACGGCCGAAGGAATGCTGGCAAACTCATTTTGCTTGGTCGCTCTTTGTCCACGCGGATTCTGATCCGTGTCTTCGGACGGGATGGTCAGCGCGTACAGATGCAAGACCACAATGTTGACCGGAGTTCTGGCTTTGCGAGCCTGACGTCGCAGTGCTTCGACAGACTGGATCGCCGTCAACGCACCGGAATTGTCCATATAGCCGCCATCCACAAAGTAATGACGCTTCCAGCGACCATTCTGATATCTGGTCTCAATCACACCTGTCGGGTTCGAGACTGGAAACCGCGCTGACAAATGCGCCGCGGTGGACAGCGGCAACGTTTTACTACGCTCCGGGCAAACGCCCTCGACCTGCCCTGCCTCTGGTTCGATACGGTCGATCATCTGTTGGACGATGGGAACGCTGCCGCAGCTGGTTGCGACATCGGATGTATTCAGAGGCAGCACGTCGACATTCGACGTTGCCATTTGATAGCCACCGGTCTCATAGAAAGTCGAGAAGAACACCATTGGTCCGGGATCCTCGCCACGTGCCATATCGCCTTCATCGGAACTCCCTGCCCGCACGGCGCAGTGCGCAACACTTTCCAAGGTCTGATCCATCGTCCGTCGGCCGCGCTGAGAGACCGAGGCAGCACAGGTTGATTTGGCATCCACGATCGAGATCGGTCCCCGCATTGCCTCAGACGGGTAAGTTCCATTCAAGGCGCGATCAAACACGACGGCTAAACGGTTTTCGAAAAAGTCGGCGCGGTCATAAATGCCACGCTCATAGGCCTCGCCGACGGCATCCGTATCCTGGCGATCGAACAAGCCAAACACACGATCCGAGATCTGCGCCGGCAGGATGGTCGTCAGCACGTCGCTGCCGAACAATCCCGCGAAAAGCGGCGACAGAAAGTCTGATTTCAATGTCTGGTCGATTATATGATGCCGTTGCCCGGCGGTGAGACCGTTCGCTAGCTCCTCTTTCACGGCGGCGAGATAGACGGCCGATCCGACAGCACCGCCTGAGACGCCATTGATGGAGTAGACATGATCAAGCAATCGCGTATTGGCGCCGTGCGTGCATAGGGGCTCTGGCTGCGCCGCTGAGCGACAAAATTCGATCATCGCGGTGTCCAGGCGCGAAAGATAATAGCCAGCATGGGCGCCGGCTCGAATACCGCCGCCTTCTGCTAACACAACAATCGCGGTGATCGGACTTTGATTTTCAGAAGCGACAACGGCTTGTCGGCGCGCCGCGAGCCATTGCTCAGCATGCGCATTGATTTCAAGCGCCGGAATACTGGCCTGCGGAGACGCAACGCCAATCCGATGAATATGATGGGCCTCGCCGAGCCCGAGCAATAGGATTGGTGCCAGGACCGACGCAGACGGCATCTGATTGACCGCCCGGCGAAACTGCAATCGACTCGACCAAATGCGCCTGCGAAAAACAAACACCCCGAAAAGCACCAGAAAGATGAGCATATCCGCGGTGAAGCGCGGTTCGAACACCAACACTTCGAGAGAAGAGACTAAGAGCTCAATAAACAGCAAGCCGACTAATAAGAGAAAGAACCAGGACTTTAGCGAGTAAGCGCGGCGCATCGATTGAAACTCTTCCCAGAGCCGCGGGATCCATGATCGCTGTCGGGTATCGGCTGGAATATTGGCATTATATTCGCGCGCATGACGCGCTGAACTTTCAACCAATCCTGAAAAGAAGAGCGTTGCCCACAACGTCCCGAATAAGCCGACGCCGAGCGGGCCTAAAAACGCGACGAGCGGTGGGTACCAGAAGAAGAGCGGTATCAGAACAATTCCGATCACGCGGACACATTGAAACGCAAATTCTATCGAAGGGTCGATGATTATGTATCGCGCCGTATGGCCTTGATGCAGACGCACGACGCGGTCTTTGAAAAAGCGAAAGATCAAATGCAAAAAAATAAAGCAAGTGAAGAACATCCAAGCCCCGCCCGGATACTGCGCCCACTCAAAATAGCTGGCGCCCACAGTCAGTATGATTAGCGAGAACATCAAACCAAGAATGGCTGATTGCGCATTTCGATGAGTCGGCGTGAAGCAAAAATGAAGTAGGCTGAAGAAAGTGTATTGTAGCTTTTGCTGCCAACCAGGCCGCGTGCGCCATTGATTGAACACCGCGCGCCGACGGGCCACGCCTTCATGACACAAACGAGCGATAAAGGAACAGAGAACGCCGAATCCAACGCCTAGGGCGGCAATTGTCCAGAAGCCAACATCATATAGCCCATACTGGAACCAGAAGCCCATGAGCATGAATAGCAATGGCAAAAACACGCCGCACCAATAAGCATAACGCATTCGCAAAGTGATACTCGGGTCTACAGGGTCGCGCTTCGCGGTTGCGAAAAAGTCGGTTTCGGCATCCATTTGGCTGCGCCGGGTGACAGCGCTCAGCATAAAGGCCGTGTACATCATGACGACGCCGTGAGCGACGAAGAATATGATCAGCACCGCGGTCGAGATATCGAAACCAGCCCGGTTGATAGTGAATTTGATAATGGCGCGTCCTTGATCTGGAACCAAGAAGGCGACGCTCAGAAACAGCAATGAAAACGCGACCGGCCAAGTCGGTTTGAGGGCGCGATACTGAAACCGGTTCAGCAGTTTGACCTCGCCATCCGCCGGCATGATTTGGCGGAGCAATTCAATGACGCCTCTAAGCATCGTCTCCACTCCGGAGCGGAACCTCAACAAAGTCATTATTGGCAAGCTCGCGCCGCAGGAAATCGAGGTGTGAGCGCTGGTATGCGATCAACCCAATCTCGTTCACTTGGTCCAAAGTTTTATGCTTTTTGGGATCGGACAGATGTCGCGCAATCAAGTGCCGCAAACTGATCACCATTTGGTGCGCAACAAAAGCGGCGTGTGCGCCGCCATCGCCTGAGCCAATCAATGGAAAAAGGACAGAGTGCAAGCCGCGGCCACGTTGTCGCTTGCGTTCGTTCCGCATCTCTTCAAACACAGATTCGACACACTTGTCGATTTCTCCGCCAGATGAGAAGCCATCGCCTACTTTGTTAGGCGTGACGGCCGCCAGATGCGCGACATGGCTGACTTTGTTGACGCTGCTCAGCGTGCTGGCATCGTCAGTGCGAGTCATGAAAACCGTTCCGACTGGCACTTGAGAGCGTGTCCCAACTTTTTCAGCCAGCGACAAGCCAAGCGCATCCTTATAACTGTCATCATTCAACGCGCCGCGGCGGACCGAGCCCAGCTTGCGGATTTGCGCCGAAACAGAGCGGTCCCAAAAGCGCGCCATTTCCATGAACGTATTTTCTGAGTTCACCCAAACATCAAATGCTTTTGCATGTTGGATTTGATATTCCCAAATTACGATTCTGGGTCCGGCTGCTTTCGCAACGGTATTCCCCGATGCATTCATCTGCCAGGCCACATCATGCAGTTTTGAGACTTCAAAAGGGCGCTCCAAAGGGGTCACTTTATACGCGCCAGTTGCGCGAAGATCACTCTGATACTCCGCTTCCAATGGCCGGTTCAGATATTTCACAACAGCTGGAATCTGATCCATCCAGTCCGGGTTCGACGCGTCGATATAACCATGTTTGGTTTGCGTGAAACGCGCATTAGCCACGGTCGAGACATCTTTGTTTGGGGCCAGCATAAGGGTCGGTGCATTGCTCAAGGAATGGCGAATGCCCATGACGTAGAATGCATCCGCTGTGACACAGAGATCGACAACGGCAAATTGATTATGGATCAATTGATGCACGAGTTGTTCGAATGGCTCGGCGCGATGATCATCCTCGTCCGGTGGAAAGATCTCCTCTAGATACGCATAGTCGACGATCATCGAATATGTATCCTGCAGGTGCGCCACCAGCGCGTCTATATGCGCTTTCAGGCGGCTTCCTCGAGTCGTGACAACCACGCAGCGACCTGCAGATAAAACTGAGTTTGTCATCAATCTACCTTCCCCACCTGACGTCTCTGGCTCAGGTCGCTTCTAGGCCAAACTTTGGTCCAAAATTCTCCGGCCGACGCATCCATTCGGCGGCGGCGTAACACTTGCCGTCCAGAATGCGTCCATCCGCGACCATATCCAAGAATTCCTGCGGACTGACCGCATGACGGCGAATGTCTTCATTATCAACGCCGCGCCCACGTTGGTCATCGGCTTCTGTCTCAGGCCAGTCCTTGTTTTCCGGCCAATCAAACCGGGCATAGTAAAGATGGATCTGTTCCGAACAGGCGCCCGGCGACGGATAAAAAGAGCCAATAAAGTCTGCATGGTCTGGGACGAATCCAATCTCTTCTTCGCACTCGCGCCGAAACGCCTCAAGCCACGGTTCGCCGGGCTGCTGCATGCCGGCCATCAACTCCAACATGCGCCCGGCATGTTCTTTTTCCCGGTCGACTTTCTTGAGATCTGGCAACCCGCTATCGGCATCGATCAAAGTCGGCATGCGAAATTGTTCCACCAGCAACAGCGTCTGCCGGTCCCGCCCGACCACGTGCAAAATGCCCGCGACCGCATCTCCCCGGTGGACGTTCACAAGCGTCATTTCCTCACTCATCTCGCCCGGATTGAACATCGGATGGACGATCTTGAATCGGTCGAGGCGGAGGAACGAGCCGAGCTTGGCCAGCGTTGTGTGTTCCTTGAATTTGACTTTGCGCATGACCGATCAGCCTCCCCAGATGGATTTGGCCACGCCCAACAAATGTTTGCGATCATCAATGCCATTATGGCCGCCATTGATCAGCCGTGTGACCTCGAAAATATCGTCCCGGTCTGCCACTTCGTTCAAATTGCGACTGTCCCAATAATTCGCAGCGACTTGTAAGGCGATCACCGGGTTAGAAGCGACCACGTCCGGGTCATTTTCAAGATCGAGCTCTAACCGATTGCCGATGGCACGATAATTCGCGCGCCCTGTTAATTGGATAAAACCGCGGCCACGATAGCGCCAGCCGTCGCCCGACTCTTCGTCGCCATTGCCAATGCGATTGGCGTAGACACGATTGGCGATCTTCTCAGGCTGCCGCGCATAGGACGCCGCTTCTGCCTCATCGCGGAATTTGCTGCGGAAGATCTTCATCAGCCCCTGTGTGCTGTAATTCAGATTTTCCTCCATCGCGGTGAAATGCGCGGATTCATGTGCCAATTGAGCCATAAAATGCGAAAACCGACGTGGATTTTCGCCGATCTTGTAATGCGCCACGACTTGGTTGAGCACGCGCAAAAGTTCTTCATCCAAGCTGGAGGCGTAATCGCCCACGAAGCATTGTACGCGTTTGATCACCTCGACCACGTTGGTGAGATCCGTCAGGCTTGTTTCTTTCGCGGGCTCCGGGTCGATTGAGACCAAGTATCGAGATGCAGCATAGCCTTCCTCGACCAAATTGCCCGCTGTTGTTGTGATTTTCCACCAACCAAGCGCACTGGCATCCTCGATTTTCGTGACCATTGTGCCGTGCGGCATGTCCATGATGATCGCACTGTCGGTGGTCGGTTCTTCGCGCATTCGCAAACTGCTCGCATTCACGCGGAAAACGTTCTTTGGCGGGGGTGGCGGCGGCGGAGGTGGAGGCGCCACCGGTTGCGCATGATGTAGGGTACGCGTCGGCGCATCAATCGGGATGAGGAATTTTCGATGTGAGTACCCCTCAACATGATAGGTATCTGAGAATTCTGCAAAGACTTTGTACCAGTCCCCGTTCCACAGTTTCTTATCCAGGCGTCGGACCCGCATTCCTGCTGGCATTGCTTCAAGAACGCGGCTGCCGCCAGTCGGTAGCTCTCTTATCTTGAGGCCGCTTCTGGCCGTGACTTTCAAGTACTCCATTCGTCCCTCGTGCCTGCTTGCTGGTTGCATTTTGCCGAAAAACTGCTTGAGTAGGTCACGCTCAATACGGGACTTTGTCAATGTCATTTCTGTTGGCTCTCGCGGCATTTGCCGCCATCGTTGCGGTCTATTCGACTGTCGTGACGGTGCTGGTGGAGGGACTTCAGAAGGTCCTGGCCCTGCGCAGCGCGGGTATGAATGAGATGCTGCGCGCCTTTTACGATCAAACCTTGGCAACCTTGCAGCCCGGTGACACACCCACCGCGGATCGCGCCGACCTGTCGGCGAATAAGAAGCCGTCCAACGCGGCGAAAGACTTCGCTGATTCGATTACACGGCGCACGCCGTCAGAGAGCCTGAAATTCTGGTACATTCGCAGTTGGCCCTTGATCGGGCATATTTTTGCATCCCGGCGTCAAAAACTCTCGACTCTGCAATTCATCGAGAGCCTGGCCGAGACGAAGGAAGGCGCGACATTGGCGCGGCATGAACCGGGGCAATTGCGCGAAGCTTTGACGACGGCAGCCTACCAATATGAGCGGCTGGGCGAAACCCAATCCGAATATTTCCAATCTCGCGCGAAACTCTTGTCGGTCATCGTTGGAATGGTCGTTGCCATATTCATCAATTTCGATGCCATTACGGTCTACAAAGAGCTATCGACCAATGCCGCGCTCTCATCCCGGCTAACCTTGGCGATGGATCAGGAAAAGCTCAATCTGGTGCAGAAGGTCGCTGGCGCCGATGATGCCGAGCTTGAGTCGAGTTCGCTGATGACCCCAGCGATCCAACAAGCTGCGGGCGATTTACGCGCATTAGGCATTCCGATCGGCCGCAAAATGTTCCCGCATTGCGAAGGGTATTCGCACACGCCGACCGATCAGATCATCCCAGTGACGAGCAGTCAGGCCGAAGCGATTGTAGCAACGGAGTATTTCGACCGACGGTGTGGTAAGTCGCGGCAGCAGACTGTCAATCAAACCTGGGCCTTAAGTTTCGAAGACTTCCTGACGATCCAGGGCGCATCGCCAAGCGGCTTCATGGACACGGCGGGGTATTGGATCAGCTATCGTGGCCATCGGGTCGCCGCTATTGGCAACAACCTTCAATCCTTCTTGATGTGGGCGCTTGGCGTCATCGTTGCCGGCGGTTTGCTGGGGCTCGGTGCACCGTTTTGGTTCAAGATTTTTAATCGACTCTCGGCCATGGCCATCCCAGCGGCCCGCGCAACTTTGGCCGCACCGCCAAAAACACCCGGCGCGCCGCCTGTGATGGTCAAAGTTTCAGATGTACGCCCTGCCGGATCAAGCGATCCCGAAGATCTCGAACGCGGATTCCTGACCGTGATCGGGCGCAACAAAGTTATGGTCTCGGCCGCAGAAGCCAATGCAGATGGCATCGGTCGATTAGAAGATGCTCTCCCGGGGATCAAACGAGGAGAACGCCCGCCCGAGACAACATAGATACGAAACGAGCGGGTGATAAGCGAGGGGTGAAGGACGACCAATGACTGGCGTAACTGGTGTCATGTTCGCGGTGAAAGCCGCGTTCAATATTCTCGAAACCGCGCGAAACATCGCCGAGGCCCGCGCGAGTCGGTTTGATTTTGAAGTGGTATTCTCGCCTCTGCCGGATGGCAATCCACTCGATCTGGCGCGGCAACACCTCTCGAAGAGCGCAAACTGGGGCGATTCCGGACAACATAATCATATTCTCGCGGACTTTGCCGATTGCATCCTCGATCAAGGGGACTTCGGACGCTTCATCAATCCGGACGCGCCTGACGAACGCCAAACACAGCTTTGCCTGGCTTTGAATTCAGCCTTTAGCGCCACTGTTGCGGAAGAAGAGCTGAAGCAATTCCAGTCCGTCGATACACTTCAGCGTTGGGTCGATAATGATGCTGGGCGACGCGACCGCGCCCGTCTCATCCTGAGGATGAGCGGCCTCGCCTTGGAATTTATCAGCTCTCACACGCACCGCCTGGGGCTGCGCGGGCAAGCCCAAACCATTGTTGGCGCAATCTCTGACAGCATCGCAGCGCATATTGAACGAAATAAAAGCACGATCATCGAAACCGCATTTACGAAAGGAGCTGGGGCGCGAATTGCCGAAGCATTACTCACCACCAGCCTGGAAATCGCCGAAACGCGACCGGAACTTTTTTCTGACAAGGCCTCTGTCCAAGCCCTCGTACGCTCGGCAATCAGCCCATTCCGGGAACTCAATTCAGCCAACGCAGCCCTCGACCTCAATGCGACGCAGCGATTGATGAAAATTCGTGAAGTGCTGAGAGGTCCAGTCGCCACGGGCGTCATCCAGACCCTTTATGAGCATCGACGCGACGTCTTCGATGGCGACTATCCCGAGCGCGGCAGCGCTGCCGGTATCGTAACAGATGCTCTGTTCGAAGGCTTAGTCGCTGAAACCGGCGAAAGCGGCCGCCTTGCCAGCATATTTACCCCGGGCTTCTTCGTCCGCACCTATCCAGATGTTTTACAGGCTGTGTCGGCTTCACCCGAAGCGTTCGTTCGCGGCAGCGGCCAACATATCCAGCTTGGCCGCGAGTTTCTTACTGGTTTGATGCAATCTTTATCCGCGGTGGAGTCGCGCCCACAACTGGCTCAGCATATTTTCCAAATGGGAATGGAAATGACGCGCCGCCACGCACGCGTCTATCTTGTCGCTGAAGCCAGGGCAGCGCTAAGTGCGGAACTTGCCGAACGCCTTGACGCAACCGACTCCCCTTGGGCCTTGGTTCAGATCAATATACTCAGCCATATCGCTGATGGAATGATTTCGCATTTCGAAGCAAAAGGGCTGGATCCTTCGATCTTATCACGACCGACCGAACAAGACTTCTTGCTCGACCTGGTCGGCCTGGTCGCGGAGCAGGTATCGCACACTCCCGGCATGATATTGGGCGACGATGTGAATCCCGAAGTCGTTAATATTGCGCGCGGTGTCGCGGCCTTCATCGCAAATGAGCATGCCAGCCTGATCAGCCGCGCAGATTGGCAACGAGTTTCCGCACATGCCGTTTCATTGGCGATGGCCAACCCGGAAACTCTTTTCAGCCTAGACGCTACCGACCCAGAGGATGCATTGGCAGTGACCTTGGTCCAGCAAGTCTTGTCGAGTGCGCAAGCCAGCCTCACGGCGCAAGCCGATGGCAGCGCTCCACTCAACCGACAGCCAGGTCAAATTCTGTTTGGGCGGACGCTCGCCGAGGCGCTCATGGCAACTCTGGACCTTGCGACATCGCATGCTCGGCAACTCGCAACAGAGAGCGGGCGAAATGCGCTGAACCAATTCATAGAGCAACTCAATGCGCTGGCGACGGTGCAAGGCGTAGAACAATTATCCTCCCAGGATTGGCTATTCGCCTTCCGATGGTTCCTGAGCGATGTCGTCTCTACCGGACAGGCTAGCGTGTCTTCAGATATGATTCTCAGCGCCGTTGAAACCATGCGCAAAGGTCGCGCCATGGCGTCCAGCACGCCGACCGACCCTTTTGATTTTGATCATGTTCGGACGCCGACCGGCGATCCTGAAGTCTATTACCAACCCGTCCCACCGCAAGGAGCTGAAGGATGAAACATATTGGAAAAATCGCCATTGCGGGCGTCGGGCTCGTTTTGCTCACCGCTTGCGAAACCACACCTACGACCAGCGGTCCTTCGCCGGAATCCACTGTCCAACAGATCAATGCGGTAAAAGCGCAATCCGCGAGCGAGGACAATGCAGCATCACGGATCGAAAAGCTGAAAGGCCTGCTCGCCTCCGCAGAGACTAGGGTGGCGGAAACGACCGATAAGCCTGCGCTGAATCTCGCCTGGACCTTCACAGCAATGACCGCCGCTGATGCGCTTACCGCAATCCCCGGGCAATCGACCGCAGCCTTCGCGGATGCCGCCAGCAAGACCCTGAGCTATGCCGACGCCGCGAGTACAGCCTGTCTCGACATTGGCGCCTCAGGCATCGACACGCGTCAGGGCAATTTTTGCGGTATGGCTTTGGCCGTGCGCCGATTGAATGATAGCGGCAAGGCCGTACAGGCCTTCTCTGACGCGACCGATGCTGATGACTGGGTTGGTAGCAAAGCGGCATCCGAAGGCTTTGGACAACAGGTTTCAACCAATTGGACCGCCTATACTGCGGAAGCCGAGCAATTGGCCTTATCCGAACAGAATCAGACGCCTTTTAAGCGCATGGCCCTGCAAGAAGCCTGTGAGTTTCAAGTCGCCCAAGGACAGGCGAATCTTCTCGGCAATCCGTCCATGGAAGAAGACGTTCGCGACGCAAAGGATGCCTACTGGACGGCCATGGCAACCGCGGCATCCTTCCTCGAAATCGAGTCCGAGGCTTCGGTTTGCGAGTCCGAACCTGACAGCCGTGCCTGTAAACGTGAAACCGAAATCAAGGTCGCAGAAACCTGCCAATCGCTATAGCGCCTCGACGATAGGCTTGCGTGGCTTCCGGTCTTCGGAAACAATGTGACATGCAGGATCAGTTGAGACGCCTCCCAAAAGTCCAGACGGTGCTCGAGACCGACGTCGCGGTCGAGCTGATCCACGTCTTTGGCTATGATGAGGTCGCCGCGGCCGTTCGCGCAAAAATACAACAGGCTCGCGAAGAGATTGTCGACGGCAGAGTCGCACCTGATCAGCTGGTCACTCTTCAAGCCGTGCTTTCTGATATTCTGCCCGAGCTCAACGCAGCGCGAACGCCAAGCTTGCGCCCCGTCATCAATGCCACGGGTATCATCATTCACACCAATCTCGGTCGCGCGCGCCTAGCCCCCGAAGCAATCCAAGCGATGCAGGACATTGCAGCCAGTTATTCGACGCTTGAGTTTGATCTCGAAACCGGAACGCGGGGTTCGCGGCACAGCCATGCCGAGGCGCTGATCTGTCAGCTAACTGGCGCAGAAGCGGCCATCGTGGTCAACAATTGTGCCGCGGCGATACTGACCAGTCTGACCGCGCTCGCGGCTGGTAAACCCATCGTCGCTTCGCGCGGAGAAATGGTCGAGATTGGCGGGTCCTTTCGCATGCCGGACGTGATCGCGCAAAGCGGCGCCCTTCTGCGCGAAGTGGGGACGACCAATAAAACCCATTTAAGAGACTACGCGGACGCGATAGATGACAACACAGCTCTTTTGCTAAAAAGCCATACCAGTAATTACAAAGTCGTTGGTTTTACATCCGCCCCATCCCGCCAGGACTTGTCCAGTCTGGCACGAGCCCGTGGATCGCTTTTGATCGAGGATCTTGGTAGTGGCGTTCTAGTCGATCTATCGCCATATGGTTTACCCAACGAACCAGTGGTGCGTGATGTATTAGCGGCAGGTGTCGACGTCGTGACCTTTTCTGGCGACAAATTGCTCGGCGGACCCCAAGCTGGCATAGTCGCGGGAACACGCGCTTGTATCGACCAGATCAAATCGCATCCTATGGCCCGCGCTGTGCGGATCGATAAACTCTCCCTCGCCGCACTGAATGCTACGCTAGACCTTTATCGCGCGCCGAATGATCCGATTGAACGCGTCCCAGTTTTGCGAGCGTTGGCGGACCCGATAGAGAATGTACATGCGCGTGCGCAGAACCTGCTAAAACACCTCTCAATCATGTCCGAACTTCAAGCGATCATTATCTCTACTGACGCGCGCGCTGGCGGGGGTGCGCTGCCGCAGCAAGATTTGCCTAGCTACGGCGTCACGCTGACAATGGGCGAAGATTCGCCCGACACAATCGCGCGAAAGCTGCGACTGGCACCCCACCCTGTTCTGGGACGCATTTCAAAAGATGCGTTCATCCTGGATATGAGAGCGGTGGCAGATCAAGAAGTTGAAGCGCTTGCCGATACAATTGTGAGCGCACTGTCCGAATGACTCATAGAACCCTCGCGGTGATCGGTCATGTCGACCATGGCAAGACCAGTCTGGTTAAGGCCCTCACTGGCATTGATACCGATAGGCTGAAAGAAGAAAAAAAGCGCGGTCTGTCCATTACGCTGGGCTTTGCTCACATGGATGCTCCTAACGGACAGATCCACCTCGTCGACACACCCGGGCATGCGGACTTTGTCCGGATGACGTCTTCTGGCCTCAGCGGCGCCGATGCCGTTCTTTTTGTGGTGGGCGCTGTAGAAAACGTCCAGCCACAAACGCTTGGACATGCCAGGCTCGCCGAACTGTTTGGTATTCGCAGCGCGATTGTCGCGATCACAAAATCAGATCTCGCGTCTGTCTCAGAGATCGCTGAAGCCAAGACGAAAAGCGAGGCACTGTTACGCGCGCGTGGTTTCGATTCCATAGAGATCATTGTGTGTTCGAGCCGGACACAGACAGGTCTGGGTGCTTTGCGCACTGCATTGGAGCGCCTCTGCACACAGTCTCGGCAAACTACCGAAATCAAAGGGTTTTTTCTTCCCATAGATCGCGTGTTTTCAGTGCCAGGCGCGGGCACTATCGTAACCGGCACCTTGCTTGGTACGGCGGTCAAAGTCGATGATGTCGTCGCGATCGACCCGATCGGTCAATCCGCAACCGTACGGACCATACAAGTTGCCGGTTTGGAACAGGCGCTGGCCGACGCGGGCGCTCGGGTCGCGCTTAATCTCCGCGGCATCGATGCCGCCCCTATTCGCAAGGGACACACCTTATGCTCGCCAGGCAACTTCGCAGCTGGTCGTCGATTTGATGTTGCGCTCACTCCCTGCGCTGGATTGAAGCACATGGAGCAAGTCACGATCCTCCATGGCACCGCGCACAATGCCGCGCGCGTGCGCCTGTATCCCGCCATGGGTAATAATTACCAATACGGACAGATCGAGTTTCAGAGTCCACAAATGGCCTATCCCGGTCAGCGGTTCATCGTGCGCCGTCCGGCTACCGCAGAAACTCTGACAGGCGGTATTGTGATTGACCCTGACGCCAGTCTCGTCACGCGCAACAAACCGGCGCATGTCTCTGTGTTGCATGCGTTCGCGATGGACAGCATGTATGCCGCAGCGCATGCGCTCGCAGATCGCGACGCTGGCTTGGTTGATCTGCGTATGCTTGCGCGGTCGACGCCAGAGGCTGAGGTTCGACTTGGTCCTGAATTCGAAACCGTTACGACTGAACGATCGTATCGAAAAAAAGAGCTGGATCTTCTGGCGTCCACTTGCCTGCAAGCCCTGACGCACCTGCATTCCGCAAGACCATGCCGACCATTCGTCGATATGGCTGCGCTCGTCACAGCGTTAAGGCCCGCGCCTCCAGCGATGATCCATTTTGTAATCGCTCGGTTGGAAAACGCGGGTCGTTTGAAAGCAAACGGAGATGAGGTCTTCCTGACCAACCTAGATCCGTTCGACGCCATGTCGACAGATCAACGCGCAGCTTATGAGCGTGCTGACCGTCGATTGTCTGAAATGGGGCTGCGCCCCGTCGTCTTATTTGATGCTCCGAACGTGGAGACATCCGACCTTGAAGCATTGCTGATCGCAAAGGTCCGCGCAGTCCGGTTGTTCAATCACAGTTTGAACCAAGCACTCTTGCTCTCAATGGACGCGATTAGAAATGCCGAACTAATACTCACTGCCGCGTTTCCCAACGGCGAATCCTTTACCACCGGCGCCGCGCGCGAATTGCTCGATACCAATCGCAAGACCATCGTGCCGTTGCTCGAATATTTCGACAAACGTGGTGTGACCAGGCGTTCTAACGATCTTCGAACAATCAGCCCCTCGACGCCGTAGGCTACAACCCGCCCCGTTGCGCCAAGTGCTCGTTGGGCTAAACTCTTTGTCAAAATATAAGAATATGAAGGGCGCGCAGATGAACTGGATTTCAACACTTTTGGCAGCCGTCATCTTATCCGGCTGCGCCACCACACCAGCTCCGAAACCGGCCGCCGCTGCACCAAACAGTGAGGCCAAAGTCTATTTCATAGGACAGGATTTGAGCGCGATCCGGGGGTATTTCGCATCAGACTGTTGCGCGCGCCCTGATGGGACGACCGCTTATCTGTCACTCTATCAACTTCGCACCGCACCAGATTTCGGTGGTTTAGGCTATGATCTAGATGGTGAATTGGTCTCACCCGAGGCCTCATGGGGCGCAGGCCCCGTCGGCGCGTATCAGTCGGTAAACGAGTTTGACGCCCCCGATCTCGCGATCGGTCTCTATATTGCGGAGAACGGCATGCCGGGTGGATTGGAAAAAATCGCCGACGGCGACTTTGATGCCGAAATTCAGCGTCTGGCAGAGTTCATGAAGTCCGTGCCCGGCCGAGTCTTTCTTCGGATTGGATATGAGTTCGATGGCACATGGAATGCCGGTCAGGACAATACCGTAAATTTCATCTCCGCGCATCGCAAGATCGTCGACGTATTGCGCGCAAATGGGGTCACCAACGGCGTCTATGTTTGGCAAGCCTCGGCCTCGATCCTCGACGATCTGATTGAGCGAAAACACGAAGACATCACGGCCTGGTACCCTGGGGATGATTATGTCGACTGGATGGCGTTCTCCTGGTTCTCTTTGCCGGACGCAGCGCCAACGGTTCCGGACAGCTTTCAACCCAAACGTCCTATCGACCTGGTCAATGAGGTTGCAGACTTCGCGCGAACAAAAGGGAAGCCCGTACTGATCGCCGAATCAGCGCCACAAGGCTACGACATTGTAGCAGGCTTCCGCGCCAACATAAATCCGCTTCAAGATGGACCCAGCGGCGAAAATCAGACGCTGCGGACCAGTGAAGAAATCTGGGATGAATGGTATGCCCCCCTCTTCGACTGGTTGAACGCAAATGCGGATATCGCTCGCGGGCTGGCCTATATTAATGTCGACTGGGACAGCCAACCAATGTGGGGACCGCCTTATGCGAACGGTTTTTGGGGCGATAGTCGCCTGGAAGCTAATCCGGACATTGCCTCACGCTTCAACGCCGCCCTCGCAGCCTGGCGCGCTGCCCCCTGACGCGATCGCGGCGTCACCTCTTGCAGCCAGCCGGGCGCGGGCTAAACCTGTTCCCACGCGGAGGCGACTGTAGTCTGGTGGCTTCCCTGGTCTTCAAAACCAGCGACGCGTCGTAATCGGCGTGTGGTGGGTTCGATTCCCATCCGCCTCCGCCATCAACCATGACGCCGCGCGACACGTGGACAAGAGCGGTGAATTCAGCAAAGTTACTGACAGGCAGGAAAGATGCTTCGATGGCAGTCAAACCGAGATTCGACCTAAACGATCTGGATGGCGAAAGCCGCGCCTTTCCTGGCTCTCAGCCGACACTCTTATGCTTCGCAAAAGAAGATTGCGAGACCTGCAACACGGCAGCGCCGGTGCTCGAGGCTCTGTATCGTGCGCACGGCGAAGACGCGCAAGTCTGGATGATCAGTCAATCCAAAGAAGGCAGCCTCACCCTCAAAGATCGTCACGGTCTGACATTGCCCATTCTCGATGATTCAGAGCTGAAAACATCGTTTGCTTATGACTTTAATATCGTCCCAGCGGTTTATTGGTGCCCCGATGGTGCAACCGCCGAAACCGCGTTCGAAGGCTTTGTAAAACCTGAATGGCGCGATCTTGATGCAGTCATGGCTCGCCTGCTCGGGACCGCGCAAGCCCAGATAGATTGGGAAGGTTTGCCCGATTGGCGTCCCGGGTGTGGTTCCAAACACCTCGATCCTGAAATCCACGATCGCTTGCGCGCCGAGGCTGAGGGCAGTCCCATTCGCGCTCGAAAAATCGAAATTGCGCAAGCCGACGATGTCGCTGAGTTCATGTTTGACCAGGGATTCTCCGATGGCTTGCCGCTGGTGCCGCCGACACCTGAACGAGTCATGCGCATGCTGTCCGGTACGTCACGCAGCCCTCAGGACGTGGTCGCACAGATGCCGCCCAATATGGGCGAAGCGACGATCGAAAAGATCGCGATCAATGCTGTCATGGCAGGATGCAAACCAGACTACTTACCCGTGGTGATTGCAGCCATCGAAGCGATGTGCACCGACGAATTCAACATTCACGGTGTGATGGCCACAACTATGGGTGCATCACCGGTAATGGTGATTAATGGTCCCGTCCGAGAACGGCTGGGGATGAATAGCGGTCTGATGGCGCTCGGGACAGGCAATCGTGCCAATGCCACGATCGGACGTGCGGTCCGCCTCTCTGTGCGCAACATTGGTGGCTCAAAACCGGGAGGCACCGATCGCTCGACCCTTGGCAGTCCGATGAAATTCACAATGTGTTTCGCTGAGCATGAAGACCGATCGCCTTGGACGCCCCTGCATGTTGAGCGCGGTTTCAATGCAGATGACTCGGTCGTGACTCTGTTCGCCATGACATCCGGCCCTGTTCAAATTGTCGATCAGGAGTCCCGTGCGCCTGATGAGATTGCCGGCACACTCGGGCTCGGCCTGGAGAGCATGTTTCTGCCAAAATACCATATGATGCCCGTCGATGCTCTATTGGTCGTTTGCCCGGAACATGTTGATACACTTATGCGCGATGGATTGTATGACAAAGATCGATTGCGCGCGCGCATCCAGGAGATCACGATGCGTCCTTTGCGCGAGATGGTCGCAAATGAGGTCTCTGGCGCTGGCATGACCCGCGCCGCCGCGGCCAAGCTGAGCGATGAACAGCTCAACAGCCCAGTTCCGAAATTTGCCAAGTCCGATCATATCCATATTGTGGTCGCAGGTTCAGATGCGGGAAAATTTTCGAGTGCCTTCCATGGCTGGGTCACTGGCCCCATGGGATCGCAATCGGTGTCCCGCAAAATTGAAGACTTCTAGAAGAAGGAGGATGAATGACAGTCATTCTAGATCCCACCAACGAAACTGTTCCTGTTAGCCGGCAAATCACGCCGCGCTCAGGCCGGGTGTCTGGTGTGGTTGGCTTGATGGACATACGAAAACCGCGTGGCGATATCCTGCTTGATGAGCTGGAGCGCTTGCTCGAGGACCGCATGCCGGACATCGAAATCCGGCGCTATGCCAAGCCGACATTCACCAAACCCTGTCCAGATGACTTGCGGGCACAGATGAAAGCGGAATGTGATTTCGTTGTCGAAGGGTTGGCGGACTGAGGGTCTTGTACGACGTGCAGTATGCACGACACAGTCTGGTTTGAAATCCAGGGCCTCCCAGCCGTTACCATTGCTTCGAGCGAGTTTCACAATGCTGCCGTCACTCAACGAGATTCATTGGGTATGAGCGATGCACGTTTCGTCTTAGTCGATCATCCCATTCAGGATGCCACCGATGACGAGATGCGCGCCAAAGCTACCGCGGTCTATGATCAAGTGGTGACCGCGCTCACCGCTTAGAGACAAGGCGATTGACGATTTGATCAGCCCGGTCGAAAGATCGGGCTGATTGCATATTAAGACGCTTCGATTGTCGCAAACCCAAATAAAGGAAGAAGCCATTCGATACGCTTCTGCTTCTGTTCCCATTACGCGTGACCTAGTGCTCCTGGGCGGCGGCCATACGCATGCTCTTGTTTTGCAAAAATGGGCGATGAACCCACTGCCGGGCGTACAGGTCACCTTGATCAATCCAAGCGTAAAAGCACCTTACACAGGAATGCTACCCGGCTTCGTCGCCGGCCATTATGATCGCGAAGAACTCGACATCGATCTGGTCAAACTGGCGCGGCGAGCCGGGGCGCGATTGATCGTAGATCGCGCAATCGGACTCAACACCGCGACCAAGCGTGTTCAACTCGCGGACCGGCCTGATATCGTTTATGATACACTCTCGATTGATATTGGCATCACGTCTCAGATCCCAGACCTCTCGGCCCATCATCCCGAAATCGTCCCCGCCAAACCGCTTGGGCGTTTTGCCGATGCGTGGTCGCGTTTGCTTGCCGGAGTGCGCGACCGTGACACCTTAACAAAAATCACCGTGTTGGGAGGCGGAGTCGCAGGCGTGGAATTGGCGCTCGCCATGGCTTTCCGGCTGCGCGAGTCCGAAGCACCTGCTGTCTCGATTTCGGTCTTGGAGTCAGACGCCGTCGCGCTGCGCGAGCTCAACGCATCTGCGCGGCGCAAATTGCTGGCAGAAATGGCGAGCGCCGGAATCGATCTCCAAACCGAATCTGGAGCCTCCAACATCCCGCCTGATACACACTTCATTGTCAGTGCAGCGGGCGCCGCACCTCATCCCTGGATCGCGGAGACCGATCTTGCGCTCGAGTCAGGCTATATCCAAGTGAACGAGCACTTACGGTCTCTCAATACGCCTGATGTTTTCGCCACCGGTGATTGTGCCCATCTAACTCATGCGCCCCGCCCCAAAGCGGGCGTCTTCGCCGTGCGCCAAGCGCCAGTCCTGTTCCGCAATTTGCGGGCAGCGCTCTCGGGTCAGCGATTGGCGAAGTACACGCCGCAGCGATCCTATTTGAAACTGATCTCGCTGGGACGAAAATCGGCGGTCACCGACAAATGGGGAATCGGCCTCGCTGGCGACTGGGTCTGGCGATGGAAAGACCGCATTGATCAGGCCTTTATGGCGCAATTCAATGAGGCGCGACCAATGCCCTCGCCAAGTCGTCCGGAAATCATGGCGTTGGGTGTCCAGGACGTTCTGCAAAATCACGACAATGCCTGCGGAGCTTGCGGCGCTAAAGTCGGTCAGGCGTCATTAACCGTTGGTTTGCGCGCCGCCGGGATCGAGTCGCTGCCGGAAGATGCGGCAATCATCGAGACAGAAACCGGGTTCGAAGTCTTCAGCACGGATCATCTGCGCGCGTTTAACTCAGACCCGTACTCATTAGCGAAAGTTGCAGCCATCCACGCACTCGGTGATATTTGGGCAATGGGTGCAGAGCCAAAAACGGTCCTGGCTCATATCATCCTGCCACCGCTTGCGGGACCCAAACAAAGCGCCATGATTGCTGAAATCACGGCGGGCGCGAACCATGTGTTCAAACACTGCGGAGTAGCGATTGCCGGCGGCCATACCAGCAGCGGCGCCGAACTAACGATCGGCTTTTCGATCTCTGGATTCCGTGACCGATCGCCCATAACGCAATCAGGCGCATGCCCCGGCGATGTTTTAGTTTTGACCAAACCCATCGGGACGGGCGTGCTTCTTGCAGCCGAAATGCGGCAACTCGCAGATGGCGATCATGTTCAGGCCGCGCTTGAATCGATGTGTCAGCTACAAGGCACTGCCGCGGCGCTGCTGGCGCAGAAAGCGACAGCTATGACGGACGTGACCGGGTTCGGATTGGTTGGCCATTTGCTAAATATGCTGCACGCATCCGGAGTTGCAGCCAAGCTGGATTTACCGAGCATTCCCTTGCTTCCGGGCGCCTCAGCATTGATCGCAACAGGCGTTCGCTCAACGCTCTCGGACGAAAACACCCGGCGCTGTGTAGAGTTTCTTGATGCTGAGACAAAGACGGCCGAGCTGCTGTTTGATCCGCAGACATGCGGCGGGATGCTGGCCACAATTCCTGATTCAGAATGGCCTGAGGTTCGGGATGCCTTCGACGCGGTTGCCGAGCCGATTTGGCGCATCGGGCATGTCCTGGCTGGCCCTGTTCGGGTTCAGAGCGGCTAATCCCAAAGCCTCATTGCGAGCACCTCACTCCGGTAACGAAACCTTGAGTTGCAGCGCATTGGTCTCGGTTTAAACCGGTCTAGGTTTAAGGGCGTATGAGGTTGAGTGACCCAACCTTGTAACATGGAGTAACGGCCAAAATGCTTGCGCGAAGAAAGACGGAAACGTCAGATCGATCTCGTCTGCATGGCTCAAGCCCGATCCAAGAAGACGCCGAACTACGCTCTCAATTGAAACGAGTCGGTTCAGGCGGAATTGCGCTGCGTGTAATGGTGCATCGCGAGAAATTGTCGTCGTTGCGCCCTCTCGTGATCGTCAATTCAGTCGATTTTCCGATGCCACCATCGCACAGTTTTTGCGAACAGATGTGGGCGGCGGGCTATCAGGTCATTTTTATTGAACGCCCTGGCTTTGGAAGTTCCCGGTCATTGCCGGACGTATTGCTCGAAGACACTCAAATCAAGAGCGGCGCCACGGTTGCAGCAGAAGCCGCGTTGTTATTCGCACTACTCAAGGACATGCCTATGAAAGACATTGTCTTGCTTGGCATGGGCAGCGCAAACCCGGTTTGCTACCGCCTTGCCAAGATAAATCCAAATATTGAACTTTCGGTCTTTTCTAACGCGATGTTCAACCAGAACATCTGGGGTGTCTTTCGCCCAAACTGGTTTCAAGGCATGTTGCGCCAAACCGTGATTTCGTCAGCTGGACTGAAATTCGCAGCTTATGGCATCAAGCATCAATTGCGCCGTGCACCGCTTTCATTCTATCGTCAGCTTCTTCAGAAAAGTCCGGGCGACTTGCGATACCTGGAAGAGAATCAACACGATTTTTTGTGGGCGAGCCGTTTGATGCGAAACATCGACAATGCGACGTTCAATTATGATCTGCGCCAGTCACTGACTGAGGATGAGAGGCTGCATGATGGTTTTTTCGGTGGGGTAAATGCGGTGGTACTGACGGGGTCCGAAACCACCGACCTTTGGCAACGTGAGATGGAAGCAGAGACGACCCGCTTATCTTTGCCGCTGGTCTATGTCCCCAGCGGCGATCTGTACGCGCCTTATGCCTCTCCCGACGCGCTTCTCGCAACGATTGATGAGCATTCCAATCTCAAGCGGCGGACCACCGCCTCAGCCTGATCCGTTCAATTGTCCCCTGGCCTTATTTGACCCAAATCGGCGATGACCAGGCGCGCTCTTGCAAAGTAGCCGGGAGATTAGGATTGGGGGGCGTGCCTGCACGCACTGCGTCCCAGGTGCTCCAACGACAAGTCGGGTTTTCCAGCACGCGCACATAGTAAGCCGAAACCTGGTCGGAACTATAGTCCGGATCCGTCCAAAGCGCCTTCAATTCGCCAACGCCCAGACCTGGCGTCGTTTCGCAAGTGCTGACATCGACGCTTGCGCCATTGTCTGAACACCGATGCGTCTCTGGGTCTGGCGCATCACCGCCAGAACAAGCGACATCATAGACCGCCTCTTGTGCGATACCGTCGACAGCTGTGACTTTAACGATTTGCAAACGCTGTAGGGGCGCAGAAGACGGATCCTGGATGGCCCAGGCGACAAAACTCGGACTGGCCTCCGTAGCCCCATCAAGCTCACCTCCCATCGGCACGCCTTGCGCATAAGCCTGTTCGAGCAAATCCGGCGCGTCGACAATGTCGTCTGCATAATCGCCCGCGAACAGACGCACTTTCATACGCGGGCCCGTGGTGCCGAATGTTTCTCGGCGGCGCATCGCGTCAAACAGATCTTCGCGCGTATTGGCTTCCGCCCAAACGCCGACCAAGCCACTGGCGCTAAATTTGGCGCCAGTCAAAATACGTCGATTGTTCGCGTCAGGAACGTCGTCCCAACTGGTATAGCCTTCGGGTGGGACCGAGCTCCGTTGCTGGGGACTGGCCCCATCTGTCGGAAACTTTCCCCAATGCGTTTCTTCTTTCAGTGTCGCCGCCGCAATGTGGGTGTCACTTGATCCAATAAACCCGAACGCATACGGATTGGCGCCAAGCTCCTCTTCGAGTGCGATGCCGCGAGACAATGCGGGGCGAACAAAATCGCCGACATTGAGCGTCGACTTGGCAGAACTTCCAATGAAATAATCATAATGCTCGAAATCAGCCCATTCGTCGTTCGGTGAAAACATAGGATGGGTTTCTGAGGTGCCTTTAATCTGGGTGATTTCGACCAGCGGCTCATTTTCTAATCGCGTCAGCGCATAGGCCTCTGTCAGCGGTTCGCCATTATAGGTCTCCAGCGCGAACATTTCACCATTCGACCCGTTCGAATTGTGCGGGATGGCAATCGCATCGACGCCTTGCGCGCGTTGCTCCGTCATCCACGTCCACAAGTCTTCCGGATTGGTTGAATCGAGGGTCGAAAATATCTGATCCGGCGCCTGGTTCTTGAAAATCACATTACGGTGCAAGTTGGCAGCAGAGCCTTGCTCCTGGCTAACAATGGTCATCGCAGTGAACTCATATCCGGCAAATGTCGTAAAGGTGCCAGGGTCATTGTGACGTTCAGCGGCGTTAAGCGTTTCCGCCCAAATCTGGTTCATATGCGACTGGTCGCGGATCTCTTCGATCGGCTGCCCCGTCACAAAAGAGATTCCGATCGACTGGAATGTTTCGGCCGATTGTGCAGCGTCGTCGCCAAAGGCGCGTTGCGCCGTGAGGGTCCGCGAGAGTGGATGGTTGGGATCGTTCATGAAGGGAATAACGCCCATATATTCGCCATGATCCGTTACCGCGAGAAAGTCCAAAGGTGGACCGTCGAGCTGAATCTCATAGCCCCCATCATGCGGAATCGTCTCACCTTTTGCGAACCGATAGGCGTCATCCGGCGTCCGACGCACGCTGAAAATATAGGCGTCGAAACTATTCTGGGTATGAACATGCAAATCCCCAAAATAGGCATTGCGGGTCGCGGTCTTTGCCACTTCAACAGCAGCTTCCTGAGGCGTTTCAGCGGTGCTGGGTGTTTCGTCCTTTGCCGGTCCGGAGCAGCTAACGACCAAAGCAGCGGCCGCGCTTATCATAGCGATACGATGCATGTTTTCCTCCCATTGTCTCCCGTTGACAGCGTGCCTGCGAATCTCGCAATTGTCCACGCTGCCCTCGAGGCGCCCTTCATTGCCAGAACTCGGCACTAGGCGCGCCAGATATTGCTGCTACACTCTACGGGGAAAAAATCAGAGCTCTGACGAAAGAGTCGATTGGGAGGAAAATATGAAGCAGGTGCTCACCGCATCTGGACTAGCTTTGGCTCTGGCCGGATGTAGTCCAGCAATCGAATCAAGCCCGGAGAGCTCGGACACGACCGTCTCGGACGTCGCAGAAACGACGCCGACAGAAGACACACGTACCGCGGGTTACAGCGAAACGCGCAATGCCTATTTTGGCGACTTGCATATCCATACGCGGAACAGTTTCGACGCGTATATCTTCAATGTCCGGCGCACGGCTGACGACGCTTATCGGTTCGCCAAAGGGGAAACGATTTCACACCCATCTGGGTTCGACATGACGATTGCTGGCGGCCCCCTTGATTTCTACGCGGTAACCGATCACGCAGAATATCTCGGTGTGCTGCCTGCCATGAACACGCCTGGTACAGCGCTTAGCGAACTGCCGCGAGCGCAAGACATGTTCTCAACCGATCCGGCCAAGATCACAGCCGCTTTCCAGGGCGTCGGCGCGTCAGTTCGGTCAGGCGAGAAAATTGAAGATATGTATGACGCCCCGCTGATCAATTCAGTTTGGCTCGAGAATGTCGATGCGGCTGAGCGCCATAATGAGCCAGGCGTGTTCACCACATTCTCTGCCTATGAATACACATCCGTGACCACCAATCGCGATGATGGTACCTTTGGCGGCGGCAATTTGCACCGCAACGTGTTTTTCCGTGACGCCGCGCCACGCCAGGCTTTCTCGACTCTCGACTCGACGAATCCGGAAGACCTGTGGGACTGGATGGACACGCAACGCGACCTCGGTTTTGAAGCGATCGCGGTTCCCCACAACTCAAACGTTTCCAACGGTCAAATGTTCAAATTAGAAACGTATGATGGCGCGCCATTGTCTGCTGAATATGCTGATCAGCGCATGCGCAATGAGCCGCTAGTGGAAATTACCCAGGTGAAGGGCACATCCGAAACTCACCCTGATCTGTCGCCGAATGATGAGTGGGCAGACTTCGAAATCTACGACCGATTGCTGGGGGTTTATGATGTATCGTCGACCACAGGTGGATATGTCCGCGAAGCCTATGGCAAAGGCCTCGGTCTACAGGAAGAAGATGGGTTTAACCCATTCCGCTTTGGCCTCGTTGCCGCGTCCGACAGTCATGTGGTTGGCGGCGCCTATGCCGAGGACGATTATTGGTCGAAAGTCGGCATCGTCGACGGCTTGCCCATCAACCGTGGCTCTGTACCACTCTCTTCAGAACCAGACCCCACCAGTCGCATCGGTGTCAAAGCCGGCACCAGCTGGGACGCCCAGCCAGATGTCACAGCCGTCAAGAACGCGAATGAATGGTTCTCGCGATGGTCGGCTGCAGGCCTGACAGGGGTTTGGGCCGAGGAAAACACGCGCGCATCTATTTTCGATGCCTTCCGGCGCAAAGAGACGTTCGCGACGACCGGTCCACGCATAAAGGTTCGCTTCTTTGCGGGACTGGATTTCGCCACCGATATGGCAGATCAGCCTGATCTGCTGAATACCGCTTATGCGACGGGCACGGCCATGGGCGGAGACCTGGTTGGAAACGGTCAAACTCCAAGCTTTTTGATATGGGCCCAACGCGACGCCAATGCCGGTCTGCTACAACGCGTCCAGATCGTCAAAGTCACCAGCGTGAGCGAGCAGGTTTTCGACGTGGCTTGCCACGCGGGCATGCCCGATACTGATACACACCGCTGTCCAGACAATGGCGCGACTGTGGATATGACGACCTGCGCGCCAATGGGAGATGGTGCAGCAGAATTAAAGACCATGTGGACAGACCCAGGTTTCGACCCTGGCCAGCGCGCCGCTTATTATGTCCGTGTCTTGGAGAATCCAAGCTGCCGCTGGTCGACTTGGGAGGCGCTTCGAGCCGGGGTTGATCCGCGTCCGGATCGTCCAACCACGATCCAAGAGCGCGCTTATACATCGCCAATTTGGTATGCACCGGGCAATTAGATGCAGCGACTGATCAAAGAACCCCTGGTTCACTTTGTTCTGATAGCGCTCGCGATTTTCCTGGCCTATGGATGGCTAACCAATAACCGAGATCACGCCGAGCGAACGATCATTGTGACCGAGTCCGATCTCGACCGCATGGCCGCTTTGTTCACAGCTGAGGCGGGGACTTTGCCAAGCCAACAAGACTTGCGTGCAATGATTTCGGACCATGTCGAACAGCAAGCACTCGCCCGCGAGGCGCAACGGCTGGGCCTGTCACAGGGCGATACCGTTGTTGAACGCCGCCTCGCACAGAAAATGAGCTTCATGATAACCGATACGGAAACCGTTCCTGATCCAGGCGTGGACGAATTGGAAACCTGGTTTGATGCCAATCGCGAGCTGTTCGTGGAGCCTGGTCGGCTCTCTTTCCAGCATGTCTTCTTCTCGCAGCCGGATGGACCTCGCTTGCAACAGGCCGTGCAAACCCTGGTCGAGCGACCAGATGAATGGCGCGCGCAAGGCGATCCTTTCATGCTGCAGAGGGCCTATAGCGAGCTGCCGCCGCGCGAAATTGCTCGTCTGTTTGGCGGAGACTTCGCAACGTCCGTACTGCAACAGTCTCAAACACCAGATCAATGGTCGGCTCCGATCACGTCAGCACTTGGCACGCATCTCGTCCGCGTCACAGCTGCGCGCGAAGGCGGTCTGCCCGATTTCGATCAAATTCGCGACCGCGTTCTAGTGCGCTGGCGCGAAGACGAAAGCCGACGCCGCGCTCGGGCTGCCATCCAAGATGTCGTGTCGCGATATGTTGTTGAGATTGAAGGCGCATCAGAGCCGTGAACCAGATCGTGAGATGGCTCTTGTGCCTGGTCTATTGCGGGCTCGCTGCACTCGACGTCAGCGCGCATGAAGTCAATCCAGCTTACCTCGAACTGGAAGAAGTCGGCGATTACACCTATGCGGTCACGTGGAAACAGCCGGTCAAAGATGGCCGTCGGTTGCGTTTAGTCCCGGCCTTTCCCGATGGCTGCGCCGAGACCGACAGAACGCTCCGTCCGGTTGGCGCGGCTGTAGTCGAAACCTGGACCGTAACGTGCAATCTAAGACAGGGTCTGTTGCGAATTGATGGCTTACAACGAACGCTAACAGATGTCTTCGTTCGGATTTCTTACGCGAACGGTGACCACATCGCCATTCTGCTACGCCCTAACTCTGCCACGCTCGCCCTTGATGCGCCGCAATCTGGCGCGCCGCTGCTGGCGTATCTGTGGATGGGCGTCGAGCATATAATATTTGGGTATGATCATTTGCTTTTCGTACTCGGGCTTTGCTTGTTGATCAAAGTCCGTAATCTGTTTCAGACCATCACGGCATTCACGATCGCGCACTCGATCACGCTGGCGCTCGCGACTCTGCAAAACATTTCCTTGCCTGGTCCGCCTGTCGAAGCCGTGATCGCCGTTAGCCTGGTGCTGCTGGCGCGCGAGGCGTTACGCGCGCAATCAGGGACTGAGACACTAACCGCCAAAATGCCCTGGTTGGTCGCTTTTGGCTTCGGGCTCGTGCATGGATTCGGGTTCGCTGGCGCCCTGTCGGATATTGGCTTGCCGGAAGATCAGGAGTTATGGGCGCTGTTGCTGTTTAATCTTGGTGTTGAACTTGGACAGATCGTCTTCGTGGTCGTGGTCCTGATGGCAGCTTGGTTGATCACACAAGCCCGCCGCTCTTGGCACCGCAGCGCGCAGTTGGCTGCGGCTTATTTTGTCGGCATTGCAGGAACCTATTGGGCGATCGAGCGGGTCGTTTCATTCTAGCCGGTATGCGGTTAAGCTAAGGCTCGAACGATCGCGCTAACCAGGTCGTCTTTCTTCTGCTCCATGATTGGCAGTTGATCGAACGGGACCAACATCGGGTGCGTCTTGCGCACTTCATCTCGCACCGGTCCATAGCTCCAGCCTTGCGCACGTCGCTGTTCCATCCATTGAACATGTTGGGCGCCTGCATCTGCATCTGGGTGTTCTAGGACGAATTTTATGCTGGCAAACGTGGACTCTTTCATCCATTGCGGCGCCACATCCCAGTCAGGCATGTCGGGTTGTCCGTGAGCGCTGCTCCAAGTGCGGATCGCTGCGTGAATGACGCGGGCCACAGGTTCTAATGTGTCAGACATGGTTTGACGCCTCCATGGTGCTCAACAAGAGCTAACAAGGCGGCGCCATTTTGGAAACTGAAATCGTATTCGGACAAATCGCTTCTAAGCGATTGAACGCAGCCCTTTTTGCAGGACAGATGCATCGACATATTCCGACCCTGACGCAGCGGGCGTCTGAACTGGCGCATGAACCGGCGCGTGAACCAGCGGCATATCTTCATTCGCAACGCGCATGCCGACTACTTTGGCCTGCTGCTCAGATTCAAGCTGCAACAGCCAATTGCAGATCGGAGCGATGACAGTGCGATAGTGAAGCGAGTTTTGAATAGGGCATTCGAGATCTGTCCAAATATCGAGTTGCGCCTGACGTTGCTCACGCGTTTCTTCGCTATCTTTCACGGCGTTGGCGATCGCCGCCATGGCGTCGCGAGTCAGTTTCACCGCAACGTAGCGACGCGAATGTTGCGCCTGACGCGAAGTGCGAATTTCGCCGAATTCGTTACACAGCCAAGTGGCCAGAGGCTGGACGTTGACGCTATTAATCAGGAGATTTCGGATGCCCGCTTCTGTCGCATCATCAAGACGCAGATGTGCAAACAGTGTGGTTAGTTCATCACTGTCCAACCAAGCATTAATCGCCTGCTGAACATAGTCGCTGGCTTTGTGATAGTCTTGGCCAAGCTGAAGTGGCAGTTGCGGCAGTGCCTCAGGTGCAAAGCTGAAAGCACAGCGAAGGCTGTAGCTGACATCGCTTAATTGCTTTCGCTGATACAGAGCATCATTGCTCTCAAACAGGCGTTCATTGATTGCAGAAACAAGCGCCTCAGCAGCATTCGATCGAAGGATCGGGTTTCCGACACCGCGGGTGCCCATCATGAATTCCACGCTCATTTGTCAACTCCTAGCATTACGCGTCTCACGCGTATTCAAGAGCAAACATCGTGCCAAAAGAGTCTGAAACCGGGATTCTATCGCGTTTTAGGCGAGTTTTCGTCTATCACGCGAGTATCCGTTAAGCTGACCAGCGGACCTCGAACCGTCCGGTCTCTTGCCAATGCTCGCCCGAAAGCGGCGTGGAATAGAGTTTCAGCGTGATCTCGTCGAGCGGGATAGCTTTGCCAGTAATCGCATCCTTGGCACTGACCAGTGATAGGCCCTCTGCGCTGATGCCATACTCATCATTCGCGGCTTGTGGCAGCGCGCGCTTGAAGCGGACATCCACCATGACTTGCTTGCCTGATTTCAGCACCAGCTTGTAGACGCGCTCGGGCAGCATGTGATTGAGGAAGCGCGTACGGCCAACAAAGCTGTCAGTCAGCATACGTGTTTCACCTTCCATTTCGCCCGCAGGCAGAATGATATCACGATCCGTGAACGGCTTCAGACCGCCGGAAATCCGGCCCCAATGGTTCTGCAGGCGATATTCATCATCCACAAAGCTGCGAATACGCCAGCCTGGAACCATGCCGGACTCGATCGCGTTATAAACCACCGTGCCCAAAGCCGTGACAAGTTTCGCGTCTTCGATCACGCCTTCTTCCGAAATCGGCAACCATTCACCCGCAAAATAACCTTTGGCGGTTATGATACGCGCCGGATCGAGCGGTAGCTTTTCAGCCAGGATGCGTTTCGCCTGCGGCAGTTCTGACGGCTTACCCGTCAGGATTACCAGATCACAATCGAACAAGCCGACATAACGAGCATGGTTTTCCGCAATGTGCGTGAACCACTCGCGGATCACCTTATCAACGCTGGCCATATCAATTTCGAGTTTTTCGCCCGGATTGACGATGTCTTTCTTCAATCCGTCTTTTCGGCCAAGCTCGTTCAACACATCGATTTGTTTTAGAGCAGCGCCTGACTCGTTCAAGTCGAGCACGATTTCAGCGTCACCGCGCGAAACGCTACGCAAGATTTGCAAGGCGATCGGGATAAACACGGTTCGCGTACAGACCAATCGCTGCTGGCGTTCGCTCTCGCGTTTAATCTGGCGCAGGAAGAATTGTTCAAACTTTTCGCGCTCGTCCGCATTGGCCGAGAATGGCTCACCAAATTTGGGCAACAGAACACGTTCGATAATATCTTTGGCCAATCGGTCGCCGGCAATCGTCGTTGAGTCCTTGAACAGGAGCTTACAAACCAAATCGACACCTGCGCCAGGCAACTTATCAGAATACTCAATGACCGACGTATCCGTCGTGCCGCCACCAATATCCAATGTCATGACGCGAACGCTAGCTTCAGTGCCCTTGCCGCGGCCCATGAGTTCGATCCAGTTTTCGCCCGTATCGCCCATATGGTGGATTTCGGAGAACACGACCGCCAATTGTGGCGCGACGGCTTCGTCCAATGCGAGACGGATCTCAGGCGCACGGCCTTCTTTCTTGATCAAGTTCGGATCTTCGAAGCGGCTGAGGAGGAAGATATCGCGTGCGATTTCCCACTTTTCGCGAAAAATCTCGATCTCATGATTGGTCCAACCGGCGGGATAGCTAAGTAGAATATCGCCAAGCTCGCGGCGCAGATACATCTGGTTGCCTTTTCGCCAGGCCTCAGACTGAATTTGGGCTTGAGCCTGCTCCAGAATGGACAAGGCGACCCAGATCAAACTGTCAGCGCGTGAATGATTGGCGCGACGATCAATATCCGCGGTCAACTCCGCGTCGCGGTTGGCCAAAGACCATTTCGTTGAGCCGTTTGGCAAGAACCGGAAGATAGGTCCTTTCAGGGGCACCAGAGAGGCAACATCATCTTCAGACCGCCGCCAAGGTTGCACTTGCATCGTCCAGTGGGTTTGACCATTGGCCCCAAGCGGTGCGTCATCCCAGACATACATTTTCGGCGAAGACAGGAAGGACATGCCACCGCCTTCGGTTTCAATATTGCTCAAAGCCTGGCGCGCAGCATAGCCGATCGCGGCCGGCGAAACGTTGGCGAATTGATGCGAGGATTGAAACACTTCGCGATCACGCTCGCGGCGAGATGTATTCGCGATCCGTTCGAACAGAGAGCGTTTATGATATGTCGGGTTTACCGCTTGTGCCAGTTTGCGTGTCGGTTCCGGCTTGAAAACGCCCTCGACCAAAGCAAACCAGCTATCTGGAATCGCGTCGTCAAGATCCAGGTCATCCATATCAAGCGAGTCGAGATCCGTGCCGGGGCGTGGGAATACGATCGGGCGACAAGCAGACGACAAGCCGTTCTCGATTCCGGATTGCTCCAATGCCAAGACGACCGTCCGCGAGTTCCCGAAATCGACAACCAGGTTGACCTTTACGGGGTCACCGGCCTCTTCGAGGAAATTCACATTCAGGATCAGGTCACCGAACTTCGTACCGAGATCGAACTCCTTGTGGATCTTCAGGCTGAGCGTCTCGGGTAAATCGCGCGCGGACCCTGAGATATAGGGATTGAAGTTCAATGCAGTGGACGGCATCGAATCAGCATCGTCGACATCGTTGATGATAGCAGTCTTGGTTTTCGACGTCGCAGCATCGGTCGCCAGAGCATCTGCCACGGTATAACCACGCGTGCTCTTTCCGACCGTCAGGTCGATCGCGACCCAGAACCCGTCGCGGGTCACTTGCTCGCCCTCCTCGTCCAGACTGACTTTCCCGCCGAAACGCCCTTTCAACCAAGGCTTGCCGACCGGCGATCGCCAATCCGTTTCCTCAATCGTCCCCTCAAGAGCGTAAAATACAGTATACCAGCCTGAATCTGGAAACGCATTGATCGTATTTTTCATCGGAATCCCACGCAATAACCCAAGCGCCTTACGTGTCAGATTAGGATTGAAATCGCGTAAAATTGGACGGTTGAATTTCAATCAAATTGCTACAAATCACGGTATCTGTATTATCGCTTTTTAATAAAGCGCGCGAGGCTTTGCTTTGGGTATGAAAACAAAGATTGCGATTCTCGGCGGAGGGATCAGTGCGCTGGCCACAGCCTATGAATTGAAGCGTTTGGACGCCTCCGACGCGCTCGACATCACCATTTATCAAATGGGATGGCGGTTGGGTGGGAAGTGCGCCTCCAGCCGCAATGATCAGCCTGGTATGGACTTTCGCAATGAAGAGCATGGATTGCACGTGCTGGGCGGTTGGTATCACAATACGTTCGAGATGCTGCGCCAGGTCTATATGGACTGGAATAAGCTGCCTGTGACCGATGCCCACCCGATCGGCACAGCCTTCTTGCCCGTGAACGGAGCCGTTCTGTTTGATGAGAAACGCTTCCTGTGGATCAAATATGGTTGGCGCAAACTGGCGGTTCGCTTTCCGGATCCGGTCGGCCAGCCTGGAATCGACATTCCGGACCTATCGATTGCTCGGATGCTACGTGTTTTGGCGCGCTGGGTTCAGGAAATTCTGGAAAACGCTGCAGGCAGCCTGAGCCTGGTTCGGCTCGGGATGCGCTTCATGCGGCATTGGTTCGATATTTCGGATGTCGTCAAAACGCTTGAAACTGAGGTGATAGAGCAGATGACTGAAGAGCAGCTGGAGGACGCGACAAATCGAGTCCATATTTGCGCGACCAGCATCGCCAGCGAATGCGAATCCATGCTGGACGATCTCTCCAACGCCGATGCCCAGGCTTGGTATGAGTCTGAAACTGAGAATAACCCGTCTATCGCAGACTTGGTGACAGCGGGCCTGGTTGGAGCTTTCGTCATTAAAGGCATGCTGGCAGACCGGCTCATTACGCGCGGTTTTGATTACATCAATTCCGAAGACGCCACAGAATGGTTACGCCGGCATGGCGCTCCGAATTTTGTCGTGAAATCTCCTTTTGTCGAGCTCGGCTATCATTATGCGTTCAGCTATATAGATGGCGACCCAAACCGACCGGACATGGCCGCCGGAGCGGCATTGCGCGGATACATGCGCATGTTTTTCGGCCAGGTCGGGAACTTTTTCTATCATTTTGAAGGCGGCATGGGCGATGTGATCGTCAAACCATTCTACGATGTGTTGAAAGCCAAAGGCGTCAAGTTTGAGTTTTTCAACCAGATCACTCGGCTCGATCTGAATTCGGAGAACACACAAATCTCGCGTATTCAGATCCGTCGTCAAGCCAAAGTCAAAGCGGGACCGGATGCATACGACCCCCTGATATCAACGCCCAAGGGACTGCGAACTTGGCCTGTGTCTCCGCTGATGGATCAATTAGAACTTGGGCCTGGCCAGACCGCGTTCCCAGACGATTTCGAAGATCCGTTCGATCTTGATGAAAACGACCCGATCGAGGAATTGGTGGCTGGCCAGGACTTCGATCTTGCCATCCTTGCCATTCCAGGCACGGCCTTGAAAGATATCTGTCAGCCTTTGATCGACACGGATCCAGCTTGGCGCAGATGTCTTGACGCGATGTCGTCCTGCCCGACTCTTTCGGCGCAGCTCTGGACGGAGAGGACGCCTGACCAACTAGGCTGGGGGAAGATGCCACATATTTCCACGGGCCACGTCCTGCCTCTCAGCACCTGGAGCGACATGAGCCACCTTATACCCATGGAACAGGGGCACGCACCCGTTCCGTTCAAAGGCCATCATCTTTTATGTGGTCCGCATCCGATCACTGATGAGACGCCCCGAGAGACGAGCCTGAGATGGCTGAAGAAGCATTTCAGAGATGTACTGCCAGACTGGCGATTCAAAATTGAGGAACTGTCAGATCGCGCGCTCTATGCACGCCTCAATCATAAACCAAGCGAGCGCTATATCTTCGCGGGATCCGGCGACATCGATAATCGTCTGCGGACAGACGAAAGCGGCTTGTCCAATCTTTATCTGTGCGGCGACTGGGTGCGTAACGGGACGGATCTTGGTTGGGTTGAAGGGGCTGTCACGACGGCACGGCAGTGCGCACGGGCAATTACAGGCGTCTCTATAAGGGTCTACGGGGAAACCGACTTTGGCTGACGGGGCCGAACGTTCTACGGCGCACACGCCATTGATTGATGCGGAACGCATCATCGGCACCGTCTATGTGATAGACCTCATCGGATTTTCGCAAATCACTGAATCTCAAATCGCTCAGAACGCGCGCTCAGGCACAGAAACTGTCACACGGCTGGTCACAGACCTATTCGGCCAGTTGATGGCCGAGCTCGCTAAACGCGGGATTCGCTTTGGCGGATTCGCAGGCGATGCCTTGATCGCGTGGCAAGCAACTTCCGATAACGCGCTCACCGCAGCGGAGCTGGAAACCGTGACTGCGACGATCTGCGAGCAGGTTACGCCAGAGCTTTCGTGTCGAACTGCGGTCGCGCGAGACGCTTTCTGGGTTGCTTCGGTCGAGTCAGGACAAACATCTCGGCCTTTGATTTGGGGCCCGGCGGTACACGCTGCCTTTGCAAGCCTAATATCTCAACCACGGCGCCAAAGCACCTACACGGCCGTGGCGACGACCGACGTACAGCGCGATGAGAGAGTTATGGCATCAGCATCGGTTTCCAACCGATGGACGATGATCATCCAAGCTTTGACACCAGAGGCGTGTCGAACAACAACACCTGACCAACTTGCACCTCTGCTGCAGCGCATGGTCGATGTCTGCGATGCCGGTGGCGCGGATATCGACAATATCGTTCAAGATGACAAAGGACTGCTGACGATCATCACGCTCGCACCATCGCGCTCTCAAAACGTCGCGCAGCTCGATCAATTAATCGAAAACTTTACTTCGGAACGCAATCCGATCGCGCATGACAGTGACATCGCTTGGGAGTTCGGAACGGTTTTTCGGGTTCGACCTGAAATCGTCGGTATCCCGGTTACGATCACGATCGGTGAACCCATCAATCATTCCGCTAAAAACCTGATGAAAGCGTATGACAGGACCATCACGGGTGCGCTCCCCATGCGCGTGCACGAGGACAAGTCCGAACGGATTTTGATTGGCCGTGGCGAAGAAGCGGCGGGACTCTGGAAGTCGTACGAGAGATCGAAGCATAGTCGACAAACTGCGACCCTCACTGCACCGGCGGGCGTTGGAAAGTCCGCCTTAGTTCAAAGCCTAGCCGCACGGATTGATGGCGCCCCAGCAATCATCGAGGCAACTCCGGGTAGCCGCCTATTACCTTTTGGATGTGCGCAGGACCTCGCAGAACACTGTGGATTGCCCGCGACTGTCGTGTTCCAGCCTGATGGTCAGGCTGAATTGGCGCGCCGTGTGCCGCCCGTCATCATTATCGAGAATTGGCAATGGTGTGACAAGGACAGCAAACGCCTGCTGCGCAAATTGCAAGACGACCGAGCTTCCGGATTGATGCTGGTCACGTCTCGCACACCGGTCGCAGACATCGAGGCAACAATGCGATTGAGCCTTGCACCACTCGACGCGGAACAGTCTGCCGCGCTGATTGAAACGCTGGCCCCCGGCCAGCTCGATGATCTCACGAAGCAATCGATTTTCGACGTCACGTCGGGCACACCCTTCTGGTTGGTGCAGGCCGCGCTGCATTATACCGAACAAAATGATGGATCAGAGACGCTGTCATCCACCGCTGGTCTGGATGGTCTGCTCGCCGCACGTGGACGAGAACTATCGGAACAAGCTGTGGCGTTGTGGCGACTTTATTGCGCCTGGCGCCTGCCAATGCATTTACGGACCGCGCGCGAACTATTGGCAAAATTCAACATAGACGTTGAATCGACCCACCATGAAGAGCTCACTCGGTTGGGCTGGGTTGTTCCCGACGGGCCCGGCCTGCACGCCAGCTACAGGCCCGCACATGACATTCTTGCCGACTGGGGTGCGTCTGACTTGCCGCTGACATTCGAGCGCGCGTTGAACAGCGCCATCGCGCGCAAAGTCGCGCAAAAAGCTGGATCGCCGTCCCGAATTGCGCTGCATTGGCAAATGGCTGGACGAGATCTCCGCGCCGCGGTCTGGTTCAACCGCGCAGCAAAGTATGCAGATCGCGCTGGCGCTTATACGCTCACGATTGACCACCTGGAACGCGCCGCTCGCCTATACCAAGACACGCAAAACAGGCACCCAGTCAAACTCCTGGAGCACTTGGCCCTTTTGGCAACCGCACAATGGGGCGTCGGCAAATTGCGACGCGCCAGGCAATCGCTCGCTGAATTCGACGAGAACGCCAAGCCGGTGCCAACGAGCAATGCGAAACGCGCTGCTCTGAGGCGAGCCGCGACCATTCAATCTGAAGTCGGGCAGTTTGCGGGCAATTCGGCGCTTATCATCTCGGGCATGCTGCGCGGATGGCAAAACAGTCGAGGCGACGCTGATGGATATGAAGTGAAAGCGCGACGCCAAGGCTTCATCTACTACGTACTCGGCCTCATGCGGTTGCCTGTCGAAGGGCGATTGAATCGATTGACCGAAAAAGCACACGAATCAGGGGAGTATCGTAGTCAGGCCCTCCTGGGCTGTTCTGCTGCAACCTTGCATTTGATCCGGTGCAACTGGGCCAAGGCAGACTCCATTCTGACATCCTGTCACGCCGCGATTGCCGAAACGGATGATCGCCAGATGTTGGGAGTCGCGCAAACCCTTCTTGGTCTTTGCCATCTCTTTCAAGGCGAGGCGGAAACAGCGATTGGCTGGTTCGAACGCGTTGCCGAAATCGGCCGCGACCAGGACCATCATATGTTCACGGTCTGGGGCGCTTATGCCAGAGCCGAAGCCTACTTCTATGCCGGTGACTTCGCCCAGGCCAAACGACTAGCGCTCGCGGCCCGGGCAGGATCCAAAGGCCTGGGCGACCACCAATCCGCATGCATCATTGAAGGCCTTCTGGCACAGCTATATCTTGCAGAAGCAGACGATACTGGCGCCCGCAAACACGCGCGCAACGCGGCCCGGTTCGCGGCGAAACTGCCACCAACCAATTTCAGTACGTTGGAAGGGATTGCCGCCCCCGCTCAAGTGGGGGCAGAGCTGTTAAGGCGAACGCGCGCGCCAGACACCGAGCTTGAAGCAATGATCAAAATGGGTCGCAAAGCGCTGAAATCATATGCGCAAGTGTTCAAAGTCGCTCAGCCGAGACGTCATTATGTGGAAGGTCTTATTGCGCGCGCGGTCGACGATACGAAGTCGGCTCGGCGTCACTTTCGCAAAGCGCGATCTTTGTCGGCAACGCTTGGCATGAAGTATGAGCAAATGCGGAGCGTTTCCGCCCTTCAAACAATAGAGGAGTAGCCCAATGGCGCGCCCGCCGAAATATATTGATCCAGCTTTGAAGGCCTTTGGCTTGCCTCCATATGTCGGTGAAGACGCGCTGTTACAGGGTGGTTGGATTGAGTCGAGCCAGGGCGCCATCCAGTCTTATCTGGACCGATCCATCAACCGCGTCGCTCCGCAGCACTTTCGTGCCAAATCGGTCATATCCTGTCTATTGATGACGTCTTTGTTTGTTAAGAAGATGCGCTCTGGACATCCGACCGGTCGCGTGTGGGGATATTTGCCTGAAGCAGACATCTCGATTTGGGCGCTGGCTTATGCGGGCCCAATCGACCATTCGCGGGCCTGGGAACTCTATTGGGTGCCGATTTACATGTTCGTCGATGACCCTGCTGCCGTTGCAGGGGGGCGAGAGATTTTTGGTTTCCCAAAGATGTACGGAACCATCGCGCGCGAGGACAATGATCCATCTGACTACGGTCTTTCAGTCAAAGTCGCCGCCTTTCGAGATTTTGGGCAAGATGTCGAAGCCGAACAAGTCGAAATCCTGAAAATCGATGCGCAAATTCATGGCAGCACCGATGCAGCGATCGAGACTGTCATGTCTGAACTCGCGGATGAAACCGATGATGCTGACATTCGCGGCCTAATTCCTTCGCTGCGGCCGCCGCAAATTGACTTTCCGATCCTACAAATCAAACAAGTTCCCAGTATTGAGAATGCAGACTTCGCGACGTACCAAGCCATTGTTGGCGTGAAAATGACCACGCAAAGGCTGATCGGGATGGGCAAAGCCGCCGGGCGCCCGCGCTTGACGATTCAATCGCCGCTATCGCTCAACATCTCGCAAGAGTTGGACACACCCGCCATACAAGACATGAAATATTGTTTCTGGGTGCGCCAGGACTTTACGACTCAGCCCGGAGAGATCTTGAGCCCGCCTGAATTGATCGGCGCTTAAAGCCTATTCGAGCCGTGGCGCGATGACACGCATACGGCCATTTTCGGTGCGGACAATGCCCATATGTTTCAACCGGCTTAACGCGCGTGACGTGGACTCGCGTGTGGCATGAATGCGCGCCGCCATTTCCGACACATTTATCATCCCGGCAATGCGATAAACTTCATCATCGTTTGGATCTGCGTCGCCAATCCGAACCAACTCAAAATGCAGTCGGCCCATAACAGAAACTGAGTAGAGTTCCGCCAATTTCTCAGACGTCGCACGAACACGCCGCGCCAGTTCCATATTGAGCGCATTAGACAGTTTGACATGTTTCCTCGCCGCCTCGGCAAAGAATTGATGCGGAACGCTTAACACGCTGACTTTGGAGTCGGCGATCACATCTGACGTGCGCGGCGCACCCAGAATGGCGGACAATTCCCCTACAATCGCCGGCGCCGCAAAGTCGGCCAGCCAGATTTCGTGGCCATTCTGACTTTGCTTGACCACTTTCAAAACGCCTTTGGTCAACAAAAAAACCGGCCCAGCCGGGTCACGGTCCAGCACCAAACGCTCGTCGGGCTTGAGCTCGATGGCCGTACTGACCTCGGCCAAAGATTGAGCGAGTGAGTCACCAGGCGTCACACCGATAAAATCGGACCAATGTTCTGGAAAGGTTTTATTCAAGTCCCAAACCCCGGCCTAATACAATAAAACAAGGAATAGTTTTCTGAGTCGAGACTTCAAGGCAGATCACGCTGTTGGGGCTTAAAACCGCATTGCAGCAATCGCATTATAGCTGGTCTGAACAGAATCCCGGAAGGGTTTTGGCGGATTGTCATGTTCGGCAATGAAATACGTCATTCCCGAAACGTCATTGGCCGCGAAATATGTTTCGAATGGCAATTCCCCTTCGCCGACATTCTTCATCAGCGTGCCGACAATGGTCGCAAAATCGAGGCTATTGCGGAAGTCGGTCGTATCTCCGGAGAGATCTTTGATATGGCACATTTTGAAGCGTCCGGGGTGTTTTTCAAACAAACCGACAATATCGGTTCCGGTCAGAGCGGCCCAGAAGAGATCGAGCTCGAAATCTACCAAGTCGGGGTCTGTTTCCGAGAGCAGGATCTCCATTCCGGTCTGGCTGCCACCAAGGTCAAAAAACTCAAACTGGTGATTATGATAGCCAACGCTCATACCTGAGGATTTCAGCACGGCACCCGCATTGTTTAACATTTCAGCGTGCTGTTTATATTGATCGAGACCGCGCTGATCATCAGTGATCCAAGGTAGAACCACGATCTCGCAGCCTAGCGCGCTCGCCGCGTCGGCAATCTCGGTCGGGCGATTGGCCAAACTGTCATAGTCTGCATGCGTGATCGGCGATGGTAAGCCAATATCATCCAAAATCGTGCGCAGCTCAGCCGGTGTACGATCGGCAAAATTTCGCCCGTTCAGCTCGACATAATCGTAACCGACATCTTTGATCATCTGCAGCGTGCCGACAAAGTCCTCGCCCATGGCCTCGCGAAGGGTATAGGTCTGAATACCGATCTGATCGATTTGGCGCTGCGGTGTTGCGGTGATGATTGGGTTGGATTGGCATCCGCCGAGCAACATGGCGGCGCCAGAGGCACCAAGGAAGTGTCGTCGATTTAATCTCATAGCGCACCTTCCTTCATCAATTCAGCCGCATGGTTCGCCGCGCGCGCTGAGAACGCCATATACGTCAAAGACGGATTCTGACAGCCGCCAGAGGTCATGAAAGATCCGTCCGTCACAAACAGATTTGGAATGTCCCAGGACTGGTTCCAGGAATTGAGCACAGACGTCGCTGGATCACGGCCCATGCGGGCGGTGCCCATTTCGTGAATACCAATTCCGGGAGGCGCCGGTTCCGCCGTTTCCGGATCATCTGTCTCGATATCAATACCGCCGGCAGCTTCCAGCATGGCGCGCGTATCGCGGATCGCCTGGCGCACCATGTTGCGCTCGTTATCGCCCCAACGCACATCCAGAACCGGCACAGGAAAGCCCCATTGATCGGTTTTGTTCGCGTGCATACGCACATGGTTCTGCTCATTTGGCAGCACTTCACCGAATGCCACCATGCCGATGCGCCAAGGTCCAGGATTTCGGCCTGCGGCTTTGAAGTCGGCCCCAACGCCCGGCTTTCCCATGGAGGTCCACCAGCGTTCACGCGTCGCGCCGCCTTGATAGCCAAAACCCCGCACAAAGCCTTCTGCTTCTTCGGTATGATTGCGAAATCGCGGGATGTAGAATCCGTTCGGGCGTCGGCCAAAAGTGTGCCGGTCGAGATTGCCAGGCAGGATTGCTGTTCCGCGCGCGCCGGAATGGTGGTCCATCATATTCTTGCCGAGCATACCAGAGCTGTTAGCCAGACCATTGGGCGCATTTCCATTCGCGGAATTGAGCAAGATCATTGTGCTCGGAATGGTGCCAGCGTTCAGAAAGACGACGCGCGCCGTGATGACTTTGCTCTCGCCTGACGCAATATCAACCGTCTCGACGCCGGTGGCGCGGCCGGTCGCTTCATCAACGATAACCTTGTGCACCGCGGTTTCAGAAATCAGCGTCATATTACCCGTGCGTCGTGCCGCTGGGAGGGTTGCGGAGTTGGAGCTGAAATAAGCGCCAAAGCTACAGCCCTGGAAGCAGTGATTGCGGGCCTGACAACGGCCGCGCCCCAGCTCCATCTGCTCCTGGGTCGGTTCCGTCAAGTTTGCCACCCGGCCGGGAATGACGCGCCGTCCAGGAAAAGACTCCTCAACGCTCGCTTTGAAGTCAAGCTCAGCGCAGGTCAGGTCATGCGGCGGCTGGAACACACCATCTGGCAGGATATCCAATCCTTCCATAGATCCGGAAATACCTGCAAAGCGTTCGACATAATCATACCAAGGCTTGATGTCGTCATAGCGAACCGGCCAGTCGACCCCGTGACCGTCACGGGCATTCGCTTCAAAATCGATCTCTGACATGCGGTAGCTTTGCCGCCCCCACATGATTGACCGCCCGCCCTCATGATACCCGCGATACCAAATGAAAGAGGTATCATCTGCGGTCTCGTAAGGGTGGTCATTATCCTTCACCCAAAACTGTTTGGTGAAGGATTGGAAGGCATAGACGTTTGACTGGATCGGATAATCTTTACGATCCTTGTCGGTCTTGCGATTCAAATGCTCGACATCCCATGGATCAACGAAGTCCGTATAGTCTTTCTCGACGGTGACTTTGCGTCCGCGTTCGATGACAGCGACCTTGAAACCCTGCTCGCACATCTCCTTAGCGACCCAGCCGCCCGACATGCCCGAACCTACTACGATTACGTCAAAATCTGCCATCGTTATGTCGCCCATGTTCTAGGAAAATCAGAAAGTGGAACGCAGCCTATGAACTCGCCCGGTACCGGCTCATATGCAAGTTCCTCCGTCGCCCCGGGTTCAGACATGTAATAGGCCTGCACCACGGTCGCCTTGAAGTCGCGATAGAAGCCATCCTCGACAGTTCCGGCAAAAACCTGTGCGTCATACGCCGCGAGGGCTGCTTCGCGCTCGCTCGGCGACAGGCTGGTAAAGCCATCCCCGGCATCAGTTGTCAGCGCGGCATCGAGGGCGGCAAGGCCACTGCGCCAGTATTGCTGGAATTCTGTGTCGCCCCAATCCGTCGCAAGGTTTTGCAAAGTCACCGGCACGTCCGCTTGAACGGCACCAGCCGTGTCCGTCATCGGGATAATGGTTTGCGCCACAGCGGCAATCAACGCCATTTCGCTGGCATTGAAAAAACCTGGTGCCGCTTGACCTGCGACTTGGCCGTTTGAACTCTCTTGCGCGCCGCCGCAGGCCGCTACCCCCCCGACCGCCGATAGTGCGATCAAGCTCTGAATGACTTGCCGTCTGTGCAATTGAACATCATGCACCATAATGCTCTCCTTTTAATGCGCGTCGGCGACTTCGCCGCCCGCCGTTTGCTGCATCCAATTACGGGCAAAATACAATACCGCGAAGGCCGCGATCAATGAGATCGGGAAGAAGACAAGCTGTGACAACGCCCCCTGCCCTGCGGCAACTTCAACAGCGTTTCCTGTTAGACCTGAGGCTTCCGCTTTGGTCCGAGCGCTATCGATCCAACCGCCAATGATCGGGTTCCAAATGGTCAGCGCGAACATGCCGGCTGCGCCAACCAGGCTCATGCCCAGGGCTCCGGACCGCGGCACGTATTGAGCGGTCACGCCAATCATGGTCGGCCAAAAATAGCAGACGCCAAAGGCGAATACGATCGCAGAGACATAGACCATCGCCCCGGACGCTGTCGACATCAGGAAAAGTCCGAGCGCTGTCAGCACCGCACTCATCAGCAAGACGCCGACAGGGTTCAGCGCATGAATAAGTGGGCCCGCGAAGTATCGTCCCACCGCCATGATACCCGTCACCATGCCAAGCACGATCATGGCCTGACCTGGAATCCCACCAAGCTGCGCGCCGAGGATTCGGTCAACCCATTGCTGCGTACCGAGCTCTGAGGTTGCGGTGAGGCTCATCAAGCCCATCAAGACGATGAGGAGAAACGCATCGCGGGCCCGGCCGGCTCGGAACATCATCAGGAGGAAGGTGAGTCCGAGCACGAGCAAGAGTGGCAGAATGAAGGTGCCGGGCAGGCCGGCAACCAAATCATTCGGCGTTCCAATTAAAACCAGAAGTCCAAACACGGCCGTCATCAAGATCAACCCTTTGGCATCAAGATCCACGGTTTTCTCAAGCTCTGGAATGTCCGGAAATTGCGTCGTGAAGACCATGTAGCCATAGATCGCTGTCGGGATCAGCATGATCGCAATCTGCGGTTGCCAGCCAATTCCGGCATTGGTCATCACGTAAGAGACGACGGCCCCGATAACGATCCCGCCCGGGAACCAGACATGGAACCGGTTCAGCCATTTGGTCTTGTCGTCCTTGTAGAGATCCGCGACCAGCGGATTACACGCCGCTTCGACCGACCCATTCGCGAAGCCGATGAAGAAGGTTGAGATCAACAGGCCTAGGAACCCGCCGGCTGTGATGGTCAAAACCAAGCCGAGCACGTGCCCGCCAAAAGCCAGGATCATAATCAACCTGGGCCCCAGTTTATTATAAAGGAAACCGAACACGACCATGGCGAGCGGAAAGCCGAGAAAGGCCATGGAGTTGACCCAGCCAAGCTCGGTATCGCTAAGCTGAAACTCGTCGGAAAGTTGCGTCAATATCCCCGCTCGAATAGCGAAAGTCATTGCGGTGACGATCAAGGATAGACAACTCAGTAAGAATAGCTTGTTGCGATTAATTCCGGCAGCTATGTGCCCATCTGCAGTGGTTGCGGTCATGTTTCCTCCCTTGCCCTAATCTGTTCTTATGACAGTCCGAGCATTTTCCTGTTGGCGTCGACGCTGACATTGCCGCCGGCGAAATCGTCAAAAGCTTTGTCAGTGACGCGAATGATATGATCGGCGACGAATTTCGCGCCTTCGCGGGCACCATCTTCCGGGTGCTTCAACGCGCATTCCCACTCGACCACAGCCCAGCCATCAAAATCATAGCCCGCGAGCTTGCTGAAAATCGCACCGAAATCGATTTGACCATCGCCGAGCGACCTGAACCGGCCCGGCCGTTCGACCCAGCCCTGATAGCCACCGTAGACGCCGCTCTTACCGTTCGGACGGAATTCGGCATCCTTCACATGGAACATGCGAATGCGATCATGGTAATGATCGATGAAGGAGAGATAATCGAGCTGCTGCAAGATGAAGTGGCTCGGATCGTAAAGAATGTTGCAGCGGGCATGCCCGTCGACTTCTTCCAGGAACCGCTCGAACGTCACGCCATCATGCAAGTCCTCCCCTGGGTGGATCTCGTAGCAGACATCCACGCCACACTCGTCATAATAGTCCAAGATTGGACGCCAGCGCTTGGCAAGTTCTTTGAAGCCTTCCTCAACGAGGCCCGCCGGACGTTGCGGCCACGGATACATGAAAGGCCAGACCAACGCACCTGGGAAAGAAACGGAACGATCAAGCCCCAGATTCTGGGACGCTTTTGCGGCGTACATGACTTGCTGAACCGCCCATTCCTGACGCGCTTTCGGATTGCCGTGTAATTCCGCTGGCGCGAAGGCGTCGAAGGCAGTGTCATAAGCCGGGTGCACCGCCACAAGCTGACCCTGAATGTGGGTTGAGAGCTCTGTGATCTCGACACCCCATTCGCGGCACTTACCTTTGTAATCGTCGCAATAGGTCTTGCTTTCCGCTGCTTGTTTGAGATCAATACAGACCGGATTGTCTGATGGGACTTGCACACCTTTATAGCCCGCATTGGCCATCCAGCGACACGCATTCTCCATTGTGTCGAACGGCGCATCGCCCATAAATTGCGCTAAGAAAATGGCTGGGCCTTGCATGGTCTTCATGCGTTGATCTCCGTCCAGGCTGAGTGATTATTGCTGCTTTCCACAAGCGCTTCGACAAAGGCCATGCCCCGCACCGCGGCGTCCATGCCAGCTTTGACGCCGCCCTGGGTCTGCAACGCTTTGGCAAATTCCAAATAGATATTGGCGAAGGCCTCAATATAGCCTTCCGGGTGGCCTGGCGGCGTCCGGAAACCAGCTTGCACATGCTCGGGCAAATAGCCTTGCGCTGCGCGCAAAATTTCGGTTGGGCGATCTGTATAAGTTCGCACCAAAGTGTTCGGCTCTTCCTGGTTCCATTCTAGGCCGCCTGTCTCACCATAGACGCGAAGGGTCAGCGTATTCTCCTTGCCGACACAAATTTGCGAGGCGCTGAGCACGCCTTTGACGCCATCTTCCATGCGAAACAGCGCCGAGCCATCATCATCCAAACGGCGGCCTTCAACGAAAATCGACAGGTCTGCCGCGACATGTGTCATGATCTTGCCGGTGACAAATTCCGCGAGATTGTGCGCGTGCGTTCCGATATCGCCCATGCAGCCAGAAATCCCTGAACGGGAAGGATCGGTGCGCCAGTCGGCTTGTTTATTCTCGACCTCGCCCGCAAGCCATCCCTGGATATATTCGACAAAGACTTTGCGGACCTTGCCGATGCCACCCTCAGCAATGATTGACCGCGCCGCATTCACCAATGGATAGCCGAGATAAGTATGCGTCAGGCCATAAGCGAGCGTGCCATTGGATTGGACGATTCTAGCAAGCTCTTTGGCCTCATCCAGGTTCAACGTGGCCGGCTTGTCTGACAGAACATGAAAACCGGCTTCCAGTGCCGCTTTTGCAACCGGGAAATGAACATGGTTTGGCGTCACGATCGCGACGAAGTCCATACGTCGATCCGCCGGCAGCGCTGCCTCCGCGCGCATCATCTCATTAAAGTCGGCATAGCAACGCGCCGGATCGAGCCCCAATTGTCGCCCAGTCGCCTTACAATTTTCGGGATCGCGCGAGAACGCACCCGCTACCAGATCAATCTGGCCATCAAGGCGCGCCGCAAGCCTGTGGATATCGCCGATAAAAGCGCCTTGGCCGCCCCCGACCATGCCCATACGGAGCCGTGTGTCCGTCACGCTTTGAGCCTCCCAACTCTTATTTTTATCGTATTTATGATAGCGCTATCATTATGTCTTTGAGGGCGCAAGACACGTTTCAAAATTTAAATCGGCAGCGGAATTGCCAGCGTTGTCAAAAATTCTGGACAGAGCTTTTTCAGACCGCTAGGCCTGTCCTTGTGACGCTCAAGTGAGATCGAAAATGACCGCTTGGATTAATCGTCGGGGAGGATCTTATCGGCATGGCTCATTGGCTTTCAAAGTTCACTTTATCCGCGCTCCTGGCAAGCATCGCTGCGTGTGCAACGCCGGACCAACAGCCGGATGACACAAGTATAGGATCCGTTGATCGCCGCTCGAGTGCGATGGACCAGATCGTCGCTCCAGGCGCGCAAATCCAAGTCCTCGCGACAGGGTTTACTTGGCCTGAAGGTCCGGTCTGGGTCGACGAAGAAGCAGCGCTCTATTTCAACGACGTGCCGGAGAATAAAATGTATCGTTGGTCCGAAGAAACGGGCGGCGAACTTTTCCTGACCCCGTCCGGAGGTGCCACGCCCGAAACCGCCCCAACCATGCGCGAGCCAGGTGCGAATGGCATTATCGAATGGACCGCAGCGCCAAACAAACTCTTGTTGGCCGATCACGGCGCGCGCGGGTTGTCTGTGCTGGATCCAGAAACGAAAGTGCGCGACACGTTTGTGTCGACATATGATGGCAAGTCGCTCAACAGCCCGAACGATATTGTGGCCCGCAGTGATGGTGCGCTCTTCTTCACGGACCCGCCATATGGCTTGCGCGGACTGAACGATGCCGCGGAGAAAGAGCTCGCGCATAATGGCGTCTATCTTTATCAGGCGGACGCCCCGTTGAAACTGGTCATTGACGATCTGAGCTTTCCCAACGGTATTGCTTTATCCCCTGACGAGACCACACTCTACGTCGCTGTTTCTGATCCAGAAAATGCAGTTATCATGGCTTACGACCTGGATGCCACCGGCACCGCGAGCAATGGCCGCATCTTTTTCGATGCAGGACCCGAATTGAAGGAAGGCGGCGGATTACCAGACGGCATGGTTGTCGCGAACAATGGCACGATTTTCGCCACTGGTCCTGAAGGCGTGTACGTCCTGGCGCCAAGTTCCGGAGAAGTGCTTGGCGTGATCTCCACTGGCATGGCGACATCGAATTGCACGCTAAATGATGAGGAGACTTTTCTCTATATGACGTCATCGTCCGTGCTAGCGCGCGTCCCCGTTCGGTTGAACTAAACGCCATGTCTCCGGCCGATCCCATTTATATCGTCGCCACTCTGATCACCGCGGTGGGCGGACTTTTGCTGCTCGTTATACGCGCCAAAGTGCCGGCCTTCTTCGCGCTGATCCTGGTCTCGCTGGTGGCGGGCCTGATGCTTGGCATGTCGCCGATTGCGGTGATCGATTCCGTCCAAAACGGCATGGCTGGCGTGCTCGGTTTCATCGCCGTCGTTGTCGGGCTCGGAGCTATACTCGGGGCTATCCTGGAACATTCGGGCGGCGTGCAATCTTTGTCCGATCGCTTGGCCAGTGGTTCGGTCAAAAACGTGCCGGTCAAAATGAGCTTTCTGGGTTTGCTTGTCGCAATCCCCGTCTTTTTCGATGTCGCATTGGTGATCCTGATGCCGATGATCCGACGCCTGGCGCAGACCATTCAACGCAACGCACTTTATGTCGCCGCACCGCTTTTGGCTGGACTAGCGGCCGCCCACGCGTTTGTTCCGCCAACTCCGGGACCGATTGCGGTCGCCGCATTGTTGAACGCTGATCTGGGGCTCGTAATCCTGGCCGGAATCGTCGCGGCCATTCCCGCCATTCTGGTCGGTGGTGTCTGGTTTGCGCGTCGCCAATACAATGTGCCGCTATCAGAAGGCGCTGCGCCAGGTCCGGAAGAAACCGATCCAAGCCCCCGTTCTGGCATAAATTTTTACGCCGCGCTGACGGCGCTCGCTTTCCCGATTGTGCTCGTCGCAAGCGGAACCGTTATCAAAATGACAATGGGTGATGGCGCCCCGGCTGCCCTACTGTTTATCTCGCATCCCTTCGTTGCATTGCTGCTGACTGTGGGACTCTATTACACATTCGCGGCGACCGCTTTGAACATGTCGTCAACCGCGTTGAATACGGCCTCCATGAAATCGCTCGAACCCGCCGGCGCGGTGGTCTTGGTCACGGGTGCAGGCGGCGCTTTCAAGCAAGTTTTGATCGACTCGCAGGCCGGCGCGCGGATCGCGGAATTGGCGGCTTCCGCGAACGTCTCAGTCCTGGTCTTCGCCTTTATGATTGCAGCCCTGGTCCGCGTTGTTCAAGGCTCGGCGACGGTCGCCATGATCACTGCCGCTGGATTCACCGCCCCTCTTCTGGAAGTTGCCGGCCTGTCCGATTTTGACCGCGCTTTGACGGTGATCTCCATCGCTGCGGGCGCGACGGTACTCTCGCACGTCAATGATTCCGGCTTCTGGTTGGTCAGTAAATACCTGAATCTATCCGTGAATGAGACCCTGAAATCATGGACGATTGTCTCGACTCTGGTTGGCGGAATCGGATTTTTGAGCGCTCTGGGTCTATCATTCATACTTTAGTCTTCGATCAAAAGCTCTGAATCTCCAAATCAGCACCCCAAAATAGCCGCAACTTGGACCGAGCTTTGCACGGTTTATTACCCTACGTGCTGAATAAGACCTCGAATGAATCGTCTGTTACCCCTTTTCGCCATTGCGGTTTGCGCCATTGTCCAGCCTGCCTGGGCCGAGAACGTACGGCTAAACAGCGAAACTGCAGACACAGATTTGCTGTCTGATATAAGGCGCGAATTGCAGACGTCAGAGTCAACCGAAACCCTATTCGAAGCACGCCGCCAGGCCCGCAACGCAGCGCAAAAAGCAGAAAACTATCTCAATTCGCGTGGTTATTTCGCTCCAGACATTGCTTATGCAGTCGACGCGGGCCCACCGCCCGTGGGCGTAATTCAGATCGAACCCGGCCCCGAGTTCAAGCTTGCCACTGTGCGGGTCGATTATGGCGAGCAGGAAATATCGATTGATGCCCAGTCCGCACTCGGCGCGGTCCGATTGCTGGCGAAGGGTGACCCCGCCCGACCAGACAAGATCCTAGCGGAAGAAGCCGCGCTCATCGCGGCTCTGAAGCGAAGCGGCTATGCGATGGCGCGCGCAGAGGCCCGCGGCGTCGTCGGGGATCGTGACGCAGGAACGCTTGAGGTGACTTACAACCTCAATCCAGGCCCTCGCATTCGACTGGGCGAAGTCATCTATCCAACCGACACCCGAACGCGGCGCGATTATCTTAATCGCCTCGTACCGTTTGTATCAGGCGAGATCTACAACCCGCAGTCCTTCACTGCGCTCAATCGCCGCCTCAACGCAACACGCAATTATCGCTTTGTTAGCGTGCAACTCGCCGACACGGCGGCAAGCACCACACCGGATGGCGACGAAGTGCGCGATGTGGTGGTTCAGCTCGAAGAACGGGCGCGCTACACACTGACCAGCGGGACCAGCTTTTCAACCAGCGAAGGCCCAGGTCTCGCGGCAAGCCTGACCCGCCGCAACGCCACTCGCCGCGGCGACACATTGACGGGTGCGATGACGCTGGCGACCCTTGAACGCTCCTTCTCGTTGGATTGGCGCATCCCGAATGTCACTGGATTTGACCGGACTTTGGTCTTGTCATCGGAACTCGGCCGCGAAGAGACGGACGCCTTTGACCGTGAAGCGATCACCTTGTCGGGTACATTCGAAGTCCGCCAATCGCGACACCTGACATATGCGCTCGGCGCCGGAAGCGAATTCACCCAGGAAGAAGATGCGTTCGAACAACGCGACCAACAAATCCTGAGCACATCACTTGGCGTGCGCCTCGATTATGCGGACGATCCGCTCGATGCGACAAAAGGCTGGCGCGTCGATGCTCGCGGCGAGCCTGGCCTGGTGATTGGTGATCGCGAAGCTCAATTCTTCTCGCTGAATGGACAGATCAGCGCGTATCAGCCCCTCGATCAGAACAAACGGATCGTCGCCGCAACCCGCATACGCAGCGGGTTCGTGTTTGGAGCGGCCTTGTCAGACTTGCCCGTCAGCCGCCGCTTCTTTGCTGGCGGCGGCGGCAGTGCGCGCGGGTTTGAGTATCAGTCTGTCGGTCCCGAAGATATTGACGGCACGCCGACGGGTGGTCGCGGATTGCTGGAAGTTTCTGGCGAGCTGCGTTGGCGACGCGATGGACCGCTTGGGTTTGTCGCCTTCCTAGACGGCGCCAATGTCAGCGCGGATCAGGGCGTCGATTTTGAGGACATCCGATATTCCGCTGGTCTCGGCATCCGTTATGACACTTTGGTCGGTCCGATCCGGTTTGATATCGCGACGCCGATTGATCCAGATGATGGCGACGATCCAGTGCAAGTCTATGTCAGCATCGGACAGGCTTTCTGATGCAACAGACATGGCCTTCTCTGCGCCTGTGGCGCCGGATCGCGATTGGAGCGTTCGTTGCGATCGTCGCGATTGCAATCATCCTACGCTTGTTTGCGATGAGTCCGATGGCGCGAAACATGGTTGAATCGCGCGTGGAAGCCATGACCCTGCGCGGACAATCCTTGCAAATTGACGGGCTCTCGGGCGACTTACTCGGGCGGCTCCGCGTGGATCGCCTTCGCGTACGCGATGCTAACGGGGTTTGGCTGGACGCGAACGACGTGACGCTCGACTGGTCGCCCGTATCCTACCTGTCACAGCATATACATGTCCGCGAAGTCTCATCGGCGCGAATGAACCTGTTCCGCCGTCCCATCCTGACAGCGAGTAAATCACAAGGCGGGGGCATCCAGCGCTTCAATTTGGATGCGTTTGCGGTGTCAGATCTGTCACTCGGAGACGGCGTCGCTGGTCCCGCACAGTCTTATTCCTTGTCCGCCCAGATTCGAACCCACCGTCGCACGGGCACCCTCGCGCTCGAACTCGCCCCGCAAACCCATAGCGGAGACCGCATAACGGCTGCGCTTGATTGGGGCGGTGCCATTCCTCTGCGCGGGGAAATGAACGTCTATGGTGCGCCATCTGGCCAGATCGCCACATTGGCCCAGGCGCCGGAAGGCGAACCGATCTCCGCAGATCTGACAGCTCAAGGGTCGCTCTTCAATTGGCAAATCGAAGTGAGGGGCAGTGTCGGCGACACGCCGATCATTGATCTCGACCTCGGTCGCCAGTCCAGCGCCTATCAGGCGCAAGGCAGGTTGGCACTCGACGGGCTCGGCATATTCGCGCCATTGAGGGATCGCCTTGGATCTCAAGTCCAATTCAATAGCAGCGTTAGCGCCAACCAGGACGTGTTCGCAACCTTGGAGGCCGGGACGCTGAGCGCGCAAGCAAGTGGCGAATTGATCTGGTTACAAAACGGCGTTCTGATCGAGCAACTGAGCAGCCAGATTTCACGGGCTGACGCCATTGCTTTAACCGGCTTAACAAGACTGAATCTTACTGAATTTGCGCTGGACGGAGCGCTAACCCTCACGGACCAGGAACAGATTTTTGACGGTCAGATAGCCATCCCCCGACTGACCTATGGAATTTACACCGGTACCAATCTCGCCACCGATGGCAGACTGCGCTTGACTGAAGCGAGTATGGATATTGAAGCGACGATGTCCGTAGATCAGCTTGCTGGCTTTCCTGCGAGCCTCGCACCGTTTTTGGCGGGCCCCGCGACAGCAAATGTGACCGCACGGTACGACCGCAACGATCGTGCGCTGAGGGTTATGGACAGCGCGCTCGCGACCCGCGCGCTTGACGCAACTCTGCAAGGCGCGCTCGAGCTTGCGGGCGGTCTTGCTTTGGTCGGCACGTTGTCCTCACCGGCGCTACCTTACATTTCTGATATCAACGGATCGTGGGCTTTGACCGGACCGAGCCCTGACGAGATGAGGTTGAATTTTGACGGCGACGTCAACGCCGATCGTGATTTAGAGACCGTGTTTGCCTTGATCGGAAACGACGCGCAGCTCAGTCTGTCCATGTTGGTGCAACCCGAAAAATTGTCGCTGGAGGCAGCATCTCTGACCGCCACGTCGTTGCGCGCGACAGCAACAGGCCAACTGGCGGATGGTCGCCTGCTCGGGCGCAGCCAAATCGATGCGGCATCCTTGTCTGCACAATCCGTATCTTTGGAAAACCTGGACGCGGACATTACCGTATCGGGCGTGGCGGCGGCGCCACGCCTTCAGCTCGCTGCTGAGATTGCTTCCTTAGACTATGCCGGCCAAACGCTCACCGACCTTGCGATTACTACGAGTGCTCGCGTAGGCGGAGAAAATGCTTACGCAATGGCGGCATCCGCGATCTACCAGAATGAACCGCTCGACCTCGATCTTTCGGGCCGCCGAGCCACCGATGCGCTTACCATCGATCGCCTGGGCGCGACCTGGGGCACACTCACCGCTAACGGCGCGGGCGAGATAGCGTTAGACACCCCCAGCGCATCACAGATTGATCTCAACATCGCCGGTACCATTTCCGACCTCGCTGAAATCGATGCCGAAATCAGTTATCAAGATGAGCTGCTGGCTGGGCACATTAATCTGCAGCAAACCGCGTTCGGGCCCCTCGCCCTTGATCAGGCCAGTGCCTATCTATCAGGACGGTGGCCGCGTTTCACCGGCGAGCTGACTTACCAAGCCGAATTAGAAACGCCGGGCGGCAAGCAATCTCTGACGGGTGCACATGGCGTGCATGCTGACATCATGGCGCAGTCCTTTGAACTGGATGGTGCCGCCACGCTGGCCGATCAAACCCTGGCCTTTGCCGCTCCTTTGATTGTAAATCTGGAATCGGGCCTGAAGGCATCTGGTCAGATCCTGGGCTTTGGCGGACACGCAGACATCTACCTGGAACCTTTGCAGACCGGGCAGTCGTCCATACGTGTCTCGAACATAGCGGTGCAAAAGCTCGGGCCTTTGCTGAATCGCCCTGCTTTGTTGGGGCGCCTGGACGCCGAAGCCATGGTCGGACTTACTAATGGAAAATTGATTGGCACAGCGCACGGAACGATCGCAGGCCTAACACGCGGTGTCTCTGATGCATTCGCCACCGATCTTATACTCGACGCGGTTTTGGACTCCGACTCCCTGACGGCAACATTAAAAACGGAAGGCGCAGACCAAGACCTCGACTTTGTGGCGCGCGCAACGGCTCAGGTCCAGCATTCCGGGACCCTGCTCTCTATTCGTCACGCATCTGGTACGGCGATCCCCGTTTCGATTTCTGGGGATGGCCCAATCGAACCGCTCTGGGCCATCGCCGCCCCGACGGATTTGCGGGTCGAGGGTGATGCGCGTGTGGATATCGACAATGGGACTGGTGACAGCTGGCGTTTCCGAGGCCCACTCCAGCTCGAAGATGGGGTGTTCGAGGATGGTATTACCGGCATTCACTTAACTGATATCAGCATCGACGCTGTACTCCGTCCGGATGGCATTGATGTACAGTCTGCGCGCGCGGCCGGCAGACGGAGCGGCTATGTCAATGCATCGGGCAGCTACAAATTCGACGGCAGTGGGTCCGTGACGCTGGATTTGAATCGATTGAACGCGCTCAACCGATCAGATGTATCCGCCACAGTGTCCGGTTCTGCGGAGATTGATCGACAGAATAGGCGCACCTCGATCTCAGGGAATCTCGAGATCGACGAGGCGCGTATTGATCTGGAGAAGCTGCCACGCGCAGGTTACACAACGCTGGACGTGGTTTTTACCGATCAGGTGGACGAAAACGCCGAGACGGCGCCCGCTCGAGAAGCTATTGCGCTTAGAATGACTGTATCGGGCGACCGACGCATTTTCGTAACCGGCAGTGGCATCGACACGGAGTGGGGACTCACCGCACGCGTCACTGGGTCGCCCGGGCGACCGAATATCAATGGGCGTGCTACTCTCATTCGTGGTGAAGCGGATTTGCTCAGTCGCAGGTTCCGGTTTTCCGAAGGCCAAATCCGCTTTGTGGGTGATCCGCGTGAGTCTCAACTCCTGATCCGCGCTGACAGGACCAACGATGAGGTCACCTCCACCATAACTTTGTCGGGATCGCTAATGGATCCGGAAATCGCGCTCAGTTCGGATCCGTCCCTACCAGATGACGAGATCCTGTCTCGTGTTCTGTTTGGTCGATCGCCGAGCGAACTCAGTCCACTTCAAGCCGCCCAACTGGCCGGTGCGGCTGCGCAACTGGCGGGCGGGAATGCACTTAACCTGGTCGGTCAATTGCAGGAAGCGACAGGTCTGGACCGACTTGATATCGGCTTGGATGATACCGGCGCTGCGACGCTTTCAACCGGCAAATACTTGTCAGATGATATTTATCTTGAGATTGAATCGGGTGTCTCTGGGGCGCCAGGCGTAGCGCTGGAATGGACTCCGTTGGAGAATGTCGCGGTTGATGCCGAAATCGATCCGGAGCTTGGTCCAAAAGTCGCGATTCAATGGAAACGCGATTTCGATCGCCTGCCAGGTGAACCCGACTCTGAATAAGACTATTCAGAACACACTGTTGGAATAAAGCCTCCAGTCTTGTTTTGCTTTCCTCAAACTATCGTGGTTTCTGGAAACAGAAATTGCACTTGCTAGAAACCGCGCCGAATTTTTTTATGAACAGATCTTGAACAGAGATCCACCCATACCGATATTCGATAAGAGAAAGGATCAGAGGGCATGACAAGGTCACTCCTTGAGCGGCTGAAAAACACGATTAGAGACAACCTCGTAGACTTCCTGGAAGTCGAGCCACAGAGCGAAACACCGTCTCTTGAGAACATGTCGTCCTCCGAAATCATCCGCCGCTTGAAATTGCGGCTCGGCACCGTCGAAGCGGAACGCTATCGCCTGGCCCAAGTGCTTGCAGAAGAGCCCCTGCCGGACGACCTCGACGCACGCGCAAGCGCTGCTTTGGATGCTGGAGACGAACGCCTCGCGCGCGAAATCCTGCGCCTGAAAGTCGAGCATGCCTCGACGCGCAGCGAAGCGGACGAAAAACGCGAAGACCTCGATCTCGAAGCCGAGGACCTTCAAGCCTTGATCGCCCTGATCGAGGCGGACTCAGACATCGATGAAAGCCTGGAAGAAAGGCTGGAAAAATACGAGGCCACGCTGGGTGCGTCGGCGGATACAAGCAAGGAAGGCTAAGACATATGGAGTTGTTTCATCCCGCGTTGATCCCGTTTACGGCGGCTTTAATCGTGCTCGGGCTGATTGCAGCTTTGGAATTGGTCGGCCTGCTCTTCGGTGTCGCTTTTTCGGGCCTGGTCGACAGCGCCCTGCCGGAAATGGAATTTGACGCAGATGCCGACTTCGAAATGGATGCCGAGCTAGGCGGCGATGGCGGCCCTCTTCATGTCGATGGTCCAGACATGCCCGACATGCCGACGGCAGGCCCGCTGAGCCAGTTTCTATCCTGGCTTTGCGTCGGCAAAGTGCCCGTCTTGATCCTGCTCGCGGCATTTCTGACCGGATTCGGGCTGACCGGCCTGGTGATCCAGGAAACCGCACAAAGCGTGCTCGGCATCTATATTTGGCCGATCCTGGTGGCGATCCCTGCCTTTATGGTGGCTTTGCCCACGACGCGTTATCTCGGTCTCACAATTTCCAAACTGATGCCGAAAGAAGAAACCGACGCGGTCTCGCGCAATGCCTTTATCGGCGCCGTGGCGACCATCATTCGCGGCGAAGCGGAACAAGGAAAACCCGCTGAAGCCAAACTGAGAGATGTCAATGGCACGACCCATTACATCCTCGTTGAACCGGACCAAACTGGTCTAAAATTTGCTCAAGGAAACGAGGTTTTATTAGTCAAAAAATCTGGCTCAATTTTTCAAGCAGTCATCAATACAAACCCAGTACTGGCAAAATCATAAATAGGAAGGACGCACTATGAATTCTTTACTTGAACTCCCCGTCATCATCGCCATCGCGGCATTCGCATTCCTCTTGATTTGCGGCATGGTCTTTGCGCGGCTGTATCGCCGATCGTCAAAAGAAGTGTCCTTCGTTCGGACCGGGTTTGGCGGCCAGAAAGTCATCATGAATGGCGGCGCCCTGGTCTTCCCGATCCTGCATGAAGTAATTCCCGTCAACATGAACACCCTGCGCCTGGAAGTGCGACGGCATGCGGAACAGGCGCTGATTACGCGCGACCGTATGCGGGTCGATGTGCAGGCGGAATTCTATGTCCGCGTACAGCCAACGGTCGAAGCCATTGCAGATGCGGCGCAAACCCTCGGCCAGCGCACCATGCGTCCGCAGGATTTGAAAGAGCTTGTTGAAGGCAAGTTTGTCGATGCTCTGCGCGCTGTTGCTGCCGAAATGGCCATGGAAGAATTGCATGAGCAGCGCGTCAACTTCGTCCAGAAAGTACAAGCCGCGGTGTCGGAAGACATTTTGAAAAACGGTCTCGAACTGGAATCGGTTTCGCTGACCGGTCTCGACCAGACCTCAAAAGAATTCTTCAACCCGAACAATGCCTTCGACGCCGAAGGTTTGACCAAGCTGACCGAGGAAATCGAAGCACGGCGTAAGAAGCGCAACGATATCGAGCAGGAAACAGAAGTTCAGATCCAGCGCAAGAATCTCGACGCTGAACAACAGCAACTCGAAATTTCGCGCGATGCTGAATATGCCCGCCTGGCGCAGCAGCGCGAAGTCGAGATCCGCAAAGCCATGCAAGCCTCAGAAATTGCCAAAGAGCAAGCCGAGCGCGAGCGTGAAGCGGAGCAAGCGAAGATTGTTGCAACTCAGAAAGTCGAAGAATCTGCGATCGCCGCAAAGCGCGAAGTTGAGCAGCAAGAAATCGAAAAGAACCAGACGGTCGAAGCGGCTCAGGTTGAAAGAGAGAAGCTTGTCGAGTTGGCCCGTCAGGAACGCGATATTGCCGTCGCTGAAAAGTCTCGCGCGCAGTCTGAAGCCGAAGCAGAAGCTGACAAAGCCCGCGCGATTGCGGCCCGTGCCTTCGAGGAAGTCACCACAGCGCGCGAAACAGAGATTGCGGATCGCCAGATGGCGATTGAGCTGATCGATGCCCGCAAAGACGCTGAGCAAGCTGCGATCGCCATTCAAGTGGCCGCAGAAGCAGAGAAAGTTGCTGCAGCTGACCGCGCTGAAGCCATCCGCATCGAGGCGGAGGCGGAAGCTCAGAAAGAGCGTATCACCGCTGAAGGTGCGGCCCAGGCTGAGAAGCTGCGCGCCGACGCGCTTGCCGCGACTTATGCGGTGGAAGCGGATGGTAAGCGTGCGGTCAACGAAGCCGCCAACGTGCTGTCCGTCGACCAGATCGCGATGCAGATCAAACAAGCTCTGATCGCGGCTCTGCCATCCATTATCGAGCAGCAAGTCAAGCCGATGGAACAAATCGAAGGCATCAAGATCCTTCACGTCGACGGACTCGGCGGCATGGGCGGCGGTACTGAAGGCGGCGAAGGTGTCGGCAATGGCAATGTTGCAGACCAGGCGGTCAATGCCGCGCTACGCTATCGCGCGCAAGTGCCATTGCTTGACAGCCTGCTGGGAGAGCTCGGCTTGAAAGATGCCGATCTCAACGATGCGCTGTCGGGTGCTGCAGCGAAGCCAAATGGCAGCGCAGCCCCTGGCCGGAAGGAAAACCAATTGCCTGAGTAAATCAGGCCTTTTGGTTCCCTCTTCCCTGCCCTAAAACACATGCACTCACCTTTCGGAGGACACTCAATGAGCACGACCAGCCCAACAGCCCTGCAATATCTCGACAAAGCAATGGGAGGGCTGCGCGAGCTCGGCTTATTGCCAGATGCTAATGATGGCAGCGCTGCACCGGTCGTGGCTCTGCTCGAGCAAATCACTGAGCTTGAGCCAGACAAAGTTGCAGCGATTGCTCGGACGCTAGATCAAGCCAGCGTGTTCAACGATGTGTTGCGTGAGCAGGTCTCGAACATGACCATCGCTCAGCGCTATGAAGGCATCACCAAAGCATTTGATTCGATTCGCGATGATGCCAAGGCGCTGGTCGATCAATATGCCGACGGCAAGATCTCGACCATGGAACGGGTTTCGAATGTCTGGATGAAAATGACTCGCGGCGACATTGCCAGCCGGTTCGGTAAGATCAAGGACCTCTATCTCGAAGTGCAGGACGAGTCAGCCAATCAGATTGCGCGCGAACGCAACATTCTGGAAGCCTATCTCGATTTTCGTGGGGCAATGAAACAGTCTGAAGTGTTGGCATTGGAAGTCCTGAAGACCGCTGAAGGCGTGCTCGACACAGCTCGTGGTGAAGTCACGACAGCGGTCGAGGCGGTCAATGCGTTTACCGGCGATGACGCTGCTGAACGGGCACGTGTTGAACTTGCGCGCGATGAGAAGCTGCGACAATTGCAAGCCGAAGAGAAACGCTACCAGATCGCGAAAGATCTGTCCGACAATCTCACCATTGGCTACAATACGTCAGAAGTCATCATGGCACGCCTGGTTCAGATCACGACTGCAAAAGAACGCGTCTATGGCCAATCTGTCAGCTTCTTCTCCACCAATGAGGTCGTCCTCACGGCTCTGACAGCAAGCTTTACCGGGATGCATGGTCTGCACGAAAGCACGCAGACCCTAGAAGCGATGAAAGACGGCGTGAATAAGAGCCTGGAAGTTCTCGCCGAGATTGGCGGCGAAGTCCAAGAAGCCGCAACGCGCGCTGGCTATGGCCCAACCGTCTCGGCAGCGTCCGTAAAAATGCTGGTCGATAGCGTGGTGAATTTCCAGGAGCGATCGCAGGTAATCATTGCCGAAATGCGGGACCTGTCGACCAAGAACTCTGAAGAGATCCGCGACGCGGTTGAAGATGGCAAGCAACGCCTGACCAAGTTGGTCCAGGATGGAGCGGCTCTCGCGCTGACCGCTTAAGGCCAAAATGACTGCGACGGCTCAAAAACAAACGCTTGATGAAGTCCTGGTGGCGATGGACGTGGTCGACACGTTGCGCCATCGCGACTTGATCCTGCAAAAGGAACTCGATCAGGATGGGCGCGAGCAACAACTCATCGCCCGCTTGCGTGAAATTTATGCTGCGCAGGGCATAGAGGTCACCGACGACGTCCTTCTGCAAGGCGTCCAAGCTCTGGAAGAGCAGCGCTTTCAATACAAGCCGCCCGCCCCATCGTTCGGGGTTTCGTTGGCCAAGATCTATGTCGCGCGGGGTCGCTGGTGGAAGCCAGTCGCAGGTGGCCTGGCCGCGATCGCGGCGGGACTGATGGCCTATCAGTTCGGTGTCGTCCAACCGGCGAAAGCCAATGAGGCACGAATCCAACGGGCGCTGACAGAAATCCTCCCCGGACAGCTCGACGCCGCGCATGAGGCAACCATCTCAGCCTCGCAATCCGAGACCGCCAATCAACTTGCGGCCACCTATTTGCTGGACGGCCAAGCGGCAATAACAGCCCGCGACGTTGGTAAAGCCGAAAGCGCAATTTCCAGTCTGAACCAATTAAAAGCCGATCTCTCAATCAGCTATGACGTCCGCGTGGTCTATGGCCCTGGCGAACCACGCTCTGGTATATTCCGGATTCCGGATGACGCGCCAAATGCCCGCAATTACTATCTCATTGTCGAAGCCGTCGATCCGGCCGGACGCCTGGTCGAAGTCGAAATCGAATCCGAAGAAGATCGCAAGACGGAACGCGTCACCCGTTGGGGACAGCGGGTCAGTGAGACTGCGTTCAATACAATCGCGTCGGACAAGCGCGATGATCAGATCATCCAGAACGCGGTGATTGGCACCAAAGCGGTTGGTACCCTGTCTCCCACCTATTCTGTCGCGACGCCTGGCGGCGCCATTCTGGAGTGGTGAATATGGCCAAGTGGATTTCCGGACGCGACGCATTAGAGCAATTGGACCGCCGACTATCCCGGCTGCGGCGGCGCTTGAACGATGCCATTCAAACCGCGGACAGCATCGATGGTCGCCTGGCTGAAATTCAAAGCCATCGTGTCGGCGCCCTACAGAAGCTTGCCGACATGCGGCTCGATGTGATTCAGCAGGCCGATATCGAAGACCTCGACCGGCTGCACCGCCAGGCTTTGGAATTGCTGCAATCTCATACGGATTATATCGAGCAAGAGCGCCAGGCGATTGAGACCGCCTCAGACAAGATCGCGGACCTAGAGGCGGCGCGTGCAGATCTTTCTGATCAGCATCAGGCTTTAGAAATCGCGATCGAAACCAAGCTCGCCGACATAGAAAGCCGGCTGAAGGATGATGCGGCTTATCGCGGCCTGGTCGACGCCTTTGAAGAGGCTGATGCCATTGCCGATCGCGCCGATCAAAAGCTCGCTGTTGCGATAGATGAGCGCGAAGAAAAAAGCGCGGCCTATCTTAGCGACCCCCTGTTCTCTTATCTCTGGGATCGGGGATTTGGCACCACGGTTTATAAGGGCGGCGGACTGTTCAAGATGTTTGATGGGTGGGTCGCCAAGCTTTGCAAATATGATGGCGCGCGCCCGAATTTTGCCCGCCTGAATGATATTACCGACTGGCTCGGCGATCACGCCCAAGCCACACGCGACGCGGCCGAGCTCGCCAAAGCTACGCTCGAGACCGCGGAACGCCAGGCGATCGAAGATGCCGGTCTTCCCGCTGATGAAGACAAGGCTGATGCGTTGCGATCGCAAATCGCTGACACCGATGCGCATATCGAAACCGCCGAAACCGCGCATGCTGATCTGACAGAGCGCCACGCCAAGACGCTGATCGGCGAAGAAGGCCCAGCCAAGCAAGCGCGCAAACTGCTCGAGCGCGGCTTGCAACATATGAGCATTCCGGACTTGCGTATGCTCGCCGCCGAGACCGTGACGCTGGATGATGATGAGATTGTCGACGACCTTGTCGAATTGCGCACCGAAGAAATGTCGTTGGAACTGGAAACTGAGCGGGTCTCAGACGCCCCGACACGGCTCGGCGAAGAACTTGGCGCATTCGAAGCGCTGCGTCGCCGTTTCAAAGATGCGCGTTTTGACAGCGAGTCTGCCTTGATCAAAATCGCTTTGTTCGATGATGCGCTGGAAAAGCTCGCTACGGGTCATAGCGACGTCAGCCGCGCGTTGAAACAGATCCATCAATCGGTCCGTCGCAAGGAACGCCGCACGCGGAACGGCTTTGGCGGTCGCCCATCCAACACTGATTTCGAAGTTTATGACATTATCGGTGTCATAGCGGAGGAAGCCTTGCGCCACGGCATGCGCGGCGGACGTCGTCGCGGCGGCTTCGGCGGCTTACCGAGACGGGGACGCGGGACGTCGCGTCGATCTAGCCCGCGCAAACGCGGCGGCGGGTTTAAGACAGGTGGCGGGTTTTAGCGCTGAGGTGGGTCGCAAAAGGACCCTCAACATTCGGCCACAAGAAAAGGCCGTCCCCTGCGAAGAGACGGCCTTTCTTGAATTGAGCTATGAAACTTAGTGGCGGTTGCTCAAACGAGCGCGACGCCGACGCCGCTTGTCCAACATGCTTTTGCCGCTTTCCTCTTCTTGTTCGGGAGCTGGCGCTTTAATTTCAATGACAGGCTCGACAATTTTCAGAGCATTGACGGGAGCCGTCATCGGAGTGGTGCTAGGAACCGCGATTGGGGTCTGCTCGGTTTCGCGGACTTGCGGGGTCATGGTTTTTTCTTTCTTTCAATTCAGGCACTTAGGCCTAACCGACGGGGGTTGAGAGGGTTAATGTGATCCGCCGATGGATGGTAATTGGGAAGGCACTTATCGTTTTTCAATATGTAGATATCGTTTTTCGGTAATTATTTTTGAAAACCGTTTATTTTCAGGGACATAAGGTCGATGATTTTTTCCAACAAAAACAATGTTACCGCAAACATTGTGAACGCCCACTCGCAAGAACAGCTGAATTTGACCGTCCCTGCACCCGTTTGGCGCCTGGGTGCTTCGTTTTTCGGTTCCCCACCTCCCCTCAACGGGCTTATAACAAAGATATTCGAAACGCTTAGCTGGCCAGCTTAGCACTGATCGGGAGGGGAAAATGGCCACATCTATAAGTGCCGACCAACTCGTCGTATTCGTCTCCTATTCGCGCGCGCAAGTTCATTTTGCGGACGAATTGGAACTCTACTTATCCAATCAGAATCACAAAGTTCTGTTGGACCGGCACGGCATCTCGAAAGGCGAGGATTTCCAGGCGCGACTAGGCGAGATGATCCTGGATTGTGACACCGTCGTGTTCATTCTGTCAGATGAATCCGCCAGGTCAGACGTTTGCGCCTGGGAAATCGAGGAAGCCACGCGTCTCTCCAAGCGTATCCTCGTGGTTACTCTGAGCGACCTGTCCGATGGCATCAACGCACCGCAAGATCTCGCGGGTATCGACTGGATCCATTGCTGGAACAATCCCGCCGTGCCGGGGTCGAGCCAAACCAAGGGCCTGATAGAGCTTGATACCGCCCTGCGCACGGACGTCCATTGGCTGCGCCAATGCACCGAATACCAAAGACAGGCCGCCAATTGGGCTCGCCGCGGCAAAAAGTCAGAAAGCCCGATCCTGCTTCGCGATGATTTGCTGACCGAAGCGCTGGAATTCGCCAAGAATACGCCAGCAAATGAGGACTTGCCAGACGAAGTCGCCGAGTTCTTTGCTAAGAGCTCTGAGTATCAGGCGACCCTGAACAGCACAGCCGTCACACGCGCTAAAGCTGTCCGTCGGACTGGCCTGATTGGCGCTTTTGTGTCCGCCGTCTTTTTCTTTGTAGCCATGGGCTTTGGCTATGTCGCGCTCCAACAACGCGACGCGGCCTTGGCTGAGCGCAATGAGGCCACGCGCCAATCCAATCTGTCTTTCTCACGGGCTTTGGCGGCGCAAGCGGCGACTGAACAGGATGGCGACCTCGACCTTTCTCTTCTGCTTTCGATTGAGGCCTTTGCAGCTGCTCCGACGGTTGAAGCTCGGTCGGCCTTGCTAAGCGGGCTCACGCGTATTCCGCATGTCGCTCAATTTTTGCGGACCTCGCAAGAAATCGGCTCTGGGGCCGTGAGCGATAATTATTGCGCTCTCTCTTATCTCAGAGAATCCAACGTCTTTGCGGCGCCTTCGACACGTGAGAACGGGGTACTCGATGTTTTCGATATGCCCAGTGGACGGCGATCACAGACACTCCCGATAGAGAATTCCAATTCGGTCGCTTTGTCGCCCAATGGCGCGCTCGCGGCATTTTTCACCGACACAAGTGTGAAAGTCGTCAACGTTAAGTCGCGGCAGACCATAGCTGAAACACCCATGACCACGCCTTATGGCTGCCTGCTGTTCAATCAATCATCGGATACGCTCTACTTTTCCAATGCAGACCAAGTCCACACATGGGCATTCGAAACCAATGCGGTGCCCGACGCGGTCACGGTACCTGGCCTGCGGTCGATTTATCGCATCAGCCCGTCTTCGACAGGCGAATACTGGCTCGCCTCGGGATTCGCGGTTGGCGGCAATCGTAAGTCAACCGTCTGGATCAATTTCGACACCCAGGATGTCCTCGGCGAAGTCCCAGATTCTATTCTCGTCGCCTATGATCCTCGTCGAGACATTGCGGCGATCGCCAATGCAGACGGGCTGTATACATTCCAGCTCGGTGCCGACACGTCAGTCCAGCAGACGCTGCCTTTCACTTGGTCCAATTACCAATACGCGGTCGCCACCCTGTCGCCGACCCGCGATGAGGTCGCGATTTGGGATGATGGCCAGTTCAGCGTTTTCGATTTCGAGACCGGTCAAGCCACGGTCAGCGGCATGGACGGTTATTCCGGCACGGTTGAGGCCATGTTGTTCGAACCAGACGGCGATCATTTCATCTCCATGGGGCGCGATGATGTTCTGACCCGCTGGTCCACGCAAGCCGACCACCGACTGATCAAGACCTTGATTGAACCGCGTGATGAGCGCTTAAGCGACCTACCTGAAATTTTCAGCGGCCCGCTGACCAGCGCCGAAGCAGGGTGGCTCTATTCGGGTAGCCTGGAAGCGCTGCAAACCGAGCAGCTGGATGTGCTCGTCCAATTGTTGACCGATGAAAGGCCGCCCGCACCATCGGCAGTTGCCATAGCGCCGTCGTCTGATGGCGAAGCGCCAGACGCACCGACCCTGCCCCCGCCGCGGGACGTGCTGGACGCCTTTGAACGGCTCAACTCTGCGACTTATCAGAGCCTCGCCTCGCTCTCGCCAGATCATTCGATGATCGCAGCGATGACCCAAACGCAACAGATTCATTTGCTCGATGCTCAATCCCAACAGATCGTTGCCGAGAGCGGCACGTTGGGCGTCGCCTTCAAGGACATTGCCTTGCTCAGCGCCGAGCGGTTGCTGGCGGTCACCGAACAAGGCGCGATCTGGCAATGCGACCGCAATGATAGCACTCTGACGTGTCGGGCGTTCGCTGAGCAGCCGCCGCGGGAAAGTCTGCAAATCTTGCCTGGTCTCGATGAGATGCGCGCATATGCACTGGGCTATGAAGAAATTTCTCTGCTCGATCTCGAAACCGGTAAGCTCATCACCAATCTCGCCAAGGGAAGTGGCCTCGGTGCGCCAGCTAGTGCGTCGCTTGATGAGGCTGCCAGAGTCCTGGCTTTTTCCAGCGGATTGGGTTGTGTGTCGCTGTATGATCCGAACCTGGTCTTCCCGTTCGCTGGTGAGCTTTGCGCACCCACAACCGATTCCTTTTCGATGAGTTCCGGACTCGCTTTCAATGAAACGGGCGACACTTTGCTGTCCGGGCACACAAGCGGCATTGTGTTGTGGAACCTGGCGCCAGACTCTCTAATCGATCAGGCCTGCACCATCGCCAATCGCAACCTGACGCCGTCGGAATGGCAGCGCTATATGGGCGACCGACCTTTGCGGCAGACTTGTTGAGGCCGCTTAAACCGGCTCGAGCTCTTTCGGCACTGATTCTTTGCGCTTGGTCGTTTCAGCCCGCGGCTTGGGCAAGAGCCGGAACCGGGTCTGACACCAGGCCCAGCCGACGCCGACATCCAACAAAGCATCCGAACGCCCGCATGGGCACATGAAAGGCATCACACCCCAGACACGATAGGTTTCACCTTGCACCAAAGGCACAGGATCGCCTGTTACGTGGTTCGGGGCTGCGTTCACGCACAGCACCAGGTCACCAGCTCCAACATCGTACGACATGTCTGAGCTATACCACAACGTCCCCGTTTGGCCCAGAAATTCGACGTTGAGATGTGGACGACGACACAACCAGAACTAGCTTATCAAGCGATCTGCACAATCGTAAGAAAAGAGGACCCCTAAGTGATCAAAGATATTCGAGGCCAAGCCGGGTCGATCCTGTCTCTCATCGCAATAGTCATTTCCCTCTCCGCGCTCGGCGTTTCGGTATTCGAAGTGACCTCGCTCAAAGACCAGCAGAAAGCCAGTGTCTGGCCTTATCTCGAATTGACACCGACTTATTCGGGCGCTGGCTTTGAAGTGAAATTGCAGAATAAGGGCATTGGTCCGGCTTTGCTGGGCGACGTGAAGCTGCTCCATAACGGCGCGCATCTGGCAACGATTGAAGAGCTCGATGCTTTGATCTTGCAAACGCTCGGTCCTGACCGCGCCTTCTCTTACGACACCTATCGCGCCCGGGACGTTTCCAATGCGGTCCTCTCGCCAGGCGAGGAGGTGATCCTGTTCGGCGTGCCTTGGAATGCCGACACGCGCGCGTTTGTCGAACAGACAGCAGTCAACTTTTCAGCCGAGGGCTGCTTCTGTTCGGTCTATGGCGACTGCTGGACCGTCAAAGCCGACCAGATCCCGGAACCCGCAAAAGCTTGCCGAGCGGCTTGAGCAAGGGCTTGATGATTGCGGTCCAAAACCAGACCGCCACCAACGCACCTGGCCTAAGCTGCCGCGTCCAATTTTTCGTTCGTCGCCGCGTCCGTCGGTTGCAGCAGCTGCAACGTGTCCTCATAGCTCTGCGGCCGGCTTAGTCCGAAGCCCTGCAGGAAATCGCAACCCAGCGTGGTCAGCGCGGTGGCCATTTCTTCGTCTTCGACGCCTTCCGCAACAGTGCGCGCACCGAAGGATTTTGCCAGCGTGCAAATGGTCTGAACCATCTGGCGCGTTTCCTCGGCCGCCTGAACGTCGAGCACGAGTTCGCGGGCGATCTTAATGCGCGACGGCCGCAGCTTCTTGAAACTGTAAAGCGATGCGTGTCCGGTTCCGAAATCGTCAATCTCGATATCGAATCCCATTGCCGCGAATTCGGCGACCCGGTCGGTCACGAATTCGATATGGCTTTCAAAATCGACAGACTCACTGATCTCAAGCGCCAACCCGCTTTCGGGCAGCTCGCAGCCGGAGACGCGCTCGAGATAATCGGTATCCATCAGAGACGCGGCGGAGACGTTGATGGCGACCTTTGGCATCGCAATGCCATTGGCCTTCGCGTTCTCAACATCCTCGATGACGCGCGACAAGACAAACTGGTCGAGCTTGGATGACAGGCCGAGGCGATAGATGTGATCCATAAACTGACCAGCCGATTGGATCCCGCGCACCGGGTGGTCCCAGCGCACCAGCGCCTCCAGCGAACTTATGCGCCGCGTGTCCGAGCAATAGATCGGTTGATAATGGACGGCGAACTGATCCTCAGCGAAGGCCAGGTCGAGTTCCTGCGCGACATTTTTCTGCGCGCGCAGCTCGTCCAGCAAGTCCATCTCGAACAAGACAGCCCCACCACTCGCGTGGGCCTTGGCGCGATTGAGCGCGACATTGGCGAGCCGCAAAAGCTGTTGCGGGCCGCACTTGATCAGGCTGGTGGAAGCGATGCCGATATTGGCACCGATATGGCATTTGGCCATGCCAATATCGATCGGTTTCTCAACCACCTGTTTCAAACTGCTGGCAAGCGCGTGCAGCTCATCATTCGACGCTGGCGATCTCAGCGCCACCAGGAACTCGTCACTGCCAATCCGGGCCACCAGATCCGGGTCAGGCGCACAAGCGGACAGCAGACGGGCAATATGTTTCAGAACCAGGTCGCCGCCCTTCTGGCCATAAGCGTCATTGATCACCCGGAAGCCGTTCAGATCGATATGGAAGACGCTGAGCTGCAAGTCCGTCGCGGCCTCATCTGAGACAATCTCTTTCAATTTCAGATGGATCCCCAGCCGGTTCGCAATGCCGGTCAGATGATCCTTCTGGCGATCCGTTTCGAGCCGCTGCTGCATGTCCTGCAAGGAGCGGTTCTGTTCATTCACTTCATTATTGGCTTCGACCAGAGCTTCGGAATTCTCTTCCAGCTTCTTGATGAAGCGCGTCACCGACAATTGCGCTGGCAGGAAGATGAGTAACGCTTCCAGTACCAGGATCAGGATCGCGGCATAAAGCGACCAGCTCTGAATGCCCTTGAGCCGTTCAATATTATTGCCTGCCATGATCTCGATCTCGGCGACGGCCAGGTCGAGATCGCTGAGCAAGGCCGTCGAGTCGAAGGCGCGCAGCTTGCGATAGGCCGCCTGCGTATCGGCTTTCGAATCCGCAACATCCAGCGCCATCAGGGAAAATGCGCGCACGCGATCGGTCAAATAGCCCGGCGCTCCGTACAGGTCGCTGAGCTGCGATTTCACGCTCGCATGGGTCGCCAGACGCGTTTGCGTGTCCGAGAAAACCTGGATCGTGTCGCTCAGTTCATCCGCGATCTCTTGATCAAATTCCTCCGCCAATTGCGCGCTGAGCACCAGCACCCGCTGGCTCAACATGCGCTGTCGCCCGCTCGTATTGATCAGTTCGGCATTCTTGGCATTCGCCTCGATCGACCATTTCGGCGCCAGATGCGACGTGGTCAGCAAGCCCGCAATCAGCAACAGAGCGATGACGTATCGCTTCCAGATGCTTCTGGGATCTCCAGCCAATAATAAGGACGCCGACATGCGCGGTTCGCTCCACACTCTTCGGCATACTACTAGCAGTTGAATCTTGATTTATCTTGAACGAATTCAAGAGGATTGATCCTCGCGCCTTGAACCGACCGAAATCTCCGGGCCGCGCCCCGGCGCCCGCACATCGTCTCATAGCCCCAAATTCAAGGCACCCAGCCCGGCAACAGGCTGTCGCGCGCCAGCCGATCGAGCCACCACAGTCCACGCTGATAGGGGCACGTCTTGTCCCGCCGCCGGGCACCGGGCGGACGGCCAACGCGCATGGGGTGAAGCCGGACAAAGGCGGTGCACGCCCGCTCTGCCGCGCGCCGCAGCCAACGCGCCATGCGCGCGGTATGAAAGGCCGGGCGTTCGACCACATCCCGCAAAGCCGCGACCCGTTGCTTGAGCCGCCCCGTCGCCACCTCCCGCACAGGCATCTCCTCACGCAGCGCCGCCCCCGCGCAGGCAGGGGGAAAGGGGGCGAGCGAATAATCCTCGGCCCGCAAGCCCGGATCCAGCTCGACCAGGCAGAGCAGCGGCCTGGCCGGAGGGCGGCCGACTCGCAAAGGCGGTTTGCTTGATTTGTCTTGTGGCTTTTGGGGCGGCTTGTCTGGGGTCTTTTCCGGGGGCTTGCCGCCGGATGGTCCAGGACGCCTTTTGCCCATATCGCCTTGAAAGCGCGCCTTCAGGATCAACCAGCGCCGCGCCAGACTCTCCGCCAGCCGCACCAGCTGCAACGCCTTATTGCGCGGCGCCCCGCTGAACCGGGGCAGCCCGCAGCCGCCGATCTCAGCGATCAGCGCGAGCAAAAGCGCCCAATGACGGGCCAGCGCGGCTTGGGTCTGGTTTGGCATCATGGGGAAGAGTTTAGCCCGAGCGGAACTCGGTCGGATTGGGTGGGGGAATGGCGGGGGATTGGCGGCTAAGCTGGTCGTGGAGGTGGGGCGGGAGTATCCTAGAAGCGGCCATAACGATTTCGCTATCAGGCCCTTGAATGCATCAAGATCCAACTGTTCAATCGAGATTTCTTTGGAGCGCTATCTGCGAAACCGTGGAGCCTCCCAAACATCTTCATCATCAACGTCTTCAAGCTCACACGACAAGAGCGTCATTCGATAACCGTCTCGTTGGAGCAGGACCTGCTCGCTCAGAACTCCATCAACCTCACGACGAAGCCATGACTCTTGGGAGGCTTCTTCCGTTTGGGATATCGACCCTGGCGAGTTTTGGAACTTCGCCGAGACGGTGCCTTCAGGCAGAGGCGAGTGGGGCCTTAAAACTAAAGAAGGAAAGTCTTCGTTGTTCAGCCAGTAACGAACCAAGCCGTCTTTTGAAAAAACGATTGCGACCGGTTCATCGATCAGCTCAACAAAACGCCTCGCGGCCGCCTCTTTGCTCACTCGATAGTCGGTGGCGAGAGATAGGACTTGGCTGAGATCGATTTCGCGAATCTTCTTTATCCACGGCACCACAATTTTCCGAGGCATCAGCAATTCTGCCGCGAACCGATTCGCCTCTACCTCCATCTTGGCCGCTCGATCAGATGGCTTGAACTGACGCACGTTCATGTCTTTGGATGTGCATTCAAACCTACCGTCCACTGGCCGATGGTACCCAATAAGGAAGTGCCCCAACTCGTGGGCGATGGTAAATCGCGTTCGCTTCTCAGACACGCCTTCTTTCACCAAAATGGTCCCAACACTTTTTTCAGGGGTCGTGACTAGCGCCCCCTCAAAGCTAATGAGCGGGGCCCGTTTGATTTCACGAATGTCAGAAGCAAACGCGATCTCGCGAATCGGAACGTGTCCAGAAGATATCCCTGCTTGTTCGACCACAGCGGCAGCCAATCGCTTCGGATTGTCACCGACATCCTCGAGATCCATTCGGTCGATTGAGACCATCTAACTCTCTCGTCGTGATTTGAGCAAAGATTGCAAAGTGGCGTCGAGGATGTCGCGATCTCGAGGGTCAAGTTCTCCAGCCTGTCTGAACATCCTCATCAGCTCCTGATCATTCTCAGAACTCTCTATGTCTTCTCCGACCAAATGCGCGATGGTCACGCTGAAATGATCCGCCAATCGTTTGAGTAAATCGGCAGATGGGTTTTTCGACTTTCCCTTTTCAAGCTCCCAAATGTGAGTTTTCGACACACGAATCGCGTCGGCGACATCTTGCAGGGACTCCCCCCTCGCTGTCCTGAGATCCCTCAGGCGCACTGCTAATGACATTTTTTGGCTCCCATCGATACCGACGCCGAAATACGTGCGTCAGGTTAATCTAACGAAAATATAGCACACCACTTGACGATGGCAATCGTTAGATATAGTTATACGAACGCGGTCTCCAATATCGGACGCCGATTAACGAGAAGGACCATAAAAATGGTTACAACGAAGGCTCGTGCTCCTATCGGCACAACAGCAAAGACGGGACAATCCTGTCCTGAGAGCGGCGTCTGGAAGGTCGTCGGAACTCCCTCAACAACTGCACCGATCGCCAAAGGCAACCGTATGCCCCCTTACGCGGGCAAAGCCGTGACCTGGAAGCTGATCCAACACGCTTAGGGAGAGATGCTCATGGCTCGAAACGAACGAACGTCCAAGTCGGTCGCACGCAAAGCGTCTAAGCTTCTGCGGAACCCCAAATCATCAAGAGCGGAAAAATCGGTAGCCGCATCGGCTCTGACCCAGGCCCCTAACCGCCGCAGAAAACGTAAGTGAGCGGCCCAGGAAAGTCCGCTCACTTCCTCCCAGTAGAGTAAAACCCGAAATACGATGCAAAGTCGTGTTTCGGGTTTTTTGTTTTTCGTATGTCTTAGACTGCCGATCTATTTGGGATGTCTCCTTTTGTTCGCACCTCCGCCCTAAATCCAACGCCGCACGCGCGCCTTGTACGCAAGATAAGTCGCCCCGAACTTGCGCTCGAGATAGGCTTCTTCCGGCTTGATCACCAAAGCGTGGAGCAAGGCGGCACAGGCGGGTGTGAGGAGCAGCGTCCAGGCGTTTGAAAGCAGGATCGCAACCCCGATACAGACCAGGACCATCTGCAAATACATCGGATTTCGCGTCACGGCGTACGGGCCTGATTCTACAATTTCTGTCATTGTCTTGTAGGGGTTCTCGGATTGGCCAGTCTTGCGCATGGTCGACACAGCACGAAAGCCAAAGACATAGACCGACAAGATGATGATCCCGCCGCCGACTCCGTATCGCAGCCAGGGCAAGGCGGCGAGCCCTAAATCGAGCGGCCAGACGGCATTTAAACCAATGCTGATCAGGATGATTGCGAGCGGAATACCAGGTGGAAAGACGCGCACCCGCGCCGCATCCCGGTCCCCGGCCTTTGGCTCATCGGAAGGCTGATTTTCGCTCATCTGGCGAACTTAGCACGTTCGAGGGGCGATGTCCGCGTCCGGGCGCGGCGCTCCGTGTCACGAGATTCCGGCCTGCGCCGGGATGCGCGGAGGCGGGTGCGGCGCTCGGGTTAGAGCCCCAATTCCTCTTCCCGCAGCGTCTTCACCTGGTCCCGCAATCTTGCGTCCGGCATTTGATTTGATCCACTGGATCAAATCATCCGCTTCGCGGACCATGCCGAACCCTCAAACTCCAAGTCCGAGTTCTTCTTCTCTTAGACGCTTAACCTCGTCACGTAGGCGCGCAGCCTCTTCGAATTCAAGGTTCGCCGCAGCCTCCCGCATCTGCTTCTCCAGATCGGCAATCACCGCCTGCAAATTGTGCCCCGGCTCGTAGCTGACCTGCTCTTCCGCCACGGCCCGTTTGCGAGAGCGACCGCCTTTCAGCTGCGTCCGACCGCCCGGCTTCTCGCCGAGTTCGCCGAGAATGTCCGCGACGTCGCGCTTGATCGTGGTCGGGGTGATGCCATGCTCAGCATTATAGGCCTCTTGTTTCTCGCGGCGGCGCTCGGTCTCGTCCATGGCGCGTTGCATTGAGCCGGTGATCTTGTCGGCATACAAGATGACGCGCGCATCGGCATTGCGGGCGGCGCGGCCAATGGTCTGGACCAGGCTGGTCTCTGAGCGCAGAAAGCCTTCCTTGTCGGCGTCGAGAATGCCGACCAGGCCGCATTCGGGAATGTCCAAGCCTTCACGCAACAGGTTGATGCCGACCAGGACGTCAAACTCGCCGAGGCGCAAGTCGCGAATGATCTCGATCCGCTCGACCGTGTCGACATCCGAGTGCATGTAGCGGACCTTGATGCCTTGCTCGTGCAGATATTCGGTCAGGTCTTCGGCCATTTTCTTGGTCAGCGTGGTGACCAGAGTGCGATAGCCGGCGGCGGTGGTGTCGCGGATCTCGGCGGTGAGATCGTCGACCTGATTGGTGGTGCCGGTCGAGACCGGACGAACCTGGACTTCAGGATCGAGCAGGCCGGTCGGGCGGATGACTTGTTCGGTGAAGACGCCGCCGGTGCGGTCAAGCTCCCACGGGCCGGGCGTGGCCGAGACGTGCAGCGTTTGCGGGCGCATGGCTTGCCACTCTTCGAATTTGAGCGGGCGATTGTCCATGCATGAGGGCAAGCGGAAGCCATATTCAGCCAGTGTGCGCTTGCGGGCAAAGTCGCCTTTATACATGGCGCCGAGCTGTGGCACGGTCTGGTGGCTTTCATCGACAAAGACCAGGGCATTGTCCGGCAGATATTCGAACATGGTTGGCGGCGGTTCGCCGGGTTTGCGGCCGGTCAGGTAGCGGCTGTAATTCTCGATGCCATTGCACGAGCCGGTCGCGGCCATCATTTCCAGGTCATATTGGACGCGCTGTTCGATCCGCTGGGCTTCGAGCAGTTTGCCCTCTTTCTGGAAATGGGCGAGCGTGGTCTTGAGTTCGGCTTTGATCTGGTCAATGGCCTGGTTCAAAGTCGGGCGCGGGGTGACATAATGGCTATTGGCGTAGAGCTTGATGGCCGGCAGAGTTTCCGACTTGCGGCCGGTGAGCGGGTCGAACTCGGTGATCGTCTCGAGCTCATCGCCGAAGAAAGAGAGTTTCCAGGCGCGGTCTTCATAATGCGCCGGGAAAATGTCGATAATGTCGCCTTTCATGCGGAACGAGCCGCGGGCGAAGGCCATGTCGTTTCTTGTATATTGTAGCTCGACCAGCAGCTTGGCGACCTCGCGCGGGTCGATCCGCTGCCCGGCCTCGAGCTTGCGGGTCATGGACGTATAGGTCTCGACCGAGCCAATGCCGTATATGCAGGAGACCGAGGCGACGATGATACAATCGTCCCGCTCGAGGATGGCGCGGGTGGCGGAATGGCGCATCCGGTCGATCGCTTCATTGATCGAGCTTTCTTTCTCGATGTAGAGATCCCGCCGCGGGACATAGGCCTCGGGCTGATAATAGTCGTAATAAGAGACGAAATATTCCACCGCATTGTTCGGGAAGAAGGATTTGAATTCGCCATAGAGCTGCGCCGCGAGCGTTTTGTTCGGGGCCAGGATCAAGGCCGGACGTTGCGTCGCCTCGATAATCTTGGCCATGGTGAAAGTCTTTCCGGTGCCCGTGGCGCCAAGCAGGACCTGGTCGCGCTCGCCGGCCTGGACGCCCTCGACGAGTTCGGGGATGGCGGTGCGCTGATCGCCGGCCGGTTCGTAGGGAGAATGGACTTTGAGCTCGATCCCGCCTTCCAGCTTCTCCCAGCGGCGATCGGGCCTGTGCGGCGTCCACTCGCTGGATGGCAAGCCGCCAATCGCGTCCTGCGCAGCGCCGGAAAGGCCAAAGCTGGCGGGCGCTTCAGAGACGCCGGAAGAAGGTTTGGAAGCCATGCGCGCAACCTAGGCAAATCCCTCGCCCAGACAATAGGACTCGTGCGTCTCCCGGCCGGTTACTGACATGTTTTGGCAACAGGTGGTTGCAATGCGAACAGACTGTTTTGCGCTGCCACCACTGGGTGTGCGCAATAAATCACCCTTGTAACATGCCCATCTCGGAGAAATCCTCCCGAGATCGTGTCACAATTGTGGCAAAATCAGCACACCAAATCACGAGTTGTCGTTGTAAATGACGATTCTGTTATCTGTTAATTGACGCGCGCTCGTCGACGCCTCTAAGCAGAACCACCTGCGTTATCAGGAAAGCTGCGTTTACTTTCAAAATTTGGGTTTTCTGTTCGCGTATCGAGGGAGCTCCTAGGAGTGGGAGCGCTCAATTTATTGGAGGACGATAGATCATGGCTAATGATCTTCTCAAGAAGAAGTTATTCGCAACGACGCTTCTCGCTGGCGTCGCTGGGGGTTTGTGGACCGGAGCGGCAATCGCTCAGGATGCCCCAGACGAAGATGACGTAGTATCCGTCATCGAAGAAGTGGATGAAGAAGAAGAATCTTTGCAGGAGAAAGTGGTCGTCACTGGCTCGCGTCTGCAACGGAACGAATTCACCAGTGTTTCGCCGCTGCAAATCGTGGACGGTGAAGCCGCTCGTGAGCTCGGCCTGATCGACGCTCAGTCGCTTCTGTCAAACACCACGGTTGTTTCTGGTACACAAAACACGCTCGGTGTTTCCACCGCGTTTAACGGCGGCCTGCAGCAAGCCTTTACAACCATCGGTAACGTTTCACCGTCTCTTCGTGGTCTTGGTTCTGGTGTCACCGGTCGTGCTCGTACACTCGTACTGGTCAACGGTCGCCGCCTCGGACCTATCGGTGTTGGTGGTGCTCCGGCAAACCCAGACATCTCTCTGATCCCAGGATCGCTGGTATCTCAAGTGGACGTTCTGCTTGATGGTGCGTCTTCGATTTACGGTTCTGACGCTGTTGCTGGTGTTGTGAACTATGTCCTACGTAAGGATTTCGATGGCGTTGAGCTGAACTATTTCCGGTCTCAAAGTGAGCACGGCTGGGGCGCGAACGACGTTCTGTCTCTGACCACAGGTGTGAACAATGACCGTGGCTTCATTGGTTTCTCTCTCGAGTATAACAACCAAAAAGACATCACGACCGGCGACGCACTGTCTGCCTTCTTCGGACCTGTTACGGACATCCATAACGGCTTCGTAAGCGGCACCACCACGTTCGACATTCCAAACCAAATCTGTCAGGCTGACATCGGTCAATTGCCAGATGGTTCTGAGCGTCGGATCTGTTCTGGTACGCCAGCAGGCTTCGCAATTACCGGTCTTGGCAACATTATCGGTGAGACTGGCGGTGCATTGACTCCAGGTTCAACGCCATTCCCTGGCGCACCTGGATTCTTCATCCGTCCACCAGCCAGCTTCTTCCGGCCAACCAATGATCCTGCGATCAACGGCTTCCCGCAAGATCTGAATGATACGTTCCTGCCACCAACCGAGCGCGTGTCTTTGTACACCGTTGGTGAATACAACCTGGACACGTATGGCGACATGACCGTCTTCTTCGAAGGCAGCTATGGTAACCGTCAGCTGACAACGCGTCAGACCAATCAGGAAGTTCTGCCATTCTCTGCAGACAATCCGTTCAACCCGTTCGGAGCATCTGGTCTGTTCGTCTACAGTGTCGAGAATGGTGTTGATCAGGAAATCGACGTTGCACGCGGCCTGTTCGGCGTTCGTGGCGATCTGCCAGACGTAAACTTCCTGGGCACAGACAACTGGTCTTATGAAGCATCTCTCAGCCTGCACCGTTCAAACGGTTTCCAGGCTCTGACTGGCTTCCTTCAGGAAGACCGTATCGCACAAGGCTTTAACAGCCGTGTTGACCCAGACACGGGCAACATTGTCTGTGACGAGCCTCCAGGAACGACTGTCGGATCTGGCGGCGCATCATTCTTTGGCTTCGACATTGTTCGAGCGCCATTGGCTTGTGTACCTTTGAACCCATTCGTTCCTGAGTTCCTGACTGCCGGTCAGTTCGCAACACCAGAACAGAACGACTTCGCGTACGGCCTGGGCACTGTCCAGACGGAAGTTGAGCAGCTCGTATTCAACGCGTTTGTTCAAGGCGAATTGTTCTCGTTCCCACAAGGTGGTGCGGCACAATTCCTGATTGGTACAGAGTATCGTGAAGACGAAGTCATCACGACGCCAGGCGACTCAACGCGCTTTGGTCTTCTGCAAGGCGTTGACGCCGACTTGGGTGCAACCGGTCAGCGTGACATCTATGAAGGCTTCGCGGAAATCTCACTGCCAATCCTCGAAAACCAGCCATTTGCTCAATCACTCTTGCTGGAAGGCGCCGCGCGCTGGACAGAAGAAGAGTTCTCTGGCTCGGCCTGGACCTATCAGATCAAAGGTGAGTACTCGCCTTATGACTATCTGACGCTCCGCGCCGGTTTCGGTACTTCGTTCCGCGCACCTGACCTGGGTGAGCAGTTCGGTACTGGTACGGTCTTCGTACAGCCAAGCCGTATTGACCCTTGTATCGTCAGCGCTCTGCAGCTTGACCCAACAACGGGACAATATGATGCGACTTTGGAAACACGTGACCCAGTTGTCCTTCAGAACTGTATCGATATCGGTCTGGACCCAACAACTCTGGGTACTGTGAACCAGGAAGATGGCGATCCAACAACAACGGCATTCGTTTCTCTGCCGGTCGCATTTGGTAACTTCGGTAACCAAGGCGTATCACCAGAAGAATCTGAAGCGATTTTCGCTGGCGTTGTGTTTGATCAGCCTTTCTTCGATCAGTTCGATTTCCAAATCGCCGCAACATACTTCGAGTATGAGATCACTGGTCAAATTGGTCAGCTGACACGTGGCCAGATTCTGGGTGACTGTTTTGCTTCAGTCGGTCTGACGGACCCACTCTGTGCGTTCCAGACTCGTGACGCAGCGGGCAACCTGACCGCGGTTAACGAAGCCTCGATCAACCTGGGACCAACCACGTCTCGTGGATATGACGTTAACATCAATGCAGCTTACGAGCTGACACGTTACACCGAAGATCCAATCGACCTGACTTGGGACCTCGTCTTCACTCAGTCTCTTGAGAACAAGGACGAAACCACACCTGGCACAGTCACCGACAATCTCGGTCGCCTGCGTCTCGGCGGTGCTTTCCCTGAGTATCAAGCGGTCTCTACATTCCGCGCAGACTGGAAAGACTATGCCGTCAACTGGCGGACACGCTGGATCAGCGCGCTGGAAGGCACGCCGGATCAGGGTAACGCATTTGCAGCCTGTTTCGATGTCTTCGCGAACGAGCGTGTTGCAGACTGTACTGAGAAAGAGTTCACTGAGAACACATTCCAGCACGACCTGACTGTGTCTTACACAGCAGACGACTGGTCCGTTCGCGGTGGTGTTCTGAACGTCTTTGACGACATTGACAGCGTCGATGATGACCTGGCTCTGGCCAACGTTGCGATCCAAAGCGGATCTGACATCTTTGGTCGCCGCTTCTTCGTCGGTGTTTCCAAGTCGTTCTAATCGTAACGAACTCAAAACCTTAACTAAGAAAAGCCCGCATCGATTGATGCGGGCTTTTTGTATGTAACATATGCGTGGGTCCGCTTCACATCGGTCAAATTCGCGATATTCTGATTCCTGTGCGTGAGAGCTCAGGGAGAGAAAATTGAAACTTAAAGCGTTATTTACGACGCTTGCGCTCGCTTTCGGTCTAGCGCCGTTGGTGCATGCGCAAGCCCAACCCGAAGTGCCCGTGGAAGTCTGGGCGGATGAAAACGATTTTCGCAGCGTCCGCATGTCGTTTGATGGCGAGCGGATCGCCATGCTTCAAAAGACTGAACGGGGCGGCGACTACCAAGTCGTCATGTTTGAAACCGCCGATGTCGCTGGAACATTTCAACGCCTCGACACAGGTGATGATGCCGAGCCTCGGTCCCTGTTTTGGGTCAATGATGAGACTATCATCATCACGTTCCGTTTGGAGCGGAAACGTCGCAAAGAGCTGTTCTCTCTGAACCGCTATCTGGCTTTCAATGTCGAGACGGGTGAATCGGTCAATTTGCTGAAAGCCTCGACGCCAGATCGCAACGCCTCGGCTGCGGAAAGTGCCGCCAAACTGCTGGCGCAAGGCAGCATCGTCAGTACGTTGCGCAATGACTTCAATCACATTTTGATGTCGATCAATGAAGGCACGGCCAATAATGTCTACAAGGTCAATGTGAATTCCGGCGCCCGCGAACTGGTGCTGAAAGGGAACTCAGACATTGGCGCCGTTGGTTTTGATTGGGAGGGTGAACCTCGCACCGCTCAAGGCTATGACGCGAACGGTCCAGCCGTTTTGCTGATGGCGCGGGCCAAGGGCGACACGATGTGGAAAACCGTCGCCCGTCGGGATGCCCGAGATCGCAAGCGGATCGAACTGATCGGCTTCGTCGACCCGGATGCACCGGACCGGCTATATTTCGTCGCCGACAAAGAGGGTAAGGATAACACGTCTTTGTACTCGATGGATGTGAACGATCCGTCGGAATGGACGCTGGAATTCGAAGCCCAGGGCTATGACGTCACCAATGTGCTGTCATCACCGCGTCTGTCGGATCGCCAGTCGGTGACGGGATATGTTTATTCAGGCGCACACCGTGAAGAGCGGTACTATGTCGACCCTGAAATTGGCGCCATTTATGCCAGTATTGAGCAATCCTTCCCGGACAAGATTGTCAGCCTGGTTGGCATGTCTCAAGACAGCGCGACAGTCCTCTTCTTCGTTAGCGGTCCGACCGATCCTGGAACCTATTACATGATCAAGGATGGGCGTGCTTCGAAAGTGATCAGTGTGAATTCGGAAGTCTCCGCTGAAGCCTTGTCCCCGGTTCAAGGTATCTTTGCCAAAGGTCGTGACGGTTATGACATTCCCGCCCTGGTCACCATACCAAGAGGTGAAGGACCGTTCCCCGGAATCGTTGTCCCACATGGTGGCCCCTGGGTGCGTGACTTCTATGGCTATGATGAGTGGGCGCAAATGCTCGCCAATCGCGGCTATGTCGTCGTCCAGCCAAACTATCGCGGCTCCGAAGGCCATGGTCTGGCGCACTGGCGGGCCGGCGATCGCGAATGGGGTCAGGTGATGCAGAATGACATCGAGGACTCGCTTTTGCATCTCGTCAATGAGGGCCTGGTCGACGAAGACAAGCTCGCCATCTTTGGATGGAGTTATGGCGGCTATGCTGCTTTCGTCGGAGCGACACGCGAGAACTCGCCGTTCAACTGCTCGATCGCAGGCGCCGGGATCAGCGATATTGGCCCGATGCGCGGAAGTATTGGCGACAGTCGATTCCTGCGCAAATATCAGGAACCAACGGTTGCGGGTTTCTCGCCGATAGATCGCGCCAAGCAGGTGAAAATGCCAATGCTGGTCGTTCACGGCGAGGACGATAATACCGTCCCTGTTGATCAAAGCCGGATCTTTGTGCGCGATTTGAAACGCATCAATGCGGACTACGAATATATCGAGATCAAGGATATGTTCCACAGCCCGTGGCGCTATGAGCACAACATGGCCTGGTTCCCGGAAGTTTTGGAATTCTTCGACACCAAGTGCGGCTTCTAATCAGATCAAGGGCGGCTCCATCGAGCCGCCCTTTTTCATTGGCGCTGCATCGGCACGGCGCGATCACCAAACCACCACAGCGTTGCAGCGGTCGCCGCGAAGGTCGCTGTCTCCACAATATTGGTCTGTTCTGCAGCGCCCGCTGAAAACCAGATCAGCGTCGCAATCGCCCATAGCAGAAGCGTCAGAATCGGACGGGTCAGCGCCCGGATCGCACTGACCCATGCATAGCTTTTCGGAATTTCTGCGTCGGCATTCAGGCTGGCTTGCAAGCCTGTCCAGCGGCCATTGGCGTGTGTCTGGACCAATTGCGCGTCCGCCAGTTGGGCAGCGGCGCTTTGGTCCAGCTGGCGCAATGCGGCTTCATGCTGCCAGCGGCGCTCTTCATGCGCGATCGATTGACGCTTTTCAAAATAGCTGGCGATCCGGCCGAGACTGGTCCCGATCAAGCCAAACACACCGCCACCGGCGGCACTCGCCGCCAATCCAATAAATTCACTCATCGTCCGGATGTCCTCGCCTTCGTTTCAGAAGGCTCAGATTATCGCGTCCGGTGATCGGTTGAATTCGGTCAGGAAACGTCCTTAGGCCGTTGCCATGCTGAAGGCGCGTCGATGGTTCAAAGCGTCGATGGCACCGAGATATTCGGCTTCCAGCTTGTCAACATATTCCGCCGTACTCATGCGGGATTTGACCGCGCCAATCCCCTGCCCGCAGCCCCAAATGTCACGCCAAGCCTTAGCTTCCTGATTGCCGCCTGAGCCGAAATTCATTGCGCTCGGATCGCTTTCCGGCAGATCATTCGGATTGAGCCCTGCCTGCGCAATCGACGGCGCGAGATAATTGCCATGCACGCCCGTGAACAAGTTAGAATAGACAATGTCCTTGGCGTCGCTCTCGACAATCATGTCCTTATAGCCATCAACCGCATTGGCTTCGTGACAGGAAATGAAGGCCGAACCGATATAGCCGAGATCGGCGCCCATGGCTTGCGCCGCGGCGACAGCGCCGCCATTCGCCATCGCGCCGGAAAGCGCCAGCGGGCCATCAAAAAATTCACGAATGTCCTGGATCAGAGCCAACGGCGAAATCGTGCCGGCATGGCCTCCCGCCCCCGCTGCCACTGCGATCAGGCCATCAGCGCCTTTTTCCAGCGCCTTGCGGGCGAAGATCGTGTTGATGATATCATGCAAAACAATGCCGCCATAAGAATGGATCGCCTGGTTCACCTCCTCGCGGGCGCCGAGGGATGTGATCACCACAGGTACTTTATACTTCACGCACATCTCAACATCATGCTCGAGGCGATTATTGGTCTTGTGCACGATTTGATTGACCGCGAACGGCGCTGAAGGACGGTCTGGGTTCTTGGCGTCATATTCAGCCAGCTCCGTCGTAATCCGGTCGAGCCACTCATCCAATTGCGCCTCAGGGCGAGCATTCAAGGCCGGGAATGAACCGATCACGCCGGCTTTGCACTGGGCAATCACCAGGTCCGGGTTGGAAATGATGAAAAGCGGGCTGCCAATAACCGGAATGCGGAGATTTTGCAGAATAGGAGGTAGCGCCATGTTCGGGTCTCTCATAACTTGCCGTTTACGTTAGCGCTAACCTAGTCGGCCATGCCGGTTAGGCAAGACCTTCCCACAGGGGATGTCCGTACATTTCCCGTTGCGTAAACCTTGCCAGCCCGGCCTGACTGGGTCAAATCCGCGGAACGAGATTCCAATAAAGGGACGCCGCCTATGGCTGATGGCACGCTGACACTGTCAGGATCATTTGAAGAGGCAACCGAAGCCGATTGGCTGGCCGGTGTTGAAAAGGCGCTGAAAGGCGGCGGGATCGAGCGGATCACGCGGCAAACCCGCGATGGCATCAAGATCCACCCGCTCTATCGCGAAACCGACTTTGCCAGCAGCACAGATCCACGCGGCACGCCAGGCGCCAGCCCTTATCTACGCGGCGCGACAGACACGCCAGACCCTTACCTGCCTTGGGACATTCGCCAATCCTTCTCACATCCGGACCCCGCCGTGACCAATCAGGAAATCATGCGCGATCTGGAACGCGGTGTGACCTCGATTTCCCTGGCGATCGAGTGTTCCGGCACAACTGGCTGCATCATCACCAATCTCGATCAGTTATCCACGGCTTTGCAGGGCGTGCGCGCGGATATTGCGACCATCGCTCTGGCGCATCGCGGGGCCGGTTCTGGCGCCAGCGCCGCCGCTCTGCTGGCGCTTTGGGCCGACCAACAAGACGCACCGGACGCGCAGAAGCTTGCCTTCAATATGTGTCCGCATCGCCAACTCATGCGCCGCGGGAAGATTGGCGGCGGCATTGATGCGGCAATGGCAAAAACTGCGGCGCTGGTCAAAACCCTTGCCGCGAAATTCCCGGCCTCGACCAGTCTCGATGTCGACGCGCAAACCGTGCACGAAGCCGGCGGCAGTGAAGCGCAAGAGCTTGGCGTGCTGATCGCGCAAGCGGTCGACCTGTTGCGTCGTCTCGACCAGGCCGGACTGCGCGCGGCAGACGCCGCGCCGCAAATCCTGTTCAAGCTGGCGGTCGACGCCAATTATGGCATCGGCATTGCCAAACTGCGCGCCGCGCGACGGCTCTGGGCGCGCGTGCAGGAGGCGCTGGGTCTGACGCCGCAACCGATGAAGCTGCACGCGGTGACCAGCGCGCGCATGCTGACCCGTTATGATGCCTGGGTGAATATGTTGCGCGGCACAGCGGCCTGTTTCGCCGCCTCGACCGGCGGTGCGGACATCATCACCGTGCGCGCCTTTAATGAGAGCTTCAGCGTGCCAGAAGAGCTCGGCCGACGCATCGCCCGCAACACGCAAATCATGGCGATGGAAGAAAGCGGTCTAGGACGCATTGCCGACCCGAGCGGCGGTGCCTGGTTTACGGAGACGCTTGCCGAAGACCTGGCCGCAGCGGCCTGGGCCGAGTTCCAGCAAATCGAAGCCGAAGGCGGCTTGGCGGAGAGCCTGGTGGCCGGACATGTTCAAGCGCGCATCAGCGACAAGCGCGCTGCGCTGATCAAAGATATTGGGCGCCGCAAAATCCCGGTAACCGGCGTCAGCGAATTCCCACTTATCGAAGAGATTGCCGCCCCGGTCGCAGACGTGGTCAGTCCGCCGCCTGGCGATGGTGTGGATCCTGTTGGTCTGAGAACTTTGCTGCCTGACTTCAACGCACCCGCGGGGGCGGATACAGTGGCCGAGCCGCTCGATTGGATCTCGATTGCAGAACCGTTCGAGACGCTGCGAGATCGCTCTGAAGCACACCTCGAGAAAACTGGTGCACGCCCGTCAATCTTTCTCGCAACACTCGGCCCGCTCGCGGAGCATACGGCGCGCGTAGACTTCGCCCGCAATCTGTTTGCCGCAGGTGGCATTGAAGCCAAGGCCGCGCCGGTGCCGCCGGAAAGTACCGCTGAACTCGCCGTGGCTTTTGCGGCCAGCGGCTGCAAGATCGCGGTCCTCTGCGGTGCAGACAAACGCTATGCCGACGAGGCCGAAGCCGCGGCACAGGCGGTAAAAGAGAAAGGCGCGGTCGCGCTCTGGCTGGCCGGAAAGCATGAGGCCGCGGGCATTGATCGGCACATTTTCATGGGCTGCGATATTGTGCATGAGCTGACCGTGGCGCTGGCTGAATTGGGAGTAGAGTAAGATGACCAAATTCCCCGATTTCACCAAACTCGACCTAGGCGCCTTAGAGCCCGGTACCAGCACTTCCCGCCCGCGCACGCTCGCCACCCCGGAAGGCATCGACCTCGCCGCCGCTTATAGCGCCGCCGACACCAAGGATCTCGACTTCCTCGATGATTATCCTGGCCTGGCGCCATTCGGACGTGGCCCCTACCCGACCATGTATACGCAGCGGCCCTGGACCATTAGGCAATATGCCGGCTTCTCGACGGCTGAAGACTCCAATGCCTTTTATCGCCGCAATCTCGCCGCGGGCCAGAAAGGCCTGTCGGTGGCCTTCGATCTCGCCACGCATCGCGGCTATGACAGCGATCATGTCCGCGTTTCTGGCGATGTCGGCATGGCCGGGGTGGCGATTGATAGCATTTATGACATGCGCACGCTGTTCTCCGGCATTCCGCTCGATCAGATGTCAGTCTCGATGACGATGAATGGCGCTGTGCTGCCCATCATGGCGCTGTACATTGTCGCCGCTGAGGAACAAGGCGTCGGGCCAGACAAGCTGGCAGGCACCATTCAGAATGACATTCTGAAAGAGTTCATGGTCCGCAACACTTATATCTATCCGCCTAAACCGAGCATGCGGATCATATCGGACATTTTTGCCTATACGTCGCAAAACATGCCGAAATTCAACTCGATCTCGATTTCCGGCTATCACATGCAGGAAGCGGGGGCGACGGCGGATCTCGAACTCGCTTACACGATCGCGGACGGCATTGAGTATATCCGTGCCGGCGTCGCCGCAGGCCTCGATGTCGACGCTTTCGCACCGCGCCTCAGCTTCTTCTGGGCGATTGGCATGAATACATTCATGGAAGTCGCCAAGATGCGGGCGGCTCGCCTGATCTGGGCGAAATTGGTCAGCGAAGAATTCTCGCCGAAGAATACGAAATCGACCTCGCTGCGCACGCATTGTCAGACCTCCGGCTGGTCGCTGACGGCGCAAGACGTGTACAATAATGTCATCCGCACTTGTCTCGAAGCCATTGCCGCGGCGGGCGGACAGACCCAGAGCCTGCACACCAACTCTTTCGACGAAGCCCTTGCTTTGCCGACAGATTTCTCAGCACGCATCGCGCGAAATACGCAGCTCTTCCTGCAACAGGAAGGCGGCGCCGCGCAGACCATCGATCCCTGGGGCGGCTCTTATTATGTCGAGCGCCTGACGCATGACCTCGCTGCCAAAGCGCTGGAGCATATTGCCGAAGTCGAGAAACTGGGCGGCATGCGCAAAGCGATTGAAGAAGGCATCCCGAAACTGCGGATTGAAGAAGCCGCCGCAAATACGCAAGCGCGCATTGATAGCGGCGAGCAGACCGTCGTCGGCGTCAATAAATTCCTGCTCGATGAGGAAGAAGAAGTGCCGGTGCTGAAAGTCGACAATGCGACCGTGCGCCGGATGCAGCTCGACAAGCTCGCGCGCCTGAAATCGGATCGCAGCCAGGCCGAGGTCGACGCCAAACTCGATGCGATTGCCAATGCCGCGGCCGGAACAGAGGGCAACCTGCTCGCGCTCGCGGTGGATGCCGCACGGGCGAAAGCGACCGTCGGCGAAATCTCAGAAGCGGTCGAGCGCAGCCAGGGTCGGCACAAAGCGGTCATCCGCTCGATCAAAGGCGTGTATGGCGCGGGTGTGAAGACCACGGAACGCGCCAAGGAAGCCATGGGCCTGGCCGAAGCGTTCGAAAACAAGCATGGCCGCCGCCCGAAAATCTATATCGCGAAAATGGGTCAGGACGGACATGATCGCGGCCAGAAAGTTGTCGCATCAGCGCTGATGGATCTCGGCTGGGAGGTTGAGATCGGGCCGCTGTTCCAGACGCCGGAAGAAGCGGCCAAGGATGCCCGCGCGGCTGGCGTCGACATTGTCGCCGCCTCATCTCTCGCCGCGGGTCATTTGACGCTGGTGCCGGAATTGAAACGCGCGCTCGGCAATGAAGGTGCCGCTGCGACGCAGATCATTGTCGGCGGTGTGATCCCGCCACAGGATTTTGAGGCCCTGCGCACAGCGGGCGCTGCCGCGATCTTCCCGCCTGGGACAGTGATTGCGGACAGTGCGGTCGCGATGTTGGAAATTTTGACTGGCGAAGATGACATTCAGGCGGCAGAGTAAGCCCTAGCAACCTAGGGGAATTTAGTGAAACGCCTATTAGCCGCCTTTGCCGGTCTGGTTCTGACCACCCAGTGTTCAGCGCCTGACGCGCCATCGCCCGAAGCGCCGCCAGCCAAACCTGCGGGACAGATCGAAATCGAAGCCGCACTCATGCCGTCAATCATCGTTCGCAATGATGATTACTCCGAATATGGCTTGGATGACCGCCGCGCATTCCATGGCGTTCCCGCCGCTTCAGTCGCGATCGCGAGAAATGGCGAGATTGAATGGGCGGAAGGATATGGCGAAGACACGAACGCGGATACGTTGTTTCAAGCCGCATCACTGTCAAAAGCCGTCGCTGCAGCAGGGATCATAACCTTCGCCATGCAAGAAGGTATTGGCCTGGACGAGGACCTGACGCCCACAATGGAGACGCTCGACCTTGCGGCCATCAACAGTTCTGGTCGTCCGGTTACCCTGCGAGCCTTACTGTCGCATACAAATGGCGCCACGGTATCTGGCTTTCCGGGTTATCCGCCTGCTGGTCCCATTCCCAGCAATCTGGACGTCATCCAGGGCTCCGAGAGCACCAATACGGATGCGGTTACATTCCAACCGATTGAAGATGGCGAGCGGCGTTATGCTGGCGGGGGCTATCAAGTCGCGCAAGCCTGGGCCGAAGAGACAAGTGGCGAACCGTTCGACCTGTTGATGAAACGCCTGGTCCTCGATCCCATCGGCATGACGGCCAGTACGTTCGCACAACCCTTGCCGGCGGACCTCGCCAGCGGAAATGTGGCTGAAGCCTATACAGGCGATGGCGAAATGGTGCCTGGCGGATGGCATGTCTACCCGGAGCAGGCGGCCGCGGGATTGTGGACCACGCCGACGGATTATGCCCGCTTCATGTTGGCTTTGATTGGCGCAGAAGCCGGAGATGAGAGTCTAGGTCTGCGTCCAGACGTCGCTAAGGAAATGACGACGGTCGTCGCTGAGCAATATGGTCTCGGCATGGGGCTTCAGCGTCCGCAAGGCGATGAAGCGCGATGGATGCATAGTGGATCCAATAAGGGCTATCGCTGCACTGCGATGGGGTTCCCGGAGCGCGGCGATGTCATCGTCGTCATGACCAATCATCCGAACGGTTTCCCTTTGCTGGGCGAGATCAACCGCGCCGGAAACCGCACATATGACTGGCCGAGAACACCCCCAATGGAAGTGGATCGCTATGCCATGAGCGAAGACCAGCTATCGGACTTTGTTGGCGGATATACCCGCGAAGGAGAAAAAAATATCCTGTTCGATATCAGCGTTTCGGGTCAGGATCTTTTCGCGCAAGTCCGAGATTATGATTACCGGTTTAGATTAATCCCACTCTCGGAGACCGAGTTTATTGATCCAGGCGATTTAGAGAAAGCCCGCATGACCAAGGTGGATGGCTTGTGGGTGATGGACACCGGGGGCGCGAAATATTTGCAGGCTGCGGAATGACGCAAGCGCCTTCCAATGCCGGCTATGCTGAAAAAGTTGAGGACCTGTTCAAACGCTATGAATTCCGCGATCCCGCTGGCCTGCATGCGCCATGGGGCCACTTCTTTCCGGACCCTCCCGCGCGCATTCTAGATATTGGCGCGGGCACAGGTCGCGATGCCGCCTGGTTCGCCTCGCTCGGTCATTCGGTTCTCGCTGTGGAGCCGACCGACCCCTTGCGGATCGGTGCTGCAGAATTGCACCCGGATCCGAAGATCGAATGGCTGGATGACATCCTGCCTGGCATTCCGCATGTGATGGCGCGGCAAGAGACGTTCGACCTGATCTTGATGCACGCCGTCTGGATGCATCTGACCGAAGCCGAACGCATTGAGGGCATGGCAAACCTCGCGGGCCTTCTGCAGCCTGGCGGCCGGATTGCGATGAGCCAGCGGCATGGTGAAGTGCCGGAAGGTCGGCGCATGTTCGACGTGTCGGGCGAAGAGACGATCGGATTGGCAGCACAGCATGGCCTGGCCAATCTGTTCCATGAACGCGCGGAATCGATCCAGGCGGAAAATCGCGCCAGAGGCGTGCAATGGACGAAACTGGTCTTCGAAAAGACCTAACACGAAGTCAGCCTTTTCTTTCCCGCCTATTGCGTCCATGCTTGCAGAAAAATAGCGGAGGGATGGATGGACGATTATGCCAATTATGATGCACTGGGTCTGGCGGAGCTGGTGCGCAAAGGCGAGGTCAGCACGGGTGAATTACTCAAGGAAGCGGTCAGCCGCGCCCATGCCGCTCAAGACGAGCTGAATTGTTTTTCTGCGCTCTTCCCGGAGGTGGCTGAAGTGCAAATTGCTGACGGCTTACCGGATGGCCCTTTTAAGGGCGTGCCCATGGCCGTGAAGGATCTTGGCTTTGAGATTGCCGGTCAGCCCATCACCAATGGATCGCTCGCTTTTAAAGGTAATGTGTCGCAGCGTGACAGTGTCATGTGCGAGCGGTACAAGGCGGCAGGCTTCACCTTATTCGGACAGACCACCAGTCCGGAATTCGGCCTGACCACGACGACGGAAAGCTTGCTTTATGGCGCCACGCTCAATCCCTGGGACAAGACGCGCACGTCGGGCGGCTCGTCTGGCGGCGCCAGTTCGGCGTGTGCGGCGGGCGTGATCCCGCTGGCGCATGCCAGTGATGGCGGCGGCTCCATTCGTATTCCTGCCGGCTGTACCGGTTTGTTTGGTATGAAGCCGTCACGCGGGCGCACGCCGATGGGCCCTGCGACAACAGAAGGCTGGAACGGGCAGTCGACCGTGCATGCCGTGTCGCACAGTGTGCGCGACAATGCCGCTTTGCTCGACGCCACGCATGGCCGCGAGATCGGCTCGCGCTATGTCGCGCCAGAGCCGCAGAGCAGCTTCCTGTCAGCCTTGGAGAGCGATCCAAAACCGCTCAAGATCGCGCTCTGGACGACGGCGCCGAATGGCACAAGGCCTGACCCGGATGCACAAGCGGGGCTCGATAAGACGTGTGCGCTGTTGGAAAGTCTCGGCCATCATGTCGAAGAAGCGGGGCCTGACCTTAATGGCGAGGTCTTGGGCAAGAGCCTGGTCATGACGGTGTCTGCGGCTATTGCGATGGTGATGGAAGCCCGCGGTGAAGCCTTAGGGCGCCCGCTCGGCCCGGAAGATATGGAGCCCGTCACCGCGCGTTTTGTAGAATTTGGCAACTCGATCCCGATGCGGGAATTAATGAAAGCCACGCAAGCCTCGATCACAGCAGGATTACAATATGAGCGTTTCCTGGTCGATGGCGGCTATGACATGGTGTTGTCACCGACCATGTCGCGCGTGCCAGACAAGATTGGCGCTCTGTCGCTCAACCCCACAGATATCGATGCCTATACCCAGGCGGCGACCACGTTCGCGCCATGGTGTGCGATCTCGAACCAGGCTGGGTCTGCCGCCATGTCCGTGCCGCTGCATTGGACAGCAGAAGATCTGCCGATTGGCATGATGTTCGGCGCGCGGTGCGGAAATGAGTGGGAGCTTTATCAACTGGCTGGACAATTGGAACGCGCCGCGCCATGGGCAGACCGTCGCCCACCCGTCTGGGTTGGCTAAACGAAGGACGATCGGCATGAAAACGCATATGGGCGGCTGTCATTGCAAAGCGGTGCGGTTCGAAGTCGACTTGCCGGACGCGTTTGAAGTCGAGGATTGCAATTGCTCCATCTGCGCGATGAGTGGCAATATTCATGTGATTGTCCCGGCCTCGCGCTTTCGCTTGCTGACAGGCGCGGACCAGCTCAGCGAGTACACGTTCAATACGGGCGGCGCGAAACATCGCTTCTGCAAGACGTGCGGGATAAAGAGCTTTTATGTACCGCGGTCGAACCAGGATGGATTTGCGGTCACTTGGCGCTGTCTCGATAATTGGATGGAACTGGACGTCACCATCAACACGTTCGATGGGCAGAATTGGGAAGCCAATGCGGGGGCCTTGGCGCATAAGTCCAAGGACTGATCCAGGACCTTAAGGGCGTGGGGGCCGATTGTTCTGGCCGCCAGGACCACGCGCGCGCTGATTAAAATCCCGAAGGATGGCGCGGCGTTGTTCGGCGCTCAGGGTCCCGAATTGTTCCGCCAGCACGTCATGCATGCGTGCCTTCATCGTTGCGTCGGCGTCTCGCATCTCGGCAAACCCCGCTGCGACTGCTTCCGCATCATACGGGTCAGCTGCGAGCAACCGGCCCAGGTCGCGGCGCGCATTTCGCAACTTGATCCGCTCTTGCCGCGTGTCAGCAAAGGCGCGCCGGAAAGCCTGGCGCACCGCGCGCCGTTGATCTGACGGGACAGATTGATCAATGCCACGCATCAGCGCTTGCTCGCTGCCGCCGCCGCCAACTGGCGGTCCCGCGCGCTTCTGGCCGAGGCCGCCACCAATGATCAGCCCAATCAGCAATGCATTCGCCATCAGCGATGCAATCAGCCAGATCGGCAATCGAGGTTTAGATGTCTCGCTCATGCCTTACTCCACACCCAGCCAGTCTTCGCCGACATCGACTCCGAACGCGGCATAATAAGCCAGATCCGCTTGATCGTACCCGGCGCCGGTTGCGGCATAAGCATAGCCACCGACCAGCCCCATCATCAAGCTTGCCAGGGCGGCGCCAGCGGGCCAACGGACGCCTTGCGGGAAGATCAGGGCGGTCAGGCCGTTAAATGCGCCTTTGCGCACACGCTTGGCGGTGGGGGCTACCGCGAGGATGGTTTCGCCCAATTGTAGAGATGGCTCGGGCACTCTTTCGGTTTGCAGGAGCGCGTCCAAGGCGCGCGCCTCGTCCAGGGCTGCCGCGAACAGGTCCGGCGCGGTTTCCAAAAGCTGCGTTGCAGCCGCGCGTTCATCTTTCGGCCAGGCACCAGGCTCGGCGCCATACGCCGCGATCAGTTCGAGCACACGCTCTGTCGAGATAGTCACTTCGCTCATCATCTCTCTCCAGCCAGTTCGGCTCCTAATCCTGCTCTTAACGCGCGTCGTGCCCGCGCCAAGAGACTTTCCAGAGCGCGGACACTTACATCCATGGTGGCCGCCGCCTCTATATTGGTCATTCCTTCCAAAGCGCAAAGCGTCAGAGCTTCGCGCTGACGGTCGGGCAGATCCGCTATCTTGGCCTCAATGCCTTGCAAGGCTTGCTGTGAGGCCAGTGATTCTTCGGGGCGCAATCCCGTATCAACTCTTTCTGGCAATTCATCCATCAGAACAGGCTTCTTCTTGCGCAAGCGGTCCCGGCACAGATTAAGCGCCACGGTGCAGGCCCAGGTCGAGAATTTGGCTTTCGGTTGCCAGTCCGGTAGCTTCTTCCAGGCCCGCAGGAAGGTCTCTTGCGTTACATCTTCGGCCTCTGCGCGATCCTGCAGCATGCGATACGCGACGCGGAAGACAACCGGCATATTCCGATTGACCAGTGCAGCCTGGGCTGCCCTGTCCCCGGCCGCGGCGCGGGTAATCTGGTCGAGTTCGCTCTGTCCGGACACGCAATCAGTCTATCGGATTCTGTGACAAGCGCGAGTGGGAGGAATGCTCGCGCTTGTCCAGTTATCCCACGGCGGAGGAGTGGTACCCGCCGCGTCACTCTATCCCCGGCGACCCATGCCGCGTTTGCCACGTCGGTTTTTCATCTTTTCCTTGGCCGCTTCACGCTCGGCCTCAGTGATGACCCCATCGCCATCTGCATCGACCCGCTCGAACATGCGGTCCATGCGCTTATCGGCTGCGGCATGCTCTTCTGCGGTGACATAGCCATCGCCATCCGCATCAAGCTTTTCAAACATCCGCGCACGGCGTTCCGCCTGCTTGCGCTCGCGTTCAGCAATCGCGAAGGCTTCGAATTCTTCCGCGGTCACCAGATTGTCGCCATTTGTATCGGCTGAGGTGAACTTTTCCGCTCGGTGGGCGACCAGTTCATCCTTGGAAATATTGCCATCCTGATTGGCGTCGACGGCTTCCACCATGGAATCGCCAAGGCCACGCTGATGCTGTGCCATTGCGGTCAGGGCGGCGCCGCCAACCACAACCGTTACCAAAGCTGCAATCGTGAGTTTCTTCATACCTAAGGGTCCTTTCTTTTGAACTCATAGGTAGAACGATTAACTGTCATGAACCCGTCGCAGGGGTCCCAATCTTTTTACAGAAGATGTTGAAGACGCGCCCACAGGCCTGTTCAAGCGTATCTAAGAGCGCGTCAAAACTAGCGCAATCAGAGGCCCGACAGAGGCGATCCTTGAGCGCCATAGAGAGCTCGGTTTCGCCGGCAATCTCCTCATTCGCCATACGCTGGACCTGTTGCAAGGCTTGCAGCAGCGCAAAACTTTCGGCCAGGGTTACGTGCAGGTCTTCAGGCCATTCGCCTGTGTCCTGCAATTGTTGCTGCGCTGCGACCAGTTCTGGCATCAGCTTTTGCGGGGTCTGTGCCGTCAGAATGGCGTGCTGGGTGATGAATTCCAAGTCCAACAGGCCGCCTTGTCGCGTTTTCAGATCCCAGGGTCCTTGGGGGGCTTTCTCGCGGTACAGACGTTCGCGCATATCGAGAATGTCGGCAGTTCGCTGCGCCGGATCCCGGCCATGCAACATGCGCTCCGCGATGGTTTTCACTTTCGCGCCGAGGGCCGCATCGCCGAAAATTGGTCGCAAGCGAGTCAGCGCCATATGTTCCCAGGTCCACGCACTGGTTTCGTGATAGCTTTCAAAGGAGACCAAAGACGTGGCCACAGGTCCTGAGCGGCCAGACGGACGCAACCGCATATCGGTTTCATAGAGACGGCCTTCAGCCGTCTCAGCCGAAATCGCCGTGATCAGACGCTGGGTGAACTTGGTGAACCAGGTCTGCGCGCCATCGGCGCCTTGAGCGTCATAAATCACCAGCAGATCAAGATCCGATCCGGCCGTCATTTCGCGTCCGCCTAATTTTCCGAGACCAATGATCGACCATACCCCTGGCGCAGGTCCGAAGCGGCGTACGGTTTCCGTTTCCGCGGCTCTTGCCATCGAGGTGACGCAAGTGTCGGCCAGTTGCGTCCAGGCTTCGGCGGCGTCACGCGCTTTGACTTGCCCATGCAACAATTGATGCCCGATCAGAAAGGCTTGCTCGCCCTGCCAACGGCGGACTGCGTCCATCTTGGACTCAAAATCCATTTCCTCTGTTAGATCCGGTTCGAGCTTGCGATCTGCAACCGAGATCAAGGCTTCCAGCAAGCCCGGCCGACGCGCCAGAATGTCCGCGATCCGCGGCGCAATGGCGAGCGTCGTCACCAGGTCGCGCATCAAAACTGGCTCTGCGACCAACATGGCCAGCACCTGGACGCCAGATCGTAAGCCTTCAAAGAAACGTCCGAACCGCCGGAATGCTTCATCAGCTTCGCCTGTTTCCCCCATCGCGTTTAACAGGTCTGGCAGGATGGCAGTCAGCAATTCTCGGCCGCGCAGGGTCCGGGTCGCCGGCGTTCGACCGCGATGCCATTGGCGAACACGTTCAATCACATGCGTCGCGGACTTGAACCCCATCTTTTCCAGATTGGCCACAGTGGCCGGGTCATCATCGACGCCCGTGAAGACCAGATTGCCGTCTACCGCGCGTTTGCGCTTCTGTAACTCATCCGCGAACAGGTCCTGATAATGGGCGTGCACGCATTTGCGCACGGCGATTAGATCGGCATCGAATTTGTCCAATTCCGAATAGCCGCACAGCGCGGCAACATTCGCCCGTTTGGCTTCGAAGGAAGGCAGCGTATGGGTCTGCTCATCATCGAGCATTTGCACGCGGTGTTCGACCATGCGCAGCACATCATATGCCTCGGCCAGTTCATTTGCCGGCGCAGCGTCAACGACGCCGAGTTTCACCAGTTGATCAAGCCCTTCCAGCGTGCCACGCACGCGCAAGTTCGGATGTCGGCCTCCGAGAATGATCTGTTGCGTCTGAACAAAAAACTCTATCTCGCGAATGCCGCCTGGCCCGAGCTTCAAGTCTGCCGCGACATCGTGGAGCGATTTGTCCCCGGCCTTGGCATTGATCATGTCCTTGATCGCATAGACATCCGAGATCGCCCAATAGTCGAGATGGCGCCGCCAGACAAACGGCGTCATCGCGTCCAGAAAGCGCGCGGCAGCGTCAGCGTCGCCCGCTGATGTCCGCCCTTTGATCCAGACCATGCGCTCCCAATTCTGGCCAACGCTTTCATAATAAAGTTCTGCGCGGCGCGTGGAGACCGCGACGGGGGTCGAACTTGGATCCGGACGCAGTCTCAGATCCGTGCGAAACACATAGCCATCGCGCGTGCGATCAGACAGCGTTCGCGCGGCCTGCTGGATCGTCCACGCGGCTGCTGTTGCAGGCTCGCGGGCACCGCCCTCAAAGACGTCCGGATCAAAAAAGGCGGCGACATCAATATCGCTTGAATAATTCAACTCATGCGCGCCCATTTTACCGAGCGCGATGACGAACAGGCCTGTCGCCTTGAGGTCACGCTCGAGCAAGGCCGCATCCATGGCGGTCTGAACCGCGCGATCGGCGAAGGCGGTGATGGCGCGCGTAGTCTTGGCCAGATCCGCCTGCCCGCTCAAATCATTCGCGGCGATGGCAAGATGCGCCATAGCTTTGGCGGTTCGGAGCGTCGACATGACCTGATCGGGGGTCTCGCGCACGGCGGCGCACATCTCATGCGCTGCCGACAGGGTGCGGTCCGGGTCCGTGAAATCGATGTCCAGCGCCTGCAATTTGGCGAGATAAGGGGCATATGCCGAGGCGACGCGGATCGCTTCGTCCGGGCGATCAGAAAGGGCGCGCACGCGAAACAAGCTGGGCTTTATCCTTTGGCAGACACAGACAGATTCGCTTTTAGTCCAATATCGCCAGTACCGCGAGTCAGCGTGAAAGAGCCGGAATGTAATTCTGCAATCGCATCGACCAGCGCCAAGCCGAGGCCCGATCCCGTATGCGTGCGCGCTTCATCCAAACGTACAAACCGTTCTTTGACCCGTTCCAGATCTTCGTCCGGGATGCCAGGCCCGGTATCTTCGATTGAAATATCGATCCGACCATCCTTGCGCGCTGCGGTAAACGTGATGGACTGGCCACTGGGTGTGTACTTCACAGCATTGTCGAGCAGGTTCGAAATCGCCTGAGCGAGCAGTGTTCGATCGCCCGAGAGCTCCAGTTTTTTGCCGATCTGAGCGGTAAATGTGATGCCCGCATCCTCGCAGGCCGGCTCGAACAATTCTGCCAGTTCTTCACATAATTCGCTGAGATTAAGCGGCGCGAGCGTCCCTTCCGCCCCGGCATTGACGCGCGACAGGCGCAAGATGGCGTTAAACGTGGCCAGGACACGGTCCACTTCCTCAACGGTTTCGCCGAGCGTTTCGCGCGCTGTGATCTCATCGATCGGGCCGCGCAGCCGAGCTTCCAGCTGGTTGCGCAACCGCGACAAAGGAGAGCGCAAATCATGCGCGATGGAATCGCCGGCATGCCGCGTCGCGTCCATCAAGGTTTCAAGTTTGGCCAACATTGCGTTGAGCTGTTCGGCCAGGCGATCAAATTCATCGCCTGAGCCGCCCACGGGCGCCCGCAAGGACAAGTCGCCTGACATCACGCCTTGCGCGGTCTTGGTCAGCGATTCGGCCCGCGACGCCGCATAGCGTGCACTGAAGAAGCCACCGAACAATGCCAGCAAAAACCCAATCGGCGCGGCTGTCGACACGGCGCGCGTGATCCGATTTACTTGCCGCAATCGCTCATCCATCTTGATTCCAACCAGCAAGACGCTTTCATCGCCGAGCCGGACAATCAAGGCCTGGATTGGCGTAATCTCGGCGCCGCCCTCGGGGCCGAACCGTTCGATTTCAAACGTGCCTTCGCGAGACACACCAATTTCGTCCAACGGTTCGAGCGGCATGCGCGGCAAGTCACCAATAATGATGCGGCCATTCACGTCTTCCAATTGGTAAGTAAAATCACGCAAATCGACCAGGACACGCTCGAGCACGGACTGTTCTAAACGCGTCGGGCCGCCTGTGTTCCAGGCGGCCGCGAGGGTGCGTAATTCAGCTTCTAATCGGGTCTTGGACTCGGCCCGCATCTCGCCCACAGTCGCCTGGAAAAGATAGGCGAGCAGTCCGGCTGAGAACAGCGCGAACAGGATTGAGTATACGAGCGCGAGCCGAAACGTTGTCGTTCGGACAAACGCGAAGGGGCCAGATTTCATGCCTGCAGGCAGTAACCTGCGCCACGTACAGTCTGCAAGAGCTGGTGCTCGAATTCCTTGTCAATCTTGGCCCGTAGGCGCGAGATATGGACATCAATCACATTGGTCTGGGGGTCAAAGTGGTAATTCCAGACTTTTTCGAGCAGCATGGTCCGGGTCACGGTCTGACCGGCATGCCGCATCAGATATTCCAGCAATTTGAACTCACGCGGTTGCAAATCGATCTTGGTCTCGCCGCGCATGACTTTGCGGCTTAACAGGTCCATTTCCAGATCACCAACGCGCAGCACTGTGACCGGGGGCTCACCAGAGACTTGACGACGGCCGAGGGCTTCGACGCGGGCCACCAATTCTTCTGGCGCGAAGGGTTTGGCGAGATAATCATCGGCGCCGACTTTCAAGCCTTCGACGCGATTATCGACATCTGACAAGGCCGACAGGAAGAGCGCCGGCGTTGTGCCGCCGCCATTGCGGAATTCCTCGACCAGTTGCAGGCCTGGCTTTTCCGGCAACATGCGGTCCACGACCAGCGCATCGAATTGATCTTCGCGGGCGCGGCTTAGCCCACCCGAGCCATCTTCGGCGGTCTCAACACTGTGACCGGCTTCGGACAGGACTTTCTCGATGAACTCAGCGTGCTCAAGATCATCTTCGATTACCAGGACGTGCATGGACACATCTCCCTTCGTTTACTCGTCTTCACTCACGTCGACTGTCACGAAATTTGTCCCCCGTTCAGTCTGGACAGCAATCAATACGCGATCCTTGCCATCCTCACGTGCCTCGTCCAATTCTTGCTCTAAGGCTTTGATTGTGTCGAGTTTCTTGTTGTTAATATCCAGCAATGCCATGCCCTCGCGAATGCCAGCTTCGTAAAGCGGGCTATCAGCATCGATCCCGGTGACGAGCAGGCCTTCTTCGCCGCGCTGCAGATTGAGGCCGTCACGCGACTCACGATCCAGCGGCTTCAGCGACACGCCGAGCGGGCCGTCTTCGCCCTCTGTTGTCTCAGGCTCCGGCTCTGGCGCATTACCAGCTGCGATCTGACCGAGATTGGCCGGACGTTCGCCGACGCGGACATTGATGGTCTGACGATCGCCGTCACGGATAATCTCGAACCGATTGCGCGATCCAGCCGCCAAGGCGCCGACGACGCGCGTGGTTGATGTGGCATCATCAACTTGGTCGCCATTGATCTCGACAATAATGTCCCCGCGCTCGAGGCCAGACAAATCCGCCGGGCTGTCCGGCGTCACTTGCGAGACAATTGCGCCGCGGGCTTCGGTCAGACCCAGCGCTTCAGCGGTGTCTTCCGTGACGTTGCCAATCGTCACGCCGAGCCAGCCGCGCGACACGCGACCATCGGAGATAAGCGTTGTGGTGACTTGATCAACAAGCTCTGATGGGATGGCGAAACCCAGACCAATCGAGCCACCTGTGGTGGAGGCAATCCAGGTATTTACGCCAACAACCCGGCCATTCATGTCAAAGGTCGGGCCACCGGAATTGCCGCGATTGATGGCGGCGTCGATTTGCAGATAGTCAGTATAGGACTGTGACCGGCGCAAGTCGCCCGGTTCACCCACAGCAGAGACAATGCCGGCCGTCGCTGTCCCAGAGAAGCCTAGCGGGCTGCCGACGGCGACCACCCAGTCGCCGCGCCGCAGCGCTTTTGATGATCCGAAATCGACATATGGATAGGTCCCGGCATCTTTGACTTTCAAGACCGCGAGATCCGTCTCGGCATCGGTGCCGACCAGTTCGGCTTCCAATTCTTCGCCATCATCCGTGATGACCAGAATATCGACCGCATTGTCGATAACGTGATTATTGGTGACGATGTGGCCACTGTCCGAAATGAAGAAGCCGGAGCCCTGGCCAAAGCCTTCGCGTGGGCCAGGTTCGTCTTGTGGCGGGATGAGGCCGAATTGCTCCAGGAACCGCTCGCGATCGCTTAACTCGCGGTCAGTAACTTCGATTTCCGTCCGCACACGCACGCCGACCACGGCCGGGCTGACTTGTTCAATCAAGTCCGCGAACGAGACAGGCGCACCATTAGGCGCTTCCAGTGTGATCGGATTTGCGTCGGCGTTCGGGAATTGCGGTCCCAGTAAGAACGCGCCCATCGCGCCTGCTCCAACCAAACCTGCAACCAATGCATTTCGGGAAATGCCAAACAATTTCATCGACTTCCGTGCCTCCAAAGATGTGTCATACCTATCTGGTACGAAATTTACTAAAGTAACAGCCTAACACTCATTAAAGATCATTAAGCCGGTTTTGTGACGAGATGTGTTTCAACTTTCGCGCCATTTTCCAAGGTTCGGTGCACGGGGCACCGATCCGCGATTTCGAGCATGCGTTCGCGTTGCTCGTCGTCTAAAGGTCCTTCTACCTCAATATAACGCGTGAAGACATCGATTCGGTCTTTCGGACCGCAGTCGACGCAATCATCGGCGTGCCGTTTCTCGTGATCAATGCTGATGCTGACCCGCTCGACCGGCCACTTCTTGCGATTGGCATACATGCGCATCGTGATCGACGTGCAGGCGCCAAGGCCTGCCGCGACCCAGGCATACGGGTCAGGGCCCGTATCGGCGCCGCCATACGTGGTAGGCTCGTCCGCAAAATAGCGGCGTCCGCCGATCAGGACCTCATTCTGGTACGGCCCATTCTCGCCGGTTTCGCGGACCACAACCTTGTTCGCTTGCGGCTCGGCCGCCGCCGCGACAGCCGTCGCTTCGATGTAACGCGCACTCCAGCCGGCGATGACATCAATCACAAAGCCCGCATCTGATTTGCCCGACAGCAAATGGTCGGACCGATCCAGGCTGACAAAGCTTTTTGGATGTTTGGCCGCCATAAACAGGTCCGTGGCATTGTCGATTCCGACCACATCATCCGCCGGCGCGTGCAGAATGAGCAAAGGCTTACGCAGGGTTTTGACCGAGTCCAGCACACTGGTCTGGTGCAGATCGTCGAGGAATTCCCGGCTCAAAGTGAACGGACGCCCGCCCAGATTCACTTGCGCGCGCCCTGCCGCCTCGATTTCCGGAACGCTTTCTCTGAATTGTTCAACGACATGACCGGCATCAGATGGCGCGCCAATCGTCGCCACCGCTTTGACGCTGTCCAGTGCATTCGCCGCCACCAAAGTCGCAGCGCCGCCAAGCGAGTGACCAATCATCAGGCTGATGGGGCGTCCCGCAGTCGCCATCCAATCTGCCGCTGCGATCAAGTCAGCGACATTGGCGGAAAAGCCGCTGGTGGCGAAATCACCTTGCGAGTCGCCCAGTCCGGTAAAATCAAATCGCAGCACGCCAATGCCGCGCTCTGCCAATCCACGCGCAACACGGCTCGCGGCGAGACTCTTTTTCGAGCAGGTGAAGCAATGCGCAAACACCGCCCAGGCAAAAGGCGTCTGATCCGGCACTTCAAAAACGCCAGACAGGGTTTCCCCTTTGGCGTTTGAAAATTCGATTTTTTGGCTCTGCATCGCACGGGCTCCATCTCGCTCTTGGATAGATAAGATGGCCTGCCCGATCCGCCAATCAACCGGCGATCTCATTGTCGTGATCAGCTACCGCTATCCGACGGCGACAGACCTTCCAGCTCTTTCGGCTGATAATTCTCATCATGCTTGGCGAGAATCTCTTCGGCGACGAGGATGTCTGACCCGTCTTCGAATCGCCCGGTCGCGACAACACCCTCGCCTTCGCGGAATAGATCTGGGACGAGGCCCGTATAAGAAACGCGGACGGTTTCACCAGAGCCGTCCTCAATGGTGAACAGGATTTCGGCCCCCTCGCCATTCGCGCGCGAGCCAATCGCCACAAAGCCGCCGACGCGCACGCGCTGCCCGGCTTCAGGCATGCCGCGTTCGACCAGTAGCTGCGGCGTGTAGAACAAGTCGGCATGGCGCTGTAGCGCCGTCGAGGCCAACACGCCAGCGGCGACAATCAACACTGCGGCCGCGCCGACCGCATAAAGACGTTTGGTTCGAGCTCTCATAAGGGTCCTATACGCCGGTTTGCTGCGATCGCCCCTGCGGCACGTTGCTCATGCCCGACGCAGACGTACCGTCGCGCGTAATCCGCCAGCCGGGCTTTCATCGAGAGTCAAACTACCGCCATTCATACCAGCAATATCAGCCACGATGGACAGTCCGAGCCCGGTGCCCGGCGCGGTTTCATCCAATCGCACCCCCCGTTTGACGGCTTCTTCGCGTTCTTCTGCCGACAGGCCGGGTCCGTCATCATCGATCATGATCGCGATCAGACCATTGCCATCATGTTCGGCATGCACCTCAACCGTGCTCTCAGCCCATTTGCAGGCATTGTCGAGCAAGTTGCCGAGAATCTCTTCGAGGTCCTGCTGCTCGGTGCGGACATAGAGGTTGTTTGCGACATTGACGGCGACGGATTTGCCGTCAGCTGCGAACAATTTGTTCATCACCCGCGCTATGCCTTGCACAGCCTCATTGACTTGCGTGCGGACGCCCAAAGCCTCGGCGCGGGCTGCGGCTTGCGCCCGGCGGAGATAATGATCGACATTCGCGCGCATCGCCTCGGATTGGCGCCGGACCACGGAATCGAGCTGCGTTTCGCCTTTGGCTTCATTGCGCAGTACGGCCAGCGGCGTTTTCAAGGCGTGCGCCAGGTTGCCCACATGGGTCCGCGCGCGCGACACCACAGCGCGATTGTGATCGAGCAGCTTGTTCAGCTCTTCGCTGAGCGGTTGGACTTCAGCCGGATAATCGCTCGACAGACCAGCTTGGCGGCCTTCTCGAATTTCGGTGATGTCGGACTGAATGCGATCCAGCGGGCGCAAGGCATAGCGTAGCCCGAGCGCCATTGCGAGCAGCGTACCACCGGCCAGCGCCATCATCGCAACCAGAAGAATGGTCCGCAACCGATCAACACCGGCCATGGACAAGGTCCGGTCCGAGATCGCCACAAGCAGGACCGGGTTGGCGCGTTCCGGATACGTCGTCGCTTGCGCCGTGATCCGCACCGGCTGTTCGGCGGGGCCAATGCTATTGGCGCTAATCACCTGGCCGGGATTGGCGAGAGCATCCCGTTGCAGAGCAGGCGGCAGCTCAAGCGTTTCATCGAACACACTGCGCGAGGTGATATCGCCGACCTGTTCGCCATTTTCATCGACCGCAACAATCAGCCAATATTTGCCAGAGAGTGGCACTTGAAAGCGCGGGTCTGGCGGATGGCGTTCCTCGAGATCTTCAATCCGGCCAGTGCCATCATCCAGCGGTCGAATGGCACGCGCCAATGTTTGAATCGTCGCGGCGTGTTCATCATCGAGAATGTTCTGCGTTTCCGCGCGATAGACAGCGGTCATCGCAATCACGCCGCCAACCACGAGCAGCACACTCCACAAAAGCGCGCCGAGCAAAAGCCGGCGCGCCAGAGAGAGTCGCTGAAATCTGTTTTTCTGAGGCGCGGCTGTGTCCATATGGATCGACGCGCGCGGCCTAGGTCACCATGCCTGAACGTTCGTCTTCAGGCACGACCAGGCGATAGCCAAGACCGCGTTCCGTCTGAATGCGATCATTGCCGATCTTCTTCCGCAGACGACCAATGAACACTTCGATCGTGTTCGAGTCGCGGTCGAAATCCTGATCGTAAATATGTTCGACCAATTCCGTCCGTGGTACCACGCGGCCTTGATGATGAATCAGATAGCTCAGCACTTTATACTCATGCGCGGTCAGCTTGATCGGCTCACCATTGACGGTCGCGCGCGCGGCACGTGTGTCAAGGCGCAGCGCCCCGGCCTCGATCGCGGCCACCGCATGGCCAGAGGCGCGGCGCAGCAAAGCCCGCAGGCGCGCCAGAACTTCTTCGGTGTAGAACGGCTTGGTGACGTAATCATCGGCGCCAGCATCAAAGCCGGCGACTTTCTCGCTCCAGCGATCGCGGGCGGTGAGGATCATGACGGGGAAGGTCTTGCCGTCTTCCCGCCAGCGTTCGAGAATGGTGACCCCGTCCATCTTTGGCAGGCCCAGGTCGAGGATCACCGCATCATAAGGCTCGGTATCTCCCAGGAAGTGTCCGTCTTCGCCATCAGCGGCCAAGTCGACAGCATAGCCAGCATGGGTCAGGGCATCAGCCAATTGACGGCGTAAATCCGCCTCATCTTCAACGACAAGAATTCTCATAGCTCTACCTTAGTTAGAAGACAGGATTCGTCCAGTTTTCGCGTCGACCGTTACCTGGATTCGTTCGCCTTTGTCGGTCATCCAGTCGATTACATAGACCTGGCCACCGCCGCGATTGTACAGATTGGCGTCGATTTGATAGCCGCCATAGCGGTTTTTCAAGCGCCGGAAGATATCGCGCAATGGTACGACATCGCCTTTATCACGAGCGTTGCGGGCTTCATCAGCCGAAAACGAATTGCCGTATTGGCCCTGCGCCAAGGCTGGCAAAGGGGCCGCTGCGACCGCAGCAACAAGCAGGATGGCGAGCATCTTTTTCATAACGACCCCCATATGCGCCAATTCCTCTGAATGGTTTGTGAATATTATGAACGGATTTCAGTCATCCATCATAGCCCCTAGCCCAGTCTTTCAAGCCCGAATTCTTCGGGTCTTCAATGACAACCTCCAGACGCGCATACAAATTGCCCGGTTTGCTCTTCAGCTGAATGCCTTTTCCGCGCAAACGCAGCACCGAGCCAGTATTGCTGCCTTCGGGTATCTTCAGTGCGACTGGACCCATTGGCGTCTCAACGTCGACATGTCCGCCCAATACGGCGGTTTTCAACGGCACCGGCACAATCATACGAATATCATTGCCATCGCGGGACCATAACTTACTGGGCCGAACATTGATTTCAAGGATGGCATCGCCCGGCGGACCACCGCTTTTGGTCGTTTTGCCCTGACTCTTCAGACGCAGTGATTGGCCCGTATCAATGCCCGCTGGAATGGTGATGTTCAGGATTCGGCCATCCGCCATGGTCATTTCCCGGCGGGCGCCCAGAACGGAGTCTTCAAACGAGATCTCGACCCGGTAGCGCATGTCTGATCCCTTTTTCGGACCTGGACGCCGACGACCGCCGCCAAACATGCCCGACAATATGTCCTCAAACACGTCGCCTTGCGCACCGCCTTGCGGCCTTGAATAGCCGCCAAATCCTGGATCGCCGCCAAAACCGGGGCCTGGACCGCGGCCATAAGCCGGTCCCCGACCATAGCCTTGCGCCTGTTCAAATCCACGCGGATTGCCATCCGCATCAATCTCACCACGATCGAATTTGCCGCGTTTGTCAGGATCGCTGAGAATTTCATACGCGGCGGACGCGGCTTTGAAAGTCTCCGCTTTCGCAGCATCATCTGGATGCAAGTCCGGATGCGTTTCTTTCGCCTTACGTTTATACGCGCGACGGATATCATCTGCGCTGGCAGACCGCGTCACGCCAAGTATATCGTAAGGGTTTTTGCTCATTGCCAATTTAGGTTCCGGGACTCATCCCGACTACACTTAAGCGGCCTCTCAGCGAATGCAAAGCCATTCCCCCAGCAACAGGTGTACCTCGGCTGAATACGCTAAGGTATGTAAGTATAGCTGATGGTCTCGCGATAACCGATCTGCCAGAGCAGCGGAACGCCAACTTGATGAGGTGGCAGCGAAATTGTCCGTAAACGGTCATTTATGATCACTACCTTCGCCTCAGCCTGTTTGGCCCGCGCTTCCGTCTGCAGCATGCCGCGCAACAAACCAGATAAACGCCATTGATCACTGCCAATCAGTGTGGCGTTGGTCCAGCCAATGACTTCCCACCCGCCCGCCCCCAATCCGCCACGGGCAAATGCGCCAGCGCAATCAATGGTTCAGCTGTTTTGGTCTCGGATTTCGTCCAGGGCAGTTCCATTTGCGCCTCTCAATAGATCAATGAGGGCAAAATAGACGCGCTGTGGACAGGTCGGATTCGTTTCCAATTTGTTAAGCCTTTTGAGGCGAGTCTGTCGGCAAAGAGCGGTTGAGATCCCCGCCAAACAAAGGATCTCGGGGCAAAATTCTACGCATTGTGCGGCTGTTTAAAGGGGGCTTCATGCTCGGACGTGTCATTTCTGTTGCCAATTCAAAAGGCGGTGTCGGCAAAACCACGACAACGGTTTCGCTGGCCGAAGCGTTTGCAGCAGAAGGCTATAAGACCCTGGTTGTCGATCTGGACAGCCAGGCCAATGCGTCGCTGCTTATCTATGGCGAGAATGGCGATGAGCGTCTGTATGATGCCATCCACAATTACACCAATGTATCGGACTATTTGCGCGAGAATTTCCTGGGCGAATGTTTCGCACACATGACCAAATTCATCGTGCCGCATGCGAGTGATGTCACCTTCATGGGCAAGCCGCTCGATTTGTCTCTGGTGCCAGCCACGCCGGGTCTACGCCGCGCCGAGCGGGAGCTGATTTATATCCTGACCGAGCAAGGCTATTCGATGACGGCGATTGAAGGCCGTGTCGGCTTGCGCCTGCGCCAGGACATGAGCGATTTGCGCAAACAGTATGATGTCGTGATCTGCGATTGCCCGCCAGGTATATCCGCAATGACAGAAGCGACATTGTCGGCCTCGGATCTGATCATTGTGCCGACCATTCCGGACTTCATGTCGACGCTCGGTCTCGACCTGTTCACTGGCGACATTATCGACAGTTTGAAGAAACGCGGCCTCAGCAATCGCCCGGTTGTACTGCCGACAAAGTTTGATGGCTCGCCGCATCAAAGCATTGTTCTGGACGCCATGCGCGACGGCGCAGCGGATCCAGACAGCGAATATGATATCTTCCAGACCGTCATTCCGCAAAAATCTGAATTCGCCGCCAATCCGGTCGAGCTCGGCGCCAACCCGACCCTGGCGCAGAAATGGCCGGGCGATGCGTTGACCACAGTGAATATGCTCTATCAGGAAGTGCAGGCAAAACTTGCCGCTCAAGCCAAGCCTGTGGCAGCATAGCGTATGGCTGTGACCGATTCTGGACGTTCTGCGCTGACCGCGCTGCTCACGCATGAGGGCCTGTTCCCACGTGTGAAAGACAAGGATCTCGCGGCGGCGGCGGTAAAGCTGGCCAGCAAGCAAGTCACCGCAGCCGGGCTGGGACGAGATGATTTGCTGGCGATCAAATCAGCGCTCGGGGCGGAGATTTTTGAAAAGACGCTGGAAAGCCTGTCGCCTTATCATATCAAGCTGCTGGCTCGCCGGCTCGACAAGACAGCGCCTGAGATTGAAGTGAATACAGGCAGTTCGGCGCTGGCCTTTGTGCGCCAGGTCTTGAATGACGGCGCCGAAGTTGACGTGGTGACAGATCCACCGCCTGAGACAACCGCCGACTCGCCGCCGAAGAAGAACAAATATCTTGGCCGCAAAGCCTTCCGCACCGGCCGCTAGAGCGCGCGAATGCGGGGCACGCCCTGAGGGTTCAGCATTAAACGCGTGACGGCCCAGACCAGCGCATCGACGCGGTCTGGCGAGTGGGTCATGCCGTCGGTTCCGAACCGGCACATCTCGTCTTCCAATGCATCGAGACACCCGACATGCGAGACTCTGTTCTGCTGATACAGGGCCGCTACAGGCGCAGCGCGCGCGCGTTTGCTGAGCCGCGCATGGTGGAGCTCTATCGGCAACGGACAGCCAACACTTTCCAGCACAGTGCGCAACATCTCGCCACCTTGATTGGCTTCTGCGATGATGCGCGACGCGCCATGCGTTTGCGCGAGCGCGACGGCCCGGGCGGCCCAATCGCCAGGCGTCAGTCCGCGCGCTGTGGCGTCTGCGAGTATGAAAGCTTTTTCCGCAAATCCGATAGCCGTTCGCGTCCCTGCTGCAATGATCCCGCAAGCATCCGAATGAGAATGGCTGGTGGTCGGCGGATCGATGGCGACGATGAGATCATCAAAGGTCGACGGCATCTCCATGACCCGATTGGTATCAATATGACTGCGCATCCACAGCGCGCCTTGGATGTCTTCCAGCAATTCACCAAACAATTCCTGTCGCGCCAGAGCGGTACCTGCGTATGCGGCTTCGACACTGTCGACAAAGCCGGGCGCAAGATGGGCCGCATTGTCGCGGGTTGGGCTGTGCGTGACCACGGCTTCGCCGCCCATCAACCGTTTGACCAGGGCCACCGGCCGCGGGGTCGTCGTCGCGATGCAGCGCGGCGCTTCGCCAAGCCGCAAGCCAAATTGCAAATTGTTCCAGACCGTTTCGCCGCGCACCCAGACGCCAATCTCGTCGCACCAGGCGGCGTCAAATTGCGGCCCGCGCAAGCTTTCAGGATCTTCGGCAGAAAAGACCAGGCCAACCGCCCCGTTCGGCCATTGTAACAGACGGCGCGAGACGAAATAATGCGGGCGCTGATCTGGGTCGGGCTCAATGGCACGCAGGCCAGACGGCCCTTCAATCATCACTTCGCGCACATCCCCCAGCGTCGGACCGATGAGCGCGATGCGCTGACACAGACCCTGCAACGCCGCGAAGCGCGTCCATTCCGCGCCAGCGCGGGTTTTGCCGGCGCCGCGCCCTCCGACGAAGAGCCAGGTCCGCCAGTTTCCGCGCGGTGGACGCTGGGCTGTGCGGGCATCGGCCAGGAACGGAAATTGTTCCTGAGCCGGGGGTTCTGGCTCTGACCACCAGTCATCCCAAGTCAGTTCAAGCTCTGGTCGCGCGTCCATTTGGTTTTATAGCGTGCGCGTTCACTCGGTCGGATCGCTCTGGCTCTGACAGCATCTAATATACCGATTTATATGAATTTTTTTGATCCACTTCGCGTGATCGGGCGTGCTGTATCAGCCATTCGCATGACAGGATTATAGCCCCATCGACGCGCCAAAAGATCGACCCGCAAAAAAAGGGCCCGCCTGAGCGGGCCCGATCAGAACAGGAAAAGGCTGCCCCGATGGGGCTACATCTGAGACTCGTCAGCGCTCTCCTCCTGCTTGGCCTCCATGGCCGCTTCCATCTCTGCTTCGGAAATCATGCCACTGGCATCTGCATCAATCTCAATGAATTTGATCAGCGCATCGGCTGCCGACATTTCGCCAGAGGCGGTTTTCCAGGTTACGAATTCCGTCTCTGAGACAAAGCCGTCGGCATTCACGTCGACTTTCGCAAAGTCAGCACCGGCACTGGCCGTGGCGCCAATCGCAAACACAGAAATTACGCCTAAGAATAAAGTTCGGGTCATTTAAAGGTCTCCCTCGTTGCTCGCCACACCATGTGGCAGGACCGAGGCTGCCCAAGCTTTGGACAAAAAACCCGTGACTTTTCAGAAATCTGGCTAAAACGCAGTTCACGACAATTCAGACAGAGAGCGGACTCGCCCGCCACTATTGCAGTTGCAGACGTGGCCTCAGCAAAACCAGCGGCCAGAGACTGAAACACTTGTAATTTACCGGGTTTTCCAGATCGGTCCGGATCACATCCGGAACACCCCAAACCCGCGATCCGCGAACGGCGCGTTTAAGGTCGCAGACAAAGCCAGACCCAACACGCGGCGGGTGTCAGCGGGGTCGATAATGCCATCATCCCACATCCGCGCGGTTGAGAAATAAGGCGAGCCTTCTGTCTCATAGAGCTCACGGATCGGCTGTTTGAAGGACTCTTCCTCCTCGGCTGGCCAGTCCTCGCCGCGGCGTTCCATGCCATCGCGCTTGACGGTGGCGAGGACAGAGGCGGCTTGCTCGCCGCCCATGACGGAGATGCGGGCATTCGGCCACATGAACATGAAGCGCGGACTATAAGCGCGCCCGCACATGCCATAATTGCCCGCGCCGAATGAGCCGCCGGTGACCAGTGTCAGCTTCGGCACGGACGCCGTCGCCACGGCCGTGACCATTTTCGCCCCATCCTTGGCAATGCCGCCAGCTTCATATTTCGAGCCGACCATGAAGCCGGTAATATTCTGCAGGAAGAGGAGCGGAATACGTCTTTGATCAGCGAGCTCAATGAAATGCGCGGCCTTCTGGGCGCTTTCAGAGAACAGAATGCCATTATTGGCGAGGATCGCGACGGGCATGCCGTAAATCTTGCCAAAGCCGCAAACCAGGGTCTCGCCATAGAGTTTCTTGAACTCATGGAATTCAGAGCCATCTACGGTGCGCGCGATAATCTCGCGAGCATCATACGGTTCACGCAAATCCTGCGGCACGAGACCGCGCAGCTCCATCGGGTCGTAGAGCGGATCGGACGGATCCGACAGACCCACGTTCTCCGGCTTAGGCGTATGCAACGTCCGGACGATCGAGCGAACAATTGCGAGCGCGTGGTCGTCGCTGGCGGCATAATGGTCCGCCACGCCGGATTGGCGCGCATGCACATCAGCGCCCCCGAGGTCTTCAGCGGAAATCACTTCGCCAGTTGCCGCTTTGACCAGTGGCGGGCCGCCAAGGAATATCGTGCCTTGCTTGCGGACAATGATCGTCTCGTCTGACATGGCCGGCACATATGCGCCGCCAGCTGTACAGGAGCCCATGACGGCGGCAATTTGCGGGATGCCTTTGGCGCTCATATTGGCCTGGTTGTAGAAGATCCGGCCGAAATGCTCGCGATCCGGAAAAATCTCCGATTGGTGCGGCAGGTTGGCGCCGCCACTATCGACGAGATAGATGCATGGCAGATGATTCTCGAGCGCGATTTCCTGGGCGCGCAGGTGCTTTTTCACCGTCATCGGATAATAAGTGCCGCCTTTAACCGTGGCATCATTACAGATGATCACACATTCGCGGCCTTCGACGCGGCCAATGCCGGTAATGATGCCGGCGCCCGGCGCCTCGCCTTCATACATGTCATACGCCGCCAGCGCCCCGATTTCGAGAAACGGCGTGCCCGGATCGAGCAATTTCTCGACCCGTTCACGTGGCAACAGCTTGCCGCGCGAGACATGCCGTTCCCGCGCCCGTTCAGACCCACCTTGCGCGGCTGTGGCGGTGCGCTCATGCAGCTCTTCGACCAGCGTTTCCATGGCCCGGCGATTGGCCGAATAAGCCGCGCCAGCGACATCGAGTTTTGACTTCAAAACGGGCATAAATTGCTCTCCCGGAACCCTTTTTCTTTTGCCATAACGAGCCCCGCCCGACCTGTCATCCCGGGCTTGTGAAGCGATGTCATCAAATCCTTCATGAAATTGCCCCATATTTGCATGAGATCGCTTATAAGTGACGGAGATCGATTAAATGGGTATATTTGGCGGCATGAGTTTGGACGTTGTCCCAGCCCTTGCCTCGATCAAATTCCTGGAAGATGTGCCACGCCGGGCCCTTAAAGCTGCCGGAAAAGAAGCGCGTTGGTTCTCGGTCCCTGCCGGCTGGCCGCTGTTTCGAGCCGGCGAAATGTCGGATTCGATCTTTTTTGTCCTCACCGGCTCCTTCGGCGCGTTCAAGGCGATGCGCGATGGCCGCAGCGAATTCATGGGACACATCCGGTCCGGGGAACCTGTCGGGGAAATGGCCATGTTCCAAGGCGGCATAGATATTGATGGCGATGGCGCACCGGACAATGTCCCACACACATCCTCTGTCTATGCCTTGCGCGACAGTGAAGTCCTCGAGATATCGCGCAAAGGGTTTGAAAAGCTCAGCGCCGCGGAACCGGAAATCCTCAACGCCATGATCCGGCTGATCCTGTCGCGCCTGCGCGAAGGCAATCAACGCAACCGTCGCACCGCGCCAAAAGTCTTTGCGCTGGTCGCCACCTCTCCGACCATCGACCTTGGATTGCGCGCAGAGGCCTTGCAGGACTCGCTGAAAAAACTCGGCGTCAAATCGCGCATCGTTGAAGAAGTTGAGGGGGATGAAAAACCGTCCGCCTTCTTCGACACGCTGGAACAAGAAAATGATGTCGTCATCTTGATATCAACCATGGGGGACAATGCCTGGTACCGCCTGTCGATGCGCCAGGCGGACCGGATTTGGGTGGTGGCGCGCGCCGATGCCAAACCCTCTTACCCGCTTTTCCCGGAAGAGAATTCGCCGGCCCAATCCCTGAAACTGGTCGATGTCCTGCTCTTGCACCATGGCGCCGAACGTAAAGCCTGCCGCCCCGCTGACTGGCTGCGCGCTGCTGGCGCTGCGCGTGTGTTTCACTGGCATCATGTCAAAGGCGATCATTGCGACCGCCTGGCCCGCACCATTGCTGGCCGCAGCGTCGGCATTGTCTTCTCTGGCGGCGGCGCCCGTGCCTATGCCCATATCGGTGTGGTTCGCGCCATTCGCGAGCTGGGTATTCCGATCGATTTTGCGGGCGGGGCCTCGATGGGCGCTGTCGTGGCGGGCTGTGTCGCCATGGGCTGGGATGATGATGAGATTGAACGCCGTATCCGCAAAGGCTTTGTCGAGACCAATCCGCTTGGCGACTGGAACATTCCGGTGGTGGGCATGGTCAAAGGCCACCGCGTCGACAACCGGCTAAAAGAACATTTCGGCGAGGCCGAGATTGGCGACCTGGAAATGCCTTTCTTTGCGGTCTCGACCAATTTGACCGATGGCGCCTATCGCGTGCATCGCCAGGGCCTGCTGCGCCGCGCCTTGCGGGCGACCATTGCGTTGCCGGGTATTTTGCCACCTGTCGTCGATGAAGGCGAAGTCCTGGTCGATGGCGCCGTGCTCAACAATTTCCCAGCCGATGTTATGCGCGAATTGCAACGCGGCTTCGTCGTCGGCTGCGACGTCGCGCGGGCACCCGAAGGTCTCAAGGCCGAGGATTTCGTCAATCCGCCAGGTTTCCTCGGTTGGGTGGCGCGACACGGGTTCTCCGCTGCGCCGCCGATTGCTGGGCTGCTAATGCGGTCCGGCACGGTCAGCGTCAATCCGAATGCGGGGCGCGAACTCGTGGACGTGCTGGTCTTACCTGAACTCAAGGATATCGAGCTGCGGGACTGGAAAGCCTATGATGAAGCGGTCGAGGCGGGTTATCTCGCGGCGATGACGGCGCTGAAGCAGAGCGATCTGAAAGAGAAGTGCTGCACGTTGAACGTGGTTTAGCGATGGCCGGTCTCTCACCAAGTTTGAGCGCTATTGAGTGGGACGGCGATTACACTCAACCGATCCGTAGGCATCGGCATACGATTTTTCGAAACATGCAATGAGACCATCGATGACTCCGAGGTTTATCTGCATGCCCCCCTCCTTGGTGGCCAGCAAAGAACGCTGTGTTTTGAGCTCTTCCAGATCTTTTTCGAGGAAAGCGATCGAAGCCAGCACATATTCATTCCAACCTTGGTAACTTTCGGAGTCAGGTTTGATACTCTTTCCAAACAGGTCGATCGCTCTATCCGTTTGCTCCTCAAACGCGCGGATCTGACCTTCGTGCCAGTATAATATAAAAACCCGACCATCAGGGCTGATAGTGTGCTGGCCTTGCGGATGATCAACAATTACGGGCGCACCGCGTTCTCGAAGGTTGCGGTGGTAATCAGCGATTAAATCGGCTGCAGCAAGTTCGCACCCCGGAGTCATCAAGATGGCACGCCAACCGCGCTCTGGATCTTGATCAAACGTCCAAAAGTCTAGCGACAGATAATCATCTACACGGTCAATACAGTCATGGCCATCAGCCGGTTGGGCGATCCCGTCTTGAGACTGGGAAGTCATCGCAGCGAAGATTAAGAATGCGAGAATCAGACGTTTCAACACATCAACCTCCTTAAGAGCCTAGTTGTAACAAAGTTACACCAACGTCAACTCGTCTCAGAGAACAATTCCCGACCAATCAGAAATCGACGAATTTCGCTGGTCCCGGCGCCAATCTCATACAGTTTCGCGTCGCGCAGCAAGCGCCCGGTCGGGTATTCATTGATATAGCCATTGCCGCCGAGCAGCTGGATCGCATCAAGCGCCAGTTTCGTCGCCGTTTCCGCCGCATACAGGATCGCACCGGCGGCGTCCTTGCGTGTCGTCTCGCCGCGGTCGCAGGCTTTCGCCACGGCATAAACATAGGCTTTGGCGGCATTCATCTGGACATACATGTCCGCCAGTTTGCCTTGCACCAATTGAAACTCGCCAATCGATTTGCCGAACTGTTTGCGATCGTGAACATATGGCACAACGACATCCATACAGGCTTGCATAATGCCGGTTGGTCCGGCTGACAGCACAGCCCGCTCATAATCGAGCCCGCTCATCAACACTTCGACGCCGCCATTGAGCGGGCCCATAATATTCTCTTCCGGCACTTCGCAATCCTGGAACACCATCTCGCCAGTTTCCGAGCCGCGCATGCCCAGCTTGTCGAGCTTCTGGGCGACCGAGAAACCTTTAAAGTCGCGCTCAATAATGAAGGCCGTGATGCCGCGCGATTTCTGTTCCGGTTCCGTCTTGGCATAGACGATCAGCGTGTCGGCGTCGGGTGAATTGGTGATCCACATTTTCGAGCCGTTCAGGACATAGCGATCGCCCTTCTTCTCCGCCCGGAGTTTCATGCCGACCACATCTGAGCCGGCACCACTTTCCGACATTGCGAGGGCGCCAAGATGTTCGCCGGTCACCAGTTTTTCCAGATAGCGCGATTTCTGATCCTCATTGCCCCAGCGCCGCAACTGGTTCACGCAGAGATTGGAATGCGCGCCATAAGACAGACCGACCGACGCTGATGCGCGCGAGATCTCTTCCATCGCGACGACATGTTCCAGATAGCCAAGGCCGGTGCCGCCCCACTCTTCCTCGACGGTGATACCGAGCAAGCCAAGTTCTCCCATTTTTGGCAGAAGCTGGCGCGGGAAGACGTCCGTGCGATCAATCTCAGCCGCCAATGGCGCGATTTCGTTTTGGGCAAATCCTTGCACAGTATCGCGGATCATGTCCGCGGTTTCGCCAAGGTCGAAGTTTAATGTGGGATATCTATTCGGAATCATGGCCGTGGTTTAGCCGTATGTTCCCTTGCTGCCAACGCTTGATTGTGTGGCTAATCGTCAGCGGTGAGGGTGCGGAAGAAGTAATATCCCATCGCAACGAGCAGAAACACGCCGAGCAGGATCAAGAATGGCGGCAGATAAATCGCCATCGTGTTTTCAATGGTTCGCCCCGATTGGATCAAACCAAACTGGCTGGCGAGACCATAACCGCTCAAAGCGGCGCCGATCAGGGCCAGGATCCCAAATGGCAAAGCCGCCATCAAACCGCCAGAAGGCGCCGCGGAATCGATGGCATGATTGCGCTCAACCGCGCGTTCAATGCTCTCTGGCGAGACTTCGACCTCTTCCAGGTCATCAATGACATCTGCGTCAGCGATGGGTTGCAGAAGATCTTCGTCCTCCGGATCCTGATCGATCGGATCAATCTGGTTGACTTGCGGCTCAAAATCCGGCGGCGGCGGCAAATCCTCTTGCCCAGGCCAGACGGACTTCTGTACCGATGCGCCACGAATATCCCCAGCCAGTTCAGAAATCGCAGCTGTGATCTCTTCGGGTGTCGCGCCATCTGTCGAGGCGGGCGGCGGCGGGGCGGGTGAGACCTTGTCGCCATTCTCACCAAGAATACGCACCATTTGCTCGCGCACAGATTCAGCCGCCGCTTCAGTCGCCGATTTCGGTGGATCGATCGGCGTCTCGTCTTCCGTTTCCGGCTCAGACATCAGATCTTCGAGCTCAGACACCGGAATAGAACTATGTTCGACCAGGATCTCGCGCGGCGGTGGCGGCGCTGGCAAGGCTTCGGAATCGTGCATGGCACGGTAGAGGCGCGACGAGGCGACCGGCATCCGGCCAGGCATGTTCAGGAATAGCGCTTTCTCGGCCGCGCGGCGGCGCACCAGCGCATCGACAATCTGAATGCGTCCGCCAATCTTGGCCTGGCGCCAGGAATCGAATCCTTGCGCGGCTTCCAGCCGATTACCGCCATTCATGCTGGCGACGACATCGCTGCTGGCGAAGGCTTTGGGTCCTATATTGAAGGCCAGTGAGACCAGCGCATCGAACTCATTTTGGGTCATTGGCGCAAGAACACAGCGCATCACAAAGCGTTCCACGGGTGGCAGATCATATTCGCGCAGGATGGCTTCGGCTTCGGATTCGCTGACTCGAATGCCCTTTTTCGCGCGACGCACGTGTCCGTAGCCAATGATCCAGCGACCATTGGGCAAGAATTCTGAGCGTGCGCGGAACCCCTCAAACGCCTTGATGACGTCTAATCCCGCTTGAGATGTGCGCATATTCAATGCCATCACCTGCTCCGGTTTGGGACAGATTATCTGTCCAGTTCGAGAGCAGCTGCAAACTGTGCGCCGTCCTCAGCTCCACCAGAATTTATAATAAAAACAAGGTCGCGAGACCGAGAAAACTGAAAAATGCCATCGTGTCGGTCAAGGTTAGAACAAACACTGAAGATGCGACAGCCGGATCAGCGCCCATGCGCTTCAGAGTTAATGGGACAAGAATCCCCGAAACGCCCGCCCACAAGAAGCTGGCCAGCATGGCCACGCCTAATACAACGGCCAGTTTCGGGTCCTGGAACCAGAAAAACGCGACCAGGCCGACGCCAATCGCGAAAATCACACCATTGACCAGACCGGTCAGGGTTTCACGGACAACGGCCCGGCGTCCCGCTTTGCCCTCCATTTCGCGCTCGGCAATCGCGCGGACCGCCACAGCAAGGCCCTGACTGCCGGCATTCCCGGCCAAGGCGGCGACGACCGGCATCAAAATGGCGAGCTGAACCAGTCGGTCCAAAGTGCCTTCAAACAGGGCAATGATCGCTGAGGCAATAAAGGCCGTGATCAGATTGATCCCGAGCCAGGGCGCCCGGGCTTTGACAGATTCCCAAACGGTGTCCGAGCCATCCGCAGATGACACATTGGCAAGCGCCAGAAGGTCTTCCGTATTCTCCTCCTGGATGACATGGACCATGTCATCGACGGTGATCATCCCGACCAGGCGGCCGTCGCGGTCTTTCACCGGCGCTGAGGCGAGCGCGTATTTCTGGAACTGGTAAGCGACTTCTTCCTGATCCTGGTCGACATGTATATCGGAACTGAACGGTTCCATAATGTCGGCCAGTTTGATCTCTCGTTCAGTCCGCAAGAGCTGAGACAGCAGGACATAGCCGAGCGGCTTGTTCATCGGATCGACGACATAGACTTCATAAAAATCAGTTGGCAGGTCTTCCGCATTCTCGCGCGCAAAGTCGATGGTCTGGCCAATCGTCCAAAATTCCGGCGCCGCGAGAAAATCGCGCTGCATCAGGCGGCCGGCCGTATCCTCTTCAAATTCGAAGCTGGCTTCCAGAACCGCGCGGTCTTCCGGCTCCAGCTCTTCCAGAATGCGTTCGCGGCGATCTTCGTCCAGGTCTTCCAGAACCGCTGTCGCATCGTCGGATTCCAGCTCATCAAGCGCGTCGACAACAGCTTCGTCGCTCATCACTTCGACGGCGTCTTCGCGATATTCCTCGCGCAGCTCGATCAGGATTTCCGATGGCAATTCGCCGCCGAGCAATTCAACCGCGGCTTCAAACCGTTCGCTGGATAGCTGTTCCAGCAAGTCCGAGGCATCGGCCGGGTGCATGCCTTCCAGCGTCTCGCGGACCCAGTTGCCTTCGCCTTGATCGATCGCATCGCGCAGCTCAGCAGCGAGCATTTCGCGCTGTTCTTCGCTTTGATCGGCGTGGGGGTGAGGCGTTTCCGTCATGGCGCCTGTTTGGCTTGATCGCCGCTCGGGCGCAAGCCGTTTTTCGACCAAGACGAGACGCCCGTCCGGCCCGGCCTAGGCGATGGCCAGATTTGCCCAGGGTCCCGTAACTGCGACGGTCACGCCAGCCTTCTGGATATTAAAGAAAAGCGTTTGGCCGTCCGGTGAGAAACACGCCCCGGCAACTTCAGAGACATTGGTTTCGGCAATTGTATAGACCCGACCATCTGGCGCCACGCCTTTAACCGCATTGGCCCCTGGCCCGTCTTCGCAAATCACCAAATGGCCCCAAGGCGCCGGCACGATATTATCGCACATATCCATTTCAGACCGGTCCGGGCTTTCATAATAGAGGATCAGTCGCCCGGGCGCCTCGGCCTCGCGTATCGTGCCTTCATAAGGGCTCGGAATGTAACGCCAGATCTGACCGCCTTTGACCTGACCACCATTGGTGCAAGCGAAATAGGTCGAGGATCCGGATTGGTCGATGGCCCAGGCAATGCCTTCGCCGCGCGCAAACAGGGCCGCGCCTTTGGCATAGCCGCGCTCTTGCAGCGGCGACTCCAGGGCCTCGACATCATCGAGATCGACCCAGCGCGTCTCGACCGACTGCCCGACCGCGAACAAGGCGTCTTCCCAGTTGCGCGTATCCGCGGATGGCATGCTAATAATGGCCAGAGCTTGCAGGCGCCCACCGCGGGCCAGTTCGCCGGGCTGGTCGGGCAGGAAGCGATACAAAAGCCCCGTGCCGGAATCCTCAGTCTGATAGACAATGCCCGTGCTTGGATCGACCGCCACGGCCTCGCGATTGAACCGGCCCATGGCGCGCAGCGGTTCGGCTTTGACCAGGCCGCGTGCGTTGGCGGGCACGTCAAAGGCGTAGCCATGATACTGGCTCGCCTCGGCGTCTGGTGTGGTGCGGCTTTCTTCGCAGGTCAGCCAGCTGCCCCAGGGTGTGATCCCGCCCGAGCAATTGCGTTCTGATCCGACCAGCGACAGGAAGGATTGCTCGAGCTGGCCGGTTCGGGTGTTGTAGATCAGGTTGGTCGTGCCGCCCGCGATCGGGTCGCCATTTGGGGCAATATCGAAAATCAGGTCACGGTCGACGCCCGCCGGGACGCCCTGCCCGCGTTCAAACGGGCCTTCCTCTGTCTCATCCTTGCTGAGCTCATGATTGCGGATCAGGACGCAGCGGTCTGGATCGCCCTCCATCGCGAAACAGCCCATGCCATCATGCGCGCCTGGCACGCGAAAGCCGTCTGACATGCTCGTGCCGACTTCTGACAGGCGCTGATAGGAAAAGCCCGGCGGCAGATCGAGAAAGCCCTCTGCGTCAGGCACCAGGGCCGCGCTGTCGCGCGTCGGGGCCGGCACTGGGGTTGAGCAGGCTGACAGGGTCGCATAGGCGGGCGCAGCCGCTGCCAGGGCCCCTGCATTGCGAAGAAAATGACGCCGTGACTGAGACATTTGAGGCTTCCCCTGTTTGACCAAGATTTCTGAACGGATTCGGTCCTTAATCAGGCTTCATGACCGCTATATGATAGCGCCCAAAAAATGCGCCTCTGGCCAATAGGCTGGCACGTGTCCTGCCCACAACCTCAAATTGAGACTGTCGGACAACAACCAGAGATGCCTGGCTAATGAACCGTCCCGCAAACGCGAACATCGTCCCGTTTGTTGCAAGAGGGGCTGTCTCATGTGCTGTGAGCTTTTTTCTAACCACGCCCCCGTTTCAAATGGAGGCGACACATGAAACTTCGACTGATGAGCGCGACCGCAATGGGACTGCTGGCAGCGTCCGGGTTTGTCGGCATGGCTGAGGCGCAAGGCGTGACCGGCGATGAATGCCGCGATGGTGTGGACGATATGGGCAACGTCATCGACAGTGCCCTGGAATGCGGCGATGATGCGGAAGCGACCGCTATTTCAGCAACCGCTTTGGGAGATCGCGCAATGGCCACCGCACAAAGTGCGACGGCAGTCGGCTTTCTCGCTGAAGCGAAGGCATTTGGTGGCACAGCTCTGGGAGATCGCGCAAAGGTTCTGGAAGGCGCAGATGATAGTGTGGCGATTGGACGTGAAGCGGTCGTTGCAGCAGGCACCGATCGTTCGATCGCAATCGGTCTATCCGCTTTTGTGGAGGGTCGACCGGTTCCTTCAGGAGAAGACGCTGATCTGTTTGGAAATGAGTCGGTCGCTTTGGGGTATAATTCAGAGGTTCGAGGCAACGGATCAATCGCTCTCGGCGGAAACGCTGAAGCAATTGGAAACGATTCGATCGCGCTTGGTAGGAACGCGCGTGTTGGCGAATATGGGTCCAACCCTCAAATGACCGTGGACAACCCCGTTCATGGATCGGTGGCAATTGGCGGAGACTTTGATGGAACGGATGGCGGTGCGTACGCGCTCCACGACAATTCCGTCGCCCTTGGCGCGGATTCGGTCACGGCGGCGGTAGATTCTGTCTCGGTCGGCTATGCCGCCGATCCGCTCGCGCCAGACGATTTCCTCACTCGCCGCATCATGAATGTCAAAGATGGCGAGCTCGACACCGACGCCGCCACGGTCGGGCAAGTCGGGGCCCTGATCGAAGCTTCTGCCAAATGCCGCGATGGCATGGATGCGTTTGGTGTGGTGCAAGACAGGTCGCTGGAATGCGGTGGTGGGGCAATTGCGAGTGCGCAAGATACGACTGCTCTGGGCGATTCTGCCGAAGCAAGTCAACGTTATGCGACCGCCCTTGGCCGTCGCGCGACAGCCGATTCCGAGGGATCGACCGCTTTGGGAGCAGACGCGTATGTCGGTGAAGGCGCCGAGCGAGGTGTTGCGGTTGGCGACGAGGCGTTCATTGAGGATGACACAGATTACGCCATCGCGATTGGCCAAAATGCTTATGTGGAAGGAAGGCCCGTCACCACGGACGAAGACGATGATGGAATTGGAAATAGCGCAATCGCGATTGGTCGAGAAGCATATGTCTTTGGCAACGAGTCGACGGCTTTCGGTCCGGAGGCCTCAACCAGTGGCAATCATTCAGCCGCCTTCGGCGATGGCGCGCGTGTCGGCGTGTCTGTTTTTGGGGTACCCGACACCCCCATCGATGGCGGGCTCGCCCTGGGCGGTGACTTGAATGGCGACGGCATTGGCGCAGATGTGCAGCACCGGAATTCGGTCGCCCTCGGTGCGGACTCGGTGACGGCGGCGGTGGATTCTGTCTCGGTCGGCTATGCCGCCGATCCGCTCACGCCAGACGATTTCCTCACTCGCCGCATCATGAATGTCAAAGATGGCGAGCTCGACACCGACGCCGCCACGGTCGGGCAAGTCGGGGCCCTGATCGAAGCTTCTGCCAAATGCCGCGATGGCACCACCTCCTCGGGCGTGGTGCAGGACGGGTCGCTGGAATGCGGCGACGGGGCCGTTGCCAGCAATGAAGGCGCGACCGCTTTGGGAGACGACACGCTCGCGTCCGGACTCGCCTCAACCGCGATTGGTATAGAAGCGAAAGCAAGGGCGGGCGGATCGATTGCGTTGGGCGTAGGGGCCGAAATTGGTGAAGAGGCCAACGCCGCGATTGCATTCGGACCTGACGCTGAAATTCTTGAAGGGGCCGACGCCGCCATTGCTTTAGGCGTTGGCGCCATGGTGGAGGGTCGCGCCGTCAGTATGTTGGAGGATGATGACCTGATCGGGAATGAATCGATCGCCATCGGTCGAGTCGCCACAGTCCTAGGGAATGAATCCATGGCCGTCGGTCCAAATGCCCAGACGGCCGGCAATCATTCGGCTGCCTTCGGCGATGGGGCGCGGGTCGGCGAGTATGGTTTTGCACCAACCTTCGTCGATGGAGGATTGGCCCTAGGCGGCGATTTCGATAATGACGGCATTGGCGCAGATGTGCAGCACGAGAACTCTGTCGCCCTTGGCGCGGACTCGGTCACGGCGGCGGAGCGCTCGGTCTCGGTCGGCAATGCCTCCGAAGGGCTCACCCGCCGGATCATGAATGTCACCGACGGCACCAATGAGAGCGACGCCGCCACGGTCGGGCAATTGAATGCCGCGACAGCGCTCATCGACATCAATGATGGCGGTGGAGCGCTAAACTTCTCCACTTCAGCAACTGGCAATTTCGGAATCGCCATCGGCGTGGGTGCAAACGCGAGCACAACAGGCAGCGTCGTGATCGGATCACTCGCAGGCGCTGGTACTGAAAATTTTGCAACCGCGATTGGGTATAATGCAATGGCTAGTGGACAGAACTCCGTTGCGCTTGGCGCCGGGTCCTTGGCGACAGAAGCATTCACTGTCTCGGTCGGCGTTGCGGCTGATCCGAACGACCCGGATGATTTCCTCAGACGCCGCATCACAAATGTCTTAGACGGCACCAATGACACCGACGCCGCCACAGTCGGGCAATTGAATGCCGCTATTGCCGGCGTCGGGGGCGCGACGCCTTATCTCGATGTCAATTCGGACGGCACACTGCCCTCAGCCGTGGGGACAGACTCAATCGCGCTCGGCGAAGACGCCAGTGCCGAGGCAATATCCTCAATCGCTATCGGAGATGGTGCGACTGTTGCGGACCCGACTGCAAACAGCCTTCCACCGACTCACGCAATTGCCTTTGGATCCAGCGCGCAGTCCAACTCAAACTCCGGAATCGCGGTCGGAAGAGAATCAACTGCCTTCGCTAATAGTTCGGTTGCGCTCGGAAGATCCGCACGGGCACAGTCGTCAGATTCAGTTGCAATCGGAACCAGATCCCTCAGCCAAGGAGACAATTCAATTGCGATTGGCAAGTTCGCGAGTACTGGAATAGACAACGGAATAGGAATTTTACACGCCGATAACGCCATCGCGATTGGAGCCGATGCGCTGGCATCAGGAGAAAATTCTGTTGCGATCGGATCTGCCGCCACCACCACCACTTTAAGTGCCACAATCGCCGAGCACGAGAATTCCATCGCCCTGGGCGCGGCGTCAAAAACGTCAGACGAATTCACATTGGCGATTGGCGATGTCGACAATAATGTCACGCGCCGGATCACCAGTGTCGAGGATGGCATCAATGAGAGCGACGCCGCCACGGTCGGCCAGTTGAATGCGGCCATTGCGGGCGTCGGGGGCGGTGGGGGCACCGCGACGCCTTATCTCGATGTCAATTCCATGGGCACGCTGCCCTCGGCTGAAGGGCTCGACTCGATCGCAATTGGCGCGCGGGCCGAAACCTCGGTCGATGCCGAAGATGGCGTCGCGATTGGCTCGGATGCCAAAGTGACGGCGCTCAATGCGGTCGCGCTTGGCTCAGACTCGGTCGCGGATGAAGAGGATACGGTCTCTGTCGGTAGCGCCACCAGGAAACGCAAAGTTACAAATCTCGCCGATGGCGAGGTGAGCAGCGATGCGGCGACATTTGGCCAATTGACCACGCTCGGCCAGACCGTGACGAATAATACCGGCGCGATTGCCAGCAATCTGGCCTTGATCCAGGCTAATACCGGTACGCTGACCACGCTCGGTGGCACCGTGTCGGATCAGGGCGATGCGATCAATACGCTCGCTGGCCGCGTCGATACGCTGACGGGCCGGGTCGATACGCTGGACACGCTAGGCGATACGGTTTCCGATCAGGGCGGAGCGATCAGCGATCTTGAGGACCGTGTCGATACGCTCGAAACGTCAAATGGCGGGTCAGGCGGCACTCCGCTTGTTACTGACGGCAGTGGCGACAATTCCCTGCAAGGCGGCGAGAATTCCGACGCCTCTGGAGACAATTCGACCGCTTATGGTCCAAATGCCAGAGCGACGACCGACTCGTCGACCGCGATTGGCGTCGACTCGCGGGCTGAAGGCTCCACCGCTGTCGGCGGCCGGGCCGAGGCCCTGGGCGCTGATTCCGCCGCCTTCGGGATAGAAGCCCAGGCGCATGGGGATCAATCGACGGCGATTGGCGAATTCACCACGGCCAGCGCCACCGGCTCGTCTGCCTTTGGCACCAATGCCTCGGCGACCGCGGAAAATTCTGTCGCCCTGGGCGCGGCCTCCGTCGCCGCGCGGGCCAATGCGGTCTCGGTTGGCAGCGCTGGGGCCGAGCGGCAAATCACCAATGTCGCCGCAGGCACCGCGACGACCGATGCGGTCAATGTCGGCCAGTTAAACGCTGAAATCGCGACCGTGAACACCGCGATCGATGTCAACGCCCAGGCGATCTCGACGAACAGTTCCGCGATCTCGACAAACAGCGCGGCGATCTCGGATAATGTTTCGGCGATCTCGGATAATAATACCGCGATCTCAACCAATAGCGCGGCGATCAACACCAATCTGACCAGCATTAACAGCAACCAATCCGCGATTGCGGTCAACGCCGCTGACATTGCCCTGCTGGATGCTGGCATTGAAGGCGATGGCGAGCGTTTCATCGCCCTGGAAGAGACCGCGGCCAGCAATACGACCGCGATCACCACGCTGAATGGCCAGGTCAGCGCCAATCAAACCCGCGTGGCACGGAATGCCAGCGGCATCGCGGCCAACACGGCCTCGATCAATACGCTCAACGCGCAATTCGAAAATCTCGATTATCGCGTCGATGCGCTGACTAATCACATTCGCAAGGTCAATCACGAGATTGATGAAAACACAGCCGGGATTGCGATCGCGAACGCCTTGGCGGGTTCAACCTGGTTGCAAGCGAATGAGCGCATGGCGGTCTCAGGCAATGTCGGCTATTTCGACGGCAATAGCGCGATCGCCTTCTCTGGCGCAGCGCGGCTCAGTGAGCGCTTCTCTGCCAATATTGCGATCGGCACCGTGCCGGCCAATGGCGACGTTGGCGGCCGCGCTGGCGTCCGGTTCGGGTGGTAGAGCGATGGGGGACGCCTCAAACAGGTCTGGGTCGAAGGACCCAGACCAATCCATCCTCGGTTCGGTCACACTCCACTTGGATGAAAGCGCGATGAGCGTGCACGGCGCCGCGCCAAAGTTCGGTCCAGCATTCCAGCAAGTCGGTTCGCGCCGTGCCATCCAGCCCGCGGACAATGCGCAAGCCGGACTGGATGATCCTCTGCGTACCATCTTCGTCCCGGTCGAGCGTGCAATCATCGCCCATGCCCGCAAACATCGCGGCTAGGAAATTGGCGGCTTCCGACGGTCCGCCGTCTACCGCGCCAACGGCATCCGCCATAGATGCATAGTTTTGCAATCCGGTCAGACGCGCCGCTTTCCTGGCATGCTGCACCGCCCGTTCGCGGCCGATCACTTCTGACAGCGCGCTCATGCCATTGCGGACATATTCCATTGCGTAATTGCGATTGGCTTTGGCGAGGCGGTCCTCAGACCAATCCGTGGCCGGCGGCGCCGGTTGCTGGCCTGGATCAAAGGGCGGCGGGCGCTCATCTGGCGCAAAGACCAGGCGCTCATCCGCGCTGAGATCGTGATCATGTTCCCTGAAATAGCCGCACAATCCGAACTGGCCGGTCACATCTTCCGAGACGCAGACAAAACCAAGGCGGGGATTGCCAAGGCTAACCCCATTCTGCGCATACCAGCCGTGCAGGAAGCCCCGGCTGGCTTCGACCGGGATGCCGCATATGGCCGGGCCGGCATACATCCAGCGCGGATAGCGAAACCGGACCCAAGCCTTGGTCTCGGACTCTGCCATATACTCGACCGCGACACCGCCAATGCCATTCGACAAGACATGATATTTGGCGCAGGCGACGGCATGGGGCTCGTCGGCGAGGCCAAGCTTTTCAAAACTGGAAAGAAATTTCGCTTCATGCTGACGTCGGAACAGGCGGAACATCCAGTCAAAAACGGTCTGCTTGCTTTCCTCGACCGCGACCATGAGCTGCAGACCGAGAAAATATTGATGGTGCAGGTGCGCTTGCGCGGCGATGGCGGTGGCAGTCATCATCATTCCGCCGCAACGGCATGCGGCGCTGGGCCTTCGAGATGCGCCTCAACGACCTTATTGAACGTGTCCAATGCGCCTTCAAAGCGACCGAACAACATGTTCTGATTGGCGCCAGAGGCGAGCGTGGACTGGATGCTCTCTCCGATGGCAAAATCCTCATCCAAGGTGACGCGTGTGATGTCATGATTGCGTTGCCAATGGTCTGTTCGATCTGCTTCAGATTTCGGCACCAGGGTCGACATGCGAACGCGGGTCTCTCCCGCCGACAGGGCTTCCTGGTTGATCCAGGCAATGTGATCGGATTGCACCAAAAGCGCTGTGTTCGGAAACAGCGTGTAGAGCACTTGTGCATGGTCGCGCAGGCGCCAGGTGTCACGCGTCTCAGGCGAGAGTTTCGCCATGCTCGTCCGCATCAGGATTGATCGCATATGCGCGCCGAGCATGCGATAGGAAGAGAGGTTATCTTCAAAGTGCGGTCCGATCGTGCTGCGATGGGCGACTTTGAAATGATACGCCTCAATACCGCCTTCGACCAGAATTTTCCAATTGGCTTTATGCACCGGCGCGTCTTGATGCACGACCACCATATCATCGATTTGCAGGGCCTTGAGCTCGGCTGCAACATCGCCGAGATGATCGTCCAGGTTGGGCCCTTCGCTCGCCGCGCTGACCCAGACAAACCCGAACCGTTCCTCGCAGTGCAGCTCGATCAGTCCAAGATCTGCTTTCTCCAAACCTTCAAAGCCCTGATCGAAATGCGGCGCCGCAATCAGTTGACCGGAATTGGCATAGGTCCAGGCATGATATGGACAAGAGAAGCGATGCTTGCACCCTTCCTCATCATCGACCAGGCGCGTGCCGCGATGGCGACACGCATTCAGAAACGCATGCACAGCGCCTGACTTGTCGCGTGTCAGCAAGACGGGCAGGCCCGCGACCTCGCGGCGCAGGAAGTCGCCCGGATTGGCCATTTCGCTGCTATGCGCAGCAACCATTGGCACCTGTTTGAAAATGCGATCGCGTTCCAGCTGAAACCGATCCTCGCTGAGATAATGCTCAACCGGATTACGCGTGACAGCCTCATCCAGATAAAAGGAGTTGGCGGCCTTAATGTCCAAGAGCTCATCAATCAGATGCAATTCAGTCTCTCGATTCATTGCGACATCTCCTCCGGCGTTACGAACTTACCATTTGGTAAGTCTAAGTACTTACCGTATGGTAGGTTGTCAAGCAGATTCGGATTTATCATGGCCAGCGACACGCGCGAACAATTCCTCGACACTGCTGAGATGCTTTTCTCAGAACGCGGCTTTTACGGCGTCAGTATTGCCGCCATCGCGAATGAACTCGGGCTTACCAAACAGGCTTTGCTGCATCATTTTGGCAGCAAGGAAAAACTCTATGGCGAGGTCTTGAAACGCATCTCTGATGAGTTCGCGGCGCTGGAGACTGATATCTTGCGCGACGAAACCGATCCGGCGACGCGGCTAAAGACTTATTTGATGCGTCTCCACACGCCATTCGCCCGTGGTGCGGCGCCGACGCGCCTGCTGATGCGCGAAGTCTTGGACAATAAGCGCCGGGCGGACAGTGCTGGCACCTGGTACCTCAAGCCGTTCCTGGAGCGTCTGGTCCGCCTGGTGCGCGACATTCCGGCATGGCAAAATGCCAGCCGTGCTGAAGCCTTCACCATGGTCTATCAATTGCTTGGCGCGATCAATTATTTTGGAATTTCCGAACCGACGCTGCAGGGCATTTTTGGCGCGACGTCTTATGCGAAGATCGAGCAGGCTTTTCCAAGCCAGCTCGATCGTCTCATTGATGCAGTGATCGCCGCCGGACCTAGATCGACAGCGTAATTTTCCCGAAATGCTGCTGGCTGGCCTGATGCGCGAACGCCTCGGCGATTTGATCCAGAGGGAAATCCTTGTCCAGGACCGGCTTGATATTGCTCGCCTCAATCGCAGCGATCATGTCTTCCTGATGTTCGCCCGACCCGACTGTGATGCCGGACATGGTCAGGTTTTTGGAGAAAAAGGCCGCTGTCGGCACTTCGCCGGAAACGCCGGTCAGCACACCGATCAGGGAAATGTGTCCACCCACGCGACAAGCCTGGATCGATTGCGCCATTGTCCCTGGGCCACCAATTTCAACGACTTCATCAACGCCGCGGCCGCCGGTCAGTTCAAACGCTTTGCGGCCCCATTCCGGCGTTTCTTTATAATTGATGACATGGTCTGCGCCGAGCGCCTTCATCCGCTCAAGCTTGTCGTTCGAGGACGAGGTCGAAATCACGCGCGCGCCGGCCGCCTTGGCAAATTGCAGCGCGAAGACCGAGACGCCGCCTGTGCCTTGGGTCAGAACCCAATCGCCAGGTTTCACCGAGCCTTCGACAAACATGCCGCGCCACGCCGTCAGAGCGGCGCAAGGCAATGTCGCGGCTTCTGTGAAGGAATAGCCTTCAGGCATGCGCGTGAATGCGGTCTCTGGCATGGCCACAAGCTCGGCGGCAAAACCATCCGCGCCATCGCCGGGCACGCCGCCAAAGCCAAGCGCATCAATCTCGCCCCTCAGCCAGTCTGGAAAGAACAGGCTGAGGACATGGTCGCCGGGTTTGAACTTGGTCACGCCATCGCCGATGCTGACCACTTCGCCTGCCCCATCTGACATTGGAATACGGCCATCATCGGTCGGGATGCCACCCATGACCACGACGAAATCGTGATAGTTCAAAGATGACGCTTTGATCCGAACCAGAACCTCTCCGGGTCCGGCAACGGGATCTGGGCGCTCTTCAATGACCAGGTTGCCCGGTCCCCCGGGCTTTTTGACGGCTGCGACTTTCATCTGGTGTCCTCTCATATCTGTTGGACACAGGAGATCGGTCGGCGACGCTAGGGAAGTCAAATATGGAAATGAGGCAGCGCAGTTAACCCTGCCCTTTTTTGCCGTGAGATCGCGTAGGATCACCGCGCCTCAAGCAGAAGGCTCTCATTTACGACCTTATATTTTGACACTCCTTGTGTCATAATATAGACGCTGCCTGTTTCGTGGAGGTCTTATGTTCAGGAATATCCTTATCGTTCTGGCGATCATCCTGGTGATTGGATTGATTGCATCATTCCTTGTTGCGCGCGATGGACAACGTGTGACGCCAGACGGCTCAGGCGAGATCCAGATTGGGGACAAGACATTTGAAGCTTTCCCACTGCCCGCTTATGCGGCCGCCTTCGTGACGGAGGATTACAAGAGCTATTTCATCGAGGTCGAGCCAGGCATCAAGATCCATGTTCTAGAGACCGGCACGGGCTATCCGGTCTATATGCAGCACGGCAATCCAACATCCGGTTTCCTGTATCGCAAAGTTGTCGAGGCCTTGCCGAAAGATCGTGTCCGCATGATCATGCCGACGCTTCCCGGGCTTGGCTTTTCAACCAAGATCCCCGCCAGTGAGCATACGCTGGAAAATCACATGAGGTGGATGAATACCGCGCTCGAAACGCTGGAGCTGGAGGGTCTGATTTATGTCGGTCAGGACTGGGGCGGTCCTGTTGGAATGGGAGCGCTGACTCTGTCACCAGATCTGCTTGAGGGCGTGGTCGCGATGAATACCGGCTTCAATGCCCCGACTGAGAAAGTGGATCTTTCCCGTGCCCATGCCACTGTCAAAACACCAGTGGTCGGTGAATTGCTGACGGAGGTGTTTGGCTCGGTGTTTGACGCCCTGCCTCGCGTCCAGGGCGATCCAGACTCAATGCCTGAGGCGGTGATTGCGCTCTACGCCCAACCCGTCAAAGATAGCGGCAATGCAAAAGCCCCTCTGGCTTTGATGCGGATGGTGTCAGATGGCCCTGATCATCCCAGCAGCACCCAGATGCGACAGATCGAGACCTATGTTCAAACGCTCAATGTGCCCGCCGAAATCGTATGGGGCGTGAAGGATCCCATTCTGGGCCCTCAACTTGAAGGCATGAAACGCAACTTCCCAGCGGCGCGCGTCACTGAGACGCAAGCGGGTCACTTTCTGCAAGAAGAAGTCCCGGAGGAGATTGCCGCCGCCGTGATGCGCCTTGTCGAGCAAGTCGCTCCGGCGCCAGATGCGGTCGTGGTCGGCGATGAGCCATCTATCACGGCTGAAACGCCATAAGCATCAACTCTCGCGCAGGCTGCGCGCCAAACATACAGTCATTGGCGATGCTTTTAAGATGGTGCGGCCGAGATGCATGGGTATTCTTTTTTTACCTAACCATTTCAACACTTTGACTGAGTCTGCATGAAAATTGTATCACAATTTGTAGCACGTTTTGTGGCACGAATCTGACCCCGCACCCTATAGCGCGGCCGGTTTCTGTGTAGTGTTTTGAATGTAGACTTGTAAGGGTGATTTCGTTTCGGGTGAAGGTGCCCCAAGTGGATCCGAGTGCGGTTGTTGAAGAACTGAAAGCGTTGTTTCGTAATTCGCTTGCATTTGCGCAGCGGATCCAAGAGATGCAGCGCGATCGTGACTACACTAAAGCGGTTTTTATCACTGTTTTTAAATCACTTTTTCCGTCGATGCGTCCTCCGGCAGCTTCGATCAAATAAGCAGATCTTGTCGATCGAATACGTAGAGAGCGCCGACGAGCTGAAAACCTTGCAACCGCATAGCACAGACGCTGCATTTAACATGCGATAAATACAACGCTTCAAGCGGAACTAGATCGATTCAAATTCTACCGCCACTTTTCCCACTTTAACGCGACTGACCTTCCCTGGATCTGCCAGACTCGGATCAAACAGCGCAAGATTTACGCCTTTGCTGACCGAACTAGCATATACGACGCCGTCCTTTCCGGACTTTTTGATGAACTCACACAGATATTGACTAGGTATATAATCCACGGATGCAGCGTTTGGCAGAACGGGAGTTGTAAGTTCCGCGCCAAGGCGTTCCAGGAAGTCGATATCTCCACGTAAACCTGCAATCTCTTCGATACTTTCCGCCTTGAACGGTGTGATCAGTTTGCGTGGATCTCGAAGGTCAATCAACTGAAGTTCCACATTCAGGTTAAACTCAGCAATACTGAGTGTTTCTCCCGGATGGGGGCGAACTTCCGTGATTGCGGTTTCGCGAGTTGAGCCGACATACAAGTATGGTATTCCAGCTGGGTTAGCTCGCCCTGCGGCAGCTTTCTTGGCCGGCGGCGCTCCCATTTTGTCTTTTGGGATTGGACCTTCTTCTTCGATACGAGCACGGTACCATTCTTGGGGGATTTCTTCCGGCTTCATCGTCAGATTCTCGAGTAGCAATGCAAACCGAACCTCGTCCAACTCTGTAGAGGGGAAAAACCGGTTCTCCGTTAGGAGTTCCGCTCTCAAACGGTTCCACGTATCGAGACGGTCCGTCAAACATAATGCTGAAGGCTTGAACAAGTGCCGTGCTCGTTCGCCATCGTCCAAGATTTCCACCAACAATTGCTGAGCTCGAGCCTCGTCCAACTGGAACACCTGCCAATCCTTGATAAGCCAATTCACTAAGCGCTGACCTTCTTCGGACGGTTCATATATCGAGCATACTGGATCAAATTTGTCCCAGAGCTTCGAGGCGTCCAGGAGCTTTGTGTTTTTGGAACCACATATCCGACAATCGCCAGTTTCTGAAGAATCCTTGTCGACGATGAAGCGCAACTCGCTATCCAAGAAACACGCCTCACAGCACTTCATTCGCCTCAGTCTCCGCGTTTTGCAAAAAAGTCGGCGAGAGTTTCGATATGATGGATCATTGAGAGCTTTTTGACTGAGCCTAATCCTGGGTAGTGCTGGCGATCGTAAAGGTCTCGAAACTCTCGCACAGCGCTTGTTTCGAGAATTTTTGAGTCTTCCGCTTCAACGGCTCGAATGAGTTTACCCAGCGCTTCGCCAAACTTTCCGCCTGGGTTCTTGGGAGTGTCGCGGCTATCAGACAAGAAGTGCCGAATGTACATCGCCTCATCTTGATCCGGGTCAATGAAAGTGAGGTGGATTGCCACCGTGTAAGCTGGTCCGCCACTTTCGGAATAATCGTCACCCACGATAAGAAAATCACCGATTCCGGTCATCGGCGCTTCCATCCCCAATGAGAAGGTAACATGCAAATCTGAAAAGAACTCAATTTCTGGATGGGCACGATTCGGGCGTCGTTCGAATCCGTCCTGCACCAAGACCAAATTCGCATGATTTTGAAACTTTGCCTGGTAAAGTTTCCCGCACTCATCATCCAGGAATACGCTCGTCGAAATATTGGGGAAATCAGTCATCCTGGGTACGAAGGCTGACGCATCTTTAAATCCTGCATGGATCAACGCGATCGTTCTTTCACCAGCGGCGGCGCACAAATCGATAGCTGCGTCGCTAGTTAACTCCGCATGCAGTCTTATTCCCACCATTAGATTGTCGTGAGCTTCGAATTCCTCTTCCAAGAGCTCTCCGATTTTGGTGACATCTTCCGCTAATTCACCGTGTTGGGGATTGATGATGACTATCGCTTCGGCACCTACATCGCACAAAGCTGAAAGGGCTTTGTGTAGACCGCGGATTTGCTCCCTCACGGGTTCAATTATGGGTACGAAGCCACTTTCTGCAAAAACGTGAGCAGTTTCTCGAATTGCGATCAACTCGAACTGCTTTCCGCGAAAGTATGGGTAGTACATTCTATCAACCCCAGGTCATGGCTTCGCGGATCGGTGTATTGAGAGCGTTCACCAGCTTGATTTGATCCTTCTGCCGCAACGACGCGCTGATTGTAGCGGCAAACAGAGAAGAGGGAATTTGATCAAGTAATTCTTTGAGCGGTCTGAGGTGGCGTGTTTTCTTTAGCGTTTCTACCATGTGACAGTGTGCTGTTGTCGCATCCAGCTCTTTGAAGAGTTCTCTCATCACGCCAAATCTTTGAATGTTGGGTCCATCCGGCACATCGATTCCAGCTTTCTTCAAAATTCGCGCTGCCTCATTTTGATTCACCGCATCGAAGATCGCATCGGGCTTTGTCCGCCCTGGGTCATCGATTGCCGTCCTGATGGTCCTAACGCGATACCGGTCCGTTAAAACCAGAATACCTACGTGATCCGGTAATGCGTTCTTCAGCCCATTGAGATGGTTCTCACCCACGATGACATTCACGGTGGCAAATACTTTGCTGTACGCATCAATCTGCCGCGACAGCCGACTTAAGCTGTCGCGTTCTGATTTAATCTCGTAAACAGTTCCCGTTCCATTCAAAATAACGACATCGGCCTTGCATGGACCGACCCGAAACTCAGTAATCATTGACGCCGTGTTCAAAGAGTGGATGCCCAGAAGCACCTTCTCGGTCAACGCCGCTTTGTAGATATATTCATGGCGATGCGCGCGAAGACGAAATCGGTCGAATGCTTGGTCAAACACGCTTCCTATTCGTAGATCTGACTGGTGGTCGATTTCGAGCCCGCACTCGCGAATGAGCCGTGCCAACGCCGGAGATCTGCCGCGCGTGGCCAACTCTTTCAGCACCGACGCTGAAAAAATTCGAGCTAATGCTGATGCTTGGATTTCGTGGTTTGTCGCCATGTCCATTTCTTCGCTGCTCGTATTGGAGCACACTATTCTTGCATGAATCTAAAGGATTCTGCCCCGCAAGTGAACAAAAAAGGATCTACGCTGACGCGGTCCTTTGCACGCTAGGTTTCCCAATTCAAATCCGCATCGAAAACTCAGGGACTGTGCTTCCACTCAATCTATATGCTTACGTCCGGTTTTAGGAATCAACAGTCACAACCTACACAGGGTTGCGACTTTGAGGTCTTATCCGAGCGACAGAGAGGATGTGAGAATAATCGACGTTTATGCCTTTTCCAGGCGCAAAAAATTCTCTTCAAAGGCGAAAAAGGCGCACCTGCAAGGTCGGTTAATCGCGAACATCATGCCTCGATCCACCGTTGAATCTGTCACCCCTAATAACCACAGGATTCTATTGTTGAGCGAGTGTCCGCCTCGATTGCCGCGATCTTGCCCGCACGACCTTGGTCTTCCGGAGCGCTTGCGATATCGTGCCATTGCGAGTCAGTCATTTTCTCGTCCATACATGCGCAAGTTAGCTTGATTTTCGCTTCAGGAAAATCTGCTCGTTCTTCTTCTGCGATCCCAACGAGGCAAGCCGAGTACCAATCTTCAGATTCGCTTTCTGAGCACCCAGTTAGTACCGTCAACAATGACACTACGAGCAAAGCTATTTTGACGCTATTTATCATTCCACAAAGGCCTTTGATTTCGAGTTGATATGCTTTCAGGTTACACTACGATAACACCCTCACCATCATCATTATTGTCTGTCAGCGCCATGCTGTATGTAAACGAGTGCAACTGGAGCAACGCGGTTTTTAGTCCTGTGCGTAAAGGGAGTTGACGAATTATTCTGCCGTCAGCCGGATAAGAAGTTCTTTTGCATCGACGTCGTCGCCCGGTTGGACCAATACGACTTCAACTATACCATTCGACGCTGATTGAAGTGTCGTTTCCATCTTCATGGCTTCCATTGCGATCAATACATCTCCCTTCTTAATTTTGTCGCCGCTTTGCACGGCAACCGTTACAATTCGACCCGGCATAGGGGCGCCCACTTGATTGACATCCTGAGGGTCGGCCAGCGGACGTGATGAAGAAGCGTCGGCAGCCACATCTTCTTGAACTTTGATTGTTCGCGGTTGCCCATTCAACTCGAAGAATACGCTACGCCATCCGGCTTCAGACTGTTCGGAAACACTGACAAGTGTTATTTCCAACGTCTTGCCTTTTTCAAGCTCAATTGAAACGGATTCCCCTGGATTCATACCGTAGAAAAAGACCGGCGTCGGTAGGGCACACACAGGACCATATTGATTCAAGTGTGCGAGGTAAGCTCCGACAGTTTCTGGGTACAGAGTCGCACTGATCGTTTCTTTATCGCTTGGTTTACGAGCGCCGTCACAATTCGCAAGGGCCGCTCCTGTGGACGCGAAATTGGCTGGCTCTAATCTCGCCCCGGGTCGCTCAGTGAGTGGTTCGCGACCATTAAGCGCTTTCTTTTGAAGCGTCTTGGGCCACCCTCCTTTGGTTTGACCAAGCTCACCGCGTAGCATGGAAACAGTCGAAGCTGGAAAAGCAATGTCCTTCGTTGGATCCTCGACATCTTTTCGGCTGAGGCCTTGGGATACCATCATTAATGCCAAGTCACCGACGACTTTCGAAGATGGTGTGACTTTGACGATGTCCCCAAACATCATATTTACCTGGGCATAAGCTTCTGCAATTTCGGCCCACCGGTCGAGCAATCCAAGACTCGCAGCTTGGGCTTGTAAGTTGGTGAACTGCCCGCCCGGCATCTCGTGCAGATAAACTTCAGATGCCGGGGCCTTATTCTCGGTTTCAAACGCTGCATATTGCGACCGAACTGTTTGCCAATATCTAGAGACCTCTCGCACCGCGTATGAATCCAAGCCGGTGTCCCTGGACGAGAACTTCATTGCTTCCACCAGCGAGCCTAGGCAGGGTTGAGAAGTGGTCCCGGACAAAGCGTCCATTGCTGTGTCCACAATATCAACGCCAGCTTCGCTCGCGGCAAACAGTGTCGCAGCTGAAATTCCACTTGTATCGTGTGTATGCAAATGAACCGGTAACCCAGTCGCGGCCTTGAGTTCTCGGACGAGTAGTCGAGCGGCGTCGGGTTTCAATAACCCGGCCATATCTTTTAAGCCCAATATGTGAATGCCCTGCGATTTAAGATCGAGCGCTAGCTCCACATAGTAATCAAGGTCATATTTCGATCGCGCCGGGTTAAGGATATCTCCAGTATAGCAAATCGTGCCCTCGCAAATACGTTCGTTTTCGAGTACGGCAGCAATCGCGATCTTCATATTCTCGGCCCAATTGAGACTGTCAAAAACACGAAACAAATCGACGCCAGTCTCTGATGCACGCGCGACGAAAGCCTGCACCACATTGTCTGGATAATTTTTATAGCCAACCGCGTTTGAGCCACGAAGTAGCATTTGCAAAAGTATATTGGGTACACTTTCGCGGATCCCAGAAAGCCGCTGCCAGGGGTCTTCCTTCAAAAAGCGGTACGCCACGTCAAATGTTGCTCCCCCCCAGCATTCGAGGGAAAATAGGTTATGCAGTCTTTCGGCATAAACAGGCGCAATCTTGAACATATCATAGCTGCGCATCCGGGTTGCCAATAGAGACTGGTGCGCATCGCGCATCGTCGTATCAGTGACTAAAAGCCGACTTTCCCCCAGAACGTAATCGGCGACGGCTTGAGGCCCGTTCGTTTCAAGCAGAGTCTTTATTCCTGAAGGAAATGGCGACTGGCGCGGTTTCGGCACGTTCGGTAAGCGACGAGCTTCCGGGCGCGGGCGACTTTTGACGTCCGGGTGACCGCGTACCGTGGTTTCTGCGATATAGGTGAGAAGCTTGGTTGCTCGATCCTTACGCTCAGAAAAATTAAGTAAATCAGGCGTCGTATCGATGAATTTTGTGGTGTACTTTTCATCCAAAAAGCTAGGATGCCTTAGTAAGTTCTCGACAAAATTGATGTTCGTACTGACCCCGCGCACGCGAAATTCGCGCAATGAACGATCGAGACGTGCCAGCGCAACTTGAGAGGTCTGTCCCCAGGCTGTGACTTTGGCGAGCAAGCTGTCGTAGAAACGCGTTATAACGGCTCCAGCGTACGCTGTGCCACCATCCAAGCGAATTCCCATACCGTTTGCAGGACGATAGGCCGTAATACGGCCATAGTCGGGAATGAAATTGTTTCGAGGGTCTTCGGTCGTCACCCGACATTGTATGGCATGTCCATTCAATGGCACGTCGGCTTGAGTGCTGATACCGGTCGCCTCAGCTAGCGGTATCCCGTCTGCGATCAGAATCTGAGCACGTACAATATCAATGCCTGTTACTTGTTCGGTCACGGTGTGCTCGACCTGCACGCGCGGATTTACTTCGATAAAAAAGAACTCACCAGAATCCATATCCATCAGGAACTCCACGGTTCCAGCGTTGCAGTACTTCACCTGGTTGCCGATTTTTTTCGCGAGAGAACATACGTATTCTCTCTGCGTTTGGCTCAAATACGGTGCCGGCGCTCGTTCCACGACTTTCTGGTTTCGGCGCTGGATGGAGCAGTCGCGCTCCCACAGATGAAAAAGGTCCGCGTTAGCGTCGCCTAAGATTTGGACCTCAACATGCCGCGCCCGCTCAATCAGCTTCTCGAGAAATCCTTCTCCGTTTCCAAACGCTGTTTCAGCTTCCCGTCTTCCTTCGAGAATTTTGTGTTCCAGCTCTTGGGGACCAGAGATAGTGCGCATGCCCCGGCCACCTCCGCCCCACGACGCTTTCAGCATGAGCGGATATCCAATCGATGCTGCTTGTTGTCTTATCTGATCAAAATCACCTCCCAGAACACCGCTGGCGGGAATGACAGGCACGCCAGCTTCAATCGCAACTCGCCGAGCCGAAGCTTTGTCCCCAAGCTGACGCATGGTCTCCGATCCTGGTCCAATAAAGACCAGACCTGCAGCGTCGCACGCATCTACAAAGTCGGGGTTTTCGGAGAGAAATCCATAACCGGGGTGGATCGCATCTGCGTTGGCGTTTTTTGCCGCGCGAATGATTTCATCAACTGCTAGATAAGCTTTTACCGGCCCCAGATGTTCACCAATCAGATAGGATTCATCAGCTTTGAATCTATGCAGTGAGAGCCGGTCCTCTTTAGAATAGACAGCGACCGTTTGCAGCCCCAACTCATTAGCTGCGCGCATGACTCGGATAGCGATTTCACTTCGATTAGCAACCAGTATTTTTTTAATGGGCATCTATCAGTTTTCAAACTTTAAGGAATGTTGGAATTTCTCAACCACGTTTGACTCTTTTGTTGACGAAGTAGACGTAGAAAGAGTGCTTACGGGAAGGTTTCGCCGCGCCAGTTTCGGGCGAAACATATCGGTTGGCCCTGTTAATCTGGCGCATTACCGGTTCTGCCTATTCTCAGTCAGGTCAACGACCACTTCCGGTTCCGCCAGCGTCGAGGTGTCGCCGAGATTGTCGAACTGGTTTTCAGCGATCTTGCGCAGGATGCGGCGCATGATCTTGCCGGACCGTGTCTTGGGCAGACCGCTTGCAAACTGGATCAGGTCAGGACTGGCGATCGGCCCGATCTCGGTACGAACGTGCTGGACGAGGGCTTTTTTCAGCTCATCATTGCCCTCGATGCCTGCCACGGGCGTGACATAGGCATAGATGCCCTGGCCCTTGATGTCGTGCGGATAGCCGACCACTGCGGCCTCTGCGACCGCGTCATGCGCGACCAGAGAGCTTTCGACTTCAGCCGTGCCCATGCGGTGACCTGAGACATTGATCACATCGTCGACGCGCCCCGTGATCCAGTAGAAGCCATCCTCATCGCGGCGGCAGCCATCACCGGTGAAATAGGTGCCGGGATAGGTCGAGAAATAGGTGTCGATAAAACGCTGATGGTCGCCATAGACGGTGCGCATCTGCCCCGGCCAGCTATTGGTGATGATCAGATTGCCCTCGGTGGCGCCGGTCAGCTCTGCGCCCTCGGCATCGACAAGCTTCGGCTCCACGCCAAAGAAAGGATGGCTGGCGGCGCCCGGCTTTTGATCGGTCGCACCTGGCAGCGGCACCATCATGCAGGCGCCAGTTTCGGTCTGCCAATAGGTGTCGACGATCGGGCAGCGGCCCTCACCGACGGTATGATAGTACCATTCCCAAGCCTCTGGATTGATCGGCTCGCCCACCGAGCCCAGCAAGCGGATGGTCGCGCGAGAGGTCGACTTCACGGGACCCTCGCCCTCACGCATCAGAGCGCGGATCGCGGTCGGGGCGGTGTAGAAGATGGTCACACCATGCTTGTCACAGGCCTGCCAAAACCGGCTCGCATCCGGATAGGTCGGCACCCCTTCAAACATCATGCTCGTCGCCCCATTGGCGAGCGGGCCATAGACAATATAGCTGTGCCCGGTCACCCAACCGACATCGGCTGAGCACCAATAAACGTCATCCTCTTTCAAATCGAAGACATATTCATGGGTCATTGAGGCCCAGACCAGATAGCCGCCTGTCGTGTGCAGCACGCCTTTCGGTTTGCCGGTTGAGCCAGACGTATAGAGAATGAAAAGTGGGTCTTCAGCATTCATCGGCTCTGGCGGGCAATCAGATGAAACCCCAGCGGCCGCTTCATGCAACCAGAGATCTCGCCCCTCGGCCATGCTGACAGGATTACCTGTGCGGCGCACGACCAGCACTTTCTCGACCATGCCGCCGGCAAGATCACAGGCTTTGTCGACATTCTCTTTCAGCGGCACGATGCGGCCGCCGCGAATGCCTTCATCGGCGGTGATCAGAAACTGACTGTCGCAATCGGTGATCCGGCCTGCCAAAGCCTCTGGGCTAAAGCCGCCAAACACGATCGAATGGATGGCGCCAATCCGAGCACAGGCGAGCATCGCATAAGCGGCTTCTAAGATCATCGGCATGTAGATCGTCACCCGATCGCCTTTTTTGACGCCCATGTCTTTCAGAACATTAGCGAACCGGCAGACCGCGCTGTGCAACTGCTTATACGTCACCTTGGCATCATCTGCCGGGTCATCGCCTTCCCAGATCAGCGCGACTTTATCGCCGCGGGTCGCCAAATGCCGGTCGATGCAATTGTAAGAGACATTGAGCTCGCCATCGCTGTACCAGCGCACATGCAGATCCGACTTGTCCCAGGAGACGTCTTTCACCTTGGAATAAGGCTTCGACCAGTCGAGCCGCTTGCCCTGCTCGCCCCAGAACCCTTCAGGATCAGCGATCGAGGCGGCATACATTTCCTTGTACTGTTCAGGGCTGAGATTGGCCTTTGATGCAAAGTCTGAAGGGACGGGATAGATTTGGGTATCGGTGTCAGTCATATGAGTTCATTCAACGAGCCAAGCCTTCAGGCTATCGCCAGTTCTTTCGTTTTGAAGTCTTACCGATTCCAGGATTTAGGCTGTTGGTGGGATCGAGTTCTTTGTAGAATGCCGCGAGATCGGGTTTGGCGAGATACAGATGTCCAACATTGTGCTCGGCAGGACACTGTGCTCCTTCTTGTTCTAGACAAGCAATCAGGTCTGCTTCGAATTCGTGGCCGTCAACGCCTTCATTGACGACGAAATCAAGGTGAAACACGTTGCAGAAAAAATGACCGTAAACGAAAAGCTTCTTGACGTTTTCCATTAGGCGCGGCGGAACCAGTTCATGCCAGTTTTCGTCGTTTCGACGCAAAGCAACATCAATTGCTACTAACCTCGATTGCTCTTTGTATGTTAGCGCATCATACCTGATCGCGGCGCCAGCGGAGACAAAACGGTGCAGAAACACGTCTTCGGCTTCTTTCTCAGAACATTCCAAATACTCAAAATCTTCTGACATGGTTAGCGTTGAGAGCTCGTTTCTCACGTGATCCAGGTGGCGTCGATCAATTTTCAAAAGCAGTGTGTGAGCGTGTTTGGACCCTTGTGACTTGATGGACTTGCTCAATGAATAGGGAAAAACTGATGCAAAATATTGCAGAGTTTTGTCGCTAAAATGCGCGACAGGAAGTCTGATCCGGCGGCACCACCGATCCAACGTGCTTTTTAGATTATAGAGAAGCGGAAGACGTTTCGTTCCCATCCACTTTATGGCCAGAAATGTGTCTTTGGCATATGCCATAGCCGCGCAAAATATGGTTTGATCCATATATTCACCCGCGATCGGCACTATACCGTGATCAACGAGTAGGCTTCGCTTTATGCCGGATAACACAGACGGAGCATTGCTACTGATCACGAACACATGGCTCGATTTTGGTTTCTCAAAGCTATCCAGCCGCAATGCAAAGACGATTACCCGACCTGCGCTGCCAGAAGCCTCAAACAAACTTCGTGGATCGGCATTGAAGCGCGCGGGAGTCGCTTCATCCAGCTTGCAAACGTGAGACTGATAGTCGGTAGAAGAGCATTTACGGTCTTTCGCGCTGCTTGGATCGATCTTGAAATTTCCAGACTCGAGATTGTTGAGAATCTCTTCGGGTGTTTTCCCGAGATCGATGCCCAGGTGATTGATGAGATGCAATTCTCCATTTGCATCAACCTGCGCAAATACTGCCGCTTCAGTGTAGGCAGGACCACGTTGAACAAGCGCCCCCCCAGAATTGTTGCAGACTCCTCCAAAAACGGAGGCCCCGATACACGACGACCCGATTTCTGAGTGTGGACTTCGATTGTAAGGGCGAAGTTGGTCCTCGAGTTCATACAACGTTGCGCCCGGCATACACACGACTTGCTTGCCGTTCAAAATTGGGCGAACGCCTTTCAAACGTAGAGTGTTCACAACGACCACGTCACGATCATATTCACCGAAAGGCGTTGAGCCTCCGGTCAAACCTGTATTCGCTGCTTGCATGATTAAGATCTTATCGGCTCTCATGCACGAAAGAGCGATTTGCCAGAGTTGAAAAAGTGATCCGGGCAATACGGCTGCAACCGCGTCGCCCGAACCAGTTCTGTGGCCAACGGTAAACCGGAGGAGAGCGTCACTACCCGTCAGCACATAGCGGCGCCCAACAATGTCGCACAATTGCTCCAAAAATCTTTCGTTTCGCGCGAACTCGGCTTCACTTTCAGCAGACCGCTCAATCACGGCAGATTTTGAGCCAAACTTGCTCATCTGGTCCACGCGCTACGCGTTCGTAGAAGCTTGCTCAAGAGATGCTTCCCAAACTGCTTGAGCAGCCTGCCAAGTTACCAAGGCAAGCGTTTGACCATTTTCTCCATCGACCATGTTCAGCGGACCGAGAAACGTCATGTAAAATTCGCTGGCGACAGGGAAAAATGTTCGGCCGTGATAGGCTTGGCATGGCTCATATCCATAAGCGGGCGCTGTGACGGTCTCACCGCCATCATTTTCGCCGCCGCGGACTTCCATTCGCCCTTTTGTTAAAAAGTACTCGCCTGGTCCAATATGATGGTGACTGGCAAAACTTGATCCCGCTGGACAATCGAAAATTGCGGCCCAAGAACCGAGCTCTGGCGCCACGTTTAAGAGCTTCCATCGAATTCCGCCGTCGCTGAAAGCTTCCGGGAATGGCACCCATGGCAGGTCATCCAATTCCACCGCGCGCCCTTCAACCGGATCGTAATGGTTTGGCATTTTGGACATATCGATTTTTCTCCTTATTGTTTGTTTTGGTGAATTACCGCTGTTCATCGCAGCCGCTCTTTCTTTTCTTTTGAAAAGCCCCATATCTCAGCGCCCTTCATCTTCTTCTGATTGCGGAATTGCGCCGGCATCACGGCAAAGCCTGGTCAGGCTCGAGGCCTCCAAAATTTCGATCCAATAACCGTCCGGGTCTTGAATGAAGGCCAGGCCTTTCATGCTGCCCTCGTCCGGACGCTTTACGAAAGTCACACCTTCCCGTTCAAACCGCTCGCAGGCGCGTTCTACATTCGGAACGGATAGCCCGATGTGGCCAAAGCCTCGTGGATCAGTATTTCCATTATGATAGACTTCGCGTTCCTCTGCTTCGGTACCCCAATTGTGTGTCAACTCGAGCATCGCGCGTTGCTTAAACACAAACTCTGTTCGACCGGCCGCTGTCTTTGGAAGTGGACCGTCTTCTGGAGTTAAATAACCCAAGAAAAAAAGCGTGAATTCCATCTCGGGGAAATCGAGCTGCTTGAGCAAGACCATCCCCAGGACATCTTGGTAGAAACGCAATGATCGCTCCGGTTGTTTAACTCGCAGCATCGTTTGATTGAAAACAAACCCGTCAGTTTCATTCTCTTCATTGATTACGCTTGATGCGAGTTCGTAGTTGCGGGGTATCACGAGATCTCCACTCCCTAAGAGACGCCCAGCCATGAATGGCTGAGCGTAGGTTTAGTTAAAATTCAAGCTTGACTGACCCGATCACGCGCCGTGGCTGCTCAAGCGTTCCAATAATGATCTGCCCTGGCCCACCAGGGATCAGTCCACCCGCGAAGTTCGGAAATTCTTGCACGTCGATATAGTACTCTTCGTCGAATAGGTTCTCGACATAGAGGTCCACCGAGACATTTCCGAACGAGTATCCGGCGCTCACATCCACGACCGTAAAACTTGGGTTGGTGAATTCGGGGAAGTCATCTCCTGGGGCATCGAAGAACTGTGCGTTGGTTGACGATTCTCCTTTGTAACGGGCTTGCACTCGAGCGAAGAGCTCAGAGTCGTTGCCAACAGGCTTGGAGAAGTCGAGCGCAGCCGAACCACTCCATTCAGTCGCGTTTGGAGGCTGACGCCCCGAAAGATCGAGACCCGTTACCGGAGAAATCGTACCATCATCCCATTCGGCATCAAGATAGCCAAGCCCACCAGAGAATGTGAAATAATCTGAAAGTAGCCACGTCAAATCTGCTTCGAAGCCAATTTGTTGCGAGTCACCGACATTGACGATCCCTTCCACAAAGCCGCCCGTATCAGGATCAGTCGCCTGCAATTCAAACTGACGATCCTTATAATCGATGAGGAACCCAGCGGCCGTGAGGATCATACGCCCATCGAGCAATTGACCCTTGTAACCCAACTCGAACTGGGTCGCTGTCTCCTTATCGAAACCCAGAAGCGTGGTAGCGTTTGCAAAGTTGTTGAGGCCGAAATCCGCTGGCTCGAAACCTTGCGAGACAGAGCCATACAATAGCGTCGATCCATCGTCGCTCTTCCATGACAAGGCCCCACGACCTAGGATGACAGTTTCAGAATTCTCACCCGAAACCCCCGTGTCTAAATTGGCTCGTTTCGTCTCTGTGTCATCAACCCTAATTCCACCACCTATTTCCCAGTTGCCAATCGTGTAGTTAGCGTTTGCGAATAGAGCCTGCTGCGTGCGGCTACGCCTGCTGACCTCGAACGGCACCACTGCCTGGATCACCGCATCGTCCGTGCCTGGAGGGGGTGCGCAAACACCCGGGTCTAAAAAGCAGAACCCGCCCCGAATATTAAGCACCGAATCTAAGTCTCGAGATAGATCAAGGTAGTACGCGCCAACCTGCCAATCGAGCGGGCCAGTTCCATTAGAGCTAAGTCGGAGCTCTTGCGTAACCGCTTCGAATTCTTCGGGCCGGAACAAGTCGAGCACGTACTCTTGGTCAAGATCCAAATCAGATTGACGAAACGATTCCGTCTCAGTGTATGAAGAAATCGAAGAAATAATTACGTTCGGCAACTCATATGTGAGATTGAGTGTCGCAGCGGTTGTTTCTCGATCGTGGCGAGGGTTAAAACTCGCATCAACAGTGGTCGGATATTCAAATGAACCGTCGAGTTCACGCGACCAAATGTTGTTCGGCGCGTCTAGTTCGTTATATCGCACCGAAGCGAGCGCCGTAAAGTTTTCACTAATGTCGCCCCCAAGAGCAACACGAACTCCCATCTCGTCATAGGCACGAATGTCGGGATCGTTGGTGCCTGCCAAACCATTTGACCGGACCGAGTTAGGGTTCGTCATATAAGAGTCATCGGAAACGGTAAAACCGAACACTCTTAGTGCCCAGCTATCAGATAATGGGATGTTGGTTTCTGCTTCGAGGTCAATGTATCCATTCTCCCCGCCGCGAAGCTTCGCGCGAGCGGTGTATTCACTCGGATCGGGACGAGCACTGACGAATTTTACGGCGCCGCCGATGTTCGAACCGCCATACAAAATGCCTTGCGGGCCTTTCAGGACCTCGACGCGCGCTAAGTCACCAAATCGGGAAGATGCGTCGGAAAATAATTGGACGTCATCCAAGTAGAAACCGACACCTTGTGTGTTACCAAAGCCGCCGAGCCCGCGAATTGTCACGTTTGGAAAACCATCTAGACGCGTACTCAAGAAAAGGTTCGGAACGAGCAGACCAATATCGCTCAAACCGTCAATATTTGCGTTTTCGATGTCATTCTCTGAGAACGTTGTTAGTGACTCCGGCACGTCGAGTTCGGATTCAGCTTTCTTCCGGGCTGTGACGGTTACAACTTCCAAAGTTTTGCGTTCTTGCTCTTCAACTGCTCCGCCGTCAATTTCGGTGTCAGCATCAGGACCCGATTGGGCGATTGCCGGCGAAGCGGCGCATATCATTCCGATCGAAAGCGCTGCGGCTCCTAACAGATGCGTACGGAATTTGTTGCCCGAAGACGTGCGCTCGGAAATAGATGTGTAGCGGCTGATAGACAATGATCCCAACTAAACCTCCCTTGGGTGCAGGCATTTTTGCCTTATTACCTACAGGATGGCGATCCGCGGCTGAAACGGCTTTACTCATAGCGCAAAGCGTCTTGGATATTCGTGCGAATCCGTCCGACCGCGGGCAGTGTGTGGGTCGCTAGGTCTGCCGGGGATGTTGCCATTCGGCGTGATTTGAGAACACGCAAGTATCCTTCGGCAGTCAATGAGCGGAGGCTACCAGTCTGTACATTTGGCGAATAATCTAGCAGTGTACGTGAAAATACGTACTCAAGTTTAGGCGAGTAAGGAGGATATTCGTTGGCTGTTGTTCCAGATGCCCAATCCTGGACTACAACAAATCACGTATCGCATCAGCGATACGATGCATGGGTGCATTTACTCAATGAGACGTTCGGCACTTGGGGTACACAGTCTAATTCAAACCGAGACTTCAACGCTGAAATAAAAGCGACCGATATAGGGTCGCTTAAGGTAGTCGAATGTGTTTGCGACCCGTGCGGTGGTCAACGTACTGCCCGTACAGTTCGGATCGACGATGAAGAGCGGCTCGCCATACAGCTCGTCGTCTCGGGACGTGAGCATATGCGCTTGGGCGATCAAGATGCAGTTCTTGAGGCTGGCGATGTTTTCGTTTGGGATACGACTCAGCCGATGACATTTGAAGTCCAGCAAAGGCTCCACAAAATATCTGCCGTTCTTCCTCTCCAAAGGTTCAAGGAGTGGATGCCAGACACATGGCTTTCCGTTCCAAGACATGTGAAGGCTGGTTCACCCACGTCTTCGCTCGTCGGATCATTTCTATCAAATCTGGCGTTTTCGAACATGGCGGACCGCCCCGTGAATGACACGGCTTTGATCGAAGCTGCGATCGCCTTGTTTGCAACGCGGGGCAACCTAACACCTGCCGATGTCACCCTGAGGTCTTCACAGTTGCGGCTCGTGAAATCTTCGGTGATGCGACGATTGTCCGATCCGTCTCTGTCGGTGGAGAAAATTGCTAAACAGAACGCGATGTCCGTTCGCAATCTTCATTGGCTGTTCGAGGAAAACGACGAAACCGCTTGGCGCTTTGTCGTTTCTGAACGCCTTAAACGGTGTCAACGAGACCTCTCCAATCCAACGATGCGCTCGCGGAGCATAACAGACATTGCTTTCACGTGGGGCTTCTCAGACGCAGCATATTTCAGCCGCGTCTTTAAAGAAAAGTTCGGCGCGAGCCCGTCCCAATTCCGGAACGCAAAACTTAGGCTTTGAATTTCCATTCAAGATTGTAGTTTTATACCGCAAATATCTGAAATGGGTGAAACAGCGGGCATCCTTGGCGTCCAATAACGGGAACTTTTAAATCTCAGCCGGTTGTGGGCAACGCATGGGCAACGCTGTTCGGCTTCGAAACACTAAATTACGCTACGATAGGCTACGATAGGCTACGTTAAACCTCGTTGGGCGACGTTGTGCTACTTTAAATTCAATGACTTATCTGAAGTCGGAGCGTTGCCAAAGTTGGGGGTGTGCGTTGGATTCTAATGTCCGGTTTAGGAATTATCTGCCGGGCGACTGCGCTCGGCTTTTCGATTATTACCCATCTGTTTTTACCAAATGACCCCACCGACTGTCATTGACTACTTGCCGCGTAACTTGCCCCACAAAGAATTCAAACCTGCGTTCCGCGAGCGCCTGTGCAGCCTCCCGCTCTCCGTCTGGCAACGGATCGGTTCGCGCCAGCCAATAAAAGACAAATTGACCAAACGCCTCCAGTGAAAGAGCGAGATCTCTTTCGACACCACCAAGCCGGTCATCAAAGCGATCCAATCTTTCTATCACATGATCCTCAAGGCGCCGCGTGCATTCGGGATTGAAGTAGCGCTCCAACGCATCTTCAAGAATCGCCGTTTTTGTCAGTCCGTAACACTCGGCGCGACGGCAAAGTTCGGCATGTAGTTTGGTGGACAGGCGCAGGTTCGCGCGAGGTTTAGACATGGGTTCTCACATATTTGGTAGAAGGCCTGGGTCAGTGCGATCCAGCGCTGCTGCTTTTCGAACAGTTTCCAAGTTCTGATCTGAAGACGCATCAGGCCCATCATCTTTTCCCATCTTAGAGACGACCTCCTGCTCTAAAGGACGATCAGGTTCGGCTTGCTTGAATTCGGTGTGGTGCTCCCCATTGGTGCCCTCCGATGCATCAGTGATTGACGCGGATGATTCACGATCAGCTGCTATACCCTGCTCTCCTTTGATTGCGGATCGACTTGATTGGGCCGGCGGGGCCTGAACGCGTTGCTGGAAGTTCCGATCTTGGTAGTATCGAAGTTTCTTGCATTCGATTGGCGGCACGCCTGAGATCATTAGAATCTGGGAGGTCCTTGGCATTTGCATGATCTCGCCCGGCGTCATGAGGGGTCGCTGGGTTTCCTGGCGCGCCACCATCATATGGCTGAGCCATGGTGCCAAGCGATGCCCCGTATAGTTCTTTTGAGATCGAAGCTCTGTTTTTGTGCCCAGTGCATCCGAAAACCGCCGTGCGGTGCGCTCATCATTCGTGCCGAATGCTATCCGAACATGACAATTGTCCAAGATAGAATGGGCCGGGCCGTATGCCTTTTCGATTTGGTTGAGCGATTGGGCGATCAGATAGGCACGCACACCATAGCCAGCCATAAAGGCAAGCGCTTCCTCAAAGAAATCCAAACGGCCGAGCGCTGGGAACTCGTCCAACATTAAGAGGACTTTGCGCGCGCTTTCTCCGGGGAGGCGCTCGGTCAACCGCCGAGCGATTTGATTCAACATAAGCCGAATCAGAGGTTTCGTGCGCGAGATGTCCGAGGGTGGAATAGACAAATAGACGGATATGGGTCGATCAGCGTGCAATAATTCTTCTATGCGCCAATCGCTTTTTGATGTCGCCTGGGCGACGACTGGATCTCGATATAACGTCAAAAGACTGATAGCGGTCGAAAGAACTCCGGAGGCTTCATTGTCTGTTTTCTTGGCCAACTCGCCCGCCGCCTGCAACACACTCGGATGTGTTCCGCCACATGGCAAGTGCGGTGTCGTTTTCATTAAATTGACCGTGTCTTTGATCGTGCGCGATGGATCAGAAAGAAACCGAGCGCAGCCTGAAAGTGTTTTGTCCTCTTCGGCATAAAGCACGTGCATGATCACCCCGACAAGCAAGGCATATGCGGTTTTGTCCCAATGGTCTCGAGACTTGAGTGAGCCTTCCGGGTCGATGAGGATGTCGGCAATATTCTGAACGTCTCGTACTTCGGATGCGCCAAGACGAACCTCGGCTAATGGATTAAACCGAGCAGAGTTCAGATCGGTCGGATTAAATTTGTAGCAACGACAAAATTGGCTTCGCCATCCAGAGGTCAGCTCCCAATTCTCGCCTTTGATGTCATGGACAATTGCGCTGCCCGTCCATGAGAGGAGCGTCGGTATGACGAGCCCAACACCCTTTCCAGATCTTGTTGGCGCTATGCCAAGGACATGCTCAGGCCCATCATGCCGTAGATATTTGTTCCGCCATCGACCAAGAAATACACCTTCAGGTATTAGGAGGCCTTCTTTTGCGATATCGCGAGCGTCAGCCCAGCGCGCCGAGCCATAAGTTGTAACGCGTTTCTCCCAGCGCGAGCGCCAAATAGACCCTATGACGGCAGCAATGATGCCGAAAACTCCTCCGCTCGCTGCAATCGCGCCTGAGATTGCGAACACATCTGGTGCGTAAGCCTCGTAGGCATACCACCATTGGAAAATGCGCCACGGTTTGTAGATAGGCACGCCTTGCAGTTCAAACCAAGCGACACCGAGCGCGGGCTGATAATCCAATGAATGAGCCGCCCATTGAGTGGCGCTCCAGATTGAGGTCACAATAATTGAAAGAACAATTATAAACTGACCAACAAGAATTTTGGACGGCGACATCGCATTATTAGCCTCTCAATAAAACGCTGACACTCTGCCGGAGCCGCTTGCTCACCACCATTATGAATGGCGGCAAAAGCCCGCAACACATTTTTATCGCGACAGCCCGCGGGTTCGCCGCCCAAGCAAAGTCCAGGAAACTTCCTGTTTACGTGCCTCAACAACCAGCGTTTGCCCGCGATAGCGCTCGATCTCTCGCCGCCATGGCGCAAGGGCAAATTCTTTGGCTTTCCCAATGAGAGCAAAACGCCCCTGCCCCACATCAATTGTGCGCTCGAACACACCTTCAAATGAAGAGGTGTTTTCTATCCGTTGAGGTATACGACCGGATCGATTGGCTTCCGTCATTTCGACATTACGTAACTCCTCGGCGTTCATTTGGGTTCGCGTTGCGGCTCTGAGATCAGTTTCATCCAAGTTTAGGCGCCCATTGTCGCGAAGGAATTGAATTCGTTTTACTTTCGCGCTCTGGACTTCGCGATCCTTAAGAGAAGCGAGTTCGCTGGCGTCCACCTGATCCAACCAAGTTTCACCCAGCGCTCGAACCTGCGCCCTTAATGATATCCATGACATCACTTTGATTTGCGCCGCGCCCTGGGCGGCTTCGTGCGCGGCTGCGCGTTCTAAAAAGTCTTGCCCCACCTTCCAACGTCCATCTTTCAGACGCTCTACAATTCCCGCTCGCCGTAGTCTCTCAACGCGACGTTTGTGGGCAAGGCGATAGGCTGCACTTGAGCTGGGCTCATGTGAGACGTGCAAGGCATCTGAGTAGAAGCCGGCTGAACGCTCAGCAATTTCAGCGATTTTTCGGTCTGATTGCCTTGGCTCGTTCATGACAGCCGCAATTTCGACAATGGCCCCGCGTGGAGGCAAAGGACCATTCTTCATCTCACCTGCCGCGACGTGCCACATATGCCCGTCAAAATCGCGCACAAGCAAGAAACGCGTATCACGCAATTCATCGCTCGGCCCCTGCCGGAAAACCACCCCAAGCAAAGGAGCCGCACTCGCCGGTCGTTCCTCTATGAATCTGACACTCTTTGGAACATGTCCCGGCTCCATTCCCGCGGCGATCGCTTTGATGATATCACCGCGTTTTCCCATCGCTTTCAGCGTCTCATCCCAGCCGCGTTGAAGTTGCCACTCAGAGTTGGGTCGCTTTTCGGCTAGCCGCAATTTCTCCAGGTGTTTCAAACGTTGCAATCTCATGTCACGTTCAAAGCGATCTTTGGCTGTCGATGCTGGTCCGATCACGACCAAGCCGTTTTCTTGAATGCCGATAATTTGTCGATCTATACTTGTGAACCGCTCCTGCTGAGTCTCCCGGGCGCGTTGACGCAATATTTCCAAATCGCGGCGCGGTCCGAGCATTTCAGTGGCAAGCATCGAAGCGCGCTTTCTGAACCCACGCCCGATATAATCTGGAGCGATAACGAGATCCTTGCGAGAAGCATCCTTCCCCCGCACCACGATGTGGGTGTGACTGCGCCCCGTATTATGGTGGTCAACCGCCACCCAATCGAGCCGAGTTCCGAGGTCACGCTCCATGATTGTCATAAGCTCGCGCGTATAGGCTTTCAGATCCTGGATCTGCGACGCATCTTCGGGAGAAACAATAAACCGAAATTGATGGCGGTCTTTCTGGCTACGCTCAGCAAACCCTTCAAGGTCCACTTCCCGGCCTTCACGCGTGTAGATCTCACCGCCGCTACCGTCCCGTTCTACTCCGTCACGCTGCAGGTAGTTGATGTGTTTAGAAAACGCTGCGGCACCGACAATTTTTCCAGGCTTGGCAATATGGGTTTTGGTCACCACGCGGCGCAGTCTGGCACTTCTATATCGACGGGTTGCAAAATCAGCGTGCGTTGAAGAGGCTTTCCCGCGCCCTAGCCGAGTGCCTGTGAATGACGATTTTTTTCCTGATCGTGCGAGCTGTTTGGCTGTGCTCGTCGCGCGCTTTCGAAGTCGCGTTCCAGCAACGGCGCCGCGATCTCTGATTTTGCCGAGGCGCGGCGTGAAAAGGTCTTCGGTCGTCATCGGACGACGCCCTCCAATTCGATCGCCATATCTACGCCAAATTCTGTGCACCGCAATTCACTGCAAAATGCACCAAAAAAGAGATGTGCGGACAATGGATTAGGCGCCTATTGGTGCATGAGCTTTTATCTTGCCCGTTCGGATTCGCTGCATGGTTCCCATCATTCCATTGAGATCGCCTTATCGGCGCTATCGCGCCTTGCGAATAGGTCGACCTTATGCGCACGGCCCATAAGGTCGTCTTTTTGAGTTGGACCAAAATACCGCCCATCGAGACTGTCAGGATGCTTATTTAGCAAGAATACCTGATCTGCTTTCAACGCAACGCATCCTGACCAGCGCGGTAACACCCGCCCTGCTTTGTCTCTTAATTTGGCGACGCTCACGCTTTCATCATTGATTGATATCTCTGCCTGATGACGACAAATAGTGTCGCCTGAGACCGCCGAAACGCGCTTGAGAAGCGGCCAATTTCGACCAACATATCCTTGGTTTTCAGCCCATTCAGTATCAGCGCTTTTCGCTGAGACGATGACCCAATCACCCAGTTTATATGACCCATCGCTCAGCCAATATAGTCCAATAGGCGCGCTTTGCGTACGATTCCAAATGAGCTTTTCCTTTGGATTCCAGATCAAGGTCATCAAACAGACGCTAGCTGATGTAACGGCCAAAATCGCAACTCCCGTCCGCATTTTTTTAGTCTTTCAGCTTATTAGATGTAGACGACCACCGCTGACCATTTTGCCATGCAATCAGGTCCGGTTCAGCATAGGCAACACGCCATCCAAATTTGTAGAAAATAGGTCCGCCACCCTGACACCTGTAATGCGCGAGCGTGCTGTAAGACAGGTCTAGATATACTGCTGCCTCGTGCGGCGTTAGCCATTCGGCCGGATTTTTTCTCTTAGATTTGAACTTCCTTTTCGCCATCAGTTTCCTCTTATTCTTAGGTTTCTGACGATGAAGGTGCCAAGCTAGAGTCCTAATTTATAGACGAAAAATCGCTTGTCGTGATTTTCCTTGGCGGGGTTAACCATATAGACTGCAATGACAGGAGCCGCGATGGATCGCTCCACCACGGCTCTTTTTCTAAAGTTTCTTCTTTAGTCGCGAGGGTTCCAGAGGATGACGTGTCGACCGTCTTGGCCTTTCACCGGGGCGAGATTTGCAAATTTTTTTTGGTCCAATTTGCGGATCTGCGAGCGTGATCGAGACATAATCGCGGCCCGAATTTTTAGCCTTTCTGACCCAGCCGCCACCAATTTCTGTGCTCGTTTCTCCGGCAAAAATTCGATAGTCGGGCTGGCCTTCACTTTCTTTTTCGCCGTTCCTTTCGATCCGGATCGTGGCTGAAAGGTTCATCATTGAAAGTGCGCCTTCAAACCCTGATTTCGTCTCGCTGACATATCCAAGTGCATTCGCCATAAGTATATTCCTTTTCGTTTCTTTGGCTGTCGCCTGAAGCCCCTTCGCCCCCGTCGACGCCGGACCAAAAGGCCGGCATTTGACCGGCTTGAACCGATAAGCGGGCGAAACGGAGTGAAGCACCGCTCCATCCAAGATATATGCCCCGCGAGGAGCTGCGAAGCAGCGGGGATATTTCTTGGATGGAGCGGTTTCAAGTTGAGCAAATGTCGGCCAGGTCACACGGCAAGAAGACAGGAGCGAAGTGCTTTGGCTACCGCTTACGAATAGAAAATCGAGCTCAAAAGTTGGGGTCACCTTGGGAGCTCAACGACGGAAATAGTGTTAAGAGCGCCAGGGTTCACTCGTCTACTCTGAAGTGGCGCATTAGGCAGATTGAAGCGGCCAGATGGTGATGTTCGCTAAGCCGGATCTATCCGTCGCTATTCTAAGTGCCGACATTGAAGAGACAGACCTACCGTCCATGCTGGTGCATTCCAGTTGATGTGAGAAAAGGCAAAACCATCTTGGTCTCGCATTGGCTCTTGGTCGGTTTCGCCTTCATCATAGTCTCGAATTGTAATGATGGGCGCGCGACCATTCACCCAGATTTCAGCGACACACCCATCGCAAATGACTAAGGTCATACGGGGTCTCGGTCCGAGGCTGGCAAACACATTTTGTGACTGGATCATGATGTATCACACCTTTCCGATTTAACATTTTCTCAGCAGGAGCGAGGGTGGGAGGTGGAAAGGCCATGCCGCCGCCGGGTATCCAGGCCGGGGTGCAAGCGTTTTGGTAAAATGAAATTGAGTGCTCAGACGGACAAAGGGCCAAAGCGCTTGCAGTGCGGCTGCCCGGCGGCAGATTGGCCATCCTCCCGCCCTCGCTCAGAAAGCGAAAACGCGAAAGGCTCACTGCATGATCGAAAACTGAGCCAATAAAAGTTTTATCGTACGAGAACGCCGTGCTTGAGTTTTTCATAGGCTTGCAGCGCCTGCTCTTCGCGATCGAAGAGATGATAGCACCCATCAACCAAGAGACACCAATAACCGACATCGTCAGGTCTGAGCCCGGCATTCCGCACTGTTTCCTCGGTGAGTTTGAACGGCGATGGCTGGCTCATGACTTGACTATAAGACATGAGTCGAACCGGGTTTCGAGGTACAAATGTGTTGCCGTTCTCGGTTATGCAGCCTGCTTATTGGGACCAAGGTGACTGCCGAGCAATTCCACTCGAAATCCGCCATCGCGCAGCGCCGTCGCGCGCGAGATCAAATAGTTGACCGAGTCGCGAATACGCCCGCTTTCCCATTCATCGGTGACGCGTTCGACGCCATAGAGAACGTTGGCGATCTCCTTGCGCGTCATTCCGAGTTCCAGGCAATCCAGAGCAATCAGACCATCTCGTAGAATTTGAGTGCGCTTGGTCCATTTTGGTGTTTCGGCTGCTGGGTCATTGCCAAAGACGCGCATTCCTTCCTCATGGGCTTTGGCTTTTCGCTGGTAACTTTCGAAGTCTGGCATGCTGAGTTCCATTCTAACTGGCTCCATCCCCAAAAGGGATAATCCTCTGCACCGCGCTTGAAACAGGCAACCATTGCCGCGCGTGATCAGAAACTCCCGACCCACGGAATCGGTAAAATGCGATATCTGGCAAAGTTCGACGCTTTTGTCATAGATTTCGCAAGTCTCGCCTTTCGCGCGCGGTACAACATTGATCGCAACTTGGTCAGGATAGGCTTCCTTTGTCCAGACTGCGTTCGCTTCGATGGCGCCCAGATCCGGGTCGACCATCATGATCAGCCCCCAGCGCTCGGCAACCGATTGTGACACGCGCGACTTATAGACTTTGATACTGTGACAAACCTCCATCTCAGAGATGTCGTCAGGCGACATGGCCTTAGCATCTTCGCGATAGTCCGGGTTGCGCCGTTGATACTCCCACGCCCAACGGTCGTTCATCATACGCCAAAGGTAAGAATAGCGTTTGGTGACGCTGTTTTCTTCGAGTGTGAATTTTTTCATTATCAGTCCCCACAATTCTACCCTTAACTCTGGCAACTCGTGTGCCAAAACACCTATTTTAACCAAAACTGTATTAGATTTCGCCTTTGCTCATTGGCTTCGCACTTTGAGAAAATCTGTTTCGAATTCAAAACCATGCCAGGCACAAGGCGCGATATTTTCTGTTTGGAACATCAAAGAGCTCCATTTTACCAGCTTTTGCGACCCGTTGCCGATACTTGCCAAGACTTGCCGAGATTTGCGTGAGATTGCCGCCATTTAGAATTCCGCAGGCGCGCTCAATCGGTCACGTTCTTGAGGTCGAAAACTCGCCTCGGGAGCAACCTGATGTCCACGCCGGACACAAAACAGGAAACGAAAGCGCGCCGCACGGCAATGCTACGAACGGCGTTCTGTGAAACGGTTCGCGAGGCGCTAGAAGACCCTCAGACAATTGAGGTCATGGCCAATCCGGACGGGTCTGTCTGGATTGAGAAAGCGGGCGCCGGAATTATCGTCACAAAAGCTTCTCTAGACTCTGCAGCGCGCGAGCGGGTAATTCGCCTTGTGGCGGCAGGCGCTGGGGACGCACGCCTAAAAATTTCCTCCTCCATCGTCTCTGCGGAACTTCCCGGCGGCGGCGAGCGGTTTGAAGGGCTGCTTCCGCCTGTCGCCACAGCTCCTTGTTTTTCCATCCGCAAACCCGCGGCGAGCCCGTTTTCGCTTGATGATTACGTCGATCAAGGCGCGCTCTCGCCAGCGCTCTCTGCGGCGCTTCGAGTCGCCGTAGAGCGGCGGAACAATATCGTGATCGCGGGTGGAACCTCCTCGGGGAAAACCACTTTCACAAATGCGCTTCTGGCTGAAGCAGCTTTTGAGCAGGATCGCATTGTTATTCTTGAAGACACGCGAGAGCTAAATTGCCTCGCGCCGAACAAAGTTCAACTGAGAACCCATCCCGGGAATACTTCGCTTCAGGATCTGGTTCGCTCAACGCTTCGCTTACGTCCCGACCGGATCATCGTCGGCGAGGTTCGCGGCGGCGAGGCGCTCGACCTCTTAAAAGCGTGGAACACCGGTCACCCGGGCGGCATCACGACATTACATGCAAATTCTGCGCGCGGCGCGCTTCAGCGCCTGGAACAACTCACCATGGAAGCCACGCGCCATGTCCCGTTCGATCTTATCGCAGGCGCCGTCAATGTGGTGGTCTTTATGAGCCGGGCTGATGGAAATCGCCGCGTCGAAGATGCCGTGCGCATCCTAGAATTCGATGGCGGCGACTATGTCACCGAGCCGCTGGTATCCCGCTCTCTTTCACTTGTCACAGAAGGACAAACGTCATGACTCTTAAGTCGACTATTCGAACCGCGCTGGCGCTCGGGGGCGCCGCCCTACTCGCAGCGCCTGCATATGCCGCTGGGTCTGGCATGCCTTGGGAAGGTCCGCTTGATCAGATTTTGCAATCGATCGAAGGGCCGGTCGCCCGCATTGTTGCGGTGATTATCATCACTCTGACTGGTTTGATGCTGGCCTTTGGAGAAACATCGGGTGGAATGCGCAAGCTGATCCAGATCGTCTTTGGTCTATCCATCGCATTTGCTGCGACGAGCTTCTTCCTAACCTTCTTCAGCTTTGGTGGCGGCGCGCTGATCTAGACATGGTGACGACTGGTTTTCCGAAGGAAAATGAAACGCTCCAGTGGGGCGTTTCGAAGGAGGAACGCAATGAGCACAAGTGAATGCCAAGGTTACGAAATTCCCCTGCATCGATCTTTGACCGAGCCGATCCTGATGGCGGGCGCGCCAAGAAGCGCCGCCATTGCCATCGGCACACTGGCGGCAGCTTTAGCGCTCGGCCTCAGGCTATGGATTCCGGGGCTCCTCCTTTGGGTTCTCGGACATTCGGCGGCCGTGTTCATGGCCCGTTACGACCCAGATTTCATGACCGTCACAATCCGCTCCATGCGACACAAAGAGTATCTGAAATGCTGAATTTGCAAGAATATTCTGACACACCAAAACTTCTTGCTGATTACCTTCCCTGGGCGTGTTTGGTCGCGCCGGGTGTGGTGCTCAACAAGGATGGCAGCTTTCACACAACATTCCGGTATCGTGGTCCCGATCTCGAGAGCAGCACTCAAGAAGAACTCGTCTCGATCATGGCGCGGGTCAACAATGTGCTGCGCAGATTTGGGTCAGGCTGGGCGCTTTTTTTTGAAGCCCAGCGCTCTGAAGTCCATGACTATCCAGAATCTGAGTTTCCGATTGCGGCCGCCTGGCTGGTCGATGAAGAACGCGCGCTGCAGGCAGAGGAAGCAGGCGCTCGGTTTCAAAGCAATTACTATCTGACGCTCCTCTGGCTTCCACCAGCTGATGCCACCGGAAAAGCGGAAAAGGCGCTCATCACGAGGCCTGAAACCATTGAAGCGGAAGGTTGGCGCCAAAGGCTGGAAACGTTCCAGCAACACGCTGCCCGAGTCTACGACCTATTGAGCACATGCCTCGCTGAGATTACACCGCTCGATGATGACGGGACGCTGACATACTTGCACTCAACGGTGTCTTCCAAACGCCACCCTGTGGTAACACCTGAGCTGCCCGTCTTCTTAGATGCGATCTTAGCTGATGAGCCGTTCACTGGTGGTTTGGAGCCCATGATTGGCGAGGCGCACTTGCGTACGCTCACCATTCTAGGATTTCCCGCAAGTACGCTGCCCGGCATTCTGGACGAGCTTAATCGCCAGGGGTTTTCGTATCGCTGGGCCACGCGCTTTATCGCGATGGATAAGGCTGAAGCTGAAAAGCTCCTCTCTAAGAAACGCCGTCACTGGTTCGCCAAACGAAAGTCTGTGAGCACCGTGCTTCGCGAAACACTGTTCAATGAGCAAGCCGCTCTTGTTGATAATGATGCAGACAATAAAGCGAGTGATGCGGACGCTGCTCTTCAGGAGCTTGGCAGTGATCTCGTTTCATTCGGATATGTCACCACAACGATCACAGTTGCACACGAAGACGCCCGCATGGTCGATGAGCATCTTCGCATTGCTGAGCGTATCATAAATGGTCGCGGGTTTACGGCGATCAGGGAAACGCTCAATGCGGTCGAAGCCTGGTTAGGATCATTGCCGGGTCATGCTTATGCAAATGTTCGCCAGCCCATTCTCCATACGCTGAACCTCGCGCATATGGTGCCGCTTTCCGCGGTGTGGGCGGGTGAAGAGACGAATGATCACTTGTCTGCTCCAGCGCTTATCCAGGCACAAACGGACGGTACAACGCCTTTCCGATTGAACCTCCATGTTGGCGATGTCGGACATAGTTTGGTCGTCGGCCCAACTGGCGCTGGCAAATCTGTCCTGCTCTCCATGCTCGCCTTACAGTGGCAACGCTATGACGAGGCCCAAGTCTTCGTCTTTGACAAGGGGCGCTCAGCGCGCGCTGCAACCCTCTGCATGGGCGGGGCACATATTGATCTTGGCGGCAGCGAAGCACCAAGTCTGCAGCCCCTAAAAAATATAGACACTGAACTGGGAGCAAGTTTCGCAGCTGACTGGCTGGCGGGGCTTTGCGAAAATGAAGGCGTCACCATGACGCCAGAGTACAAAGCGGCACTTTGGGATGCGATCCAATCGCTGGCGAGTGCGCCGGAGCAGGAACGCACACTGACCGGTCTCGCGCTTCTCCTGCAAAACGAAACCCTGAAATCGGCAGTGCACCCCTTCACGCTGGATGGTCCGCACGGACGCTTGCTTGACGCTGACCATGAAAGCCTCACGCTTACCGATACGGTCTGCTTTGAGATGGAAGATTTGATGCACGCCAAGGGCGCTGCTCTCCCAGTCCTCACCTATCTCTTCCACCGGCTTGAAGAACGCTTTGATGGCAAGCCGACTTTGCTGATCCTGGACGAAGCTTGGCTATTCTTGGACGATCCAATGTTTGCCGCCCGCATTCGCGAATGGCTCAAAACGCTTCGCAAGAGAAACGTGGCTGTGGTGTTTGCGACGCAATCCTTGGCGGACATCGCTGGCTCTTCCATAGCCCCGGCGCTCATCGAAAGCTGCCCAACGAGGATCTTTCTGCCGAATGAGCGCGCTCAGGAACCTCAGACCAAGGCTATTTATGAGCAGTTTGGCCTGAACGCCCGTCAGATTGAGCTGATTGCTGAGGCCACTCCCAAACGAGACTACTATTACCAATCCCCGCTCGGGTGTCGCCTGTTCGAACTAGGCCTTGGCCAAATTGCGCTCGCCATTTGCGGCGCGTCAGCGCCGACAGATCAAGCACTGATGGACCGCGTAGCCGCTGAAACCTCCGCTGAAGATTTCGCAGAATGCTGGCTGATCGAACAGGGTCTTCCCTGGGCGGCAGAGATTCTGAACCGCTGGCCGGGCACGGATGCCGGCCTTCAATCTCACGCGATCGCAGCCGAATAGGAACCTCAATGATGAAACGTTTTCTGATCTCCGCCGCTATCGCAGCTTTACCTATCTCATTGATGACGGCACCACCATCATCAGCTCAATTGTTCGGTGGCGGCATCGTCTATGACCCGGCCAATCACACGCAGAACATCCTGACGGCGGTGCGCAGCCTTCAGGAGATCAATCAGCAAATCCAGCAAATCACTAATGAGATTGAGATGCTGGAAAATATGGCCCGTAATCTTCAAACCTTGGATTTGAATGTGGCGGAAGCCATCATTCGAGATCGCATTCAGCGCATCTATGATCTGATGCGCCAGGCGGAAGGCATCGGATATGGCGTCGACGAGGTCGAACGCGAATATGAAGAGATCTACCCGGAAGACTATGGAGCGACACCGCCGGACTCTCAAATCCTGGTCCAAGATGCCCGGCGTCGCTGGCGCCAATCGCGCACCGCTTATCGCGACTCGCTCGTCACCATTGGCGCTGCGCTGGAAGACAACCAAGTTGATGCGAGCGCGATCTCAGACCTGATTGATCGCAGCCAGTCTGCGGCAGGCGCGCTCGAAGCGGCGCAAGCCGGAAATCAGATTGAGGCGATGCAGGCTCAGCAGCTCATGCAAATCGAGTCCATTTTGGCGGCCCATTACCGAGCCGAAGCTCTGGAACGCGCCCGCGAGTTGGCTGAAGCTGAGCGGGGCCGCGCCCGGACAAGGACCTTCTTGGGAGCGCCCAGCTAATGGCCGTTATCGATACGTTCCTGGCAACCTTCATTGCCTATATCGATAGCGGATTTGGCCTGCTGGCAGGCGATGTCGCCTATTTGACGACGACGCTGATCGCCATCGACATAACCCTGGCCGGTCTCTTTTGGGCACTAAGCCACAATACGGATGTGATCGCTGGGCTATTGAAGAAAGTCCTCTATGTCGGCTTCTTCGCCTTCATCATCGGCAACTTCGCCCTGCTCGCAAACATTGTCTTTGACAGTTTCGCCGAGCTTGGCGTGACGGCGGGCGGCGGGACGATGACAGCCGCTGATCTTCTCCGGCCTGGGTTTATTGCAAGCGTCGGCTTTGATGCGGCTCAGCCTCTGTTGGCCGAGATCAGCGACATGCTGGGACCAATCTCCTTCTTTCACAACTTCATCATGATCGCGATCATGTTTGTCGCCTGGGCGGTGATCATCATCGCTTTCTTCGTGCTCGCGATACAGCTCTTCATCACCATTCTGGAGTTCAAGCTCACCACGTTGGCGGGCTTTATTCTCGTGCCCTTCGCCCTCTGGAATAAGACCACGTTTCTTGCTGAGCGCGTACTTGGAAATGTCATCACGTCCGGCGTCAAGCTGATGGTTTTAGCCGTCATTATCGGGATTGGTTCAACCCTGTTCGCCTCAGTCACTGCAGCTTTTAGAACCGGCGCCGATGTCACGCTCGCGCAAGTCATGGGCACCGTGCTTGCCGCACTTGTCTTCCTTTGGATGGGGATCTTCTCACCTGGTATTGCGAGCGGTCTAATAACTGGCGCGCCTCAGCTTGGCGCGGGCTCAGCGGTAGGCACGGTCGCGGGCGCTTCAGCAGGCGCTTACGTGGGCGGCATGGGCGTCCGCGCAGCGGCAGGCGGAGTCTCGTCAGCTGTCCGAGCCGGTGCCTCGATGGCGGGCGCGGCCAAGACGTCTTATGCCATGGGCTCTGTCGCATCAGGCAAAAAGGGTTTTGCAGGCGCCGCAGCGGGATTAGTCGGGGTCGCACGCGCAGGCGGCGATGCGGCCCGGCGCCTCGCAGGCCGTCCCTTCTCCGGCATTCGAAACGCCTATCAAAGCGGAACGCAAAAGGCCTGGGAAATGACAGGTGGCTCGAGTGTTTCTGCCGCGGCTTCAAGTTCAAACGCGCCCACGGCTTGGGCTCGTAGATTTCAAACTGAGCAACGCGTCAGCCAGGCCGGCAGCATGGCGGTCCACTCTGTCCGCGACGGCGACCGCGGATCCGGCGGCGCAGCCCCGCAGCTCAACACGAAGGACGAATAGATGTTTAAACGATCAGTGACTGATTATGGGGCGAGCCCATATCCAGAAACGCCTTATCAGAAGGCAGGCCAGGTCTGGGATGAGCGTATTGGTTCGGCCCGCGTCCAGGCAAAGAATTGGCGATTGATCGCCATTGGCTGTCTCACCCTTTGCTTTGTCACGTGTGGCGCATTGGTTTGGCGGAGCCTCCAATCATCTGTGACGCCTTATATTGTCGAAGTGGACGAAACCGGCGCAGCTTTGGCCGTTGGCCCCTTGGCGGGCAGCTACACGCCATCGGACGCTCAGATCGCGCATCATCTCGCAAACTTTATCGGTGATGTGCGAAGCGTCAGTTCAGACGCTGTGGTCGTTCGAGAAAACTGGCTTCGCGCTTATAAGTTTGTGACCGACCGCGCCGCCACGACGCTCAATGAATATGCAAGCTCCAATGATCCGTTTGCCGATATTGGGCGAAGGTCACGAACGGTGGATGTGGTGAGCGTTGTGCGTGTGTCGGATGACAGTTTCCAAGCTCGCTGGATTGAAAAAACTTTTGAAAACGGGGCTCTCACTGGTGCCTCAAGATATACCGGTCTTTTCTCGATCATTTCTCAAACCCCGACCGACGCGGAAACGCTGCACGCCAATCCGCTCGGTCTTTATGTCCACGAGCTCCATTGGGGCGAGGACCTCGTCACAGGAGATACTGAATAATGACCCGTCTAATTTTTTCCGCCTCCGCGCTGGCATTGCTATCTGCGTGCGCGACCACAACAGAGCTCGAACCGTTTGAACCAACAGACTTTGTCGCAGCAACCCCAATTGTCGAAGCCGAGGTCGTCCGACCGGTTGAGATTGTAGAGACGAGTGTGCCTCTTCCCCTACCCGGTCAGATGAAGAAAATCACGAGCAATAACGACGCCCCTCAAGTCTCCCCGCGCCAAGCCATTTATGAAGGTCGGAAAAGCGCGCTGATCGAACCATCTGTCGATGGATATGTGAACGCCATCCAGGTCTACCCCTATACTGAAGGTGCGCTCTATCGGCTTTATGCGAGCCCTGGCCAGGTCTCAGACATTGCGCTCCAATCTGGTGAAACTCTGGTGTCGGTCTCTGCCGGTGACACTGTAAGGTGGGTCGTGGGAGACACCGTTTCTGGCACCGGCCCTAATGCCCGCGCGCATGTTCTCGTTAAGCCGATCAATGCAGATATTCGCACCAATCTAATGATCGCCACAGATCGCCGGACCTATCATCTGGAATTGGAGTCGGTCCCAAGCGGCTATATGGCGGCGCTCTCCTGGCGCTATCCATCCGATGAACTTGCTGAACTCACCTCTCGCAACCGACAAGCTATTTCAACTAAGGCAAGCGTGATTGATCGCGGCTTGTCGCTGGATGGTCTCAATTTTAATTATCGCCTCTCCGGTGACAGACCGACATGGAAACCTGTTCGCGTGTTCGACGATGGTCGGCAAGTTTACATCCAGATGCCGGACAATATCGAAACCACCGACTTGCCGCCGCTCTTTGTGCTTGGAAGCGATGGCGACGCTGAACTCGTCAATTATCGCCTGCGCGGCAAGTACTATATCGTCGATAGGCTCTTTGAGGCCGCTGAACTGCGCCTAGGGACAAAATCCCAAACGGTCGTGAGAATTTCCAAGGGCGCGGAGCGAAGCGGCTTTGCGGCGCTGTTCGGGGGTTAGAGCATGAGCGAACCGATCCCTTTTGACGAGCATGCTGAGCGCCTCAAAATCCGCTCCAATCCGAAGCCAGCCACACACATCAACCGTAAGGTTCTGATCTTGTGCGCCGGGCTTGGCGTGCTCGGCCTCTTCACGGCGCTGAGTGTGGCATTACAATCGCCGAAGGCTGCACATCAGTCTGAGCGCCGTGAACTCTACAACACGACCAATACCAGGAAGCCTGAAGGCCTTGCTGCATTGCCGACAAGCTATTCTGATGTGCGGCCCGCCCCGACCATCCCGATTGGACCGCCTTTGTCAGGAGATCTTGGCTCGACCATTCTGGCGGCTGAACGAGAACTTGGCCTGCAACCGGAATTGATCAGAAGCTATGAGAGTGATTTTCGACCGAACCCAGCCGAAGAGGCTGCTCGCGCTCAGCGCATGCGGGAAGCTGCGCTCGCCGAAGAAGCTGCCAAAGCACCGGTCTTTTTCCAACTACAATCGAACTCTCCGCCGAGTGCGGCGAGTACCCGCGCGCCGCAAGAAAGTTCGGCAGCATTCGATCTCGGATCAGAACTGCTCGCTTTGGCAGGTCAGCCCGGCATTCGATCGACCTTCGGTGCGCCGGCCGACCCAAATTTGCAATCTCGTAAATCCGCTTTTGCAAGTGAGCCCGGAAATAGCGATGCTTACAATCCATACCTCTTGCAAGACCCAGCCTCGCCTTATCAGGTCATGGCAGGTACATTGATACCGGCGAGCCTCATCACGGGTATCAATTCTGATCTTCCGGGAACGATCATCGCGCAGGTGACCCAGTCGGTTTACGATACGGTGAGCGGCAACCATTTGCTCATCCCACAAGGCTCGAGACTCATCGGGCGCTATCAATCCGAGGTGTCTTTCGGCCAAAACCGCGCGCTTGTGGTTTGGGATCGTCTCATACTCACTGATGGCAGCTCGATCCAAATCAGTGAACCAGGGGCAGACCGCCAGGGCTATGCTGGTCTGTCAGACCGAACCGACCATCACTGGGACCGGGTCTTCTTCGCTGCGGGCCTCGCGACCCTACTGGGGATTGGAAGTGAGATTGGCAATGATGGTGATGACGACATAGAGCGCGCGATCAGACGCGGCACGTCCGACACAATTCATGAGGCCGGACACAAAATCGTTGATCGCAATCTCGGTATCCAACCAACCATACGCGTGCGGCCGGGTTGGCCTGTTCGCGTGATAGTCACCCGCGACATCATCTTAAGACCAACATCGGAGAGCCCTCAATGAGTTTAAGACTTACCCAACTGCCTGACCGCACACCCGTTCGGATTAGCGTTTCTGTTGATCCAGAACTCGCCTCCGCTCTGCAAGACTATGCTGAGATTTATGGCGCCACGTACGGAACGCCAGAAAAGCCCGAAACGCTAATTCCAGCCATGCTGGAGAACTTTCTCGGCTGTGATGCCGGGTTCAAACGTGCGCGCCGCGCACTCCATGCCAATAAGGGAGACTAGACCAATGGCACAGATCGGAACCTTCACCCAAAAAGATGGAAAATATACCGGAACGATCCGGACAATGACGATCAACGTCAAATCGCAGATTGTTCCAAACGTGAAGCAAGCGCATGTCGATGCGCCGGACTTTCGTGTATATGCAGGCGGCGCGGAACTCGGCGCAGCCTGGCGACAGGAAAGCAAGGACGGTGAAAAAGCCTACCTCTCAGTCAAACTGGACGATCCGAGCTTTGCATCTCCAATTCGAGCCGCGTTCTTTGAAGATCAAGAAAACGGCACCGGTGTCATGGTTTGGAACCGTAAAGCCTAAATCGCTTTAACTACGCTTCACAATGTCTGTCCCCAAAAAAGATCTGATCAAAGCTCGCCGGGTCGCTGCACAAGTGGTCCGGCAGTTGGGGGATAGATATTGGCCTATTTTTGAGATGCTGGATCAAGAAATAGAAAAAATAGATCAGCGTGATGCGAGGATCAAATCATGTTTGCACGATCCGCCGCGCGATCAGCAACACCAATAGGGGCGCAGTATTCAGCGTTCTCCGAGCGAGACGGATCGGCTTCTAAAAAATCACTCGGAGGCATCGAACAACTCAAATATTTCCGCCTTGAAAGGATGCACAATCTTTTTCATTTCGTCGCGACGATAGGAAAGTGATCCACCGTCTCCATAAGACGGACGAGAATTCGCGTGCCCCATCAGCAAACAACGCAGACCGTAGTCGATGTTTGCTTCCTGCATTCTCTTTTCAAAGGAATGTCGGAAGGAATAAATCACATGATCTGGCGAAGGGAAAAACGAGCGTGCTCTAAATGCCTTCATCATATTCGCGGAGAAAAGTTCGTTTCTGTCGTGATAGTGCGGAAATCCATTGGGCGCGCGTTTAGCCGCTTCCAGCGCTACACCGACAAGCGGAATATCTCTTATTGAAGACTCCGTCTTGATCTGCCGTTTTGTCGAAGGTTTGATCGAAATGTATGGGACCTCGTCTTCAAGGTGGATATCTTCCGGACGCAGGTTGATCAGCTCGCTAGGGCGACAGCCCGTTTCAATGAGCATGTATGTGATCAGCTGCAACTCTGGACGTAATCCCAGCAATCCACCTGGTTTGAGAATTTTGGTTCTCACCCAGTCGTCTTCAAACGCAGGCACTTCTACGCGCGACCTGGCCTTGAAGAACAGATTCCTGAACGGATTGGGTCGCTCTTCTTCGCCAATATGTGTGAAGTAAGATCGATAAAGAACCCTAATGTTCCCAATATGCCGGTTGATCGTATTTGGACTGACGGCTTTCTCGCCCTCCGCTGGAGAGAGCATCCGGTCCCTCCACCAACGTTGGTACTTGAGAGCATGCTCACGGGTAATATCAACGAGCGGTAGATCGCCCACGACATCTATAAAGTAGCTAGCTGACAGCCGCTTCACTTTCTTCCATTGATAAGCTTGTCGTTTCGACTTCCCGAGTTGGTCGTCCACTGCGATCTCATTGAAATAAACCTCGAGCGCTTCGCTCACTGTGGTCTTCGGACTGTCAACTCCGCCCAATATAGCCTCTGCTTGTCGTCGTTGGACTTCACCTTCTTCGCTTTGCTTGAGCGCCATCAGCCGCGCGACCACATCATCAATGTTATCAGGATTGGCGAGTTCCGAGACAGGCTTGTAGACGAAACCTAATGCGAGCGCTCGGGCCTTTGCCGCCGCGTATCGCTTCGCCATCGCTGCTTTTTGCACTGAGTTACCCGGAGCCTCGACCGCGACGATGCGCATCGAAGCCCAGTACTCATTGTCTGCTTCCTCGAAACTGTCCCGCCGCATTCTCGCAACATCGATAGATGACGTCTTGAGTGAGAACCGAATGGTCCCCCTCGAATCGAGAAGTTCATATCGCTTCGGAACTCTTCGATAGTAATGAAACGTCGTTCCACGCTTTTTCAAAAAGCGGTCAGGATTGCGTGCATCAGCCATCCTAGTTTGTAGCACATTTTGTGCGCAATTTGTAGCACAAAATGTGCACAAAAATTTTTTGAGCAGAAGACAGCCCTCACAATCCTTTGACTTAAGGGCAATTTTTCTTTGTCATTTCAGAAGACTTGGTGCGGCCGAGAGGACTCGAACCTCCACGGGTTGCCCCACAGCGACCTCAACGCTGCGCGTCTACCAGTTCCGCCACGGCCGCACGCCGGGTAGAGCGCGCCATATACGCGGCGTGTTGCGGATTGTGAAGCGAAAAGTCTTCGCTATATGCAGTCAGATGACACAATACGCAGATGTCGAATGGGCCATCAGTGCCGACCCGGTTCCATATGAGGCCGCGCACGCCGCCATGGAAGCGCGCGCCCGTGCGATTCGGGCGGATGGCGCGCCGGAATTGGTCTGGCTGCTCGAGCACCCCGCCCTCTACACAGCTGGCACAAGCGCCAAGGCCGCGGACCTACGCACGCCAGACCGGTTTCCGGTGCATGCAGTCGGACGCGGCGGTGAATACACCTATCATGGCCCTGGCCAACGCGTCGCTTATGTCATGCTGGACGTCGCGGCGCGGGGCCGCGATGTTCGCGCCTTTGTCGCCAATTTGGAGCGCTGGATCATCACCGCCCTGACCGCGTTCAATGTCGAAGCCGACGTCCGCGAGGGGCGCGTCGGCGTCTGGGTCGATCGCACGCAGCCCGGCGGCCAGTTGCGCGAAGACAAAATCGCGGCGATTGGTATTCGTCTGAAACGCTGGGTCAGTTTTCACGGCATCAGTCTGAACGTGGAGCCAGATCTGGAACATTTTAGCGGGATCACGCCATGCGGCATTGCCGATCCGCGGTATGGCGTAACCAGCCTGGTCGATCTGGGTCTGCCGGTCGATATGCCCGACGCGGACGAAGCGCTAAAACGTGCGTTTGAGAGCGTGTTTGACGCCCGGACTCAGCCGGGCGCGCCGCTGGTTTAAGCGAACGGTTCCGGTTCTGGATCGCGTCCGAAATTCGGCACCCGGGCAACCCAGAGCAAAGACCAGATCATAATCAGCGTGTTGAAGCCCATAATCGTCATCGAAAATGCGCCGAGATTTGGTCGCACGATAAAGGATTCCTTTGACGGCAATGGATTTTCCGGACTTGGTCCTTGGTTCCAGCCGCCCTGACCGCCGCCCCGTTGGCCGCGCTGTCCACGTCGCTCAGATGCCTCGCCCTCTTCGCCCGCCGCTTCAGCGGCTTCCGCTTCGAGGCGGGCTTTTTCAGCCTCTTCCTGGGCTTTACGCCGTTCGTCCAGCCGGGCTTCGCGCCAGGCGTCAGGATCAGCCAAAAACTCTGCGCGCTGCTCATACAATTTGTCATATTCGGCGGCTTTGCTTGCGATCCCGCCGGTAAACATCAGCGCAGCGATAATGAGCGGCACCAGAACGATAATCGCGCGCAACGAGACTTTGCCGGCATGATTGAGGCGACGCGTATGGATGACAAAAGACAGAACCGAAGTGAGCGCCATGATAATCGCAATGAAATATTTGTGCGACGTGCTGAGCCCAGTTGTGTCCGCCCCGGCAACACCAATCATGAAAATGATGAAGCCGAATCCGGCCCAGCCGATCAATCCGGTGAAGAATAAGACGGTCCAGGCGCGCGTAAAATGCAGCTTGGGTGATTTTCCGGCTGGATTAAAAAATGTGTCAAACCAACTCATTCGAGCCGGTATTTGCTCATTATCCGTGATCCAGGGGCGGTCTGGATCTAAGGCAGACTGGGAGGCAAAGGCATCGCTCATGGCGAAAACGTCCTTTCAATAGGGTTCTTATATTTCGACGCTTATACACATGTCGAGAGATTTATCAATAATCGATAATAATTTATCGACAGGCGTGAATTCTCTGGTGCCTCATTGGAAGGTGCCAGACGCATCCGTGCCCGGAACTGGACCATGTTTATTCTCGCGCGGCTCGGTTCTGAGAAAGCCCAGTCCCAAAGCGATAACCGCGCCAACCACAATCGTCGTGACCACAACCAGGGGCACAGTGTCCCGGAGTATGATCATCATGCCTTCCATAGCCGGCTCGACCTGATTTTGTTCGATGAGCTCCATCACCTTCTCATATCTCTCAAGCGTTTCTGGCGAGATCATGAAGGCGCCGAGAATGCCGGAGGTGACCTGATTGATCACCATCGCTGCGAGCCAAACGAAGAGAACGAGCCACGCCGTCAGTCCGGCATCATGCAAACGCTTTCCAACCACGCAGATATAAGGGTAGATCAGCACAAAGTGCACAAAGGCGAGCGGCAGCGCGACCATGCGAAAGCCGGCTGCGACCAACACGCTGGCCACGGTCAGGATGACCATGCCCTGCCAGAATCGATTGCGGCCGATGCGGCCATTTGGATTGAAAAGTAACTCGCCCATGCTGCGTCCTGTCCTGACCCGCGATTGATTTGGATTCGTCATACAAGCAACGCGGAAACGTGTCGAATTATTCGAATTCCAGCATGATTTCGTCGGCGGCGACGCTGTCTCCAGCTCCGACATTGATGGCTTTCACTGTCCCATCTGCTTCGGCTCGAATGATGTTCTGCATCTTCATCGCTTCGACAATGCAGACCGCTTCGCCTTCCTGAACTTCTTGGCCCACTTCTACATCAACCGAGACGACCAGGCCGGGCATGGGGGAGATGATCAGCTTGGTAAGATCCGGCTTCTCTTTCTCCGGTAGGCGTTTGTGCATTTCCGCCACATCCGGTGTGCAAACCAGGGCGTCCAAACGGACACCGCGATGACGGACGAGATAGCCTTCAGTCCGATCGGCAATTTTCACGGCCATTGATTGTCCATCCAACACACCCTCGAACAGGGGCTGGCCAGGGACCCAGTCGGTCACCAGTGAATGCGCCTTGTCAGCAATCGTGATCGTCGCTTCGCCATCACCGAGATCTAGCGTTACGGGGATATAGTCGCCGCCCAGGATCACCACCCAATCGCGGCGAAGCTCTTCAATCGGCGACATCCGTCCGGTGATCTGGCTGGCGCGACGGACATAAACGCCATGCGCATAGGCCGCTGCTACGGTCAGCATGACCGATTGCGCCGCGGTCGGCGTCGTGCCCTGAAATCCTTCCGGAAACTCATCTTTGATATAGGCCGTGGTGATATTGCCGGACCGGAAACGCGCCTCGTCCATGACGGCGGCACAGAAGGGCATATTGTCTTGGATGCCTTCAATATGAAACCGGTCGAGTGCCTCGGCCTGGACATCCAGTGCCTGGTCGCGATCTTTGCCATGGGTCACCAGTTTGGCGATCATGGGGTCATAGAACATCGAGATTTCATCGCCTTCGCGAACGCCGCTATCCATCCGGACGGTGCCGCCGGCCAAAGCGCCCTCCAAAGGCGGAATGAAGCGTTTCAGACGCCCGATAGACGGTAGGAAATTGCGATACGGATCTTCGGCATAGACACGGCTTTCAATCGCCCAGCCATTAATCTTCAGCTTATCCTGTTCAAGCGCGAGCTTCTCGCCATAAGCGGACCGCAACATTTGCTCGACCAAGTCCACACCTGTGATCATCTCCGTTACCGGATGCTCCACCTGCAGGCGGGTGTTCATTTCCAGGAAGTAGAAGCTTTTATCCTTGCCCGAGGCGACGAATTCCACGGTGCCCGCGCTGTCATAATTCACGGCTTTGGCAAGCGCGACCGCCTGTTCGCCCATTTTCTTGCGCGTCGCCTCATCAAGCAGCGGCGATGGCGCTTCTTCCAGGACTTTTTGATTGCGGCGCTGGATCGAGCATTCGCGCTCGAACAGATAGACGCAATTGCCATGCTTATCGCCCATGACCTGAATTTCGACATGGCGCGGTTCGAGAATAAACTTCTCGATGAAGATACGATCATCGCCGAATGAGGCCGTCGCTTCGGCTTTCACAGCCGGATAGCCTTCTTCAGCATCCTTATCATCATAAGCGATCCGAATGCCTTTGCCGCCGCCGCCGGCCGAGGCTTTGATCATGACTGGATAGCCAATTTCGCGGCTGATCTTGACCGCTTCTTCAGTGCTTTCAATCAGGCCCATATGACCCGGCACAGTCGAGACACCGGCATCTGCCGCGAGCTTTTTCGAACTGATCTTGTCGCCCATCGCTTCGATCGCGTGCGGATTGGGGCCAATGAAGGTGATCTTCTCTTTTTCGAGGCGTTTTGCGAAGTCCGGGTTCTCAGACAAAAAGCCGAAGCCTGGATGCACCGCTTCCGCGCCGGTCTGTTTCACCGCGTCGACAATCTTGTCCATCACGAGATAGGATTCAGCCGCGGGCGACGGTCCGATATGCACCGTCTCATCGGCCATTTCGACAGCCATGGACCCGGCATCCGCGTCCGAATACACAACCACGGTCTTCACCCCGAGGCGTCGGCACGTCTTGATCACACGAACAGCAATCTCGCCGCGATTGGCAATCAGGATTTTATTGAACATTTACAGGCCCCGTGCGTGTTTTCTATTGATCCGCAGCCGGACTTAGATTGCGCACGCGCTTCTGTCGAGGTTGCCGCTTGGTAAGACCCCTGAATTGCCTGAATATGGCTGATTAGACAGCGACGGCCAGGCCTTGCGCAAAACCGGGGGCTTCTTTCTGCAAGAATTCCAGCAAAGCTGTTTCCGCCGGCGATATTTTGCCGTCGGCGCCGAGGCCTGAGAGCAACCAGTCCTTTTCGAAATCGGTGACTTTCTCAGCTTCCCGATCTGCGGCTTCGGCTGCGGTCTGGCGTGCCCGGGCGGCTTTGCGCCCATTATGAGTGATCATTTCGAACCAATTGCCTGACGAAAAGGACTCGCCCATGCGGGCAAAGAAGCCACCTGTGCTGCTGGATGTGTCTTTCAACCAGCTCTCACGGGCCAAAGCGCCTTCCACCGTTTGAGGATCCGGGTGTGCTCGCGCCATCAAGTGATTGCCAACCGCCCGCGCGAACAAATCATTCCAGGTCGGCGCATTATCTGCGCTCGCGATCGCGTCATTGGTTTTGAACAGAATGCCGGCCTCAAACTGGCTGACCCAAAGACCGCCATCGCCTGCACCAGCATAAAGCGCATTGCGCATCCGTTCGACCATATTCAAACTGGCAATGCCATCGGCCTTGATCCGATTGCTAATCGCCTCGAGGGTAAACCGTGCCAGCTTTTCCGGCGCGCCGTCCGCCTTGCGAAGCAATTCAATCAACAAATCGAGCTCGTCCAGGCTCGGCGTGTGCAAATCATTCTGCACTTGTGCGATCAACCAGTCGGCTTCGCCATCTGTGATCCAGCCCTCTGGCGGCTCGCGGGTTAGAAGGAAATCTTTCATCGCCTCCTGAAAGCGGCTGATCCAGGCCGGATCCATGGCAGACAGCATATCGTTCAAGCGGAACAGGGATTCCGCTTCCGGGCGGCTGACAATGCCGTCCTGATAGATCTCATTGACGATCCGGTGCGCTTCGGACTCAGAGATTTCTCCGAGCTTGGCGACGCGCGCCATCAAAATTTTCGTTTCCTGGTTCATACAAACCTCACCATGGTGCAGGTCGGCAACCTTTCAGAAAGCTATTGCTATTCGGTTTACGCGTGGACGGGTTCGATATCGAGGAACCGCGTAAACAAATGCAGCAATTCGCGCGGCATATCTTTTGGCAGCAGACCATCGACCGGATCATCATGCCGGATCACCATTGTATGGCCGCGTGGATCATCGACGCGGAAATAATTCATCGCCCAGTCCGGGAAGGCCCGACCGGCGATATTTTCGCCAATAATCTGGACGACCCCAAAATGTCGGGGGTCTGCGAGGATTTTGCTATAAACATCAAGCACTTCCTCGCGCTCGCCCTCCAAAGCCTGCATAAAATGACGGCCATTATGCGCCAGAAAGCCAGTGATACGGCGCTCATGATTGTTGGATTGAGACACATCGAGAATGTGCCCAATCTGTTCCGGACTTATTCCGTCCTTAGCCGTGCTGACATAAACCAAGCGATACATCAAAAACTCCGACTTTCAGCCTTAGATCAGCCATGACGCGGTGCAACATGATACAAGTTCGACGTGTTCTGGCGGCGTTAACAAAGCCGCGAGGCGGGTACGCAACTCGAGTCTGGAAGTTTTTTGCGATCGCTGCCATATAGAGCGCCTATCAAAACGCCTTTTGAAAGCTGGACGAGCATGACCGAAGCTGAATTGATGACCCCGATGCGCACAGGCGAAATCCGCATTCATGATGAAGCGGGGTTCGAAGGCATGCGCAGAGCCGGCCGTCTGGTCGCAGAATGCCTGGATATGCTGGTCGGCGAAGTCCAGCCCGGCGTCACAACCGGGCATATTGATGACCTGATCCGTCAATTCGTGTTTGACCATGGCGCACAGTCGGCGACGATTGGCTATCGCGGCTATCGCCATGCCTCCTGTATCTCGCTCAACCATGTCATCTGTCACGGCATTCCGGGCGACCGCGCGTTCAAGAATGGCGATATTGCCAATATTGATGTCACAGTGATCGTTGATGGCTGGCATGGCGATCATTCGCGCATGTATGCGGCTGGCGAACCGAAACGGATTGCGAGCCGCTTGATGGATGTCACCTATGAGTCCCTGATGGCCGGTATTGCCGCGGTCAAACCTGGCCAGCACTTTGGCGATATCGGCGCCGCGATCTCTGAAATCGCGCGCAAGAACCGCTTCTCTGTGGTTGAGGATTTTTGCGGCCATGGCTTAGGCCAGCTCTTCCATGATGAGCCAAATGTCGTGCACAGCGCCCGCGCTGGCACCGGCCCGGAGCTGAAAGAAGGCATGTTCTTCACGATCGAGCCGATGCTGAATGTCGGCCGCAAGGATGCTGCGATCCTGAGCGATGGTTGGACAGCTGTGACGCGCGACCGCAAATTGTCCGCCCAGTTTGAGCATTCCGTTGGTGTCACCAAGGATGGCTGCGAGATCTTCACCGCCTCCCCCAAAGGCTATCACACGCCGCATACGGTGAGCCTTTGAACGCTAAACCTGCCAAACCACACTGGCAGGGACACCGAGACCGCTTGCGCGGCAAGCTGATCCGTCGTGGCGCGGGCGCGCTCGATGACTATGAACTGCTTGAAACGCTTTTATTCGCCTTTATTCCGCGCCGCGATGTCAAACCGATCGCCAAGGCGTTGCTGCGCCAGTTCGGGTCCTTGTCCGGCATATTGGCTGCTGGCGCAAAAGACCTGCGCGCCATAGACGGCGTTGGCGAGAGCGTTGCGGCTTATCTGCAGGCCACACAGGAAATCGGCAATCGCGCCGCGTTGGAAACGCTTGAATCGCGCTCCATCATTTCGAGCTGGACCACTCTGCTCGCTTATGTCCGGCGACGCTTGCAGCATGAAGCCCGCGAGCAGTTCCGGGTCCTGTTCCTGGACCGCAAGAACCAGCTGATTGCGGATGAATTGATGGGACAAGGCACGGTCGACCAGGCCCCGGTCTATCCGCGGGAAATTGCCCGCCGCGCCTTGGAACTCTCGTCTTCGGCGATCATTCTGGTTCACAATCATCCATCCGGCGACCCGACCCCGTCGCAATCCGATATTGATATGACCCGCGAAATCGTCGACGCCCTAGCGCCGTTTGAGATTAAGGTGCACGACCATTTGATCGCCGCCAAACACGGGGTCTCCAGCTTCAAATCGAGTGGCTTGATTTAGGGGGTGACACGGGTCGATGCTTTCACACGCATCAAACTCGAACACGCTCTCCCTGCGAAAAGACTTGCGCAGTCTGGCGGGCGGACTACCGTGCTGGAAACAGATACATGCGCCATTCAAGGCGTAGCTTGGGAGGCTTTGAATGAGCGACACCGCAACCGCGGCGGCGGACGGACATGTTACGGGTTACGGCTCAAAGGGCTATCGCACTTACGTGCTGCTCATGCTCATGGTGGTTTACACCCTGAACTTCATCGACCGCAACCTGATTGGCGTTCTCGCAGAACCCATCATTCAAACCTTTAGCCTCAGCGACACGCAATTTGGCCTCTTGGCCAGCTGGCCGTTCGCGATTTTCTATGCGGTCATGGGGCTTCCGATTGCGATGGCGGCTGACCGCTTCAATCGGGTCAATATCATTGTCCTTTGTATCGTGCTCTGGTCGGTGATGACGGCGCTTTGCGGCATCGCCGCGGGCTTTATCACATTGATGCTGTTCCGGATCGGTGTGGCGGTCGGTGAAGCGGGCTGTACGCCGCCCGCCAACTCGATCATTGGCGATTATTATCCGGCCAAGAACCGCGCCACGGCGCTTGGCATCTATTCTATGGGCGTGACCCTGGGCGGGGTGCTCGCTTATTTGTTTGGTGGACCATTGGCGGAGCTGAGCGGCCCAACCTTTGGCGCCTGGCTGAGTAGCATTGGCGTCGGCGGCCTTTTCTCAGGCATCGATTGGCAAAATGTGGAAGGCTGGCGGATTGCATTTGTGGTGATCGGCCTGCCCGGCGTACTGATTGGCGCGCTGCTATGGTTGACCGTGAAAGAGCCCCCCCGCGGCTATTCTGACCCGCCAGATGCGCAAGTGGTTGAAAAAGCGTCGACAAAAGAGACCTGGCGCGAGTTGATGTCGAAGCCAAGCTTCTGGTGGATGGCGTCGGGCGCGGCCTTGGTGGCTTTTGTCGGCTATGGCCTGTTCACCTTCCAGATCCCATTCCTGATCCGCGAACACGGCCTTGGCGTGCGCGAAGCTTCGATCAATTTTGGCGCGCCATTATCCGCGGTCGCGGCGCTTGGCACATTCCTTGGCGGCTATCTCACTGACAAATTCTCACACCGGTTCAAGACCGCCGTCGCGATCATTCCGGCGATTGGTCTATTGCTGGCCGTACCGCTTTATATTTTCGCCTTCTATGCCACCAATCTGACAGTGCTGTTCATCGTCTGGGCGCTGGCCGCGATTTGTCACTACGCGTATCTCGGCGCGCAGTATAATATCGGCCAAGGCGTCGTTTCGGCCCGTTCACGCGCAACGGCGATCGCAATCCTGCTGATCATCGTGTCGATCATCGGCAATGGCATTGGCCCGCAATTTGTCGGCATTATGAGTGACGTCTTCACGGGGGCCAATCTCAGCGGCGATGGCCTCAGCGCCTCTATTTGCGCTGCAGCGGATGGGCTGACGCCTGAACAATTGGCACTGTGTGCCGAGGGCCGGTCTGCGGGGCTGAAACAGTCCATCTCTGTGACCACGCTCTGGTTCATCGTGGCCGCATTCTGTTTCTACATGTCATCTCGGCATCTTGAGAAAGACATGGTCGCCAAAGTGGAGACCGCCTAATGGCCGACATTGCGTCAGAAACCGCCGCAACGCACGACAAGGCCGTCGAAGGCTATGGCAGCTCCGGGTATCGCGCTTATGTCCTGTTCGCGCTGATTGTCGTCTACACGTTCAACTTTATCGACCGAACCCTGATCGGTGTGCTGGGCGAGCAGATCCGTGAGACGTTTGGCCTCTCGGATTTCATGATTGGCATACTGTCCGGCCTAGCGTTCGCGGTGCTCTACACCCTGCTCGGCATTCCGTTCGCGATGCTAGCCGAACGCAAAAACCGGACCTCCATTATCGCCATCGCGATGGCGGCCTGGTCGGCCATGACTGTGGCCTGCGGCATGGCGCAAAACACAATGCAGTTCGCCCTCGCGCGAATTGGCGTCGGTATTGGTGAAGCGGGTTGCTCGCCGCCTTCGCACTCTCTGATCTCAGATTATTTCCCGCCAGAGAAACGATCCTCCGCGCTTGGGATATTCGCGCTTGGCATTCCCATCGGTTCGATGCTCGCCGCTCTCGGCGGAGCCTATATCGCGACACGCGGTGGATTGGACTGGCGCGATGCGTTCATCTGGATGGGTTTGCCGGGCATTCTCGGCGCTGTCATCTTCAAACTGACGGTTAAAGAACCGCCGCGCGGATTTTCCGATCCTGGCGGCGCTGCCGCCGCCGCGGCGCGGCAAATGCCGTCACCGTTCAAAGTCTTTGGGGTCGTCTTCAAGAAGCCGACCTTCTGGCATGTTAGCATGGGCGGCGCGATGGCGTCTTTCGCGGGCTATGGCATTGGCCAATTCATCGCGCCATTCTGGATGCGGGCGCACGGCCTCGATCTGATGAATGCAGCTTTGATCTATGGCGGCGTCCTGGGCGTCGCGGCCGGGATCGGAACATTTGGATCTGGCGTTGTCGCCGACCGTGTCCGCAGCCGCCATCCGAATTCGGACAGCTGGCTGCCAGCGCTTGGCATGTCGCTGTGCGTACCGCTGATGATTTTCGGCTATAATACAGTCGGGTTCTCGTCTGGCGCGACAGCCATTTGGCTCGCCATTCCCGTCCTCGTGGTCGCGGCGATCCTGCGTTATTCCTATCTCGCCCCGATGTTCGCCGTGACGCAGAAACTGGTCGAGCCCCGTATGCGCGCGACGGCTGCGGCTTTGCTGCTCTTCGTCGTCAATATTATTGGCTATGGCCTCGGGCCGCCCGCGGTTGGCTGGATTTCTGACCAAGGCACCAAGTATCAATTGGCGCAATTAGACTCGCCTATCACAGCATCGGAATGCGGAAAGATCGAGTCGTCCTTGCTCGCCGCTCGCAAAGGACGCGAGAATGCGATCTCAGGCGCGGCGCTTGATGAGGCGATGGCGACCAATGATACATATTGCAAGCCTGCTCGCGCCATTGGCAACCGGGTCGGCGTTTCGGTCGGCTCGCTCTTCCTGCTTTGGGCGGCGCTGCATTTCTTCCTGATGGGCCGCACCATGCAACGTGACCTGTGGACGCCAGACGAGACGCCCGCTACAGCCTAGGCCATGGCGGTCTATACAAATGTTTCCGATGATGCCTTAGCCGCATTCCTCTCTGTGTATGAGCTCGGAGAGGCCGTGGCGTTTAAAGGCATTGCTGAAGGGGTCGAGAACTCAAACTATTATCTCGAAACGACCACAGGTCGGTTCATTCTGACGCTGTTTGAGAAGCGCGCCAATCCAGCCGATCTGCCTTATTTCATCGCCTTGAAACAACATCTCGCCGCGCGCGGCTTTTCGTGTCCGCTGCCGGTGGCCGCGAAAGATGGCGTAGCGCTGCGCACGCTGGCCGGCCGGCCCGCTGTGATTATCACTTTTCTTCAAGGCTTGTCGCCGCGGGTGCCGAATGCGGCGCAATGCCGGGAACTCGGCATCGGCTTGGCGCAATTGCATCAGGCCGCCTCCGACTTTGAACAAAACCGCCCGAATGATCTTGGACCCGCCAGCTGGCCCATCCTGTGGCAAGGTCGCGCCGCGAATGCCGACGCTTTGCAGTCCGGATTGTCCGAGAGAATCGATCAGGATCTGGCGCAGATAAAAGCCGCCGCCGCGCTCGGCGAGACCCTGCCGCGCGGGACTGTGCATGCCGACCTGTTTCCCGACAATGCCTTCTTCCTGGGCGATCGGTTTACCGGCGCGATTGATTTCTATTTCGCCTGCACGGATGCGCTGGCTTACGATCTTGCGGTCTGCGTCAATGCCTGGGCGTTCGAACCAGATGGCGCGTTTAATTTCTCCAAAGCGCGCAATCTGATTGCTGGATATGAAAGCGTCCGCCCGCTACAAGAGGATGAGAAAAACGCCTTCCCCACCCTCTGTCTCGGCGCCGCAATGCGGTTCTTTCTGACCCGTTTGGTCGATTGGACGGACACGCCCGCAGATGCGCTCGTCAAACCAAAGGACCCGCTCGATTATGCGGCGCGTTTGCGGTTTCATCGCACGGCAAAGTCGATGGCGGATTATGGCGGCGAATAGCTGTCCCTAAGTCACCAATAGACAGCGCGCTTGGCTGAGCTAATCTCTTCGCCATGACCCGTCCTTAGAGACGCGCTGGAGGAGATGAGCCATGCACCCGTCGCATCATGCGCAAACCAGTCCTGACAAGCCCGCTTACATCATGGCCGGCAGCGGAGAGACCGTCACGTTCAGCGAATTGGATCGAAGGTCAAACCAGATCGCGCACGCATTTCGAGACTTGGGTCTGAACCATGGCGACACACTGGCCATTTTTGCAGAGAACAGCCCCCGCTATTTCGAGATTTGCTGGGCGGCCCAGCGCGCCGGACTTTACTTCGTTTGCATTTCATCGCGCCTGACGACGCCTGAGGTCGACTATATCGTCAAGGATAGCGGTGCGCGTCTGTTGATCGCGTCGGCGGGATTGGCCGCGATCGCGGAAGAGGTCACGCGGGTGACGGAACTGGATGCGTATTGGTCGATTGATGGCGCCATTGCTGGCTATGACTCGCTTGAGACCTTGCGCGCAAACCTGCCGGAAACGCCGATTGATGATGAGCGAGCTGGCTCCGACATGTTGTACTCGTCTGGAACAACAGGGCGTCCCAAAGGCATTCGCCCGCCTTTGCCCGAAGACCCAGCCATCGACGGCACCAATGCGCTCACCATGATTGCGCAAGCGCTGTTCCGAACTTTGCCCGATGGCGTCTATCTGTCGCCAGCGCCACTCTATCACGCCGCACCCTTACGGTGGTGTATGGCGATGACCAAATTTGGCATGACGCTGATCATCATGGAGAAGTTCGACGCGGAACACTATTTGGCCCTGGTCGAAAAATACAAAGTCACGCACACGCAAACCGTGCCGACCATGTTTGTCAAAATGCTGAAATTGCCAGAAGAGGTGCGCAACAAGTACGACCTCTCCAGTCTCACCGCCGCGGTTCATGCCGCGGCCCCCTGCCCGATACCCGTCAAGGAACAGATGATCGAATGGTGGGGTCCGGTGATCGAGGAATATTATGCCGGCTCGGAAGGCAATGGCATGACCTGGGCAAATTCCGAACAATGGCTTGCGCACAAGGGCACGGTCGGAATGCCCATCTATGGCGAGCTGCATATTTGCGACGAGGCGGGCGAGGAAGTCGGCGTCGGCGAAGAAGGACAGATCTATTTCGGCGGCACCGCGCCGCCCAATTATCACAATGACCCTGAAAAAACCAAAGGCGCGCTGAATCCCAAACATGCCGATTGGTCCTCGCTCGGCGATGTCGGCAAGATTGACGAGGACGGCTTCTTGTATCTGACCGACCGCAAGGCCTTCATGATCATTTCCGGCGGCGTAAACATTTATCCGCAGGAAGCTGAGAATATTCTGATCACCCATCCAGCTGTCGCCGACGTCGCGGTCATCGGCGTTCCAGATGAAGAGTTTGGTGAAGCGGTAAAGGCCGTGGTCCAGCCAATGGAAGGCGTTGAGGGCAATGATGAGCTGGCGGATGATCTGCTGGCTTATTGCCAGGAACGCCTGGCAAAAATCAAATGCCCAAAATCTGTCGACTTTGATCCTGAGCTGCCGCGCCATCCGACCGGCAAGCTTTATAAACGCCTCGTGCGGGATCGTTATTGGGGCAATAAAGACAGCCGCATCGTCTGAGAATGCCCTTGCACTTACCCACTCTAACCGTCACTAATCATTGCAGAAACAATTCCATGGGAGGAATACATGGCTGACCCAAAAAGCGTACAATATTCAGATCTCGAGAGCCTGGTCGGTCAGACTCTCGGGCCGTCCGACTGGTTCGAAGTTGATCAGGCCCGTATCAACACGTTCGCCGACGCCACCGGCGATCATCAATGGATCCATGTGAATGAAGAAATGGCCAAGCAAATGCTCGGCTCCACCATCGCACACGGCTATCTGACGCTGTCTCTTATCCCGATGTTTGGTCCGCAGGTCCTGCGGGTTGAAGGCGTCACACGCGGCATCAATTATGGCGCTAACAAAGTGCGCTTCACCAACATGGTTCCTGTGAACTCAAAGCTGCGCATGGTACAGACCGTAAAAGAAGTGAATGAGAAAGCTGGCGGCAAGCAAATGATCTCGGAATGCACGATCGAGATTGACGGCCAGGAGCGCCCAGCCTGCGTCGCTGAGACGATCACCGTTCTCTACGGCTAGGAATGCCCTATATCGGGTGGGAAGCCGTTTGAAAGCGACCCACCCATGACCGATGCCATGCCTGAAATCAAAAAGATCAAACGGACAAATGCCGAGTGGCGCGAGCTGCTAACACCGGACCAGTATCGCGTCGGCGTCAAGGAAGGCACTGAACGCGCTTTCTCGCCCGGCAACTATGAGAGCGAGAAACGCGATGGCCTCTATCATTGCGTCGGTTGCGACACGCCGCTCTGGTCATCAGAACACAAGTTTGACAGCGGCACCGGTTGGCCCAGCTATTGGCAACCGATCACGGAAAACCTGGTCAAGACCAAGACGGATTTCAAACTGATCTATCCGCGCTCGGAGTGCCATTGTGCCGTTTGTGGCCTGCATATGGGACATGTTTTCAATGATGGACCTCCGCCGACGGGCCAACGCTGGTGCATTAATGGCGTGGTTCTGACCTTCCGCCCAATAGAAGATTAAACGCACCGCTAGACATCGCTCATGACATGGTTAATTTGCCGCTATTCGATAAATAGCGGAGCAAGACATGCGTTTGACCCTTCTTCTGACCGGCGCGGCCAGTCTCGCCCTGATGTCCGGTTGTGTTTCGACGGCAAATATTGAAACCGAACCCGTCATCGTCGATACGCCCCCGATGACCGCTGAAGCAGAGGATGCAAAAGTGAAATTGACCCCACCTGTCGCCAAGCGCGAGCCCAAGACGATTGAACAAGTCGGACGGACGCGCGTTGATCCTTATAATTGGATCAAGGATGAGAACTGGCAGCAAGTGATGCAGGATCCAAGCGTCTTGCGCACCGATATTCGCGACTATCTGGAAGCCGAAAACGCTTACACGAAAGCCAGACTTGAGGATCCGCTGGAGGGCTTGAAGGAAGAATTGTTCCAAGAGATGCGCGGGCGCATCAAGGAAGACGACAGCTCGCTGCCCTCGATTGACGGACCTTATGCTTATCTGACCAAATTCCGCACCGGCGGCGAATATCCGATCATCGCCCGCAAGGCGGCAGCCGATATCTATAATGCCGAGGCAGAAGACGAGATCCTGCTCGATGGCGACGAGATGGGCAAAGGCAAGGCCTATTTCTCATTCAATGATGTCGAGCACAGTCCGAACCACAAAATCGTCGCCTATGCTGTCGATGAGCAAGGCAGCGAGTTCTACACGATCCGGTTCAAGAATCTCGAGACGGGCGAAACGCTGCCGGATGTCATCGAGAACACGTATGGCTCTTTCGTCTGGGGCGCCAATTCAGATCGTGTGTTCTGGGTCGAACGCAATGAGGAAGGTCGGCCCGCGGCGGTGCATATGTATACGCTGGGCGGCGACAGCTCGGTCGAGATTTACCGCGAGCAAGACCCTGGCTTCTTTATCGGCGTCAGCGAGTCGCAATCGGGCGACTATATCTTTATCGGCGTCGGCAGCCATACCACGTCTGAAGTTCATTATTTTGAGGCGGATGCTGATAAACCTGAGCTGAAAATGATCGCCGCGCGCGAAACGGACGTCGAATACAGCGTTGAACATTGGGGCGATCAGTTTGTGATTTCGACCAATGCTGATGACTCCGTCGATTTCAAAATCGTCACCGCGCCCCTCGACGCGCCCGGTCGCGAAAACTGGTTCGATCTCGTTCCCCACGATGCCGGGACACTCATCCTCGGCATGGATGTCCTGAAGGACTACCTCATCCGCCTGGAGCGCAATGAAGGCTTGCCGCGCATTGTGGTCCGCGATCGCGCATCCGGCGCCGAAGAAACCATCGCTTTTGAAGAAGAGGCCTATGCGCTCGGAACATCGGTCGGCTTTGAGTATGACACAACGCAAATGCGGATCTCTTACTCATCGCCGTCGACGCCTTCGCAGACCTTTGATTATGATCTCCTCACCAAGGACCGGGTCCTGCGCAAAGAGCAGGAAGTGCCGTCCGGACATGATGCCAGCGATTATGTCGTCAAACGCGTTCTGGCCCCGGCAAGAGACGGTGCCGCCGTGCCGGTCACCATTCTCTATCACAAAGATACCGCGATCGATGGCAGCGCGCCAATGCTGCTTTATGGCTATGGCTCTTATGGCGTCACGATCTCAGCTCGATTCAGAACTACCCCGCTGGCGCTCGCTGAACGCGGCATGGTCTATGCGATTGTCCATCCGCGCGGCTCCATGGCCAAAGGCTATCAATGGTATCTGGACGGTAAGCTCGAGAAAAAGGTCAACACGTTCAATGACTATGTCGATGCCGGCCAACATCTGATCGATCAGGGCTATTCCGCGCGCGGCAATGTGGTTGGCATGGGCGGCTCAGCCGGCGGCCTGCTGATGGGCGCGGCGGTCAATCAGGATCCGGAAATGTTTGCCGGCATCATTGCCGCTGTGCCTTTCGTGGACGTGATCAATACGATGTCAGATGACACGCTGCCGCTGACGCCGCCGGAATGGCCGGAATGGGGTAACCCGCTGACCAGCGCCGAGGACTATGACACGATGATGGCTTATAGCCCGTATGATCAGACCGCCGCGATGGACTATCCGAGCATGCTGATCACAGGCGGCCTCAGCGACCCGCGCGTGACCTATTGGGAACCAAGCAAATGGGCCGCGAAACTGCGCCACGAAGCGCCGGAAGCGGGCCCGTATTTCTTGCGCATCAATATGGATGCCGGGCATGGCGGCGCATCTGGTCGGTTTGAAGGGCTGAAGGAAACGGCGCTGGAATATGCGTTTGCATTGGCGGCCGTGGGAAAAGCAGATGGGGTTGAGCTGGATTAGCAATCAGGCAGGGAAGGGCTTGCGTATGAAATATTTATTGATGAGCGCCGCTATAGCGGCGCTAACTTCGCTCGGCGCCTGTGCACCGAATGGCTCTGAAACGGAACCCGTCATGGCGCCTGACACCGCAGCGGAGATCAGTTTCGAGGCCGCCGCAAACCAAATCCTCGCCAAAGCCTATCCCGCGGACGGGCCAGGCGTAACGGCGATCGTGACCAAAGACAATGAAACTGTGTTCCTTGGCGCGCGCGGCCTCGCGAACTTGGAAACGGAGCAGCCACTTGCGACCGACTCGGTGTTTCGATTGGCCTCGATCACCAAGCAATTCGCCGCGGCAACGCTGATGCTCTTGGTTGAGGATGGCACGGTTGATTTGGACGCCCCGATAAAGACTTATCTTCCCGATTATCCGGAGCCCGGTGCGTCAATCGAGGTGCGGCGATTGTTGAACCACACGTCCGGGATCCCATCCTACACTTCCATTCCTGGCTGGATGATCCCTGCGAATACGGGGCGGGAACGATCAACCCGGGAAATGATTGAAGTATTTTCGGATTTGCCCGCAGATTTCGAACCGGGCGAAGAATGGCGCTACAATAATTCTGGCTACCTCTTGGTCGGTGCGATCATAGAATCTGTCACGGGCGAGCCATGGGCTGATGTGGTAAAGGCGCGCATTGCCGAACCGCTTGGTCTGACTTCGCTGGACTCTGGCCTTGCTGAATCAGAGATTGATGCCTTTGTTGTGGGTTATACCGACACGGACTCACCGCAGCTCGCGCAGAAGCTGCACCAGAGCGTCCCGCACGCAGCTGGAGCCTTAATCAGCGATGTTGAGGACCTCGCCATATGGGGAAATGCATTGCATGATTTGGAAGTGGTCAGTCCCGCGTCCTATCAAGAGATGATCGCGCCGACTCCGCTCAACTCTGGCGATTCGTTTGAGTATGGTTATGGACTAGGTTTGGGGACATTGCTGGACCAAGATGTGATCGGTCACAGTGGCGGAATATTCGGCTTTTCGACCAATAGTGTTTATGTTCCATCCGAGGACCTGTTCGTCGCGGTCCTTGCCAACTCCGACAGTCCAACGGTTGATCCGGGGACCACGATGAACCGACTGGTGGCCCTGGCGCTTGCGACCCCCTTTCCCGAATTCTCGGCGCAGGATATTGATCTATCCACGCTTGAATCAGCGTTCGGGATCTACCGTTCAGATAGCGTCACGCGCTCATTCTTTGCGCGCGACGGGGAGTTGTTCACCTACCGCGAAAATGGTGTTGAATCGCGAGCATATAGCGCTGGAAACAACCAGTTCTTTTACGACCCGAACGGGTTGGAGTGGTTTGAATTGGATTTAGAGGCTACGCCTGCAACGATGGCGTTCTATTCAAGTGATAGTCGCGAGCCCGACGTGTTGGAGTGGTCTGAACCCATCCCGGAGGAGATCTCCGTCGCTCCGGAAATCCTGGACACCTATCTTGGAGTGTACGTGCTTGAGATTCCACCCATGGCAGTGGTGGCGGCGCAAAATGGCGATCTCGAAAACGGCATCACGCTGCAATTGACGGGACAGCCCGCCTTCCCGTTGGACGTGATCAGCGAGACCGAATTCGCCGTTCGCAGTGTCGGTGCCATCATTCGGTTCGCGCCAACCGAGGCGGGCGCAATGGGCCTGCAGATTGAACAAGGCGGCGCAACTTATGCAGGTACCAAAGCCGAAGATTAAATCCCGTTTGATCTAAGCAAAAAACCCCAGCCGATCGGCTGGGGTTTTCATTACAAATGGATATCCAATTCTTAGTGCAGGAACTCGAACAGACCCGCGGCGCCCATGCCGCCGCCGATACACATGGTAACAACGCCATATTTCGCTTTGCGACGCTGGCCTTCGAGCAGGATTGACCCGGTGCAACGCGCACCAGTCATGCCGAACGGGTGGCCAATCGAGATGGAGCCACCATTGACATTATATTTCTCTGGATCAATGCCGAGGAAATCGCGGCTGTACAGGCACTGCGATGCGAATGCTTCGTTCAGTTCCCACAGATCAATATCATCGACTTTCAGGCCATGACGCTCGAGCAGGCGAGGCACTGCCTTGATCGGACCAATGCCCATCTCGTCCGGATCGACGCCGCCAACATTGAAGCCCATGAACCGGCCGAGCGGCTCGATGTTCCGGCGGGCCGCTTCTTCGGCTTCCATCACGACCACGGCTGCGGCGCCATCTGACAGCTGAGACGCGTTCCCGGCGGTAATATACTTGCCCTCTTGGACCTGCTGACCACCCGAGAAGACAGGCGGCAAACCAGCCAGGGCTTCGGCTGTTGTCCCTGGACGATTGCACTCATCCCGATCGCAGACGACATCCTGTTCGGTGATTTCGCCGGTCTCTTTGTTCTTGAGCATCATTTTGGTCTCAAGCGGCACGATCTCTTCCGCCATATAGCCTTTTTGCTGGAACTCAGCGGTGCGGCGCTGCGATTCAGCAGAATACTCGTCCTGGGCTTCACGGCTGACATTGTAACGCTCAGCAACGATTTCGGCTGTTTCGATCATGGTCATCCAGATCGCAGGCCACTTGGCCATCAGCACGTCTTCTGTGTAGCGGTGCAGGTTCATATGCCCTGAGCGAGAGACAAGCGACAGGCTTTCAACGCCGCCGCCAATCGCAACCGGCGCCCCTTCATTGATGACCGTTTGCGCGGCGTTCGCAATCGCTTGCAGACCAGACGAACAAAAACGATTGATCGTCGCGCCAGAGGTCGAGCTTGGGCATCCGGCCCAAAGCGCAGCGTTTCGGGCCACATTGTGTCCAGTCGCGCCTTCAGGCTGTGCCGAGCCCATGAAGACATCTTCAACAGCTTCCGGCTCCACGCCCGCACGCGCCATCGCGTGCTTGATCGCGTGACCGGCCATCGTGATGCCGTGCGTGTTGTTGAGTGAACCGCGGCCTGCTTTTGCAAGGCCGGTGCGAGCAGTAGAAACGATAACGGCTTCGCGCATAGTGATAATCTCCCGTAGGTGGTCTATGTTGCGCTGCACCCTACTGAAGCGAGCAGGCCCCGACTAGGGGTAACGTTGACGTTAAGTGGAACGACGTCGCGGCAACCCCTTCACGAACGCGCGATTCCGTCTTAGTTAACGGGTTCCATAAAGGGGAGTACACAAATGGGCATTTTCAAATTTGCCATGAACAAGGGCAAAGAGATCATTGCTGAGCGCAACAAAGTTGCCGAAAAAGCGATCCGAAAAGAAGTTGAGGATCTTGGTCTTGATGATGAGTTGGGCCCGGATTTCAAAGTCTCGGTTGAAGGCAAGCAGGTCAAACTCGAAGGCAAGGTCCCTGATCTTGAAACCCGCGAGAAACTGATCCTCGCGGCTGGCAATGTCAGTGGCATTGGCGAAGTCGATGACTCGCTCAAAGTGAAGTCAAAAGCCAAGGTCGGCGACTCTGTGTTTCACACCGTGCGGTCTGGCGACTCATTGTCAAAGATTGCTAAGAAATATTATGGCGACGCGATGCGTTATCCGGATATTTTCGACGCCAACACACCCATGCTGAAGCATCCGGACAAGATCTATCCGGGACAGGTTTTGCGCATTCCAGGCGCTTGATCTCAAATGAAGGCTGCTCACATGCTGCGTGTTGTTAGTGCGTCGATAATGGCTTTTGGATTCGCCGCATGTGCTCAAGCTGAAAACAATACTGACCCGGGCGAAGCGGCGGCGACCGACTATTATCGCCCGGGTCACACTATTCCTGAGACGGCAGATCTCAGCCGAGGCGACGTGCCGCGCGATGATTATGGTCGCCCGTATACCTATGAAGGCCTGGGCGCGCCCTTGCCCATTTTCGAAGGCACCAGAACAGATGGCACGACTTTCTCGTCACTCGATCTGGAGGGGCATTGGACGGTCATCGAAGTCTGGGGCATCTGGTGCCATGACAGCCGCAATGATGCCCCGTTCGCCGCGGCATTATCAATGGCTCTGGCGCAAGACCCAGACGTCGATTTCATGTCCATCCATACGCCCCACACTGCCGAGCAAGGGGATGGCGCTTTGCGCGGATATGAGTCTGTCGCGGCCTGGTTTGATGAGAAAGGTTGGTCATTCCCGACCGTGCTGGACGATGATGCCTCCTTGCGCACCGCGCTTAAAATCCGCTGGACACCGACCTATTTGGTAATCGCCCCGGATCGCAGCGTGCAGGGCTTCCGGACCGGATTGGCAGACGCGGGCGACCATGCCGTCAAAGATTTCGTGCAGGACATTGCCCAAACCCGACAAGATTGGACCCGGTCCTGAACGCAAGTCTGACTCACAAATTCAGGCAATCCAAACACGGCGACATCGCAGCTCGTACAGGCGTCCGAAAACTTCGGAAAAACAAGCCGATATAACCGTTATTTCATCAGAATTTCGCGTTTTCCCTCTATCAAAGCGCCCCCTCAAACGGGTATTAACGCTTCGTTAGCAACTCCAATAGGGTGGACCCAAACATGCTGCACGCATCGACTCGAAAGTTGATAGATCGCCTGTCAGAAATGACGGAGCTCGGCAAACTGGACTGGACCAATGACGAGCATGGAAACATCTCTTATGCCACGGAAGGCTACAGCGTTTCGCTGACCAAAGACCCCAATGAAGTGGTCATTACCAGCAAGGATGGCAAAGAGCTGGAACGCGCGACGGTCGATGAAATTGCGGCGACAGAACGCGAAGATGGCACCGCCTACTCGGCCATCGTTGCGGCCATGATGACGGAAGCCTCTCGTATCGCTCGCGGCACTGAGGCTGCGATTTCGTCACTGCTGGCAGGCATGGAAGACGCACCCGCTGAAGACCCTGTCGGCGCAGATGCAGACGGTGCGGAAGCCTTGCAAGAGGATGTCGGGGACGAGACAACCGCGCTGAGTGCAGATCCGGCCGAGACCGTGGCACAGGACGCGCCGACTGTAGAAACGGTTGAAGAGACCGCGTCTGAATTCGCCTCACAGGACGACGAGACCGAGACAGAAACAGAGTTGGTCGCGGCCGATGCCCCGTCTTCAGATGACACGGATGTGGACGAGACGCCCGCCGAGATGGACGCCGAGATGGACGCCGCAGAGGATGAAGCTGAGGCGAGCTCCGACGATGATGAGCAGACTGAAGCCGCCTTTATTGTGGCGTCAGCAGAGGAAGACGTGACGGAGGCGGCCTCTGAAGACTCGTCCCTCGACGAGGCGCAACCAGAGGAAATCGCCGTCGCCACAGAGACCGACAGCGAGCTGGAAACCGATCCAGAGATCGCCCCGGACACAGCCCTGGAAGCAACAGATGATGCCGACGTGGAAACCGAAACCGATGTCTCAGAAGCGGTGGCCCGGATGGCGAATGAGGTGAAGCACCGGGAAGATACAGGGCTCGAAACCGCGGCAGCGAGCGCTGTCGGGGCGGTCGCATTGGCCGCAGGATTAACCCCGCAAGACTCTGAACCGGAAGCGGCAGGCGACGTTGAGGCACCCGCTTTGGATGCGGATGCGTTCGAAGAGGCATCAGAAGAGCCCGTCGAAGCGATCGTGGCAGAAACGGCTGAACCGCCAGCCTATGTGCCTTTCGGCCTCAGTGACGCTGAACAGGACACGTCTGCCGAAATTGCGGTCGAAGCCGAGCCTGAGATAGAGGACGAAGCGGAAACAGAGATGGAGGTTGAAGCCGAGCCTGAGGTCCACGCCGAGCCAGAACTGGTCGCTGAAGCCGCTCCCCCCGTCGAGACAAGTATTGAGCCGGATGTCGAAGACATTGCTTCGCCGATCGAAGCGCTTGGACAAATGGCTGACGATACGTTTGCGACGCGGGCAGAGGCAGAGCCTGCCGAAGCCACACCGTTCACACTCGATACCGAGCCGGTCGAAACCGAAGCGCCCACGCCTTTCTTCGCTGAAACCGAAACCGTCTCTGAAGTAGAACCGGTGGTCGAAGAAACACTGGCTCCGGAAGCGGATGACAGTGGTTCAGCTTCATTCACGCCTTTTGTCGCGGCAGAGCCTTCAGACGTTGAGCCAGAACCAGAATTGGCAACCATGGACGCGACGCCAGAGCCTGAAGCGCCTGTTGAACAGAGCTACAGCCTGAGCGGCATTGGCGCTGGATTTGGGCTCGGGGCCTTATCTGCCAAAACCGAGGCGAGCGGTGTGCCAGGCCCACAGTCCAGCAGCGTCGAAACCGGCGAGAAAGTCATCATCGACGCGACGGATGATGTGCTGCCAAAGCTTGAAGGCAATTTGAATGTATCTCTGGCTGAGACAGCGTCCGCCGCCGTCAGCACCGCCAATGCGGCCACCGAATCGAGTGCCCCAGCAGAAGAGGCTGACGAATCAGACTCAGACATTCTGAAACCCCGCACCCGCTTCAATCCCTGGGATTGATCCGATACCGGAGCAAACTGAAAAACGAGGCGCGCCGAACCTACGGCGCGCCTTTTAATTGACCGAAAAGGTTGCAACGATGTCACAGAATCGAGACGTGTAAACTTTTTTACAGTTTTGCAAGCGCTCAACACTTGTCGCGTTTGGTTAACAGCGAATATCTCCGTCGCGAAGGCGTCTTATGTCGAGACGTCCCCTACCCCAATAGAAAGCGACGACAGATGGCTCTCAAAACGTCACTGAAATTCTCTTCTGCCGCTCTGATCCTTGTGGGTCTCGCGGCTTCGCCCGCAATGGCGCAAGAAACGGGCGATGCCGAAGCGCGGCGCCTGGACCCGGTGGTCACAACCGCGCAACGCGTCGAACAAGACGCTCAGGATGTGCCGATCTCCATCACCACGGTGGCGGGCGACAAGCTCGACAATATCAAGGCGGGCGGCGCTGACATTCGTTTCCTGTCTGCGCGGGTGCCCAGCGTTATTGCAGAAAGCTCCTTCGGTCGTGCCTTCCCGCGTTTCTACATTCGCGGCATCGGCAATACCGATTTTGACTTAAACTCGTCGCAACCGGTATCGCTGGTCTATGATGATGTGCCTTATGAGAATCCAATCCTCAAAGGGTTTCCGGTTTTCGACGTTGAAGGCGTTGAAGTTCTGCGCGGCCCGCAAGGCACACTGTTTGGTCGCAACACACCCGGCGGCATTATCAAATTTGACAGCGTCAAGCCTGGCGAAGACTTGAATGGCTACGTTCGCGGCTCGTTCGGCAAATACAATACGACAGAAGTCGAAGGGGCGGTCGGGTTCCGTCCAAGCGATCAGCTGGCCTTCCGTGTGTCGGGCTTGATCCAACAGCGCGACGACTTTGTGGATAATGCCTTCACCGGGGAGAATGACGCGTTTGAAGGCTTCCAGGAAACCGCCTGGCGCGCACAAGCGCTGTGGTCTCCGCTGCCCAAAACCGACATCTTGGTGAATGTGCACGGCCGTCAGAATGATAGTGACGCCCGATTGTTTCGCGCAAATATTATCGATCAAGGCTCTAGCGGCCTGTCCAGCAGCTTTGATTTTGACACCGTGTTCTTTGACGGTCGCAATGACCTGACTCAAAACTCGCTCGGCACCACGATCCGCATTGATCACGAGTTTAGTGAAGCCATCGACCTGACTTATGTTTATGGTATCGAGTCAGCCGACGTGTTCTCTCGCGGTGACATTGATGGCGGCTTCGGAGCATCGTTCCTCGGCGACGGAAATTTTGGACCAGGATTCATCCCATTCCCGTCTGAGAGCTCTGGCGCTGTCGACGATTTGCTGCAAACGACGCATGAAGCGCGTCTCGCGTTTGACGATGGCGGCCCGTTGCGCGGCCAGGCGGGTATCTTCATTTTTGATGAGAAAGTGAACATTTCTTCCAACAGTTACGACACGCTCGCACCCGGTCAGCCGATCAATGGTGCAGCGCTACGGAATCAATCGACTGACTCGACCGGCATCTTCGCGTCTCTGTCTTATGACGTGTCGGACAAAGTCACCGTCGCGGGTGGCTTGCGTTACACAGATGAGGAAAAAGAGTTTACGGCTGGACGGTCGATCGGGCCGTTCGGATCTGGCGCCCTAGCGCCACGCACCGTCGTCGTTGGCGATGAGCAAGTCAGCTGGGATCTGTCTGCGACCTATCGCCAGTCAGACGATGTCTCTTATTATGCCAAGATCGCGCGCGGCTTCCGCGGACCGTCAGTCCAGGGCCGTCTGGTCTTTGGCAATGACATTTCCAGCGCGGATAGCGAAACGGTTCTGTCGTACGAGGCCGGGGTGAAGTCGGAACTCTATGACAACCGCATTCGGGCCAATGCCAACGTCTTCCTGTACACGCTGGAAGACCAACAGCTGACCATTGTCGGCGGTCTGGACAATACGGTTGCGCTGTTCAATGCAGACGAAAGCCAGGGCTATGGCTTCGAGGCCGACATCGAAGCCCTGGTCACCGACAATTTCATCGTCACCGGCGGGCTGTCTTACAACAATACAGAAATCAAGGACGACGTGTTGCTGTCACCAGGATGTGGCGCTTCATGTACCGTGCTTGACCCTGTGGTCGACGTGAATGGCGCGACGTTCTTTAACATCTCTGGCAACTCCTTCCCGAACGCGCCGGAATGGATCGCGAACGTCACCGCCCGTTACGGCGTCCCATTCCAAGATGGTGAGCTGTTCGTCTTCACAGACTGGGCGTTCAAAGGCGAAACCAACTTCTTCTTGTATGAGAGCGTTGAGTTCACAGAAGACGGCTACTGGCTCGGCGGCCTGCGGGCCGGTTGGGAGGGGAATAATGGCGTCAGCGTCTCTGCTTTCGTCCGCAACCTGACCGATGAGCTGGTGCTTGAAGGCGGCATCGATTTCAACAACCTGACCGGGTTCGTGAACGAACCTCGGACCTGGGGCGTCGAGCTCGGCGCCAAATTCTAAGCTGAGCACATTTGAAAATCGAAAGCGCCCCGCAGAGCCATCTGCGGGGCGCTTTTCTATTCGGCGGGCACCCGTGCAGGGTGTTGCCACCCGCGGCCAGTTACCATTCGAACCAGGCGCTGCAGGGGCTTCATCGTCATGATCCTATAGACAGACGGCGTGAAATAGAGCGCCAGGATGGCCGATCCGGCGACGCCGCCTGCAATCCCTGTCGCCAGCGGCATCCAAAACACGTCGCCTTGGAGGATGATCGGAACAAAACCGCCCATTGTGGTCAGCGTCGTCGCCACAATATGCCGTGTCGCGGCAACAACGACTTCGCGTTGCGCGATAATGTCGTCGTTTCGCGCCGCTTCATTATTGGTCAAAAGCGAAAGCACGACGATCGTGCCGTTGATCGAAATCCCAAGCAGGCCGAGCGCACCGAGAATGGCATTAAAGCCAAGCGGCAAGTTGAACATCCAGACGCCGGCAAACGCCAGTCCCATGGCCATGAAGCCGACACCCATCACCAGGAACGCCATACGGAACGAATTGAACACCAGCGCGACCGCACCCAGCATGACCAGGACTAAGGGCACAGCCAGCGAGGCCAGGCTGGTAATCGCATCGGATCCATCACTGGAAATGCCGCCTTCAATCCATTCATACCCTGGTGGCAATTCGAACCCTGAAGCTTCGAGTTTGGCCTTGAATACGTCATTGATTTCAGCCGGCAGCGCATAAGGCTGGATATAGCCGAACACTTCATTCACGCGCTTGCCATCCAGGCGCACAATCGTCGCCGTTTCCGGTGACAGTGTCAGATCGCCTAAGGCAGAGAGCGGTGTGCCGCCGCCAGGGCGCGCATTGCTAATGGTCTTGGATCTGAGATCCGACAATTCCGAACGCCGTTCTTCCGGCGCGATCACACGCACCGGAATTTCTTCAACACCTTCCAGTATGGAGCCGGCCTGGACGCCTTCGAGTTCCGCTCGGATCTCGCTCGCCAGTCCAGTCAGGCGTACACCTGACATCGCCGTGGCCGTTTCATCCGCCTGCAAGGTTACGATCGGCGCCCCGACTTGCAGCCGCGCACTGGTGAACGTGACACCGGGAGTCTGCGCCAGCACTCGCCGCGCCTGGTTACCGAGGTCATTGAGGATATCCAAATTGTCGCCGCGGATCGAGAAAGCAATTGGCGCCGGAACAGGCGGCCCTTGCTCGAACGGCGAGGCGAGGATTTGCGCTTGCGGAAATTGTCGCCGCAGCGTCGCCTGGACGTCCGTCACAAGAATGCGCGTGGTTTCATTATTCGCCAACTGAACAAATCCATTGGCATAGCCGGGCACGCCTTCAGTATTATTCATACTATTATAATAGACGCGCGGCCCGGGCTCTCCGACCACGAAATGCATGCTCTCAATATCAGGGTATTGGTCGCGCAGGAAAGCATCGACTTCGAGGACAATATCGCGGGCCTCATAGATGGTCGCGCTTGGGTTCAATGAGATATCAATCTGGAATTGATCGCGTTCCGTTTGCGGGAAAAATTGCCCCGGCAACGTGCTCGCTAGATAGAAGCCAATCGCGACCGGGACTACGCCTAACATGACGCCGATCAGCGGATTGCGCAGCACGCGTTCAATGCTCCAGCGATAGCCGTCGGTCAGCAGGCTGAACTTCACACCATCGCGCCAGAACCAGGACCGCTCGCCCGGGACCGGCTTGCGGTCCAACATGCCGGCAAGCGCCGGAATAACCGTCATCGCAACCAGGAAGGACATCATCACGGACAGCATCACAGACGTGCCGATCATGCCGATAAACTCACCCGATGCCCCTGGCATGAAGGCAATCGGCGCAAAGGCCAGAACTGTGGTCAAAGTCGACGCGAAAAGCGGGCCAAAGAGCTTTTTGAGCGCCTCGTCTATGGCCTCAAGAATGGTTCGGCCGTGCAGTCGCTCTTGCTCATATTCATCGACCACGACAATCGCATTGTCGATCAACAGACCGAGCGAGATCACCAATCCGGTGACCGACATCTGGTGCAAAGGATAATTGAAAAATTTGAACAGGGTCAGCACCAAGGCCACAGTCAGCGGCAAGGCCATGCCGACCACAAAAGCAGCCCGCCAGCCCATGACGAAGAATAGGACGGTAAACACCAGGAGCGCCGACATGAGCAGGTTGACGGCCAGTCCGTTCAACCTGGATTCGGTATACCCGCTCTGGTCGAAAATCGGGGTTACCGAGATGTCGGCTGGCACACTGACGGCAAATTCCTCGACCATTTCCCGCGCTGCAGCAGCCCAGAGATCAACCCGCTGATTGGATTGAATATAAGCCGTCACGAAGACCGCGCGCTTGCCATTGCTGAAGGCGAGCTTGGTCGGTGGGTCTTCAATGCCTTTGACGACCTCGGCCAGATCTCCGACGCGCAAGGCGGTGCCATCTGGGCTTTGGCTCAGCGGGATGGCGCGGATGCGGGCGACCCCGTCAAACTCGCCGCCAACCTCCAGCCCGACATTGCTGCGATCGCCGCGCACGGCGCCCGCCGGCGCTTTGGAATCTGCAGCCGCAATCAGGCGCGCGGCATCATTCATCGAAAGACCTGCCGCCGCCAGGGCTTCCGGATCAGCCACAACGCGCACTTCTTCTTCCGGCAGCCCCATTGTCTCGGTTTCTTCCGTCGCACCAAGGCTTCTGAAGCGGTCTTCGAGTCCTTCCGCCAATCGCGACATAACTGCAAGCTGCGGCTCGCCTTCGCCTTCCCAGGTTAGCGCCACTGTCATCGTCGCCGCACCGACATAGACTTGTCGGATAAAGGGCTTGGTCGTGCCAGACGGGAGGTCCGCTTCTGCGAGCTGCACCTGCTGGCGGATCAGAGTCCAGGCATTGTCGACTTGTGTCGCATTGAGGTTTTCCGCAATTTCAATCGAAATTTGCGATGTATTGGCGCGCGACACGGCCTGAATTTCGGCCACTTCGGGCAGTTCCATCAAGCGGCGTTCGATCGGCTCAGTGACCGTCGCTTCCATGCGTTCGGCATCCGCCCCCGGCAACGTCGTCAGGACAAAGCCGAACCGCTCAATCAAAGTCGGATCTTCTTGGCGGCCCAATGTCAGGATGGCAAAGAAGCCACTGATCAGGACCACAATGATGGACAGAATTGTCAGCCGTGGCAGCTTATAGAATAGCGTCGTCATGGCGCTCATCCATTCCCGGGCATCAGGCCGGCAGAGCTTACCTCAACAGGGGTCACTGGCTGTCCCGGGGTGATCCGCTGCAGGCCGTCAATGATGACACGATCGCCATCGCGCACTGCGCCGCGCACATAAATGCGATCGCCGTCCTGGTGGATGATTTCAACAATGCCAGGCTCTGCCACCCAGTCACCACCAGATCGTCGCGCGACATAAATCGACCACAGGCCGCGCTCGGCTTCCGTCAAGGCTGAGACTGGCAGCCACAAGCCGGATTCATTGATTTCGCGATCCATGCCAAGCCGGACCACAGCGCCCGCAGCAACGGAATTTGGATCAACAATATCAAACAGCGTCGTGACTGTGCGATTGTTCGCATCAATCACGCCGGTCATCGATCTCAGCGTTGCGGCGACCGTGCCCTGATTGGCAACGAGATCATAAGTCTCACCAATTTCCAGGCTGTCCGCGAGCACTGCGGTTAATCCGATCCGCGCTTCCAGTACGTTGTTCTCGACCAGTTCGAAGAGCGGTGCGCCTGGGTTGGCAATCGCGCCCTCATCGGCCATTCGAGCCGTGATCGTGCCCCCAAACGGCGCCGTGATCCGTGCGAGGTCAATTTGTACCCGCAAAGCATCGGCATTGGCTTTCGCCGCATCGATGCGAGCATAGGATGTATTGGCTTGCGCCCGCGCTTCGTCGACGCGCTGGCTCGAGACATGGCCTTTTTCCAGCAACGCAATTTGGCGATCAACCGTGGTTTGCGCCAATGCCAGAGACGCCTCAGCTTCTGCGACAACGGCATTGGCTGATTTCAATTGCGCTTGCAGACTGCGCGTATCCAGTACGGCGAGCGTGTCGCCTAGTTCAACGCGATCGCCGACATCCGCACGGATGGACGCAATACGCCCGCCCCCTGGGAAGCCGAGCTGGCTGGATCGACGCGGCGACACGATGCCGGTAAATTTCTCTTCGACGCGGAAGGTCGAGCCGAGGTTCACGCGCACGGTCTCAACCGAGATCGGAACGGGTCGCTCTGTTGGCACCAAAGGCCCATCAACGGAGCGGTTTTGCAGGACGAAGACAGCGAGAAGCGCTGCCACCACAGCGAGGACCAATAAAAAGATCAAGCCCTTCCAGAAGGTTGGGCGAGCCTCTTGCGCCGTCGCTTCATAGTCGTGTGCCTGTTCAGCCATGGTGAACCTCCAGTCCCCGGATCACTTGATCCGCGTGAAACAGTATAAATTCGTCTCGTGTCATTGTGTCTTGCTCGGCCTTGAAAGCCGGGAAGGTCGGAATGTGGACAATCATCATCGCCAGGCCGTGCATCGAAGCCCAGATTGATTTGGCCGCCAGGGTCGGATCGATATCGGCCCGAAAGGCGCCAATCTCGACGCCTTCAGCGATCATCCCGCTCAGCACCATGAAGGCCTGGCCTTTCTTGGATTGCGCAAAGCCTGGCTCGCCATCGACGGGTGCCTGGGTCGCAGACTCTCCCGCAAAGGCCGCCGCATAATGATACGGCTTGTCGGTCGCGATTTGAACATAAGTCGCGACACAGTCACGCGATCGCTCAGCAAAGGGCGTCGACGTGTCGGCAATTCGGTTCACATTCTCAAGGATCAGCTCGAAGAAGGTCTCTTTCAACTCATCGACCAGCTCGTCCTTGGATTTGAAATATTTATAAATCGCGGCGGGTGAATAATCGATATTCTCGGCCAGACGGCGAATGGAGAGGCCTTCCGCCCCTTCGCGCGCAAATACGCGCTCGGCAGCCGACAGGATGCGAGCGCGTATTTTGTTTCGGCGTCGTTCCGCCGGGGAGGAAACAGTGACAGTCATCTTTCGGACCCTTTGAACAGGAAGAAATAGTACGCGCGTTCAAAAAGTAAACACTGTTCACTCAAATATCTTTCTGGAATTTCCAGGATGAGTGTTTAAGTCCGTGGCATGACAGGACTTTTTCCCCAATCGCCGCCACTTGGCACCCCGATGCTGGCAACCCGACCGAGCGTCGAGGCCCGCAATACGATTGCCTTGCGCCGATCCACCAGCAAACGCGGTCTGATCGCGCCAGGACCATCGCAAGAGCAGCTCGATGACCTTCTTACGGTCGCAGCCCGCGTTCCGGATCACAGAAGATTGGCCCCGTGGCGCTTTTTGGTGTTTCGCGGGGACGCGCGTCAGGCGTTCAACAGGCGCGCTGTCGACATCCAAAAACAGGAAGACCCAAACGCCACAGAGACCATGTTGGCGGATACGGCTGGGTATTTCACACGGGCGCCGATTGTCATCGCCGTCGTCTCTTCGCCGGATATCACACACAAGACACCGGTCTGGGAACAAGAACTCTCGGCCGGGGCGCTCTGCTTCAATCTGCTTCTGACCGCGAATGCAAGTGGATGGGCGGGGTGCTGGCTGACAGAATGGATCGCGTTTAGTCCCGGCATCAACACGCTTTTAGGCCTGGTGGCGCATGAACGTATCGCAGGCTATCTCTATCTCGGCACAGCGAAAGAGTCGCCACAAGAGCGGTTGCGGCCCGACGTGGCGGCAAAAATCGAGTATTGGCAAGCCTAGTCGTCTATTCCGACACCGCCGGAGCGAGGCTGTCAAACACACGCACGCTGGCCCAGTTTTCGTTGAACTCTTCGATGAATTGCAAATGCGGTTCCGTGACTTGATAAGCGTCCTGCGCTGCGGTGTTTTCAAACACAATGGTCAGCGCCACGTCGAAGCCAAGATCATTGACCTCGCGTTGATAATCCAGATGCCGCGCTCCGGCTGAGAAATAGACAATCCCATCATGCGGCGCGAGATATTGGTAACAGCCATCCACCAGCGCCTGGATCGAGGTGGCATCATCATTTTTCAAATCAAAGAAGACAGCATGGGTGAGCAGTGGCTCTGCGTTCGGCGCCTCCCTGGCGGCGCTCGTCGCGCAGCTCGCAAGGGCCAATATTGATCCGGCCAATAAAACTTCACGCATGAGAGTCCCCTTTTTTAATCTTTGAAGTTTCTGTGGCCCGCATTGGTGTTGCGGTCAAATTCTATCGCAGAACATTTCCCAATTGGGCGCGCAGGAAAGTCTTGATGCGTTGGTCCCGCTCCGGTGAGCTCGGTCCAAGGACGCCTTTAAACTGGGCCGGGATATGATCGATCGCGTGCGGTGCACCTTGATCGAAAACGTAATGCTTGAACACTGTTTCCCAGGCCGCGCGATCATTGGCTGGCAAGTCACGCAACACCAGCAGCGCCAGGGCCAGCACATTCATCGGCGAGCCATGCGCCAGGCCATCCCACCAATAATTGACGAGCACATTGAGCGGCCCTTTCGACTCAACAAAGTGCCACCAAAGACTCGGCAGATAGACCGCATCACCGGGTTCAAGCACGGCGATTTGAGCGGTCTTCAATGCGTCGCGAAACTTCGGAAAGCGGTCAAAATCAATATCATCCAGATTGACCATGCTGGCCGGTTGTCCCGCCATATTATAGTCGATTGGCCCGACATAGAGATTGGCGATCTCTTCCGGCGGGAAGATCACAAACCGTCTTTCGCCGGACACGAGACAGGCAATATTTTCCGAAATATCGAAATGCGGCGCGATCTGCGCGGAATTGCTGATCCAGACTTTCGGGATCACGTCGCGGTCGAGCAAAGGCATCGGGTTGAAGTCGCCGAATTGCGGCAATGTGTTCACGGTTGGGCTGGCCCCGGCATAGATGCCGATCGGTGCATCTGACCCGCGTTGCGCCAATAATTGATCCACCGTCGCGCGCAGCGGGACTTCACGTTGATCGAACGTGAAACGCGTCATGTCAGGCGTATAAAAATAGCGTCCTTCGACCTCCGGTCGCGCGATAAAGGTGGGCGTTGAAGCGCCAACATCCAGTGTCTTGATATAATCGCCAAGCGTATCCAGGGATTGTCGCCCCGCTTGAACCGACGGCCAATCCGAGACGACATTCTTCAGAATAACCGGGCGTCCGGCCGGACGAATTGTCTGATCAAATTCCGCTCGCGATACGCCGTCCATCGTTTCAATCGATGGCAAGTCAATCTCAAAGATCGAGCGTGGCGACATAGTGTGTTTCTCTGACTTTCTGATTCTGCCGGAGTGCAGCTCAATCCGCGCCTGATATCAAGCCTAGCCGATGCCGAACAACGCTTCGCTTTCAGCCAACATAGCTTGGCCGCCTTGTGTGATACTGGCGACAGCGCCCGGCGCGGCGGACAGTGACGTTTCTGCGAAAAAGCCCGCCAGCGCGGTCATCCGTCCGCGCATGGGTCCCCCCTCGGCCCGCGCTTCAACCGCGCCTTTGGTCAGGAAGTGCCCGCCAATGACATCACCTGCTAGCGCAAGATAAGCGGTCGCACCGGCAAGAGCGATATCGCGGTCTTCTTTCATCATCCGCGTCATCCAGTGGGTTGCATCCGCCAACGCCTGCTTGGCGGTGATCAGGCGGTCCGCAATCTGAACCAGGTTCGGATCATTCGTTTCGCGGGCGGCCCGAGCCGTCTGCTCAATATCAGCAAGCATCGACGTCATCGCCGCGCCATCCGCCATGGACAGTTTGCGCCCAGCAAGATCAATCGCCTGGATGCCATTCGTGCCTTCATAGATCGGCAAAATTCGGGCATCGCGATACAGCTGCGCAGCGAGGGTTTCATTCATAAAGCCCATGCCGCCATGGACCTGGACGCCCAGGCTGGCCACATCGACGCCCATATCGGTCGACCAGGCTTTGGCAATTGGGGTCAGCAATTCTTCGCGCAGTTTCGCCTGGTCCCGAATGTCTTCCGTTTCACCGACTTCGGCCATGTCTGCCGCAACGCCGGTCGCGTAGCAGATGGCGCGTGCGGCCATGACTTTGGCGCGCATCGTGGTCAGCATGCGGCGCACATCGGCATGATGCAGGATCGGGGCTGCGCCAGAGACGCCTTCGGCTTTGCCCTGTTTGCGCTCTTGCGCATACTCAAACGCCGTCTGCCAGGCAGCTTCGCCGACGCCCACACCTTCCAGGCCGACATTCAGGCGGGCTGAGTTCATCATCGTGAACATACAGGCCAGACCCTTATTCTCGGCGCCAATCAACCAGCCTTTGGCATTGTCATATTCCATGACACAAGTCGGGGAGGCGTGGATGCCGACTTTCTCTTCAAGCCCGATACATTTGACGCCATTCTCATCCCCAAGGCTGCCATCCGGGTTCACAATCCGCTTCGGGACGATGAAAAGCGACACGCCGCGCGAGCCCTCGGGTGCATCGGGCACACGGGCCAGGACCAAATGTATAATATTATCAGCCACATCATGGTCGCCCCAGGTGATGTAGATTTTCTGTCCAGAGATGGCGTAAGAGCCATCGCCGTTTGGAACCGCCTTAGTTTTCAATGCCCCGACATCTGAGCCGGCTTGCGGCTCTGTCAGGTTCATGGTGCCCGTCCATTCGGCGCTGACCAGTTTCGGCAGATACATGGCTTTTTGTTCGTCTGTACCATGCGCAAGCAGCGCCTCAATCGCGCCAAAGCTGAGCATCGGACACAGCGCAAACGCCATATTGGCGCCGTGAAACATCTCCATCACCGCCAGCCCGAGTACTTTAGGCAGGCCTTGCCCGCCCCATTGCTCGGGCGCCGACAGGCCCATCCAGCCGCCTTCCCGGAATGTCTTGTAAGCTTCCGCAAAGCCGGGGGCTGAGGCCACGCCTGCATCGGTGAGAACCGCCCCTGCTTTGTCCCCCGATTGATTGAGCGGCGCCAGAACATCCCGCGCCAGCTTTCCAGCCTCATCGAGAATCGGCTCGATCAGGTCAGGCTCGTAAGACTCGAACGCGGCGTGGCCTTCGAAATCGCTGAGCCCCGCCAAATGGGAAAGGGCAAAGGCGATGTCAGAGACAGGAGGTGTATAGGCCATAGATCATGCGGCTCCGGCATAAGAGTTATATTGCCTGATGTCATATAACGGGACTGGCCAAGAAGAAATCCCACGCTACGTTTTGGCGCAGGAAAGATGATTCACGCATAGGAGCTTCACATGCGCAAACTTGCTATCGCCGCCGGTCTTTTGGCCGCCACCCTTCCCGCCCACGCCAACCCAACGCTAGAAGGCGTCGCGTCCGGCCTGTATGAGCTTGAAAAGACACACGCTTTTCTAACCTGGACCGTCAAGCATAATGGCATTTCCGGCTATACAGTGAACTTTACAGACTTCGATGCGGACCTGGTCTTTGACGCCGAAACGCCCGCCAATTCACAGCTTTCAGTCTCAATCAATCCGACCGCGCTGAATACGAATTACCCGGATGCCGCGAAAAAAGTAGATTGGGAAGCCGAACTGGCAACCGACCCGCGCTTCCTGAATGGTAGCGAATTCCCGACCATCAGCTTCACATCGACCTCGGTTGAGCAGACGGGAGAGTTCGCGGGCACCGTGACCGGCGACCTCACCTTCCTGGGCGTTACCAAGCCTGTGACACTGGATGTGTCTTATGGCGGCGTCGCGAATCCGCCCTGGTTTGGACAGCGCGATGTGATCGGGTTCACTGCCTCAACAACAATCACCCGCTCTGAATTTGGGAATACCTCAATGGCTGGCATCATCTCTGACGACGTCGTCGTGGAATTCTCTGGCGAATTCCTGCAGGCCGAAGAATAGTCTGATCGCCAGCAAACGGAAGGACCTGAACAAGATGAACTTCAAGACATTGATCGCCAGCTCTGCGGGAGCCATTGCGCTCGCGGCCTGTAGTGGCGGATCGGATACGACGGCCTCGACTGATGCTGAAACCACGGCAGCAGAGACTCAAACTTTTCCGGCCATCGCTGAGGTTTCGGCGGGCACATATTCGCTCGAGAAGAACCATGCCTTCATGACCGTCCAAGTCGGTCATAATGGCGGCATTTCGCAATACCGGATCAGCTTCACAGAATTTGATGGCAGTTTGGAGTTCGATCCGGAGGCGCCGGAATCGTCCAGCCTGTCCTTCTCGATCGACCCGATGTCTGTAGAAACCAATTATCCTGGCGATTACAAAGCCGGCCATCCGGATTCCGGCTGGGAAAGCTGGAATGAAGATGTCTCGCGCGACGCGAAATGGCTGAACGCAGATGAATTCCCTGAGATCACCTTTGTGTCCACGGCGATCGAACGCACTGGCGAGTCGGACGGCATTGTCACGGGCGACCTGACTTTGCTCGGCGTCACCAAGCCTGTTTCACTCGACGTGTCCTATGGCGGCGTCGCCAACCCACCTTGGTTTGGTGAGCGTGACGTGATTGGATTCACGGCGAATACGACGGTCCAACGCTCTGCATTCGGCATGGGCGCTTATATTCCGAACATTTCGGATGAAGTGATTGTCGAATTCTCAGGCGAATTCCTGCAGGACGAATAAAAATGAGCGCGTCATCGGAGCGATATTCAAGTGTAGCGATCACGCTGCACTGGCTGATCGCGATTGCCATAATCGGAATGATATTTGGTGGCTGGTACATGACCGACCTCCCAGACGGAGCGCCGGGTCAGTATTTCCTCTATCAAATGCACAAATCGATCGGCATCACGATCCTCTTGCTGACGGTGGCGCGTATCATCTGGCGGGTGATGAACCCGCCGCCATCTTTACCCGCGGATATGAACGGGCTGGAGAAAACGGCCAGTCATCTGGTTCATCTCGGTTTCTATGGCTTGATGATTTTGCTGCCCTTGACTGGCTGGCTCTACAGCTCGGTCAGCGTCAAGCTCGACGTACCGACCGTCTTGTACGGGGTGATTAGCTGGCCAGACGTCCCCTTCGTGGACAGCCTGAAAACTGAAAGCGCCAGCGGCATTGTCAATTTCATCCATGGTCGCCTGGCCTGGGTCGCTCTGCTCCTATTAGCGCTACATGTGGCTGGCGCGATCAAGCATGAGTTGAGTGCCGAAGAAGGCGTCTTGAAACGCATGCTGCCCGGTCTGTTCGGAAAAACGGAAAAGCCAGCTGCGCCGGGTCGCGGGGCCATGACTGCCTTTGGCAGCGCCCTCGGGATCTTGGTTGTCGTCGCTGGCGCATCGCCAGTCCTCTCCGTCTTGGGTGAATCAGGCGCGCCGGTCTCTGCTGATGCCGCGTTCGAGCCGAATTGGACCGTCAATCCGGACGCCTCTTCGATCATCTTTTCTGGCACCCATGATGGCAATGCGTTCTCAGGTATGTTCGGAAATTGGGACGCCGCCATCCAGTTCGACCCAAGTGCACCAAGCGAAGCTGAAGTTCGGGTGACGGTTTCAACAAACAGCGTTGTATCCATTCAGAAACTTTATGCAGATAGCCTGCCTTCGCCAGAATGGTTCAATACGGCCGCTTTCCCAACCGCCAGCGTCGAAATTCTCGACATTTCGGAAACCGGATCGGGTACGTACACGTCAACCGCGCGGCTCACCCTGAAAGAACTGACCGTCGACGCGGCGTTTCCATTCTCGCTGGAAATCAATGGCGGTACAGCGCAGATGACGGGACAGGCTGTGTTTCAACGCGCGCCGCTCGATCTTGGCCAAAGCTCTGATCCAAATGCAGATTGGGTGTCCGAAGATGTCACCGTAGATGTAACTGTCGAGGCGACGCGCGCGGACTAGTCCAGACGATCGACGCATTGTAGTCTTTTCGGCGCCCGCTCGGGATCTAGAAAGGATAGGCGTCTATGGTCATATCGGCTCACGAAGAATTGCATTACATCCATCGTGCTGGTTGGTTGCGGGCTGCGGTGCTCGGCGCCAATGATGGCATTCTCTCAACCTCAAGTCTGATGATTGGTGTCGCTGCGGCTTCCGCGACGTTCAATGATATCCTGCTCGCCGGGATTGCCGCACTCGTGGCAGGTGCGCTGTCCATGGCGGCCGGCGAATATGTTTCGGTCAGCTCGCAATCCGATACCGAGCGCGCAGATCTCGAAACCGAGCGTAAAGCCTTGATCGACGACCCCGATGGTGAACTTGATGAATTGGCGCGAATCTATATCGACCGAGGCCTCAGCGCTGATCTGGCCCACCAAGTGGCACGTCAATTAACCCAGACGGACGCTCTTGAAGCGCACGCACGAGACGAACTCGGGATTTCTGACCTATCGAAAGCGCGCCCACTTCAAGCCGCGTTTTCCTCCGCAGTCAGCTTTGCCGCTGGCGCAACACTGCCCATTGCCGTTGCCCTTGTGACGCCTATAGGGTCTGTTGGCTACGCGATTGCAGGCGCTTCACTCCTTGGACTCGCTTTGTTGGGCGTGCTTTCCGCACGCGCTGGGGGCGCTCCCGCGACCCGCGCTGTCGTCCGAATTGTGGCCTGGGGCATGGGCGCGATGGCCCTGACCGCATTGGTTGGACGGCTGTTTGGCGTTGCGGTTTAGCCGCTGGGCTCATAAGAGCGCCGCATGGGTGACAAAATCTTCGACGGCTCACCAAAGAGCATTGCCCGCGCCCTGGACCTATTGCGCCAAGGCGGGCTCGTCGCTGTGCCGACAGAAACCGTTTACGGCCTCGCCGCCAATGCGGCTGATGGCGAAGCCGTCGCACACCTCTACGCTGCCAAAGGACGCCCCAGCTTCAATCCCCTCATCGCGCATGTCGCGAGCATAGAAATGGCGATGCGGGAAGGCGTGTTTCGCCCAGAGGCTAAGGCCTTAGTGGAAGAGCTCTGGCCTGGTCCGCTGACGGTTGTGGTCAATGTCGCTGAGACAGGAACTGTGTCAGACCTCGCTCGGGCCGGTCTGGACACGGTCGCGCTGCGCATGCCCGCCCATCCCGTTGCGTTGAGCCTTTTGACTGAATTCGGGGCGCCTCTGGTCGCACCATCAGCCAATCCCAGTGGTCAGATCAGCCCAACCACCGCCGCGCATGTTGCAGCGGACATGGTTGATAAAGTCGACATGATACTAGATGGCGGCACCTGTCGCGCCGGGATTGAATCAACGATTATTGATGTGCGCGGCGATACGCCGGCTCTGTTGCGACCTGGCAGTCTAGATCCGGCGCAAATTGAAGCCATTTGGCCAGGCCTGGTTCGCCCCGCATTAAACCCCAACGTCCCACAATCGCCAGGACAGTTGCTGCGCCATTACGCACCGCGAGCCGCACTGCGCTTGAATGCGCGAAAGGCTGCGCCAGATGAAGCGCTGCTCGGTTTTGGTGCCACGCCTGGCGCGACCCTCAATCTCTCGCCAGACGGGCGTCTCGATGAAGCTGCAGCCAATCTGTTTTCCATGCTTCGCCAGCTCGATGAGACTTGCGCGCAAATCGCCGTCGCTCCTGTTCCCGACACCGGTCTCGGAGAAGCGATAAATGACCGCCTTACGCGCGCCGCGAAATCGGCGTAAGATCCGAGCATGGACATTCCTGCTGATTTCCTGACCGAGGCCAAGCAGCTGCTCGGCGACAAGGGCTGGCGGATGGACGCCGAAAGCTTGGAAGACGTCGCCACACCCTGGCGCGGCACGTATCGCGGTCATACGCCGTTCTTAGCCCTGCCCAGCTCAACCGAAGAGGTCGCCGGTCTGGTCAAGCTCTGTGCCAAGCATCGTGTTGCCATCACACCGCAAGGCGGCAATACCGGCCTGGTCGACGCTGGCACGCCGCATGGCGAGATCACACTCTCGATGCGCCGCATGCAACAGGTGCGCGAGATCGATCCGTTCAACAATTCGCTGGTCATCGAAGCCGGCGCGCCTTTAGTGGTTGCGCAAGCGGCTGCGGAGAATGCCAAACGCTTGTTTCCACTTTCATTGGGTTCAGAAGGCACCGCCACGATTGGCGGTCTGATTTCGACCAATGCGGGCGGCGTCGCGGTGCTGCGCTATGGCATGATGCGCGACCTGATCCTCGGCCTGGAAGTGGTCTTGCCCTCCGGCGAGATCTGGAACGGGCTGTCCGGCCTGCGCAAGAACAATACCGGCTACGATTTGAAACATGTATTTGCTGGCGCCGAAGGTACGCTGGGGATCATCACAGCCGCGACGTTGAAACTGTTCCCGCAAGTCGCGCGCGCTACGGCCTGGATCAGTTGCAAAAGCGCGAAAGAAGTCGTCGAATTGCTGGCGCTGACGCGTGATCATGCCGGCGACACCGTGACGAGCTTTGAAATCATCCCAGCCAATGCGATCGATATGGTGCGATCAGAAATGCCCGAGGTACGCGATCCTAATCCGTCGGATCTGCCTTGGCGCGTCTTGTGCGAAATCTCGATGGCGCGCGAGAGCCACGCCCGAGACGTCATGGAAACCGCGCTCCAGGCCGCATTTGAAGCCGGGCTCGCCGAAGACGCCTTGATCGCTGAAACGCTGTCGCAAGCGCAGAGTTTCTGGACCATTCGCGAGAGCATCCCGCTGTCTAAACGCGCTTATGGCACAGCGGTTAATCATGATGTGGCGGTGCCGGTTTCACAAATCCCTGCTTTTCTAGACGTCACAGAGAAAGCCATCCTGGAGCTCTCGCCCAATGCTGAGATCATCGCTTTCGGACATGTGGGCGACGGCAATCTACACTATTCCGCATGCGAACCAACCGACGCTGCCACGCGTGTGTTGAGCAATCAAGCCGACCGCATCACCGAGATCGTTCACGCCCAGGCGATGGCCTTTGGGGGATCGATCAGCGCAGAACATGGCGTCGGTCGGCTCAAACGGGATGAGCTGGAAACGCTGCGCTCGCCGGCGGCCACGACGGCCATGAAAGCGATCAAACAGGCGCTTGACCCGAACGGCATTATGAACCCAAATCGGGTTGTGCGGGTCGATTAGCCGACCCTAAGGGACAAGACGATGTGTGGACGGTTCTTTCGTCATGGCGTGAGCTGGGAAGAGTATAGCTCTTATCTCAACCTGTTCGAATATGCTGGCATCGAGCCACCAGAACCTGCATACAATATCGCGCCAACCCAAATCGCCCCCGTGGTCCGCATCGCGACCGAAGACGAGGCTGTGCCGGAAGGCGTCCGCCATATGGCGCCGGCAATGTGGGGCCTGGTCCCGAGTTGGTGGCGCAAGCCGCTGAGCGAAAAGAAATTCTCGACCTTCAATGCCCGCAGTGAAACCGTCGCCACCTCAAACACGTTTCGTGGCAGTTTCCGGCACAAACGCTGCCTGATCCCGGTCAGCGGATTCTATGAGTGGACGGGTCCGAAAGGCAGCAAGATCCCATTTGCGATTGGTTTGCGGAACCGTCGCTGGTTCTGCTTTGCCGGTCTGTGGGACCGGGCGACCATTGATGGCTCTGAGATTGATACATTCACCATCCTGACCACAACCCCGAACGATTTAATGGCCGGGCTGCACACGCGCATGCCAGTCATTCTTGACCCGGCTAATTATGACCGTTGGCTCGATACGTCCCACCGCGATGTCGAAGACCTGTTCGAGCCGTTTCCAACCGACGCCATGCATGCATGGGCGGTTGGCAAGGCTGTGGGAAATGTTCGCAATCAGGGGATTGAGCTGACGCACGAGGTCTAGCTCGCTCATCCCCGTTTGCGCGAGGATGAGCGGTTAGTTTTGCAGCGCCCCGATCAGCACATCACAAACCTTATGTACTTGTGTTTCCGACAGATACGGGTGCATCGGCAAACTCAACGAGTCTTCGGCTGCGGCTTCACAAACAGGCAGGCTGCCCAGCTCTGCCAGATGCGCAAAAGCCGGCATCTGATGGATCGCCATATCGTAATAAATCCCGCTTGGAATGCCCGCGTCAGAGAGTTTCGCGCGTACGGCTGCGCGGTTCGGCACGCGGATCGTATAGAGGCCATAGCCATTCTCCTGGCCCTCGAGCGCTTCTTGCAGTCCAACCACGCCTGTGAGACGTTCATTATAGATCGCTGCCGCTGCAATGCGCCGCGCGCGCTCTGCTTCAAACAGACCGAGTTTCTCAGCCACGACGGCACACTGAATAGAGTCGCAGCGCCCATTGATTCCGACGCGGATCGACTCCTTGCGATTATCGCCGGTGCCATGCCAGCGGATCGAGCGCATGCGTTCCGCAAAATCCTTGTCCTGGCACAGAATAGCGCCGCCATCGCCATAGCCGCCCAAGGTCTTGGTTGGATAGAAACTGGTCGCTGTGATCTCAGCAATATTGCCAACCCAGCGACCTTGATCCTTGCCACCAAAGGCTTGCGCCCCATCAGCAATAACCCGCAAGCCATGCGCATCCGCCACGGCTTGAATGGCGGAATAGTCAGCAGGCAGGCCATATAAGTCGACTGGCATGATCGCACGCGGCGTCAGGCGCCCTTCGGCTTTCACGGCATCAATCTTCTGCGCCAGGTCGGCGGGGTCCATATTGAACGTCTTGGGATCGATATCGACGATGACCGGGTATCCCCCGGACAGCAGCACGGCATTGGCCGTCGCGTTATATGTGAAGCCGGGTATGAAAACGGCATCGCCTTCCGCAATCCCCATGGCCAGCAGCGGCATGACCAGCGCTTGCGTCCCTGACCCAACAGCGACCACATCCGCGGCGCCGGTAAACGCGGCGAGCTTTTCTTCGCACTCGGTGACCTCGGGTCCACCGATGAAGCGGCCGTGATCGAGAATATCAATCCAGCGCTGTTCCAGGGCTGGACGGATCAACGCTTGCTGCGTCTTCAAGTCAAACAACTGGATCGGTGCATCTTCTGGCAACTCAATCAGGTGCGATGTCGAGGGATCGAAATAGGCCATGGCTTAGGCTCCTATTGTATGAAGGGCCGAAAGCTCTGCTTGTTCGGCCATGTGAACAGCCAGAGCCGCTTCGCGCCCTGGAATGGCGCAAGCACGTTCCCCGCGCGCGCTTGCAAAGAAAGACACATCCGCAGCCCCAAGCGGATCCGGCAACATGTCGGAAACGTCGGCGCGGACCTGGAACGGTGTCGTGTTCTCAATCTCGCGCGTCAGAAAATTGATCGCTATCGTGCCCGACGGATAAGTCAAAACCATCCGGCGATCGCGTTCGCTGTGGCAGCGGCTGGCGGTGATCTCGGCGCTGCCAATGGCGAAGCTAAGCTTCGCCGTCGATTCATCGACATGATCTGTATGGGCACGGCGTCCAGTGGCTTCTACCGCCAGCGCGGGCCCCATCAATTTGCCGACCATGTCGAGATCATGGGTCATCAAATCCCAAATCACTGAGACGTCGCCGGCGCGGCCATCCGGCGCGGGCGGACCCATCCGCCAAGCCTCAATCCGCGTCGGCGTTTCGGGGATCTCAAACAGACCCATGGCGTCGAGCACAAACCGCTCCTGATGCCCGACTTGCAAGACCAATTGATTCCGGTCCGCCAGGTCCGCGAGCGCGTCTGCCGCAGCGCCGGTCAAAGCCAGCGGCTTCTCGACCATGACATGGCACTTGGCGTCCAAAGCCGCGCGGACAACCGCCTCATGATAGGTGGCGGGACAGGCGACCAGAACAGCGTCGCTTGCGGCCAATAAAGCCGCCTCTGATGCGAAAGCTTGTACGCCATGCTTCTCGGCGAGCGCTGCACAACGTGCTGCGTCAGGATCAAACACACCGACAAATTCAGTCAAATCCGACCCAGCAATCTTGCCGGCATGATAGCCGCCAAAGACCCCTGCTCCGACCAGTCCGGTTTTCAGACCTGCCATTGATTTACTCCACGCTGATTCCGCTCCATCGCACTTAGCGTGAGTCCTGCGCAACTGAACATAGCTGTAAGATCCATCAAAACGCATTGCGAATTCTTACAAGCCCCCCTTTGCTTCCGGCGCGGCAGCGTCCACATATCAAGGCAAACAACAGGAAGGACACGCTTATGCCCGCCATCTCATCTACAAACTGGACTCTCGCCAAACGCCCTGTCGGCGAACCGCAAGCCGACGATTTCGGCCAAGTCACGAATGAGGCGCCAGAGCCAGGCGCGGGCGAGATTCAGGTGCGCAACACCTGGATGTCCGTCGACCCTTATATGCGCGGCCGCATGTATGACCGCGAAAGCTATGTCCCACCCTTCCAGATCGGCGAAGTGCTGCAAGGCGGCGCGGTTGGCCGCGTCACCGCCTCTAATCACCCGGATTATGCTGAAGGGGACCTGGTCCAGTCCATGGCTGGCTGGCGCGAAGCGTGGACGGCGGCGCCGGAAGCGGTCATGGCCCAGAAACTGCCTGGTGATACCGGCCTGCCGGACAGCGCCTTTCTCGGCATTGTCGGCATGCCAGGCCTGACCGCTTATGCGGGGATCTTGCGTGTCGCCGAGCTGAAAGAAGGCGATGTTGTCTTCGTTTCTGGCGCGGCGGGTGCGGTCGGATCCGCTGTCGTGCAAATCGCCAAGATTAAAGGCTGCACCGTGATTGGCTCTGCCGGCGGCGCTGAGAAGTGTGGACTGGTCAAATCGCTCGGCGCTGATGAGTGTATCGATTACCGCGCTGCGGGCGACTATGAAGGCTTGCTGGCCGCCCTGCGCGCCGCGGCGCCGAAAGGCATTGATGTCTATTTTGACAATGTTGGTGGCGATCATTTCCAGGCCGCGATCGAATGCGCGCGGCCATTCGCCCGCATGGCGATTTGCGGCATGATCTCTCAATATAATGACACCGAACCGCGTCCGGGCCCGAACAATGTCATTCAGATTGTCGGCAAACAGCTGCAGATCCGCGGCTTCATTGTCTCGACGCATGCGGACATGCTGCCTGACTTCCAGCGCGACATGGTCACCTGGATCACTGGCGGGCAAATGAAGTTCGAAGAGACCGTGATGGAAGGTATCGGAAATGCGCCAAATGCCTTTATGGGGCTGTTCTCCGGCCAGAATAAAGGCAAGATGCTGGTCAAGCTCAGCTAAGAGCCGAATAAAACCAGAGCCTTACCCTCATGCGCAATAGCGTGTTTGACTATATCGATAATCTCGACACGCTTCTGGCAGTGGTGGTCGGCGCGCTATTGGCAACGGGCGGCGCCTTGGTCGCCGAGCTGGTCCAGGACCGGCTCGGCCAAAAGCGCCGCGAGCGCGATGCAGCGCGGTTTTTCGGGGAAATTCTGGCCTCGGTGGATCTGGTGCTAGATCGCGCTTTCAACTCCCTCGAGATTGGAGAGCGCTGGGGCGATGTCAGCCGTCGATTGTTTCAAACAGCGCTCAACGAAGCCGCCATCTATGAACGCAATCGCGAACGTCTATTCGAGATTCGCGACATGGAATTGCGCAAGCTGATCCATAAGCACTTTCTTACGGAGATGGTTCCCCTCACGGCGCTAATCGACAATAGCCGAGACATTGCAACTCTGGAAAAAGATCTTCAATCCGGGAATTATGTCAGCGATGACCAGCGTGAAACCATGTTGGCGGACCTGGAAGACCTGAAAGAACGGCGCGAAGCAGCCTTGGTGAGCGTGCGCGATGAGCATGCCGAAACCGAAGCGATTTGCAGGCGCCTTGAGCCGCTGGCCGATGTGACGTTTTAGGTCATGCCGCGCCTGTTTGACGCCTATATCATTGTCGACTGGAGTGCCGCCGCGAAGCCGACCACCGGCGCGAACTCGATCTGGATTGGCACCCGGGCGCGCGATGCTCGTTTCAAATTTCAATTCTCAAGCGTCAATCCAAAGACACGACTGGCCGCGCGGCACCTGCTCAAAGACCTGATCGAAAAACTGATCGCGCGCGGAGATAAAGTCCTGGTGGGATTCGATTTCGCATTCGGCTATCCAGCGGGAACGGCCAAGGCCGCCAAGCTGATAACGCCTGGCAAACCCCCGTGGAGGGCGATGTATGATCATCTCTCTGACAAAGTGAAAGAGCGGGATGACAATACGAATGCACGTTTCGCGATCGCGGCGGGTCTGAATTATACGATCTCGCAGGGTCCACATCCGTTTTGGGGCACGCCGAAACGCAGCAAAAGCACCACGCTGGCCATGAAAAAGGGAAATTTCGCGGCAGCCGGGTCATTGCCTGAACATCGTAAAGCCGAGACCTGGATCAAATCGCAATTCAAGGCGCACCCGAAATCTGTGTGGCAGCTGCTCGGCGCTGGCGCGGTCGGGTCACAGGCCATGCTCGGCATCCCGACCGTCGATTTTCTGCGTCAAGAAATCCAAGGGGCCCGTATCTGGCCATTCGAAACCGGGTTCAAAACGCTCGATCCAGACGATCTCGCTGGCGTCTCCTGTGTGCTCGCAGAAGTCTATCCCAGCACCGTTAAAGTCACGCCCAAAGCGGGTGAAACCCTTGATGAATCGCAGGTCAGAACCCTCTCTGAACACCTCGAATCACTCGATTCGGCGGGCCGATTGGCCGATGCGTTCGGGCCGCCTGACATGCTTTCTGAGCGCGAAATTGCTGAAATTACCTGTGAAGAAGGGTGGATTTTGGCAAAATAAGGCTGAATCGCCCGTATTTATTGGGTTTTCGGGATTCACGGCCAAATCGAATCATGAACAATGCCCGCAACGGCAACTTTCGCCGTTGAACTAAGGGAGAACCCAATGAACAAGGGTGAACTGACCAAAGCAGTGGCAGATTCTGCTGGCATGTCTCAGGCTGAAGCCGGACGCGCCGTAGACGCTGTCTTTGATTCAATCGCAGACGCGGTGAAAAGCCGTGACTCAGTGGCCATCGCTGGCTTCGGAACTTTCGTTGCGAAAACACGCGGTGCACGCGAGGGTCGCAACCCAGCAACGGGTGAAACGATCCAAATCAAAGAGAAAACCTCTGCTGCTTTCAGACCGGCTTCCGCTCTGAAAGACATCTAAGGTCTATCGCTGTTCAAGCGATTCTTTCCAAACGGCGTGTCGCTTCTCGCGGCGCGCCGTTTTCCATTCCAGCAAGCCCCATTGTAGCAAGCTGGCGACCAGAAGCGTGATCGTCACCGCTTCCATCATTCCGCGTGCACCACGGCCCATCGTGACACCCATGGTGTAACAAAGCGGGATCATCAGCACGAAAAATGAACCAATATGGATGGCTGACGGCACCCAGACGATGCCTTGCGCGCGCAATGCCATCGAGGCTGTCGCTTGCAAGCCATCAAACGTGGTTGCCAAGGCGGACCAGATCAAAAGCGCCGCGATCGCAGGGGCCAGCATGACGCCATCAATACGGGCTTCTTCGTTCACCAATAGGAGTGCGACACTGTCTTTGAAGGCGAGGATGAGCAGCCCCAGGAATAGGCCGAGCACAATTGTCGCCACCACACCCAGCCGAGACGCATCCTTCACGCCCTGCATATCACCGCGGCCATAATGCTCAGCAACGCGGACGCTGGTGGCGGTGCCAATGCCCATGAAGAACATAAAGCAAAAGCCCATGACCTGCACCGAATAGCCATAGACCGCATTCGCAGCGACGCTGATAAAGGCCGCAATGGCATAAGTCAGGTTGAACCCGCCCCATTCAGCGATGTTTGAAATCGCGCTGCCGCCGCCAACGGTCATCTGGCGCGTACCTTCATTGCCGGGGCCTGGCTCGGACGGTTTCAGCGCTGGCGTGAGCCAAATGGCAAAGCCGATCAAGGCAATCGTGATGGCCCAGCGCGACCCCACCGTGGCCCAAGCGACGCCTTCGCCGCCCATTTGCGGCATGCCCCACCAGCCGAGCACCAAAGCCAGGTCGATGACCAGGTTCACACCAACGCCAAGATAAGACGTAATCGTCACGATTAAGGGCCGACGCAGCGCTTCAAGATAATAGCTGCAAACCGTCGAGATCATGAATCCCAGCAGACTGAGGGACAGGATTTGCGTGATATGCGTGGTCTCGCTGGCAAACTCGGTCGGAGTCATCAGCGCGCTCATTTCTTCATTCGGATTGATCTCAACGAACAGGAAATTGAATAGCGGCGCGGCGACCAGATAGGTGATCGCCGTGACCAGAACGCCTAAGCCCAGCGCCCAGGCCATGCCACGCCGGAAGATCCGACCGGATAAGTGTTCCTCACCGCGCCCGACCAGTTCAGACGTCAAAACTTGCACGCCAAGCAAAATCCCCATGCCAAACCCGAGCGTAACGCCGATGGGCAACCAGGAATTCAGAATGAAAGCCAGCTCATGCTCCTGGCCTTTCACCTGGCCGAGCACGATCGCATCTGTCAGGCCCATCAGCATCCACGACAGGCGTGAGATCGCGATCGGCCCTGACAGCCGCAAGAGGTCCAAAATTTCAGAGGCCCGCGCCCAAGCGGGCCATGCCCGCTGGGTCATGGTAAAAGTCCTGCTTATCCGGCTACGCGTGAAGGCATTGGGGAGGATTCCTTAATCTCGAGGAGCTTCTCGGCGATTAGGAAGGCAAGTTCAAGAGCTTGTTCGCCATTTAGGCGAGGATCACAATGAGTGTGATATCTTGATGACAGGTCCTCTTCGGAAATGGCCTGCGCGCCGCCAATACATTCGGTGACATCCTGGCCGGTCATTTCGAAATGCACACCGCCCGGGACACAGCCCTCGGCATTCATCACGTCAATGAAGTTACGAACCTCAGTCAGGATGCGATCGACTGGACGCGTCTTGAAGCCTGTCGCGGTCTTCAGCGTGTTGCCATGCATCGGGTCGCAAGACCAAACCACGGTGCGCCCGCTGGCTTTCACCGCACGTGCCAGTGGTGCCAGCCCTTCTTCGACGCCCTCCGCGCCAAAACGAGAAATCAGCGTGATCCGCCCGGCTTCGTCGTCCGGATTGAGCGTTTCGATGATGCGCAGCAGCTCGTCTGCTTCCAGGCCTGGGCCGCATTTCATGCCAATCGGGTTTTTCACGCCTTTGCAGAATTCGACATGAGCATGATCGACCTGACGCGTACGATGGCCGATCCACAGCATATGCGCCGAGGTGTCGTACCAGTCGCCAGACGTCGAATCGATCCGCGTCATGGCCTCTTCATAGCCCAGCAACAGGGCTTCGTGAGAGGTATAGACCTCAACCTGCGCCATTTGCGGCACGCTTTGAGAGGTCACCCCGCACGCGCGCATGAATTCCAACGCGTCTGAAATCTTGTCCGCCATGGCGCGATACTGCTCGCCTAGTGGCGACCGATCGACAAATCCCAGCATCCATTGGTGAACATTGGAGAGATCCGCATAGCCGCCGCGCGTGAAGGCCCGAACCAGGTTCAAAGTCGACGCAGATTGCGAATAGGCTTTGATCAAGCGCTCTGGATCAGGCGTCCGAGATGCTTCGTTGAAGGCCATGCCATTGATATTGTCACCGCGATAGGAGGGCAGCGTGACGCCATCAATTTCCTCGATCGGCGAAGAACGTGGCTTGCCGAACTGGCCCGCCAACCGGCCGACTTTGACGACAGGCTTCGACGCCGCATAAGTCAAGACGACTGCCATTTGCAGCATCACCCGCAATGTGTCGCGAATATTGTCGGCACTGAACTCTTTGAAGCTTTCGGCGCAATCGCCACCCTGCAACAGAAAGGCTTCGCCCGCGGCCACACTGGCCAGGCGCTGCTTCAGAGTGCGGACTTCACCGGCAAAAACCAGTGGTGGAAACTCAGCCAGACGGGCCTCGACATCCTTCAAATGCTCGAGATCCGGATAATCTTCCGGAATATGCTTCGCGGGGCGTGCGCGCCAGCTGCTTGGCGTCCAAGTCATGGCTTTCTCCTTAAGGTCGCGCTTTATGCACAGGCAAAGTCACACAATCAAGCTTTCCGATGACGATATGACAGGAAAGTGTGGCTCGGATGCGATAATCAGGGTAGCAGAAATAAAAAAGCCTCCCAGACGGACCCGATCTCTATGTCTCAGCTTTTTATAGCCCACGGCCCCCGCGACATTGATCCGCTGTTGCAAGTGCATGAAGCCATGCGCCGCGCCGCGATCCCGACCTGGTACACACCGCCCGGCGGCAAGGATCACGATCCGGATGCGATTAATGAGATTATCGATAATGCGTTCGGCATGGTAGTGCTGGTTTCAGCCTCTTCGGTCCGGTCGCGCGCCGTGCAAGCCCAGCTGCAGCGGGCCATGGATCGAGGGCTGACCCTGTTTCCGATCCGCGCTGATAATGCGCGCCTGTCAAAGCAATTTAAGGCGGCCCTGGCCGATCAATTGACGGATTCGCTTAGTGATGATGGGGCGCTGGATCGGCTCGTCGCTAGCGCGAAAGCGCGATATGAGCGGCGCTGTCCGGTAATTTCCGTCATGAACCTAAAAGGCGGGGTCGGCAAAACCACGGTCGCCAGCCAGGTTTTCGGGACCTGGCAGGCGCGGATTGGCGGACGAACCCTGCTGATCGACCTGGATCCACAATACAACCTGACCCAGACTTTTTTCGATATGGAGACCGCGGATGCCAGCGCGGCGCGCGACAAATCTGTGATTTCGCTGTTCGAACGCTCGCGATTACACGCTTATGATATGGCGTCGCCCGCGGAAAACTGGTCAAGCATTAGTACAGACCCGTTCGAACCAGTCAGCCGGGACGTGATTTGCCATGATTTGCTGACTGGCGAAAATGCGCCTGGCGGCCGTTTTGACCTGATCTCAGGGCAATTTGAAATCTCGAAATATGCCTTCGCCCCGAGTCCGCAATCGCTGTCTGTCGTGGGTTCGAACTTTCGGCGCATGATCGACTATTTTCGCAGCGAGTATGATTTGATCGTATTCGACACCAATCCGAATGCGACCTTCTTGACGCGATGTGCGCTGGAGGCGGCCGACCGGGTGCTGACCCCGATGCATCCGGATGCCTATTCGCTGCGCGGCGTGAAATTGCTCAATCAAGTCATGCAGGAACAAGTCAGCGACGAAAAACGCCCTGATCTGTCTATCCTGTTCAATACAGTAGCGAGATCGGAACAGTCGAATTTCGAAGCGGATGCCCGCAATGGCGCCTTCGACGACCAGGCCGGCTTCAATCTATCCGGGGCTCTGCTGAACAGCGCTTTGCCGCGTTCTGGCCACCTCGTCGTGCGCAGCCCTGAGCCGGAAGAGCTGCCCTGGAAACAGCTGGTCATCCATCAAGGCCGCGGCGGCGGCCTGAAAGGGATGCGACAAAACCTGGAAAGCATTGCCAACGAGTTGAAACTCCTGATCGACGCCTAATCTATTGCAGGGTTTCCAACTTCTCGAGTTCGAACATGCCGGGTTCGGACTCCGAAATGTGCAATTGATAGATTTTGCGAAACTCTGGTGCACCGGTCATTTCGACAATCAAGACCGTGTGCTCGGACTCTGATGGCACAAATTCAATCTTATCGACCAGCGCCCGCGTTGGATGGGCCTCATAGACTGACTGGACGGCAAATTGTTCAATCGCCGTATAAGTCTGCGCCGTCGGCGCTTCAGTGGCTTCTGGAACGGTGTGCTCACAAGCCGACAGTCCACACAGGGCAAGACCAATTGAAAGAATGATGGGTTTCATGATGCGTCCTCCACGAACGCACCCTATCACGACGAGGCCGAGACTTCACGCGCGCGATTAAGCGCGTCCGACTGGGAGATCATCCGGATCAGGCAAACCTGTAATCCCAGCACCACAAACAGAGCCGGCAAGCCGCCAACATTGGACAGCATCCGGACCCCATCAATGCCGCTAAACGCGACCATGATCCACGCCATGACACATAAAAGAATGACCCAGAGGATTTTCAGGCGCGGGGCGCTCGGCTCAGCCTCATCCTGCTCGGTCATTTCATGCGTGTGCGTCTTGCAAATTTGCGAGATTGCTTCGGTATTGCTGTCCGCCGCGGTGACATAGGAAATGAACGAGACAAGCAGCAGAACCGGGATCATAAGACCGCTGAGCGGTAAATAGTCGAGCGCTGCAAACATCACGGCCTCGGGTCCGCCCGTGTCCAGGGTCTCTTTCAAGACCCCACCTTGGCTAAGATCTGTCTCCATTGCGAACACGCCAAACACGCTCATCCAGACCATGGAGAACAAAGCCGGCAGCAGCAGATTGACCAGCACAAAAGCCCGCACGCTATAGCCCCGGGCGATGCGGCCCAGGAACATGGCGGTGACAGGTGCCCAGGCGAGCCAGTTGGCGAAATAGAATGTGGTCCAGCTCTTCGCCCATTCAGAGTCGCCGCTGGCGCTGCCGATCATCAAGGAACGGTCGACGAAATTGGTCACATAAGCCAGCGTCGCTTGGCCGCCTTGCACGACCATGTCACGGACCGGCCCGAACACGATGATGAACGCGACTAAGCCAAAGAAGAACCAGGCATTGAGCTCGGACAAGACGCGAATGCCGCGCAACAATCCGGTCAAAGAGCTGATCAGCACAACGATCGCAAATGCCAGCGCAACCAGCGCCAGAGAGAGCGGCCCGCTGCTCCATCCGGTCATATCCGCAACCCCGCCAGAGAGCAGCAGCATGCCCGCCCCTAAGGAGGCGGCCATGCCCATGACCAATGCCCACAGAATGGCAGCATCCAGACCGGCCGCGACAGGTTTCGGCAATGGCCGTCCGAGCACAGCGATGAAAGGACCGGAGACGGAATATGGCTTGCCGAGATTATGATATGCGATTGCAAAGGTCAGCGCCGCCACTGTGTAGATCGCGTAAGGCGAGATCGTCCAATGCATGAATAGGCTGATCATGCTGAAGCGTTGCGCCTCGGCGCTGCCAGCCGCAATCCCACGTGCCGCCCCCCCAGGGTCGTAGAGATGATAGAGCGGCTCTGCCATTGCCCAGAACAAAATGCCGATCGCAATCGTCGTGCACAGCGTGATCGAAAACCAGCTCCACGGCTTGAGGATCGGCTTGGCGCCCTGCCCGCCAATCGTGACTTTGCCAAGCGGCGACACGATCACAGCCAGACAGGTCAGCACGAAACCGAACACGGCCCAGGAGATCAGCGTCGAGAAGGTCGCCAGGATCCAGTCATTCAGCGACGTTGCAAAACTCAAAAATGCATCGCGATTTAGCATACTGACCACCACGGCGGCCAAAAAAACGCTCATCGGCACGATGATAACAAAAAGGCGCAGGGATCCATCCTGCGCCTTCTTGAGAGTTGAAATGCCCGCCAAGACTAGCCGTCCAGGCCTTCAGGCTGGCCGACAATCACGAACGTGAAATTGTCTGGCGAGAGATATTCAGCCGCCACGCGATTGACGTCTTCCAACGTGACTGCATCGACCATGGCGTTGCGTTTGTCGAAGAAATCGACAGGCAGCTCGTCCAGACGCACGCCCATCATGCGTCCGGCAATCTTGGCATTGGAGTCAAAGCCAAGCGGGTATGAACCGGTGAGATAAGCCTTTGCGTCAGCAAGCTCTTCTTCCGTCATGCCTTCGGCAACCATTGTCTCCATATTCGCTTTGATGCCGGCAATGAACTCGCCAGCGCTTTCATTCTTGGTCTGACCGCCGCCGCTCCAGAGCTGAATTTTGTCTTCACTGCTGACTTGGGTGTAGACGCCATAAGTCAGGCCCTTTTCGACACGCAGATCCTGCATCAACCGGCTTTGAAAGCCGCCGCCGCCGAACGTGTAATTGAGCACGACCGCCGTATAGAAGTCTGGGTCCTCTCGCTCCATGGCGGGCCCGGCAAAGGTGACCAGGCTTTGCGGTTGCGGCAGGTCGATCGTCACCGGCGCCGCCAGCGGCGCTGCGAGCGTCACTGCGTCTGTCTCTGTCGGGGTGCTGGTGTCGGGCAGCCCTGCGACCGCCTGATCGATCAGAGGCGCCAGCTCTTCTGGTGACATCGCCCCCACCGCGGTGACCAGCATGCCGTCTTTGACCATTAACAGGTCTTTTTGCGCACGCATGCCGTCCTGGGTGATCGCCGCCAGGCTCTCCGCCGAGGTTTCGCGAGCATAAGGATGATCTGGATACATTGCCGCCGCACGCGCGCGATTGGCGAGATAACGCGGATTGGTTTCCCGCGTCTGCAATCCGACTTCCTGCTCGCGCAGGAAACGCTCAAAAGGACCATCGTCAAAGCGTGGCTCCGACAGGGCCAGCGCGATCATGTCAAAGGACTCGCTCGCATTATCCGTCAGCATTGAAGAATTGCAGTACGTGCTTTCATTCGACGCGCCGCAAGAGAAGCTCATATTCAGCTCTTCCATGCCTTTGAAAAAGGCTTGCGCATCAAGCTCTCCGGCGCCTTCATTCATGTGATAGACCATGGCATTGGTCAGCCCTTCCAGGCCTTCCGGATCATTGGTCTCGCCAGCTGTCCAGGCCATGCGCAAGGACAGGATCGGGATGGACGGTTCCTCGACCAGCCAAACCGAAACGCCGCCAGGCGTGGTGAACTGCTGGATGGTGGCAAACTCACCATCATGCACCTCAACCTCCAGCGCCGGGGCGGCGTCGGTCGTATCTGTGGTCGTCGCAGCATCGCAAGCCGCCAGGGCGAGCAGCGCCAGGCTGCCGCCAAATCCGTATGAGATCCGTTTCATTACAGCTCTCCTTCTGCTGGCAGCAATTGCGCTTCAATATAGTTTCGGTCTGGCGCGAAGACCTGACGGACGGCGCTGAGCGCCTGTTCTGTGGTGACGGCACGAATATCGTCTTCATAGCTCATCAGGTCTTCAACCGTGCCGCCAATGGCGAGCCAGCTGCCAAACAAATTGGCCATGCTTTGTTGATTATCCCGCGCATAAATCGCTGACGCTGCCATGGAATTGCGGACGCGAACAACATCCTCGTCACGAAACCCGGCTTCGATCAGAGCGGTGAGCTCTGCCATGACCGCAGTTTCCAGTTCTTCCATTGTCACACCCGGACTTGGCGTCGCATAGATGACGGCAGGGCCATTATCATGCAGACCCGTCCAGCCGAATGTGCCGACATTCACAGCCAGCTTCTGTTCTTCCACCAGGGCGACATAGAGCAGGCTGGTATTGCCGCCGCCGAGGACATCGAGGCCAACATCCAGCGCCAGTGCGAAATCGCGATCACGCTTCTGGCTGGTGCCATTATAATAGCGATACCAGACCGGCTGGCGTACTTTCGGGTCGCTATGCTCGAGTTCGAGTGTTTCGGTCAGTTCCGGAACATCGGCCCATTTGCGCGTGCCATCGACCAGGCCTGACGGCTCAATCGTGCCATAATGCTCTTCCGCGAGCGCCCGGACTTCTTCGCCAGTGACATCACCGGCGACAACCAGGATCGTATTCTCTGGCGAATAATATTTCTTGTAAAAATCAATGCCATCTTGCGGCGTCAGGGCTTCGACTTCATCCATTCGGCCAATGACCGTGATTTCGTAAGGATGGTCCTTCCAGAACTCGGCCAGGACTTTTTCCTGCAAGATCACGCCAGGATTATTGTCGACCCGCTGGCGCCGCTCTTCTTTGACGACATCGCGTTCGGTGATGAAGCTGCCTTCTGGGTCCTCATCAATGATCAGATCGGTCATGCGCTCGGCTTCAAGCTCCATCATCTTGCCGAGATGCTGTTTGGCGACGCGCTGATAATACGCGGTATAGTCCCAGCTGGTAAACGCATTGTGCTGACCGCCGAGCCGTGAAATCGTGGAATCAAACTCGCCGTCTTCGAGATCATCGGTCTCTTTGAACATGACATGTTCGAACAGGTGCGCGATGCCGGACTTGCCGGGATCCTCATCCACCGCACCCACTTTGTACCAGACCATGTGCGTTACGACCGGCGCGCGATGGTCAGGCAGAACCACCACATCCATGCCATTTCCAAGCGTGAAGGTTTCCGGCGCCCAGGCTTCGTCTGTGCTATCCGCCAGAGCCGATCCGAAGGCGAATAGCGTGGCGGCAAGCCCGCCAGATATCCAATGTTTCATGTTTCCTCTGCGTGCTTCCCTAAAGTTTTGTGTGGGCAGGATTACGTTCCCGGTAATTTCAGACGATCGCCGCTGCCGCGCGCGATTTGAACTTCGCCGCCACCGGTCGCCGAATCTGCGCCCTCCTGTTCGGATCCGTCCGAGTTGACGACACGGTCCGAAACGCTTTGGGATTTGCGAATAATCCGGGCTTCTTCCCAATCGACTTGTTGGCGAATGACCGGGCTCACCGCATTGGCGCCTGCGGCCGCTACCAGCGCCCGCTCGGATGCGCTCGCATTCTGACCGATTTCCGCACCAAACGCTGATGCTGAGCCGGCGCGCGTGGGATCCACTTCAAATGGCGTGCCTGAGCCAGCTTCTGGCGGTCGCAAACTATATTCCGGCGGCACCACCAAAGGCGCCTTTTTGACGACGCGGAACTCATCCGGGCTGTTCGTTCCGCCCAGCGCCGCGCAGCCGGAAACCAGCATGCCCGCAATACAAGTCGATACTAAAAGCGCAGTTTTCATTTTGGCGTCCTCGCCTCATCTTCAGTTACGGCCCCAGCCGCTTTCTCTTGTCGCGACATTAGGAACTGGTCCGCAAAGAGCAAGACCGCTCCTACAGAAATCGCGGCATCTGCGACATTGAACACATAATTGAAAAAGTATGGCCGTAATATGCCGCTAAAGTCGAGGAAATCGACAACAGCGCCGAAGCGCACGCGATCAATCACATTGCCAAACGCGCCGCCAATCACCAGTGCCAGCGCAATCCCGGTAAACCGGCGTGACGCCCGGATCAGCCAGACCGTAAATCCGATTGCAATGGCTGTGGTCAGGATCACCAATAACCACCGCATAATCCCTTCGGATTGTCCGATCCCGAAGCTGATTCCGCGATTCCACACCATGTTCAGGTCAAAGAACGGCAAGACATCGATCCGGCCACATCTTTGCGTCTGATCCAGACACCCGAGCGCATTAAAGGTCGGTTCGTTCAGGATCAGATACTTGCTGAACTGATCCAGGATCACGATCACCGGTATCAGGAAAAACAAGCCATAGCGAAAGCGTTGGGTCATGAATTACCTCTGACTTCCCGGATAGCAGCCGCATCTCGCGGTGTCACATCGGGAAAGTCCGGATCTGCGGTGGCTGGATCGAAATATTTCCAACTGCGCGCGCATTTCACGCCGCTCGCCTGCCCCGGCAGGACAGCGACACCGGCTTCTTCCGGCAGACGGAACGCTTCAGTCGGTGCCTCGGTCGTAACCAGCTCGGCTTGCGAGGTGATGAAAATGTCTTCTGCCACTTCGCCCTCATAGGCGGCCAGCAGATCGGCATCTGCGATGAACACGGTCGGCGCCGCTTCCAAAGACGAGCGGATCCGCTTTTCACGACGCTCGACTTCGATCGCACCCGTGACCACGCGGCGAACGCGGAAAATCTTGTCCCAGCGGGCTGCAAGATCCGCATCTTTCCAATCGAGCGGTGTGTCCGGGAATTGTAGCAAGTGAACACTGTCCGCGCGATCGGCAAACGCGCTCATCAGGAAGGTCTCTTCCGTTGTGAATGGCATAATCGGCGCCAGCCAGACCATCAAACGCTCCAATATCGCGGCCATGACCGTGCGGGCGGACCGACGACGAACATCGCTCGGCGCGTCACAGTAAAGGCTGTCCTTTCGAATATCGAAATAGACGGCCGACAAGTCTACCGAGCAGAAGTTGAGAAGCGCCGTCATGACCCGCTTGAAGTCATGCTCATCATAGGCTTTGCGCACCGTCTCATCGAGCTCGGCTAGACGATGCAGGACCCAGGTCTCCAGGCTTGGCATCTCGACGGGCAGCACCGATTCATCTGCGGTATAGCCATGCAGCGCGCCGAGCAGATAGCGCATCGTGTTGCGCAAACGGCGATAATTCTCGACCGCGCCTTTGATGATCTCATCCGAGATGCGCAGGTCTTCAGTATAGTCCGCGCTGGCTGTCCACAGGCGCAGGATCTCGATTCCATACTGTTTGGCAAAGTCTGCTGGATCGATCGTATTGCCGATCGATTTCGACATCTTCTTGCCTTCGCCATCGACAATCATGCCATGCGTGACGACTTGTTTGAATGGCGCCATGCCGCGGGTGGCGCAGCATTCGAGCAAGGAGGACTGAAACCAGCCGCGATGCTGGTCCGAGCCTTCCATATAGACGTCTGCGACGCCCGTCTCATCATCGATGATGCCGCGATCTCTAAGGGCGAACGCATGCGTGGTGCCGGAATCAAACCAGACATCAAGCACGTCATTCACCTTGTCCCAGCCGGTCGGGTCGTCGAGGAAATCGCTGACCTCCGCTGAGAACCAGCCTTCAACGCCCTCTTCGCGGATCTTGGCGAGGATTTTCTCGTTCACCGCGGCCGCGTCTGCTTCCGGCAGGGCGGCCGTGTGCGGCTCGCCTTTCTCATTGACGAGCAGCGTGATCGGCACACCCCAATTGCGCTGGCGCGAGATCAGCCAGTCCGGGCGGTCAGCAACCATGGCTCTCAGGCGATTGTAGCCAGTCGGCGGCACGAATTTGGTCTGCTCAATGCCGTCCAGCGCCATCTCGCGTAAGGGGCGTGGGCCGTCCTTGCCGGGCACGTCCATGGCGATGAACCATTGCGGCGTCGCGCGGCGAATGACCGGTGCTTTCGAGCGCCAGGAATGCGCATCGCGGATTTCCGTCATGCCGCGCGCGAGGAGATTGCCGCTCTCGGCGAGGAGACGAATGACTTCCGGATTGGCTTTGCCAGGTTGGCCACGCTTCTTGCCAGAGGTGCGGATGATATCGAGTCCGCGCAAGGCTTCCGGGACGTCGTCCGTGTAGCAGCCGTCTGGGTCGACGATCTCCCTAATCCCCGAGCTTCCGTCCCGCAAAAGCATCTGGCTTTCTGAATCCCCAAAACCGCCGTTTCGAACAACTTCTCGCATCCAGACTTCGAAGTCGTCCTCGCCATGCGCAGGAGCTGTATGAACAAAACCGGTACCCGCATCCGCTGTGACGTGATCACCAGGCAGGGTAGGAACAGGCATCCCCCAAAAGTCATCCAACTCTGCGAGCGGATGCTGCAACTTCCAATTTGACGGATCGATATCATCGAGCCGCTCCATTTCCTTAATCTTGGCTGCATCCCGAACGTTTTCGGCGAGCTCGTCAGCAAGGATCAGTTTCTCGCCAACCTTGGCGTAAGGAGCAAACCCCAATTCCTCTTCGGTCATGACGGCATTCACCTCGTAGACCCCGTAAGAGATCTGCGGGTTAAAGCTCACCGCTTGGTTGGCCGGGATTGTCCAAGGCGTCGTCGTCCAGATGACAATCGAGGCGTCGGTGCGCGGAACAGGAAACTTCACCCAGATCACCGGCACTTTGCGATCGTGATACTCCACCTCCGCTTCCGCCAGCGCCGTGCGTTCCACCGGTGACCACATCACAGGCTTGGCCCCGCGGACCAGGCGTCCGCCCATGGCCACACGCAGGAATTCGCGCACGGTCGCGGCTTCAGACTCAAAATTCATGGTCAGATACGGATCATCCCACTCGCCTTCGACACCGCAGCGGCGGAAGCCTTCTTTTTGGACCTCGATCCACTCGGCCGCATACTCGCGGCAGGCGCGGCGAAACTCGTCACCCGGGACGTCATCCTTGGTCCGGCCTTTGGACCGGAATTGTTCTTCGACTTTCCACTCAATCGGCAGGCCGTGACAGTCCCAACCTGGCAAGTAAGAGGCATCAAAGCCGCGCATCTGATGATTGCGGACAATAATGTCCTTGATGATCTTGTTCATCGCTGTGCCGAGATGGATCGGTCCATTTGCATAAGGCGGGCCGTCATGCAGAATGAACGGCGCGGCCCCGCGCGCTTTGGCGTCGGCCCGGAAGCGCTCATACAGCTTCATCTCATCCCATTTCTCGATCCATTTCGGCTCCGCTTTCGGCAAGCCGCCGCGCATTGGGAAATCAGTCGTGGGCAGGAACAAAGTGTCCTTGTACGGGTTTTCAGGTTTTTTCGGTTTATCAGTATCGGCCATTGGGACGTCTTCGGATCAGCGTGTGAAGAAAGGGCTAAGCAATAAGTTCCCGGCCGCGAGCCATTACAGGCGGGCGACCGGGCCGCTAATTCGAATAATGGATATGATTGCTGCCCATTTCATGCCGCCCGCTTAGCAGGGCTCGCAAGGCCTGTCATCCCGCCAGATGATGCTTTGCGGCGACGACATCCTTGTCCATTTGCACCACCATCTCGTCGAGCGAGTCGAATTTCAGCTCTGGCCGCAGGAAACGCACCAACGCGACTTCCAGCTGCTGGCCATAAATGTCGCTGTTAAAATCGAAGATAAAGGTCTCGAGCAGCGGGTCGCGGATACCGGTGGTCGGGGTACGGCCGAAATTCGCGACGCCATCGCGCCAGGTCTCTTCCCCAGCCAGACGCGCCCGCACCGCATAAACGCCGTGGCGCGGGTGAATAAGATCGCCGAGATGCAGATTGGCAGTCGGAAATCCGATGGTCCGTCCCCGTTTCTCGCCATGTTCGACCACGCCATCGACAATCCAGTCATGACCGAGAATCTCGGCGGCTTTTTCGGGCTCGCCAGCGATCAAGGCCTCACGGATCGCTGTCGAGGACGCTTTCGCACCCAGGGCTTCAATCTTTTCGATCACCGTGACGCCAAAGCCGAGCGCCCGCCCGAGCGAGGCCAGACGTCCGGCATCGCCCATTCGCCCGCGTCCAAAGCGGAAATCGAACCCGACCGTGACGTGAGAGGCACCAATGCCGTCTTTCAAAACATCCCGCGCGAAGGCTTCATCGGTCATTGCCGCCATATCTGCGTTAAAAGGCAGCTCGAACACAGCCTCTGCCCCGAGCTCTGCAAGACGGGCATTCCGCCGGGTCGGGCGATAGATCCGAAAGGGCGGGTCATCTGGTCGAAAGAATTGGCGTGGCGGCGGTTCAAAGGTCGCGACACCGAGTTTGCCGCCAGCGGCGACCGCACCTTCAATCACAGCGCGATGCCCAGCATGGACGCCATCAAAATTGCCCATAGCAACGGAGAATCCGCGCGCGGCCTCCGGGACATGCTTGTAATGAGCGATGACCGTCATTTAGGCGTCTCGCTTCGGCACCATGACAATGGCCTCACCTGAAATCGCGGCTTTGCCATCGACATTACAGGACACTTTCAGCGTCACACGGCTGGTCCGCTCTTGCTTTTCGGTGACTTCAACTTTCACGATGACCAGAGACCCAATCAGAACCGGGCGACGGAACCGCATGTTCAAGCCAACAAAAATCGAGCCTGGCCCAGGCAGATCATTGCCGAGAATGCCGGAAATATAGCTCGCGGTGAGCGCGCCATGCGCAATGCGCTGTCCGAATTGCGTTTTCTTGGCAAACTCTTCGTCCAGATGCAGCGGATTGCGATCGCCTGACACTTCAGCGAACAGTTCAATGTCTTTTTCCGTGATCACATGCTCGGTCTGATGCGTCATCCCGATCTCGAGATCTTCGTACTTATACCCGTCTTTATAGGTCATTGCGGATCAATCTCCGTTTTTCACTCACGGCCTGTTACAATGTGTTTCAGGTTTCGTCACCATTCGAGTTTCGGCATCGCCCATTTTGCCGTTACGGCATAATCCGCCAGCAAGTCTATGACTTCTTGCTCGAAATTCGCGCCATGCTGTTTCAAACCCGTGCCGACATAGAGGCCAGCATAGCCGCGTTGCAGCGCGCCTTTCATGTCCGTGGCAGGACTATCGCCAATACAAAGGATGCGGGTCGCAGAGGGCTCAACGCCGAGATCTGACAAGCGAGCCAGCGCCAGGTCGTAAATCGGATCATGCGGTTTGCCAGGATAGATGACTTTGCCGCCTTCTTCTTCAAACACTTGCGCCAGAGCGCCAGCACACCAATGCAGCTGTTCGCCAATGCGCACACGAATGTCCGGATTGGCGCAGATCATCTCCATCTCGCGATCGGCCGCTTCCGCCAGCCGGTCTCGATAATCATCCGGATGGTCATTGATCTGATCCTCGAGGCCAATGCACAGGACGGTGTCGGCATTGCGCGAGTCGCCGAATTGCAGATCCAGGCCTTCATACAGGAATTTGTCCATCTCCCAGCCGGAATCGGCGCCCATGCGCCAGAACACTTCGCCAGACCGCTGGCTCAGCACTTCGCGCGTGGCGTCGCCGGATGTGACGCAATCATCAAACGCTTCAGGCGGGACGCCGAGCGGATCGAAATAGCGAATGGCCTGCTCTTTCGGCACCGGCGCATTGGTGATCAGACACACGGCCCCGCCCTGGTCGCGAAACCGGACCAGCGCTTCGCACGCCTCGTCAAACGCATAGCGGCCATTATGGATGACGCCCCAGACGTCACACAGAATAGCATCATACTGATCAGCAATCGCGGCGAGGCCGCCTGGAAATTGAGGGTGTGTCATGAGCGCGAGGTATGGCGCGTCAGACGAAACGTCAATCTAAGACGCGCGCGAGGTGAGCAAACGCACCAAATCAGCCGGCGGTGCAGTCTCTTCCATCAGCGAAGACTTGATCGGCCGCGGGGCGCCGAAAATGTGCCCTTGGCCGTAAGGGATGCCATATTCGAGCACTTCGACCACGCTGACTTCTTCTTCGATCTTCTCGGCCACCAGCGTCACGCCATAGCGCGAGCAGATGGCTGCAACTTCTTCGCCAGAAATCTCGCGCTCGACGGATGAGATCGGACGCGGTCCGAACGGATCGCGCAATTGATCGATCAGATCACCGCCATTGAATTTGACGAACCGGATACCCGCATCCTGTAAGCGCGGCAGGTCAATATCGATCGACTCAGCATGGTCGATCGAGAAGCGGAATCCGAGCGCGGTCAGACGCTCCATCGCTTCGCGCATCTGTTTCGAACGATGTTCAAACCGGCTGGCGCGAATCTCAAAGATCAGCGCTCCGGCCAGATCCCGATTCTGCTCCATATGGCTGAGGAAGAACGGGAAAAAGTGTGGATCTTCAAGCGAGTGCGACGAGACGTTGCAGAACACACCCACCCGGCGATCCCGCGCGGCCAAGCGGCGGACGACTTCAACCGAGCGGTAAAGCATCATATTGTCGACAACGCCGAGCAAATTGGCGCGGCGGGCCGCATCGAGAAACTCGGCTGGCAGGATCAAAGACCCATCCGCATCGCGCAGGCGCGTATAGCCTTCATAAAAGGCCACACGGCGTTGCGGCAACGACACGATGGGCTGCAAATGCAAGTCCACACGGCCATCTTCTAGCGCTTCTTTTACACGGCGTAGCACAGCATCTTCCTGCGGCGCGACCTCGCCCGTGGTTTCAGCATCGGCCAGCTTTGTCTCGAAACTGCGTGACAGGCGTTCAATCAGCGTTTCAAGCTGCCGCATCTCGCTGACCAAAGCGTCGCGACGCTCGGTAAGTTCTTGTTTTACTGTGGTTTCGACGGCTGTGGTCCGGGCTTCGACGACATCCATGCGGTCTTTGGCGTCTTTTTGAGTGGTTTCGACCGCAATGATTCGATCTGACAGGTCAGACGTCTCGCTTGCGCGGGTGGCAAAAAGGTGCACCTGGCCCATCAATGCTGTGATGATCGCACCGCCGCATACGGCCAGTGGCAGCTCAATCGCTGCAAAGGAAAACAAGCCCCAGCCTGCCCCTGCGCCGATCAAAGCGTAGATCAAGAAATACACGGCAACCATCAATTCCCAGCCCCTGCTGATACAATATCCTTAACAGATACGCACCAAACGTTAACGAATTGGTAGCTTTAGAGTTAATTCGCCTGCTTTGCCAAGCGTCAGATTATTCCGTCCACCGCATTTCTTTCGGCATCGAGGAATTCGCGCAACGCTTGCAAGGTGGGCAATATTTTCGCGAGTTTCGTCACGTCCTGATTCGCTTCCAAGATCGCCGCCAGCGGTGCCATGGCTTTCAGCCCGCGATTACGGGCCTGGCGGCCAGATGTGGTGATGGTGACAATCTTGCGCCGACGATCATCGGCACTGCCAACAATCTCGACATAGCCTTTGCGTTCCAATTTTCCCAAAATCGCCGTCATGGACGGCTTTGTGACTTGAAAAGCCTTCGCGAGGTAAGATGGCGATTTGCCGTCTCCAAGCCTGACAAAGTGGTTCAAGACGCCAAATTCGGACGGGTTGAGGTCCGGCGCCAGGACGCGCGCAAATCTCGCGGTGCTGAGCTGATTGATGATGCCGATCTCGTTGAACAGCGTGAAAATGACAGTCGCAGGATCAGAATCGCTCATGCTCAAGAGCTTATCAGCTTGCTCTCCAGGGGCCAACGCGGGCTCGGCGCTGGGAATTTCGTATAGCCGACCCGTCCGAGCATTTGCACAGCCCCGCCGGGTGCGACGCCGAGTTCTTGGCGAATGGCTTCATAGGGTTCTGCCATTTCCGGGAATTCCTGGAGGATCTGGCTGAGCGGATGAATACAGAGGCCCGCTTGTTGCGCCGCCAGATTCATCCGCACCCAGGCGCGACCAGCTTGCAATTGGTCGGCGCGGGTATTGGTCTGCGATTTAACCCAGACAAAGCCTTGCGCAGAGCGAATGATCGGCTCGTACATTTTGATGCCTTCCTTGAACGCCATGCTGCCTGGCGTATCGAGGCCTTCCGGCGTGATGATGCCGGTCATTTTCATCAGACCCATCGGCAAGCCGCCCATATCGATGCCGTCCGGATTATCAACCACAGCCCGATTGCCGATACGCATCAGATCGATGCTCTCGCGTCGCGTGAGATCGGTCGCATACTCGATCATAAAGCCTTCCCAGGCGAGTTCGATAATCCGGTCCCGCTGCGCTGCATCCAAGGTGCCGCCAATATCGAGCCCGCCTTGTCCACCCGCAATCACGGCGTCGAGAATGCTTGCCGCCACAGGTTGCGCAAGATCATAAGGTTCTTTTGTCGAACGCCGCTGTAGCACTTCGGCGAAGAGCGGGTCTTTATCGACGTCTGCGCTTGGCGTGAACTTCACTTGCGCCATGCGATTACCGTTCAGGCGAGGTTGAGCTTCGCCATCGGGAAACGGGACGATGTCCAGATCGAACCCGCGCTCCGCCGCCGCCATGCGTAGCAACTCCATCATGCAGCCAAACCCGATCGTGATCTGACGATCATAAGGATCCGTGTGCGGCAAGCGGCGCTCAAGATCGACATAGATATCGATGCGGTCGTCGCCGACCAGATCGAATTTCCAAGGCTGGCGATTGTGCGGATTGGGCGCGAGGATGGCATAGGCCAATGCGTCCAGTCGCGGGTCACCGAAACTCTCTCCCGCAGCGCGCCAAGGGGCGCGCGCTTTGGCCAGGCCCGGACCATGCGCGACGCTGACCGTGCCAATCCCGCCAATCAGGGCGGCCGCCCCACCCGTCATTAAAATACTGCGCCGCGTGAACATGGTCTGGTCTCCGAAAAATAATTAGTTTTCTAACTAATGTAACGAAATTCACCTGTCAAGCGAATTGCGTGGCAGCAGGGCCACACCGCTGAGGACATTCGATTTCTGGGTGAATTTTCTGACAGTTATAGGTTTGACAGCGGTGCCAGGGCTTCTTAACCAAAAGCTCAAATCCCGACACACCCACGGTCCACGGTCACTGTTTGACCGGATGGGGGCGTCTCGGGGGAGACCGGGGTCCCGTGAAGAACGGGACCCCGTCGCTTTTTAAGGATCTATTGTTCGACGAACACGGGCACGCGGATGGGCCACGCATGGTCTGTGCCCTCGCCTTCGCATGCTACTGAAATGACACGCGCGTCGCTGGCCTCTGTCAAAGGGACTTTTGCTGGCGCATCGCAGACCTTCAGCCACACCACCTGTGTTCTGTCATTCGACCGATAATCGATCCGGTAGCCGCTTTGCGACCGCGCGACGGTCAGATCGCCAGTATCAAACACGCGCGCATCCTGAGCCGCTGTTCGAGCGGTCAATATGGCCGCGTCGTAGCCGCCAACTGGAATGCCATGCTCAACGACATGAAGCGCATCGGCTTGCTCAAAGGCTTTGTTCAACGCCGCGACCACGTCTTCAATTCCTGCCGGTCCGATGACCGGCAAAGGCTCACTGCGCCCGGCATGCCAGGACAGATTGCGCACCTCGTCCAGACCTTGCAAGTCAAGAGCAGTCAGGGAAAATATGGCGACCGCATCCAATTGTTTGAGATCGTCCGGCGACAGGGAATTGGCGACGCCAGCGGGTGCCCCAAACAGAATGCGCTTACCGCCCGCCACGACCAAGGTGCAAGGAATGGTGATTTTCGGATCGCAGGGCAGCAAGGCAAACTGATCCGGACGAACGGAAACGTCGCGTCCATCTGTCGTCGCTGGCGCTCCGCCGCATGCGGTGAGCATCACAGCCAAGGCGATCGTAAATTTTCCTATGATGCGACCCATTTCATCCGCCTAAACGGACTCGTTATTCAAGAACAGTCTCGCCGGGTTCTCGCTCTATCGCATTTTCAATATGGCCGAGCCCGTCTATCTCAACTCGCACACGGTCCCCTTTCCGCAGCCATTTTGGCGGATCGAAACCGGCCCCCACGCCCGCTGGCGTGCCTGTAAAAATGACGTCGCCTGGTTCCAGTGTGAAAGCTTGCGTGAGATGCGCGATTTGTTGCGGCAAGCTGAACACCATATCCCGCGCGTGGCCGGACTGACGCAATTCGCCATTCACATAGCCACGCACTTCTATCGCGCCGAAATCTTCAATCTCATCCGGCGTGACCAGATACGGTCCAAATGGCGCATGCGTGTCGAACCCCTTGCCCATAATCATGGTCTGGCTGGCCCGCTGCCAGTCGCGCACGGAAACATCGCAGCCGCAGCAGAAGCCCGCAATCAAATCAAGCGCGCGCTTCTCAGGCACATGCCGCCCGCGCTTGCCAATGATCGCGACCAGCTCCGCTTCATAATCCAATTGGTCTGACACCTTCGGCAAGTGTACAGGCTCATAAGGCCCGTTCGCGGCCGTGCTTTGCTTGTTGAACCATTTCTGCACGCTCGCCGGTGTCGACTTGACGAAGGAGACCGACTCCTTGGCATGCGCGGCATAGTTCAGTCCGATGCCAAGAATCTTGCCCGGGCGTAGAATGGGTTGTCGTAATTGAGCCTCAGCCAGAGGAATACGTGGCCCGGACTGCGCTTGCGCGGCTGCAGCGCTCAAATCGCTCAGGATATACAGCACGTCCGATGCCTCTGACAGGCAGATCGCATCGCCCTGTACCAGTCCAGCGCGTACGCCTCCATTAACCACCACATTGGCCCATTTCATTCGCGTGTGACCTCTTCGCTACGTTGCCCTGAAACCGAACGAATTTCCGCAGACTGTCAATTGAAGACGATGAATTAGACGTCTAAGCCTGCACGCTCATGTTGGTGGGACCAAAGAAAGTAGAGTGAACATGACCCAAGGTCTTCGGGCGCAAGAAAGTACTCTGGCTGATCTTTTGTGCAATGGCATCGAAATGGCGATGCCGCCTTATCAAAGAAGCTATTCGTGGGAGATCTCAGAAGCGCAAGCGCTGCTCTCAGACTTGCACGATGCCAGCGAAAGCGGCGAGAGCCACTTTATCGGCGCGATTGTATTGGTGCGCGAATCTTCTGGTCGCTTTTTGATTGTGGACGGTCAGCAAAGGCTGACGACGTTGACCATTCTTCTCTCTGTCCTGCGCGATACCGAGACGGATGAAGAGCGCAAGAATCAGATCCACACGATGATTGCGGATGACGAGACCGATATGAACGGTCCGACTTGGCGCATTTCTCTCAATCATATTGACGGCCCTTACCTTCGAGAGGCGATTCAATCGCGCGGCGCATCCCTCAAGAAAGACGTCGAGCCGAACGATAGCGAGAGCCAAAGGCGCATGACGCGCAATCTCGAGAACTTCATCAAAACCGTACGCAACATGTCGCCGGAAGCGCAGCGTGAGCTGGCCGACACGATCAAGAATCGCATTCTTCTGGTCAAAGTCGTCGTGGAAGACTGGGACGGCGGTTATAATGTGTTCCGCGTGCTCAACACGCGCGGCAAGGCGCCGAACACGCATGATATCATCAAGACAGATCTGCTCGAGAACGCCCATCTGACCCCTGAAGAAGCTGACGCGTATTCGCGCGAATGGTCCGAACATGAATCCCGTCTTAGCGGCTCCGGCTTTGACGACCTGCTTAATCAGATCAGCACACTCTATGCGCGCAAGACCCGCAAGGGCGCCAGCGAGTTCCGCAAGGCCGTGATCAATCGATCGATTGGCGGTACGCGCGAATTTCTCAGCAAGGAATTGCCAGCCTATGTCGACGCTTATGTCACCATCTCAACCGGAGAATGTGAGTTTGGAAACCTGACACCTCAGATCACAGAATGCCTGAATCACTTGCGTCTGATTGATCATCAATTGTGGCGCGCGCCCGCGTTGAAATTCCTGGTCAATCATAATGGCAGTCCGGAGATCGCCCTGTCATTCTTCCGCAGCCTGGAGCGCTTTGCCTATGGCGCCATGATGGCGATTACTGAGCAGAGAAGCCGTCAGCGCCGCTACCAGAAAATTGCCGACAATGCTGACAATGCCCGCGTCCTGCTGTCCGATAGCGGTCCGCTCGCTTTGTCACGTGAAGAGCGGCGCGAGATATCCAACCGCCTGCGCAGCCGCTTTGGCGCGTTCGCACAGCGGCGCGCGATTGCTCTGCGCATGAATGCCGAGATTGAAGGCGGCGTACCGCTCGGTCCGGATGATGGCGCGACGGTCGAACATGTCTTGCCGAAAAACCTGCCCGAGGAATCGCCCTGGCGGAATGCCTGGCCCAATCAGTCGGTGCATCGCGACCTGGTCGACACGATTGGCAATTTTGCGCTGCTGTCGCAATCAACCAATCAGAAGGCCGACAATCTGTCTTTCATGGAAAAGAAGGCGCTCTACTTTGCGGGCGAGTCGACAGAGTTCGCACTCACCCAGGACATTGAAGACAAAGTCGCCTGGACCCCAGACGTTACGCGCAGCCGCACCGAGCATTTGTCAAAAATCATGGAAAATGCCTGGCAGCTCAACCGCTCAATGCTGGCTATGTGATGAAACGGTCCGACTAGGACGTTGATTCAGCGCTGCGGCGATCAGCAGCATAATTTGCCAATTTGTCAGCCGCATCGCGCGCGGTGTCGATGCTGGCATCAAACTGCGCCAAAGCATACGTGGTTGGATTGGCATCCGCCATCTCGAGCTCAGATAGAACCGTGATAAAGGTTCGACGCGCCTTCTTGGCGGTGACCAGAGCGGTCTCATAGCTGAGCAGGTCATCCCGTAAGGATTTGGCCGTACGCTCGGTCTCGAACAGTTTTTCCACTTCCATGGTTGCGACGTCGAGGCCGTGGGCAGCGCTTTCAATATCAGAGCGAATGAAATCGGCTTGCTCGGCGGCCACTTCGCTCTCGCGTTTCACTTGTGAGATGTAGCTGGCTTCGTCGGCTTCGACCTCATCGCTCGCGCCGTCCATCAGAACGCGCGCGAAACCGAACAAGCCCTTATCGGCTTTAACCCAATGCTTGCGTTCGGCTTGTTCCGTATAGGCATTTGAGACTTTGCTGAGGCTGCTTTCTTGAGACGCGAAACTTGTTTCGACGGTGGCTTCGGACGCAACCATAGAAACAGTTGCGCAGCCGCTTAACGCTGTCGCCAATAGTACGGAAAAAAGTACACTACGCATGAGGCTGTCACCTGCCTGAAATCATCGCTCACCCGTATTATCACATACAGATGAGAAAATCGCCGTCCATACCCTTTATTCATACATTAACAGCCGATAGGTGAAGAGGTCGTGAACAAAGGCAAAAAATGCTTAAACTTTATCCACCTATAGAAGCGCGCCGTTCGGGCTATTTGCGAGTCAGCGATCTACACGAAATTTATTGGGAAGAATCGGGCAATCCGAATGGACTCCCTGTCCTCGGCATTCATGGCGGACCAGGTGGCGGCTCGAGTCCCGAAATGAGACGGTTTTTCGACCCAACCGTATATCGTATCATATTGATGGATCAGCGCGGCTGCGGAAAGTCGACACCGCATTCAGAACTACGCGAGAATGATACCTGGACCCTGGTCGAAGATATCGAGGCTGTGCGGGCGCATTTAAAGGTCGACAAATGGGTGCTGTTTGGCGGCTCCTGGGGTTCGACCCTGGCGCTGAGTTACGCGGTCACACACACCGAGCATGTGCTCGGCCTGATCTTGCGCGGCATCTTTCTGCTGACCGAAGCCGAGATTAAATGGTTCTATCAGGATGGCGCCAGCCGCCTGTTCCCGGATTCTTATGATCGCTATGTCGCCCCGATTCCGGAGGACGAGCGCGATGATCTGTTACACGCCTTTCATCGCCGGCTGACGGGCGATGATCGCAATGCTCGCCGTGCGGCGGCAAAAGCCTGGGCCTGTTGGGAAGGCGAGACCATCACCATTCAAGGACCGACAAGCCGCCCGAAGCGATTTGAAGAAGATGATTTTGCAGACGCTTTCGCGCGTATTGAATGCCACTTCTTTGTCAATAAAGGCTTCTTTCCGAACGATGGCTGGCTGCTCGAACAGGCGCGCGAAAAGTTACAGAAAATTCCCGGGCGCATCGTTCACGGGCGGTATGATGTGGTGACGCCGCTATCGAGCGCCTGGGGTCTCAGCAAAGCCTGGCCTGCGGCGCAATTGGATATTGTCCCAACCGCCGGCCACTCAAGCCTCGAGCCTGGCATCGTCGACAAGCTGATCCGCGCCACGCGCGAATTCGGTCGGCAATTGCGCGGCAGCTGATCGGATCCATAGATTAAATTTGTCTCAGCCTATCAAGGCCATAGAAAATTTATACTCGCCCTATTGGTGTGTCGCCCCACCTCTCAAGGGTCAAACTTGGGAGTGACACACAATGAAGAATGTTTTGTTGGCTGCTGCGGCAGGCACCGTCATCGCGGCTTGCGTAAATACAGAAATTTCAGACGCCCCTGACGCGGTCGAAACCACGACGTCGGAAGTCGAGGAAACCGTCGAAGAGGTGGTCGAAGAAACCATGGAAATGGTTGAGGAAGCCGCTCCAGCGCTCTGCCTCGACATGGGGCCGCAAACACCGCGCGATATTTCCAGCGTCGTCGGCTTGAACACAGTGACTTTCCCGAAAGCGCCGCCATCCAGCGCCATGAACCTGTGCAACATCCACACGCACACCAATGCCGAACATAAAGGTCCTGGCTTCAGCGTGTTTGTTGATGCCACCGATAATGGCGGCTATGCGTGTAATGAAACAGCTGACCTGACGGAGGCCGAGCTCGCCCCAGCGCCTGGCGCTTATAAAGGCGTCGTGCCTGGCCAGACAATTGAAGTCCACTGGGTCCACACGACCTGTGACGCGACACCGGGCGAAGGCCTCGGCGCGTGCGTGCCGGAAGGGTGCACAGATCCATTGCTGCGCGTGGAAGCCCAGACCTTCCTTGTCGTGAATGATGCCAATGCGCTCGACTTCACGCAGATGGCAGCAGTCGTGGAAGAAAAAGGCGGGTTCTATCAGGCCGGCATGATCCCGGCGGATACAGGCACACCTGTTACTTTCCCGGGCTCCACGACCGGACCGAGCTATACCCAGGAAGTCTGTTCACCAGCGCAAGTCACGTGGAACGTGCGCCCAATGTGCGCCAAGGTCGACATCAACTCGCTGAATCAGTGGGCAGAAGATGGCAATGTCTTTAACGAGACCAAGTCACACGGTGTGCGCCAGCTGGTCACTGCACCGGAATTGCTGTCGCCGATTCAGTAAGCGACACGCGCACGAAATAAGAAACCCCGCCTCGGATTGAGGCGGGGTTTTTTGTTAGGATGAGATCGGTCTCTAGAATTTGTCGAGAATACCGAAAACCAGGATGATGCCAATCGCGGGCGGTACGACCCAGCGCACTGCGAACCGCCAGAGGTTCATGACTGTGCCTTCACCGAACTCTGAGGTCAGCATGTCGCGACTGAGCACCCAGCCAGAGAAGACCGCGACCAGAAGACCACACAATGGCAGCATGATCGTGCCAGTGATCATATCGGCAAAATCGATATAGTCGGCGGAATAGACATAGCCTGCGCCGATCATGAACAAGACAAAACCAACGCCGAGTGAAGCGCCCCAACGATTCACACCTTGGCGTTCTTCCAGCCAGGACACACCGACTTCCATCAAGGAAATCGATGATGTCAAAGCTGCAAACAGCGCCAATGTGAAGAATGCGCCGCCGATGAGACTGCCCATTGGCATGGCTTCAGACCCGAACGCGATCGGCAGGGAAACGAAGAACAGACTTGGCCCGCCCGCTGGATCCGCACCGAAAGCGAATACGATTGGGAAGATCGCAAAACCAGCGATTAATGCGACCATCGTATCTGCGCCTGCAACAATCGCTGACGAGCGTGGAATGTTGGTTTCTCGCGATAGATAAGCGCCATACGTGATCATCAGACACGAGCCGACTCCAATCGAGAAGAAGGCCTGCCCCACAGCCGCGAGGAAAGTGCTGAATGTGACTTTGCTGAAATCAGGTTGCAGCAGGAAGGCGGCCGTTTTTGCAGCATCGCCATTGGTCAGCGCGAACGCGACAATGCCAAGCAACAATACGAAGAAGAGTGGCATCAAAATGGTCGCCGCGCGTTCGATCCCGCCTTTCACACCGCGTGCAAGGATGATCACATTGACTGCGATAAAGCCACCGAGGCAGGCCAGGATCATACCCCGATTGCCGATGGTTTCGCCAAAATTCGCGCCGGATGTTTCGGCCGTGAACCCGTCAAACGTGCCAGAAAAAGCTTGTGGAATGAACGCAATCACCCAGGCTGAAATGACCATATAGAAAGTCAGGATGAAGAAGGCCGCAAGCGATCCAACCCAACCAACAAAGCCCCAATTGGCGCTTTTGCTCTCCGCGCGCGCAAGCGAGTGAACGCCCTCAATCGCTGACATGCCGGATTTCCGCCCCATGCCATATTCCGCCATCAGGACGGGCAGTCCGAACAAGACCACACAAGCCAGGTAAATGACGATGAATGCGCCTCCGCCATTCTCTCCGGCGGTAAACGGGAAGCGCCAGAAATTCCCCAGACCGACGGAGGATCCCACCGCGGCCATAATGAATCCAAAACGCGAGCCCCACGTATCTGTCTTGCGACCGATCGCTGCCATATTTTCTCTCTCCCAGGTGATTTTGCCGCGACACTAGCCGTCGAAGCGCAAAAATCAACGCGAGGACTGGGTTTTCAAGCAAGAATAATCCGCGGTGAAGCGTGTCGTCTAAGCCCGCGCATTGAGCGGATCATTGCGCCCCAAATGCACCGCGCCGACAATGCCGAAACAGGCCGCCGTCGTAATCATCACCGTACCACCATAAGACAAAAGCGGCAGCGGTACGCCCACGACAGGCACCAATCCAAGCACCATAGCGACATTGAACAAGATGTAGAAGGCAACCGTCGCCACGGCCCCCGCCGCGGCAAATCGAGCAAACAGACTGGCCGCGCGCAAGGCGATCATCAAGCCGAGGCCGAGGATCAACATCCAAAGAAGCAAGACGCCGCTGGTGACCAGGAAGCCGAATTCTTCCGCAAGGACGGTCAGAATGAAGTCCGTATGCTGTTCTGGGATATAATCGAGCTGCGACTGCGTGCCTTCCATATAGCCTTTGCCCGTCCAGCCGCCCGACCCAATCGCGATTTTGGCCTGCTCAATCTGATAGCCATCATCCATGACATTGACAGAAGCACCGGTCAGCTGCGCGAGATACGTATCGACCCGCTCGCGCTGATAGTCTTGCAAGACGAAGAAATAGATGGCCGGAATGCTCGCGACGGCGGCGATGCTGATCGCTGTGATCACGCGCCACCAGAGGCCGGCCAGGAAGATCAGGATCCCGCCTGAGGCGAACAGCGCTAAAGTCGTGCCAAAGTCGGGTTGGCGAAAAATCAGCGCCGCCGGAATCGCAATCAGGGCCAAAGCCGGCAAATGGATCAAAAAGCCGCCTGAATAATCATTCCAGCGTTTGTGATAATAAGCCGCCAGCGCCAGCGTCAGCGAGACTTTCATGAACTCTGATGGCTGTACGCCAATCGGCCCGATCTGCACCCAGCGCTGGGCGCCGCCGCCCGTCGTGCCAAAAAACTCCACCAGGACCAGCAGCACCAAAGTCGCGAGATAACACGGCCACGCGGCCCAGAACCACCAGCGGATCGGCACCAGGGCTGTCATGAGCAGAACCACCAGCGCCACGCCGAACCGCGTCGCCTGGCGCATGGGCAGGCCCGCTTCTTCCGGGTTTGTGAACGTCGCCGAATGCAGGATCGCGACACCAATCATAGCCATCGCGCAAATCATCAGGATCAAGCCCCATGGCAAGGATCGGACCTGGGTCAGCAATGACTTTCGTGAAAAGTCGAGGGAGTTGGAACTCAGCGCAACCATGTCTAGCGGGCTCCGCCGCCCATCGTGCCGCCACTGACAGACGCTGTGCGTGTATATGTGGGCGACCGCCGGGAATCGATGCGCAAGGCTTCAGCGAGAATATCGCGCGCAACCGGGGCGGCGGCTTTCGACCCGCCTTCGCCATGCTCGACAATCACCGAGATCGCATATTTCGGATCATCATGCGGCGCATAGGCTACGAAAAGCGCATGATCGCGCAAACGGCGATCAATATCCTCGCCTTTCAGAATTCCCGTGGCGCGTTCCTGCGCTGAGATCCGACGCACTTGCGCGGTGCCGGTCTTGCCCGCCAGGCGCGGTCCGCCAAGTCCGAGATCGCCAGACCGCAAAGCCGTACCGCCCGCTTCGGAGGTCACGCCATACATGCCGGCTTTCATCCGACGCATGAAATCGGGATCCATCGGCGCATCGAGCGGAATGTCTGCTTCCGGGCGCGGGCCTTCGCCAATGATGCGCGGCGTGATCAGCTTGCCTTCCGCGGCAATGCGCGCGGTCATGACAGCCAATTGCAGCGGCGAGGTTGAGATCTGACCCTGGCCGATGCCGACATTTAGCGTCTCGCCTTCATACCAGGGCTCACCGCGGGCGGCGCGTTTCCATTCATCATTCGGGACGACACCACTGCGCCCCCCCGTCAGGCCGAGCTCCCAACGCTGACCGAAGCCGAACCGTTTGGAGAAGTCCGCAAGACGTTCAATCCCGAGCCGCTTGGACACTTCATAGAAATATGTGTCGCAGGACCCTTTCAGGGCCCAGTGCATATTCACCGAGCCGTGCCCACGTTTTTTCCAGCAATGCCAGGTATTGTTGCCGAAGCGATAATGGCCCGGGCAGTAAACGCGCTCCTTCGGATCAATCACGCCTGCCTCGAGCGCCGCCGCTGCGACGACCATCTTGAAGGTCGAGCCCGGCGGATATGTGCCGTCGTAGGCCTTGTGATAAAGTGGCGAATATTCCACATCATCGCGCAGAACGGCATAATCCGCCGACGAAATACCATTCACGAAATCATTCGGATCGAAGGCTGGCGTTGAAACAAAAGCGAGAATGTCGCCGGTTTCCACATCCATCACGACCGCGGCGCCGCTCTCTTCGCCAAATCGGTCGATGGCAAATTTCTGCAATTCCGCATCGACGGTCAGATACAGGTCCTTGCCAGGTTTCGGCGCAAGGTTGGGATCGTCAAATTCGCGAATGATCCGGCCCGCGGCATTGGTTTCCAGTTTTCGGAACCCAGCTTCCCCGCGCAGCCATTCTTCGGCAAAACGCTCCACGCCAGAACGTCCTGTGCGCATATCCGGGTGTTTGAACAGCCGCCGTATCGCCGCGCGTTCTTGTGTATTGGCGCCTTCACTCAGCCGTTCCAGATCGGTTTCACTGGCTTTGGCGACATAGCCCAGCACATGCGCAAAATCACGGCCGCGTGGATATGAACGCGTCGCCGCCATCTCCACTTGCAGACCGGGCATGCTGGGGGCCAAGACCGCGAGACGTGAAAAATCTTCATAAGACAATTCGCTGCGAACTGTGACGGGTTGGAAACTCGCCTGCCGGCGGGCATCGCGTATGAGGCGGGCCTGGCGTTCTGGCGAGATTTCAATCTGATCAGAGAGCCGCGATAGCAAACGCGCCAGATCATCAGCCTGTTCACGAACAATCGACACACGTCCTGCTTGACGGTGCGCCGCCAGTGCGCGGCCAAAGCGATCGAGGATGCGGCCGCGCTGCGGCGGGGCCAGATCCAGACGCACGCCATTCTCAGCCGCCGCCACTTCGAACCGTTCATGTTCCATGATTTGCAGCTGGAACAGGCGCGTAATCAGGCCGCCAAACAGCGCTGCGCCGCCACCCGCCGCGATGACGGCGCGACGGTTGAACAGATTATCGACAGGACGATTGCCGCTCATGCGCTCACCCCGCCGCCCGCGCGCCGCGCGCGCAGATCAAATAATGGCGAAATCAGCATGTGCACGACCAAGGTCGCAAAATACGCTGTCAGCATGGGTGTGATCCGTACCAAATGCCCCGATGAGATACTGGCGGTCAGCCATACGAGCGTGATGCCAAAAAACAAAGTTACAACCGGGAGAGCAAAACTCAGCAACGGCGTGCGTTCAGTGTCCGCCATTTGTGTCACCATGGCAGAAAAGCCGTAGGTCAACAGATTGGCCAGACCATGACTGCCCCATGGCGCTTGCGACGCGTCTTGAGCAAAGCCGAAAAAGAGCAAAAACACCATAGGTCCGAACCCGAGCCCAGACCGCCCCCAACCAACGGCCGCGATCAACCCGACATAAGGCCAGGCTAGCGGCACACCGAAGAAAGATTTAGGCGTCAGCCCGACCAGGCCGATCAGCGCCACGACCAGAGCGCCAATCACCAGACGCGAGCGCGGACGGGCATTCTCCCAACGCAGGGCAAACCAATCGGGAATTGCGCTTAAGCCATTCACGACTCGTCATCCTCACCAAGCTCAGCCACCTCCGTCTCGATCGGGAAGTCTTCAGGCGGGGAAATTGTGATGGTTGGCTTTAAGCGAACATAGCTAAGTTGACCCGACAACATTGACAGTTCCACGCGCACTTCTTCGTCGGTCTCGCCGCGGACATGGCCGACCACAACACCGCGCGGGAACATGCCGCCTTCGCCAGAGGTCAGAATGCGCTCATTCGGCAGAAACTGACCTTGTTCCGGCAGATCAATCAGGCGACCCGATGCATCGCGACCGCCAAACATAATCGCGCGCAAGCCGCTGGATTCACCCATCACTGGAACGCGGCTGTTAAAATCTGTGACTTTCAGAATGCGCGATGACCGATTGCCGACTTGCACCACACGGCCAACCAGCCCGCGATCATTCTCAGCATAATAGCCCTCTTGGACACCATTGGTGGCGCCAGCATTGGCGAGCAGCGCTTCAGCAAATGGGCCATCTGTTTCAGCCATGATCCGCGCCGTGACTTCTGCGCCACCCGGCTCACCCTGCATATTGAGGATCTCTTCATAGACTTCCAGACGTTCGGCCATGGTCAGGGCCAGCGCCTTATATTGCGCCAGTTCGCGCACGCGGGCTTCCAGTTCCAGAATGCGACGTTCTCTGGCTGAGGCCCCGCTGATCCGGTCGATCAGGCTCGGTCGGGTGACGTGAAACAGCTGATCCGACGCTGCCGTGCGGATCGGTTCAACGCCTTCACTCAGACGCGGAGAGGTTTGTAGGAGCAACAGCGCCAGCAGCCCCGCGATGGCAATAAAAAATCCATACCGACGGAGCGGTCGCTGCCTATATCCCTTGCCGCTGGAGCGTGGCATGGGCGTATTCCTTCCCTATTCGACCTCGGGGGCATACCCCGTAATCGTGTCAAACTTCTGGCGACAGGACATTCTTCATGCGCGAGAGGTTCTCGAGGACGAATCCACACCCGTTCGCAACACATTTCAATGGGTCTTCGGCGATCATCACGGGCAAACGGGCTTGTTCCCGCAAAACCACGTCGAGATTGCGCAACAAGGCGCCGCCGCCGGTCAGAACAATGCCGCGATCGACAATGTCTGCCGAGAGTTCAGGTGGCATCGCTTCAAGCGCGATGCGGACCGCTTCGACAATCTCGTTGACCGGGTCTTCGAGCGCTTCCGCCATCATTTTCTCGTTGATTTCAACTTCATTCGGAACCCCATCCCCTGTGGCGCGGCCGCGAACAGTTACGGTCATGCCGTCGCCATTCTCAGGCGCCATGGCGGTGCCGATCTGTTTCTTGATGCGCTCAGCAGACATTTCGCCAACCAGAATGCCCTGATGCTTGCGCAAATAGTTCATGATGGCTTCGTCCATCTTGTCGCCGCCGACGCGGACAGACCGCGAATAGACCTGCCCTCCCAGCGACAGAACCGCTACCTCAGTCGTGCCGCCGCCAATATCGACGACCATTGAGCCAGCTGGCTCCTCGATCGGCAAACCAGCACCGATTGCTGCCGCCAGAGGCTCATCAATCAAGTGAACTTCGCGCGCACCAGCGGCCAACGCAGATTGGTGAATCGCGCGGCGTTCAACATTCGTGGCCGAGCTAGGCACACAGATAATGATGAGCGGGGACACAAAGGCCCGGCGATTGTGCACTTTCCGAATGAAGTGCTTGATCATTTCCTCTGCGACTTCGAAATCGGCAATCACGCCGTCGCGCATCGGACGGATGGCTTCCATGTTCAGCGGCGTCTTGCCGAGCATCTTCTTGGCATCGTCGCCGACCGCATAAACCATTTTGCGGCCGCCTTGGTTCATATAGGCCACAACAGAGGGTTCATCGAGCTTGATGCCTTGACCTTTTACATAGACGAGCGTGTTCGCTGTCCCTAGGTCGATGGCCATGTCTGTGGAGAGAACCCCGAGAAGACTTCCGATCATTTTTCTACGCCGCTTTTCTTTCGCGCGCTCTCACAATTGTCACACGCAGCATTAATTACATGATCAGCCCTATATCCTAATGCCGTTTAGATTTGATTAAAGCAAGAGTCATTTCTCATCGTATATGTACGGACCGTACACTACGCAAATGCCCAATGTTTGTTATAGAATCCGCGATTTGTGCCATTGTGAGACACGCTTAACGCAAACGCTTCGTTTGTTAACTTTTAAGCTGCTTTTCGCTTCAATCGCCGCGCTTCGAGTTTGTTGAGGGCATGGATATAGGCCTTCGCAGCCGCCACCAGCGTATCCGGATCTGAGGACCGTCCAGTCGCCATGATCCCCTCGCCTTTCAGGCGCACATGGACATCCGCTTGTGCGTCTGTGCCACCTGTCACCGCGCTGACCTGGAACAGATCGAGCTTGCCCTGATGCGGCACAATCTTGCGAATGGCATTGAACACAGCATCGACCGGCCCATTACCTTCAGTTGTCACAGAATGGCTTTCGCCATCGACCAGAACGCTCAAATCAGCCGTTTGCGGCCCTTCAGAGCCGGCCACGACCCGCAATTTCTCAAACGAAATCCGCTCGCCCATGGCGGACAATTGGTCATCCACCAGAGCGATCAGGTCATCATCAAAGACATGCTTCTTCTTGTCCGCCAGCTCTTTGAACCGCTTGAAGGCTTCGTTCAGGCTGTCTTTGTCGAGCTCATAGCCCAGGCTTTCCAGCTTGTCGCGGAAGGCATGACGCCCGGAATGCTTGCCCATGACCAGGCTGGTCTTGGACACGCCAACATCCTCTGGCCGCATGATTTCATAGGTCTCAGCATTTTTCAGCATGCCGTCCTGGTGGATGCCGCTTTCATGCGCGAAGGCGTTCTTACCGACAATCGCCTTATTATACTGGACCGGGAAGCCCGTAATCCGGCTCACCATATGGCTCGCCGCGGCCAGGCGGCTGGTCTCCAGTCCGGTGGTGAAAGGCAGATCATCGCGGCGCACATTGAATGCCATCACAACTTCTTCCAGGGCGGCATTCCCGGCGCGCTCGCCAAGGCCATTGATCGTGCACTCGACCTGACGCGCCCCGTGCTGGACGCCAGCAATCGAGTTGGCGACGGCCAAGCCGAGATCATTGTGACAATGGGTCGACCAGATGACTTTATCGCTGTCCGGAATGGTCTCGCGCAGGCGGCGGATCAGATTACCGTATTCTTCCGGATGCGAGTATCCGACTGTGTCCGGAATATTGATCGTTGTCGCGCCCGACGTGATCGCCGCGTCGATACATTTGCACAGGAAGTCAAACTCAGTGCGGGTTGCGTCTTCCGGGCTCCATTCGACATCGCCAACCAGGTTACGCGCTTGCGCCACCGACCGGCCGACCGCTTCGAGCACAGCGTTCGGGCCCATTTTCAGCTTATGCTTCATGTGCACCGGGCTGGTCGAAATGAAGGTGTGAATGCGCGGCTTGGCAGCATGTCGAACGGCTTCCGCGCAGCGATCAATATCGCCTGGCGTTGAGCGCGCCAGGCCGCAAATGGTGGCGGATTTGGAGCGCCGGGCGATTTCGCTGACCGCTTCAAAGTCGCCGACGGAGGCGGCGGGAAAGCCCGCTTCAATGACATGCACGCCCATCGTCTCGAGCAGCTCGCCAAGCGCCAGTTTTTCGTTATGCGTCATAGAGGCGCCGGGCGATTGTTCGCCATCGCGCATGGTGGTGTCAAAAATTACAATTTCAGTCGTATCGGTCATCTGTCTGGCCTGGTGATGTGAGAAACTTTTTAAGGTCTATCCCCTGGCCGCGGACGGAGGCGCTAATGCACCGTCACTACCGGCCAGGGGCCGATAAGGAGGAGTAGGCTCTGAAGAGGCAAATTCTTGCGCATGCCCACTGCAATGCGGCGATGGGCCAGCAGTGTCAACAGCCTATTCTGCGTTGAGCGCAATATTTTCCCCTTTGCGGCGACGATGCCGCACATAGAGGAAGCCACCGAGAAATACGGCGAGCGCGGCGGCGGCGGCTCCGGCTGCGAGCCAGATATTGCCCTCAAGCGCCGCCTGTATGGCCTGTAAGCCAAAGGCGACGAGCGCGATCTTGGGAATGACACCGAGCGCCATACCGCCGAGATAGTGGAAGAATTTGGCGCGAATGGCGCCGAAAATCATGTTCACCATCAAGAACGGGCCGGTCGGCACATTGCGCACGATTGCGCTGGCGGCAAAGGCATTCCGCGCGACAAAATCCGTAAATCTCTTGAGCCGCCCTTCGCCCAACCGCGAGACAACGCCATCGCCGAAGAAGCGCCCGATCCAGAACGTGATCGTTCCGGAGCAGAGCGTCGCCAGCCAGGACCAAACCGCCCCCCAGAGCGGCCCGAAGGCATAAACCGCGATGCCGATCAGCAGAAATTGCGGCACGCCGATAAAGGCGCAAGCGCAAAAGGTCATGATCAGCGCCGGCACGCCCCAGGGGCCCTCCGCAAAAGTCGCAATCGCGCGTTCGAGCGCTTGCAGGTCGAGAAATTCCGTATAGCGACCGAACAGAAACAGCGCCAAAACGAGTGCCAACGCGCCGAGTCCAAGCCACAGGCCGAATTTCGGGCGACGGGGGTCCGATGAAGGGGTGTTTGGCGTCTCTGACATGGCCTCTCCCTGCGCTCGGCCAGCGGATTGGTCAAGCGTTGGGGGGCAGGTTGAAATGGCGGACTGGCGGCTCTGAGTGCATCTTGCGCCCGGAGACTGTGCTCCGGGTGAGGCTAAACAGGACCGAATTCCTGACGCAAGTCAGGACCCATGGCGGACGAGGGCATCAGCCAGCCGCCATAGGTGCCAGCTTTCGCTGGCAGATCGGAAAGAGGGAAAGGAGTGCACTCTCAATCCGCCGACGCCAGCGTAAGCTGGGGTCCAGGGACCAGAACGGCCCGCGATCTTAGGGGCAGACTTCTGTCCGTAGACCCCAGCTTACGCGGGCGTCTGCGTATAAGTGCGTTTGTCATCCCCCCGGTCACCCCCGCCGCCGCAAGAATTTCAACCCAGACCAATCCGTATCCACCGCGCAGACTTTCACATCGACCCAGCCGAGCGGCAGGATATGATCTCGAAAATCTTGTTCCGTCAGATCGCGATAGAGCGGCGATGACTTTTTTGGCCAGGACACCCAAATCATCCCGCCTTCGACCACGCTGTCCAGGGCGCGTTCAAACAGCGGCGCGACCTCTTTGCGGCGGCGGCAGAAAACATGCACCACATCGACCGGCGTCGCGCGGGTAAAGAAACGCACGCCCTCTGTGCCTTGCACCAGTTCCGAATAATGATCCGGTGGCCGAATGGTCAGACACCGAAAGCCAGGCTTGAGGCCAAGCTTTTGGTAAAGCGGCTTGCCCGAATATCCCGCGCTCATTCGGCCTCCGCCAATCGTCGCTGGTAGGCCTTTTCCAACCGCAAGAAATGCTCCCAGAAATCGCGTCCTTCTCGTCCATTGAGCAGATCGTCAAGGATATCAAGATGCGTGTGCCAACCCGCGGAGGCGCCGGATTTATAGGCGTCTGTCAGCAGTTTCTCATGCCGCAAGTGCAAGCGCACGCCCTGCTCTGTTTCGGTCAGTCGAATGACCACTTCGGTGGGGGCTTCTGCTTCTGCGGAGGGCCAGGAAAAGGCAAGATGATGCGGCGGATCATAGACCCGGACAATGCCGGTCATATTCTGGTCGCCGCTGTCTTGATGCGTTTCTGGTGTGGGATGCTTGGACAGGCGTGAATGGTCGAATGCGAACACAATTGTCCCGCCGATTTCGGGAGAGACCTCTCCTGCGCACAGCCATTTCTGGCGCAAGTCCGATTTGGTCAAATAGTCCCAGACCCGATCGATCGGCCCCGGCAAATCGCGAAAAACTTCCAAAACAGTGGGCTGTGGATAGGTCACGTGATCACCCATGATCATCTTCCTCTTCTTTCAGGGCGGTTTCCAAAGCGTCGAGGGCCGAAGCCCAGAACGCGGCATGTGTTTCCAGCCAGGCTTGCGCCCGTTGCAAATGGCCAGGTTGTAAATGGCAAATGCGCTCGCGGCCGCTCTTCTCGCGGCGGATCAAGTCGGCTTGTTCGAGAATGCCGAGATGTTTTGACGTGGCAGCGAAGGTGATGTCGAGCGGTTCGGCCAAGGCACCAATCGTCTTCGGGCCTGTGCGGAGCGATTCCAGCATCGCCCGCCGCGTTGGATCGGCGAGCGCCCGGAAGGTCTGATTCAAGATCTCATTATATTCAACCATACGGATGAATATACATGACCCCTCATATTATTCAACCAAAAAGTTGAGCATTAGGCGGATGCGAGCATTTTCTCACTCATTTCCCATAGGCGATCGGCTTTCGCTTCATCGCAAATCCATTCGCGCGCATGCTCCCAGCGCTGGCTGTCCGGCCCTGCAAGTTGGGCAATGTCGCAATCTTCGCAATATTCGCCGCCGCGGCCATCAAGTTGCGGTGAGGTCGCGGCCCAGGTCGCTGTGGACGCGCCTTGTTCCGGCGATTTGAACATGGCCTTGATCATGTCAGGGATCGTGCCATCGGGATTCATCCAGCCCATGGCGGACATTTCCTCAACGGTCAGATGGCGCTGTAGCGGCGTGAAGATGCCGCCAGGGTGCACCCCGAATGCGGTCACGCCATATTGATCCCAACGCCGATCCGCGCCCAGCGCGAACAGAGCATTTGCCGACTTGGCCTGCGCATACGCATCCCATTTGTCATATTCGCTGGTCTCGTAATTCGGATCATCCCAATTCACGTCGCCGCGAATATGCGCCGTCGAAGACAGCGCCACCAGGCGCGATTTCTCGGCCTTTTGAAGCGCCGGCAAAAGCCCTTGCGCCAGCGCCATATGGCCGAGATGATTGACCCCGAATTGCCGTTCCCAGCCCGGCCCGACCCGATCCAGCGGGCATGCCATAATGCCGGCATTGTTGATCAGAATATCCAGCGACCGCCCGGTCGAAACGTAATCATTCGCGAACGTCCGCACCGAGCTTATGTCCGCCAGATCCATGGTCGCGATTTCAATGTCACCAGAGACGTCGCCAAGCGCCTCTTTGGCGGCGTCTGGACGACGCGCTGGCACGGTGACTTTTGCGCCCACACCTGCCAGCGCTCGAACCTCTTCGAGGCCAATGCCGCTATAGCCGCCTGTGACAATCACATTCTTGCCAGACAGGTCCATGCCTTGGACCACATCCGCCGCAGGGGTTTTGGCGCCAAAGCCTGATCCGATCGGGCGTTGATTTTCTGCCGACATTCATATCCTCCGATTTTTGGTCACGGTGGCAGTCGAAACACTGTCTGGCAAGACTCGACAGAAAAGCGCCAAATTCCTAGCTATAATATTACACACCGAAACCCTTCGTGGAGCCAATAGATGCTATTTCGAACTCTGGCCTTGCTGACACTTGCCCTTGTGTTTGCGACTTCATCGTTCGCTCAATTTGGGAAACCCAAGCCAACGCCGAAGACGGCTGAGGAATATTTCGCCGAACGCGCGATGCGCGACGCTTCCCGTCTGACACAAGGCGTGGCCGGGCGCGACATCATTCGGCCCAGCGATGGCATCGACCTGCAGCGCGCGGAATCGCGCATGGAAGAGGCGTTCGCGATCCATGAGAAGCTGTGCACCGATCGCGCGCTGCCACGCGATCAATGGGCCCGCAACTGTTTCGCATTGGCAGACATGTATCGCCGCGGCCTTGCGACAGAACAGGATTATGCCGTCGCCCGCACGCATTATGACGCCGCCTGTTTTGACGGCGATCATGCCGGCGCGTGTATCCAGCAAGCTTACATTTCCCAGAAAGGCGAAGAGCGTGATGTCGATCTCGATTATGCGCGCGCCCTCTATACCCAAGCCTGCGATCTCGATGATCCCGGCGGCTGCGCTGGCCTTGGCAATATGATGTATGCAGGGCTTGGCGGTGGCCGCGACCGTATTCAGGCGGCGAACCTGCTGCAAGACTCTTGCGCTGACGGATATCAATGGGCGTGCACCCGTCTGTCCGAATATGGCTTGTGCGGCGCTTGGCGCATGGCCAAGTCAAATGTCCCGGGCGAAGCCTCCGAGTGGCTTTTGTGCGAACGCCTCTCACGCGGCTTGAACGTCTTCGATTAGACAAGCTTCCCCAGCGCGATCTTGTTGTTCGCAAAGAAATGCCTCACTCCTGAGAAAAAGCTTGGGAGGAATTCATGCGCTTTTGGATGGCCGGTTTAAGCGCCGCGCTCGTGGCTGGATGTAGCCAGACAACTGAAATTGCGGAGACCCCCGATCCGTCTGCGGCGGCGATTGAAGCCGGCTTGCCCGCCCTCGGCACCGCGACCGAGGCCACCAAACAAGCCAATGCCGCGCTCGCGGCGCGCCTCGATCTGGCGCAAGGCTCGGACGGCGAAGATGCCCGGCGCGACCGCCTCGCCTTTATAGAAGACGAGGCCATTCTGAACGCTGACGGCGAGGTCGTCTGGGCCATTCCGCAATTTGGATTCCTCGACGCGGACGCACCAGAAACGGTAAACCCGTCCCTATGGCGGCAATCGCAATTGGCGGCGCATCACGGTCTGTTCCAGGTGACAGACGGAATTTACCAAGTGCGCGGATACGATCTGTCCGTGATGAGCGTGATTGAAGGCGATACTGGCTGGATCATTGTCGACCCGTTGACCGCGACAGAGACAGCAGCCGCGTCATTGAAGCTCGTCAATGATACGCTCGGCGAGCGACCCGTGACGGGGGTCCTTTATACCCACTCTCATGCTGACCATTTTGGCGGCGCGCGCGGCGTCATCTCGGACGAAGATGTGGCCGCTGGCGTGCCCGTCCTGGCGCCGATCGGGTTCTCTGAAAGTGCGGTGTCGGAAAACCTGATTGCGGGCAATCAGATGAGCCGCCGCGCGACGCTGATGTTTGGCAATACGCTGCCGCGCTCCACGACCGCGCACGTCGGTTCCGGCCTCGGTCCAGGTCTGCCAAATGGCACGATCAGCCTGATCTTGCCAACCGAAGAAATTGAAGGCCGCGGCACGGTCCGTGTGATCGATGGCGTCACCTTTGAGTTCATTGACGCCGCAGGCACCGAGGCACCTGCAGAATTCATGTTCTATCTGCCTGAGAAAAGAGCGCTCTGCACCGCTGAAGTCGCCACCGCGACCTTCCACAATGTGTTGACGCCGCGCGGGGCAAAAGTCCGCGATGCACTGAAATGGAGCCGGGCGATTGATTATGTCCTGGCCGAATATGGCGCGCAGAGCGATGTCGTCTTTGCCTCGCATCACTGGCCGACCTGGGGTCAGGAAAACGTCGCCGACTTCCTGCGCAGCCAGCGCGACATTTATCGCTATGTGCATGACCAGACACTGCGCAATGCCAATGCCGGCGCGACCATGATCGAAGCGGCCGAAGCGGTGGAAGAGCCGGACTTTCAGGCCGGTGATTTCACCACGCGCGGCTATTACGGCACGCTGAATCACAATGCCAAAGCGGTCTATCAGCATTATTTCGGATGGTGGGGCGGCGTTCCGGCCGACTATCATCGCTTGCCGCATGAAACCACAGCGCCGCGCTATGTCGAGGCCATGGGTGGCGCCGCAGCCGTTTTGGAAATTGGCCAGCAAGCTTTTGCCAGCGGTGATTATCGCTGGGCGGCAGAAGTGTTCAATCATCTCGTCTTCGCCGAACCCGAAAATCAGGAAGCCCGCGACTGGCTTTCTGCCACCTATGAACAGCTTGGCTTCCAGGCCGAAAGCGGCGCCTGGCGCAGTTATTATCTGACGGGCGCAGCTGAGTTGCGCCGCGGTGTCCCTGATATTGGCAATCCGCAACTCGGCAATGCTGATTTCTTGAAAGCCGTCCCGTCTCTGGACTTGTTCGACGCGCTGGCGGCAAGGTTCAATCCGGCGAAAATGGATCGCGATCCGTTCACGGTCGTCTTCGCGTTTCCTGATTCAGGCGAAACGGTCAGCCTGCTTGTCGGCGCATCCGTCCTGGTCCCTCGGGATGGCGGCGCGGAAGACCCAACGGCCACTGTGACCATTGACCGGTTCGATCTGGATCGTCTGATCCTTGGCGAAGCCGCCCCGCTCGGCTTGATCACATCCGGCAAGATGAAAATATCGGGTAATCGCGGCGCGGTCTCCGCCATGTTTGATGCGCTCGATCAGCCGGACTTCTGGTTCAATACCGTTACGCCATAGAAATAAGTGTGACTGCGCGAACACACCTGGTGGCAGAAGCGCCACAGGGGCATTCCCCCGTGGCGCGAACTTTGCTTACCTGTTCTGGGGACAGATGAATGGGTGACAAAATGAAACGATTCAGAACGATTCGTATTGTTCGGCGCGAAGACGCTATGGACCAGAAAGAACCAACCATCCTGGATCATGGCGATCCAATCACGGTGAAACTGACGCGTGAGCTGGAAGACCGCAAACGCCGGCTCAGCCTCGGCGCGCGCCACCCGCTCGGCCTTTAATCGCCGTCCCAGCCAAACACGTCTTCCAGACCAACGCCGAACACGCGCGCAATGCGGAAGGCGCTTTCCAGGCTTGGCGAGTATTTGCCTTGCTCAATGGCGATCACGGTTTGCCGCGTGACGCCAATTTCCTTGGCCAGCGCAGATTGGCTCATCTGATCATGTGCCTCGCGCAGCTCTTTGACGCGATTGGTGATAGGCGGACGCTTGGCCATGCTCAAATCGCCCGCTGATAGCTATGATATTGAACAAAGCCGCGAACGATTTCGCTTATGATCATGGCGGCGACGATCGAGTGAAAAAACAAGGCTACGTTCTGGTGCACAAACCAGAATAACAGACACCCGATGACCAACGCGGATGCGACGTGCCCCTGGACGGCTTCGGACCCTACGCGGAGCACTTGATCGCGTTCATCGCCTTTTGGCAGATCGGTCAAATCCTCATCGCCATTGCGATTGAACAACCAAGTTCCAAACAAAGACACACAGAGTTGGAACACGATGTAGCCGACATAAACCCACCAGGCGGGCGCGGCGATAGCGCCGATCGCGACGGATTGCCAGACCACGACGCCAAAATAGAAAACGCCGCCTAACACGCTACCTGCCATCAAAACCAAAGTATTACGTTCCCAGAAAGCCATGGTTCACGCCCCCCGACGATAAAAGAAAATCTGCAGGCCATATTCCGCAATCTGACTGATGATCAGGATTGCAAAAATTGTATGAAACAAGCGATTGCCGTCACCGTTCAAACCGAAATCCAGCAATGCGCACAAGACCAGAAAGCCCATGAACCGGCCGGCCCAGGCCTCACCTTTGAACTGGATCAATTTCTCGCGTTCATCGAGGCTGGCGCTCGCTTCTGACGGTTTCATGATGGAAATCGCGATCGCAGCGATAATCGCCATGGCAACCAGAAACACCACATAGCCAATCATCAGCGGCAGCATCGGTGCCACCGTTGCGCCTAACGCCGCGGACGCCCGAAACACCAGACTGTAATAGGACACGCCCGTCACGATCAGAATGATCATCATCACCCAGGCCATCTTTTCCTGAAATCCCATAAGAGACCTCCTTTATTAAACTCGCATGTTAAAAATCTTGTACATACTGCATGTAGTAAAACATTTTTGACATGTCAAATATTTTTTACGCAAATGTTTCCCAATCTCCCCTTCCCCCTTTGACACGCCCGCCATGAGTGATACGTCCCGCCCCTTAAACAAGGAGCCCTGAAACCATGAGTGACCTCCAAACGCTCGCAGAAACCGCAAAAGCCTGGCCGTTCGAACAAGCGCGCGCCTTGCTCAAACGCCTGCGCAATTTGGAGAAACAGGGCAAACCGAAACAAGGACCTGTCGTGTTCGAAACCGGCTATGGCCCGTCTGGCCTGCCGCATATCGGCACGTTCGGCGAAGTCGTGCGCACGACCATGGTCAAGACCGCGTTCGAAGCCCTGACCGGCGGCGATTTCGAGACCAAGCTGATCTGTATCTCGGATGATATGGACGGCATGCGCAAAGTGCCGCCGACGGTGCCGAACCCAGACGCGCTGGAAGCCTATTTGCAAAAGCCGCTGACCGATGTGCCAGACCCGTTCGGCACGCATGACAGCTATGGCGCACATATGGGCGCGCGGCTCTGCGCCTTTCTCGACAGTTTCGGATTCGAGTATGAATTCCTGTCAGCGACCGACTGTTACAAAGACGGCACGTTCGATCCGATGCTGCTGCGCGCGCTGGAAAAGTTCGATGAGATCATGGCCGTGATGCTGCCGACGCTCGGCGCTGAACGGCAAGCGACCTATTCGCCGTTCCTTCCCATCTCACCGACCACAGGCCGCGTGCTCTATGTGCCGATGAAAGCGACAGATCCAAATGCGGGCACGATCACGTTCGAGGATGAGGACGGCACGGATGTCACGCTGCCGGTCACAGGCGGCAACACCAAGCTGCAATGGAAGCCGGATTTTGGCATGCGCTGGGCCGCGCTCGGCGTCGACTTTGAAATGTTCGGCAAGGACCATCAGGACAATGCGCCCATCTATTCCAAAATCACGCGCATTCTGGGATGCCCGCCGCCGCAGCAATATGTCTATGAACTCTTCCTCGACGAGGATGGCACCAAGATATCCAAGACCAAAGGCAATGGTATCGCGGTCGAGGAGTGGCTGAAATATGCGCCGCAAGAGAGCCTGTCTCTGTATCAGTTCCAGAAGCCGCGCGTGGCCAAGAAGCTCTATTTCGACGTCATCCCGAAAGCCGTCGATGAGTATCTGACTTTCCTGGAAAAATACCCCGACGAAGAGCCGAAGCAGCAAGTCGGCAATCCGGTCTGGCATATCCATAATGGCAACCCGCCATCAGAAACCTCGCCCGTCAGCTTTGCTTTGCTGCTCAACCTGGTCAGCGTCGCGAATGCGGAAAACCGCGAGCAGCTCTGGGGCTACATTTCCCGATATGCACCAGGCGCATCGGCCGAAACGCATCCGCTGCTCGACACACTGGCGGGCTATGCGATGGCCTATTATCGCGACTTTGTAGAGCCGACCAAATCCTATCGCCCGCCCGACGATCAAGAGCGCGCAGCGATGGCAGACCTCGCCAAACAGTTGCGGGCGTGGGACGCGCCGGTGGATCAAGGCGAGCTGCAAACGCTGGTCTTCTCGATCGGGAAGGCGCACGCGTTCGAGAATCTGCGCGGCTGGTTCCAGGCGCTGTATGAAGTCCTGCTCGGCCAAAGCCAGGGGCCGCGGTTTGGCGGCTTCATCGCGCTCTATGGGGTTGAGGAGACAGCGCAGCTGATTGAGGATGCATTGGCGCGCGGGTAGACGCGAGGGCAATGATTGTCTTTCGCGCTGAGCGCGATCACAGTCGTGACGTTCCAACATTCGCTCACAATAGGGGCTCATATGACATCCAGATCGCTCGGACCGTTTACGATCAATCCGGTTGGCCTTGGCTGCATGAATATGATGCATGCCTATAATCAACCGATCTCGGAAGCAGAGTCTGACACCCTGCTCAACCACGCTCTGGATCTTGGTTATAATTTCCTCGACACCGCCACCATTTACGGCATGGGGGAGAGCGAACGCCGGATCGGCAAATTCCTCAAACATCGCCGCGATGAGTTCGTGCTTGCGAGTAAATGCGTGCTCGGTTTTGCGGATGGCAAGCGCACGCTGGATGCCCGCCCTGAAAGCATAAAAGCCGCCTGTGACGCCAGTCTGCAACGCCTGCAGACCGAAGTGATCGATCTATATTATATGCATCGCCCTGACCCGAACGTGCCATTAGAAGACTCTGTCGGGGCGCTCGCCGAATTGGTCGCGGAGGGCAAGATCAAATCCATCGGATTGTCTGAGATGTCGGCCGAGATGTTACACCAGGCCCACGCCGTTCATCCCATTGCGGCCATGCAGTCGGAGTATTCCTTGATTGTCCGCAATCCCGAGATTGCAGTCATGGAGGCGTGCCGAGCGCTCGGAACCACGCTAGTCGCCTTCTCGCCCGTGGGGCGTGGCATGTTTGCCGACACGCCGCTTGATCCTGAAACTTATTGGGATGGCGACATGCGCCGAAGTTTTTTCCCGCGCCTCGCCGAACCACATTTTTCCGAAAATCAGAAATTGCTGCCCATGGCGCGGGACCTCGCGGCAGCGCTTGGTTGCACATTGCCGCAATTAGCGATCGCCTGGACTTTGGCAAAAGGCCCGGAAGTGGTGGCCATTCCTGGCACCAAGGATATCGCGCATCTGGAAGAGAATTTTGGCGCGAATCAGGTTGATCTCAGCCCCGATCAAGTCGCCGCGCTTGATGCACATTTCTCACCTGAAGCGATCTCTGGCCCGCGCTACAGCGCTTTCGGGCAAGCCACTGTTACGACAGAGTGTTACGCGTTCGAAGATTTGGCTTGAGGCGGAGCTTCAGCCCAAGTCCGCTGCCAATTCCCTGCACGTCGCAAGCAGGCGTGCAATGTCCTGGTCGCGCGACAGGCGATGATCACCATCCTTGATCAGACTGAACACGACATCTTCGCTGGCCAACGCGTCAACGAGTAAAAACGCATGCGTCCAAGGCACGTCCGGGTCCTGTTGACCTTGCAGGATGCGGATCGGGCACGTCAGGTCGATGGTGCCATCTAGTAGCGCCCATTGCTTACCGTCTTCGATCAATGCCCGCGTGATGGGATAAGGATCGCCATAATCGGACGGACGCAAAGTCACGCCCTGCTCCATAATCTCAGCTTGCTGCTCAGCGCTGAATTCCGGCCACATCAGCTTTTGTGTGAAATCCGGCGCGGGGGCGATCAGCACCATGCCCGCTACGCGTGCCTTCACGGCCAAAGCTGACAAGAGCGCCATCCAGCCGCCCATGCTCGATCCCACCAGGATCAAATTGCCAGAGGTCAAACCCTCAATTGCCGCAAACGCGTCTTCGCGCCAAGCCGAGATGGTCCCGTCTTCAAATGCACCGCCAGAGACGCCGTGGCCGGAATAGTCAAACGCGAGAAAGCCATGTCCGGCCTGCTTCGCCCAATCTTCGAGTACGGTCACTTTGGTGCCGGTCATGTCGGACTTGAATCCAGACAACCAGACAAAAGTCAGATCGGTTCGGGACGCCGCATAGCGATAGGCCAGCCGGCGTCCTTGCGGTGAAACGAAATTTTCGTGGTCCATCAAAAGTCTCCTGGTCCCTCCTACTGCATCCACTCGCAACCGGTTGCAAGTTGGCCATTTCAATGCGCGCGCAAATCAGTCACACTGCCGCCATGAGCGAATCTCATTGGCCCAACCTGTTCGGTAAAACCATCCTGCAAGTCATCCCGGATTTGTCTGCCGGCGGCGCCGAACGCACGACTGTGGAAATGGCGGAGGCCATCACGCTCGCAGGTGGGCGCGCCCTGGTCGCCAGCGAAGGCGGCCGCCTGGAGCCGAACCTGCGCACCGCTGGCGGGCAGCTGATCCGTTTCGATGCTGCCAGCAAGAACCCGCTGACTTTGCGCCGGAATGTCAAACTGCTCGAGGCCTTGATCATCGAAGAGAAGATCGATTTGGTTCATGCCCGCTCGCGCGCACCGGCCTGGAGCGCGTATGAAGCGGCCTTACGCTCTCAGATCCCGTTCGTAACCACTTATCATGGCGCCTATAGCGGCGAGACCGGCCTGAAAAAGCGCTACAATTCCGTCATGGCCAAAGGCGATCTCGTGATCGCCAATTCCGAATGGACCGCGTCGCACATCATGGAGGTGCATGAGACCCCAGCCGAAAAGATCGTGACCATCCCACGCGGGGTGGATTTCGAGACGTTCAATCCGGCCATAGTCACGCAAGAGCAGATCGACGCCGTTAGATCGGCCTGGGACCTGTCTCCAAATGATGATCGCTTGCGCTTGGTCCTGCCGGGGCGTCTGACCAGTTGGAAAGGCCAAGCTCTGGCGATTGACGCGCTTGGCGCGCTGGATGTCAGTGAACGCGCCAAATTGCATCTGATCCTGGCCGGCGATGCGCAAGGCCGCGATAAATATGTCCGCGAGCTGGAAGACAAGATCATCGCACATGAGCTTGGCGGAACCGTCTCCATTGTTGGGCATACTGCTGATATGGCCGCGGCCTACATGCTGGCCGATATTGTGCTCGCGCCGTCGACTCGCCCCGAAGCCTTTGGACGCGTGGCCGCTGAAGCCTCCGCCATGGCGCGGCCCGTCATCGTCGCGGATCATGGGGGGCAGCGCGAAACGGTGATTGAAGGTGAAACCGGGACGCGGGCAGAGCCTGGGTCAGTGACGTCTTTGACCGCCTGTATTCGCACGCTGGTCAGTCTGCGACCCGAAGCGCGAGAGTATATGGGGCAAGCAGGTCAGGCCTATATTCGCGAAAATTACAGCAAAAAACAGCTTCAAACGGCGACCCTGGACGTGTATGCGCGCTTACTTCTGAACAATGAGTCAGTTGAAAAACAAGCGAATTAGGGGCATATTAGCCCCGCAAACACTGGCAACCATAGGAGATTAGCCATAGCACGCAGACCATACGGCCGCCCTGAGCGCGCCAAACCTACCGGCCCACGCACCAATCGCGACATTCGTGCGTCCCGCGTCCTTCTCATTGATGAGAACGGTGAAAAACAAGGTGAAATGCCAATAGACGCTGCCTTGGATGCCGCGCGCGAAGCCGGGATGGACCTCGTAGAAGTCTCTCCGAACCAAGAGGTCCCGGTCTGTAAGATCGTTGACTATGGCAAGATGCGCTATGAAGCGCAGAAGAAAAAAGCTGCCGCCAAGAAAAAGCAGAAAACTCAAGAACTTAAAGAGATTAAGTTCCGTCCGAATATCGACAATCACGACTATATGGTGAAAGCCAAGAAGATCGCTGAATTCTTCGAAAAGGGCGACAAGGTGAAAATCACGCTGCGCTTCCGCGGCCGTGAAATGGCGCACCAGCATCTCGGTATGGAAGTGCTCCAGCGCGTCAAAGACGAGTTTGATGAGCAGATGAAAGTCGAACTCGAGCCGAAGCTTGAAGGTCGTCAAATGACGATGGTGATGGCGCCGCGGTAAATGCTGCGGCGATGGACCGGGCTCAAACGGAGAATTGGGATTGTGGCAGTGGTGTTGATTGCCCTGGCTCTTCTTCCGTTTCTAAGATCCTACCAAAACTGTGAGCGCAAATCCGGAGATCTCTATACGGCTTCGTATTGTCGGTGTTTCGCCCTGGAGAGTTACACGCCGAGGCGATTTCTCTCATTCGAAGCACGACAAGAGGTTTCGCGCAGGGCATCGCTTTCGTGCGCGGCGAAGTCGGTTCAATCAGAATCCTGATTCCTGCGCTTGATTTCCCCCTCCATTTGCGCTTAAACCCGCGCTTCCGCAGCGGCCGGGCCGAAAACGGCATGCCTGGTTGCTCTAAATGACTAACTTAAGAGCCTCGCGCTCGACAGGAGATCGAAATGCCGAAGATGAAGACCAAGAAGGCCGCTGCAAAGCGGTTCAAGATCACGGCTTCCGGAAAACTGAAGCACGGCGTCGCTGGTAAGCGCCACCGTCTGATCAGCCATAACGGAAAATATATTCGCCAAAACCGCGGCACCGAAGTCGTCGCCAAGGCGGACACCCAGCGTGTCATCAAAAAGTTTCTGCCGAACGGCCTGAAATAATTGCTAGGCCCGGCCACGACCGGGTCGATCTGAACCGAATTTGAAGTAAGGAGCCTCCTCATGGCCCGTTCACGAAATAAAGTGCCTGCAAAGGCCCGTCACAAGAAGATTTTGAAAGCCGCAAAAGGCTATCGCGGCGCGCGTTCGAAACAGTTCCGCACTGCAACAGCCGCGGTCTGGAAAGCCGGCCAGTACGCTTATGTTGGCCGCAAGGTGAAGAAGCGCAGCTTCCGCAGCCTGTGGATTCAGCGCATCAATGCCGCCGTTCGCGAGCATGATGCCGACATGACGTATAGCCGCTTCATTGGCGGTCTCGGCAAAGCCGGGATCGAGATGGACCGTAAAGTGATGTCTGATCTCGCAATCAAAGAACCTGCCGCTTTTGGCGCCTTGGTGGAGAAAGCCAAGGCCGCCCTGGCTTAATCACCAGGTTCACACCTTAGCCTTTCTCCGCTAATCCGACCGCTTCAAGCGGGGTCGGACCGGCCCCGTTTGTCTCCAAAATGACCAACGGGGCTTTTCATGTCCGACTTACAGAATATCGAAACTGAAGCGCTGAAAGCGATTGATGGCGCAGGCGACCTTGCGGCGCTTGATGCGGTGCGTGTGGCTGAGCTGGGCAAGAAAGGCCGCGTCTCAGGCCTGATGAAGACGCTGGGCGGCATGAGCCCGGAAGAGCGTCAGGATATGGGGCCGAAGCTCAATGCCCTGAAAAACCGCGTCGCCGACGCTGTCGAAGCGCGTAAGGCTGTGTTGGAAGACCTCGCGCTGGAAGCGCAGCTGGCGACCGAAAAGCTGGACATGACCCTGCCGCCGCGCCCCGAACATGTCGGCGCATTGCATCCCGTGATGCAGGTGTTCGAAGAAGTCGCAGCGATTTTTGGCGACATGGGGTTCTCTGTCGCGGAAGGTCCGGACATCGAAGATGATTGGCACAATTTCACCGCGCTGAACTTCCCGGAAGGCCACCCGGCCCGCGAAACGCACGACACGTTTTTCATGGAAGCACCCGAAGGCGGCGATCCGAAAGTGCTACGTACGCATACGTCACCAGTCCAGATTCGTACGATGACCGAAGGCAATCCGCCGATCCGGATCATCGCGCCGGGCCGTGTTTATCGCAATGATTGGGATGCGACGCACACGCCGATGTTCCACCAGGTCGAAGGCCTGGTGATCGAAAAAGGCATTCATATGGGGCATCTGAAAGGCTGCCTGATCGACTTTGTGAAAGCCTTCTTTGAAGTCGACGAAGTCGAAGCCCGCTTTCGTCCGCACTTCTTCCCCTTCACCGAACCAAGCGCTGAGATGGACGTGAAATACACCAAAAAAGGCGACACGATCGAAATTGGCGCTGGTGACAAATGGATGGAGATTCTCGGCTCCGGCATGGTGCATCCAAACGTGCTGAAAAATTGCGGCATCGATCCGAACGAATATCAAGGCTTCGCTTTCGGCATGGGCGTGGATCGTCTCGCAATGCTGAAATATGGCATGCCGGATCTGCGTCCCTATTTCGAAGCGGACGCGGCTTGGACCCGCCATTATGGCTTCCGGCCCTGGCTGACGCCCAGCGTAAGTGGTGGTCTTAGCTAGTGAGCACGCTGAACACATATCAAGGTCTGAAGACGTTCAAGTTCGGGGACAGTCCTGAACTCGCTGATCGTCTGGCCGCGCTGGTGGTGGCCGGCGTGAAGACCGGGACGTGTTCAGCGGCGGTGCATGGCCCGGATGCCGAAATTGGTGATCGACAAGTCTGCCTGAACAGCGTCGGCATAGCCGTGTGCGAGATCGAGACCGTGGATATGCAAACCTTGCCATTCGAAGCCGTGACGCCAGAAATGGCGGCGCTCGAGGGCGAAGGTGATTTGTCTTATCGGTACTGGCGCGACGCGCATCAGGCCTATTATCAACGCGAAGGCACCTGGCAGCCCGATATGCACGTGATTTTCGAGACCTTTCGCGTCACCCGTATTCTCGACCAGAGCTTTGCGGACGCTTCAGCGGAGGTCGTCAAGGCCGAACGCGTTCAGGCATTTGCCAATGGCTATACAGCGCTGGGAGGGGCAGATGGGTAACGGCAATAAAGTTGAATTCCTGGTCGCCATCTGTGCGCTCATTACGTCAGCCATGGCCGTCTATATGGCTTGGGACCAGGGCAGCGTCATGCGCGCCCAGCAGCACGGCGCTGTTTTCCCGGTTCTGCAAGTTGATGGTTTCGCGGAAGATGACGGGCGCAGCACGGCAATCGGGATCAATGTCCGCAATAGCGGCGTCGGGCCGGCCCTGGTGGAATCGGTTGAGTTCTTTGTGAATGATCAAAAGACCGAACGGTTCGACACTTACCTGGACACGCTGCCAGCCGGTTATGATCTTTCCTACGCCTCAATTTCCGGACGCGCATTGGCGCCCGGCGAGACTGTCACAGCCATTGCCATGCGCTGGCCAAACAATGCTTTTGATCGCAGCACGATTTCGCGCATCCAGAACGATTCAGACACCTGGTCGCTCGAGATCTGCTATTGCTCTGTCTTCCAGCGTTGTTGGAAAACGAGCGAGATCGGGCAATCCCGTGCGATGCCGACCCATCGCTGCGAGCGCAAAGACGGCGATATCTTCGAAGCGCTCGGCGAACCCCGCTTTGCCCCACCGCCCACACCTTATCAGACCGAATGAGAGTTTAACCGATGAAATTCCCACTTTCCTGGTTGAAAGACTATCTCGCCACGTCCGCGTCTCTGGACGAGATCCTCGGCTATATGCTGAAGGCTGGGCTGGAAGTCGAAGAGGTGACCAATCCCGCTGAAGACCTAAAAGCGTTCACGGTCTGTAAAGTGACCGCCGCCGAACCGCATCCGGACGCCGACAAACTCCGCGTCTGCACGGTCGACACAGTCGATGGCGAGAAGCAGATTGTTTGCGGCGCGCCAAATGCGCGCGCTGGCATGACGGCCATCTATGCCCCGCTCGGCGCTTACATTCCCGGCCTCGATTTCAGTCTCGACAAGAAGCCTCGCAAAATTCGCGGCGTCGAAAGCCAAGGCATGATGTGCTCGACCAAAGAGCTGAACGCTGGGGAAGATCATGATGGCATCGCAGATCTGGATGACGCGCTGAAGCTCGGCACGCCGGCCGCTGAGGCCTTGGGCTTGAACGATCCTGTGATAGATTTTGAAGTCACGCCGAACCGCGCGGACTGGCTGGGCGTCAAGGGCATTGCCCGTGATCTCGCCGCCGCTGGCGCCGGCACATTCATCGATGACCCAGTCCGCAAAGTCAGCGGCTCATATGACTGCCCGATCGACATCAAACTGGACGATCCGGACGCCTGCCCTGTCTTCGCGGGCGCTTTGGTGCGGGGCGTGAAGAATGGCCCGTCGCCAGACTGGCTGCAAGCCCGTTTGAAGGCCATCGGCATCACGCCGAAATCTCTACTAGTCGACATCACCAATTACATTTCCATCGATCGCGCGCGTCCGTTGCACGCTTATGATGCGGCGAAACTTCAAGGCCGGATCCGCGCCCGTCTCGGCAAGGATAGCGAGCATTGCGAGGCGCTGGACGGCAAGACGTATCAAGTTAGCTCAGACATGTGCGTCATCGCGGATGAAAGCGGCGTGATCGGCCTGGGCGGCGTCATGGGCGGTGAAAGCACCGCCGTATCTGACGCGACAACCGATGTGTTCATTGAAAGCGCCTGGTTCCATCCTCTGCGCACCGCGCGCACCGGTCGCACGACGGGCATCATTTCGGATGCGCGTTATCGCTTCGAGCGCGGCGTGGATCCGCAATCCTGCGTCGAAGGGGTCCAGCTCGCGCTGCGCCTGATCACGGAATATGGCGGCGGCAGCGCCTCGAAAGTCTCGCTCGCTGGCGAAGCGCCCCGAAATGATGAACCGGTCGAATTCTTCAAACGTGATGTCGCTCGCCTTACAGGCCTCGATATCAAACCTGCAGCCATGAAGAAGACCATTAAGTCCCTCGGCTTCAGCATTGAAGACACAGGCGAAACTTGGCTTTTAAAAGTGCCGAGCTGGCGTTTTGACATTGAGCAAAGCGCAGATCTGGTGGAAGAGATTGCCCGCCTTGAAGGCTTCGATGCTTTGCCGACGACTTCGTTGCCGCCGCTCAAAGGTGCCAAGCGGGTGGTTACCACACCGATCCAAGACCGCATCCGCACCGCCCGTCGTACGCTCGCTTCACGCGGCTTCCTCGAGACGGTGACCTGGAGCTTCATGCCGAAGCCATTTGCCGAATTGTTCGGCGGCGGCGCTGCCGATCTGACGGTCGCAAATCCCGTGGCCAGCGAGCTCAATCAGATGCGCCCGAGCATTCTTGCCAATCTCGCGCTCGCGGTGCAGCGCGGCGCAGATCATGGCGAGCGAGATTTGCGCCTGTTCGAAGCAGGCCCGATTTATCTTGGCGATGGCCCCAAGGATCAACGTGCCGTCGTGTCGGCTTTGGTTCGCCCGGTTAAAGACCGACATTGGAGCGGTGCGGAGGCCTATGATGCTTATGCAGCAAAGGCAGATCTCGACGCGGTTCTAAACGCGATTGGCCAACCGCCTGCGCGGTTCCAGGTCGGTGAGCCGAAGCAGCCGCATTGGCATCCTGGCCAGGCTGCGTGCCTGAAACTCGGCCCGAAAGTCACAGTCGCGCATTTCGGCGCCTTGCACCCGCGCGTGCTCAAAGCCTTGAAAGTGGATGGCCCGGTCTATGCGTTCGAATTGAACCTCAACGCGCTGCCACAGATGAAGGCCAAGACGACAAAAACCAAACCGGTATTCCAGAAAGCGGATTTGACACCAGTGCGTCGTGACTTTGCATTTGTGGTGCCGGAAAACACTGCCGCCGCAGCGCTTGTCAAAGCAGCTCAAGGCGCGGACAAATCCTTGGTGACGACCGTCGATGTTTTCGATGTCTATCAAGGCCAGGGAATCGAGCCAGACCAGAAATCGATCGCGCTTGAAGTCACCCTACAACCGCGCGGTGAAACGCTGAAAGATCAAGACATTGAGGCCTTGTCTCAGAAAATCATCGCCGCCGTCGCCAAAGCCACGGGCGGTGTGCTACGAGGATAATCGCAAGAGCGGGGAAAGACAGGCATGGTTGCGCAACACGTTGTGACAGGAGTGGGACTGCGCAAGAAACTCTATGCTGAATTGGAACCGGATGCGCGCAGTCGCTCTGGCCTTTCTAAACTCAATAGTTTCATCTTCGCTCTGGTCTTGATCAGTTTTCTGGCACTAGCTCTGGAAACCGAAGAGACGATTGGCGCGGTCTGGCGCTCTGGCATCGACTATCTCAACATTGCGATCGTGGCGATCTTCGCGATTGAATATATCGTCCGTGTCTGGGTGGCCGGCGAAGATCCGCGATATAAAGGCGTGTCGGGTCGCTTACGCTATATGGCAACCCCTTACGCCATCGCAGATCTCATTGCCTTCTTGCCAGAGCTCTTGTGGATCCTGCTGACGCCTGCTGGAGTCGGCGACGATGTACTGATCATCCTGCGCGTCTTGCGCCTCGCCCGACTGGTCAAGCTGGCGCGGTTTGTCCCGGCTTTCGATGTCCTTGGCGCAACTGTGGAACGCGCCGGCACGCAGCTTCTGACCACGCTCGCTATGGCTTTGGCGCTGGTCTATGTTTCAGCGGTCGCGCTGTATTTTGTCGAAGGCGTTGGCGGTCAACAACAAGAGAGTTTCGCCTCGATCCCACGCGCATTGTGGTGGGCGATCGCAACGCTGACCACCGTGGGTTACGGCGATGTCTATCCCGTCACCGGACTGGGGCGAATTTTTGCCTCTGTCATCGCTCTAGCGGGGATCGGTGTGGTTGCTCTGCCGGCAGGTGTCTTTGCAAGTGCGTTCTCAGACGAGCTGCGCGAGCGCGAGATCAAGAAGCTGAAAGAGCGGGTCGAAGCGGTCGAAACCGAGAATGAAGAGCTCGAAGCCGAGAATGAGGAATTAGAGGCGGAGTTGGATGCAGAGCAAGACGGCCCGGACGCGTGATCAGGACACCATCTTCAAGGCATTCTTAGCGTCCTGCACCAATTGTGGGCGCCCGAGCCAATAGCCTTGAATGTGATCCGCGCCGAGGACCGCAACACGCGCCGCGAATTCCTGTGTCTCAATCCCTTCCACACAAGAGGTCAGACCGAGCTGGCGGGCCAAGCGGATGGCAGCCAAAAGGATACGCTTGCTTTGTTCACTCTTGTCAGACTTGCGAACAAAGCTTTGATCGATTTTCAGCTTGTCGAGCGGCAGCGTGTCGAGCATGGACAGCGATGAATACCCGGTTCCAAAATCATCCAGGGCAATCTCGATGCCCAGTTTGCGCGCTTCTTCCAGGATGGCAATGTTCCGGTCGACATTTCGGAATGCGACTTCTTCGGTAATCTCGATTGTGATCGAATGTGGACTGACCGCATGCCGATCGAGGACGCTAACAAGCGTTTCAAGGAAGTCAGATGCGATCAATTGCGCCGGCGAGACATTGATGGCCAGACGGTGATGGTCGAGATCCAGGTGCGCGAGTGCTTCGTCCAGGGTCACCCAGAGCATTTCATTCAACAGGCCGAGCTTTTCTGCGATCGGAATAAAGTCCTTCGGGCTTGGATCGCGTTCAAACGCGCTATCAGTCCAACGGGCCAGCAATTCATAGGCGACGATCTCGCGACTCTTTGCGTTGGCGATCGGCTGAATGGCGGCTTTGATCTGGCCCTCTTTGATCGCAGACTTCAGTTCCAGTTCGAGTTTTGAACTTGCAAGCGCCGCCCCATCTATGCGCGGATTGAACACTGCCCAGCCGAGCCGTCCGCTTTTGGCGCGCCGCATCGCGGTATCCGCAGATTTTAACAGACCGCTTAATGTCAGTTTCAGCGTTTCGCCCTCTGCGTATCCGATCGAGGCGTCAATCGAGATCATGCCCGCTTCACCGCGAATATCGGCGGTAATCTCGGCATGCAGGTGATCGATCAGATGGTCCACCACTTGTCCCTCCGTGTCGGAATTGAACAAGACCGCGAACTCGTCTCCGCCCAATCGGGCCGCAGCCGAAACGGTTGGTAGCTGCTCGATCCGCTCAGCCACGGTTTGCAGGATCATGTCCCCGACGGCATGCCCGAACTGGTCGTTCAAAGGCTTAAAATGATCGAGGTCGATAAAGGCAATACCGACGGTAGAGACTTCGGCCCAATTTCGTCTCAGCGTATTCATAAATGCGCGCCGGTTCAGCAGTCCCGTCAAACCATCGGTTGCGGCCAATTCTTCCTTCTCAATGATCAAATCCCGCAAGCGCTGATCCGCCCGCGCGCGCGCAAACGCGACCACAGCAATCCCCATGAAGGAAAACCCCGAGACCACGGCTAACATCAAGCTGAAAGCCTGATGATCGACTTGCGACCAGGTGTCGTCGAGTTGAATCGTGACGTGTTCGAAAACGTATACGTAGACACAGGCCACCTGCACCGGGATCAGCGCAAACTGAATGCGGTAGTCCAGGATCAATACGATCAGCAAAGGAATGAACAGGATCAGTGGCAAGTCGAAGGGGACGGTCTGGCCGAGATGCGCTTCATAAAACGCGCTGCCCCAATAGACCGCGAACAAGATCATCAAACCTGTAAAGAAAACTGGTTTGACGCGAAAGTTCCGGTGGGCGCAGACGGTGATGGCCGCCAAAACGCAAACATATGTGAAGATTTCCCAGAACATGAGGAGCGTGAATTTACCGGTGAGGGTAAACATCGTGCCGACAAATGCGACAACCACCAGGCCCAAAAGCCCAGTCCAAAAGGCCAAAGTGCGGGACCTCTCCGAGAGATTCCGGTCTGTTTCCCTGCCATATGCCGCGGAATTAAACATGCCACGACTGTAGCGGGCTGATCTAAAAATCTATTTTTACTAGAATACGGAAATAATACCGCAGAAGTAGTAAATAATTAAGGTGGATCCGCCTTTCAAGTGTTGCGCTTTTTGGATTCGGAGCCAGCTGATCTAATGCCGGAATTAACTATAATCGGCTATTCGGCTGAGTAATCGACCGCGAAACTCGAAAAAGCTCGCGCCACGAATCTTGACCGTTTCCCCGGCCCGCACCCCATTTGGCAAGTCGACAGCCGCTTTGCCTTCGAATTCGATCTCTGCGGCGGCCTTTCCTTCGCCAACGACAATCGAAATCAGACGTTGCCGGCGATACGAGAAGGCATTTCCCGACAGCCGTGCCACTTCCCCCATTTGCTCTCGCCCTTCCAGGCGCATGGACTGGCTGGCATTTGATATATTCTCAAACACCACATCTTCAGTCACACAATCCAGCATGCCCTCAATGTCACGATCATTGTAGCTTTTAATATAGCGATTGATGATGTCTTCGTGCATGTCTGCCAACTCCCGGGCGCTGTCGCTCATCCCCTAGCATAAATCGCATGTAATCAACTATTATCAACAGATCGGTTAAGTTGCACTGCAACACAACCCATGACATAGGGGCGGACTGTTTATTTTGAAGGAGACGAGCAATGGCTTTGCGCGTGGCAGTTGTAGGAGCAACCGGTAATGTTGGACGGGAATTGTTCAATATTATGGATGAGCGCAACTTCCCGGCCGATAAGGTGCATGCCGTGGCATCGCGCCGGTCGCTGGGGCGTAAATGCTCCTATGGCGATAAGACGGTTATTTGCGAAGATCTGAACGAATTCGATTTCGGTAAGGTAGACTTGGTCTTGATGTCGGCTGGCGGCAGCGTCTCAAAAGAATGGTCGCCCAAGATCGCCGCGGCTGGCGCGATTGTTGTCGACAATTCAAGCGCCTGGCGCATGGATCCTGATGTCCCGCTCGTCGTCCCGGAGGTGAATGGTGAAGCGGTGCTGGATTATGGCAAGAAGAACATCATCGCCAATCCAAACTGCTCAACCGCGCAATTGGTTGTCGCTCTGAAGCCGCTGCATCAGGCCGCAGGCATTAAGCGTGTCGTGGTCTCGACCTATCAATCTGCGTCTGGCGCGGGCAAAGCGGGCATGGATGAGTTGTGGACTCAGACCAAAGGCATGTTCGTCAATGATACGCCGACCCCTGACGTCTTCTCCAAACAGATTGCCTTCAATGTGATCCCTCAAATCGACGTGCCGATGGAAGATGGCTCGTTCAAAGAGGAATGGAAGATGCGCATGGAGACCAAGAAGATTGTCGATGAGTCGATTGAATTGGTGGCGACGTGCGTCCGTGTGCCGGTCTTCGTCGGCCACTCCGAAGCGGTCAATGTCGAACTCGAGGATCCGCTCACGGTCGACCAGGCCCGCGAATTGTTCCGCAATGCCGATGGCGTACAACTGATCGACAATATCGAGGATGATCAATTCATCACCCCGGTCGATTGCGTCGGTGAGTGGGCGAGCTATGTCAGCCGCGTCCGCAAGGACCCGACCGTTGAGAATGGCATCATTTTCTGGAACGTTTCAGACAATTTGCGCAAAGGCGCGGCATTGAACGCGGTTCAAATTGGCGAAGAGCTCGTCAAACGCGGCGTGCTGAAGCCGGAACTCGAAATCGCATAAGCGGCGATGCCGCGTCTATTATTCGTTTGCCTGGGCAATATTTGCCGTTCGCCTGCGGCTGACGGGCTGGCCCGGGCCATGGCCGCGCAGCGTGGTCTTGACTGGACGATTGACAGTGCCGGGACGGGCGGCTGGCATGTCGGCGACCCGCCTGATCCGCGCATGACCGAAGCGGCTGCCGCGCGCGACATCGACCTGTCCCGATTGCGCGCTCGGCAAGCCCGGCCAGACGATTTTGAGCGTTTCGATCATATCTATGCGATGGATCGCAGCAATTTCGCTGACCTCGATCGAATCCGGCCCTCAGGATCGCGCGCGACTCTGGGCCTGTTTTTGCACAGTGCTGACGTTCCAGATCCCTATTATGGTGGTTCGGACGGGTTTGAGCATGTGCTGGACCTGATCTCGAACCGTATGGAAATCCTGTTCGAAACGCTTGCAAAAGCCTGATGTAAAAACCCTTCTTCACCCCGCTTTTTCCTCTTGCGCCGCCCCCTATTTTGCGGTTTATGGCGGCTTCGGTCGCGACACAGCGGCTGACTTACCCATCGGATGCGGGCGTAGCTCAGGGGTAGAGCACAACCTTGCCAAGGTTGGGGTCGTGAGTTCGAATCTCATCGCCCGCTCCAATGTTTTCAAAAACCACGATCACAAAACCTTGTTTTCAAGAGGGTTGTCCAGCCACCAGCGTTTGGCTGGATAAGAGCCCCCACCCCTTACACTGCTGGAGACGGGTTCGCATTAGACTGACAGCACCCCCAGAGCTGCAACAGTAACCCTCGGCTCGACAATCGAAGCAAAGGGTTCTGATTGAGTATGGCTCACGCCAACCTCCGCGCAAACTCGTTGGTCGACCGCTAGTTTCAACATCCCCGATTGAAAACATTGATGGAGGTCAATTTCTCGATCAATCTTTGTGCTTGATTTCGCCAATCATGAACCAAATCCCGAAAGCTGCTAACAATCAGCGTGACGTGAGGCGCGGATTCTGCAGGGTCTCTCCCAGAATTGCAGGACGGATTGTCGGAATCGCATTCATCGCGTCGGTCTTCATCGTGACGCTGGTTGATGATGTCCTTCTCGCCAACTTCGTCATTCCAGGTGACGCAAAGGCGCTCGCGAGAGATATTGAAGCAAATTCAAACCTTTTTGGATTTGCTGTGTTTGGATATTTGATCGTGCTTGCGCTCGATAGCGTCATCGGCTTGGCGCTATTTGTCGTGCTTAAGCCTGCCAGTAAAAATCTCGCTTTGCTGACGGCTGGTCTGCGGCTGCTCTATGCCGGTGCGTTAGCAATTGGCGTCGTGGCTCTGGCTCTTCAATTGATTGATGCAGGCGGATACCAAGCGGTGAAACGTTGGGGATACGTATCCTTCGCGTTTCACATCGTTATCCTGGGTTATGCCATTCTCAAGACTGACTATGTTCCTAACATCCTTGGCATCTTTTTGATCATCGCCTCCGGCTCCTACGTCTTTTTCTACGTCGATTTGCAGCTGCCCGACGCGGTCTTGATACTGATTATGCTAACAATGGCGATCGCAGAGCTCGCGCTGAGTGTTTGGCTTATCTTTTGGGGGAAAAGCCTTCCTGATGCGAGCGATAATGGGGTTTGAAATCGCGATCAGGCAATCCAGGGTTCTTCGACCCACGGCGAATATCGAGTCTGAAAAAATAAAAACGCGCGCGCTAGACATGCAAGTACCCCAGAGCGAGACACCGCAAAGTCGCGCTGACACGATTATCGACACCGAGCTTTTGATACACTCGCCGTAAATAGGTCCCCACCGTATTTTCTTTGAGATTCATTGCAGTCGCCACCTCATGTAACGCAAGGCCTCTCGCGACGAATTTCATGGTTTGATGTTCTCTGCGCGAGAGGTTGATGTGCTCGCGTTCTCGTGACGTGATTTCGCAATATTGTAGATGCGCAGCATTACAAAAAGTCTGCAGACGCAGCAGGTCTTCAGCATCAAATATTTTCTCTTCAATGCCGATTCCTAAGCCGACATATCCGTTTCGGTCATTTGGCCCAAATACCGGCACGGCAAGACCATTCCCCAAATGTTGCGACTTCCAGTCCGTCACATATGCGCGCTCTTCGCAAGTCAGGCGCGACTCATCAATATCCGACCACCAGAACGCTTTTGTGGAGTTCAAGGCGCGTTTAACTATCGGGTCGAACCGATCGTATCTTTCCTCCGCATAACGGTGGATCCATACCTCAGGAAACCCATCGGAAAAGATCATCAACTGATCGGTAAAATCGACCGCGCCGATTGGCGGATAGTGGTGATAGCTGTTTCTGATGATACCGACACTGCGACAGGCGAGCCGGCAATCCTCTCTTAAGTCATCGACGGTTTGATTATCCATCAACTCGGCCAGAAATGTAGAATTAGAGATGGATTTAGTCGTCATGAGGTCCCTATCTTCCGCAGCTTTGGGCAGGGTCCACTCGCGGCAGAGTAGTTTCAGGTTTGCCCAAAATGAGCGCGGCGAAGCTTGATCACCCCTAAGCGGTGACAAAGAATTTCGGGCGGAACAACAAGACTGCGATACCCCCCAAGCCAACCAAAAGGATTGTCAAAGTCCCGACCCAGCCGAGGACTGGAACTCTTGATATGAGCGTGGCCACCAAAGCGCCGGAACATGCTGCTAGCACACGTGCAGATACCTGCTCGGTTGGAGCGCGACGCAAGAGTGTCAGAACGCCAATGCCGACCAAGTAAACGCCGATCAAATATCCCGCGAGCCCTCCAACAAATGCCACAAGCAAAGAGACCGGCACAAGCACGAAGGCTACGCCTGTCAACATGAGCACAATCGCTGAGCCGATCGCAGCCGATAGAGCTAGGAATCCTAACCATAGCGTCGATAGCGGCCGATGAAATGTTGTTTGTCTGACTTTTGCTGCGACTTTTGGCATCGAAGCGGCAATCAGGCCGACAATGAATGTGATGAGAAGCAGCCGAATGATAAACTTCATCAAGGGATGGTCGCGGTCCCACATCTCAAGCGCCTCTGCAGCGGCTTCTGAACCAGATACCGGACGCCGCTCGACGCGATCTGCGGCCACGACACTTTCGGGAATTTCAGTCTCGCCAATCTCATATTCGAAAACGGTCAGCGTGCCCTCAATCTGGGCGGATTCGGAAAACTCGACATCGCGCGCTGTTAGATGAACATCGCCTTTGACTTGAGACTCAAATTTCACGTGTTCGCCGCTAACCACCGAGTAGCCGGCCACTTGTCCGGTAAGGGTCAGGTTTTTCGCTGCTACCCGCAAGTCACCGCCGACATCACTGACGGTGACCGAATAACCAGCAAGTGTCGCATCACCTTCAATCGGCGCACTAATCGTGACGTCCATGCCTGCGGCGTATAAGTCACCTGCAACGGATCCATCGAGCACGATATTGCGACCGGCCAGATGGGCTGAGCCCAGAATAGAGCTGGTGCTTTTCACGCGGTCGCCAGACATAAACAAGTCGTCCGTCCCGGTGGACTCGTGAACTGGGTTTGCCCCGCGCAGGAACTTGTCACGGCCTAAGTCCACAGCGGTCTGCGCTGTGCTTGGCCAAGCAGTCGATAAAAATACGCCCGATAAGACGGCAATGAGTAGCTTTTTCATTGTTACACCCAATCGTTCCTGCTGCGTCCGATCTCTCGGCTATTCACTCAATCCCAATTTTGCTGAGCCAACGGCCAAATTTGGTATGTTGATACATGACGCGAACATGCCTGCGCTTGATCCTAATCAAAGCAGCGAGCTTTTGATTTTGCTGTTCTGCCCCCAAAATATTGACCTCACTTCGTGGAGCATGCCCAATGCAAGACGCTTTCAAAATCATTGTTGCTGCGGTCGATATTGATGATGAGCTTGGCCATGCAGTCTTGAAAACAGCGGCTGACATGGCGGGTCGATATGGAGCTCAGCTGCATGTTGTCGATGCCTGGCCCAAGCTGGTCGACATCGGGTTCCCGTATGCGCGTCGCGCTGAAATCGCAGAGATCGAAAAACATGAGTCAGAGCGGCAACAGAGACTACGGACATTGGAAGAGCGCGCAGCTCGCGTCTCAACCAATGCCATCGTCATGGCTCCGGTCGGAGACAAGACCGATACGCTTGAAACCTATCTTGAGAATGAAAAAGCCGATCTGCTCGTGATTGGTTCGCATCAAAAAAGTCCGCTCGAAAACCTATTTAGCGGCTCAGTGTCCGCGGAGATGCTTCGCCATGCGAGATGCGCGGTGCTGGTAGTGACCAAGTCCTTCGCCGAAGGGGTTTTGTAGTTTCGCTCTGCGGGCTTCGGCTGACAATCCCAAACCAATACCTTAGGGCGATACGATCACTTCGCCGGAAGGCCGCGCCAAAATTCGGTCTGGTGTTTCCACCATGATTACGCGCCCTGATTGAACCGCAGCTAACCGGACAGCTTCGATGCGGTTCTCAGGCGGCTCGCTCGGCTCTCCGATCAAGCGATAGAGCCCCTCAACGCTCTGGAATGATAATCCGTCATGGTCCGCCAAACCTCCTTGCATCCTATGTATTGTGTGCTGAGGAACCGGGACGCCAATGTCTAAGACCTCTACGTGGCCACACATTTGTCTTCCCGGGGACAAGACATGTGCGGGTCTCAAAGCAGCGAACGTAACTGTGAGAGAGGCTTGAAAACAAGCGCCAAACGCCTCGCCCGTCGTGCCATCTAATCCTGATGGAACATCAACGGAGATGATTGGGGCGTTGCCGGTCCTTGCCAAATCCGCGCTAATCCCAGCTAATGGCCTGGACAGACCTCCCCCAAACAGTGCGTCCAACGTTATATCTTGGCGGCTATTGGCGGCCTCTGATAATGTCGCAACGGGGCCTGTCCACGTTTCGAAGGCTTTACGGCAATCGCCGCGCAGCGTCTGGTGCGGCGCCAACAGATAGACCGATACAGAACGCCCAAAAGATGCGAGCCGGCTCGCGGCAATCAATCCGTCGCCGCCATTGCCGCCGGGACCACAGAGCACGCGAATACTGCCGTCGGGATAGTGTTTCTGCAGAAGGTCGGCGACACCTTTCCCAGCCTGCCGCATCAGCGCGAAGCTCGAGCGGCCGTTTGCGAATACGGCACGCTCCGCCTCGTACATTTCGGCGGGCGTGATGATGAAATGGCTCATACTTTCAACCTGTTTTGAAGCGCTCTTGATGCAACGGCTTCATCGAATTGCCGACGTTCCTTGATCCTGATCAAAACCTGCCCCGCCTTGTCCAAGATAGGGTGGAAGCGGCGGTCAGCTCAAGGAGGAGATAAAGAATGAAACGCTCGATCACTTCAGGCTTATCATATGCTCTAGGCGCCGGCGCCTCGGCGCTGCTATTATCTGCCTGCCAGCCCACCGATGGAGGGGCTTATACATTTCCAGAAGGCAACCTCGGAAAGGGACGCCAAACTTTCATCGATCTAGGATGCGTCGCATGCCACACCGTTGATGGTGCCAGAGGATTGCGCGATGGCATGGATGAGGCGGAACGCACAATCGTTCTCGGCGGCGAACAAACGCGGGTTTATTCTTACGGCGAACTTGTCACTTCAATTGTAAATCCGTCTCACAAAGTGTCGCAAACCCGGCTTGGCACAATGGTGCAGAGTGATGGTGAAACACTTATGCGTGATTATAATGATATCATGACGGTGGCTCAGCTTACCGACTTGGTGGCATTTCTCGAAGAGCACTACACGCTGAAGCCTTATGACCGCACCGATTTTCCGGCCTACGGGCCGCTCTAAGCAACTCGGTCGAAATCCCTATTGGAAGCGCAAATCGGGCGAGGGTGCTCCCCTCGCCCGATGGGGCCATAAGCTAAACCCATTTCCCTTTAATTGGGATTTTCTTCGCCGCAGTATCAGCATCCTTGGGTTTTGCCACCTTTACGGTTAGCACACCCTTTTCATACCGCGTATCTATGTCTGCTTCGGCAGGCGTGAATGGCAAACGCATCGAGCGCTGAAAACTGCCATAGCTACGCTCAATGACATGTCTGTCTTCACCTTCGCCTTCTTCAGTCTCTTCGTGTCGCTCGCCTTTGATCGTCAGAACATCATCTTGTAATTCCAGGTGAACATCGTCTTTCCCAACGCCTGGTAAATCGGCTTTCACGATAATCTGCGTGTCCGATTCACTGACATCAACGCTCGGCGCGAAGTCTGCGAGGCTACCAAAACGGTCTGTTGTATCGAGCTCAAACAAACGGTTCCAAAGATCATCAATATCGGTTCCGAATGGCGAGCGAAGGCCAGCTCCCGATCGTTTAACAGGGTTTGATCTGAACGGTACTAAAGGACTAAAACGCATAACAGTCTCCTTTCGGGCGATAGCTTCTGGGGCAGGACTTACCCAAGACTGGAGATAAGACATATGAGCTGGGCGCGGAATAAGGATAATCCCTCAATCACTAGGCCAGCATACTTTGATCGCATTCGGAACCGCCTCAATCGCCATCAGATTGAAGTTGCTCCAAATAGTATAAAAGCGCGTCCACATGGTGTGGTTCAAATGCCCATTGGGGCATATCCGGATGATCTACAATCATCCCCCGCATCATGGACGTCCTGAGGTCTTCCAATCGCAATCGTTTGGACAGGTCGCGCAAAGCTGGCGCATCAGGATGGGCGCTGGCATCATCGCTAGAGATGGCATGACAGTCCGCGCACAGATTCTCGACCATGGCTTCACCCTGCCCCAGAAGTTCCAGGACCGGAGTTTGATCCTCCATGACAGTCATAGGTTCTGAGCACGCTGTCGTGACGCCGATAAGCATGCAGGCCAGCCATGATGACGACGTAAGGATGCGCGACCGCCTCACACTTAAGTCTCTCCGAAGCGTTTGCGCGGATGCAATCTCGAGCGATCGTCCTTGGTGAATTGTGAAGCTGGACACTATTCCCGCAAAATCTCATCGCGGAGGTTTTCTTGAACCGCTAGAGCCGAGAAAGCATGTGGGTCTTCGGCGGGCTTTTCCCCATTATGCAGCGTTATGGAAGCCACGGCCTCATATCGTTTCGTTTCGCGGATCGTTTGAGATGGATTGCAGACATATCCAAAACCGCAATAAGGAAACATCGGCGCAGAAGCGTTGGCGCGCGTACAGGGCTGATCGCCCAACGTTTCATATTCTGTGTGGCATTCAGTATCCGTGTCTATCACTTTGAAATAATCATAGTCTTGCTCCAGCGTAATCTCTGACATTCGATAGAGTAAGTAATTCTCGACCATAGCCCGCGGTGTTGAGGCATCACCATTATACGAGACGCGATATCGGTTCTCCTCAATTTTCTGATCTGAATACCCAAAGTCATTCAAGTCTTCTGCACGCTCGTAAATTGGTGTGGACGCGCAGCCGACAATCAATAAAGCCGATATCGCTGCAATGATGTAATTTCGCATAATAATCTCCATGGGGTTTGAGACCGGTCCAGCGGCCCTGCAAGGCGCATCTTCCTGCACAACGCCCGGAGCGCTTTGAGCCAAGTCAATTGTGCGACTTCCAAAGCATCTAATTCTCGAACGCCGGAGGCTTCATGATCGATCTTGCGACCCTTTTCAGTCTAACCACCGCGCTCGGTGTCGGCTTACTCATTGGACTCGAACGCGGTTGGAAAGACCGCGAAGATCCCGAAGGCAGCCGGATTGCTGGGTTTCGAACCATCGGATTGATCGGTCTGTTTGGGGGCCTCTTGGCGCTCGTCGACGAAGGTCATGGCTTCATTTTAGCAAGTGGATTAATCGCAATCGCCCTGTTGCTCCGTCAGGGGTATAAGGGTCAGCTTGAAAGCTCGAATGAGGTAAGCGTAACGAGCCTTATCGCAGCGCTGCTCGCTTATGCCCTCGGTGCGGTTGCGGTGCTAGGCAATTCTCAAATCGCTGCGATGGGCGGCGTGGTGACGACATTCTTGCTTTGGATCCGAGGTCCACTCCATACCTTCTTAAAGCGACTAAGTGAGGCCGAGATCAGCGCCTTTTTGAGATGGCTCCTGATCAGCATTGTCGTGCTACCGCTTTTGCCGAATGACAATTATGGCCCCTTTGAAGCGCTCAATCCAAGAACCATTTGGCTCATGGTCGTCCTTATCAGTGGCCTCAGTTTTATCGCTTATGTCGGAACCAAGTGGTTTGGGCATAGAAGCGGATTGCTCATGACGGCATTCCTCGGCGGCTTGGTTTCGTCGACTGCCGTCACTCTGGCGATCGCGCGCATGGTTCGCGCAGACAAACTCGCGCAAGGCGTTGGGCTGTCCGCCATCTGTTTGGCCTGGGCAATGATGCTGATCCGAACCGGCATCGTTGTTACTATCATCGCCCCGGTTCTTTTGCATGATTTAGCGCCCATTATAGCCGCCATACTGGTTGTGATCGGCCTTGCTTTTGCGCTGACCCTCAATCGGTCTCCTGCGGTGAGTCATCCAGAGGATGTCTCCCTTCGAAACCCATTGGATTTGTTGGAGGCCGCGACGTTCGCAATCATTTTGACACTCGCATTGTTGATCTCCAAAGGCGCAGCCACTCTATTTGGAAGCGAAGCGCTCTTAGTGGTATCCTCGCTCACGGGCGCCATTGATATTGAGGCGGTCTCGCTATCGGTTCCCAAACTGGCCGGAACAGTCGTATCAACCAGGATAGCTGTTCTTGCGATCGTATTTGCAATATTCACAAACACGATTTTTAAAGGAGCACTCTTCGCTATAGTGACTAGAGGACGCTATTTAATATCCATCAGTGCGCTGATCGGGACCATAGTCGCGGCTGGAGCTATTTCCCTTTTCGCAACTTCGATTTAGTCAATCACGTGTCGCACCAATACGGCTTCGACGTCTGCAACTGTATTGTGCGCAAAGTCACCGCCGATTTCTTCTATGATCGCTTCGCGCGTTTGTTCATTCATTCGACTTCGCAACCGTCCCAGCGTTCTTGGGTCGGCAATTAGAACGATCTTATCGATCGCACCGCTTTGGACGCGTTCATCGAGTTCCGCACCAACGGAATTCACAAAGCGTTGCTCGGAGAGTTCCTCCACTGAGAGGTTTTGTGAACGCCCCTTCTTTGCTTGCGGTCCGTCTGGCGAAGGACCGCGGGTTTCTCGCCCGATCTGAGCATCACGATCGATCTCCTCATGCGCGATTACGCGCAGATCCATCATGTCAGTATCGCCACGGTTCTTCAGAAGAAGAAATTTGCCGCCGTCGCAAACCGCGACCCAAATGCCATTTTCGAGCTTCATCAGCGTCCTCCGTTTCGAAGATAGATTGCCCCGTCACATCCCTGCGGGTTTTGATCCTCCTCAAATGCTGCGTCCATGAAGCGATCTAATCTGCTCACAAACCGCGGGAGACGATCATGATCACCACATCGATATTTCCAGGACGCTACGTACAAGGTGCCGGTGCTCTAGAGCTACTGGGCGAAGAAGCAGAGCGATTGGGGCAATGCCCTTTGGTCTTGGCCGACCCCTTCGTCATTGATGAAATGAAGGAAAACGTCATCGCTCCTTTAAGCCGGTTCAATCCAATCCTCGAAAAGTTTTCGGGTGAATGCAGCCAAGCTGAGATTGATCGATTGCTCGAAATCGCGACAGCCACAGGGGTCGATCTCATTATCGGCATTGGCGGCGGAAAGACTATGGACACGGCAAAAGCGATTGCGCATGCGATGGGCCGGGCGGTCGTGATCGTCCCGACCATCGCTTCCACAGACGCCCCGTGTTCGGCGCTATCAGTGATTTACAAAGACGATGGTCAATTCGAACGCTATCAGCTTCTGCCAAACAATCCCGATACCGTTTTAGTTGATACAGAGCTGGTCGCTAAAGCACCGGTGAGGTTTCTGGTGGCTGGAATGGGGGACGCACTCGCAACTTGGTTTGAAGCCGAAAGCTGCCGCGTCCGCCGCGCCGCGAACATGACGGGACGTCTTGGGACTATGACCGCTTATGCGCTGGCAGAGCTATGCTATGATACTCTGCTAGACTACGGGCGAATTGCGGTAACAGCTTGTGAACAGGAAGTGGTAACGCCAGCTTTGGAACACGTGGTCGAAGCCAACACCCTGCTATCTGGTCTAGGCTTTGAATCTGGCGGTTTAGCAGCGTGTCACGCGATCCACAACGGACTGACGGCGCTTGAAGATACGCATCGATACTGGCACGGTGAAAAAGTGGCGATCGGGGTTTTGGCTGGCCTTTTTCTGACCGATCAAAACAGCGCCCGGATCGACGAAGTGTTTGACTTCTGCCTTGATGTCGGCTTGCCCGTGACGCTCAGTGATATCGGGCTCAAACCCGTCACCGATGAAAAGCTCAGAACAATAGCTGCGGCCGCATGCGCTCCAGGTGAAACGATACACAATGAACCGCATGATATTTCGCCAGAAAGAGTCATCTGGGCGTTGAAAGTCGCAGATGCCGAGGGGCATCGCCGAAAGGCGCTACACATTGCCTTGGACCGCTCCGCCGAGATCGTCGCGACTTAAACGTTACGAAGAATTAGTCCGAATTTTCCGTTCCTACGTACATCTACGGAATCTAATTTCCCGGTGATGTGCACATCTAAAAGGAGACGAGCAAAGACAAATTTGTCAGCTGTAGGGCGACGGAGACACCAATGACGGGACAAGACGTATTATCGATCACGACCAATTCTCACATCCGTCCTCATCGATGTCGAAACGCAATTGAACGGGTCGAGCCTCAACCCCTCAATGTCTTGAGATTTAGCCCCCAAGAACACGTCTTCATGCAAGGAGACCGCTTGCGGGGAATCTACAAAGTCTTGAAGGGAACGGTGATTTGTTATCGCCTTATGGCAGATGGCAGACGACATATTCAATCTTTTGTATCTGGCGGAGAGTATTTGGCGGTCTCCTTCGCTGAGCGGCATGATGTTAGTGCCGAAGCGCTTACCGATGTTGAAGTCCTATGCACGCCGCGCGCTGCTTTTGATCGGCACCTGGAAAGCGACATGCAGTTTCGGCGTGGCATACTGACCATGATGGGCAGCAAGCTTCGAAGCGCACGAGAACAAGCATTATTGCTGGCTCGAAAGAACGCTATGGAACGTACGGCCTCATTCCTGATCTTCCTGGATGAAAGATTTCGAAACCCCAAAACGGGTTATGTCGATATTCGAATGAGCCGCTGCGATATTGCCGACTATCTCGGGTTAACGTTGGAAACCGTCAGTCGGATGATGAACAAACTCAAGCAATCCGGAATTATCGACTTACCGCAGGCCACACGATTCACGGTTTGCAAGCGCGCCCAACTCATCGCCATGGCCGGCGAAGTTGAGGGATTGGAAGACTTAGCGGCTTAAGACGTTTCAATCGATCAGCTGGTGCTGTCTGGCCTGTTCTGTGAGCTCGCGTCTGTGATCAGGATGTGCGAGCCCAATCAAAGCGCGGGCTCGGTCTTCAGCGCTCAGCCCGATCAATCGGGCGGCGCCATACTCCGTCACCACCGTATCGACATCGTTACGCGGCGTGGTTACGGCCCCGCTCAGTTGCGGCACAATCGTCGAGACGGCCCCCTCTTTCGCGGTTGAGCAGGTAGCGATAATTGAACGCCCATTGCTAGAGCGCCTCGCGCCTCGAACGAAATCTAGCTGACCTCCTGAGCCGCTATATTGGCGCCGACCGAGCGCCTCTGAATTACAGGCGCCGGTAAGGTCAACTTGCAACGTGGCATTGACCGAAACGACGCCTGGGTTTTTGGCGATGTGGCGAGGATCATTCACAATGTCGACTGGGTGGCTATTGATGGCAGGATTGTCGTGAATGAGGTCATACATTCGCCGGTTGCCAAGCGCGAACGTGAACACTGTTCGTCCGGGAAACGTGGTCTTTCGGCGATTTGTAACCGCGCCGCACTCGATCAAGTCAACCAATCCGGGCGAAAGTAGCTCAGTATGAATGCCGAGATCGTGCCGAGACTTTAAATGCTGGCAGACGACATTCGGGATCGCGCCGATACCCATTTGCAAACACGCCCCATCGGGAATGAGTTGCGCAACAATCTCCCCGATGGCCTGCTCGTCCTTTGACGGCGGTCTCTCGGGCATTTCAAACAATGGGGTATGGTTCTCTACAATCGCATCAACTTCGCTGACATGGATCATTGAGTCGCCGAACACCCGGGGCATTTGGTCATTGACCTCAACGATCGTGCGGCGGGCCGCGCGCGCTGCGGTTGAAGCGTAGTCATTATTAGCGCCAAACGAAAAATATCCATGCCGATCCATCGGCGAAACGGTCGTGATAAAAGTATCGATCGCAATGTGTTCGCTCAAGAGTTTTGGCGCGTCTGAGAAGGCTACTGGGACAAAGTTCACAACCTTGCGGCCGTCTTGCTCTCCGCGTTTGACAAGCTCACGCTCGATCGGTCCCATAAACATACAGTGCGGTGTGACACGGTCCATGAATTCGTACTTCAGCACCGTCTGCGCCGCCTCGGGCATCGAGTGAAAATACCAAAGCTTCAAATCAGACAAACCCACCTGATTGATCTGGTCTACAAGGGCACGGAGCAAAGCTGGAGGTTCGCCAAGCGCCATCCCCATGGCGATATTCTCACCGCTTGTGACGCTGCTTAGAGCGTCTGATGCGGGTCTTAGTTTAGACTTGTATATCTCACTCGTAGGACGACTCATCGTTTTGGTGTTCCTTGATCTGGCGGCGCTCTTTCTCAATCGCTATGAAAATGAGTATTGCAGCAATGGCTGCGAAGAAACACCATATCGAAACCAATGCGCTGCGTTGAACGATGGCGGCAACAACCAGCCCTAAGCCTGACGCATATCCGAACCAACGGACATGAGGCTTGGAGGCTAATAACAGACTGCCTATCGTCGCCAGGGCATAGGGAAGTACAAGCCAGGACAGACCCGAAACACGTATCGTTTGAGGTGTTGAGAACGGATAGACGCTGTATCGAGACGACCATTCGAAGCAGATCGAATATCGAATGCAGTCACCTTCAATTTCTGCTGTGTACAGGCCATTCAGTGCAACGCCCGAAAAGCCGATAAAAAACAAACCGCCAACCAAAGCGAGTGCGATCATTGCGAGCCGTCGAACTCGTCCAGGTTCAATCAACAACACACTTATGGGTATGAGCAATGGCCATAAAGCCTCGGCCAAGAATGCATAAAAAGATGGTAAAGCCCCGGGCGCTGCGCCCGCGCCCAACCGCAGCCAAATTATGCCTTCGATCAATTGCTGCATAGCAAATACGATGGGAATAGTGGCGAATGGCAAATGCGAGCGCGTCGGCGCTCGCGACACTGCCGCAACGCCAATTATTCCAGTCAATCCGGCGGCCACGAAACTTGCGGTTGCTGAAAAACACATTGTCTATGACCTCCTTTCAGTTGGGCCCGCGAAATCAGATTTCGAGAACGGGAGTCAAACGGCTACCACGCGGACGGAGCCTAGTGAGCGAGAAATAGCGCGCGATCCGCATGAGACAGCATGTGTCGTGTCGTACCCCCCAGAAGCGACTCGAACAGCCTTGCGTGCGAGTAGCCGCCCATTACGATTAGGTCACTGTTCGTCGCTTCAGCCTGGTTCAACAACCGCTCAGCAATAGGCTTCTTCGGCCAATCTACTGTACGCGCGTTGGCATTAACGCCGTGACTGGTGAGATAAGCTGCGGCGCTTTCAGCGGATGGCATACCAAAATCGACTTCTCCAACGGTGGCGACGAAAACCTGATCGGCGGATTTAAAGAACGGCATCGCAGCGTTGATCGCCCGCGTCGATGGAAGGCTGCCATCCCACGCGACCAAAACATGTTTAGGTATGTTCGCCAGCCCGGCGGCGGGAACAACAAGAACGGGCCGCCCGGATTCCATCAACAAACCCTCAAACAATGGCGTATCGCGTGGCTCATTCGCTTTGTCGGGTAGTGTCACGATGGATAAGTCACAGACGCGCGCAAAATGCGCCATGCTCTGCATTACAAGACCCGTCGTATCGCTCCAACAAGCTGTGTTGGCTGGCTGAGCGCTCGCTTCGGGGAATGGCATGATTTGCAATCCGGCGCTTGAAGAACATTGCTCGAATATCGCTTTCAATTTCGCAGCGTTTTCGGCCGTAGCCGCATCGAATTGTTCTGAAACGCCAACCGGTGCGGTCGCCATGCTTATCGTATGATACGCGTACGGTGCATATGCTACGAATGGTGCACGAACATGCTTTGCGTGAATGTGCGCACCAAATTCTGACGCAATAACGATCGCACTATCCATGATCGTCTTTGCAGTTTCTTCGAACTGCATGGGAGCGAGAACGGTCTTGTAGCTCATCTTCTTGGTCTCCAATAATTGTTGGAATCATATTGCGACGCATTGAGCTCGGTAGATTTGATCCAGTTCAAGTCTCGCAACAAATCCCGCCCCACTTGCAGAGCCGCGCAGCATTTACGTCCCGATTGATGCGCATCAATTCACTTCAGCCTGAATCATGGTTCTGGTTCACCAAACAACTGATTTGAACCTTAAGATGACCAAGCAAAATCCCATCGAGCACGCCAATAGCGCGACGACCGCTCCCGCTGCGTCTGCCGAACTGCAAGCAAATCAACTACGGCGGACTTGCGACGCCAGTAAACTCAACGTCGAAAAAGCGACGAAGCCATTTGCGGGCCAAACCCGCGCAATGTCTGCAATTAACCTCGCGGTCGAAATGGAACAGAAAAGCTTCAATCTCTTCATCGCAGCACCCAAAGATGTACCCGTTCGAAATTTGTTGAAGCCGTATCTGCTAACGTGCGTCGATGCTGACAGGTCGATCTTCGACTATGCTTATGTGTATAATTTCGACAATCCATCAGAGCCAAAATTACTGACCCTACCCCGTGGCACGGCAGCACGCGTTTCGGATTCATTTGAAGAGTTGGTTCAAGATCTACGCGAGGCGATCCCTGCCGCGTTTGAGAAACCAGAAGTGCAAGCGCGCAGGCGAGCGCTCGAGAACACGTTTAAGGAGCGGCAAGAAACCGCTTTTGAAACGCTGGGAAGAGAAGCAGAGGAGCGCAACATCGCTATTTTGCGTGGGCCGATGGGTTTTTCATTGGCCCCAACTCAAAATGACGAAGTCCTGCAACCGAATGATCTAAAAACTCTGGATGAAAATCAACAAGAAGAACGCAAAGCGACGCTTTCAGAATTTCAGGCAAGGCTAGAGGAAATCGTTCGCGCCATCCCAGATTGGGAAAGGTCGCTTAGGTCGGACCTTCGAAAGTTAAAACAAGAAACGATCGAGGGCGCCATTACGCGTTCGATAGACGAGGCGCGCAAGGACCTTTGCGATATCGAATCCGCTTGTCAGCATCTCGAGGCAGTGAAGGCGGATCTCATCCAGAATGGGGAATACATCTTCGCGATCACCAATCTTTCCGGAGCCGAACCTGAGGCCAAACTGGATGTCTTGGACTCTCAAAATCCATTTGAGCGATACAGTTTGAACGTCCTTGTCTCACGCGCGAAGGAACTGAAATCTGCCCCGGTCATTGAAGAAACGAACCCAACACTCGCGCACCTAGTCGGCCGCGTTGAGCATCGCAGTGAAGGCGGCTATCTGACGACGAGCTTCAAACTGATCAAGCCAGGCGCCCTACATCATGCCAATGGTGGATTCTTAATCTTGGATGCCAGAAACCTCCTTTCTGAACCAATGAGCTGGCGCGCGTTAAAACGCGCGCTGAAAAGCGAACTCATCAAAACAGAAAACTTGGCTGAGGCTTTGAGCCTCACCAGCACGATAACACTCGATCCGGAACCGGTTCCATTGTCGGCGAGGATCATCCTTATCGGGGATGCTTGGATCTATCACGTACTTTCGACTTATGATCCGGAGTTCAGCAGTCTTTTCAAATTGTTCGCGGACTTTGATGCAGCGGTAGACAGAACGGATGAAACCGAGAACCTGCTTGCCAGCACTTATAACGACCTCGCGCATAATCATCAGTTGAGCCCGCCCAGTCCATCAGCGCTCGCCTTCCTGATCGAAGACGCCGCACGCGAGAATGGCGATGCGTGTCGCCTCTCTGTCAAAACAGACCGCACGTTGGAGCTGCTGGAAGAAGCGCACCATTATGCGACTTCAGAAGCACGAGCGAAAATCTCGAGGTCCGATGTCGAGCGGGCGCAAGAAGCAAGAATCAATCGGGCAAGCCGAGTTCGCGATCGTATGCAGGAACAACTTCTACGGGGAATCGCTCTTGTTCAAACTGAAGGCGAGCGAGTCGGGCAAATTAATGGCTTGAGTGTCTACCAATTTGCCGGTGCTTCATTCGGCAAACCCAATCGAATTACTGCACGAACCCGTCCTGGAAACGGACAAATCGTGGATATCGAGAGAGAGTCTCGCTTGGGCGGCCCCATCCATTCTAAAGGCGTTTTGGTGCTGACAGGCTTCCTATCAGGGCGCTATGCACTAGACGTTCCATTCTCACTTCATGCATCTCTCGTGCTCGAACAGTCATATGGGGGTGTTGAGGGTGACAGCGCCTCACTTGCAGAGCTTTTGGCAGTCTTATCCGCGATCTCAGGCGAGCCGATCAATCAATCCATTGCAATTACAGGTGCCGTAAATCAACTCGGCGACGCACAAGCAATTGGCGGCGTCAATGACAAGGTCGAAGGCTTCTTCGATTTGTGTCGGGAACGCGGTTTAACAGGCAATCAAGGGGTGATCATCCCAGCCAGCAATGTTCAACACCTGATGCTTAGGCCGGATGTGGTGCACGCCTGTGAAACAGGCGATTTCGCAGTGTTCGCCATCGAAAACGTGGATGAGGCAATTTCGCTCTTGTTTAAGCCGGGCCACGAAGACCTTCACCAACGTGTCGAAGCCGCACTCATTCGGTATGCTTCAACTATAAAAGGGCATCGTGAACCCGATCGCAATCAGTCAATACCAATCGAAGCAGCGCCTTTCCCTCTTCCAAGCGAAGCCCCGGAAGATCAACCGCCGGACTCGCCGCCCGAAAACCCACCATCAAGAGAGATGCAACGAGGGTGGCGCGATGCGTAAAAGAGTGACTCCGCCGGAAGCACTCTTGATCTGCTTCGTATCGCAAGAGGATGAGCAATCAGATCTTGCCGCACTCTCGATGGTTCAGCGGATCTCCAACAGTTGCAGTATTCTACTTATTGAAGACGTGCACAGAAATTCCTGTCATGGTGATGATTCACGAGGATTGGGAACACGTGACCGGGTTGGCGGTTTAAAGTCGCTCGCAAACCGACTTGGACTTGAGCATACCGTTACAATTCGCGAAATGAATGAAGGTATAAGGGATTTGCGGAGGCGAGCGATTGAGGATGTTATTGTCTTCAATCAGCCCCGATTTGCCTTGGACCGACAGACGCAAGTCTTTCGCAAAATGGAGCGTGCGCTCATCTCGATTCCAAACCGTGTTCTTTATACCCCCGCCGACAAGCCAAACAAAGGACGCGACGTCGTCGCTTTTGCGCGACACCAGCGACTTCGCGATACAGAATTCGCTGAGCGACTAACAGGCTCGGAAGGAAAGTTGAGAACGCTTGGGCTCGAAGCGCTTGCCGAACTCGCCAAACCTCAAAGTCAATTGAGACTCCAAATCCAGTCTCAATCGCCAGCGATGATCCTGATCGAAGAAGAGACTGCAGGTCAAATGGATGCGCTCTACTCGCGTTTGGCCGCGGTGCTGAGCACGCCTATCTTAGTCATCACTCAGCAACCCACTTAATCTGTTGCCGCCCCAGATACCTGGACCTCTTCTAGATGACTTAGCAAGGCGCGTATTTGATCCGGGGATAATTCGAAAACCGGCATGTCCGGATGACCGACTATGATCCCTTCCGCGAGTGCTTCTGCAAGATACTCAACAGGGTACGCCTCGCCAAGTGTTCGAAATGGGGGCGCTTCTGGGTGCGGACTGAGATCACTGGCACCAATAGCATGGCAATCAGAGCATTGCTGTTTCGCCAGCACTTCCCCGGGCGCTCCTAACCCGGCTTGTTCGGGGTTCGCGGGATCGGGCGCGCATGCCGCGAGCCCAACAAGGTTCAAAACAATCGATGAGAAAAGCGGCTTAAGCATGATGGGCGAAATGGTGTCTCGATTTCATTCGAACGTAGTCGCATCCATTTGTCTGGAATTGATTCTGATCAAACAATCGAACCTCGTGTACGCCTTATCTAGCGTTACGCTTAAGAGGAGTGATTATGGGAGTCTCGGTTCGATTTCTGGGCGGCGCAGGAACTGTTACGGGCTCTAAGTTCCTAATCCAAGTCGACTCACAAAACGTGATGATCGATTGCGGACTGTTTCAAGGCTACAAACAGTTGCGCCTTCGAAATTGGAAACCGTTGCCGGTTGATCCGCAGGATGTCGATGCCATCGTGCTGACGCATGCGCATATCGATCACTC
>JBCBUI010000005.1:0-286667 GCA_039818185.1 Pseudomonadota bacterium
CTGGGGGTCAAGGGGTCGCAGGTTCGAATCCTGCCGTTCCGACCAGACAATTATCGTAAAAACAGATACATGCCGCCGCTGAACAGCACGAGCAAGGGCCCGTAACACACCAATGTTACGAGCAGCGCATTGTACCGTTTCTTCTGTAGCGGTCTGGGCATAACGTCTCTCATGCATATCAAATGCCAGCTCTGATTGTGTTAAGAGCCCAATTGCAGTGAAAAGCCGGTTGTCTGACGCCGCGAGCCCGGCTAGTCAGGCTGTCGCGTGCCCTTGTGGTGAAATTGGTAAACACAGCGGACTTAAAATCCGCCGCCTATTATTGGGCTTGCCGGTTCAAGTCCGGCCGAGGGCACCACTTCCTTGTTTTCTGGCTTGAGGCCGTCATGTGCGGTCAGCAACAGATGGTGTTGCTATAAGGTCCAAACACGACGCGAGAGACATTTATCGATGAGTGATGCAGACGCGCACAAAGCCAATATGCAGAAGCTGCAAGCTGAGCAAAAGCGCAAAACCGACGCTGCGGGCGACCCGGGCCGCGGCTTGGTCCTGGTGCATACCGGTGACGGCAAAGGCAAGTCGAGTTCCGCGTTCGGCGTCATAACACGCGCCTTGGGCTGGGGACACAAAGTCGGCGTCGTGCAATTCATCAAAGGCAAATGGATCAGCGGCGAGCGTCAATTCTTCGCCAAACAGGACCATGTCGATTGGCATACAATGGGCGAAGGCTTCACCTGGGACACGCAGGACCGCGACCGGGATATTGCGGCGGCCGAAGCCGCATTTGCTCAAGCGCAGGAGATGATGGTGTCAGGTGATTACGATCTGATCGTTCTCGATGAAATCAATATTGCCATGCGTTATGATTATTTATCGACCGAGGCCGTGATTGAAGGGCTCGACGCGCGCTCGACCCGGACCAGTGTCGTCCTGACCGGGCGCAATGCCAAGCCAGAGCTGTGCGACTATGCGGATCTGGTCAGTGAAATGCGCGAGATCAAACACCCCTTCAAAGCGGGCATCAAAGCGCAACGCGGCATCGATTTTTAAGTGTCCGCCGACTCACTTTTGCAATCATCGGTAGATTGACTTTTCTTCGCTGCCGCAGCATGAGCGACCCCAGATGGTGCTGCCTTAACGGGAGCTAAGAGGGAAGTCGGTGAGAATCCGATGCTGTACCCGCAACTGTCAGCCAGGAGCGACAGGCCACAATGTCACTGGAGCGCGAGCTCTGGGAAGACGGCCTGAAGCATTGATCGGCGAGCCAGGAGACCTGCCATCGCGTCGTTCGTCCGGAGACCGGGAAGAGTCTCAGCGGTCGGGAAGGTCTCACCATGCGTGTGATGGGCCTCTCCTTTTGCAACGACATAAGTCTAAGGCCAGGCCGCCCGCTCAGAGATCTGTGAGGCCTGAATGTCGTATCAGTGCGCCAGGTCGGGTGGCGAGGCGCAGAGGGGTAACCTCATGTTTTACAAAACCGCGCTTTTGAGTGCTGTTTCACTTTCCCTGTTGCCAATGAGCGTCGCACAAGATCGCGATGATGACTCAGTCATGGACACGGTCATCATCGAAGGTTCGCGCTTGAACCAGACAGCGACAGAAGTCGGGTCGAGCGTCACCGTGATCACCGCTGACGATATTGACGCGCTCGGCTTCGATTTCGTGCTCGATGCCGTCGCCAGCGCGCCCGGCGTCACGCTCAATCAGAACGGGACGTTTGGCGGATTTGCCAGCGTCCGCATTCGCGGTGCCGCCAGCGCGCAAACCTTGGTCCTGATCGATGGCGTTCCAGTAAATGATCCATCTTCGCCCGGCGGCGGTTTTGATTTTGCGCGCGTCGATACGGAGAATATTGAGCGCATTGAAGTGCTCAAAGGCCCACAATCGACGCTTTGGGGCACAGACGCGATTGGCGGTGTGGTGTCGATCATCACCAAAGATCCTGAACAGGGCTTTGGCGGCAGCGCCTTCGGCGAATATGGCAGCTTCAACACGTTTCGGGGCGGCGCTTCAATCGAGAATGGCGCCGAGCTGGGTGATTTCCGCCTCGCCGTCACAGGTATCAGTTCGGATGGCATCTCGAAAGCCGATGAGAATAATGACAATACCGAAGATGACCCTTATGAGTCGCTGACCGTCTCTGCCAAAGGCGGGCTAAACCTTCCGGGCGGTGCGCGGGTCGCGGCTGATCTGCTCTGGTCGGATGCGGAATCACAATTCGATAGTTTCGTGTCTGGCGCCCAAGGGAATGTCGGTGATGGCGACAATCTCTCGGATACTGAAGAATTGTCCGGAAACATCTCGCTGACGGGCACGCTGTTTGATGGTCGTCTCGATAATTTACTGTTGGCCGGATATGCAGAGATTGAGCGCGCCGTCTCGGGCGCGGATGCATTCGCGAGAGAGAATGGCGGCGAACGACAGATCTATCGCTATCAAGGCACGCTGGCGATTAATGACTCTAACACGCTCGCCTTCGGCGCTGAGCGCGAAGAGATCGAAGTTGATGACGACCAGAACTCGATTGACGGTCTGTTCGCTTTGTATGAGCTGCAAGCCACAGAGGCTTTGACGCTTACTGGTGGCTTGCGCGTGGATGACCATAACACGTTTGGCACGGAAACAACGGGGCGGTTCGCCGTGGCATACAATCCCGATCCACGATGGACCTTGCGCGCAAGTTGGGGGCAGGGCTTTAAAGCACCCACCCTGTTCCAGATATCTGGTGGCGGATTCGCCACGCCTAATCCAAACCTTCAGCCTGAGACGTCCGAAGCGCTTGATGTCGGGGTCGACTGGCGGTCGCGTGATGGACGACTTGAGGGCAGCGTGACGCTGTTCGATGCCGATATTGAGGACCTGATCAGCTTTGCTTCGACGGGATATTTCAATGAAGCTGAAGTGGATACGCGAGGCGTTGAAATTGCCGGGCGCGCCCAAATAACAGAATGGGTCAGCGTCGATATCAGTTACGCTTACACGGATGCGACCGACACGGATGGCGACCCGCTGATCCGGATTCCAGAGCATTCTGGCGATATTCGTTTTGCGGTTGATCCTGACGGTCCATTTTCAGGTTCGGTGCTCATTCGTTACAATGGTACAGAGCCGGAAAATACGACGACGGATGTTGATGCGTGGACGCGCGTCGACTTGGCCGGGAGTTATGATGTCAACGAGTCTCTGGAGCTGTTTGGTCGGATCGAAAATCTGTTCGATGAAGAATATCAGCAAACGCTGGGCTACGGCACGCCGGATCTGTCTGCCTATCTTGGGCTTCGCTTAAGATACTGATCCCATGTCCAGGCTAATCTTCCTTCTGTTTGCATTCGCCCTTGTCGCGTGCGCCCGGCCGTCGCCAAGCGCCACGCCAGGGTCGGATCACCCTTTGCGGATCGTCAGCCTGGACTTTTGCGCCGATCAATATGTCTTGAAGTTCGCGGACCGTGAGCAAATCCTGGCCGTTTCTCCGGATGCGGTCCGCGGATTTTCTTATATGCGTGATACTGCAATCGGCGTGCCCAGCGTGCGCCCGATTGCTGAGGACGTATTGATCCTGCAGCCAGATCTCATCATTCGGTCATATGGTGGCGGTCCGAACGCCGAAGCTTTTTTTGAACGGGCCGGCATCCCTGTCCTGCAAATTGGCTGGGCCGGATCCATCCGCGGCGACGATGCGAACGCAATCCCGCAAATTACCAGAGATGTTGCCGCTGGATTGGGACAGGCGGCGCGCGGTGAAACCGTGGCGCAAGACTATCTCGATCGGCTCGATCGAATTGCCGCCGATGCGATCGGAAAATCAACGCTCTATGTCACGCCATCAGGGGTCACGACGGGGGGCAATTCTCTTATCCACAAAGCCATGCTGGCGGCAGGCTTGGAGAATTTTACGACACGATCGGGCTGGCACGATCTGCCTCTGGAGCGCTTGGCTTATGAACGACCTGACCTGGTTGCCGCCGCCTATTTCGACGTCCAGCCTGACTATCGCCATGGCTGGACGGCTGCGCGCCATCCCATTGCGAAGCGCGAGCTTGCAGAGACGGAACGGGTTGATCTTGAAGGCGCTTGGTTGGGGTGCGGTGGCTGGTTTCTCGTCGAGGCGATCGAAGCCTTGGCAGAAGGGGCAGGGCGTCCATGACCGAACGTTGGCTCAGCCCCGCACTCATTCTGTTGAGCGTGGTTGCCGTGTTTTCGGCGTGCTTGCTCGGATCCACGCCAATGCCCGCGGATCGCGTCATGGCAGCTCTGATTGGTGGCGCGGACCCGTCGGATCGTTTGGTCGTCTGGGCCATTCGATTGCCAAGGGCATTGGCCGCTTTTCTGGTTGGCGCTGCTCTGGGGCTGAGTGGTGCGGCTTTGCAGGGCCTGCTGAGAAACCCCTTAGCGGAACCTGGAGTATTGGGTGTTTCGGCGACTGCGTCTCTGGCGGCAACTTTTGTCATCTACTACGGGCTGGTCGCTCTGAACCCTTGGTTTCTGCCCCTGGCGGCGATTGCCGGGGCGCTCATCGCGACGGCTTTGCTGGCTGTGGCTGCCATCCGTACGCGATCGGTTGTCACTCTAATCCTGATCGGTGTTGGTCTTTCCAGCTTTGCAGGGGCCGCGATGAGCCTGTTGATGAACCTCGCGCCAAATCCATTCTCCTTGGCCGACATGATCAACTGGATGCTGGGCTCCGTCGCAAATCGTAGTTTTGATGAAATCCTACTGGCGGCGCCGTTCATGGTCGCAGGCGGTGCGATCCTTCTGATCACGCGGCGCGGTCTATCTGCACTGACGCTCGGCGAAGAAGCGGCAGACGGTCTAGGCCTGAACTTGCGCCATCAACGCATTTTTACGGTGCTCGGTGCCGGACTGGCAACTGGCGCCTCGGTCGCGCTGGCCGGCGCGATTGGCTTTGTCGGGATCGTGGCGCCACATCTTGTGCGCCCATTTGTCGGACACGATCCCGCGCGGTCACTCGTGCCGTCTGCGCTTCTGGCCGGATTGATTCTGGTCGTGGCTGATATCGGGGTTCGCTTGATACCGACCACGAATGAGTTAAAGCTTGGCGTGGTCGCTGCGTTGATTGGCGCCCCCGTCTTTGTCTGGATCGCAATGCAAAGGCGGACCGTGCATGACTGAGCTCGTTGCCGAAAATCTCACGATCGCCGCGAAAGACACCGTGCTGGTCGAGGATGCCAGCTTGAAATTGACGCCTGGAGAATTCGTCGTGCTGCTGGGACCAAATGGGGCCGGCAAGACCAGTCTCCTTCGCGCGTGTCTCGGGCTTGCGCGTCCGGTGTCGGGCCGCGCCAAGCTCGATGGTCAGGATACAGCTCGTCTCAGCCCGATACAGCGTGCCCGCAGCATCGCTTATTTGCCGCAAATCCGACAATTGGCCTGGCCGAATATCGTTCGCGATGTTGTCGCGCTTGGGCGATTCAGCCATGGCGCGGCGCTTGGAAAATTGCGCGGCGCAGATGCCGAGGCTGTCGAGCGCGCCATCCGATCTTGCGACCTCAGTCACTTGGCGGACCGTCAGGCAGATACATTATCCGGCGGCGAACTTGTGCGCATGCATTGCGCCCGCGTGTTTGCCACCGAAGCGCCCCTCTTGATTGCGGACGAACCGATTGCGGCGCTCGACCCTCGCCATCAATTCCGCATTCTGGGTTTGATCGACGGGTATGTGCAAAGAGGGGGCGGTGCGCTGGTCGTCTTGCACGATATTGAGCTCGCCGCGCGCTATGCGTCGCGATTGATCTGGATGCGGCATGGCAAAATCGTTGCCGACGGGCCGCCCGAAACGACGCTCACGCCTGAGCGAATCGAAGCGATTTACGGAGTCCGCGCCCGGATTGACGGGGTGCGGGTCGAAATTAGCGGTCCGTCTCACATCGAGTGAGCGAACCCGCGGGTCAGAATCGAACCAATCAAACAAGGGCTGGCGCACCTAAGAGGATTCGAACCTCTGACCTCTGCCTTCGGAGGGCAGCGCTCTATCCAGCTGAGCTATAGGTGCGTTGGCAAGCCTCATACGCGAAGCCGTATCTGGATGCAATCTGCAGTCTGCGTGTAATGTCTTTGCAAGACGCGCGACTTATAGGCAGATAGGCAAAGAAAATTGAAGGACTGTCATGAAAAACTTACGTTTAGGCGTCAGCGCCACCCTCCTTGCATCCTTATTGCTGGTATCGAGCTGCGGAAGAGGCGATTCTGATGCGGTCGACACGCCGGATACCCCGTCCACACCGGAAACCACCAGCACGGCCCCTGTCTCGCCGGAGCGGCCTTCAAAAGATGATTTGCTGAGCGGATTCAATGATGCTTTGGAACAAGCTCGCGCGTCGCAAGGACCGGGGTCTCCTGCCATGTGGACGCTGGCGGACGATGACACCACGATCCATTTGTTCGGTACGGTGCACTTGCTGCGGCCGGAATTGGAATGGCGATCTGAAACCCTCGACCAGGCGATTGCGAATGCTGACACCATTGTCTTCGAAGTCGACATGAAAAGCCCAGAAGCCCAGCGCGCCATCGCGACGGATTTCCTGCAACGCGGCATGTTCGATGATGGTCGCACATTGAAGGATGTCCTCGGCGATGAGGACGAGGCCGTGATCAGCGCAGCTTTTGATTCCATCGGCGTGCCGATCGATGCGATGAACACATTCGAACCGTGGATGGCCTCGGTCAATCTCGGCGTTATGAAGCTGGTGAATGATGGCTACGATCCAAATTCTGGCGTCGAAAGCGTCATTGAAGCCGAGGCCGACGAAGCCGGGAAAGCCTTCGGATATTTAGAGCAAATCTCTCAGCAAACAGATGCCTTCGATCTGCTGCCGGAAGATGAGCAAATCAGCATGCTATATGAAACCGCGCTGCTTTTAGATGAGTCGCCGCAAATGCTCGACTTGTTGGTCGATGAATGGGCTGATGGTGACATAGAGGGCATTGCGAGTCTGGTCGCCAATCCAGAAGGCTACGGGTTTACCGACGCGGCCTATCAGGCGCTATTGGTCAAGCGCAATGAAGCCTGGGTGCCGCAAATCGAAGCCATGCTGGACGAGCCTGGTTCCGTCTTCATCGCGGTCGGCGCCGGCCATCTTGCTGGCCCCGACAGCGTCGTCACCATGTTGCGCGACAAAGGGTATGAGATCGAAGGACCTTAATCGGTCAGGGCTCATTGCCCTCCCAATCGACGATCCATTCTTCGATCTGTTCCGCATCATCCGGGTCGAACAAAGTCTCTTCGCTGAGCGTTCGACCCATAATGGATGCGCCGCGATCATGGATGAGATCGCTGTCACCACTGATCAAATGGTGCCAATCCGGTAGCGTTTTGCCCTCATGGATCAGTCGATAGGAGCAGGAGGCTGGCATCCAGCGCAATTCCGACACATCTTTTGGGGTGAGAATGACGCAATCCGGTACATGTTGCTTGCGATTGGGATAGTCGCTGCAGCGGCAGGTCTCTGCATCCAGCAATTTACAGTGCAGGCGTGTCATTGCGATCTCACCTGTGTCTTCATCCTCGAGCTTGATCAGGCAGCACTTGGCGCAGCCATCGCACAAGGACTCCCATTCTTCCTTTGAAAGATCTTCCAGGCGTTTGGTTTCCCAAAACGGTTTGCCCGGATCAGCCATTTTTCGGGCCATCCCCGATCAACCAAATGAAGGGAATGATCTCGACTCGATCGAACACGCCCGCCTTGGCATAGGGATCATTCGCGGCCCACGCTTTCGCCTCGTCGAGCGATTCAAACTCGATTACGAAAGTTGATCCGATCATTGTCTCACCATCATCCGATAGGACTGGCCCAGCCATCGCAATCTTGTGCCCATATTCGCCGGCCCATTCCAGGTGTGCCTGGCGATTGGCCAGACGCAGCTCGGTCGCGTCGGCTTTGTCACGCGCATTGATGAGGAAGAGTGGCATTCTATTCTCCTTTATACGGTCGCGCGAGCAGAGTCGTCATGGCTTCCGCCACGGTGACCTGTTCGGATAAAATTGAATCGACAGCTTGGCAAATCGGCATTTCGATCCCGAGTTTCCGCGCCAGCGCGATTAGGGCGGGGGCGGTTGCATGCCCTTCAGTGACCGCTTTGCGTTCGGCCAGAATGTCGTCTGCCTGGCGGCCTTGGCCCAGTGCCAGACCAAAGCTCATGTTCCGGGATTGCGGTGATGAGCAGGTCAGCACCAAGTCGCCCAAGCCGCAAAGGCCGGCAAGAGTCTCGCGGCGCCCGCCTAGAGCCACCCCCAAACGCGTCATCTCGGCAAACCCGCGTGCGATCAGGGCCGCGTGCGCAGACTTGCCCAGCTGCAACCCTTCAACAATGCCGCAGGCAATGGCGAGCACATTTTTTACGGCACCGCCGACTTCCGCTCCGATCAGATCGTCGGTCCAATATGGGCGAAAGGCGGGCTGACCAATCGCCTGCATCAATTCTGACCCTAGCGATTCGCTTTCGCATGCCAGCGTGACCGCTGTCGGAAGTCCGCGCGATACATCTGCGGCAAAACTGGGGCCCGACAAGACGGCGGGAATGGCATGTGGCACCGTTTCGCGCAGAACGTCTGTCATGAAGCTCAAGGAGCTTCGTTCAATACCTTTGGCGCATAAGAGCACCGGCGTCCCGTCGGCCAAAAACGGCGCCAGCTGGATCAGTGTTGAGCGCGCAAATTGTGCCGGCACGACGGCGAGCACCGCGTCGCATCCCGTTAGAACTGCAATATCCGCGCTGGCATTCATTTTCGGCAGGTCGACGCCCGAGAGATAGAGCGGATTGCCTTTTCCATCGGACAACGCTCTCGCAACCTCGGCTTCCAACGCCCAAACGGGAACGTTTTCGGTCGCATCCGGTATTTTATTATATAAAGAAGCTGCTAAAGCCGTGCCCCAGGCGCCTGCGCCGAGAACACCAATTCGCGTGAATTCAGTCACACCAAAATCTTTCTACTGTATGTGAAATTGAACAATTTGTTGATCATTCACACTTTTCCATTATTCTATGTCTCATGAATGAGAAGCTCGATACCCGCGAACAGATCCTCCATGCCGCTATGGAGCGTATCATGCACTATGGCTACGCCAAGACGACGATGGCTGAAATCGCCCGCGATTGCGGGATGTCCGCTGGCAACATCTATCGATTCTTTGCTTCAAAGATAGATATCGCAGAGGCGATGGCGCGAAAACTCAATATGGAAATCAACGCTCAAAACGCGGCTTTGGTGCGCGGAAAGGGCTCCGCGATCGAGAAAATGCGGCGATTCCACCATACGGCGATGACGACGACGTTTGAGAAACTCGATAAAGACGCCAAGGTATTGGAAGTTGCTGAAGTGTTATCCAGCGAAAGACCGACATTCGCCAATGAGGAAATGGCTCAGGAACGGGTGTATCTGGTACAAATTCTCGAGCAAGGTATCGCTGAAGGCGATTTCGCGCCGATGGAAAACCCTCATTTCATTGCAGAAATGATGCAATCAGCGACCATGAAGTTCCGATACCCTCAGCTTTGGTCGCGCCTGACATTGCCAAAACTCGAACGCGAACTTGAAGGCGTTCTCGACATTATCCTGGCTGGGTTAAGTGTTCCTATCAAAACGCGTGAGCTTTTGAACGCTGAATAATTTTTATATTATTCATTGATTTTTGTTTTTCCGGTCCTACATGCAGGTCATGGGCAGCGAATGGTCGCCGCTCAAAACGCAAAGAAGGACTAATCCCATGCGTGTTTCCTCCCCTGCCGAAGCTCGGACGAGCTTCATCGCTTCTGCCCTTTCCTTGCCGCTGGCCGTCGCTGGCGCTGTCCTGACATTGGGACTGTTCGGAACGGTTGTATGAGCATGAGATAACGCCCGGCCTGTCTCCCCAACAGGCCGGGTCGTTTGTCTTCCTAGACTATCGACTTATTCGACGGTAACGGACTTCGCCAGATTGCGCGGCTGGTCCACGTCTGTGCCTTTCTCGACGGCGATATGATATGCCAACATCTGTACCGGCAATGAATATAGGATGGGTGCGACGAAAGGATGGCAGGATGGCAATTCAATGCCATTTGCCGGCGTATCACCTGCCTCGCTCAACCCGGTTTTGTCGCTGATCAGCAAGACATTGCCACGGCGCGCCGCCACTTCCTGCAAATTCGATAAAGATTTATCAAAAAGATCATCATATGGCGCCACAAAGACGACCGGCGTTTCTTCATCGATCAACGCGATTGGACCATGCTTGAGCTCACCGCTGGCATAGCCTTCTGCGTGAATATAGCTGATCTCTTTCAGCTTCAGCGCGCCTTCCATCGCGATGGGATAGTGCACGCCGCGGCCGAGATAGATCACATCCCGCGCTTTCGATAGATTTCTCGACAGTTCCGCAATTGGCGCATCCAGCGCAAAACTTTCCGAAATCAGTCGTGGCACTTCGCTCAAGGCATTGACCAGCTCGATTTCCTTGTCACGGCTTACCATGTCTCGCGCTTTTGCGGCGGCAATCACCGCCGCGGCGAGGGCGCAAAGCTGGGCCGTGAACGCTTTGGTCGAGGCGACGCCAATTTCCGGTCCGGCAAGCGTTGGTAAGACCAGGTCGACTTCCCGCGCGATAGACGATGTTGGAACATTTACCACAGCAGCGGTCTTCAATCCGGCATCCTTGCAATACCTCAATGCCGCTAGCGTATCGGCGGTTTCGCCAGACTGACTAACAAATAGAGCTAGGCCACCAGCTTTTGGCAAGGCGGGTTGGCGATATCGGAACTCAGAGGCAATGTCTGTTTTGACCGGCACGCCCGCAATCTGCTCGAACCAATATTCAGCCACGCATGTCGCATAATAAGCCGTTCCGCACGCCACCATATGCAAGTGCGTGACGCTGGTCCAATCGATCGCGGCCTCATCGCCAGGCAGGTTTATGGTTTGCTCTAGAGCGTTGACATAAGCGCCAATTGTACGGGCTGTGCTGTCCGGCTGCTCGAAAATTTCCTTCTGCATGAAGTGGCGATAATTGCCTTTCTCGACCGCTGCGCCAGCAGCTTGGACGAGTGAGACAGCGCGCGTCACTTCGGCGCCGGCTTCATCGTAAATCGTATAAGAGTCACGGTGCAAGACACACCAGTCGCCTTCTTCCAGATAGACGACACGGTTCGTAAATGGCGCCACAGCCAAAGCGTCTGAGCCGAGGAACATTTCATTGTCTCCAACGCCGATCACAAGCGGTGACCCTTTGCGGGCGCCAATCAACAGATCCCCATGACCTTCAAACAAGATACCGAGCGCAAACGCGCCTTCTAAATCTGCCAAGGACGCTTTGACCGCAGCGATCGGATCAGCCCCGTCATTCAAGTGCGATGCGATCAGATGTGCAATCGTTTCGGTGTCGGTTTCGGTCGCAAACGCATGTCCGGCGTTTTCCAAGCGCGCGCGCAAGTGACGGAAATTCTCGATAATGCCATTATGGACCAATCCTACTGGCCCTGACACGTGAGGGTGCGCGTTTTGCGTGTTCGCGGCACCATGCGTTGCCCAGCGTGTGTGACCGATGCCAACTGAACCTTCGAGTGGGGACTCGACCAAAAGCGACTGCAGATTGGACAGTTTACCCGCAGCGCGCCGTCGATCCAGTTTGCCATCCTGCAAGGTCGCAATCCCGGCACTGTCATAGCCGCGATATTCAAGTCGGCGGAGCGCCTCCATGGCCCGATCTGCCGCAGATCCCTCGCGCCCGAGAATGCCAATAATTCCGCACATGAAGTCTACTCCACACTTATTCTAACGCCCCACGGGACCCTAAAGCCCAGCTTTTCTTTGCCGTCATTGCAATTCGTATTTCCGATTGTGTCCAAGGCATGAAGACGTGATGAAAACAAGGGGACCCGATTTGGATCCCCCTGCAAATTTTCTGCATTTTTGGGCAGGCCTAGGTCAATTAAGACCCGCTTGCCATCGTCTCGCCATCCGCTGCGGCGCGGCAGCAACGGACTTGCATTTCGAGAACACGACTATTGAAGCGGCACTGCTCATTGTTCAATTCGCGTAGGAAGGACAAGCCACCAGCGCGGTGCGTGTAGCGTGTTTGGACACAGCCCATTACGGTGTAACCTGGCTCACAGGTCCCAACATTCGACTTTTGAACGGTTGTCGTTTTGCAATCCAGGTCTTTCTCGGACAGATGCGTCGCCAGTGAATAGGCTTCGTCCGCACGGCTTTGCGCCGCATTTGCGGAATCTTGTGCGGAATTCGCAGCCATCATAGCGCTGTCCGCCATTTGGCGCGCGTCGCGCAGGCTCATATTCGTTTCCGCCAAGGCCGTCGCGTTGCCGTCAATCTCGACTTTCAAGCGGCAGACTTCTTCGCTTGCATTGTCTGGATTGGCGCAGAATTCTGCGACTGTCATATCTGAAGGAAGGCCAGTGGCGCATCCCGCGAGTGTGAGCGCGAGCATACTGCCCGCCAAAATCGATTTCATACGCATTTTGCGTTCCTCTTCTATCCCCAACGCCGTTCACCCTGCAGAAGGTGTGCCAATAAAGTCTAAAATCCGCCTTGGATTCTACACGTCTTTTATGGCATGGCGCCTGCAGACATAGTAAAAACCTGCGAAAATGCTTCAAGCAAGGGATTAGCGCAAAATGGACCGCAAATACTTCGGAACGGACGGAATCCGTGGCACTGCGAACACACATCCGATGACTCCGGAGATCGCAATGCGGCTTGGAATGGCAGCTGGAAAGTATTTTCGGACCACGAGCCAGCGCCGTCACAGCGTCGTTATTGGTAAAGATACAAGGCTTTCTGGCTATATGATTGAGCCAGCTTTGGTGGCGGGATTCACCTCGGTTGGCATGGATGTGACGCTGTTTGGACCCTTGCCGACACCCGGCGTGGCGATGATGACACGCTCTTTGCGCGCAGATTTGGGTGTGATGATTTCAGCCAGTCACAATGATTACCAGGACAATGGTATTAAGCTTTTTGGTCCGAATGGATACAAACTCTCTGATGAAATCGAGGTCGAAATCGAAGGGCGAATGGATCGTGCGCTGGATGATAAGTTGGCGGCTTCCAGTGAACTCGGTCGAACCGTTCGAATTGATGATGCTCAAGCGCGCTATGTCGAGATCGTCAAAGCCAGTTTCCCCCGACGGAGAAACCTAAAGGGTCTCCGCATTTGCGTCGATTGTGCGAATGGGGCGGCGTATAAAGTCGCTCCGACTGCGCTCTATGAACTTGGCGCGGAAGTGTTCAAGATTGGCGTCGCGCCGGACGGCTTCAATATCAATCAGGAAGTCGGCTCGACCGACACCCGCGCTTTGAAAGAGGCCGTGAAAACCTATCGCGCCGATATCGGAATCGCGCTCGATGGGGATGCGGACCGATGCATCATTATTGATGAACAGGGAAATGAAGTCGACGGCGATCAATTGATCGGCCTCATCGCGGCGCATTGGAATTCGCGGGATCAGCTCGCCCAGCCGGGCGTCGTGACCACCGTCATGTCCAATCTCGGTCTGGAAAAACATTTGGAAAGCCTCGGTCTCGCTCTGGAGCGGACGAAAGTCGGGGATCGTTATGTCGTCGAACGAATGCGCGAGGGCGGATTCAATCTTGGTGGGGAACAGTCGGGACATATTGTGATGTCGGACTATTCCACGACCGGGGATGGTTTGATGGCGGCTCTGCAAGTGCTCGCGGTCATGGTCGAGAAGGATAAACCATTGTCCGAGATTGCTCACGTCTTTGACCCTGTGCCGCAGAAGCTGGTCAATGTACGGTACAAATCAGGCGCGCCGCTTGAAGAAGAGTCTGTCCAGGATGCGATCGCAGCGGCTGAGAAGAAGCTGGGCAAGAAGGGCCGGTTGGTCATCCGCAAGTCGGGGACTGAGCCGCTGATCCGGGTCATGGCCGAAGCCACAGATGCTAAACTCATGGATGGTGCGGTGGAGTCTGTCGCCGATGCTGTGCGGGCGGTCAGCTAAGCGCGACTGAGGGGATCGCATTGATTTTAAGGCGAATGGCAAACGGAATCAAAAATCGCGATTGGAGTCTGGTTCTGGTCGAGTTGGCGCTCGTCTTCGCGGGTGTCTTTATTGCCTTGCAATTCGACAATTGGAACACGCATCGCCGCAATCAAGCCGCTCTGACCGAAATGCTTGAGCGTGTCTCATCTGAGATCGAACTCAATGCCAGCGTGATCGAAAGTATCGGCGAGCGTATCGATCGCGGGCAATCCGACCGCCAACGCGCGCGCCAGGTGTTGAGGGATTGCGACAATAGTCCGGAGGGGCGCGATGTAATCAACCGCGTCTTAAGAGACTTGACCGGCGACTTCTCGCCATCGCTGTCGATCGAGACCTTGCCACAGCTGAACCGACGGGATCCCTATCTCGATCTCTTATCGACAGATTTTCGCATCGCGCTGGCAGAATACAGCAATCACATTCAGGAAGAACAAAGGCAGCTACAATTCAATGCCGGTTTGCGATGGGATCAGCATGTCATGAAACATCCCGCTGTCGCGGCGGACCTCAACGAGGTGTCATCCGGATTGATGATTGATCCGCGATTGTCGGTTTCGGACATTTGCAATGATGCCAGTTTTAGCCGCCAATTCTTTGTCACAGCGATTTTCCTGCAGAGCACCAAGTTTCGTTTGGTGCGGTTCAGCGAGCGCATGAACGCATTTCGGACGGTGTTAGATGCAGAGATCAAGAGTCGGAGTTAGCCGTCGAGACTCCAGTCACGGTTGCGAGCCCACCAACAGTGGCAACGCTTTGCGCGTTCGTCGCGCTGACACCGCCTAGGGCATAAACAGGAATGTCGGTGCGGTGTGAAAGCCTACGAAAACGGGTAACTCCAATTGGCGATCCGGCGCTCTTGCTCGATGACAGAAAGACTGTTGAAAGCAACGCCGCATCCATGCCTGCGCTTGCGGCGCGACGGACCGCATTCACGCTGTGCGCGCTGGCTGTTTGTAATGCGAACCGCCCGCGCCATTTGCGGCTCTGACACAGCAAGCGCTCGGGCCAATGCACGCCATCTGCGTGTATTGAACGCGCAAGGTGAGGATCCGCGGCAATCATCAAGTAAAGGTCTCGGCGTCGGCAGAGCAGGCAGAGCTTCTCCGCAATCTGCTGGCGATCCGGCGCTCCAAAGTGACGATAGATCACGCCGCTCCCGGTAGGTAGTCGATCGATAATCAGTGTCGGGTCAGCGATGCGGTCCGGATCCGTCAAAAATAGAAGCGGCGGCAAATGTTCTGGAAAATGCGTTTCGACCTGCCGGATTGCGGCGCGCCACTTGCGGGCGGAGGCGGCTTGGTGTTTCAACCCCATAATGAGCACAGATACACAGCCCACCGCGATCAGCGAAGCCCGAAATCGCATTCTGTCCGAGATCGGTTCTGACGTTTGTCTCGTCGCCGCTTCAAAGCGACAATCCGATGCGCGCATCGACGCTGCATTGGCGGCGGGTCAGACCGTGTTTGGCGAGAACCGCGTTCAGGAGGCGGCCGCGCGCTGGTCAGACCGGAAAGCAGATTTGGCGGATCTGCAATTGCGCCTGATCGGGCCATTGCAGACCAACAAAGCTGAAGATGCCGTGCGCTTGTTTGATGTGATTGAGACTCTGGATCGCCCGAAGCTTCTCAAGGCGCTGATCAAGGCGGTCGAGAAAACGGGCGTCGCGCCGCCCGACTTGCTTATTCAGGTCAATACTGGCGATGAACCACAAAAGGGCGGGGTGAGCGTCGGAGACTTGGAAAGCCTCTTGGCGCAGGCCCGCGAAGCCTATCCTGGACGCGTCACCGGCCTGATGTGCATCCCGCCCGCCGAAGAGCCCGCCGCACCGCATTTCGCCTTGCTGAAACGCCTGGCAGACCGTCATGATCTGTCCGTGGTCAGCATGGGCATGAGTAATGATTATGCGCTCGCCGCACGGCTCGGCGCGACACATGTGCGAGTCGGCACCGCGGTGTTCGGCCCGCGCGAGACTTAGCCAGAGTATTTTGCGATCACGGCATCTAGATGTGTGGTCACAGCAGTCATGGTCAAATCGCGCCACGCGGTCATCGGGATGAGGTCGGTGGCCTCATGGTCTTGCAAGCTGACATAACCGTGCGCCAGCGCCCAAAGCTGCAGCGCAGCTTCGCGCTTCTGGCGCCCTGATAGCGCCTCCGGCAAAGCGCGCGCGACCAGGGTGGTGAGACGACCGAAGGCTTCGGCGCCGACGGCGGTCGCGGCTGAGGATGGCTTATAGGCCGGGTCCCCGTGTCCGAAAATCAACTGATAGTGACGACTATGGTTCGCTGCGAGATCGATATAGTTTGCGAGCCCCTGCAATACGGCTTCGCGGGGTGACATCTTGTCGAGGTCAAGATCAATCGCCGACATCACCAATTCGAACCCTTCAATATAAAGCGCATCGAGAATGCCCTGTTTGCCATTGAAGTGATTGTAGATGCCGATGGTCGACAAACCAGCCCGCCCTGAAATGGCCCGCACACTCAAACCGCTGGCGCCGTCTTCAGCGAAAATATCTGAAGCAGCTATTAGGATTTTGGCTTTAGTTGAGATCATGATCGTATTTCACTTGACTTGATATAACAGTGTTATTATCAGGCCATAACACTGTTATCAAGCCCAATTAAACAGGGGAGGGGACTCATGACTGCAGACTCGTTTGAAGTTGATTATCTCGTTGTCGGCGCTGGCGCGATGGGGATGGCCTTTGCGGATATTATCCTCACTGAGAGTGATAAGACGGTTCTGATTGTCGATATGCATCAAAAACCAGGTGGACATTGGAACGATGCCTATCCCTTTGTGACCCTGCACCAACCCTCAGCCTATTATGGTGTCAGCTCGAAAGAATTGTCCAAGGGCATTGTCGACACGATTGGCCTAAATAAGGGCTTACAGGATCTCGCCTCCGGGCCCGAAATCATGGCCTATTTTGATGAAGTGATGCGCTATCAATTCCTGCCCTCCGGTCGGGTAACCTATTTGCCGATGTGCAAATATGAAGGCGATGGCAAAATCAGTGCGCTGACCTCGGACAAGACCTATACGGTCAAAGTGCGAGAGAAGACGGTCGACGCAACCTGGCTGAAGACAACCGTTCCATCGACGCACACGCCGAACTTTGAGATTGCTGAAGGCGTCAAACTGATGCCGCTCAATGATCTGCCGACCGTGCAAGACCAGCCATCGCGTTATGTCGTGGTCGGCGGCGGCAAGACCGGTATTGATGCGATTGTCTGGCTTTTGGAAAACCATGTCGATCCGGACCAAATTCACTGGGTGCGCCCGCGCGAAGCCTGGCTGATGCGCCGCGAGACCACCCAGCCGGACGCGAAATTCTTTGAGGCGACGATGGGCGCGCAAGCGGCACAAATGGAAGCCATTGCTGCGTCAGAATCGATTGATGATCTGTTCTTGCGTTTAGAGTCCGCCGGCATATTCACGCGTATCGACGCATCACTTGAGCCGACCATGTTTCATGGCGCGACTATTTCCGACCCGGAGCTTGCTGAACTGCGCCGCGTCAAGAATGTCATTCGTATGGGACGGATCCAGCGCATTGAGACCGATCAAATCGTCTTCGAGCAGGGGACACTGCCGAACGATCCGGAGACACTGTTTGTAGATTGTTCAGCCGCAGCCGTTGCCAATATGGAAGAGACGGACGTGTTTCAGGGCGATACGATCCGCTTGCAAACGGTGCGAACCGTTCAGCCTGTTTTCAGCGCGGCCTTCATTGCGCATATCGAGCTGACACGAGACGCGGAAGAAGAAAAGAACCGTCTTTGCCAGGTCGTGCCATTGCCGAACCACGCTACGGATTGGATCCGGATGCAGAACGCCTTCATGATGAACCAGTATACCTGGTCGCAGGAGAAGGATTTGCGTCAATGGTTGGTTGAGAACCGCCTCGATGGGTATTCCCAACTGGTCGCCAGCATTCAGGAAGACGATATCGAAAAACTCGCCATCATGAAACGCTTGCGCGACAATGCTGTGCCGTCCGTCATGAAGCTGCAGCAGCTTATGGCGGAAATCACTTAATTTAGATCAGGATCTGAGCGATCGACCACGAAATATCCGCGCCGCGGATTGAATCCGATCATGTCCGGTTGAGGGTGCTCGGCCGCTTCGACGGCGTCGTCATAGGTCTCATATGGCCCATGCTCGCCGGTTTGCGTCACAAGGTAAAACGATCCCAATTCAGGTCGTTCAGGCGAATACTCAGTCAGCTGAATCATTAGCAGCCTCCTTACAGAGCCCGCCCCGGCCGTATTAAGACTTCCTTGATTCGTGTGGCTGGAATGTGTCAAACTGGTTCGGCGCCGTTCAGCTAGTACAAAATCTGGACGTAGCTTTCTGGCGTCGCAATCTTCAAAACGGCGTTCATATAATCGAGCGGAATGGCGACGCAGCCTTCTGTCGGTCGGAAATCTTCATGCGATAAGTGAAAGAAGACGGCGCTGCCGCGATACGGTTCGACTGGGGCGTCATTGTGAGAAAGTTCAACGATCAAATCATAGACGTGATCGTCTCGCCAAAGTTTTTCATGACTGGCCTCAAACGGCAGACGGACGGGTCGATTATAGAGCGGATGTTCCGGTTGATCGCACCAACCATCGTGCTCGGCGAGCGGAACAATGGGCAGATCTGTTTCCGGGCGTACCAGGCGATCCGGTCGATAGAAAACCCGTTTCATGCGCCATTTCCCAAGCGGAGACGTACCGTCGCCTTCGCGCTTCTGCGCGGCGCCAATCACCCCGCCACGACCAAGCCCGCACTGACACGTAATCCCGCCACCAGAGAACTTGCCGCGCGCGGTTGCGGTGAATAAAATTTCAGTCACGCGCTGCTCTCCTTTTTGTGACATCCGCTGAAGAAGCGTGTAATGAAGTATTTGGCTTCATTCACTATTTGGTGGCCACAAGACAAGGGAGAAAGTCATGGCTGTGACAAAAACCATCCTGCTCGTGGACGATGATAATGAGCTACGCGAGGCCCTCGCGGAACAGTTAGATTTGTATGAAGGCTTCACAGTGCTTCAGGCCTCTGATGCCGCCCAAGGTGTGAAAACCGCCGAATCCGAGCGTACTGATCTGATCCTGCTGGACGTGGATATGCCCGGCATGGATGGACGTGAAGCCTGCAAGGTGATGCGCACACGCGGCGTTCGCGCCCCGATCATCATGCTGACCGGACAGGATAGCGATGCGGACACAATCCTCGGCCTGGACAGCGGGGCGAATGATTATGTCACCAAGCCTTTCAAATTCTCAGTGCTGCTGGCGCGCGTACGTGCTCATTTGCGCAGTTTCGAACAAAGCGAAGACGCGACGTTTGATGTCGGGCCGTATGAGTTCCGTCCGAGCATGAAATTGCTTGTCAAAGAAGACGATCGCAAAATCCGGCTGACCGAGAAAGAGACGAATATTCTCAAGTATCTCTATCGCGCGGGCGGCAAGCCTGTCGCACGCGAAGAACTGCTCTCGGAAGTCTGGGGCTATAATGCCGCGGTCACCACGCACACGCTGGAGACACACATCTATCGGTTGCGGCAAAAGATCGAACCGGATCCGGGCAATGCCCGTCTCTTGCTGACCGAAGCGGGCGGGTATCGCCTGTCGCCTTAATCGGCTTGCAATAGCATCACGATTGTGCGGGCACTGGCCGCGCCCATCGCGCTGAGCGCGCTGCGTGTGGCGCCTGATTTGGCCCGCGCGGAAAACGCGATCAATGTGTTCGACGCCATGTACGCTGCGGTCTCGATCCGAGCGGGCTCGCTGTCGGGAAAGGCCTGAAGCATGCGTGCGCGCATCCGTGAATCGACTTGTTCGATGCCGAAATTCAAGCGCGCCTTTATTTCTTCCTCGTCAGCGTGCGACGGCGCCGTTCCGAACACCAGACAGCCTGGCGCGATGTCGCTGTCACGATAATAAATGCCCAGCATGGCATCAAAGAAGTTGGTGAGCGCCTGTTCCAAAGCACCGTCCGCTTCCAGCTTTGGCAGCGCCAGTTCTGCAGCATCCTGACCAAACGCATTCATCGCGCCGACATACATCGATAATTTATTGCCGAACGACCGATACAGGCTCGGTCGGCTTAATCCGGTCGCCTCAGACAAATCGTCCAGAGAGACTGCGGCATAGCCTTTGTCTCGAAACAGCTCGATCATGGCATGCATGGCCGATTGTGTGTCGATGGTGGCCGGCCGACCGCGTTTTCGAGGGGTTTCAGACATTATGTACCGTATCGCATTTAATTCTTGACGCTTCGCTAAAAATGTACGAAACGGTACGAAATTGCAAGAAGCGGAGCATGAAATGTTGATTCAATCCCTCGTCTATCCCGGGTTCACCACGCTGGACCTGATCGGAGCGCTTCAGCCATTGTCGCAAATGCCCGGAGCGAAAACCGAGATTGTGGCAAAAGCAGAGGGCGCAAACCCCACTGATTCCGGCGCGGCCATTATGGCAGATGCAACCTTTGCAACCGCTTCAGAGGCGCCCGACATACTGCTCGTGCCAGGTGGCGGGACACCCGCGATCGATACGCTCGAAGACGCGACGACGATGGACTTTCTGGCCAAGCAAGGGGAGACGGCAGCCTGGATCGTGGCCGTCTGCACGGGCTCTTTACTGCTCGGAAAAGCTGGCTTGCTGAATGGTTATAAAGCCGCCAGTCACTGGGCCGTCATCGACACATTGGACGCCTTCGGCGCAACGCCTGTCCATGAGCGTGTGGTTATTGACCGAAATCGCTGCACGGGCGGCGGTGTCACGGCCGGGGTTGATATTGGGCTCACTGTGGCGGGCAAACTGGCCGGTGAGGACATGGCAAAGGTGATCGAGTTAATCCTGGAATACAATCCGGCACCACCGTTTGGCACCGGTCATCCAAGCATCGCCGATGAGACAACTCTCAGCCTGGCGCGAGCAGGATCGGAGTCTGCGATGCAGCTTGATCGCATTCGCGCGATCGCTGCGGCTTAGCAAAAAAGTGGCTGCAGCCCCAACATTGAGGAGGAAACATTAGGTGTGGGGGCCGCAGCCAAAGGGGGCAAGCGAAAGGAGACTCAAGCAGCCTGCCGGGAAGAGGGGGATTCAAGGCGCGAGACTTCGGCGCTCAGCCATTGATAGTGTGTCTCAAGCCGCGTGAGCGCGGACACGTCGAGCTCGGCACGCATGGCGAGCTCTTCACGCCAGGCCTCAATCACGCGCACTTGCGTCTTCAGCCAACAAACCATCGCAGAATCATCAAGCGGTATGCACATTGGGGATCTCCCTTGGTTCAGCATATTGTTGAGAGTCATTCTCAATAAGCGGTAGTAAGCGCAGAGAAGTATAATTGCAAGTCATTATCATTCTCAATTCTGTGTTCTGAGTTCACAGGCCGCAGCTCAGGGGCTGGTCACTGGGAATCAAGCGATCGATCGACGTAGTTCCAGTTTTTCTTGTGCGACGACCTCTGCGATTTAGTTGTTCGCCAAGTCTCGATATCGTGTAGACCTAGCTCATCAAATGCCGTCTCGTTCCAATAACCTAGCCTTGATGTGAGAATGCAGGACAAGCTAGACTATACATTCTCCGTCGCCCCGATGATGGACTGGACCGACCGGCATTGCCGCGCGTTTCATCGCGTGTTGTCGAAGCGAGCTTTGCTGTGGACAGAAATGGTCACCGCGGATGCTGTCATTCACGGCGATCGCAACCGGCTGATCGGGTTTTCCGAAGTCGAGCATCCGGTCGTGTTGCAGCTGGGCGGTAACGAGCCCGCCAAGATGGCCGAAGCGGCGCGCGTGGCGGAGGCGTTTGGCTATGATGAGGTTAATATCAATTGTGGCTGCCCCTCCGATCGCGTGCAATCCGGCGCGTTTGGCGCCTGTTTGATGCGCGAGCCAGGCACGGTTGCCGATTGCGTCCGCGCGATGCGTGATGCGGTGGGTATCCCGGTGACCGTGAAGTGCCGGATCGCGATTGATGAAGATCCAGAACGTGAAACCCTGTTCAATTTCGTCGACCAGGTCGCGGATGCTGGCTGCAAAGTCGTCACAGTGCATGCCCGTAAAGCCTGGTTGAAAGGGCTGAGCCCAAAAGAAAATCGCGAGATTCCGCCTTTGAATTATGATCTCGTCCATGAGCTGCGAGAGGCCCGGCGCGATCTCAAGATTGTCCTGAATGGCGGTATAAAAACGCTGGAAGACTGTCAGTCGCATCTCTCACACTTTGATGGGGTCATGCTGGGCCGCGCCGCCTATCAAACGCCGGCTTTGTTGGCGGAGGTCGATCGCGCTTTGTTTGAAGAAGCAGCGCCCGCGGTCTCACCCTTCGATGCCGTTCGGACCTATCGGCCTTACATTGAAGCGCGCCTCGACGAAGGCGTTCGGCTCTCCTCGATCACGCGCCACATGCTTGGCCTGTTCAATGGCATGCCCGGCGCGCGGCGCTGGCGGCGTGTCTTGAGCGAGAAGGGGCCGAAGCCCGGCGCTGACCTTGCGGTCCTGGACGAAGCACTGGACGCGGTTGCGCTGAGCTCCGCTGCTTGTTGATTTGCTTTGAGCGCTTTAGCGTGCAGGTCTGCAATAAAGGGGAAATCAATGGCAGGACTTTTAGACTTATTGTCGGGCGCGCAGGCGCAACCGGCGAAAAAGCAACTCGGACAGCAATTCGGACTAAGCGATGAACTGACGCAGCAGGCTATGTCAGCGCTCATCCCGGCTCTGGCGGCGGGCTTGAAATCGAATGCCAGCAAACCCGGCGGCGTCGAAGCCTTGCTCGGCGCGCTGAATAAGGGCTCGCATCAAAAATATATTGACGAGCCGAGCCTGCTCGGTCGACCAGAGACCCGTACAGATGGCAATGGCATTCTCGGTCATCTGCTTGGATCAAAAGAAGTGAGCCGCGCCGTTGCCAGCCGGGCCTCGGAAAAGACCGGCCTCGGTGATGAGGTGCTGAAGCAGATGTTGCCCGTTGTGGCGACGATGGTCATGGGCTCATTGGCCAAGAAAAGTGAAGAGCCGGACACGGTGTCACAACTGGCCGGGATCCTGGGTGGCGGTCAGGCGCAAGCGCAAAGCGGCGGATTAGGCGGACTGCTTGGCGGTCTCTTAGGCGGCGGCCGGCAAAAACCTCCAGCGCAATCAGATGGCTTGGGGATGCTCGGGGCGTTGTTTGATGCCGATCGCGATGGCTCTGCCATGGATGATATTTTCGAGATGGTGCTGAAGCAGCGCCGATAAATTCTGCGACACAATTCGTCGCCACCCATGCGCCCGATCAACCGATCGGGCGTATTGCATTTCAGGCGGTCTCATCCTAAGAAGTGTAGCGATCGCTACATAGCTCAAATGAGGACCCAACCCATGGCTTCAAAGAAAACCCATAAAACCTATCTAAAAGTCTCCGCCATTCTGGTCATGCTATTCGGGCCGATCTTTTTCCTTGGCACATTGGACGCCACCGTCGAACCGATCCGATGGACAGCTGACCTCCTGGCATGGCCGGTTGATGGGGCGCAGACTTATGATCATCCTGATACTAGGTTTGTCGGCGCGCTCGCAGGCGGTTTTCTAATGGGATGGGGCTTACTGATCTGGATGTTGTCTGGCGCGCCTTATGACGCTGCGCCGGACGCCATTCGACGGTCTGTCGTCTTCGGCTTTGTCGCCTGGTTTTTGCTCGATAGTGCGGGGTCCATAACCTCTGGTCACGGGTCCAATGCTCTGTTCAATATCATTGTCCTCATTGCCTTCATTGGCCCGCTCTGGCGACCTGCGAAAGACTAGTTCGCGGCCAGCGCTTGCGACCTCCTGGCAAGGCTGTCCCGGCGGGAGGCCTTGTGGTTCGGGCTGAGCCCCATAGAGTCACGTTTAAAGATAGACTAAGAACGAGGAGACCGCCATGATCGGGGTTGTTGCAACGCTGGAAATCCAGGATGGAAAGCAAGGTGATTTTGAAGCCGTCGCCAAGGACCTGATGGCGAAAGTCAAAGCGAATGAGCCAGGCTGCCTGACTTATCAGCTGTATAAGGCCAAAGGCTCTGAAACGACATATATTTTTATGGAACAGTATGCATCCGGCGACGCGCTGAAGGCGCATGGCCAGACGGACTATTTCAAAGCCGCACAGCCTGGTTTGGGCGCTTGCCTCGCAGGTGCCCCGAAAATCGAAATGTTTGATATTGTCGAATAGGAGACCATTATGGATCTTTCTTTTACGTCTGAAGAACTGGCCTTCCAAAAGGAAGTGCGCTCCTGGATTGCCGAGAATTATTCGCCCGAATTGAAAGCGCGCAATGCCATGTCCAAGAATGGCTATCTCGACAAGGATGGCATGTTGGAATGGCAACGCAAGCTGGATGAAAAAGGCTGGTTTGTTCTGAACTGGCCGGAAGAGTTTGGCGGTCCTGGGCTCAGTGCCAGCGAACGCTACATCATCAATATGGAACTTGCCGCTGCCGGGACACCGCAATTGTCGCCAATGGGCAAATCCATGGTTGCACCGGTGATCATGGCCTTCGGCAATGATGCGCAAAAGGCGGAACACTTGCCCAAGATCAAGCGGTCGGAAATCTGGTGGTGCCAAGGCTATTCTGAGCCGGGTTCTGGCTCAGATCTCGCCTCTCTGCAAATGAGTGCCGTGCGCGATGGCGATGAATATGTGCTCAACGGTTCGAAAATCTGGACCACGCATGCGCAATGGGCCGATTGGATTTTCTGCCTCGTGCGGACCTCAAAAGACGGCAAGCCGCAAGAAGGTATCAGCTTCCTGGTCTTCCCGATGGACTTGCCAGGTATTTCGGTTTCATCCTTGCCGACTCTGGACGGGCCAACCGACAATCAGCAGGAAATCAATCAGGTCTTCTTCGAAGATGTCCGTGTGAAAATTGATGACGCTCTGATCGGTGAAGAAAATAAAGGTTGGACCTACGCCAAATACTTGCTGCAATTTGAGCGCGGCAATGCGTATGCGCCAGGCCTCAAAAATGCGCTGGCCAAGACGAAAAAGCTGGCTAGCCTTGAACAGTCAGATGGCAAACCTTTGCTGCAAGATCCGGATTTCCAACGCAAAGTTGCTGCGATGGAAATGAAGATCGAGGCTCTGGATGCCACCGAGTTGCGTATCTTCTCAGCTTTGTCAGCCGGGCAGGCTGTGGGGCCAGAAAGCTCAATGCTGAAATGCGCAGGCTCGGAAGCCCAACAAGCGATTGCCGAACTGTCGCTCGAAGCCGTGGGTGGCTATGCCGCGCCATTCGTGCAGGACACATTTGCGGTCGCGCGTGCAGGCGCCAATAGCGATTTATCGACCCCGGATTATGCCGGGCCTGTATCTCCGAGCTATTTCAACTATCGAAAAACATCGATTTATGCTGGTTCAAATGAGATCCAGCGCAATATCATGTCTAAGATGGTTCTGGGGCTCTAGCCCTTTCGCATACGTGGAGGCGGGCCAATTAAAGAAGCCCGCCACACATTTAAGGAGGACACATGGCCGACGCGGAGGCGCGCAAAGCAGGCATTTGGACCAAGCTCGCCTATGGCGCTGGCGCGGCCGCCAATGGCATCAAGAATAATGGCTTCGAGTATTTCCTGCTCTTCTATTATAGCCAGGTCCTCGGCGTAGACTCAGCTTTGGTCGGCGCCACGCTGATGATCGCCATGTTTGTCGACGGCATTACGGATCCGGTGGTTGGCTATTGGTCGGACAATCTCAAAACCCGGCTGGGGCGGCGGCACCCCTTCATGTACGCCTCCATCATTCCCGTGGCCATTGCCTATGTGATGGCCTGGAACCCGCCAGGAGGGCTCACCGGCAATGCGCTCTTCCCCTATCTTCTGCTGATCACGATCGCGGTACGGGTGGCCTATACGTTCTATGAAGTCCCCAGCAGCGCCCTCGTCGCCGAGCTGACGGATGATTATGACGAGCGCACCTCATACCTCTCCTTCCGCTACGTGTTCGGCTGGACCGGCGGAGTCGCGATTGCGGCCTATACTCTGACCTTTCTATTGGTCGAAACCGAAACGTATGGCAGCGGATTCTTGAATATTGATGGCTATCGCGCTTACGGCAATCTCGCCGCCGTTGCGATTATCATATCGATGCTGCTTTGCGCCCTCGGCACGCATCGGCAAATCCCGAACCTTCGCAAACCGCCAGATGCCGGCAAGATCACGCTTGGCCGCGTGTTCCGCGAGATTGGCGAAAGCCTCTCAAGCAAGTCATTCCAGGGCCTGTTCCTGGCGGCATTGTTTGGCTTTATGGCAGCGGGTGTGGCAGCGTCGCTCAATTATTACATCAACGGCTATTTCTGGGAGTTCACGCCGGCGCAGACCGGGTTGCTGACAATTTCCGTATTCCTCTCGGCCGCCATCGCACTGGTTCTAGCGCCGATCGTCTCCAAGCGTCTCGGCAAAAAACGCGGCGCGATTATTGTTGGGGCGATTGCGTTCTCAGTCGCGCCGATGCCTGTCGTGTTAAGGCTGATCGGTATCATGCCACCAAATGGCAGCGATCTCTTGTTCAACATTATTCTTTGCGTGACGGTGATCGATGTTGCTTTGATCATCGCCTACCAGATCATGTCAGCGTCGATGATTGCCGACATTGTCGAAGAGAATGAAGTCAAAACCGGCCGCCGATCAGAAGGCATCTATTTCGCGGGGATCAGCTTCATGCGCAAACTGGCGCGCGGCAGCGGCCTGTTTCTGGCTTCGATCGTGCTGGCAGCCGCGGAATTGTCGCGCAATATCCAGCCGGGCGATGTGCCGATGGATACGCTTAACATGTTGGGGGCAGGGTATGCCTTCGGCCTCTTGGCCCTTTGGGGGACTGCGATTGCTTTCCTGTTCCGCTATCAAATCTCGCGCGCAGACCACGAAGCCAACCTCGCAGCATTACAACGTGGCCGTGAGCCGAGTGATGTGGTTGACTAGATTTGTTGATGGAGGTCGCCGTCTTTGACGGGGGCGGATGAGCCGCGCAAGGCTCATCGCAAGGAGGATATATGAGCGAGACCGCACTGCCCGAGAAAAAGCTGGGTCATCTGACGCGCATGGCGTTTGGCGTCGGCGGCGCAGCCGGAGGGATCAAGAATAATGGTTTCGATTATGTCCTGTTGCTCTTCTATTCACAGATCCTTGGTCTGCCCGGGTGGTGGGTCGCCGGGGCGATCTGGATCGCGCTGATCATTGATGCGGTTTCAGACCCGGTGGTCGGATACTGGTCTGACAATTTGAGATCGAAGCTCGGGCGGCGACATCCCTTCCTCTATGCGGCCGCCATTCCGGTCGCGATTGCCTATTTCTTCGTCTGGAATCCGCCGACAGGCCTCGAAGACAGTTCACTCTTCGCATGGCTCCTGACGCTGACGATCATTGTGCGCGTTGGGTACACCTTGTTCGAAGTGCCAAGCCTCAGCCTCGCCGCCGAGCTGTCGCAAGATTATGACGTCCGCACCATGCTGATGTCCTACCGCTATTTCTTTGCGTGGATTGGTGGGCTGACGATTCAGGTCATGCTGTTTGCCGTCTTCCTCGAGCCGAGCGAAGGCGACGCGCAAGGCTTCCAGCACATCCCGGGTTGGAACACTTATGGTCTGGTCGCAGCGATTGCCATTTTCAGCGCGATCGCGATCACCGCGCTGGGCACGCATCACCGAATCCCGAACTTGAAAAAGCCGCCTGCCAAACGGCAATTGACGATTGGAAAAATCTTCTCTGAAATTTGGGAAACACTCTCGAACCCATCGTTTCGCGCACTCTTCATCGCGACTCTTTTTGGGCTGCTGGCAACAGGAATCTCTGCGACCCTAAACCAATATATCAACAGCTTCTTCTGGAACTTTACGGGTGATCAACTCGCTCTGCTAACCCTCGCGGTATTTGTGTCATCTGGCATGGCGCTGCTCGTTGCGCCAATTGCCGGACGCGTCTGGGGGAAGAAACGCGCCGCCATTATCATTGGCTTGCTGGCTTTCACGCTCGCCCCCGCGCCTGTCTTCGCGCGGCTGCTGGGACTGCTGCCTGAGAATGGCACGCCCGAGCTGTTCTATATTATCCTGACTGTCACCGTGTTCGACATCGCCTTGATCATTGCATACCAGATGCTCGCCGCCTCAATGGTCACTGACATCGTCGAAGAGAGCGAGCTGAAAACGGGGCGCCGGTCCGAGGGCACGTTCTTTGCCGGTATCACTTTCATCCGCAAACTGTCCCAAGGCATTGGCGTCCTGACTGCATCACTCATCCTGGCGGCTGCCTCAATCGCACCCGGAACCCGGGTCGAAGATGCCAGCGCAGACTCCGTCGCCGCCCTCGGCTGGGGCTATGCCACGACCCTTTTGACGGTATGGATGTTGATGCTCATCGCCATCTCCTTTTACCGCATCAGCCGCGAGGATCATGCGCGAAACCTCGAAGCATTGGCCGCGAGACAGGCGGAATAGCTGCAATATATCTCGTTAAAACAGGCACCTAACTGAAATGTCATCTGTGCCTAATTGCGTCCGCCAGTGCGCCGGAATAGAGCCATATTCATGATTTACTCTGACACAATGACAAAACACGTCTCAAAAGTTCTGGTCGGCATCGTCGTGGTGCTCTTGGCCCTGGTTCTGGTGCTTGTAAGCCCGCTTTATGGCTCTGCTTCGGCGCAAGGCTTCTGGGAAAAGGTCGTGCCTGAAAGCCAGGCCGAAATTGAACTCAGCTATGCGCCACTCGTCAAACAAGTCTCGCCAGCTGTGGTCAATGTTTACACGACAAAAACCGTTCAACGCGGTTTGTCGGTTCAGGAAATGATGTTCGGGCGCCGATTTGGCGGCCCGCAAACGCAAAGCTCGCTCGGCTCTGGCGTCATCCTCGGCGAAGATGGCATCATCGTCACAAATAATCACGTGATTGAAGGCGCTGACGAAATCATCATTGTCCTGGCTGACCGACGCGAATATCCCGCTGAGCTTATTCTCGCAGATGAACGCACAGACCTTGCCGTCTTGCGTGTCGACGCGGACGGCTCCACGCTGCCAACGCTTGGTTATGCTGACACGCGCGGCGTCGAAGTCGGTGATCTGGTTCTTGCTGTCGGTAACCCATTTGGGGTCGGTCAAACAGTGACCACGGGTATCATCTCCGCGACGGCGCGAACGGATGTCGGCGTCTCGGATTATGCCTTCTTCCTGCAGACAGATGCCGCGGTGAATCCAGGCAATTCCGGTGGCGCATTGGTCAACACACGCGGCGACTTGGTCGGCGTCAATACAGCGATCTTTTCGCGCTCAGGTGGCTCGAACGGGATTGGCTTTGCGATCCCATCGGAAATGGTCAAACGTGTTGTCGATGCGGCGGTGAATGAAGGTACGATTGTGCGCCCATGGCTCGGCCTGAAAGGTCAGTCTGTCACGTTTGATATTGCCAAGGCACAAGGGCTGGAACGCCCGCTCGGCGTGATCGTCTCAGAGGTCTATGAAGACGGCCCAGCCGATCTTGCCGGCTTGCGCAGGGGCGATCTGGTGCTGACCATTGATGAGCGTGAAGTGTTTGATGAGCGCGGGCTGAAATTTCTCGCCGCGACCAAATCGCCAGGTGAAGATGTGGCGCTCAATGTCCTGCGGGGCGGGACCGAGCAGACCATCATAGCGCGTCTGGCGCCGCCGCCCGGGGCGAGCGAAGCTGAGCGCGTCTTGCTGGATGGGCGTCATCCCTTTGCCGGCGTGGAAGTGGTCGAGCTGTCGCCGCGCCTGGCGGAAGAAATTGGCTATCAGGACTCTTTCGCAAGTGGTGTTCTGGTCACGCGTATGTCGCGGCGGGCTTATCGCATGCGGATTGTGCAGCCGCGCGATATCATCACGGCAATTGATGGTCAGAGCATCGAAACGATCGATGACTTAAACCGCGCGCTCGACCGAGAGCCGGGCCGCTGGGATATCGAGATCGAGCGAAATGGCCGCAAGATTAGCGGGTCCGTCACCATCTAATCCGGCGCTTGATTGATCATGTGCATGTAAGACCCGAAGACTGATCCACGCTGGCCGCCAGTGTGGCCAAGATGACGTCCCTTCGCGTCGTAACAATCGAATAGCGGCGCGTCCGTGCCGGGATCGTCGAGCCGGGAATAATGGAATTCGTGCCCGCGCAAGGGCAGGGCGCCGAGCGCCGCATGCTGAGGGGTCAATTGCCGATAGCCAAGATGCATCTGCGGCTCAGAAAAACTGACCACATGATCCAGAAGCCCGGCCATGGCATGGGCTTGATCATCGGCGTCGATAAGGGTCTTTCCCAAAACCATATAGCCGCCGCACTCACCATAAATAACCGTGCCCCGGGCCGCCGCATCTCGCAGGCCTGTCAAAAATCGATCCGCTGCCGCCAGCGTGCCGCAATGAAGTTCCGGATAGCCACCCGGCAAATAGATCGCATCGCAATCTGAGGCCGGCGCTTCGTTGGCGAGCGGCGAGAAGGGGACAATATCGGCGCCTTGCGCTTGCCAATCGCCCAGAATGTGCGGGTAAGCAAACGCGAAGGCGATGTCTCTGGCCACGGCAATCCGCTGTCCAAGCGGCGGCACACGATTGGGGGTGCCTCGCATGGGAATCTTACCCGCCAGCTTCATGACGGCTTCGAGATCGACTCCCGCGCCGACTGCCTCCGCCGCGGCGCTGGCCAGCTGCGCGATATCCGCCATCTCTTCGGCTTGCAGCAAACCCAAATGCCGAGACGGAATGGTCAGCGCGTCAGACCGCGCCACCGCGCCGAGAAAAGGAATACCTGTTTCGGCCATCGCTTCGCGCAACATCGCGGTGTGACCTTCGCTGCCAACCCGCGTCGCGACAACCCCGCAAATTTTCGGCCTGGGTCGCAAGGACGCAAACCCATGTGCAATGGCGGCGATGGATTGGGCGAGCCCGCTCGCATCAATCAGTAACAGAACCGGTAAGTCCAGTGTCGCGGCAAGGTCCGCGGTAGAGCCGCTCATGCTGGCAGCACCATCGAACATGCCCATCATGCCTTCTATGATTAGAAGGTCATGTCCTAATGCCAAGTGGCTTGCTCGTGCCCGGAGCTGGGCCTCCCCGAGCGCCCATTTGTCGAGATTATAGGCGGGTTGCCCCGTTGCCAGGCTGAGAAATTGCGGGTCGATAAAGCCGGGTCCACCCTTGGCGACTTGCGTGCGCACGCCTCGCGCGATTAAGGCGCCCACGAGACCGAGGGTGAATACGGTCTTGCCCGTATTCGAATTCGGGGCCGCAATGACAAGGCCTCGCGGCTCGGCTTTAGAAGAAACAGACATAATGCGCGACCTCGATCAGTGTTAAAGCTCACGCAGCCCTGATCCCTCTCATGCCAGGCGCCGAAGGGCAACGCCTGCGGGATCAAGCATTCGGCATTGGCGGACCGTGCTCCGCCATCGCCGCATCATCCAGTTCCGTCGCCCGCGCATGGGCCGGACGAGCATAGACCCGGTCGCGATAGGCTTCCAGCTCTGGGCTGGTCGGGAGCGTTCCGAATTGCAAGCCCCAACCGACTTGCGAGCCAAGATAGACATCCGCCGCCGTGAAGGTTTCTCCACAGACGAAAGGCGTTTGCGAGACGGATTGGATCAGCGTGCTCCGCATCGTTTCGAAGTCGCCATATCCGGCCATTTGCTTATGCCCTTCGCTCGACACATTCATCGCCTTATTCGTCGTCGCGCTTTCGACCGGGCCCGCAGCAAAGAACAACCAGCGATAATAGTCGCCGCGTTGGTCCAGTGGCGGCGCCAGGCCGGCCTCTGGAAAGGCATCCGCCAGATAAGCGCACACCGCGGCGCATTCTGTCACAATGGTGCTGCCATGCTTGATCGCGGGCACTTTGCCCATCGGGTTCAGGGCGAGATACGCGTCGCCTTTCATCGTATCACCATATGACAGATAGATCGTGTCATATGTCGCGCCGACTTCCTCCAGCATCCAGCGTGCGATGCGCCCGCGCGATGCCGGGTTGGTGTAGAGTGTCAGTGTTGCCATCAGCCCCTCCATTATGTTCTGCATATGTTCTTGTCACGCCGCGCCAATCATGACAAGTGAAAACTTATCAAATGCGGGCGACACAGGTAAGGCAGATGGGATGAGTGATTTGTTTGCAGCATCCGGCCTGTCTGACGACGCCCCGCGGCCTTTGGCGGATAAGCTAAGGCCACAAAAATTAGCTGCGGTTGTCGGACAAGATCACGTGCTGGGCCCGGACGGCGCGCTTGGGCGCATGTTGGCGACCGGCAATTTGTCCTCCATCATACTTTGGGGCCCACCCGGCGTCGGCAAGACTACAATTGCCCGCTTATTGGCGCAGGAAACCGATCTTCACTTTGAAGCCATCTCCGCCATCTTCTCCGGCGTGAAGGATTTGCGTGCGGTCTTCGAAGCCGCCCAACAAAGACGTGATTTGGGTCGCGGAACGTTGCTTTTTGTCGACGAGATCCACCGCTTTAATCGAGCACAACAAGATGGTTTTCTGCCTTATGTCGAAGCCGGCACCGTCACCCTGGTCGGGGCGACGACAGAGAATCCGAGTTTTGAATTGAATGGCGCTTTACTGTCACGCTGCGCGGTTCTGGTCCTGCAGCGTTTGGACGAGATGGCTTCGAAAACCCTGTTGGATCGCGCTGAAACGGAGCTGGGTCGATCGCTTCCCCTCGAAGACCGCGCCCGCGACGCGTTGATCGATATGGCGGATGGCGACGGCCGCTATTTGCTGAACCTGGCCGAGCAGGCCTTCACGCTGGGTAGTCCCGGCGAGACGCTGACACTCGATCAATTATCGACAGCGCTCCAGAAGCGCGCGCCGGCTTATGACAAGAATCGCGAGGAGCATTACAATCTCGTCTCGGCCTTGCATAAATCGGTGCGCGGGTCCGATCCGGATGCGGCGCTATATTGGTTCGCCCGCATGCTGGAAGGCGGCGAAGACCCGCTTTTCATTGCCCGCCGTCTCGTCGTCATGGCAAGCGAAGATATTGGCCTGGCTGACCCGACCGCGATGATGGTGGCGGGAGAGGCTGCGCGCGCATTCGAGCGCTTAGGGGAGCCTGAAGGATTGATTCCAATGGCGCATGCTGTCGTCCATTTGGCGACAGCACCAAAGTCCAACGCCTCTTATATGGGATTGAAACGCGCCCGCGCTGCCGCCCGCGAGACGGGCTCGTTGATGCCTCCCAAACACATCTTGAACGCGCCGACCCAGATGATGAAAGACCAGGGCTATGGCGATGGCTATGCCTATGATCATGATCAAGAGGGCAGCTTTTCCGGTCAGAATTATTTCCCGGACGGCATGAAACGGGTAGAATTCTATCAACCAAAAGGGCACGGTCGCGAAGGCCCAATCGCGGAACGTCTGGCAAAATGGCGGGCGATTAGACAAGACGAAGGGGAGGACACATGAGCCTGAAAAACTGGACCAAGATGACAAGCGTCCTGGCAGCGGCTGCGATGCTGGCGCTGACGGGATGTCAGGATGGCGATGCGCAAACAGAGGCCGAAACGCCGGCCGTCTATGACGCTGTCCCGCCGCACATCACCAAGTGGATGCAGCAACCCGCCATCCTGGTCTTCTCCAAAACCAATGGCTGGCGCCACAATGAAGGCATTGCCGGCGCGGACAAATTCTTTGTCGAACTGTCCCGCGAAAAGGGGTTCGGCATTTTTACCACCGTCAACGCCGCGGTCTTCAATGCAGATGACCTGGCGCGATTTGACGTCATCGTTTTCAATAATGCGACCGGCGACACGCTCAGCCCGGAGCAAGAGGCGGCCTTCCAGACCTGGCTCGAAGACGGCGGTGCCTGGATCGGCCTGCATGGCTCAGGCGATAATACGCATCAGGAATGGGCCTGGTATGCGGACTCTCTGATTGGCCCGACCTTTACGGGCCATCCGCTAACGCCGCATTTTCACATTGTGCGCGTTGAAACGCTCGACACCGACCACGCCGTCATGGCCGGTGCACCAGAGGTCTGGCAGCATGATGATGAGTGGTATTTCTTTGACAGCCATCCCAAGGAATTCGGTCTGCATCCACTCGCGGGAATCCACGAAACAGACTTCAAACCGGCAGGTGCTGATATTGAAAACCTTGCCAATTGGGCGATGGGCAACGCGCCCGCGGATCACCCTGTGATCTGGGTCGGATGTCCCGGTGAGGGCCGCAGCTTCTATTCCGCGCTCGGTCACTCTGACCTGTCGTATGATAGCGAGACGTATCGCCAGATCCTCGATAATGCGTTCGAGTGGGTGTTGCAGAACACCGATTCTGCTGGCGACGGCTGCCCCGTCGCAGAATAAGACCGATGAACCGCACGCCGCTAAAGATTTCAAATCGTGATGCGCGGCGGCTCTGGTTATCCGGGCAGGGCCTGGCAACCACACCCACTGGCGCGCTTGATCTAGAGGCTCTGATCCATGATCTGGGTTTTGTCCAGCTCGATACGATTCAGGTCGTGGCGCGCGCGCACCATCACATCCTGTGGAGCCGGAATCAGAATTATCGTGAACCAATGCTCAACCGCCATCTGGCTGAGCATCGGAAAGTATTTGAGCATTTCACGCATGACGCTTCGGTTCTGCCAATGGAGTTCTATCCATATTGGCAGCGCCAATTTCGACGTCTGGAAGCCAAAGTGCGCAAATGGGAATGGCATCGCGGGATGCTGGACTCAGACGGCCGCAATGGCATCAAAGAGCGCATTCGCGCGGAAGGCCCGTTATGTACCAAAGCCTTTGACACGAAAGTCGATGGCGAAAAGAAAATGTGGGCGCGGCCGCCGCATAAGCTGGCGCTGGATTATATGTGGTATGCTGGCGAACTCGCTACGTCACATCGCGAGAATTTCACCAAGTTCTACGACCTCAGCGAACGCGTGATCCCGGATCATCACCTGTCAAACGTTCCATCCGATGCGGCACAAATCGATTGGCTGTGCCGCAATGCCCTTGAGCGCCTGACCTTTGGCAGCGAGGGCGACATTCAGCGCTTTTGGGATGCGGTATCGAACGCTGAAGCCAAAACCTGGGTGGCCGAACACATGGATGCGTTGGTGCCAGTCGAGATTGAAACAGCGGACCGCGGTGTGCTGACGGCTTGGGCCATGGGCGATATCGAAACCCGGCTCCAGACCGCGCCGACGGCCACGGCGCGTCTCCGCATCATCAACCCGTTTGATCCGGCCGCGCGCGACCGGACCCGTTTGAAACGATTGTTCGGGTTCGATTATACCGTCGAAATGTTTGTCCCCGCCGCCAAGCGCGAATGGGGATATTATGTCTATCCTTTGCTCGAAGGCGATCGTTTTGTCGGCCGAATCGAAATCAAGGCCGATCGCAAAGCGGGTCAGCTTCAGGTCATCAATCTCTGGCGCGAACCGCGCGTCAAATGGACCGCGGCTCGGGCGAGCAAACTTGAGGCAGAACTCGCTCGGATGTTGCGCTTTGTCGGCTTGCAAGAAGTGGTTTGGGCCGTCTCACAGCCGACAGACTTGCCATGAGTGACGGCTCCATTAGGTCAGAGGACAGATGAAAGGAATTCGATCATGATCCGATTTGGACTCGGCGGCGCCATTGCTTTTTGTTTGACCGCCTGCGCGCCGCAAATGCCGGATGCAGGCAGCGTCGTATCCGCGCAACAACCGCCTGAAGTCGCGGCGATTTCCGGCGGCTCCGATGTCGATGCGTTTCACGAGTCAATCGCAGTTTTTGACAGCCATCTCGACACGCCCGCATTGTTCCATACGCCAGACTATCTGTTCACGACGCGTGGAAGTTTCGAGGAAGATGGCACGCATGTTGATTTGCCGCGTATGAATGAAGGCGGACTCGATGGCGGGTTCTGGGTCATCTTCACACGCCAAGGGCCGCTGGATGAGGCCAGCTATGCCGCGGCGCGCACGCATGGCTTGATGCGCCAGACCGCTATTCGGGAATTTGCCGCGAAATACCATGATGAAGTTGCGCTCGCATTCTCTGCCGATGATGTTGAGACCATCCTCGCCGACGGCAAGAAAGTTGTGTTTCAGAGCATGGAGAATTCCTATCCGCTTGGTACGGACGTTTCCTTGTTGGAGCATTTCTACATTGGCGGCCTGCGCATGATTGCGCCGGTGCATTTCGCCACCAATCAATTCGCCGATAGCGCGACGGATATCAATCAACCTTATGATGGCTTGAGTTCGCTCGGCGAAGAACTCGTCCGTGAAGCCAACCGGCTTGGTCTCGTCCTGGATGGCAGCCACGCAGCGGACTCTGTTGTTCGGGACATGATGGCCTTGTCGACGACACCGATCATTCTTTCGCATACCGGCGCGACCGCAATTTACGATCACCCACGCAATATTGGCGACGATCTTTTGCGCGAATTGGCGGCAAATGGTGGCGTGATCCAAATGAATATTTTCGGCGGCTATCTCGAAGAACTGGTGCCAACGCCGGAACGCCAAGCCGCCGTTGAAGCCTTCAATGCCGAGTTCGGAACCAATACAGCTGAAATGGACGCCGAAACGCTGGCGGCCTGGGCGGCTGCGCGGACAGAGCTGAATGAGACATATCCACGCCCGCGTTCAACCTATGAAAAATTTATGGAACACACATTCCATGTGCTCAATGTGATTGGCCCAGACCATGTTGGCATTAGCGGTGATTGGGATGGCGGCGGCGGCGTTGATGGTATGAGCGATGTCTCGATGCTGCAGAAAATCACGCGCGACTTGCTGGCCGCGGGATACACACGCGAGGACGTCGCCAATATTTGGGGCGGTAACATGATGCGCTTGGTCAAAGCTGCTGAAGAGGCGCGCGACTCCGCCTTGGTGTCACCAAACGTACTGAACTAATCCGATGGAATGGCTGACCATCACGCCGCCACTCCTGGCGATTATCGTGGCGATCTGGACGCGCAATGTGTTCTGGGCGCTTGGCATCGCGATCTGGCTCAGCGAGACCATCATTGCCGGGTTCAACCCCTTCATGGGCGCGCTTGGCGGTATTGATCGCGCCGTCGGCGTCTTTGACAGCCCGTACAATACGCGCGTTTTAATGTTCTGCCTGATCATCGGTGCCCTGATCGTCTATATGCAGAAATCAGGCGGTATCAGCGCCATGGTGGAGCGATTGCAAAGCTCCGGCTTTGCATCGACGCCGCGGCGCGCCAGCCTGGTCACCGCGATTTGCGGCGTGCTGATTTTCGTTGAGACCAACATCAGTCTGTTGACGACCGGCATCCTTGGCCGTCCGCTGTTCGACAAGCTCAACATTTCACGCGAACGGCTGGCTTTTATTATCGACTCGACTTGTGCCCCGGTCAGCGTGTTGATCCTGTTCAATGGCTGGGGCGCATACCTGCTGGGTTTGCTAAATGAGAATGGCGTTGATGGTGCAACAGGCGTGCTGATGGCGACAATCGGCCTGAATTTCTATGCCTGGATCGCGATTGCCTTGGTTTTTGCGACCGTGTTCTCGAACCGCACGTTTGGGGCGTTGGCAACAGTTGAGCGAGAGGGAGGCGGTGCGAGCATCGCGGCGACTGGTCCGTTCAATGAGGCACCCGCACCCGCATCGAAAGCGATTTATATGGCGGTGCCACTGCTAATCATGATTGGCGGCACAATCGGGTTCATGATCTGGACAGGCAATGGCGACATTCGCCAAGGCTCCGGGTCGCAGGCCATCCTGTGGTCCGTTATTCTGGCGACCGCAGCTGCTTTCCTTTGCCTGGCGCATTCAAAGCGCGCTAAGGGAGAATTGGTGGAGATTGGCTTCACGGGGATGGGCGACCTCTTACCTGCTGTCACAATGATCTTCCTGGCGCTTGTCCTGGGCGCTAGCTTGAATGCGGTTGGCATGCGCGAATTTATTGCCAGCATTGCGTCCAGTTTCCCAGCGCCAGGCGTGATCCCGGCAATCCTGTTCCTCGCTGCCGCGATCACATCTTTTACCGCCGGGACCAGCTGGGGCACGTATGGCATCATCATTCCAGTCGCCGTGCCGCTTGCGCTTGGGGCCGGTGTGCCATTGCCGCTCGCCATTGCCGCCGTCATGGGCGGCGGCGTGTTTGGCGATCATTGCTCGCCGATCTCCGACACGACGATTATCGCCTCCCTCGCATCCGGATGTGATCATATGGAACATGTGCGTACGCAATTGCCTTACGCGCTGGTCGGTGGCGTCGCGGCGACGGGACTTTATCTGCTCGCTGGGCTCGCCTCATAAGCGGCGATCACGGCGTCCATCAGAACATCTGTAAATGTGTTCAAGGCCGGATGACGCGGGCTGCGAGGCGGCGGGGTCTCTGGCGTGCCGGTGACCGCATACGCGAAACTGATCTCCAATTCGGGCACATACCAGGCCCCCGAATAAAGGCCATAAGCCTCGCCTGGATGACCCCAAAGTTCATATCCCGGCCATAGGCTTTCGTCTGCCGGATGGATTTGCACCCCGGTCCCGAACTGCGTGAAATAGCGCTCATCATGTACACCATTCGCTTCCGTCACATTCAGACGCCAGATCTGGCGGGTTAATTCCGGTGCGTATTTCAGGCGTGCTGCGATCGTTGCCAGATCCATCAGGTTGCCGCGCAAGCCGCCTTGGGGGGAGAACAGCGTGCCATTGGTGCCTGGCACGTAATCGCGCAAATCTGCGCCATCTTCTTTCAGAACCAAAGGGGCGCTGTCATTCAAAATATCGGTATCATCGGTTTGCGCCATCCAGCCCCGGACGCCTTCCCGATACAATGTCGCGCCGCTGCGTTTTTTATCCGCGCTGACCCCGGACCAGTTAAACCCCGCATCCAGCCCCATCGGTTTCAGCACGAAATCGCGCGCGAGCCAGTCGAACCGCCTTTGCGTCGCGGCTTCAAGCGCGGTTGCAACAACGCCATAAGCGAGATTGCAATATTCAAAATCGAGGGTGCTGCGAAATGCAGCGCGCGTCAGCAGCGTTTCGATCTGTCCCGGAAGCGCCATCCAATAGACTTCTGGATCCTTCATTCCGCCGGTATGACTGAGCAAGGCGCGCAAGCTTGGTCCGTCTGGTCCGGCTGCCGTGTCCGCAGGAAAAAAGGGCAGTAAAAGGCGAACGCCTTTATCCAGATCAACAACCCCATCATGGTGCATTTTTTCCGCCGTCAACGCGACAACAAGTTTCGAAACAGAGGCAGCCCTTAATGCGGTTCGAGATGTAAATGCGGTCCCCCCAATCTGGGCCTCACCCACCGCCGCCTGAGCGACCACGAGATTGTTCTTCATGATGACAATGCCCGCCGCGGGCGCCCGCGCGTGCTCCGGTCCCGTGATTAGAGTTTGCAGCATCTGTTGGGGGTCAGGCGCAGCGCCGCAACTGGTCAGCCCCATTGCTACTGCAGGGGCGGCGACCAGCAATCCGCGTCGTGTCAGATCGATTGTGGGGCCTCCCACTTAGCCGAGGACCTCGGCCAGGAAATCCCGACAGGCAGCAAAACTGCGACGATCAGCACCGGAATCATACAAGGTTCCGAAGTCCGGATTGTTGGCAGCAGGATTGGTGAAGGCATGCATCACAGCGCCATAGGCGTGCAATTGCCAATCGGCTTTGGCCTTGGTCATCTCTTTCGAGAAATCCATGACGTCATCTGGCGTCGCCATCGGGTCTTCCCAACCATGCAGGGCCAGAACTTTTGGCCCGATGGTCTCATCCGTATTGTCCGGCGCCCCGAACAGGCCATGGAAGCTGACGACGCCTGCAACGGCCATATTCTTGCGCACCATATCGAGGACGCTGAGCCCACCAAAGCAGAAGCCAACAGCGGCAGCATTGTCGCTGCCCGACTCGCGCTTGGCGACATCAAGCGCAAAGGCCAGGCGGGATTGCAGCTCGACGCGATTGGTCGCCAGCGGCGTCATGAGCGCCTCGCATTCCTCATTTGTCTCCCCACGCTTGCCTTTGCCGTAAACGTCAGCCGCGAAGGCGGCATAACCCCAGCTGGCGAGCAGTTCGGCTTTACCCTGTTCGAATTCAGATTGCCCGCCCCAGGCATGCGCCACCAAGACCACGCCTTTTGGCGTGCCTTCTGGCATCGCGAGAAACCCCTCATAGGTTTGGCCGTCTTGCTCATAATCTACGATACGAGTGGTTACGCTCATGAAACGCTCCTGCTGAATTTGGTTCCTCATCGGTTTAGCGAAGGATTGACGGGTTTCAAGGCTTGCAAACCCGAATTCGAAGCCGCAAACCGGCAGGATGAAACGCGTATTGATCGATTGCGATCCCGGGCTGGATGATGCGGTCGCCTTACTGGCGGCGTTCGGGGCGAAGGAATTGCAGGTCCTTGCCCTGACCACAGTTGCGGGCAATGTGAAAGGGCCACAGACGGCAATCAATGCAAGGATCATTCGCGAGCTTGCTGGCAGCATGGTTCCGGTCTGCGCCGGCGCCCCGCGGCCGCTCTTGCGCGATCCAGTCACGGCAGAAGATTTTCATGGCAGCACGGGTCTCGGAAACCTGCCATTCCCCGCGCCGAAACAGCCTTTGTCGCGCGCGCATGCCGTTAATATGATCATTCGTATGTGCCGCGCGGCGCGTCGTCAGCCGATCACACTGATTGTTACGGGCCCGATGACCAATGTCGCGCTGGCGCTGACCATGCAGCCCAATATCGCCGAGGGCATCGAAGAGATTGTGGTCATGGCAGGCGCGGACAGCGAAGGCGGCAATATTACGCCTTATGCCGAGTTCAACGTCTTCGCCGATCCTCATGCGGCAGCGATTGTGTTTGGGGCTGGTTTGCCGTTGCGGTGTCTCAGTCTTGATGTCACGCACAGAGTGCGGACGACCCGGAAGCGATTGGACTGGGTCCGCGCGATCGAAACGGAACAGGCACAAGTGGCAGCCGCTTTGTTGGAGGCGTCCAATAAGCTGGAATTCTCCGCCAATGGCGCGCGCGATGCGCCTCTGCATGACCCGAGCACGGTGCTGGCGATCAGCCGTCCCGATCTGTTTTCCGGGCGCCGCGCCCGCGTTGAAGTGGTCACCTCACCGGGTGAGCAATTCGGTCGAACCATCCCGCACTACCAAGACGATGGAAACGTGCTTTGGTATACGCAAGTGGATGCCGACGCGGTCTTCAAACATCTGTGCTCACAATTGGGAGCGTACAAATGACGGTGACCATTGGGGTGGTAGGCTCCATCAATCTCGATCTTGTGGCCAGTGGCGCCCCTTTGCCGACAGCAGGCGAAACGGTGACAGGGGCCCGCTTCGCCCAGCATCCAGGTGGAAAGGGTGCGAACCAGGCTTTGGCTGCGCGGCGTCTCGGCGCGGATGTGCATATGGTGGGCTGTGTCGGCGATGACGCTTTGGCTGAACCGGCACTCGAATTGCTGCGCAAAGATGGTGTCCATGTCGGCAATGTCATGAGCGAGATCGGCACGGCGACGGGCGTGGCCTTGATTGCCGTCTCGCCTGAAGGTGAAAATCAGATCACGGTTGCCAGCGGCGCCAATGCACGCATTGGCAGAAGCGATGTGGCTGGGTTGCCGAAATGCGATGTCATCCTGTGCCAACTGGAAGTGCCCGTCGCGGCGGTGGACGCCGCAGCCGAACTGGCGGCTGAGACGGGCGCCTTGCTCGCCATAAATCTCGCCCCGGCGCTAACGGTGCCGCGCGACCTGATGGATCGCGCTGATCTGCTGATCGTCAATCAAGTCGAAGCTGACTTCTATGGCGATGCGCTGCATCATGATGGCGGCATGGTGGCGCTTACGCTTGGCGGCGATGGCGCCGCTCTGTTCAAACAAGGGCGCGAGATTGCGCGCGTGCCGGCTTTTTCTGTCGAGGCCGTCGACACAACCGGCGCTGGCGATACGTTTTGCGGCGCCTTGGCGGTCGCGCTGGCGGAAGGCGAACGTCCGGAACAAGCCTTGCGATTTGCATCCGCGGCTGCCGCATTAGCAGTGACCAAACCTGGCGCGCAACCGAGCCTGCCTTGGCGCAAAACGGTTGACGCTTTGCTCGCTGATCAGCCTTCATGAGCGATCTGCCGCTGACCCGCATCCCGCTTTCAGCCGCGCGCCAGGCTGAAATTCGTAACGCTGTTCGCGAGGCGAACGGCATCGCCTTTGACGCCGCACCCAGTCGCCTGGCTTTGGCGGATGACGCGGATGCGTTCTGCCGGTTTCTCAGCGATCCTGCGATTCATGGTCCGATCTATAATCTTCCAGTGCCGCTGACGCGCGAAACCGTCGCGGCGTTCATTCAGCGCAAATTGGACGAACGCGATCGCGGCGAAGGCCTGTTATTCCTACGTTTTGATCCTGAGGGCGAAGTGATCGGATATTCCGAGTTCGATATCTGGCCCGAATGGGGCGCAGGGGATCTTGGCGGCGCCTTACGCCCGGACCAGCAAGGCAAACGGGCAGGGGTGACCGGCGCGGCGCGGAGCTTTACCTGGATGTTCGAAACGCTGCGACTGGAATTGATTGTCGCCACGGGCGCGCTCGATAATATCCGTACGGCACGCATGCTGGACGGTCTCGGTTTTGAGCGCAAAGGCGAGATTACCAGCCATCGTCCGGATGGCGGCACGCGTACCTCGCGGGTCTGGGAGGTCACGCGTGCGGCCTGGTTCGAGAAACAGAAATAATGGTTAGGTCTTGATGAGACCTATCTCGCGCAAGCGCTCCATCAGGTAGTTCTGCGCCGTGATGGGCGGTTCGGCTTTGCCGCCTTCGTTCAGGCATTGGGGCAGCGCTTCGATCAGAACATCCTGATTGAAGTGTAGGAAGAAAGGCGTCGAGTAGCGTGGGAATTTTGATCGCTCCGGCGATGGGTTGAGCACGCGGTGCGTTGTCGACGGCAGAACACCGCCGGTCAGTCGCTGCAACATGTCTCCACAATTAATCACCAGCGATCCTGCTGGTGGATTCACATCCAGCCACTCACCCGATCGATGCAGCGCTTGCAGCCCCGCTTCTTCAGCACCGAGCAGCAAAGTGATGACATTGATATCTTCATGCGCCCCAGCACGAACCGTCCCCTGTGGCGGTGGGTTCTTCTGCGGTGGATAATGCAACAGACGCAGGATCGAGTTGCCATTCTGCACCTTGTCATCAAACCAGGATTCCGGCAGGCCCAGATGCAAAGCCACCGCGCGTAAGAGCTGCGCGCCGAAGGCATCCATGGCTTCATAAAATGCGCGTGTCGCGGCATCAAACTCGGCGACTTCCGGCACATCCGGTGTATCTTTCATGGTCGCGCGATACGGGCTGTTTGCGGGCAGAGCGCGGCCTGTATGCCAGAACTCTTTCAGGTCTGCCGCCTTGGCGCCTTTCGCGTTCTCTGTACCAAACGGTGTGTAACCGCGTTGTCGTCCGCCGGCTGCATCATGGTATTTTTCTTTCACGTCCGCAGGCAGTTCGAAAAACGCTTTCGAGGCGTCGACGGCGCGATCGATCACGGTCTGGGAAATCGGGTGATCGCTGATCACGGCGAATCCGGTCTCACGGAAGGACCGGCCCAGCGCATCTGCAAAGGCTGTCTTTTCCGACGGCCATTGCCGAAATGAGATAGGTTTAAAATATTCAGTCATAGCGACGTCATACGCCGAGCCAAAAAAGAGGGGAAGTGCGGAACTTCCCCTATTGGTGTTTTTGTTGGCAGGTAAAAGCGCTCGCTATGATTCCGGCGCGACCCGCGGCATTTGCCATCGGCCATCATCCGTCTGACAAACTTCGACGGGCTCGCGGATGATCGTGCCGTCTGGCAAACGGGTTTCTCTGCTCACCGTGGTGCACTCGCCATTGACCGCAGGCGCATCAGGAGCGCCGGCAAGACCGTAATCTTCATCAACCGGATAGGCTGGTGTGCTCGGATAGGCCGGTTCACTCGGATAGGCTGGCGCTGATGCGTTAACTGGTTGAGACTGCTGCCGATCCGGATTTTCCCAGGCCGGTCCAGTCGGCGACCGCGTTGGAGCATAGACGCCGCCAATGTCAGACGTGCTATAGGTCGTCCGTCCATAATTCGGTGTGCCGCCATAATTATAAGTGCGCACGCAATTGGTTGAATCACCGGCCAGTTCGCTGCCGACAGCTGCACCAAGCAGGCCGCCAATCACTGCGCCAGCAATCTCAGCGCCATCATCTCCGCGAGCATGATAATAGCCACGGCGATGTCCTCGATAGCCCCGATACCCGCGATATCCACGATAACCGCGGTATCCGCGATAACGGTGATAGCCATTATCCGGCTCCAATTCGCCGCCTATTGCCGCGCCAATCAGGCCGCCAGCAACAGCGCCAACAACACCGCCTGCCAGGCGATCATTGTCTCGCTGACGTTCGCAAGCGGCGCTTGCAATGGTCGGTTGCGCGCCATGATAATGCCCATAAGAATTGCCATAACGCTCATGGTCGGCTTGTGCGGCCGGGACAAGGCAGAATGCAGCAGCCGCCGCAAACAAACTGGTTCGGATCATACGAGGATTTCCTTTACGCAAAGGCGCACCCGCCCATTTTGTACTCTGATTGCAAGATTTCTGCCTGAGACAAGCTGAATGGAACCTGAAGACCGCGACGGCTCGCCTCTGGACGATTGGGGCAAGTGAGCCCATCTTGGGGACATGGGATTGATGAGAACTGTCCGAAAAACCGCAGGGCGCGCGCGATACACGGCAGCGCAGGGCCTGCGTTCAGCCTGGTATGGCGGGCAATATGCGCTCGCACGACGTCGATCAGCAGGTTTTAATCGTCCCGGAGAGCCGGTCTTCAAACCGCAGAACAAACCCGATCTGAAGGCGCTGCGAAAAGCCTATTTCGATCTGTTTCGAGACGATCGAGCGAATATCGAAGCCGGCCTCTATCCTGACCCGGTGACTCGCGAATTGAGATTGCGGGATTTGCCCAAAGCGGTGCGCCGAGCCCAGAGTTTCTTGAGGGATGTGTCCGATGTCGACCGCCGCCGGCTTGATCGTGATGGCACCGAAGTTCGAGGCAGCGATGCCGCCGATCCAGAGCGCTTTCCCGCCTATTACCGCCAGAATTTTCACTATCAGACCGATGGGTGGCTGAGCGACGATAGCGCTGAAATCTATGATCATCAGGTCGAAGCGCTGTTCACTGGCGCGGCAGATGCCATGCGCCGCATGGCCTTGGCCGAGTTGATCACGGAGATTGACGGGCACGATCAAAGGAAAGTGCAAGTTTTGGACTTAGCTTGCGGAACCGGCCGCTTCATGAGTCAGATCATGAGCGCAAAACCGAAACTGCAACTGACCGGGCTGGATCTCTCACCGCCTTATGCGCAGGCCGCGCGCCAATATGTTCGCCACTGGCCGCACGTGGATGTGATTGAGGGCGCGGCCGAGGCTCTGCCCTTCGAAGATCAGAGCTTTGATCATCTCGTCTCGATCTATCTGTTTCACGAATTGCCGCCCCGCATACGTCCACAAGTCTTGGCCGAAGCGGCGCGCGTTCTGAAACCAGGGGGGACGTTTATCATCGCCGACAGTCTTCAATTCGGAGACAATCCTGGCGTTGACGGGTTCCTGGAATATTTCCCGGAAGGCTTCCACGAGCCGTATTATAAAGGCTATCTGAAATGGCCGTTCGAGCCGCATATGGACGCGGCTGGATTTGTGCCGGAGAGGTTGAAACTCGCCTTTCTGACAAAGGTTCGCGTCTGGCGAAAAGAACAATAGGAGTCCTTCATGGCTGATCGAAAACTGATGCTCATCACCGGCGCCTCGGCCGGCATTGGCGAAGAGTTTGCCAAACAATACGCCGCTCTCGGCTGGGACCTCGCTTTGACGGCGCGCCGCGCCGACCGGCTGGAAAAACTGGCGCGGGATATGGAAGAGAAGTATCAAGTGGCGACCATTGTGATTTCGCAAGATCTCGCGCGCGCCAATAGCGTCGACACGATCTTGAAGGAGATCAAGGAAGCCGGCCGCCATGTTGATGGTGTGGTCAACAATGCCGGCTATGGCCTGCCAGGCACGTTCTTCAACACAAAGTGGAAAGATCAAGCGGCTTTCCTGCGCGTGCTCTATACGGCCCCGATAGAGCTCACCCATAAAGTCTTGCCAGGTATGGCGGAGCGAGGCTTTGGTCGGATTGTGAACGTCGCGTCGTTGGCCGGCTATACACCGGGCTCCAACGGACACACGCTGTATGCCAGCGTGAAATCAGGCATGATCAAATTCTCCGAAAGCATCAATGCTGAAGCCGAGGCCGCTGGATACACCGACGTGCATTGTACCGCGCTCTGCCCAGGCTTCACCTGGTCCGAGTTTCATGACGTCAATGGCACACGAGAAAAGACCAATGAAATGCCGGACTGGATGTGGATGGAAGCCGCTCCGGTGGTCGAAGCAGGGATCGCGGCGTGCGAACGCGGGCATCCAGTTGTCGTTCCAGGCGCCGTCAATAAAGGGCTCGCGACGTTGAGCAAATTGCTGCCAGAGCCGCTCGGACGCGCAATGGTCGGCGCGCAATCCAAGCGCTTTCGCAATACAGAGTAGTGGAACGCTTGCGAGCAAGCGGGAACCGCCCTAGGTGACATGAAACAATAACGGAGTCAGAGCGTTGAGAGACCTACTTTGGGCGCTGCATAGCTATTTCCTTTCGCCCGTCCTGACCATATTTTTCATTGGTCTGCTGATTTATGTCATCCTTGGCTGGCTGATGGTTGGCGGCGTGGTCGACAATCGCAATCAAACGGTGCGCTCGATATACAGCTTCCTGTATTCGATCATCGAACCAGTCGCGCGCCCAATTCGACGCGTTATCCCGCCGCTGGGAAATCTGGATCTGTCGATCCTCGTTGTGGCCCTCGCCATTCCATTCCTGCGCGACTGGCTGATTCCACGCGCCATTCTCGCCATTCCGTTCTAAGATTTGTCGGCTCGGAGGGTGACGAATCCGCAAGTGCGTTCTAAGGCGATGGCGTTGAGCATGGGAGCGGATGGGTCATGACAGCACAAGTCATTTCAGGAAAAGCTGTCGCTGAAGACGTGCGCGCAAAGGTCAAAACCGCGGTTGAAGCCTTGCCGGGTCAACCAACTCTGGCGGTTGTTCTGGTCGGGGAAGATCCAGCGAGCCAGGTCTATGTCCGCAGCAAGGTTCGGCTCACGGAAGAGGTTGGTATGCGATCGCTGCACCACCAATTACCGGAAACCGCAAGCCAGGCTGAAGTGGAAACGCTTATTGCAGACCTGAATGCCGATCCTGACGTCGATGGCATCCTGTTGCAGCTGCCGCTTCCAAACGGACTGGATGAGGCCTCTGCGATCGAGCAAATTGATCCGGACAAGGATGTGGACGGGTTGACCGAAGCCAGCGCCGGTCGCCTAAGCCTCGGCAAGCCCGGTCTCAGACCTTGTACCCCGACGGGCTGTGTGATCCTGGCCAAGAGCGCGCTCGGCGACAATCTCTCCGGCAAGCATGTTGTCGTGATTGGGCGCTCCATCCTGGTCGGTAAGCCTGCCGCTTTGCTGTTCCTGGCCGAGAATTGCACCATCTCGATCGCCCATTCGCGGACCGCGGATTTGCCCGCGCTGTGCCGCGAGGCAGATATTGTCGTGCCCGCTGTCGGGCGGCCGGAAATGGTCAAAGGCGATTGGTTGAAGCCTGGCACCTGCGTCATCGACGTCGGCATCAATCGCGTGCCCGCGCCCGAAAAAGGCGAGGGCAAAACCAAACTTGTCGGCGATGCAGATTACGATAGCTGCGCCGCGGTGGCTGGTTCGATCACGCCTGTGCCTGGCGGCGTCGGTCCGATGACGATTGCGTGCCTGCTGCGCAACACGGTCATCGCCGCTTGCGCGCGACGCGGTTGGGCGTTGCCCGACGCGCTTTGAGTCAGGGCTACCAGGTTCCGAGCAGCGCTCTGTTCGAGACGCTATGGGTCGCGCAAAATGGCCATTGCGCTCTTTGCCAAAAACCGATGCTGCGCAATCGCTTTCTAGCCCCGCATGCGCGCGTCTGGTCGAAGCAGCGGGCCACATTTGATCACATCATTCCTCGCTCAAAAGGCGGCGCCGACACGCCAGAGAATCTGCAGCTCGCACATGCACGCTGCAATAAGATCAAAGGTCGTCGCCTCTAACTATTTTGAGATATCGTCCGGGATGGCTTGATCCATTGTCCGGGCCGGCTCGCCGCACGGGCCGCCAACCTGTTTGGCGGGAACGCCAGCCACCGTACATTGGGCCGGGACATCCTTGAGAACCACGGATCCGGCGGCCACTTTCGCCTGGTCGCCAATCCGAATATTGCCCAACACTTTGGCGCCAACAGACAGCAGCACGCCATTGCCGATTTTCGGATGACGGTCCCCGATTTCCTTGCCGGTACCACCCAGCGTCACACCATGAAGAAGCGAACAATTGTCGCCGACAATCGCGGTCTCACCGATTGTGATATCGGTCGCATGATCGAGCATCACACCTTGGCCAATGGTCGCGGCTGGATGAATATCAACGGCGAACAGTTCGCTCGCGCGCGACTGGTAATGAAAGGCCAGCGTCTCGCGCCCTTGTTTCCAGAGATGATTGGCGACGCGGTGCGTTTGTAAGGCGAGGAACCCTTTAAAGAATAAGAAGGGCTGCAACATGCCGCGACACGCCGGATCACGCTCCAAGGTCGCTTGCATATCGGCTTCAGCGGCTTCGACCAGCGCATGATTGGTATCATACGCATTCGCGATCACCTGCCGGACTTGCTGCGCGCCCATTTCAGGCCCAGCGAGCTTTTCTGCAAGATGGAAGGCCAAGGCCTGACAGATTGTATCATGGCTGAGGATCGCTGCATCGATATAGCTGGCCATGGTTGGCTCATCCGCCGCGGCCGCGCGGGCCTCAAAGCGCAATCGGGTCCAAACCGGAGGAGGGGCTCCAATGTCAGGATTGTTTTCCATAGACGGGTCCATAGGCCGGTCCTCCGTTCGGCGATCCATCCTAAATGGAGTCAGATGCGGATGACTTCAAGTCTGTCAGCCCGATACTCAGGTCTTCTTCTTGTGCAAGAATCGAACGGCAAATTCACCAGACACGGCACGAACGACTTCGCCTTGCAATGCGCCGACGCGGATCTTCTCACCCAAAATCGGGACGGGGCCGTCAAATTCGAACGCCGCGCCCGAAAGTGAAATATCAATCACGCGGCATTGTAGTTTCGTACCATTTTCGCGTGTGATGAGCGCTGGCCCGACGGTGTCTTTGCGCGGCGAACTGCGTTCATCTTTGAGTTCATATTTCTTATGATTGAGCAACCAAACCAGCCGATCAGCGAGTTTGTCTTTCTTATGTTGTGGGGTTTGAAAAGCGACGGCAAATCCATCATCCGTGGTGCGAATGACTTCGCCCGAAACCCGGCCCAAATCGTCGAAATAGCAAACCACGCGGGTGCCAATACCCGGCACAGCCGCGGCTTCAACCACGGCGCCGCCGCACGATATATTTTGCGTCAAGAAAGTGTGGTCGGCGCCTTCATGAAGAAAACGTCCGTTCAATTTCAGCGACACGCGATAATGTCGCCGGCGATCTGGTTTTGCGCGACCGTTTAACTGGTCTTTTGCGGGTCTTGCGAGTGCTGCACTCATAACCGCTCCCAATTTTACGCCGCCCCACACAGGTTTTGTTAAGATTGACAATAAGGAGGACGCGTTCACAAATGGTTGATATTTCGGGAAAACGCGTAATATCGCTGAAATAAAGAAAAGCATTGAGGATGTCAGAATGGGGCAGAAAAAAGGGTTTGATTACATTGTCGTAGGCGCCGGAAGCGCAGGCTGTGTATTGGCAAATCGTTTGAGCGAAGACCCAAATGTATCCGTGTGTCTCATTGAAGCGGGCAAGAAAGACAAATCCTTGCTGATTCGAATGCCCGCGGGCGTAGGCGGCCTCATCAAAGAAGAGAATCCCCACAATTGGGGCTTCTGGACGACCCCGCAGGCGCACATGGACAATCGCAAGCTTTGGTGGCCACGCGGTCGCGGCTGGGGTGGTTCGTCGTCGATCAATGGCATGATCTACATACGCGGCCATGCTCGCGATTATGATCAATGGCGACAGACCGGCTTGACCGGCTGGGGTTATGCGGACGTGTTGCCATATTTTCGCAAATCTGAAAGCTATGAAGGCGGCGCTAACGCCTTCCATGGCGGTGATGGACCGTTGCGGGTCAGTGAAAGCCCGTTGCAGGATAGTCTTTACGACATGTTCGTCGAAGCGGGTCAGCAAGCCGGATATCCGGCAACGCAAGACTTCAATGGCGCGCAGCAAGAAGGCTTTGGCCCGTATCAGCGCACCATTCATGAAGGGGAGCGCTGGAGCGCGTCCTTCGCCTATCTCCGGCCGATCGAAAAAGAGCGGCCAAATCTGACCATCTTATCGACCGCGCTCGTCTCGAAAGTCGTGTTCCATGGCGGCAAGGTGCATGGCGTCGAGACCGTCGCAAAGCCGGGCGCTGAGCCGGAAGTGATTCAGGCCACGCAAGAAGTCATTCTGTGCGCCGGCGCGGTGCAATCCCCGCAAATCCTCCAGCTTTCAGGCATCGGCCCGGCCGATGCGCTCCGCAAACAAGGCGTGACCTGCGTCTATGACAGCAAGAATGTCGGCGCGAACCTGCAAGATCATCTCGATGTCACGGTGATCCATGAAATGACCGAGAAAGCCTCGGCCTATTCAAAACAAGCGGGTCTAAAAAAGCTCGCTGTCGGGATCAAATATCTGATATCCAAGTCTGGACCGGGCGCGGATAATTTCTTGCAAGCCGGGGCATTCCTGAAAACTCGCGAAGGGCTTGATCGCCCGGATATCCAGCTGCACCTGGTCAATGCCATGATGCGCGATCATGGAAATTATGATTATAAGCGCGACGGCTTCACCATTCATTCTTGTCAGCTGCGCCCGGAAAGCCGCGGTACGGTGATGATTGCCAGTAATGATCCGTTTGAGCATCCGGCCATCGACCCGAACTATCTAGCCACCGAAGGCGACCGCATCACGATGCGTGAATCAGTCAAAATGATGCGCGAGATTGCAGGTCAGAACGCGCTTTCGCCATTGCGCGGCCAAGAGGCCTTGCCGGGCGCAGACGTCCAGAGCGATGACGAAATCGATACGTTCATTCGGACATATGGCGAGACCATCTATCACCCGGTCGGCACGGTCGCGATGGGCATTCAGGACGATGCGCCGGTGGATGGCGAGCTGAAAGTGCGCGGTGTCGATGGATTGCGAGTCGTCGATGCCTCCGTCATGCCGACATTGATTGGCGGCAACACGAATGCGCCGACCATCATGATTGCTGAAAAAGCAGCTGACATGATCCGCGGCATTGCGGCGATGCCGCCAGAAGAGGTTGAGATCGCGGCTTAGGTCTCGCGCTTCCAGACAAGTTTGGCATGGGTGTTGGCGTCCGCAGTCAGGCCCATCCAGGCCAATTGCCCTGTACTGGCATTGACGATCACGCAACGCCCGCGCTCCGCCAAAACTGTCGCGATTTGGGCGCGAAGGTCCACCACTTCTCGGGTTGCATGCAGGATAAAACAACCCGGCATCAGTTCTGAAAACCGGCCAAGCTCATTCAGCAATGAAATCACCGCGCGGCGTCCGTCGCCATCCGTCTGAATGTTGACGAGATAATTGGCTGGTTCAGGCGGACTGTCAGGTGTCGGCGTCGGAGCTGGCGCCAGGAACAGGGCCTGCAAGTCCGGATGCGCGCGCGCAGCCAGGAACGCACCGCCATCATCCTGCGCCACTTGCGACGTTTCCAGCAGGCGCCCTTCGGCTGCGAAGGATCGCATCTGGCCCATCGTATATGGCCCATATACCACCTGGTCGACCATGACCCGCCAAACCGGCGGGTCAATTGAGGATAAATCGAGCGCGTTTTGATCAGACATGTCGCCACGTCATCCTTGATTCGGTTAATTCAGGTCATAGCCTAGCGCGAAACTAGACAGACCGGGAGCGTATTATGATTGATAGTGAGTTTGTGAACACAAAAACCGAAGGCAACATTTTGATTGTCGAGATTAATCGACCTGAAAAAATGAATGCGCTCCATCCCCCCGCCAATCGTGACCTGGGCGAGGTCTTTGATGCTTTTGCAGCGGACAAGAATCTGTGGGTCGCAATCATTACCGGGGCCGGGGATCGGGCATTCAGCGCTGGCAATGATTTACGCTATCAGGCTGAAGGCGGCGAAATGTTCCCCGTGCCAAGCGGATTTGGCGGTCTGACCAATCGTTATGACCTGTTCAAACCCGTGATCGCAGCGGTCAACGGCGTTGCCATGGGCGGCGGCTTTGAAATTGCGCTCGCTTGCGACCTGATCATCGCGTCAGACAATGCGCGCTTTGCTTTGCCTGAGCCGCGCGTCGGCCTGGCGGCGCTTGCTGGCGGGATGCATCGCTTGCCACGTCAGATTGGCATGAAACAGGCCATGGGCATGATGCTGACGGGGCGTCATGTCATGGCGGATGAAGGTAAGGAACTTGGGTTCGTCAACGAAGTGGTGCCGCAGGCTGAGCTCATGGATGCGGCGATGCGCTGGGCTGGGATGATCACCGAATGTTCACCTGCTTCGGTTCGCACGACCAAGGAAGTGGCGATGAAAGGGCTGGATACAGCGAACTTCCAGGACGCCTTCTCGCAGAAATATGATGCCATCTCGCGCTTGTTCCAAGGTCCTGATTTTATTGAAGGTCCGCGGGCATTCGCCGAGAAGCGCAAGCCGAATTGGAGCGGCGAATAGGTAATTTGCATTTTACGCCCAACCGTCATCCCGATATGGTCCGAAATGTAAGAGCTATAAGGGATGAGTTAGATGTGGGTGTTTTTTCAGTCGCTATCGAATGCGTCAGCCAAGATTGTCGCGACCTTTTTCATGGTCCTGGTCCTCATCATGCTGGGCGTCCTGTTCGTCCCGAGCGCCTTTAACGGCGTCAATGATTTCGCGAATTACATTGCCAATCTGAACTGGGTTAGAAATCCGGATATTGGTGAGCAAGGCGTCGCAGTGACCCGGGTCTTCATCAATGAGTCTTCGATTTTCGGGATTATCATGACGCTGATTGCACGCGTGTTCGTCGAGTTGATTTGGTGGTCAGTTGTGCGGCTGTGGCGGATGGTGAACCCCAAGGATGAACGTCTGACCGTCCAAATTTAGCTGCGCATTCTACTGCAAAGACTGTTGAATTCACGCGCGTGCCGGTTTGCATGGCGCGCGCATCTCGCTATGTCCTAGCCTGCATAGTTTAGGAGTGAGCCATGGGCCGCGAAGAAGTCTTACGCCTTGAGGCGTATCTGAAAGAGAAACTCAATCCAGGCCTGCGCTTGATTGCCCGCAAAGAGACGGATGATTCCGTCGAAGTCTATCTCGGCGCTGAATTCCTGGCTGTGGTGTACAAAGACGTCGACGACGGCGAGACCAGCTATGCGCTGAATATGACAGTGCTCTCTGAGGATATTGGCGCCGACTAAGGCGTCTCAGGCGCGACCGGTTCAGCGATCTGTCCAAGAAACGCATCAATTGCTCGCAAGGCCTCAGGTTCATTGAGCAGGGGTGCATGCCCGACCCGAGGGACGGTGACCAGGGTTGCGGCATTGTGGCGTTTCATCATGCGCGCCGCTGTCGACGGATGCAGGACATCTGAGTTTTCACCGCGCGTTACCAAAAGCGGGCGCTTTTTCATTTTGGCATAGAGCCGCCACATCGCGAACTGCATCTTGAAGGTCGGTTTGACGTCAGCAACAGTGCGCGTGATGGCCGGATCATAGTCAAGGATGACGCCGCCCTCCGGCGTCTCGCGATAGGTTCGCTTGGAAAAGGCCTGCCAATCTGACGGGCCGAAGTCCGGAAAGACGTCGCCTTGCGCCGCCGCGACGGCCTCGGCGGCTGCCTCCCAATCCGCAAGCGGGACGACGTCGCCGACATAGCCAGCGATGCGCGCAAGGCCGGCTGGGTCGAGCACGGGGCCAACATCATTGAGCACTGTTCCGAGCACGCGGTCCGGCATCACCTGCATCATGATCATCGCCATCAGGCCGCCCATGGACGTCCCGATCAGAGCCACCTTCTTCAAATCGAGCGCGTCCAGCAAGATCTGCATGTCCTCGACATAAACGGTTGGGATGTATCTCTCAGGATCAGGATCGCGTTCAGACTGCCCACGACCTCTGACATCGACCGCGATATATCGGTGCGCGCCAGATAAGGCCGCAATCATTGGCTCGAAGTCTTTGTGATTGCGCGTCAGGCCATGCATACACAAAACCGTCAGCGCCGCGTCTGGTTCGCCATAAGATTTGGCGAACAGGGACAGACCATCCTTTGACGTATAGTGAATATCTTCAGGCACGTTGGCGATGTCCAAATTATAGCCCCGGCTGCTGGGAGGAAACGGATCAGCCGGGGCAGAAGCGCGCGTGCGTTAGTAGCGCTTCGTGATTTGCAATTGTACCGTTTGCGGCGCGCCAAAATAGGCAGTCCGAATGCCGCCAACGGAAGAGAATTCCTGGAAGTCGGTTTTGTAGACTTCGTCTGTCAGGTTCTTGCCATACAAGCCGACCGTCCAGGAGTCAGAAGGATCGCTCCACACGACACGGGCGTTGCCGAGCCAATACGCATCCTGGAACACTTCCGGCACTTGCTGGTCGACAGCGAGCGCATGTTCGCCTCGATAATTGGCATCGGCGCCAATGGTCAGCGTGCCATTGTCTGCGAGATCGAAATCGTAAGTGGCGCCAAATCGCGCCGTCCAATCCGGCGCAAAGGCGGGTTCATCGGTATCCGCCCGATCACCGGTTGGCGCATTCTGATCCAGGAATTCGCCATACTCGGCACTGAGATAGCCAATTTGTGCATCCAGAGTGAGGCCGTCGCCAATCAAGGCCTGAACTTCAAACTCAGCGCCGTAAATCTCTAGCTCGCCAGCATTGAAGACCGGGAAGTCGAACTCACCAGGTCCGCGGGCGACAGAGACGCGCGCCTGGAAATCCTGATAGTCATTGTAGAATACCGCGCCAGACAGATTGACCCGGCCATCATTCATCGCTTTGCGGAATCCGGCTTCATACGACCAGACAATTTCCGGATCGTAAGGCGACTCGTCGCCTGGCGCATTCGCGCGGCCGTTAAATCCGCCTGACTTGAAGCCTTTGGCGATCTTGGCGTAGCCGAACAGATCGTCTTCAAACTGGTAGTCGACGCTGAGCAAAGGTGAGACGTCGGTCCAGCTTTCGCTAACACCGAACGAAAATGGCGTTGGCACCAGCGTCGTCGATGTCGAGCGTTGATACGTCTTCAGCTCATATGTGTAGCGTAGGCCGCCGGTGACCGAGAGCCGGTCATTCACATCATAGACGAGGTTTCCGAAGGCCGCATATGAGTGCAGATTGAGATTGTCCTCAATGTCGCGTGTGAAGGGCAGGGGAAAACCGCCGAAGAGCAGGAAATCGTCTGCATAGGCTTGCTGGAAGGATGACACATTCTCGTTCAGCCAGAACACGCCACCCACCCCGCTCACCGGGCCGTCGCCGGCATAGAGTAATTGGAATTCCTGACTGGTCTGGTCTTGCTCAACGCCGACAAAGACATCGCCGAGTTCTAGCGGCGTGGCATCGATATCGATGAAATCATCATATTCAAGATCGCGGTGTGCCGTGATAGATTTCAGGGTCCAATTCTCATTCAAATCATAGGTCGCAGTGATCCCGATACCGGCATGCGTTAGCTCGTTGGAGTTTTCGAGATCTGTCCCGCCCGCGCGGGTCAGGCTGGTCGACGTTTCAAAATCGAATTCATCGCCGCTGGGAAAGAATAGGGGCACGATGGTCTGCGCCGGTGTCGCGGGCGCGAGATCGACCGCGAAGAGGAGACTTTGCGGTTGGCCCACCGTCAGCGCCGGTGATTCCTCTGTGTAATCTGCATTGAAGACCACCTCGAGCGGATCTGTCGGCGTCCAAACCAGCGTACCGCGGGCCGCCCACGTATCTTTGTCATTATACTCAAAATTGCCATTTGGATCATCGACATAACCATCACGCGACCCGCGATAGAGCGAAAAGCCGCCGCCCAGCATGTCTTCGATCAACGGGCCAGAAATCGATCCCGCCGCCTCGACCGCATTGTATGAGCCGTAAGACAGGCGGCCAAAGGCTTCGAATTCATCACCGGGCTTCTTCGACACGATTTTCAAGGCGCCGCCATTGGTGTTCTTACCGTACAGCGTGCCTTGTGGGCCGCGCAGGACTTCGATCCGCTCAACGTCATAAACATCAAACAATGCCCCTCGAATGCGAGAAATATAGACATCATCAACATAGACCCCGACCGCTGGATCAAAGGTCGCCAACGCGTCTGGCTGACCAATGCCGCGAATATAGATATTGGCAGACGAAGAGGAGCCCCGGCCTTGGACCAGGTTGAGGTTCGGCACCGTACCTTGCAAAGCGCCGATATTCTCAGCCGCAAGGTCTTCAACCAGTGTATCCGCATCAAAAGCCGATACCTGGCCTGGCACGGTGAAAAGGGTCTCTTCCTGGCGCCGTGCGGTCACGGTTACGGTTTCAAACGTACGCACCTGTTCCGCATCCGCGGGGTCCGTTTGTGCGTTGACTTGAAGAGGGACGATGCCAAGGGCGAGCGCTGAGACGAGTCCCGTCTGCGCCAGACCGCGCGCTGAATAGACCATGATTTCCTCCTGAATAGGCTTTTTATCTATTCAGCAGGATACGCGGTTCACGCGTCTGGACGACGACACTAAGCGTCAGCGATTGTGAACATTTTCGCTCAAGCGTCTGAGGTGCGGACGGATTTGGCAAAGGCGGCAGGGGTTTGCCCCGCCCATTTTTTGAAGGCTCGATTGAAGGCCCGAATGTCAGAATAATCGAGCTGTTCCGACACTTGATTGACGGAATTTCCGCGCTCGAGCATGGCTTTGGCTTCTTCAAAACGGACTTGATGCACGAGCGAACGGAAGCTGGTTTCTTCTTCGCTCAGGCGACGTCGCAGGGTCGCCACGCTGACGCCGAGACGCGCCGCGACTGTGTCCTGATAGATGCAACCATCTTCAATCAGTTCGCGCGCCCGTACCGTCATGGATCGTCCGTCCTGGCTCTGCTCGAGCAATTCGATATGACGGATCACGCGGGCAAACATGCCATCTGTGGACAGATCCATAATGTTTGGCGTCTTGATCGGTTGGCAGGCCAGATCGAAATCATAGATCAACTCATAGACCGGACGGCCATATGTGACGGGCACATTCCAAAATGCATTCTGATCGCCACCAGGGTCGGTGCGCGACCGACGCACAGAAACGCGCTTCAGGGCCTGCGTCGCAACCCCGTGTGTGAGACTGTCGAGCAGGCAATGCACTTTGATCAGCACGCAATCGCCGACAAAGCGCGTAAAGGTCTTATCCTCTTTCAGCGTGTACGGAAAATTCTCATCATCAACGATCAGCGCCAGCGTGTCGCCACGATGCTGAGCGGCATTATACGTGTCGCCGTGCATCATGTTGAAATACTCGCACAAGCAATCGACCGCTTCCCGCAATGTGCGCGCCCGTTTCATCTGTTCGAGCACAAAATCGCCGGTCTGATAAATCAGCTTTCGCGAAGACAGATGCAGAGTGAGATCATTCAGGCTGCGTGCGATTTCGCGCTGAATTCGAAAATAGGTCTGTAGTGGAAGCTCTGTCTCCGGTGCCAGATTGTCCAACCCGTTCGGCAGACCGAGCCCCTGCAAAAGCCCATCAATGTCGACTTCAGACGCCAATGAATGGAGAATAGGAGCGATCTGCCAGAATTGAATCTGAGTCTCGACCGTCAGATGAGGGTGATGCGCGGTGACCATACCCTAATTTAGCGACCTCCTCGCAAGGTGCCAGTTCGCCATACGTCACATGCCGCATATGCGGTTTTTGTGTTGGGATCGAACGTGGCTAGGCGGCTTTGGCGAGCAGAAACGCGTTGAGCGCGATTTCCTTCTCATTCTCCAGGAGCTGGTCCGAAAGCGGCGAGACAATTGCCGTCTCGCCCATCCGGGCGGCGCAGGTTCGACCTGCCATGACTTGTGACAGACACACGCCATGTCCGCGATCATAAGCCGTGGCCAGGCGTAAGATTGGCACGCTGCCATAGTAATCGCCGCTAAAGATATTGAAGGTCACGATCCGGGCTCTCGCAATGCCATCATCGATCCCGACATCGTTCAAACTCAGCACGCCCGCGCGGCGGGTCATGTCATCCGCATTGACCGCTCGCACGGCGCTGAGTTCGACGATGATCGGTGTGTCATCCATGGCTCGGCCCTAAAGTACGTCGAGCATTTCAGCGACCAATGGGTGCCGCACAACATCCTGACCTTTCAGCCGAATGACGGAAGCGCCTGCCAGTTTTTCCAGGCGTTCAGCCGCTTTGCCGAGACCTGATAATTCCGGCAGCAAATCGCTCTGAGCGGGGTCACCTGTCACGACCATGGTCGAGTGCCAGCCGAGGCGGGTCAGCAACATTTTGATCTGTGTGTAAGTACAGTTCTGTGCCTCATCGATCACGACGAAGGCATTGTTGAGGGTTCGTCCTCGCATAAAGCCAATCGGCGCGATTTCGATCAGACCTTCCGCCATCATATGCTTCAATTGTTGCGGGCTGAGACGATCCGACAGCGCATCATAAAGCGGCCGCAGATAGGGCGCCAATTTGTCTTCCATCGCACCCGGCAGGAAACCGATCTGCTCGCCAGCCTCAACCGCAGGGCGCGACAGGATGATTCGGGCGACTTTACCCTTCTGCAGCGCTTCCACCGCTTTGCAGATGGCGAGATATGTCTTGCCGGTACCGGCCGGGCCGAGGGCGCAAACGAGAGACTTTTCTTCGAGCGCTTCTAACAGGCGTGCCTGATTCTCAGAGCGCGGTTTTACCGTCTTTTGATAGCGCTGATTGCGCGATCCATGCGCCGGGGGCGTGTGTTTGGGATTATCAGCGTCGTCAGGATGCCACTCCTTTCCTCCACCTGGAATGGCATATAGCTGTGTTTCACGGGCAGCTCCTTGTTCAAAGAAGTTCGAAGCGTCGAAGGCGGCTTGTGCTTTCTGGCGTTTCGTGGCTGCGCGTTTACCCATGTGGATCTCCTTTTGGGACTGAAAGTTGGGCAGAAAAAAACCGCCATGCCAAAGGCAGAGCGGTTGGTGAATCAGCGGTGAGAGACTTTTCCTCCAGGCCGGGGTCGAATGCCCTGGCCGGCGGTGAAGTTTGCAAAGACGGTCTATGGACCATCGGCAATCGTCCCTTCCGAATCTCTATCTTGAATTACACACTAAGAGGGTTAACCGAGTGTGACAGCGACAATCCGCAAACGAAACAAATGATGGGAGACTGATATGGCTTTGTACGATTTTGATGGGGTTTGCCCAACTCTGCCGCAATCTGGAAATTATTGGGTGGCTGAAAACGCAACCGTACTTGGAAATGTGATTCTCGAAGAGAATGCCTCTGTCTGGTTCAATGCGGTCCTGCGCGGCGACAATGATCCCATCACCGTCGGCGAGAATTCAAATGTGCAGGATGGCAGCGTCCTGCACACAGATATTGGTTGCCCGCTCACCATCGGCAAAGACGTCACCATCGGTCATATGGTGATGCTGCACGGCTGTACGATTGGCGATGAGTCTCTGATCGGGATTGGCGCGACTGTGCTTAATCGCGCGGTGATCGGCAAGAATTGCATCATCGGCGCACATGCTTTGATCCCGGAAGGAAAAGTCATCCCTGACAATTCTCTGGTCATGGGGGCGCCAGGCAAAGTCGTGAAAGAGATCAGCGAACCGCAAGTGATGATGATCAAGGGCTCGGCGCAAGTCTATGTCGACAATTGGAAACGGTTCAAAGCCGGGTTGAAGCCAATCGCAGGCTAGATCCGCTGATCGAGCTAGGGCGCTTTCTTTCCAAATTTGCGTTCATATCTCCCTGTCATCTGCGTCAGGAACACGTAAAGTCCATGCGCGGTGAGCGGAACAATCCACCAGACCATGACTTGCAAGACTTCGACGTCTCCAGCAGCGAAAGCTATGGCAGCAAATATGGTGAAGGCGATGCCAAAACTCGCGAGATGCGCAAAGAAACCCAGGCGCATGCTGGCTTCCGACGCCGCGGCTTCCAGATTGGCGATTCGTTTCGCCTCTTCTTCCGGGTCGATGGACAGCGCCATTGTGTCGACGCCATAGGCAGCGGCGAGCGCCTTGAGTGATTCTTGCGAGGCGCCGTCACCATTCTCGACTCTCTGAATCGTGCGGACGCCGACTCCGGAAAGCTCAGCGAGATGTTCCTGCGACCAGTGTCGCTCTTCTCGCCACCTTTTGATTTTTGCTGCATCTGGTTTGAATGCCATTCGAGTCGTCCTTGTTCTGATCGGGATGCTATCCCGCGTTTGGGTCAGGTTCAAATAGGGCATGCGCGTCAACTGTTGCCACGACAGAGACCCGACAATCACCCGACAGAGAGCTGACAACGCGATTGATGAAGCGTGAGAGTGACGACCCGACAGAATGTTCTTGGTTTTTGACAAACGACCCGCGCCACGCCAATGACGCAATGATCGCGATTTGCATTTCCGAACCACGGCGCTAACCCTGCGCCAAACGAAAGAGAACGTAATGTCAGCCAATCAAAGCTTGGACAATGTCATCAACGAACTTGTCCAGCCGGTGACCGACGCCGTCTCAGGGTTCATCTTCTACAGTGTTTCGATTGCCGGGTCAGATGTGCCGCTAATCGTCTGTTGGCTGATTTTCGGCGCCTGTTTTTTTACGGTCTATCTCGGCTTCATAAATCTGCGCGGCTTTGGTCACGCTGTGAACGTCGTGCGTGGGAAAGATTCAAAACCCGAGAGCGAAGGGGAGATTACGCACTTCCAGGCGCTCACCGCAGCGGTCTCGGGCACGGTCGGGATTGGCAATATTGCAGGTGTCGCCATCACCGTTTCGATTGGCGGACCCGGCGCCATTTTTTGGCTGATCGTCGCGGGCCTGGTCGGCATGACCACCAAGTTTGTAGAATGCGCCCTGGGTGTGAAATACCGTCAGATCAATGCTGATGGGTCTGTCTCGGGTGGTCCGATGTATTATCTGCGCGCCGGGCTTGCCGGTCGCGGCTTGCCTTCCCTCGGTAAATTTCTCGGCGTGTTTTACGCCATCAGCATCATTATTGGCTGCCTCGGGATCGGAAACATGTTCCAGTCCAACCAGGCCTATGTCCAGCTCTTGCACGTGACCGGCGGCGAGACCGGGCCATTGCAGGGGGCAGGCTGGATTGTCGGGATTGTTCTTGCCTTGCTGGTCGCCTTGATCATCCTCGGTGGCATCAAGTCGATTGCGCGGGTCACGTCCCGTCTCGTCCCATTCATGGTCCTCGTCTATGTCATAGGGGCGCTCGCGGTGATTTTGATGAATGCCGCCAGTCTTCCGTCTGCGATTGCCTCCATCGTGACCGGCGCCTTTACGCCGGCGGGTGCGACAGGCGGCGTGCTCGGCATCATGATTATCGGCTTTCAGCGCGCCGCATTCTCAAACGAGGCGGGCATCGGTTCTGCTGCGATTGCGCATTCCGCGGTCGCCACGGACAAGCCGATCAGTGAGGGCTTTGTTGGCTTGCTGGAACCTTTCATTGATACGGTCGTTATTTGTACGTTGACCGGATTGGTCATTGTCACAACCTTCCCGCCCGAGACCTTCATGTCAGACAATTTGCAGGGGATCGAGCTGACCTCAGCGGCATTCCAGAGCAAGATTTCCTGGTCGCCGGTTCCGCTCTCCATGGCCGCGCTGCTCTTTGCCTTCTCGACCATGTTGGCCTGGGCCTATTATGGCACCAAGGCCTGGACCTATGTGTTCGGGGAAGGGCGCGGGCGAGAATATGCATTCAGCCTGATTTTTTGTGTTTTCATCGTGATCGGAGCGGCGGTGAAACTTGAGGCCATTCTCGATTTTGCCGATGCCTTGATCTTCGTCATGGCGATCCCGAACCTGGTGGGGCTGTATATCCTGGCGCCTGAGATCAAGCGCGATCTCGCGGCTTACTTTGCTGAGGTTGAGGGTGAGAAGAGCGACGTTTAATACTCCGCTCATCCCCGCGCAGGTGTGGGGCTCTATCCGGGCTTCCCGGATGTGTGGCACGACGGCTTGAGGGCATGTCACAGTCCAAGCCTCTCTCCCGGATGCGGGAGAGGGGTTGGGGTGAGGGCACCGGTGTTCGTGAAATCGAGTGCGTCTCGTTTATCGCACCCATCTTGCCCTCATCCCCGACCCTTCTCCCGCGATCGGAAGAAGGGGGCGCGTGTGGCAATCCCTATGCGAAAAAGGAAAAATGATCTTGTTTTCAGAGGTATAGTTTTGTTTCATCCCCACCCTTCGAGCCTGCGCATATACTTAGCGCATGATCATCCACCGCTATCTCTTTGCCCATTACCGACAGGTCGCCGTTTATTTCTGGCCGATCCTGTTCTGGAATTTGTGGCGTGTGGATCTCTGGTGCGCTGAGACCGGACGACAAGCCTTTGTCCAGGTCGATCGCTATGGCCGGGCCTGGGTGCCGTACTTTGAGGGTATGGGCGTCAATTACATGACGCATGATTATTATGAGCGCTTCTATGCGCCGAGCGATGTTGATGCGCTCTGTCCCCAGATCTTCGAGAAGGCGCTGGCGTCCCACGCCGACCGTCCCGGACTTGATCCGGGATCTCCCTCCTGGCTTCCGGATGTGTGGCCTGAGATCCCGGGTCAAGCCCGGGACATTCGGATACGTCTAGACCCAGGTTAGCCCCCGCTTTCCATTCCCCCCGAACGCCTCATCCTGAGCCTGTCGAAGGACGAGGCGGAGCTTCCCAGAAGCCCCCCCAATCCTTCGACAAGCTCAGGATGAGGGTCTCAAAGAAAACCAAAACCAAAACCAAATCACCCAACCGCCCGCTTGCCGGGCCGCACGTGCTGTTGCAAACTCAAATCTCGCCCATCGCGTCCGCAATCAAATCTGCTTCCGCATCGCGCAAGATCGCTTCCTCAACGCTCGCCCCGTGCACAGGCTCTTTGCCAACTTCCAGCATAACCGGCACAGCAAATGGGCTGATCTTCGGCAAATCCTTGTGCACGATCTTGCCGCGCACCCGCATCAACATGTCCGACAATCGCCGAATGTCGAGAAACCCGGTCGCCGCATCATGCCGCGCCGCCTGCAACAGGATATGATCCGGCTCATGCGAGCGCAGCACATCGTAGATCAGATCGGTCGAGAACGTGACCTGTTTGCCGGTCTTTTCGGCGCCTGGCATGCGTCGCGCGATCAGGCCGGAAATCTGTGCGCATTGGGCAAAATGACGCTTCATCAGAACCGCTTCTTCCAGCCATTCTTCCAAATCATCGCCGAGCAGGTCCGGCGCAAACAACGCGTCAAGATCGACTTGGCCCATCGGTTCCATGGCCCACACGGCCATGGCGTATTCAGAGGCGACAAAGCCGAGCGGTTTGGCGCCCATCCGCTCCAGTCGCCGCGTCAGCAACATGCCGAGCGTCTGGTGCGCCAGGCGCCCTTCAAATGGGTAGCAGGTCAGAAAGTGCCGCTCGCCGCGCGGGAAGGTCTCGATGAGAAGTTCGTCCGCGGCCGGAATGGTCGACCGCAAATCTTGAATCTCAAACCACTCGCGCACCTGATCCGGCAGTGTGTGCCAGGACTCGCGATCATGAATCATCTTGCGCACCCGACCGGCGAGAAACTGGGTGAGCGGAAACTTGCCGCCATTATAACTCGGAATGGCCGGATTGGTGTCAGCGGGCGCGCGCATGGTCAGGCAGTCCAATTCCTGCACGCCTAAAAAGCGAAGAATCTCGCCTGCGAAGAGAAACGTGTCTCCCGGCGTCAACGTTGAGATGAAATACTCTTCGATTTCGCCCAGTTTCCGCCCGGCGCGCAGGGCAGGTCGGCCTGTCGCTTGTCCCGCTTTTTCACGCCCGACACGGCTTGCCAGTCGGACATTCAAGTGGCGCGCTTCGACAATCGCCCCGACATTCATGCGATGCTGCTGCCGGTCTCGCGCCGTGCGGGCATGCCAGCTGCCGGCGCGTGTGCGCGTAATCCGTTTGAAGCGATCATAAGTGCGCAAGGCATAACCGCCCGTCGCCACCAGATCGACCACACGCTCAAAAGTCTCCCAGTCGAGATCACGATACGGCGCCGACAATCGGACTTCCTCGAACACCTCTTCGAGACCAAACCCTTCGCCGCACGCGCGCCCCATAATGTGCTGCGCCAGAACATCGAGGGCGCCTTGGCGGATCGGTTCGCCATCAATCTCACCGGCCTCGACGGCGGATTCCGCCGCCCGGCATTCCAGGATCTCGAACCGATTGGTCGGCACCAGCATGGCCCGGCTGGCCTCGTCCATGCGATGATTGGCCCGGCCAATGCGCTGGATTAGACGCGCTGCGCCTTTTGGCGCGCCCATCTGGATGACGAGATCAACTTCCCCCCAATCAATCCCGAGATCGAGGGTCGACGTGCAGACCACGGCTTTCAGCTTTCCTGCCGCCATGGCCGCTTCAACTTTACGCCTTTGTTCCTTGGCGAGCGAGCCGTGGTGGAGGGCGATGGCGAGGCCGTCTTCGTTCGCGGTCCAGAGCTCCTGGAACAGGACTTCGGCTTGCGACCGTGTATTGACGAAAATCAGTGACATATTCGCCGCCTTGATCTCTTCATAGACCTCGCCCACCGCGAACCGTCCGGAATGGCCTGACCAGGGGATGCGTTCATCCGAGATCAGGATATCGACATCGGCGTGCACGCCGCCTTCTGCAATGATCAGCTCAGGTTGATCGCCCCGAACGCTGAGCCAGGTCTGCAGCACGGCTGGCTCGTGCACGGTCGCGGACAATCCAATGAAGCGGCAGGCTGGCGCCCATTTGGACAAAGTTGCGAGACCGAGGTTGAGCAAATCCCCGCGTTTGCTTGGCGCGATGGCGTGGATCTCGTCAATGATCACACACTTCAGATCCGCGAAGAATTCGGCCGCATGATCAGACGCAATAAACAAAGCGAGCTGTTCTGGTGTGGTTAGCAAGATGTCGGGCGGCGTGCGTCGCTGGCGTTGGCGCTTATGAGAAGGCGTGTCGCCGGTGCGGGTCTCGATTTTGATGTCGAGCCCCATCTCTTCCACCGGCGTCATCAAGTTGCGCGCCACATCCACTGCGAGCGCTTTCAGGGGCGAGATATAGAGCGTGTGCAGCGCTGGCCGGTCTGAATTGCGTTGTGATTTCTTAGACAGTTCAATCAGACTGGCCAGGAACCCAGCCAGTGTTTTGCCGCCACCGGTCGGCGCGATCAGAAGCGCGCTGTCACCACGTAAAGCGGTTTCTGTCAGCGCCAATTGGTGCGTCCGCGGTGCCCAATCGCGGGCCGCGAACCAGTCGTCAAATTGCGCCGGGAGACTGTAAGAGGGCGTCAGCGTGTCAGGCATTACAAACCTCCTAGCGCATTCTTGGCTGGAATTGCAGAATTTTCATCTGACATTCAGACAGTTCCGGGTTTGTAAGGCTGAAAAGAAATTTAGGAGTCTTCATGACACGTTTCATCGCCTTGGGGGCGCTTGCCCTAAGCGTTTCTCTCCCGGCAGCAGCAGATCCTGTGCTTGAAATGATGCGCAGCCTCACCAAGGAAGGCCCCATCTATTCTTATGAGATGAGCTATTCCGATATGGATGTGACCGCCAATGGCCTGATCGATCCGAGCAAACCGGAAGGCGAGCGGATCGAAATTTATTCACCCGATGAAAGCGAATGGACCAAGGATTTTCGTGACGGCATTGCCGATATGGAAGCCGAAACAGATGGCGATATCTGGTGTGCTGATTTTGCTGAAATGGTGCCAGCCAATGCGTCGGCTTTGTCTGAGGATGCGGCCACGGTCACCTATGCCTTTACGCCAGAGCCGGAAGCCGATGCCGACAAGACCGAACAGAAAATGATGAAACAGCTGAACGGCACAGTCACGCTCGACAAGACGGATGGCGCCGTGCTCGCTTTCAACATGGTTCTGCCAAAGCCCTATAAGCCCGCCATGGTGGCCAAGATCAATCGCTTCGAAATGGACGCGACCTGTGACCGGGCGCCGGACGGCCGCACCTATGTCGAACAATTCAGTTTCGACATTAAAGGCTCGGCGATGATGCAGAGTTTCGAGGAATCCGTCACGCGACGGATCACCAAACTGCTCGACCCCGTCGGTTAGTCCGCAGGTTCCAGATCAAGTGCTGCCGCTTCAGCCGCTTCGGCGGCAAGGCGGGCGCGTTCGGCCGCATCGAACGTAGCGACAATGTCGGCTGTCAGTTTCGCGATGCGGAAGGGCGGCTCGCCTGCGACATCGAAGCCGCGTCGGACGATAACCAGATCGCGTGAAGGGACGATGACCAGATGCTGGCCACGATTACCGAGCCCGGCAAAGGCGTCCGCCGGCGCACCATCGACGCCGCCAATCAACCAGAATGAGCCGGCATAACCGTAATTCCCGTCGGGCTGTGCTTCTGCCGGCGTTGTCACGAAGTCGACCCAGCCCGGCGGTAGCAAACGCTCGCCGCCCCACATGCCGTCTTGCAAGTAGAGCTGGCCGAGCCGGGCCATATCGCGTGCCGTCATCCAGACTTGCGACGAGGACATGTAATCGCCATGCCAGTCTGTCTCCAGAACCGTGTGCCGCGCGCCAATCTTGTGCAGCAGATTGGTGTACGGGAATGCACGATAGCGACTGTCATCATTCAGCGCTTCGCGCAGCGCCCGCATCGCGATCAGCGTATCGACATTTGAATACTTGAACCGTGTGCCCGGCCAGGCTTCCAGCGACCGATGCGCCAGCGTGTCGAGAATGCTCGCACCTCCAAAATAAAGCCGATCTGTCCGCGACCCGGGATCATTCGACTCAAGCCCGCTCGCCATATTGAGCACGTGGCGCAAGGTGATCTCGCGTCTTGGGTCGCCGCCTTTGTTGAAATCCGCCAGAACCGCTTCATTGTCGAGCCCGAGAATGCCTTCATAAACCGCCGCGCCGATAATTGTGGAGGTCAGAGATTTCGCGACGGACCAGGTCCGCTGCGGCGTTGTGCGATCAATGCCGCGGGCATATTGCTCGGCCACCATCTGGCCTTTGTGCAAAACCAGAACCGCGCTCGTGCGGGTGCCTTCGCCATATGTGTTGCCATCAAAGGCAAAGCTGACCGGCACGCCGAGCAAGTCGAGCGCGAACGTGTTCTCAGTCAGCGTAACATTGTCCCCAAGCGCGGTGGAATTGTCCGGCGCGTCCAGGCTGGGCATATTGGTGAAGCTTGGCAGCCAGGCCGTCATGTCTGGCGATGCCCCCACCGGCAGGAGGGAGCAGCCAATGCCGGGACGCCAGGCCGCAGTCCGCGGGGGCAAGGCGCCGTCAAAGGCGACCAGTACGGACTTTGTGTTCTCATCTATCGTCGCGTTTCCGACCTGATCCATAAGGGGTCTATAATCGACATAAATACCGGAAAGTTCATTCTCGCTGATTTCCGCGAGAGACTGACCGGCACTGAAATACCCGCTGCAGGTGAATAGCGCCTTGTATCCAGCCGCCAGAGCCCGCTTGGTGGTGTCGCTCGGCGCATAATCCTGAGCTGTAGCGATCGGGCATAGAGCAAGGGTCAGGCCAGCGACCAGGGCAGCAAGTCGACGCATATGATATTCCTCCAAACAGACTCTCAGTGGATCATTAGGCCTGTTTGCCTAAACGCTGCAAGCGGCGGAAATGCGGCAGTGTTCGCGGCCCCAAAACGCGATATATCAGAGCCATGATCCGTCCGGACCTCTTACTGCATGAAACCCCGAAAGGCCTCTATTGCCCGCCGGGAGATTTCTACATTGATCCGGTCCGCGGCGCCGTTGATCGCGCCGTCATCACGCATGGCCATGCCGACCATGCGCGCGCGGGACATGGCGCTGTCCTGGCGACGCCAGAAACGCTCGACATCATGGCCGCGCGCTATGGCGAGGCGTTCACTGCCAGCCGCCAGGCTCTGGCGTTCGGTGAAACCGTTGAGATCAATGGCGTCACCGTCTGGCTTGCGCCGGCAGGACATATCCTTGGATCGGCGCAGGTTGTCGTCGAATGGCGCGGTCTGCGCATGGTCTGCACCGGTGATTATAAGCGCCGACAGGACCCAACCTGCCGGACGTTTGAAGTCGTTCCAAACACGCATGTTTTTATCAGCGAAGCGACATTTGGCTTGCCGGTCTTTCGCCACCCGGATGACCGCGCTGAAATGGCCAAACTGCTCGCCAGCGTCGACCTGTTCAAAGACCGAACACATTTGGTCGGGGTTTATTCGCTGGGCAAGGCCCAACGTGTCATCGCTTTGCTGCGAGAGGCCGGTTATGAGCGCCCGCTTTACATTCACGGCGCCCTCGAAAAATTATGCAAGCTGTATGAGGAGAGCGGCGTACCGCTCGGCGATTTGCGGCCCGCGACACTCGAAAAAGGACAGCGCGGCGAGAGTGAACAGTTTCGCGGTGAAATCGTGCTTGGCCCGCCGGCCAGCTTTAATGATAAATGGGGGCGGCGGTTTCCGGATCCCGTGACCTGTTTCGCCTCCGGCTGGATGAGCGTGCGCCAACGAGCCAAACAGCGCGGAGTCGAATTGCCCCTGATCCTGTCAGATCATGCGGACTGGGATGAACTGACGCAGACCGTGCGTGATGTTGATCCAGAAGAGTTGTGGATCACACATGGCCGAGAAGATGCCCTGGTTCGATGGGCCGAACTGGAAGGGCGAAAAGCGCGGCCTTTGCGCCTGGTCGGATATGACGAAGAAGGCGAGTAACGATGAGCTTGACGACGCTGACCATTTCGGGCCGAAATGCGCCCGTGCCTCCAGATCAGGCAGGGCGGTCCATGATAGAGGGTGCTATTGCCATATCGTAGTCTAAACCCGGACCTCATCGTCCAGACCACAGCGCGCTTGAGTGCGCGGATGGAATCCCGTTTTGGCGGACGCGGTCTGACACTTGTCTCGCAGGAATTGACGAAATTTGCCCAGGAAGAGGTCGGGCGCGCCAAGCGGATCTCGCAGCCACGCTGGCTGGTCCGCAGTATGGCTTATCTCTTCATGCTGAGTGGGTTCGCGGTCATCGCCTACATTGTCTGGACGGTGAAGATTGATTTTCAGGGCCAGCCTAGTTTCGACATGTTCGAAGGGGTCGAGGCCTTTATCAACCTGCTCATCCTGCTCAGCGCCGGCATCTGGTTCCTGCTCAATCTTGAAACGCGAATGAAGCGCCATGATGTGCTGGAGCGGATCAACCAGCTTCGCTCGATCGCGCATGTCATTGATATGCACCAATTGTCAAAAGACCCGATGTCGGACTTGCACATTGGCGCCAAAAGCGAGTCGGTGCCTGAAAGCGACCTGCATGGCTATGAGCTGGTTCGCTATCTGGATTATTGTGCAGATCTGTTGGCCATCACGGGCAAGCTCGCCTCGATTTATTTAGAATATATCGAAGACCCTGTGGTGATTGCCTCGGTCAATGATTTTGAAAGTCTGACGGGAGAACTGTCTCGCAAGATCTGGCAGAAAGTCACGGTGCTGGAATTGCAGGGCGGGTTTCAATCGCAATTCGGAATTGTGAGTGCAAATGAAGAGGCGCCTCAAATGGAGCCGGCTGGAAAACCTATTGATGGAAAGGAATAGCGCTACTCGGCTGCGACCAAAGTCAGCTCAGAGCCATAGGAATCCAACGTATCAGAGATCACTTCGCCCATGGCGCATCGGCATTGTCCGCAATTGAACTGGCAACCATGATGCGCTTGCACAGCTTCAGGGCTCCGTGCGCCAGCTTCGACAGCGTCGCGGACACCTTTTTCATTAATGTTGCGGCAGATGCAAATGATCATGCGAATGATTTGCAATACGTGAGAATGATTGTCAAGAACGATTCTCAATTGCAGCTGGGGACAAAGGTCGCAAGAAACGGGTGGCGCGGGCCGGACGCGCTTGGCAAAGTGGCGCCATGACGACTGTATTGATGCCTCTGAATGAACGCTGCGCTGCTTATGAGCGGATGGCAGATGCCTTGGAACATTTAGGCGAGACCTGGCGCGACTGGCCGGACTTGCGAACTTGCGCCAGTGCGATCGGCCTGTCGCCCAGCCATTTCCAACGCGAGTTTACCCGCTGGGCGGGAATCAGCCCGAAACAATATCAAGCGAGCTTGGCGCATGCTGAAGCCGGCGACTTGCTGCGCCAGGGCGCGAGCGTGCTGGACACGACGTTTGAGACGGGATTGTCGTCGCCGTCGCGACTGCATGACCTGTTCATCGCCCACGAAGCCCTGTCGCCCGGAGAAGCGAAGAGCGGCGGTGCAACGGCGGAGCTCACCATTGGCAGCGCTGGAACCCCGTTCGGCACCGGTGTTTTTCTGATTTCACCGCGCGGTCTGTGCGGGCTCGGATTTGCAGATGACGGGGTCGGACCCAAAACTGGATTTGAACATCCCGGCTATGGAGAGGATGAGGTCTTCGCCGATATGGCAGCCCGCTATCCGAAGGCTAAAATGAAGCGCGATGATGCCGAAGCTGGACGCTGGGCTCAAAAAGTCTTCGGCGATGGCGGCGAGGTGCCGTTGGCGCTTTATGGCACGGCGTTTCGGCGCCAGGTCTGGCGGGCATTGTTGGAGATTCCCGCGGGTGAAACCTGGACCTATGGCCAAGTCGCGACAGCGGCTGGCAATGCCAAAGCGGCGCGCGCAGCGGGGACAGCGATTGGCGCAAATACGATTGCCTGGCTCATTCCGTGTCATCGCGCGCTTGCATCTGACGGTAGGTTACATAATTACCATTGGGGTACGGCGCGAAAGCGTGCCATGCTAACCTATGAGAAGGTGCACACGGCGATCTGACGGTCTCCCTGTTCACCCAAGGGAGTGAACCGGATGTTCGTCGATAATTTTACGCCCGTCTATTATTTGATGTTCCTGCCTCTGGCGATTTGGGCCGGATTGCTGGCGTGGCGCTGGGTGAAAACACCAGAGCTTGGCGAGCAGGTCTATGACTCCAACGTCGAGAAGGGCCTGATCAGCGGCAACATTCCGCGCGATGAATTCGTACGCAGCTTTTCTAAAGCCGAACGCCCGCGTCTTGGCATCTATCAATGCGGGATCGCCTTTCTGGCGCTTGTCCTGTTACCGGTCTTTGTTGCGGTCTTCTATGGCCTTACCAGCAATGTGAACAATTGGGGCGAGGACAATATCGAAGTCAGCTTCCAGAGCCAGAATCTTGGTGTCATCCTTGGCGACTTTATGACCATCGTGATCATCATGGGGATCAATGTCGTGCTTCTGGCGGGTGCGACCTTTTTCTATTACCGCAACCGACCGCCAACATTGCGGTCTGAAATTCGACGGCTCGAGGAGCAATATAAATGAGTGTGGAATTCCTGCATGCCATGGTGCGCGTCACCGACATTGACGCGGCCTTGAAATTCTATGGCGACGGCCTCGGGCTGAAAGAGCTGATGCGGTATGACAGCGAAGAAGGGCGCTTCACTTTGGTTTTCCTCGCCTCACCAGACGATATTGAACGATGCGGTGGTGTCCCGGAAAAGACATCGCCCACCGCGATGGACATTCCGATGGTCGAACTGACGTACAATTGGGATGAAGGCGATTATGACGGCGCCCGCAATTTTGGGCACCTCGCTTATCGCGTCGGCAATATCTATGAGGCGTGTGAGCGGTTCCAGGGTCTGGGGGTCACGATTAACCGGCCACCACGCGATGGACGGATGGCCTTTGTGCGTTCACCGGACGGAATCTCAGTGGAGTTACTCCAGAAAGGCACACCGCTCGACCCCGTAGAGCCTTGGGCCAGCATGGAAAATATTGGCAGCTGGTGAGCGCTTCACAACTTTTGCGAACATCCAATCCGACCGAACTCGCGTATGACTATTATGGGATGCGAGGAGGTTTTGGATGACCCAGGAAATGCCGACCGATTGTGAGCGACCCAGCTTGCTTTCGACCTTACGGGAACTTGGAACCCCATTGGAACTCCTGAAATTCCCATGGATGACGCCGGCGCTTGCGCGGGCGCCACGTGGGGATGGTCGAAAAATCGTGCTTCTGCCAGGCTTTACCGCGCCGGAATTGTCGATGCGGCCGCTGGCGCTCTATCTCAAATATCTCGGCTATGACGCCTCGACCTGGGGGCTCGGCATCAATGGCGGCCAGGTCGATGCGCTGACGCAGGAATTTGGGCAGAAAGTCGAAGCCATGGCCGAGACATCCAGTGCGCCGGTCACTTTGATTGGCTGGAGCCTGGGCGGTGTCATTGCCCGCGAAACAGCGCGTCTGTTCAGCGACTCTGTGCGCGAAGTGATCACGATGGGCACGCCGCTCATTGGCGGCCCGAAATACACCTCTGTCGGCAAAATCTATGCGATCAAGGAAGGAATGGACATGGATGCCTTCGAGCGCGAAGTGCATGAGCGAAACTCGGTCGGGCTGTCGCAGCCTCTGACTGTGATTTACAGCAAGTCAGACGGCGTGGTCGGCTGGCAAGCCGCCCGTGATGTCTACAATGATCAGGCCCAAAATATTGAGGTGCGCAGCACGCATTTCGCCTTCGGCGCCAATGCAACCGTGTGGAAAATCATTGCGGATACGCTGGCGGGCGTCGACGCCTAGAGCTCGTGAATGTCGCAACCGCGGGCGTCCAGGATCGGCTTCATTTCCCAATAGGCGCGCGGGGTTCGATACAGCGGGATGCGCGGGTGTAGGTGATGGATGATATGGTACTGCATGCCCATTGATCCGATATTGCCGAGGATTGCCCGGAAGCTGCGTGTATCGCGGTATCGACCTTTGGTCAGGCCCGGATTGTGCGGGGCCCAGCTGAGATAGTATTGAATATAAGTCAACGCGATGTGCCGTGGGAGCCACCAGAGCAAGGCCGCTTCCAGCGCATATCCAGACCAGGCCAGGGCGATCAGAATGCCATAATGCACGACCTGATAAGCGACGCTCACAAGGATGACATCTATGCGCCCTTTGCGCTGCAACACTTCGCCATAGGCATTGAACCCGCCATTTGCGCGCGGTTGGCGATTGTACAGGCTTTTCCAGATGGCCTGCAGCGGACCATCCGCATGGGTAGAGTAATCCGGATCGAGGTCAGGATCATTGGCATGCTTGTGATGATCCATATGTGTGATCTTGGCGACCTGATATGGCAAGACGAGAGGGATGGTCGAAAGATGTCCAACCAACTGATTGAGCCACCGCAGCCTCGCGCCGGGCTTGGCGATAATGTCATGCTGGGCTTCATGACTCGGCAGGTATGACAGCATGATATTGAACGTCGCGATTATGAAGCCGAGCCAAAGCGGGATCACACCCAGGAAGACCAGTGGCCACAGGGCCAGCCAGACTGCCAAATTAGAGAAGGCCCAGACCACAGCAAGATATGGAAACTTATCGATATGCCGCGCCGCGACCTCGCGCTCCATGCGCATAAGTTCGGCTTCGGAGAGGTTTGAGAGATCCTGGGTCGGGCTCATATCCAACGTCCTCGATATTGGGCAATCACGCCGAGCGTGCCGCCGACCAGAAGACCGGTCATCAGCGGCGACAATCCAAAGGGCGGTGTCCAACCAACGGCCTGAATGATTTGAGAGGTCAGTGGTGCCAGAAATCCGATGCCGAAGATCAGGGGACCGAAATAGAAAATCGATTTGATGAGCTGGGCCATGTCCCCTTATTGCAAAAAATGACGCCAGCGTCAACTTTTACGATGTGGCGGCCCGTTTGCCTTTGAAGAGGCTGAAGAAGCGGCTGACCTTTTGCGCGAGGGCGGCGATGGGCACCGTGCGCTCGATCAGGTCTGCACGATAAGGGCGCTGATATTGCGTGATCTTGAACTGCGCGCGAATCTCATCAGCTGATTTGTGCCAAACCTGTTCCCACGGGATCAGCATCATCGGATAGGTTTCCCGGCCATGCACCCAGGACGTGGTCACGGTGTCCATCAGGATTTTGTATCCGGCGGCCGGCGAGATGGCCCCGACGGCGGCGACGACGGCGAGGAATTGCGCCGAATAATTGTGCCCGAACTGGGCCATCTGAAACGCGGAAAGCGCAATTTCATGCAGGGCAGTGGTCTCGTATCCTGCCGTGATGTGCCAAAGATCGTGGGCCTGCAAGATCCGCGTGTTGAGATAAGCGAGCGGCGGCGGCAGCGCGCTGAGCCCGATCTCGCTGCGATCCAGAACTTCCAGGTCGAACTTGTTTTCCACGATCAGCTGGTGAAATTCCGCGCCGATTGAGCCAGCCGGTTGTTGCGCCAATGTCTCGAGCTGGATCTTCTCCGGCATGTCCGCGCCCGCCGCTTCTGTGATCCCGGGATAGAGATGCGACATGGCCGCGACACGGGCGACAAAGGCGTCTGGCATGGCGCCGCCAAGCGCCGCAGTACGCTCGGTGATCGCCAGGGCATCCAGCTTGCCATCGGCGGCATCTTCCACGACAGCCCAGAATTGATCCCATAAGTCAGGAGGCGTTGGCTCCGATGGCGTGTCGAGGGTTTGGATGGGCGCGGCCTTAATTGGCGCGCCGAGCCAGGCCTCAGACATCGCATCATAAGTTTCTGCGACGCGATCAGGCGCGAGAAAGGCGCTGTGCGCGAGACAGGCGGCGAGCCGAATACGATCCAGGCCCGTCGCTTTTCGGCCGGCCGCGTTCAGCATTTCCGTCAGCGCGCGAACGCGGTTCAGATCAAGCGGCGCATCTGCAAGCGCTCGAAACTTTGATTCCAAATCTACACGCGACATGCTCGCCTCCCTGAAGGGCTTTATAATGCGCGAGATCAGATCAGGTTCAAACTATTTCTGAAATGCGATCGTAACCTCGCCAATCCGGATGCCGAACCGAGTGACATAAGCGCGATTGAGCAGGACATTGTCTTCGAGCAGATACATCCAGTCATCAAAGCCGACATTCCAGGTGCTGTCGCCGACTTTCAAGTCGACTTTGTATTTCCAGTTGAATGCATTGCCGACGACGCTGCCTTGCGCAAAACCTGGCACATCGCCAGCCGTGCCGCGATACTCGCCATCGCCGAGAATCTCGATGGTCCAGACGCGGGTGTCGCGTTCGCCATCGTCATAGAAGAAGCGCTCGTCCAGCGTCAGGACACCGTCTTTGACCGTGCCCGTAATATCGACTTTGAAACTGCGCCGAACTTTGCCGAACCGGTCCTCGAAGACACCGTAAGCAGTCGTCTCGCCGAGGAAATAGTCTTCCAGGACGAGCTCTCGCGGTGCGTCATCAAAGGCGGCGAGCTCCGGACCGGAGACGCAGCCTGTGGCAACCGCGGCACTGGTGGCCACAGCGAGGGTCGGGGCGAATAGGGAGGAAACGCGGCGCATGGGATAGAGCTTTCTTTATCTGCTCTGTCTACGCGCCGCGCGTTCAATTGGTTCACTGCAGATGCAGGCCTAGTACAAAGTGGCAAGCGCTTTCGCATCATAATCGGCCAGCTCTTCTGTCCGGCCATCCTTGATTTTCTGCGCCCAGAACGGGTCTTGCAGGAGCGCGCGGCCGACGGCGACGAGATCAAACTCGCCTTTGTCGAGCCGCTCGATGACATCGGCGATTGGGCGGGTTTTGGAATCCTGACCAGCAAACGCGCCGATAAAGTCCGATGATAGCCCGACAGATCCGACTGTGATCGATGTGAGGCCCGTCAGCTTCTTGCACCAGCCCGCTAGGTTCAGGCCATTATCGCCATCAACTTCGGGGAATTCCGCTTCCCACCAGCGGCGCTGGCTGGCGTGCAGGGCATCCACACCGGCATCGGCAAAGACTTGCAGGAAGGCTTCAAGCTCTTGCGGGCTCTCTGCGAGGCGGGCGGTATATTCCTGTTGCTTCCATTGCGAGAAGCGCAAGATGATCGGCATGTCATCGCCCACCTGTTTGCGGCATTCGCGAATGATCTCGCCCGCAAAAGTCGCGCGATCTGCGAGGTCGCCGCCATATTTATCCTCGCGCGTGTTCATGACGTTCCAGAAGAATTCATCGATGAGATAGCCATGCGCACCATGAATCTCGATCGCATCAAATCCAAGCCGTTTCGCATCGCCGGCAGCATTGGCATATGCCATGACCATATCAGCGACCTCACTATCGCTTGGTTCCGGCTGGACCTGTTTGCCTTTATGCGTGCGGCCGGATGGGCTGTCCGAGATCGCATCCGGGTCTGGGCCGGTGCCGGGCTTGCGCATCATGCCGACATGCCAAAGCTGTGGCGCAATCTTGCCAGGCGTCTTGTGCACAGCCTCAACGACGTTTGACCAGCCCGCCAATGCATCTTCCTTATGGAAGTTTGGCACGCGCGGATCATTCGATGCCCCGCCACGATTGACGGTCGTGCCTTCTGTAATGATCAGGCCGACATCGGCATCACCGCGCCGGGCATAATATTCGGCGACATTCTCGCCGGGCACACCGTTTGGTGAAAAAGACCGCGTCATCGGCGCCATCACGACCCGATTGGGCAGGGTCAGACCACGCAGCGTATAAGTGTCAAAGAGAGGCGATGAAGACATGGAACCGTCCTTATTCTGTTCAGCCTCGTATGTGCGAATTTGGGAATAGGGCCGCAAGCATGACCCCGCGGCAATATTTTGCCCTTTATTTTTCCTAATGTATTCAGCCGTTATTCAGGCAGATCTGCGCTTAATCTCTGATACGCTAAAGGGATAAAAGCGATGACCAAGACCCTGATTGCCAGCACGATTGCCCTGACGGGCGTTGCTGCCTGTACCACGCCCGGGATCAATTACGAAGCCAAGCTGATGCCGGAAAGCCTCGCAGCCGCTGAGACACGCACGGTTCAGGTCGACCGCTTCCGAGGTCCGGCGGGCGGTTGGTATGCCCGCCAGTTCGAGAATATGATCGTGAATACGGTGTTCGACGGCCAAGCTTGGTTCACCTTGGCGGACTTCTCATATGGTGTGCCTGGCGAAACGCCGGCCGGCACCTATAGCGGTCATGTCGATATCGATGACTATGACTGGCATGAGTATCACCACACCACCAGCAAATGTGTCGAGTGGGATGGCCTGTTTGATTGCGAGACCCGCGTTGATGTTGAAGAGCTTTGTGTTGAAGAACGCGTTTCGGTGAGCGTGCATCCGCGTCTCGTTGATGCCGACACAGGCGAAGTCGTCTTTTCAGGCGCTTATGGCGGTTCCTCAGGCCGTGAATCTTGTTTTGAAACCGGTATTTATGATGGTGAGTTCAATAAGAAGCTGAAAAAGAAGCGCCGTCGCCACGGACTGTCCGGCTATCATTCAATCGGCTTTGCCGGGCTTGATGCGCCAGCCGATTTGGTGCGCGAAGCCTTGTACGAAACCTTGCAACCCATCCGCCGCGATATTGCCCCTCGTAATGCGACGGTCCGCGCGACCTTCATCACTGAAGCGCTCGATCCAGTCGCCCGCGCCGACCCGCGCTTCAAGCAAGCGCTCGATATCTCGTCCAAAGACCCATTTGCATCTTGTGCGATGTGGACCGGCATGGCGGAAGAATATCCGAGCTCGCCTGCTGTGATCCACAATCTCGGCGCCTGCGCAGAAGCGACGTCTGACTTTCAAACGGCGCAAGGCCATTATGCCAAAGCGGCCGAACTGTCCGTGCAATTCAGCCCGGATGGGATCACGGCAGGCGCAGACTTCCTGAAAGCTTTGCGCAAGCTTTCCAATCAGCGCGCCGATCTGGAAGTGTTGGAAGAGCTGACCGCGCCCTGGGCACCAGTGCCGGACTCCGAAGGCACTGAGCTGCAAGAAGGGTCTTAAAGACCTGGCCGCGTACGGGATTTGTGCCTGGATCGTCTGGCGCCCAAAGACCGCAATCACTGCAGCGGCGAGCGCAACCAGGCTGAAGACAAGGGTCAGGCTGACGGCCAGGATACGGCGGGTTTTCCCGACGCGTTTTTCGCCTTCATTCGCACTCTTTTTCGGCGCTTGCGCCAGTGTCCAGCGATTGCTGAAAAAGCCGAAGGCGGCGATGAGCGCGGCCAAGCCTGAAATTAAGCCACCGCCGAGAATGGCAAGACCCGCCGCGACGAGGAGCAAAACCGCGATCGGATCCGACGCGGCTTTCAACAATTCCCGCACATGCTGATCCGCGTCCGCCTCTTTCAGGTTATCATAGGACGTATTCGGCGCGACAATGGCGACGATCCAAGCTGCGCCAACAACCAGACCAAGGAGCAAAATAGACCCGCTTTGACCAAAATTTCGTATCGCTTCGAGCAAGATCTCGTCTCCTGTTTGGATCAGGATAACGAGTTCAGATTTGTTTGTACAAGCTTGAATGCCGCGCGCGAATTGAGAGACGCAGCTCAGGATGGGCGGTTGAAACGGCCCCAGCCTTTATGGGTCATCTCGCGCCCCATTTTGGCTTGATAGACATGTCCCCAGCCATGCTGCTCCGCAACCTCGCAATAGAAGGTCGAAAATTCAGGGCAGGTCGGCAGGATCATCAAGACCGACCCGTCCTCGAAGGCTTTGACGCATTCAGCGACAAACATGTCGAAAGGGTTGCCATAGAGATTACACGTTGCCCCAACTTCATGCCCTGGCACATGCTTGATCACGACATTGTGGCGAACCCAATCGGCATCCGTGACATAATGCTGAGGTGGGTAAAGATGCCCGCCCATGGCGCCGGACAGCATCATGTCTGCATCCCGCGCGATCGGAATCGCGGAAACACAGGCATTGAGCGCGAAAGAACAAGAGAGTGCGAATGCGGTCAGTATGGGTCGCTTCACGATCATCGCCTCCAGTCCGACAGAAGCGGTAAAATCGCACGCCTAGATTGAAAATTTGCAAATAGAACGTGTGCATTGATTAATGAGAGACTGCGGTTTCTTTGTACTATTTGCCGTTTTCTATGCGGCTGCGATCAATCGGAGCTCACGAACGATAAAAATCGCGTGTAAGTTGTAATCAATTCGTCTCAATTCGTTCATTTGGGGAAAATCGGCCTTGCAAAACGACAAATTTATGAACAAATTGGATGTATCCACAGCTTCTCCTGATTTTCGCCATGGTGATTCACTAAAAATCAGGAGAATCGTGAGATGAATTCAACTCGGGAGCGAATAAAACGTGAGAAAATCGCGCAATATAACACGGCTAAATGCTGACTCTTTTGCCTCTATCGATGGCATTCGAGGTGATTTGCGTCTCGATTTTGGACCTCGCGCCCAGATGTCCTCCATGATTTCGACTGAGCTTCAGCCTCTCAAACCCAAGCGTCGTATGTCGAGCGTCTTCTCTGGAACACCGTCCTGGTGCCAGGTCGCCTTCATGTTTGAAAGAGAGCGCAACCGCAAAGAGCCGACAGATTGGAGCTTTGTGTTGCCAGTCTGGATTGCGATCGCTTTATTCTGTTCGCTGGTCCAGATCGTAGCGTTTCAATCGATCTATTCCGTTTTCGCTTAAACGCGGGCCTCAAATCAAACAGGCCCGCCGAAACGTGTCGCCGACACTGCTGAGCGCAATTGTATGCTTCTCGAGCGTTGAATGTTTCCGGACTTTGGGCTGTTCGAGGATCCGCGCGCAAAACCCCTGGCGCAGAAGATTGGAATAGATGCGGGCATCCCCGATTTTGACACCTTCCGGTTCGTGCAGCAATTTCAGCCGAACGAGATTGTCGATATAAAGCGGCAATCGAGACTTGTTGACGCAAAGTTTGGCAATCGACTTTGGCATAATGTTGCGATGCAGGATCTCAGCATGATCGTCGCTCAGGCTCATCCAGAGATTTGCAACAGGCAGGACGCGGCCGACATCCGGGAAGGCAGCAAGGATTTTGACTTCGTCCTCAGTCATTTGCTGGAGCAGGCTCAAGAAGGAGGGATGGGCGATGTCTGCATTCTCGCGGTCCATCGTGCTTGCGATGAGCGCCGCAATCTCACGTCGCAACGGGGAGTACCGCATCGCCTCAATGGCCGGGACGGTGATTTCCAGGCTGGGCGATATGACCCGATGCTTGGGCACTTTGCGGGCGTCCAAGACCTCTTCGACCATTTCGATCGTATAAGATTTTACTTCAGCGAGCCCCCATATCTTCGCAGAGACCGTGCTCAGTGTTTTCGGCAAGGGGTCGACCTGTGATTGGGCGGATTGCGATACGGTTCGACGCCGAAAAAAGGTCTTTTGACCTTCGCTGAGCGACTGAAACTCTGTTTCTCTATCGTCCATGCAAACGTGCCTTCTCGGTCCCCAAGGCGGTCAATGCATTCGCCAGTCTTTTGTAACGGCATGCGAAAACTATACATATGGTCTCAAAAATGCTTACGCGTTAGCTACGATAGAATTTTGTGCTTGTCACGATTTTGTTGGGTGGACGCAAGAATATGAGATGTTCAATTTGCCTCGCGGAGTTGAAAGAGACGCCTGAGGGGCTCCGGTGCGACGCGTGCGATACATTGCTCGAGCCAATGGTCGATGAAGACGCCGAGGCGCTCGAAAGTGAGAATAGGGGGTTGAGCCAGCGCACCTGGATCGGGCTTGCGGTTGGCGCGTTCGTCTCGATCGCTTTATTCTTTGCTGGGCTTTATTATCTCGCGCCCGGCAGCCAGAGCGGGCAGGGGAGTTCTGCCGAGCCTGATTTGGTTGCGAAACTCTCAGGCGGTGGCGGTTTTATCCTTGAGGACGAAGGCGGAATTGTCCTGGAAGCGCTGCAAGTCCGCGCGGCCGATAGTACTGCCACGCTCATCGCCGAAAAAGGCTGCCAGCACCTTGCCTCTGACCGCGTCGAAGCCATCCAATGGGTCAATATTGCCGGAACGTCTCTCCAGCGCGTCCGCCCCGATCTTCCGGGCAATTGGACCCTGGATTTTGCCTGCGCCGCGCAAGACGGCGGCGCGATTTTGGGCACCTTCCTGCAAGACGGCATCGCCATTAGTCGGGTCGACACGAGCGGCAATCTGGTCTGGACGCAATTAAAGACCGCGAGCGGGCTTGATCCCGAAACCGCTGTCATGACGCTCCTCGACGAGACGCTATTCATTGTCTCGCAGGAGACCGGCTCCGGGCAGGTCAAAGTCGCTTCGATTGATCAAAGCGGTGATGAAAATTGGGCGCTGCCAATCCTCGCGAACGGCGCCATTGCGCGACCCAAGATCGCACGCAACAGTTTTGGTGAGATCCTGTTTGCCTGGAATGAAGGCGCGAATGCGATGCGGCTCATCACGCTGTCTGCGTCCGGGATCGTGGTTCAGGACACGCTCTTACCCGATCGCGTCTTGCCCCTGAAAGCCATCAGCGATGATGACATTGCCCGCACGCTTGTCTTGCAAGGGGAGGGTCAAGCGGTCGCGGAACTGGTTTCAGCCTCTGGGGTCGCTGAATGGCAATGGCAGGACGCTGAGGCCGCGGTCCCGCTTGGCGTATTGAGAGATGATCCGGACTTCATCATCCTTGCGGGCACCGGCGCGCACCTTTCGGCCTGGAAACTCGATGCGAACGGCAATGTCTCGAATCGTCTGGACGTCGCGCTGGACGCCGAGATTGCGTCTGGAGAGATCAGGCGCCTCAACACGGTCGAGGCCGTCGCGGCCCTTGAACTTGCGAACGGCGCGCCCGTCGACTTGGTGCTAGACTTGCGGCGCCTTTCCAATGGCTTGAAGATTGAGACAGAGGATCTGTCTTCAATCACTTTGGCGGCAGCCGATGTGGCGATTGAGGACAGCGCGCCGGTTGTCGATGAGCCGGTGGTCACAGATTTTGCGGAGACGAGCGCTGAGATCACTATCCCTGAGCCCGCTCCACTGGAAACAGACCCTGTCGCATCAGAGCCGGTCTTGGCGACGGGGCCGTCAATTGCTCTGCCCGCCACGGAAGACGTGTCCGTCACCACTGACCCTTCAGACACGCGCCCTGGTCAAGACGACGCCGTGGACGAGACTGGTCCCACCGGCGCGATCCCGCTTTTAGAGCCGCAAAGCGATCCCGCACGCGCGCGGTGCACATTCACTTGCGTCTCGCTCGATGCGGCGGCGGCCGAATACACATTGATGCAATCGGTCGACGTCAACGAGGGCGAGACCCTGGCCGACGTTTCCCTCCGCCTGAACGACACGCATGAGACCCTGTGCTCGGTCAGTGGCGGTGAGCCGGTCGAGGATTATGCCCGTCAATGCGGACGTTGATCTCTAGGCAGGCACAACCCCGGCAAGAAGTCTTTGTTTTTCAAGGATCAACCAAAAGAAGAATCCAAAAAACAAGTCATGCCCAGAGGTTGAGCGGCGTGGACAGGAATTGTGCAAAAACATAAAAAACGCGAAGTCTTTGTGACTGTGTATGAACGTGGTTGTAAATTTGCATAAGGCCTGTAGGGCTTTGTCTCCAAAGGTCAGGATGTGGTCGCAGACTTCACCCTGACTGCGGCAGCTATGAATGAAACGAAACATCTCTCAAGCTATCCTGTTCCGATCTGTGACACTCGCGTTGACCTCGTATGTTCCATTGCGAGGGCGCGCGAGAGTGTGGGTCCATGAGAACCGAGAGCGCTGAGACGCGAGAAGTAAACCAGATGAGATTGGAAGGGCGCCCATGCATTTAACCACCCGCGTTTTGGTGACAGGCGGGGCTGGCTTTATTGGCAGCCATATTTGCGAGCGCTTGATCGAGAAGGGCTATGAAGTCCTTTGCGTCGATAATTTCTTTACCGGGACGCGCTCAAATATTGCGCATCTCTTAGATGAGAAGACGTTCGAATTGATGCGCCATGATGTGACGTTTCCGCTCTTTGTCGAGACCGATCAGATCTACAACATGGCTTGCCCGGCAAGCCCGATCCATTATCAGTTTGACCCTGTCCAGACGACCAAGACGTCTGTGCATGGCGCGATCAACATGCTGGGCCTCGCCAAACGCACCAAGGCGCGCATTCTTCAAGCCTCGACTTCAGAAGTTTACGGCGACCCGAGCGTGCATCCGCAGGAAGAAAGCTATTGGGGCAATGTCAATCCGATTGGCCCGCGCTCTTGTTATGATGAGGGTAAACGCTGCGCCGAGACGCTCTTCTTTGATTATCACCGCCAGCACAATCTCGACATCAAGGTCGCCCGGATCTTCAACACCTATGGCCCGCGCATGCACCCAAATGATGGCCGAGTGGTTTCGAACTTCATCATGCAGGCTTTGCGCGGCGATGACATTACGCTCTATGGCGACGGTCAGCAGACACGAAGCTTCTGCTATGTCGATGATCTGGTTGAGGGCCTGATCCGCCTGATGGAAAGCCCGGACGGCGTAACCGGCCCGATCAATCTCGGCAATCCCGGTGAGTTCACGATTAAGGAGCTCGCAGAGCATGTGATCGATTTGACGGGCTCTGGGTCGAAAATGGTGCACGAGCCTTTGCCACAAGATGACCCGAAACAGCGCCAGCCTAATATCACGCGCGCCAAAGAGCAATTAGATTGGGAGCCGGAAATTGCGCTCCGAGACGGCCTCACTAAGACCATCGGGTATTTCGATGGTCTACTGAAGGAAATGGGTTAAGGGAGCATGCGCGAAGGGGACATTGGTCTGTTCGGTTTAAGAGCTCTTCTTTTCTCGCGTGCTGACGCCTCCGGCGACACGCGAGGAAGCAGGTCGCCCGCGCCGGCTGCGCCGACGCGATGGACCTCGCTCAGGGCTGTGGTCTCTCCCAAACACAGTCTTGAACCTGGTTCATGTGAGGCGCGCAGCGCCGATACGGAACCCGCTTCGTTTGGCGTCGCCGCAGGCGTCAGCGCCAAACAAAAAAACTCCCGCGCGAAACAAAAAGACTCTGTCTCTCCGCGAGAACCAAACAACCCTCTATGCGCGCCCACAAACCACCACTCCCCACACTCGGCATTATCGGGCGAGGCACGTAGCTTGTTCCCTTTTTCTATGACTTATTTAATAGCGTTTAGGATCTGTCGGTCGAACATGACGGCATCCAGATTGGAGTTTTCATTATGAAAAAACTACTTGTGACCGGATCAAGTGGTTTGATTGGGAGCGAGGTCGTCTCATATTTCGCCTCTAACGGATTTGAAGTTCACGGCGTCGATAATAATATGCGTGAGGCTTTCTTCGGCGAGCAAGGCAGCACCAGATGGAACCAGGCACGCCTACTCAATGAACACAAAGGCTTTCACCACCATGAGATCGATATTCGAGACCGCCAAAACGTTCTCGACTTGATCGAGCATATCACGCCAGATGCAATCGTTCATACAGCTGCGCAGCCCTCGCACGACCGCGCCGCGGCCATTCCGTTTGACGATTTCGACGTGAATGCTGTCGGTACGTTAAACTTGTTGGAAGCCGTTCGCCGACACTGTCCTGAAAGCCCGTTCGTCCATATGTCGACAAATAAAGTCTATGGCGATGCGCCAAACAAGCTGCCCCTTGTGGAGCTTGAAACACGCTGGGACTATGAAGAGCAAAAATGGCTAACCGGGATCCCCGAAACGTTTACGATCGATCAGTCTAAACACTCTCTGTTTGGGGCATCTAAAGTTGCAGCGGATGTGATGGTGCAGGAATATGGACGATATTTCGATATCCCTACCTGTTGTCTTCGCGGCGGTTGCCTCACCGGACCATCACATAGTGGTGTCGAATTGCATGGCTTCCTGAGCTATCTCGTCAAGTGCAATGTGGAAGAGCGGAAATACACAATTTTCGGGTACAAAGGAAAGCAGGTTCGCGACAATATTCACGCGTTCGACGTCGCCAATTTCATCAATGCGTTCATCGAGGCGCCGCGCGTCGCTGAAGTCTATAATCTCGGTGGGGGACGCAATAATAGCGTCTCGATGATGGAAGCGTTTTCCATGGCCGAACAAGTCAGCGGCAAAAAGATGATTTTTGACTATAGCGATCAGGCGCGTTCCGGAGATCATATTGTCTACTATAGTGACCTCTCCAAGATGAAGGCGCACTACCCAAACTGGGACATTACAAAAAACCTGGATCACATTTTCACAGAAATCCATGATGCTTGGCACGAGCGCATGGCCGCTGCTGAATAAGCCCGTCCCAAACCACTATGCGCATTGCGCTAATCAACAGATTTTTTCCACCAGACGGCGCTATTACGGGCCGGTCTTTGGACGAATTTGCGCGCTATTTGGTTGATGCGCTCCCAAACGCAGAGGTCAGAGTTTTCTGTAGCCAAGCCGAATACCGTTCAAAGAATAAAGCTCAGTCGGGCGATGGAATTGCGGTGGAGCGCTTGTCATTTGCGAAAGTCCCGGTGCCCGGGAATATCGGCCGACTGCTGACCAGTATGATAGAGGGTCGCAAACTTGCAAGGGAGGCCGTTAAGTGGGGTGATGTTGTTATCTCGATGACGGATCCGCCTCTTCTTGGATATTGGATTGCCCGTGAACTCGACCGTCTCGGTGATCGCGCGCCAGTTTGGATCGAGTGGACCATGGATCTCTACCCGGAGGCTTTTGTTGCCGCCGGTCTGTCGACGCCAAAGAACCCGATCTACAAAACCATCGAGAAGAAACTCAAGGACGTGACCCCAGATGCATTTATTTGTTTGGGACCGGAGCAGGCGAAATTTGTGGCAGAGCGACGCACCAGTCATGCCCCCACCTTCATACTACCTTGTGGCATTGTAGACCGCTCGGATTTTGAAGGCGGTGAATTGCCGTCCTGGCGGGTCGATGAGGACCGGATTGTGTTTGTATATGCGGGGAATATCGGCCAAGCCCATTGCGTTGATCTTTTACCCACCCTCATCGAGTGTTCCGACCCCGAGAAACACGTGTTTGTTTTAGCGCTCTACGGTGCTCATGCTGATGCGACGAAACAAAGAGTATCCTCGGCTTCGAACGTAAAACATGTTGAATACGTTTCTTATGCTGAGGCCATTCACGCTGATGTACACATAGCCAGCCTGGATCCAACTTGGAACCATGTTTGCGTCCCGTCGAAGGCTGTGTCCTCTGTATGTTTGGGAAAGCCAATTCTCTACGCAGGCAACGATGCCTCAGACAATAGCAACATGCTGGCTCGGGGTATGTGGCGCGTCGAGCGCGATGGCGAACTTGCAGAGTATAAAGCGCAACTCACAGAGGTCTTGTCCATTATCTCAGCGCCGGAAATGCGATCTGAAAAACAGAGTAACGCACTGAAGATCGCGGGCGATCTTGCCAGCCTGAGAAATTCAACCTTCGCTGAGATCAACGATTGGATCTCTTCGAATGTTCCGGCGAATGGAATTGCGCCCAGCGAAGGACCCAAAACGGTAATCTGATGAACCGGCTCACTAAAAGTAAAAAGGCCGTATTCGTAACCGGTGGCGCCGGTTATGTTGGGGCCCATTGTTGCAAGGTATTTTCAAAAGCAGGATGGAACGTTGTCGTTTATGACAATCTTTCGCGAGGTTGGGCTGACTTTGTTAAGTGGGGGCCGCTTATCGAGGGCGACATACTTGATAGAGAACGACTTTTTGCGAGCATAAAAAGTGTGAAACCAGACGCGGTGGCCCACTTTGCAGCTTTCGCTTATGTTGGGGAATCTGTCTCGCATCCAGACAAATATTATCGAAATAATGTCGTCGGTTCGCTCAATTTGTTGGACGCTATGACGGCTAGCGAAGTGGAGAACATCGTGTTCTCCTCGACGTGTGCGACCTATGGCAATCCACACTACCTACCTATTGATGAAGCGCATCCTCAGAGCCCAATCAACCCATATGGGAGAAGCAAGCTTATGGTTGAGCAGATTCTGAAGGACTATTCTGATGCGTTTGGTATCAGATCGGTCGCGCTTCGGTACTTCAATGCTGCGGGCGCTGATCCGGACGGTGAAATTGGAGAGCGCCACGAGCCAGAAACTCATTTAATTCCATTAGCTCTGCGGGGAGCTGGAGATGCGGACTATACGTTGAATATTCTTGGGGATGATTACGAGACCCGAGACGGTTCTGCGATCCGAGATTATATCCATGTTATGGACCTCGCAGATGCGCACCTCCGGGCTCTTTACTACCTTGGCGAGGGGGGCGGCACTACGCAGATCAATTTGGGCACTGGAAGAGGCACCAGCGTAATTGAAATTCAAAAGGCTGTGGAAAGAATGACCCAACATGATGTGCGGGCGAGGACTGCTCCAAGACGGCCTGGTGACCCTGCGGTTCTTGTTTCGTCTCCGACACTGGCGAACCAGATCCTTGGTTGGGCGCCGCATTTCTCTAGTGTCGATAATCTAATTCACGATGCATGGAATTGGCATAAGAAACAGGATGCGTTTTGAGACTGATTTTTTTGGCGTGTAGTTTATCTGCACAGCGATCCAGAAAGAAGCAAAAGTCATGTTGCTAGAAGATAAAAAGAAACTGAGGGTCATCTTTTGCTGGAGTGACGTGTCAGGCTACATGGCGGCCTGTTGGCGACAAATGCACGATGATCCCGATATCGACCTGCGTGTGCTCGCATATAGCGACAGCGAAGAATCCTCTTTCGGTCACGACATCATGGGCAATGTAGATTGGGTTCCACTGACGACGGACATTCGTTCTGATGCGGGTCAAATTCGAAACAAAGTACTAGATTTTGATCCTGACGTAGTTGTCATCGCTGGCTGGTTAAACAGCGCTTATGTCAAGCTAACCAAGGCACCTGAGCTGTCCAATAAACGATTTGTTATGGCGATGGATACGCCCTGGCAAGGAACTTGGAGGCAAAGACTGGCGCCTTATGTCTTGCAATCATACATCTCCAAGCTCGACGCGGCCGTGGTTACGGGTGAGCGCGCTTGGATCTATGGACGTAAGTTGGGAATTGAGGAGGGCAAACTCTTCAAAGGGCAATATGGCGTTGACTACAGAGCGTTGAGTGAGTTGTTTAGGAAACGCGCTTCCGCACGGTGGCCGAAGCAATTTTTATTTGTCGGCAGATATTCAGAAGAAAAAGGCATTGCCGACCTGGTTGCGGCTTACGAACACTATCGGCGCTCTGTCTCGGATCCTTGGACATTGGTATGCTGCGGAAAAGGCGAATTGGAGACATTGCTTGATGGTGTGCCAGGCATTTCAAACCGAGGTTTTGTTCAGCCAACAGAGTTGCACGAAATATTAGTTGGGTCGGGCGCCTTGATTATGCCTAGTCACTTCGATCCTTGGCCACTGGCGCTTGTCGAAGCTTGCGCGGCAGGGTTGCCGATAGTAGCGACGTATGCATGCGGAAGCGCGGTCGAGTGTGTTAGAAGCGAATTCAATGGCTATATGTGTGCTACCGCAGATAGCCACTCGTTGGCGTCAGCGTTGATAAAAACGCACAGTTCTTACGATGATCTTCCCAGCTTTGGGGAGAGATCAAAAGCCCTGGTTTCAGCTTACTCCACGGAGTATTGGCTTAAGCGCTGGAAAGAGACATTTTCATCAGTATGTCTACCGCCCAGTTAGCTGCGCAAAGTGTTTGAGCGATGACGAAACAGCCTGGAAACACCCATGGAGTTTTCTTTTCCGCCAATGATAAAGTGTTAGCTTGGTCGGTTCCGTTCCTAACCAGCTTCAGAATTCACAACCCCGAGATGCCGCTTTGTCTCATCCCATTCGATCAAAATGTATCGCTAACAAAGGCGCTGGCGGACCAGTTTGATTTTTCTATATTTGAGCATGACAGTTTCGGCGCGTTGGAACAAATCGGACGAAAACTCGAACTTGGTCACTCTGAATATGGACCCCATTGGTTTCGCAGATATGCTTCTTTTTGGGGGCCTTTTGATCGTTTTTTGTATTTGGACGCCCGGCAAGTGATTTTATCAGACCTGACGGAGTTCGTAACGGCGCCAGAGCGATTTGGGCTGGAGTTTGTTTACTATGACACAGTCTTAAATCAGGTCTATGAACCGGGTCCAATGCGGTGCAATTTGCTTGTCAAAGGTGGGGCGCGGGGGTTCAACTCTGGCCGATGGGCATCGCAAAAAGGTTTGTTTTCATTAACTAGCTTTCAAAAAAGTGCGCAAGTTCAGCTTAGTTTGAGAGATCAATTGAATGCGCGAAACACGGATCAAGCATTCATCAATTTTTGTTGTGACGAAGCAGCCGTGAACATGGCGAAAATTTCAGACCTGTTAGGCGATGTCGTCTCGTCGGGGTGGGCGCGTCAATCCGGGCACCCTTATCAAGATGATGACGGCATTTGGCGATTGTGGGACCATGGCGGGAATGATCACAAACGCAGGTTGCTTTTGATGCATTGGGCGGGATACAGAATGGAAGATCCTTTGCCGCATGCGAGATTGCTTCGCCGTTATGGTGGGAGATCTAGAACAAGCCTATGGGCGTCGATGCGGAAGTTTTTAGCAGCAAACCGGAAAATCCGAAAGCTCATAGGCCGACCCGCATGATCAAAACTACTGCTTTGGGACGTTACAAATACCTATTTTCAAAGATCGAAGCGAAAGCTATAAACGCCATTCGCGTGCGGGCTCCGATGCGGCCACTGACAGTTTTGGGTGGATACCATGGTGAGAATACGGGCGATTGGGCGATGGGCACGGCTATCCGCGCGGCCGCAACGTCGCAAAACATACATGCCCGCACGCTGGCAATGCGAGACTGCGAACGCTTGAAGTCCGCGCGTAACGTCATCATTGGAGGAGGCGCTGTCGCAACACCTGAAGCTCTCAAACGCGTCGCAGAAATATGGTCCAGTAATCCCTTCCGAGTTGCTCTCGTTGGAGTGGACTTTAGCGCCAATATGGCTGAGTTTAGTCCTCAAATCCAAAAAATGTGTCAAGCAGCGACATCGATAGGCTTGCGGCATAAAAGCCAACTTCAACGCGTCCGCGATTGGTCTAAAAATGATCAAACCTATGTTCACGCCGACGTGGCTTTCTCGTTGGAGCTGCCCGATCTCAACGCCCCTAAGTCACGCACCCTAACAATGAACGTTCTGCCACTTTTTCGAGTGCACGCGGCCGGGCGTTTTCAGGCCGGGTCAGCTCTTTCCGCTATGTATCAACGGAACAAATCGAAGTTTCATGACAAAATTGAACACATAGCAGCTGCATACGTTGGCTTTGTTAGACGTATCGCGAACGCTTACTCCGACAAGGGATACCAAATTGTTCACATCCCGTTTGCACCGGAGGACGATGCATTTGCTCGAGCAATCTTGCCAAAGAGAACTCGATTTGTGCCCTTTTCTTTGAGCTTTGCCCGCTGCGAGCAGGAAATCGCATCTTCAGAGTTGTTTGTTCCGACACGATTCCATGCCGTCGTTGCCGGAATTCGGACAAGAACTCCCATCTTACCAATTGCATATGCTGGAAAAGTGGAGGGCCTCCTCACCGATTTTGGTGTCACGCCATCACAAATCATCGATAGAGAGCGTTTCGAAGATAACGACGTCAATTTTGCGTTCTTTTCTCCGGAAGAGGCAGCCATATCAGAATCTATGTCATCGGCAACGGTTGCGATAGAACGCGCGGTAAGAGAGGCAATGGGAACGGCCTAAGTTGAGCTCTCAACTTACCCGCGCAAGACGGCGAATCGGGACGCTTTTAATGAGTGATGCGCGGCTCATCATACGGTAGAACTCACCGTCGAACTAACATTATGCATATTGCGCTTTACACCCAACTTATACGCACACTTACGCCATGTACTGGTGTCGGGCGTCATTGCAATGAAGTTGGCTTGGCCTTGGCGCGTCGATCCGATGTTGGTGCTACACTGGTTGTTTCGAAGGAGCATTGCTCTGACTTTGGAACGTTACCTGAGAACGCTCCACTGAAAGCACTAGATCAAGTTTACCACTCCATGCCTGAAGCACACTCTGAAAAAGTTCGAAAGCTCACGGGAATGCCTGTATTCGATGGGGTGCTGCCAGACAAAGCGAATTGGCTATATTGTCCTCACGATACCCGATTAAACTCCAATCGGTGTCGGACTGCGATAACAATTCATGATGCGCGCGTATTTGAACCCGAGCTCCGTAACGTCAGTTGGAGAGACGATGTAGCTGACAAAATAATGCGCACTTGGATGCGACGTGCCGCCAATGATGCAAACTTGGTGTTTACTGTATCCAGTTTTTCAAAACAAAGGCTTTGCGAACTCTTGCAGCTTCCTGACGAGAAAGTAGTCTCTGTGGGAAATGGGATAACATGTTCTTTCAACTCATCCATGCCGTCGGACGGCGTTTCGCCCGGCGGTCACAGTGATAGACGAACTGCGATTGTTATCGGCGGATTAAGATATGTAAAAGGAGGTGATCGTGTTCTCGCGCTCGCGAAAGCGTTGCGTGCTCAAAAAAGCAACATCAAAATCCTTTCGATTGGAGGACCAGATGAGCCCGATCTAGCTGCGGAGGCTGACAGGATTGGGAACATTGAAAGACTTGGCTTCATTCCCGACCAAGAACTAATCACTCTGATGTCTAATGCGCTGACCACCCTGAACTGTTCGCGTTATGAAGGATTTGGTTTGCCGACCTTAGAGTCCATGTCTTTGGGGGTGCCAGTTATTGCGCAGAATGAGACGTCCTTACCTGAAGTTGTCGGCGAAGGCGGTTTTCTCATTGATACGGATCGAACTGCTGAAGTTGTCGAAATAATTGAGAAGCTGAAAGGTGATCAAAACTTTTTTACTGATTATAGGAAGCGCGGTCTCACCCAAGCATCGAAATTTAACTGGGATAATGTCGCAGCTCGAATATGTGATTCCATGAGCAAATATGATTCTAAATCGTTGTATCGGAGTACATGATCTGTGGGCCAACTGACATCATTCCTGCAATTGTTCATGAGCCCAATTGGTATGGCGTTCGTCGCTATGTGCGGAGCTCTATACCTTTATGGAATGCAAGCAAAGCTAGGACGGTGGTTGATACTCGGTGCACTTATTTTTGCCGCTTCTTTGTCTCGTTTTGTAAACGAATGGGTGACTAATCCGCCTCCATTCTCAGGACCGATTGATACTCTGGTGGGGGCAGGTCGACCTCTGACATTCTTGCTTCTTCTGTTGTCCCTTACAATGGTAGCAAACAAATCTCGAGGAGGGCGCATTCCTGCCGCAATGGTCGGTTTGGTGTGTTGTCATCTGGTGATCGGTCTCAAGACGTTTATGCAAGGTTCGATTGATTTTGCTCTTCTCGTTATAACGATTGAGTTCTTGATTCTTGGACTGTTTTGGCGAATTTCGAGTTCTTGGCTCACAAACGAAACTGCCATTGAATATGCGATACTGGCGATATTTTTTGCGGCGTTCTTGTTTGTCGTTGTGAACTTAGTGCAGTTTTCTATTACAAGCTCGCCGCAGTTTGTGGCCAATGGGCAGTTTAATGGAACAACAGGCAATCCCCAACACGCCGCGGCACTTATGGGGTGTGCAATTCCTGCATCCTTGTATGTCTTGTTAGGTTACGCGCAAAAGTCTTTTCGCCTATTGGCTTTAGTCACGCTCGTACTGGTTATGTACTTCTTATCACTAACCGGCTCACGAACCGGGCTGATGCTCGCAGCTCTCTCAGTTCTTTTAATCGCCCGGAGGCAGGGTGGATTGGCGATTTTGGTAACCAGTGGACTCGCCGTGTTAGGGAGCGTTTTCTTCTTGACGAATGATTTCGCCCTAGAAAAGTTTTTAGATTTTCAGGATACACGTTCTGAGGTCTGGGCTGCTATGTGGCGCCAATTTTTGAGTAATCCCATTCTCGGTAGTCAATTGGTAACTGACCGTTTGGGTTTCGGCGAAAACAGCTGGCTGGCGATGGGCGCGGCGACCGGTTTGGTGGGGCTTATTCCGCTTGGCGTATTTGGGCTTCTCTCGCTCTCGATGTCTCTGAAGCTAATCACGAAACGCAGCCGAACACGTAAAATCAAACTTCAGTGCGATGTTCTTGGGGCGACGATCCTGTGCTTGCTCGCGGGTAGTATTTTCGAGGCGTATTTGCTCAGCCCACTTTCAGCGCCTTGTTTGATTGCTTGCGTCGCGGTCGTGGCCGGGAATGCTTTGTTGGTATCTCGAACGAAGCAAAAAAAACCGCTTCATCATTCGAGACAAAGTCGGTTCGTGAGAAGGGCCATATGAGTAAGCGCCCTTTATTGGTGACCACCGGTCTTTGCGACGAAAGTTCCGGCGTGGCGATTGCCGTGCGAGAACTGGCGAAATCGCTTAATGCTATCGGCGAGAATGCGATAGTATTAACAGCGGAACATGAACCAAACAGCACTCCTGGAATTCCCAATACTGAAGTAGTTCCGGTTAAGCTATATCAGCTTATGCGTGGCCTCAATTTTGCACCTCGATTAGGATCCGAAATCTATCTTCGAAAGGACATGATATCGTGTGTCAGTGTGCATGGGTTCTGGGCGCCCGTTCTCGTCGCGGCGTGTCGCTCTGCGCAAAAGTCAAACTTACCCGTATTTCTTTCACCGCATGGAATGTTTTCTAGCTATTCTATGACCACAAGAGCGTTGCGGAAGAGGGTCGCGCTTACGATGGGCTATCGGAGCATATTGCAAAACGTTACCGCTTTTCATGCAACCTCTGAACAGGAAGAGCAAGATATTCGCGATCTAGGGTTGCGCCAGCCAGTTTTTTCTATCGCCAATGGTGTGCGTATCCCCGAAATTCCGATGACGCGATCCTTCGCGAACGATAAGTGCCGAACGATTTTGTTTGTTAGCCGTGTTCATCCAAAAAAGGGATTGCCCATGTTGTTAGAGGCTTGGGCCGAATTGGAGCAGGTTCGACCCGATTGGCGACTTTTAATCGCAGGTCCCGATGAGCTAAATCATCGTGCTCAATTGGAGAAAATCATCGAAGCGCGTGCGATCCCTCGAGTTTCTTTTCTTGGGCCGGTCTTTGGGGATGACAAACTGTCGTTGATGGCACAAGCGGATTTGTTTGTTTTGCCAACTCATAGCGAAAACTTTGGTCTGGTGGTCGCAGAGGCGCTTGCTTCGGGCACGCCGGTGCTCACGACGTTTGAAACACCCTGGCAGGAACTTAATGCACAGCAATGTGGCTGGTGTGTGGAGGCAAGCAAAGGCGCTATATTGCAGACGCTGTTCAGTGCTACTGATTTGCCGAGGAACGAACTATACAATATGGGAGAACGTGGACGAGAATGGATGAGCCGAGAGTTTTCTTGGAGTGCGCGCGCGAAAGAATTCTCCGAAGCGTTAAACCATATCGAAAGCGTCGTTTGATCACGCCGATATAAATGTACGGTCAGTTCTAAAGTATGTCTCGTAACCTCTCTGTCTCAATAATAATTGTCAACTACAATCAAAGCCAATTTTTAGAGCAAGCGATTCTAAGTGCGATAAATCAAGATCCAGTCGAAGTTGAGGTCATTGTGGTGGATGATGGCTCAAGCGATGAATCGGAAGACATATTGCGCAAGTATCAAGATTCTACGCGGATCATAAGACAGCAAAATTCGGGCGCGTGTGCCGCTCGAAACGCTGGGTTGGCGATTGCAAACGGAAGATATGTGAAGTTTTTGGATGCGGATGATTGGCTTCTGCAGGGAGTTATCACCCAACAAATTAAGTATTTGGAGAGTATAAACCTGCCTCGTGGCTTCGTGGTCTCTGGTTGTCCAATATGGGTGACGCAAGAACGAGATGCTCAGTACGATGCGGACCTAGTTGATGTTGAATTAAACGAGATACCCCTCTCGAAGCTAATACAAGGCTCCCCCTTAACATCTTGTCCGTTGCATCATCGGTCTGATTTGGTGAGTGTAGGGGGGTTTGACGAACGGGTCCGGAGAGGACAGGAACATGATCTTCATTTGCGCTTAGCACTTAATGGTGTGCGTTTTTATCATCACGAATCTCCCGTCTACTTTTATAGACAACATGATCCGGCGAACAGAATAAGCGGCTGGCGAGGGTGCGACGTTGCAAAAAGTATGCATGAAGCGTCGATGCGGCGGATTGATATCGCTAAACAAAAACTAGAGGCACCGTGGCCAGATTGTATAAGGGAAGCGTTTGCGAAACGCCTGTGGAGGGAAGGAAGGGAGTGCTTGCAAAGGGGAGCATACGAATATGGTTCGATGTTTTTTCGTGAAGCAAGAAAAATGTATCGTAAAGCACCAGTTTACGGCGGGCGCATGTACCAAATTCTTGCAAAAGTGTTCGGTCCAAGGAGTGCAGAACGCCTTAGTCACGCTCGCGCTGATGCAATCAATCTAGTATTTAGAGTTCTAAAGAGATGACTAACAGCCCATCTGATTCAGGTCTTGTGGCCACGTTTCAAAAATTACGGCTCGCACATGGTCTCTTAAAACCCAAGACTCGAAGGGGGTTTTGGATACTTCTCTTTTTGTATTTGGTGTCCGGTATCGTACAAACGCTAAGTGTCGCCTCAATCGGTCCGTTTCTCGCCGTGTCCCTGGATCCGGAGTCTTTTCTATCCAGCCCTATTGGGCGTTCGATCGCGGAGACTTTCGAACTCAATTCTGGGTCAGAACTTATAATCGTTTTTGGATTGGCGACGTTATCGCTGGTAATTGTCAGCCAAGCCATGTCACTTTGGCTAGAAAATAGTCGTCTAAGATGGTCGCACAATTGTGAGGCAGAGCTTTCAGCGGGACTGATGGAGAATTTTCTCCGCCGGCGTTTTGACTATTTTGCAACCCGGCACAGCTCGGAGATCAGTCAAGTTGTCTTGCACGAAGCGTCCCGCGTTGCGCGAATGGTGATCTTTCCGACGGTCGTTGCCATCACGCGGCTCTTCCTGGTCGCTTTCATGGTGGCGCTATTGGCAATTATCGATCCTGTGATTTCGCTGACGGCCGCGATGGTTTTAGCGGTTGTATATGGGCTTATTGCTTTCGTACTGAGTGCGAAATTAGGCCAGCTTGGTTCTGTTTTGCAGAAGAAAAGCGTTGCGAGATTTGTTATAGCGGGCGAATTGCTAGCGGGTATTAAAGAGATCAAACTACGAAGTATGGAAACAGCTTCGGGATCTTTCTTCAAGAAAACCACCTATGAATACGCTCGAGTTGGGGCAAAAAGTGAGTTTTTGAAACTGATCCCAAAACCAGTCATTGAGATGTTACTTTTTTCGGGTGTGATTGTCACAATATGTGCGGTGGTTCTGAGCGGCCACGATCTTACGAGCATAATTCCAAAAGCCTCAATATTCCTATTTGCCGCATATCGCATCGTTCCCAATGCACAATTGGTGTTTCAGAGCGTGTCTAGCGTCAGGATTAATCAGCCTTTTCTGGACAGCGTGCTCAAAGAGTGGAACGTCGAATCAGACGGTGAGGTGCGAGATCCAGTTGCAGTCGATCATCGTAGAGCGAAGGAGTTGGCTGATTTTGCGGAAATTTCTTTAAGAGAAGTCGGCTACTCTTATCCGTCATCGGATCGCTCGGCTTTAGACGACCTCAGCATGAGTATAATTCGCAATGAATGTGTTGGAATAATCGGAAAAAGTGGTGCCGGAAAATCTACAGTTCTTGATGTTCTTTTAGGGCTGTTGAAACCACACTCTGGATCGTTGGACGTCGATGGCGAACCGCTAAATTCGAGTGACGTGGCATTGTGGAGAAACCTAGTTGGTTACGTTTCTCAAGCAGTTTACTTGTCCGATGACACCATTGCGGCAAACATCGCCTTTGGAGAAAAGGAAATTGACCAAGCTCGCGTCGAGCAAGCGGCTCGCCTCGCCTCGATTGACGAATACATAGAAGGGCTTCCGGAAGGTTACGACACACCGGTTGGCGAAAGTGGGGGTAGATTGAGTGGCGGGCAGAAACAACGGTTAGCGATCGCCCGCGCCTTGTACCGTGATCCACCAGTCTTAATTCTAGATGAAGCTACTAGCGCACTTGATACGGAGACAGAAACGCGAATAATGGGAGAGTTAAAAAACCTGGTCGGAACCCGAACTATTGTAATCGTCGCTCACCGCGTGAGCACTTTGGCCAATTGTGATCGCGTATTTGAGATGAGTGGCGGAAAAGTAGTTGCTGAGATCAAGCCTGAGGCCTTACCGAAGTGACTTACCGCGAGTATGCTGCTAACGATGCGAAGCCAAACAACTATGACTCGGAGTTCGTACCTCAGAAACGTAGCGACGATATCATCTATCGGGGCTGCCGGTGAACCGCCCGTTTCAAGCACCAAGAGAAACTGGTCTCTCCATTATAGTGTGCACCTATAATGGTGCGCCCCGAATGAAAAAGGTGTTAGATTTTATTGCAGGTCAGGAAGAGGCGGATGAGCTCCCTTGGGAATTACTAATTGTTGATAATGCAAGTTGCGACGATACCGTCGAAGTAATTTATGCGAACTGGCCATCGCGCCTAAGCGATAGAATAAGGGTGGTGCATGAGAGCCGACCGGGGGTCATCTACGCGCGCATTAGAGGGTGTCGCGAAGCGCGATTTGATTGCGTGAGTTTTGTCGATGACGACAATTGGATATCATCCAATTGGGTCGCGGAAACTATGTCCGTCTTTAGCAGTCACCCAGAGGTCGCGCTCATCCACGTGAAATCGGTTGGGCACTATAATAACCCCCCAGAGACACCGTTTGAGCATTTCAACGACTGGCTGGCGGTTGGTGCAAAACATACCAAAGCCGGAGTGGTCGAGACCGATAAACCGGTCTCATATTGGACGGCCGGATTATCCGTGCGCTTGAAAGCCTTGAGGTTTCTTGATCATCCAGAATTCGAAATGACATTGGTGGGTCGGACCGGACAGACCACCTTAGGCGGTGACGATCATGAACTCTGCTTATGCATTATGCTCGGTGGTTGGAAGGCTTACTACTTAGATTCAGCCTACTTTACGCATGACATCTCAGAAATTCGATTGCGGCGCGAATACATCACCAAACTGGTCCAAAACGCGGGACTTTCTAGGCGAATTCTCAATGAGTATCGGTCTCATTTTGATCCAAGTAAGTACCCCAAAGGGCGGCGGTTGTTTCTTCAAGTAGTTGCCGTGGCGCTTACGCGCCACGTGGCCTATTTTTGGAAAAAGTCATTCGGTTTGCTTCCGCCTGGTGTATCCCCAAACGAAATGTCATATAGGTTAAGCCGTGGCAGGTTTATTGGTTTTTTTTCTACGTCAGAGCGGTTGCCTCAAGTTCGAAAGAACATTGAAATTGCCAGCTCATTTTCGCCGATAACGAATTCAAATATAGATAACAAATGACCGCCGTGCTGACTGCAAGTAAGATCTCTTCATTGAGGTTTCGAATTGTCCAGAAATTTCGCCAGCTGTCGTCTCGTGTCAACGAAGAGCCTATCATTGTGTTGGGTAATCAAAAGAGTGGTACTAGCGCGATAGTCAGTCTACTGGGCGAAGCATCTAAGAAATCCTACACGAATGACATCTTCACTTGGTACAGCGATCTCGAATCCAAAGTGCTAGATGGGCGGGTATCTTTCGATGAATTCGTTCGCACTGCTCGATTCTACTTTTCAAGAGCTTTCATTAAAGATCCGGGTCTAACTTTTCTTCTTGATCGTATAGACGAACGTTTTCCATCAGCGAAATACGTATTTGTTGTCCGAAATCCTTTGACGAACATCCGAAGCATACTGAACCGCCTAAACCTACCAGGCGACCTGACAGATATAGGAGAGGAACACTGGGAGTATGTTAGAAATGTCCGCCCGAATTGGCAGCCGGTCCTGACAGGGCAAAGTGGAGGGTACTTTGATGGGAGTTACATCGAACGCCTCGCACATCGATGCCGGATGGCTTTAGAAATTGCATTTGACGACGAGCGGTGGAAAATCGTGCGTTACGAAGACTTTTTGAATGACAAGGTCGGAATAATTCAAGAAACCTTGAAATGGCTTGAGTTACCTACCAAAGCGGATATCTCACCGATCGTGGATCAACCGTTTCAACCTGCAAGCACGGTGACATCGCCTCCTTTGGAATTCTTTGGGGATTCAAATCATCAAAAAATCATAGATATTTGCGGTGCGTCTATGCGGAAACATGGCTACACGGTAACGCCGTGAAGATCCTTTTTTTGACCCCATCTTTGTCAGGTGCCTCAGAAACGTTCATTCGAGACTTGATTCTGGGGCTAGCGAAGCAGGGGGGGCAGCTAACAATTGCATGCGGCGATTCCGACCCTCCAATCGATTTCGAGATTCCTCCGAATGTCGCGATCAAGACCGTTCCTTATCTGGCGCTAACTCGGTTGTCAGATCGACTGAAATTTCGGCTCCAACGGAACAAACAGGAGTGGAGCGGATCGCGGGATACTTTGTTCGACATCAATGCGATGCGTTATCTTGGTCAACTAGCTGACGAAGAGACGCCTGATATTGCGTACGTTGAATTTGGTTGGACTTTGGCGCGATCGTCGAACGTTTTTTTTGACAAAGGAATCCCCGTGATAGCGCATGTTCATGGCGCTGATCTTACGACATATTTGAATCTTCCGGGCTATTCCGACGCGCTGGAACGTGGGTTTCACGACGCACAAGCAGTAATTGCCGCGTCTCATCACATGCGGCGGCTGGCAATTCTCGCGGGTGCATCGCCAGAAAAAATTCACGTGATACGCCTTGGTGTGAGTATCGAAGATCTAGAACCCATGTCATGGCGCAAACGACGGATGTCCAACCCTTCCATTGTCTTCTTGGGGCGAATGGTGGCAAAGAAAAATCCGGTTGCATTGATCGAGGCATTCGCGCGTGTCAAAGCGGAAACGTCAGATGTTACGCTTAACATGATTGGTGATGGTCCAGAAAGGACTAGAGCTGAAGAACGCGCGCTCCAATTAGGGGTCGAGAGCTCTGTGATCTGGCATGGCGAACTCAATCGAAGAGCTGCACTGGAAATAGTCCGTGAAAACTGGATCTACGCCCAGCACAGCGTCACACCATATTCGGGAGACCAAGAAGGGTTTGGTATTTCAATTGCCGAGGCCTCAGCGCTGGAATTACCTGTGGTTTCAACCTACCATAATGGTATTCCCGAACAAATTCTGCACGGCGAGAACGGTTATCTTGTGCAGGAATATGACTTCGAAGAAATGTCGAATCGTTTGTCAGAACTAGCTAACAACGCTGATTTGTGTGAGCGAATGGGTGCCATAGGGCGCACCAACGTGTTACGCAATTACTCTATCGAGCAGCGTGCTTCCGAAATATATGATTTGCTGTGCGGTTGTTCTCGAACAAGATGAAATAGGCTAAAGCTCGATGCGATTTGATAGCCTTACCTTCGCGGTGTTCCTAATCTTGGTGCTGGGACTGTTCGGACTTTGCAGGAATTGGCGAACGCGAAAAACTGTTCTCATTGTCTCGAGCTATTTGTTCTATGCGGCATGGAACCCACCTTTTGTAATCCTCATTTGGATTTCAACCCTGGTTGACTACTTTGCGGCATTGAAAATGGCGAAAGCCGTCCGCGATAGTCTCCGAAAGTTCTGGCTTCTGGTGAGCCTGACCTCAAATTTGGGAATGCTATCGTTCTTTAAGTATGGTGATTTTTTTCTACAGAGTTTCGTAGAAGTGGCTGCTCAAGTGAACGTTGAATACATTCCGCCAGAACTCGGGATTATTCTTCCTGTTGGAATTTCTTTCTATACTTTCCAAACGCTATCCTACACTATCGACGTATTCAGAAAAAAAATAGAGCCGACGCGTTCAATAACGGATTTTGCGCTGTTCGTGACGTTTTTCCCTCAACTGGTCGCCGGGCCTATTGTTCGGGCCCGGGATTTCATTCCCCAGCTACAGGTTCCTAAAAAGCTAACTCGCAGCAATTTAGGATGGGGCGGTGTATTGGTGACCGTTGGACTTTTCTACAAACAAGTCCTGTCTGATGCTTTGTTTGCGCCTATTGCAGATCAAATGTTCGCGATGACAATGACACCTAGTTTCGCGTCAGCATGGGCCGGGGTATTGGCGTTTACGGGTCAGATTTTTTGCGATTTTGCAGGTTATTCCATAATTGCAATAGGCATCGCGTTGATGTTTGGATTTCGCCTTCCGGACAATTTTAATGCGCCATATGCAGCTTTGGGTTTTTCAGACTTTTGGCGGCGATGGCATATAAGCCTGTCCACGTGGCTAAGGGACTACTTGTACATTTCTATGGGTGGCAACCGGCGTGGCAGAATCGCAACTTATCGCAATCTATTCATCACGATGTTGCTTGGAGGGTTGTGGCATGGTGCGGCGTGGACCTTCGTTTTTTGGGGGGCATTGCATGGATTTTATTTGATCATAGAGCGTCTACTAAGACGGCGTATTCCAGGATTTTTTGCTTCAACTGCAATTCTCAACAAGTCTCTTATAGGTTTTGTGACTCTGTTTCTCGTGGTCGTATCGTGGGTACCTTTCCGAGCGAAAAATTTTGAGGACATGTTGATAATCTTATCCGCGATGTTCGGGCAATCCGCCGGGCACGCTGTGGTTTCGCTGGATAGCCTCATAATTGTCACTGCAGGTTTCTTTGCTTTGGTGGCCACTCAATGGATGTATAGAGATCAATCGAAAATCTCTGATAAAATTTCGGCTTTGCCATCTGGTGTATTGGGTGTTTTGATCGGTTTCGCTTGGTGGATGATAGCGACGACACCTTCCGCGGACAGGGCATTCATCTACTTCCAATTTTAGTTTGCATGCGAATGCTAAACAGTAAAATTTACTCAATTTGAGTATCTAGCGAAATGTGGAGACTACGTTCGTGGCTGAGATGAAATTTGCGCAATCGGAGTGTCCAGCAGAAGTCGGTTGGACTTGGGTTTGGTTGGCCGCTGCGTGCGCAGCACTGATCGGTATAACCATCAATGAGACGTTACTCAGAATTGCAGGGCATCCGTCAACGGTCGTCAGCGATGCGGATCTTTGGGCGCTCCAGCGAAGTCGCATTGACGAAATCGAAAAGCAAGGCATTGTTTTGCTCGGTGCATCCAGAATGCAGACTAATGTTGATACTCAATTATTGCGTGAACAGTGTGACGCGCTGCCCGTTGTGCAGTTAGCGATGTCTGGTCGAGGAAGCGCGTTTCCAGCGTTTCAGCATTTAGTTTTGAATTCCGAATTTCAGGGATTGGTGGTGATCTCAGAAACTGAAGCGACTATTACCAAGAGTGCCAGTGGACAAAGTGATTTTGTCGACGTTTATTCATCCGGCTTTCGTCTCGAGGCGCAAATTAATCGTAAGTTGCGAAATGTTCTGGAGCAGAATTTGCGTTCAGTTACTCCTTATGGAAGTTCGGTTCGGTTATATGGTAATTTGTTGCTCAAGCGCGACTTGCCCGCGCCATTTCACGTGCAGACCTTTCCTGATCGCTCCCAGTACACAAACTTTGACCTGATGGATCCGGCGATTTTGAATAGCATTCGATCTCAAGCGGAACGTATCACAGAGCAAGCCAATAAACCGAGTTCCGAAGACGTTGGTCAATGGCTGGAGCGAGTTTACAACAATTATGCAAATCTCGTAAATAAGTTTGAGCGCCGAGGAGGGCAGGTCGTTTTCGTTCGTATGCCTGTCGACGAGATGCGATGGACAAACGAAAAGAGGAATTGGCCGCCTGAACTATTTTGGGAGCAGTTGCCCGATATTCTTGATGTACCCGCAATTCATTTTACCAAAATTGAAAACTGGCGCTCTTATGAACTCGAAGACAGATCTCACCTCAACGGGTATGAGCGAGACCGTTTCACGCGGCAACTCTTTAGAGCAATCCGTCAAAATCTGTTTCGTGGCAGACCGGCGTATGATTGTTTGAGAGAACTTTAGAGTGACGCAGGTCTAAAGAGAATAATCATGCCCCAATCGATTGATGTCGATGCAAACCGAAACGCGATAAAGTGGAGCCGAAAGGAACTCACTGGCCGGCTGCTATGGGAAATTTTTCGCGGTCCAATTTTTGCGTGGTCTCCTCGTCAGTTTTGGGTTTGGCGCCGCGTAGTCTTGCGTTTTTTTGGGGCGAAAATCGGGGTCGACACTCGCATTCACCCAACGGTTATGATTACGGTTCCTTGGAACTTATTCATCGGCGATCGCGTTGGCATCGGTGACAGTGTTACGCTATATTCGCTCGGCCAAATTACCATTGGCGATAATGCTACGATCTCGCAGAATGCGCATATCTGTGCGGGCACACATGACTATGAAGATATATCTTTTCCATTATTGAAACCACCGATCTACATTGGAGAATCTGCTTGGGTCGCCGCGGACGCGTTCATAGGTCCAGATACGAAGATCGGTGCTGGAGCGATTGTCGCGGCTCGCAGCGTCGTCGTCCGTGACGTGGAGGAACGCGTTATCGTTGCTGGAAACCCCGCTTCTGTAGTAAGATCGCGAGACTAAAATGCCCATACCAATCAGCGTAGTCATTCCCGTCAAAAACGAGGAGCTGAATCTCCGACATTGCCTCGAGGCGTTGCGAAAGTTTTCTGAGGTCGTCGTTGTAGATTCTTCAAGCACGGACCGAACGCTTGAAATAGCTGAAGAGATGAATGCAGAAATAGTGAACTTCGACTGGAATGGTCAGTTTCCGAAGAAACGAAATTGGATTCTCGATCATCATTCATTAAAAAACGATTGGGTTCTATTTCTTGACGCCGATGAAGTGGTCGATGATCGATTCGTTGAGGAGCTGCAGGCGGCGATTCAGAACACGGAATGCGTTGGATTCTGGATGAATTATACCAACTACTTTCTTGGACGACGGCTTCGGTTTGGCGTTCCGCAGCGTAAACTTGCCTGTTTCAAAAGATCTGCAGGCAGATACGAGCGGATTGATGAGGACGCATGGAGTGGTTTGGACATGGAAGTGCATGAACACCCCATTCTGGACGGTAAGGTTGGTGAATTACATACTCCTGTTGACCATCGTGACTTTAGAGGATTGGACCGGTTTTTGATAAGGCACATAGACTACGCTAAGTGGGAAGCTTCGCGGTATTTGGAGTTAACACAAGACTCAAACGGGGATCGCCGAAAACTTACGCTCAGACAGACTTTCAAGTATAGAAATATAGAGAAATCGTGGTTTGCCGTTTTCTATTTTTTTTATACCTACGTTATCAGGCTGGGATGCTTAGACGGCCGAGCTGGATTTGAGTATGCATATTACAAACGCTGGTACTTCCATACAGTTCGTGTCATCATTTCAGAACGTAAATCCAGAAGCTTCGGGCGGTCCTGAGCATGTGGAGTTCAGAATACAACGAAGGACTTAATGGAAATGCCCGTTAGTGGTCCGCTGTCAGATGTCCAGTTTATCGAACAATTGGACGAAGTCCCAGAGTACCTGGACGTTGTCCTCGTGAACAGATTGCCTGCGGGATCCATACTCAAATCAGTCAAAAGCGCGATAAAAAAGTACTCAAAACGCGATGCAGTAACTAACAGAGTGGTCGGTACTGTAAATCTTGGTGACGTTTCGCGCTCTTGGTTCGGTTCAGTCCGCAAAAGAGAATTCAGAACACCACTGCAAGCTCCAAAAAATACCGCACTGGTTTTTGACGGAAGTGCCTGGTACAGAGATTGGGCGAGTGCGGATGAGGCGGGGTGGAAATTCCCCGCGTTCGTATTGCCATCTTTCGATCCCAGCTCGATGACTCGTCGAGGTATCAATGTGCGATCGGCAGATGTGATATATTTTCCGATTCATAAGGTTGGCTACAGCAGCGTGCGAGATACATTTAAAGCGAGTTTTGCTGATTTTGAGGACTCGAACGATGACACGCATTCCTTAAACGAGATTGTTGACCTCACTGCACAGCCTGTCGTGAACTCCTTTAAGTTCTCGCTGGTCAGGTCGCCACATAGCAGGGTTTTGTCTGCCTTTCGGGAGAAAATCGAGCGTACTAATTATCAAAAGAATTTGATCAACTACCGGAGACCGTTGGAAAGACTTCTAGGCGTGAAAGAAATCTCTATATCAGATTTTGTTTCACTCGTTGAAATAATGCCGGATAGACATAGTGATACGCACTGGCGTTCTCAGTTTGGGCATGTCCATCATTCCTCAGGGGCGCTACTGGTTGACAAGCTTTGGAGGCTGGAAGACATGCAGGACATGTTTGACTGGTTGGCCAAGAAGACAGGAACAAAAATCGAAGCAAAACGGCGAAATGCCTCGGCGCAAAACTCGCATAGCACGGTAGAGTTGACGCATGATCTATTGGACCGTGTAGCAATTCGCTACTCGGATGACGAGGCATTATACCAATCGCTGTCCCAAAAGTGATGTGCTTGATTTTTGGTCGTTCTGGCGCCTGATTCCTTCCAGTTTGGGGTGCGCGGCTCACACTCAGTTCAAAGTCGATCGCTCTGCTTCTTCAGTCGTATCCGAATTTTTTCCTCTGCCCATCGGTCGAGGCGTATGTTTTCATCACCGTTGGTTGAAACTTACGCAGCGTGTTGCAAATTTATCTGTGAGGGAAGAAAATCGCACAAAAATGGCTGTAAACGAACTTTCTGGGTTGATTTGGAAGATAATCTCGGTATCTGGTTACTACCAAAGGCCGAAGAATTTCGTAAGCCTTAGTATAAGACGCGTATATCGATATCCGAAAGGGGACTACCATGGACAAAAAAATGCAGTACGAGACACCAACTTTGACTGAAGTTGGTTCATTCGAAGAAATCACACAGGGCACAGGTTGCGGTTCTCAGATTGACTTCAGCAAAACTCAAGGTGACGATTTCGATCCAAACTTCGTCCAAACTTGCTTCTCATAGCTAGTCGCTAGAGTAATTGTAAGGTGTATCGGCAGCGCCCTGATTATAGGTCGCTGCCGCTTCATTATGTGATCATGAAGCATAAGCGTCCATCCAATTCTGTTTTTGAAACAGAGGTAGACTCCGGCTTGGCGTTGTTGGACGCCAATTCAAACACGTATTTTTTGTTGAACAAAACCGGCGCTGTTATTTGGGCTCAACTGGAGCAATCCTCGACGTTGGAAGAAATTTGTAACGAGTTGGCGAACCGTTTCGATGTCGCTGCGGAAGATTGTCGGGACGATGTGGTGAGTTTGCTCGAGTCTCTGGAGTCTAAAGGTTTTCTGATTTCAAGTGATGAAAGCGCTTCCTGACCATATCTTTGCGCGCGGACGAAGTCTCCATTTGTATGTTTCTATATGGCTTACGCTTGCCTTCGTGAGGATAAAGCTCTCCACACGAGGGTATAAATACTTCGCAAACGCGCCGGTAGAAGCGACGCGGGAAAACGAAAGTGTCAACCCAGCTCGTATAGCGAGAATCGTAGAGCGTGTTGCAAAGTTTGTCCCTGGCGCACTTTGTTTAGCTCAATCCGTATCGACTCAGCGCCTGCTCGCCCAATACGGGTTAGAGACCGTGATGCGCATAGGAGTGAAATCTGACGAATACGGCATGCTCAAGGCCCATGCTTGGGTGTTGCTCCAAGGTGACGTGATTTTAGGAGGAAATCCGACTGACTTAGAGGCGTACAAAGTTATCACCGATATGAAGTCAGTGGTAGTGTCGTGACCGCTTTTGCAGGAATAGTCACTTCTGAAGAGGGGCAACCCAAACCCGGCGCGACACGATCAATGCTCTCCTATATCGTCGCACCGCATCACATATTGTCAGAACGTTTTAGCGATCGTGGTGTCGACCTCCTAGTGAGGCGTCGCCCGGAGGACCAAGACTTTTATGCCGATGATCGGGTTTGTGTTATCTCTTGCTGCCGACTTGACAATCCCAAAAAGCTGCAGAGCGTGCTCGGTATTTCCAAAATGGATCTCAGCCCAGCGAAAATTATAGCGTTCGCCTACAAGCGCTGGGGCGAAGCGCTCGTAAACCACCTCTTTGGAGAATTTGTTTTCGTCATATGGGATATAGAAGAAAGGTCACTTTTTTGTGGACGTGACCGTTTCGGACAAATGCCATTCGCATACAGTGTCCACCGAGACGGTATAACGTTCTCCTCCGACTTTATCTCTGTTGCGATGGTACAATCCTCACCGCCAGTGGTGAATGAGCGATGGATTGTAGATTATATAATTGGATCTGTTTCCGATCAGGAATGTACCCCATTTGAAGGTGTGAAGCGATTGCCACCAGGGGCCTGTATGAGATGGTGCGACGGTCATCTAACTATCCGAAGCTATTGGTCGCTCTCGGAGGTTGGAGACACCTTAGAAAATTTCGAAATCTCCGATCTATCGAGGTCTTTAGAACTGTCGACATCAAAAAGAACAAAAGGCCATTCCAGCGTGGCGATGCTAAGTGGTGGTTTAGACTCCTCATCTATAGCAATTTTGGCGCGAGATGAATTCCAGAAAAGTTTTGAGGCATCATTCCCCACGGTTTCTCTGGTTTTTGAGAGTTTTCCGGATGAATCCGAACGCCCGTTCATCGATGACGTATTAAAACAAGGTGGATTCGATTCTCACTTCGTCAACGCTGAAGAGTACGATGCCGTCTCGGAGATTGATCGCTTAGTCCGCATTCAAGGGGGGCCCTTACATGGGTCTGGAGCCCCAATTCACGATCAAGCGTTGGCAAGAATTGAGCAGCTAGGATTCAAATCAGTATTGGATGGTCACGGTGGAGACGAAGTTATTTCTAGCGGCGGGATAATGCTTTTCTACGAACTCGCAAGCGATGGCAAATGGTTGACGTTGATGCGAGAATTGATCAGCGCTGCGCGTCATACCGAAATCAAACCATTCAGCAACTTAATTGGGCTGCACGCCTTAAAGGGGCGAGGTGTGTTGGCACGCGTTTCGCGAATAGTCTATCCGTGGTTACTGGGTAAGCCGAAAAATGTTGGGGAGACACAGCGCCTTTTGAGGTCAAACTTCGAGATTCATTCAGCGTCCATGGAAGCCCAACGTCTCTCCAATAGTGTTAAGCCGTCCAATCATCCGAATGAGCGGTCTTATATAGAAACGATTCTATCAGCCCCTATTCAGACAGAAGCTTTCGAAACACTGTACCGCCATTTTCGGAGCAGAGGCCTACGACCCGAGTATCCATTCTGGGATCAACGGGTAGTCGAATATTGTGTTCGAGTTCCAGCGGACGAGAAATTGAAAAACGGAGTTCCTCGCAGCCTGATAAGGTCGGTTATGGGGGATCGCCTTCCTCCATTGGTTTCGAAGCGAACCTCCAAATTTGACTTTACAAATGCTCATATCCGAAGTTTTCAATCGAGCTCTGAGCAGATACGACACTACGCGATCGATACTAATCATAGAGTGTATAACTACGTGGATCGGGGTGTCTTTGCGGCGGCAATCTCCGATTTGCACAACGACAAGAGACAAGTTCGCGTAGTTGCACATCAAAATGTTTGGACCACTTTAAACTTACTTCTGTGGTTCGACATGATTGATGAATATCAATCTAAGCGAAAGGGCGATTTGGAGATTCATGCTAGCTGATCGATCCTATAAATATAGAGTATACGGTCTGACAATCTCGTCTGAGTTCGAGATTAAGGAGTTAATCCCGTGCCGAGATGACTCGCGGGTCGATGTAACAATTAAGTACGCTGATCTCGGGTTGTTACATCCCAAGGCGATGCCTGATTTCATATTCTCCGACGATCGGCAAGTGATTGTCTTTCCCGTTGTTGGGGCTTTCGTGATCGAAGGAGATGCTACGGTCTTCGTGGAGCCCGCTGCGAGTGCGTCGGTCGACTTTCTTGCTGTTCCGCTCCTGGGGCCGGTCCTTGCGGTGTTGCTTCATTTGCGAGGCCTGTTCATATTACACGGCAGCGCAATCATTCACGAAGGAAAAGCGTATGGATTTGTTGGCGACAAGGGCGCTGGCAAATCTACTCTGGCGGCAATGTCATTGAAAAACAGGGACGTGGAATTCTTAACCGATGACTTATTAGTTGTGTCTAACGAGCAACAGGCTTTGTTAGGTTATCCGCAGATGAAGCTTTCAGATGAAGCGTTGTATCACTCGGACCAATCACTCGGTCGTGTGCGTCCTCCACCAATCAATGAGTTTCCGAAGAATCAATTTTTACTAGACACGCAACTTGCGTTAGATTCAGTCCCAGTTGGGGGAATTTATGAGCTACACAGAGCCTCCCATATGCAGGTTGAACAAAATTCATTGCAAGACTCGATACGCATTTTGTTGCGATATAGCTATATTGCAAGATTTGCCGATAGGGAGATGAGCCGAAAGGAGCGGCGAAATTTGTTTAATACCACCACCGCTTTGGCAGCCTCTGGAAAAGTGAAACGTCTCTATGTTCCTGATCGGATTTCGGAGCTAGATCAAGTGATAAAAATTCTTTGAACCATGATCTAGTTCAATCAAAATCCATACTCCTAATAGTGAAAATGGAACTTCCATTATTTGTAATGGCTCGCTTGCTTCTCGAATAAACGAGCGTATCGCCCCTCAACCGCGATTAACTCTTCATGCGTGCCTTTTTCGGCAATCTTTCCGTCAGCCAGAACATATATGTAGTCAGCTTCTCGTATGGTTGAGAGGCGGTGGCTGATGATCAGCGCACCTCTACCTCTTATTCGAGACCTGAAATTCTCAAAAAGGTCAAATTCCGCTTTCGGGTCCATAGCGCTCGTAGGTTCATCCAAGATTAAGAACTTGGACTTTGGGTAAAGAGCTCGCGCCAATGCTAATCGCTGCCATTGCCCGATACTCAGATCGTGTCCCCCGTCGAACATTTTAGTTAGCTTGGTATCGTACCCGTTTGGAAGCTTGGAAATGAATTCGTCTGCGCCAGCGAATTTCGCTGCCGTAACAGCGCGGTTCTCGTCGAAATGCAAATTTACATCCCCGAAATGAATGTTGTCCCGAACAGTTTCAGCATATAGGGCAAAGTCTTGAAAAACGACACTAAGTAAGCGCCGATAATCATCCGGATTGAATTGTCGAACGTCAATTCCATCAAGCGAAACGATCCCGTTAGTAGGATCGTACAGTCTTGTGAGAATTTTGATCAACGTTGTCTTTCCCGACCCGTTCGCACCAACTAAGGCCACGATCTGACCGGGCTTAAGTGTCAGCGAGACATCGCGCAATGCATACTCATCGGCGTCAACGTACTTAAACGAGACGTTTGACAATTCGATGCCGGCTTTAATTTGCTGCGGGATTGCTTTAGGTGAATCTAGGACTGCAATCTCCGGTTTGACGTTTAGGTAGTCGATCAAGCGATGAAGATAAAGGTGATCATCAACGATACGAGATGCGCTGTTGATGAATTCACTTCCGGCCCCTTCAGCTCTTCTCAACAGCAATACAAATAAAACCACATCGCCGATAGGCCGGCCATTTTGCAGGGAATCTTGTAACAACCACGCGCTGGCGCCGATGAATACGATCGCACCTATAGTTGAAATACCGAATTCAGTTAGTAGTCGTTTCTGTTCGATATTAATTTCATCTTCTCTAAGAGACAATCTGATGGCGCGATACTGATCTCTCAGAAATGAACCGATGCGGTTTAGTCTTAAGTCTTTTGCGTGGTACTCCTGGGTCATCAGTGAATCCAAATAATACGCACGTCGCTCTTTTTGGGTTCGTGACATTCTCCAGTTGAATAGCCTTCGCGTGAAGTACAGCCTGATTAGCAATGCGAGTATAATGGGGATCGCTAAAACCGGGAGTAGGGAGTATTCGATATTTGCCAGCAGCACGAAAATTGCGATGAGTATGATTACGCCCCTCACGGATGTTATAGCATTGGCGACGACTTGAGCTGGTCGGTTGGTTCCGCCAGACCTCGCCTGAGAGAGGGCATCAAAGTAGGCTGGGCTTTCATAGAATTTTAGACCTACTGAGATCGCACGATCGTGGATCTCTTTGTCCACGTGATCTCTCACTAAAAGTCCTTGTCGCATTCTAAGGATTCTCGCCAAGCTTTGAAAGAAAACGGAGAAAAGAATCACTCCGCCCGTGAGCATTAGTATTTGGATTATACCGGAGGTGCTGTTCGAGGCCTGAGGTGAGAGTTCGGTCGAAATCGTATCAACCAAGAGTTTCAGAACATAAAGAACTGCTATGCTCACGAAAGCTTCTAATATCGTAATGATAAAGACGAAAGAGCTAATGACCGGAGCGGCTCGTCGCAACAGCATGAATATCGTTCGCCACATGAATCCAATTTGGGCGATCTTATTCATGAGCATCGTCTCCTTCGATGCGTTTTTCTTCAGATGCTCTCATTGATGTTCGTGCGTGAAAAACTCGAGCTATCTGAAGAGGCAGATGCGCTATGCTATTTTTCATAAGGATCAATATATTTTCTGCCCAATACATCCAGTGAAAGTAGCGCGGAAATTGATACTTCATGTGCTGCGCAACGCTTGGTCTAATTCGAGTAGCCCATGAGTTGCGCCAAAACGAAAAGTAGCGTCCCGGCGAAATTTGCCAGGCGGAAATAAACTCGCCCAAAGTTTTGCTTTCCCGGAGCTGGTACTCCAGCTCCCGCCCTCCTTCGAGATTTATCAAACATACACGCAGAAACTGAGCGCCTCGAGTTGCCGTGTAATCAATTTTCCCCCAAGAATCAGGGGCACCGATAAGCTCATTAAAATCATAGGCCGCTTCTATACTTGGCTTTATCCCTAACGACGATGCTAGAGTTAGCGCTCGTTGCCGCTCTACGTCTTCATGGACCAGCATGGTGTGCAGATCAGACAGCCAATGAAGGTGGGACCAAAAATGTCGCGAGTGATGATAACAAACGTATACAAAGTGAAGCGTCGGCTCGAGGGCTCTTATGGTGATTCCAGAAAAAGAAACCTCCACCGCTTCATCAATGGCACTCTTTGTATCAAAAGAGACGCTCATTTTTCCCATTTTGCGGTGCACCTCAATAAGAACAAATTCGGGGCTTTTCAATAGTACAACCGGCGAATGACGAGCGATGAATTCGATATCGCTCCGTTTCGTCGCAATCTCTTTGCTATTGGAGTCGCTTAAGAGTTGATACCCTTTAGAAAGGGCCGTATCCACCAGCACCTGTATATCATCTGAATCGACTAGTACGTCGACATCGCGAGAGAACCGATCGAGATACGGTCGGTCAAACTGACAAGACAGTGCAATCCCTTTAAGGTAGGCGTATTTGATGCCCGAATGTTCGATACACTTCTTGTGAAAGTTGATAAACGCTGCGGCGACTCTCATCGCAGCCAGAGTGCTGCGGCGCGAACTTTTTTCAAGAGCCTCCACCGCCTCGGTTGGCACGATTTCAGACGCGTGCATCTTGAGAGCGTTGTAGGCAAAAGTGATGGAGAATTTTTTTGCGGCAGTTTCCACAAAAAAATCCCAATCCTTTACTTCAGTTGCCAATTGACGAATTGCCCTAATTTGATCGTCAGAGAACACTCTTCTGGTGGTCAATAACAGAAGTTTCGCGGTCGCATCTTGTCGAAATTCATACTGTGCGATCGATGCCTTAGGAGTCATAGCGATCCGGCCAACTTTTCAACTGCTTGCAATTCTTCGAAACCCCATAAGCTGAGAGCACTGGTTCGTTGATGTTAACCTGTTGTTTCAAAGCCTAGTCCCCCGCTCCGATTGAGAATTGACTCGATGCTCAGCATCCGGCCAATTCCTATCCCGCCGCCAGTCTGAGCATACTTATACGTTGCTCAAGCTGGAGAGAGTCAAACTGTTTCTGCGGTTAGTTGAGCAGTTGTGCACTATCGGCCGGCTCCGTCGGCAGTATCATCGGTGCATCACTAATAGTGGCGCGTTTCTTGAATGGTCCACCAAGGAGGGTTCCATCGGGTTTTCTCGACCTACTCGCGACTACTGGTGAAGCTGCTTGAAGTACCCCAAAATTCAGCTTAACAGTTTAACAGGGACGTATGGTGATAACATGTGGCGTATCGGTTTAAATTTCTTTTTGGTGGCGAGCGCGCTAGTACTTGCAGCTTGTGCGTCATCGAATGGCGACGGTAGTTTCGAGACCCTTTCGATACCGGATGCGACCAGTTCGGTGGCAGTCGGCGACCTTCGAATCGGACAGATGGACACGCTGCAAGTTGTTGTGTTTGGCGTCGATGAGCTGAACGGAACATATCAAGTCGATTTCGACGGCAATGTCAGGCTGCCGTTAATCGGTTTGGTGCCGGCTTTGGGACGAACACCTGGGGATTTAAGTAATGAAATTGAAAATCTTTATGAAGAGAATTTCCTTCAAGACCCGAGCGTCACTGTAAATGTCATCGAGAGCGTTGGCCGCCGAATTACTTTGGATGGCTCGATTAAAAGTCCAGGCCAAGTGTCCATCACGGGGAGTATGACACTTCTGCAGGCTGTAGCGCTGGGCGGGGGACCTACCGAGAGCGCCAATCCGCGTCGTGTCGTGGTTTTTCGACAGATTAACGGAGAACGGCACAGCGCGTCGTTTGACCTTACAGCTATCAGAAACGGTAAGGCAGATGATCCCGAGATTTTCGGCAACGATATTATTGTTGTGGATGGGTCCGAGGCCCGCCGCACCTATGGCGAGGTACTGCGTTCATTGCCTCTGGTGGCGTTGTTTCTGGCCTTCTAATAGGGCCAACCGTATAGGATTATCCTTATGCCGAATGAATATAGTGATTTTTCTGTTCAAAGAAGACGCAACATTGAAGGTGTGGTGGCATTGCGCGATGCGGATCGCGACGATTTCCTTTATCCAAACGAATTGGGTTACTATGACGAACCCGAAACCGAACAATTCGATTTTTGGGCGATAGTCCGCATACTATTGCAAAGAAAATGGATGATTATAGCGATCACCATTGCCGGAGTGGTGGCTTCTTTCGCTCTTACGTTGCGCGTCGTGCCTCTATATTCCGCCACGGCGACCATGGAAATTCAGCGAGAAGAGGTTCAAATTATTGAGGGAACTAATGTCGGGCCATCGCTTGTCGCTGACGCGCCATATATGGAGACTCAATTTCGCTTGATCCGCAGTCGCTTCATGGGTGAACGAGTTGCAGAAGATTTGGATTTGACTAACGACCCACGATACGCCAACCCAGATGCCCCTCGAGAAGTCAGGTTGAGACAGTCAGCCAGCAGGGTTGTTAGAGGAATTCGCGTGGCCCCCGCCGGCAACTCGCGACTCGTTAATGTTTCATATGTGAGTCCGTATCCTCGCGAGGCGGCTAGGATAGCCAACGCGATGGTCGAGACTTTCATCCAGTCAAACTTGGAGAGGAAATATAACACCACGGCTTTTGCAAGGGAGTTTCTCGATGATCGCTTGTTAGCCGCAAAGACGGCGCTTGAAGAATCTGAGCGCAAATTAGTTCTTTATGCTGAGGAACAAAATCTACTCGATATTGGCAACGGCGCGGCGACGTTGGATGAAAACTCTATTGTTTCCCTAAACAATGAACTCTCAGCGGCAGAGGGCGCGCGTATAGAAGCCGAGCAAAAATACCTCTCGGCCTCAGCTTCGGGCCCATCATTAGACCTGCTGCAAAGTGGAAATCTGAGCAGATTAAAAGAACTCCGGTCCACGTTGATGGCCGACTATCAAGAGTTATCATCGCGATTCAAACCCGATTATCCGGATATGCAGAGACTGCAAACTCGAATAGACTCGGTAAACGCAGAAATAATCCAAGAAACTGAGATTATTGGTAGATCAGTTGAGAACACTGCGCGTGCCGAATATGAGGCCGCTTTGGCGCGTGAGGCGTCTTTAAGATCCCGGGTCAATGAATTGCGAACTGGCCTTCAAGATGAGCGCAGTCGCCGAATTCAATATCGCATCTTACAGCGCGAAGTTGAAACCCAAAGATCTCAATATGAAGCACTTCTGCAACGGTCTAAGGAAGTATCAATAGCTTCCGGTGTCGGCTCAAGCAATGTTTCAATGGTTGATCCCGCTTTAGTTCCCGGCCGTCCCTTTCAGCCGAACTTGAATCGGTCACTTTTACAAGCCTTTGTATTGAGCTTCGGCTTCGGGGTGGGTCTCGCGTTCTTGTTGAATTTTATCGATGATACAATCAAAACTCCGGACGATATTCGAAACAAACTCGGACTAACTGTTTTGGGCGTCGTTCCAAAAGTGCCATCGAAAACAGACATAGTTTCAGAAGTACTCAATAAACCAAAATCCACTACTTCCGAAGCCTTCGCATCGGTCCAAGCAGCGCTAGAGTTTTCGAGCTCTGAAGGCATGCCAAGTTCCATTTTGATAACAAGTACTCGACCGGGTGAAGGAAAAACATCGACTACTGTAGCGTTAGCAAGTGTGCTCGCCCTGGGAGGGAAAAAGGTCCTTATAATTGATGGCGATATGCGAAAACCGTCTTTCGTGATCGATTCTGATGAGTCCAAAGGCCTCTCCGGACTGCTTACGAGCGGAGATCTTCTCGTCGATCACGTAGTTCAATCAAAGACGAATGGATTATCAATCTTGCCGAGCGGCGTTATTCCTCCGAATCCGGCGCAGCTACTTTCAGGGCCCCGATTGCGGCAGATTATTCAGGAGGCTGAGCGAGCATTCGATGTCGTGATAATCGATTCGCCTCCGGTAATGAGTTTCGCAGATAGTCCGCGTCTCGGGTCAGTCGTATCCGCGGTAATGATGGTTATTCAATCCGGAAAAATTCGTACTCCATCAGCTAAACGAACTTTATCGAACTTGCATGAAGCGCGTACAAACATACTCGGGACCATATTGTCGAAGTTTGATCCTAGAAAACAAGGTTATGAGTACTCGTATTACTACCATGCCTATGGGAATGATGCGACGGCTTACATCGCTACCAAGAGCAAAAAGGACCGAATGCGGAAAGTGCTAATCGAAGCCGCTGACAAGCCTTCAACTCAAGACGAAACCGAAAAGTGGGCCTGACTCTTTGGCTATTGAAACTTGCGGTATGCGTTGGATCTATCGGTGCATCGATAGCCGCGTGGAGTATTGGAGTTCAGCGATCTGAAATATTAAACGGTCGCGAACTTGGCGCTCCGGTCATGAGAATCCTAGCCGAAAACGAACTAGAGAAAAAGCTTTTGGCTTCGTTGTCTGGAGCGTCCAGTCAAGATATTGGCGATTTGCAGGACCAGCTTGCGCAAATTTCTCCCTTAAACCCTTTACCATTTGAAACAGCGTTGTCTTTATCCGTTGCAAATCGTGAAGTCGATAAAGCGAATGAACTCGCCACCGCAATACTGTCCCGACAGCCGCGCAGTCTAGCAGCGAGGCTGTATCGCTTCAGCCACGCAGCCAAAACGAGCTCCTTTGATGATTTGATTGCCGAGTATGAGGTTTTGTATGCTCTAAATACCATCGATCGGTCTACACTGAACTCTGCCTTAGTTGGCGTCTTTCTGAGTACTCAAGGCTGGGATACCATTGTCGAGTATCTAAAGACTCATCCAGATTCAGGCGATAGCATTATGGCTATAATGATTGACAACGCATGGACTGACGTTGATCTCATCCAACTAGTCAACTTGTACCCAGAGGTTCAAACTAAATTTCTTGAAAAGCTAATCAAGAATGATCGGTATCTGGAGGCGCAAAATGCATGGATTTTTTTTGAGGACCTGAATGCTGATGTTCTCCAAACCGACCCATTCAATAATCAGTTTCAAGACAGGGCAGAGAAGGCGCCCTTTAACTGGAAGCTGGATTCAGCAGTGGCAGAGCTACAAGAAAACGGTGGCCTGTACGTCAGATATCGGGGACAAAAGCCGGTCACCGTCGCAAGCCAGATCATTTCGTTGGTCGTGGGCGACTACGTGCTCAGGTCAGAAGCCGAGGGCAGGATCACAGGGTCTGGAGGAAATTTAACCTGGGTGCTACGGTGCGCGCAAAATCGCGAAGTCTTAGCAGAACTGGATATAGCTTTAGATCGTTTCGAAGAACGGCAGATCTTCCAGACTGAAGTATCGATTGGTCCCGCGGATTGTGAATTTCAAGAGTTGGTGCTTAATGGACGTCCTGGTGCGTTTCCGGAGACATCCACCACAAGGGTGCATTCGGTATCATTTGTGGAGTCGTTTTCAGTGCCATGATCTATCGGATTTCTGGAAAGTCTGGAAAGTACGCACTTGTTATCGTTCTACTTAGCTATTCGACTTGTTGTCTCCTATTTGGTGGAGCTGGGAGAGAAGGCTTATTTGCGCATGGAGTTTTGCAGGCAATCGCCGGGATCGGCATGGCTGCAATGATCGCCACCTGGCCCAAAAATCGAGCGATTAAACCGTATCGGACGCCCTTATTCGTCCTTATCGTTGTTGGTCTCTTAGGAATTATCCAGATAATCCCTCTGCCTTCTAGTGTCTGGCCATTGCTCCCTGGTCGATCCGTCTTTGTAGAGGGTTTCGCCAGTCTAAACATAGATCTACCAAGTCTTCCGATCAGTCTCGATCGAGAAGCCACAATCGCAACCATAGGCTATACGCTAATCCCCATTTTTACTCTGCTCTTGTGTGTTAGAATTGGTTTGCGGGTATTGATTAAAGTAATTCCTCCAGCGTTTTGCTCGCTCGCTTTTTTGTCAACGTGTATAGGTGGTGCTCAACTTATTAACGGACAAGGCTCCAACCTCTACTTTTACGAGTTTACAAGCCGTGGCCTACCTGTTGGGTTCTTTTCCAACGTAAATCATCAGGCGACGCTGCTATTAATGTCGCTTCCGTTCTGGACGTTTATTGTTAGCAAACTGAACGCAAATTGGCGGGGCGAAGATGGCATTATCGCGGTGTTCGTGGTTGTGATCACTGGGTTCGGATTTACAATTTTGGGTGTTCTTGCAACTGGTTCTATAGCCGGATACGCGCTTTTTTTCATGACAAGCTCACTTATTTTCATGGCTTTTCGCAGCCACAGCACCGCGCGTGGTTTCAAGTCTGTGACTCTCTTTTTGATTGCGTTCTCGATTTTGTCAGTCGCCATACTCGCTGTTAGCCCGGTGGCTGAAAACTTAGGCTTGGATCTATGGCGAGATAGTGGAGTTTCACGTTTCGAAATCTGGGAAGCGACTTTTGACGCGATTGGTGAACACTGGCTGTTTGGCACCGGGCTGGGCACTTACGAAAGTGCTATTCCGATGTATGAAGATCCGTCCACCGTTACTTCTGTGTTTGTTGCCAAAGCGCACAACGAGTTTCTACAAGTCTTTTTGGAGTGCGGTTTGGTTGGATTGCTCCTGCTGATATTGGCGATAGGTTGGTTCGCTTTGCGCACGATTTCCTTATTCAACTCAGCAACCTCGCGTGAAGTTAATTATCTCCAAAAGTGTGCGGGTATAGCTTTGGTTGTTGTTCTACTACACAGCATTGTTGATTACCCAGCAAGGACGCCGGCAATCGCTTGCCTGATGTCCATTTGCGTCGCGATTTTCGCAGGTGAAATGCCGAGACGCAACCCATCGACGCGCAAAGTTGAACAGTCGCTCGATAACGATAAACGATTGGTTCTCTGATCCGTTCGAGGTGGGGCAAGGGCAATTTTCCAGCTCTGTATCGCAAGAAACATGTGTCCGATATTAAAAAACGAGATCAATCAATCTCGTACTCCTTCAAGAAGTCTAGACTTCGACTGTCCTGCAACTCGTAATCACCACCTCATCGAGTATTTGCAACACAAAAAAGCCCCTAAGCTCAACTTGTTGGGCATTCTTGCAAAGTCGACCATTTTCTGAGGTGAAAGGCTAATACCCAACTAGTGAATTTGCTCGCGACTATAGAATGTTGGGCACTAACCGGATGGCCGTCCTAGCGAGTAAACATCATTCTAAGCTTAGGTGCTTTTTGTAAATAAACACCAAATGATGCAAATACCGAAACCGCTACCCACCCAATCTCTTACTTTGCGTTTTCAACTTGAGAAATAGTCACGTTCGGACGTCATTTCGCGCCTTTTCCTGTGAATATTACAGAAATCGTTTTGACGGCGATAAGGAGGTCTAGCCACAGTGAAAAGTGTTTAACGTAGTACATGTCATACTCAAGCTTAAGCCGGATATCTTCAACCTCAGTAACATGACCTTGCTTAATCTGTGCCCAGCCTGAAATACCTGGTCTGACGATGTGGCGATAACGATAGAACGGGATTTCGCTTTCATACCAAGTTGAGAGTCGAATAGTCTCGGGTCGCGGACCAATCCAACTCATATCTCCTCGCAAGATATTTAAGATTTGAGGCAGCTCATCAATTCTCGTTTTTCGAATGAACCGTCCAAAGGTCGTGATGCGATTATCGTCTTTCAAAGTTTTGTCATCTTGGAGGTCTTGGTGCGACTCTAATTTGTCGCGCATCGAGCGAAACTTATAAACAACAAACGTATTGCCGCGATAACCCATTCTCTCTTGCTTGAAAATCGCCGGGCCTCGAGATTCCAGGCGAATTATTATCGCAGTTGCCACCATTACGGGCCAAAAAACCGCCAACACCAAAATCGATGATAATATATCGACGTATCGTTTTGCGGGAGCATACAAAGAGTCGGGCGCCAAGTGTCCAAAGGTGTTTTCTGAGATACTCTCAATTTCCACGCGCCCAGTTAATGATTCTGCCAATTGACTAGCACTTATGATCCGCCGCCCTTTTATGGCTTCCTCCGCGATCAAGCGCTCCCACTCCGGGTCCAAAGACTCCGCCTGAAAATCAACGATTAATGGCATAGTGGGGTAACGATTTAGCAGTTTTGGAGACTTCACGATTGACCATCGAATTCCGCGATAGGCTTCGAGCTTCGGCGACCGGGCGCTAGGCAAAATACCGAATACTGGTCGTCTAAATCTGCCCAAGATAAACAACAAGGCTGCAAACCAGATACATGCTAGCGTAAAACTCATCAAGAATTGATATCGACTATAGTCAATTCGCATTAAGAAGAAGAAAGCTACGACGACGGAATATGAACTCAGGAAGGCGGGGACGACGTTTACGAGCGCTCTCGCGCCAGGTAGTACCGTCATTTTCCGGAACACGAAGTATCCGAGTAAAAGTGCACAAACAGTGCCGATCAAAGAATGCTCGTAGCTGATTAGCGGATCGCCAAACCGCTCAAATTGATTCCTTACAATGGCTGGTACGATCGCCGCGAACAGAATGCCTCCTACCAATTGAAAACGAATTCTGGAGGCTGCGTCTACCAGCCAATTGTCTTTAGTCGATTTTGCGGCGCTCCGTTCACTTACGGAAACTGTTTGTACAAACTCCATTCTGTCCCCTCACGCCGCAACTACCAGTGCCCTTCTGGGCAGGGTTGTTTCGACCTTCCTATTCAATGCCTCCATCAGAACTTTCACACGTTGATCGCAGGTCATCTCGACTACTTCACCATGCATTTGGTGAAGAGGTCCACCTACCGCTTGTACTCGATCGCCAAGTTTGATTTCGTGCTCAAACGAAACGCATCCGCCCACATCGATGCACAAGATATATTCTTCAACAAACTGCATATTCAAAGCAGATGGCCGATCTCCAAATTTGATCAAGCCAATAGAGCCCGGCAGGCTGTTTACCAATCGCCAATTGTCGGTTTCTAAGTTCAGCCTGACGAACAGATAACCCGGAAACAGCGGTGCAAATACGTGCCTCTTGTTACGGGCATGCCGCACAGTCTTTTGATAACGCGGGCAAGCCACCAAATACCCATTAGCAAGCAATTGGTTCTGGACATAGCGTTCCTTGCGAGCTTTCACTGCCACGGCGTACCATTCAGGTTTCATTCAATAAGGTCCCCACCTTTATGATGAGACTAGCATTTAGCGAGCTTCTGCTACGGGTAAAGCTCTCAGATCAACCGCACAGTTTTTTTTGGAGAAACGTTGCATTTTTGACATGGATGACACTGTTTTGGCCTGAAAAGGAGCTTTTTTGTGCAGAAATGGAACGCTTATCCGTTAAAATTGTCAGACGCCTAACAAACGCATACATGACTTGGACAATGCTGATAGACCATCGAAGTATAGCAAGGAGACTGATACGTTGTTTTCGCAGAAAAAGAAAGCCGGACGCCCCCCTAGGGGAAAGGCGAATGAGCGGGCATATGCGATCGGCGATGTGCATGGTTGTTTGAATGAAACAAAAACTCTCCTGAGTAAAATCAAAGCTCATAATGACTATCTACATGAGACTAAAACGTATCTGATTTTTCTTGGTGACATTATTGACCGCGGCCCGGACTCCAAAGGTGTGATTGAGTTATTGATGGACTTGCCGATAGATTTTGTGACACCGCTCTTCATTATGGGAAACCACGAGGAAATGGCTGTCCGTGGTTTGATGGGAGAGCCCCACCTGATTAGGAAATGGCTAGAATATGGCGGCTATGCTTTTGCAGATAGCTATGGTGTTTCGAGAGCTGAGCTTTTGGGGCAAAGCGATGTAGCACTCGAGCATATTCTGCGATCTGCGGTGCCAAAAAGCCATGTAGAGTTTTTGAGCGAGTTTTTGGAGCTCGTTGTGTTTGGTGATTTTCTCTTTACACACGCGGGCATCCGACCCGGAATCCCCGTCGACAAACAGGATGCGCGGGATTTGCGTTGGATCAGAGAACCTTTCCTAGAGTATTCGGGAGATCATGGGTTTGTGGTGGTGCATGGACACACAGTATCAACGGAAGTTGTGAGAAAAGCTAATCGAATCGGTTTGGACACCGGAGCTTATGAGTCAGGCCGCCTTTCGGCAATGTATGTTGAAGACGGTTTAGTCTCGTTCCTATCCACGTAGTGACACAAGCGAACGGGTTCGCAACTTTATGGTTAACTGCACAATCACAAATGGACTCGCAGTTTGATAGCCGTTATAAGGTTAGCAAGACTAGGGACGCAGTGTTTGAAACTTTGGATTCTATCGATGGCCGGTTGCCTTCTCGCTAGTGTCGCCTCGGCGGAGGAGTCACGTGGGGAAGTTTTGAGTTATTCGGGGGACAAGGGCGAATTGATTATGTCTCGCGACGGTATCATCTATTGGTTAGAAACTGGTTCGCAACTTGTAGCTGAAGATATTTTGCGGTCTAGAGAAGCTGAAAAGGCAGTAATCGTTTTTGATGGTTGCGAGTTCGAGCTACCCGCAGGAGAAGACATCTATCTCGACGACGACTTTTGTGACGCTTTTGCGGTTTTAGAGCCGACAGCCGCAGAGAAAGCAAGTGAGGGTTTGGCGAACGAAGTTGTTGCGATTGAAAGCACTGTTGACCTGTCCATGCGGACTGACGCCCCCCTGGTCGTTGGCGGAGTGATCTTATCGGTTGGCGGGCTAGCGGCGGCCGCTGGCGGTGACGGAGGCGGCGCAGGTTCACCAACTAGCAACGCCTCGGGCGCGACAAGTTCAAACCCCAACAGTTCCTAGATATCAGAGAAATTAGCAGTTTGCAGTCCATACGGCCGCCTTGTGGTTTGAGCAGGGTGTTCGCTTGTAGCCTTGGTGGCGCTTCGTCAGCTGATGCTAGCGATTCTTTGGCGCTCATTCGCCCGTGTACAGAGAGACAGAACTCTACAGCTAAGACTCGAAAAATACTGGGCTGTCACAGTCATTGTTAACTGTGATCGTGAAATTTGAATTCTAATCTTCCGGGTGTTTTAGCGGGATTCTGATAGCCATAGATCTCCGATCAATGTATTAATTGGGAATGTCGTGAATATGCAAGGACGAGTGCGGGTGATTGCGGGACTATTGCTTGGCTTGATTGTTTCTGCTTGCTCGATTCCGAGTGATGAATGCTGTAACGGAGCGATGCCGCCCTCTGCGATTCCAGAACCGGGCGGCGCATCGGGCCCCGACCCTGACCCGTCTGCCGAAGGAGATGGAGATGCGGAACCGGGCGAAGGAGTTGAGCTCGATCAAAAAAGTGCTGCTCGTTTTTTGATCGCCGCTACTTTTGGGCCGACTTCGGGATCTATCGATGAACTTGTCGAGCTTGGTTATTCAGATTGGTATATTCGGCAGCTTGAGTTGCCGATGCGCTCAATTGTCGAAGCAGGTTGGGCAGATTTTGAGACGAATAACGGCTCCGCCAACGAGTACAAAATCTCGCTTTCAGAATTCCTTGAAAATTCCATATTAGGAGAGGATCAGCTCCGAATGCGCGCGGCGTATGCCCTCTCTCAGATCTTTGTCATATCGGTCGAGAACGAAGTTATCGCATACGATGGAGAAGGTACCGCGCGGTATATGGATATATTGCAAGAGGGCGCGTTGGGCAATTTCCGTGATCTATTGGAAGAAGTCACTTACAGCCCAATGATGGGTGAGTACTTGACGTACGCGGGCAACAAAAAAGCAGATGCGGAGATGGGCTCGCAACCAGACGAAAATTATGCTCGTGAAGTAATGCAGCTTTTTACGATCGGACTCTACGAGTTAAACCAAGATGGGTCGCTAAAGCTCGATATCAATGGTGACCCCATCGAGACATATTCCAACGAAGATATTACTGAATTAGCAAAAGTGTTCACGGGGCTTTGGTGGGATGGATTGCGCTTCGGCAAAGACTATCGCCAGCGAACGCAAAATGCTCAGGTTTCGCGTATGGAGATGCATGACGATATGCATTCCCGCGGTTCCAAAACGTTTTTGGGGCGGACAATCCCCGATTCGGGGGACGGGAATGCCACTATAAATGCAGCTTTGGACGTTTTGTTCGAACATCCAAACGTTGCCCCGTTTATATCGCGTCAACTTATTCAACGTTTCACGACCAGTAATCCATCTCCCGATTATATCAAAAGAGTGTCTGATACATTTGATGCAGGCCGGTATGAACTGCCATCGGGAGATATCGTCGGAGATGGCCGTCGCGGGAATTTGAGTGCTGTTTGGGCCGCCATTCTATTTGATGAAGAGTATCTTAGCCCTTCTAGTACTCGTGAGTCGGAAATGAGCAAAATCCGCGAGCCATTCGTCCGATTTGCCCATTGGGCTCGAATGTCTGGGATACCTCGCGTCGATATGATAGTGGACGGGAAGCTTCAAGATCCTCTACTGTTTGATATGGCGGAACCAGGAAGGCTGGGGCAGCGACCGTTTACGGCACCGTCAGTGTTTAACTTTTATGATCCAGATTTCGCAGTACCGGGGTCTCGACTTGAGTCTGCAGGATTTGTCGCGCCGGAAATGCAAATTACCACAAATTCGGCAATTGTGGCATATGCTGATTATATGCGTACGGCGATTTATCGTGACCCTGGAGATGGATGGCAGAGAGGCGAATTTGGGTCGATTGGGACTTATGTGGAGGAAATTCAACTTGCTGAAGATACTACTGCATTAGTCGATCATTTAGACTTGCTGCTTACCGCTGGCACCATGAGCAACGCTACACGTTTTCGGGTCGGAAGTATAATAGAGTCTATACAGCTATCTGACGTGGGTCGTGCGGAAAAACTGAGAGATCGCGTTCAATCGGCGATTTTATTCACCGTAGTTTCACCAGAATATTTGGTCCAACGTTAAGAGTCAGAGAGTTTCGTATGATTGATCGACGTAGTTTTTTGCGATACTCGATATCGGGTTTAGGCGCTGCAGCCGGATTTGGAACAAGCTTGGCTAGCTTCAATGCGTTTGCCGATAACGCAGCAGACTACAAGGCGCTAGTGTGTATATTTCACTTCGGGGGTCTAGACTGTCATGATTCTGTCTTGCCTTACGATATTCCATCGTACGGTTCGTTCCAAAAAGTCAGAGAACCTTTGCTCGCAGCTTACGACAGTGCATCGCCCCGTAGACGTGAGCAATTGCTAAGACTTGGTCAGATCGATGATGGTCGAGAGTTTGCATTTCCTCCGGAGTATGCTGAACTAGCGCAACTCTATGACAGCGGAAATTTGGCGGTAGTGGGCAATGTCGGGCCGATGATCGAGCCGCTCACGCGAAGTCGTTACATGAACCGCTCAGCACGTCGACCTAAGAAACTTTTTTCTCACAACAGTCAGCAATCAACCTGGATGACTTCGCAACCCGACGGGGCCATTGCTGGTTGGGGCGGCAGAATGAGCGATGCAATAAACACCGCTCAAAAAAACTCCAACGCTGACTTCACAAGCGTTTCTCTGGATAAGATGTACCCTTGGTCTATTGGCTTGAGCAGTACTCCATTTGTGATGAATAGAGACGGACCAAGGTCTCCAAGGCCACGTAACTTGACCGATTTGTCCCAGCCAGAGTTTCGTACGCAGTACTTCGCGGCAATAAGAGCAGCTGGTCTCGACTCATCGAATTTGTTCGACCGAGATTTAGTGGATGGCATAAACCGGTCTCTTGATAACAATGAAGTTATGGAAAGCTATTTGTCTTTACCGGGAGATCCTGAAACGGAATTCCCAGCTGGAAAACTTGGAGCTGAACTGAAAATGATTGCTCGTGCAATCGCGAGAAGAAATCAATTGGGATTAAAAAGGCAGATATTCTTTGTGGCGGCTACAGGGTACGATCATCATTCACGGCAAAGTATCGGTTTGCCTGCTCGACAAGCTGAGGTGTCAAAGGCGCTTGGAGCATTCAATGCTTCATTGGTGGAGCTAGGTGTTCAGGACAAAGTTACGACCTTTACAGCGTCAGAGTTTGGACGGACCCTCGTCACTAACGGGGATGGCACCGACCACGGCTGGGGCGGGCATTACTTCGTTATGGGTGGGGCTGTTAATGGCGGGAAGATCTACGGAGATATACCTCCGCCAGAGCTTGGCCACGATTTTGATGCGGGGCGAGGACGTTTGATACCTACCTTGTCCGTGGATCAGTATGCGGCAACCCTAGGACGTTGGTTTGGTCTGTCGGAAAGTGATTTGGATGATGTTATGCCCGGACTGGAAAACTTTGATCGGGCAGCGCTAACCGGTTTGTTTAACTACGCATCGTAGATCGATAGTCGCTTTCCGCCCGCACTCTGATACCTTGTCCTCAATAACCAAAATCCCAGAGATAATCGTTAAGATGGATATCGCTATCTGTACTCCAGATCGAAAACGCTATCGCAACTAAATGAGTAGTCGGTCGACCAGGAACGGATGACGAGAATTGCATCAAACGGAGATCGCTAGCGCACTTCAAGCATCGAGATTCAATCGAGTGCGCTGGTTGCGGAGATTTCACCAACTTCAAAATCAAAAAGTCTCAGATTCCTAATCAGCGGCGTGTCACCAGCTCGCGTTAACAGTTGACATCTCGATCTACACGACCGCTATTTCTCTTTTAATCGTTCTGACCATTGGATGATTCATTGACCACACCTTTGCAACGTTTGATGTCGATCAGCAAATTCGTGCGTAAGTTTAGGACGCTTTGGGAAATGCCAATGCCTCATGGGCTGTTTTCCCTAAGCTTATACGTACGATTCAATGATCAATACAGCAAATTTCATCGAGAGATTTCACTCTCGCAAAGAGGAAAAATACCCGCCGCTCTATGGTTTCTGGTAGAGTTCTTTCTGGCGATCAGCTGGCGATGGCGGTTCGCGGCGATCGAGACAAATAAGGCGGTCAATCGATTTGCAGCAACCGTCGAGGCTAAGGAGGGTGTTCCTGTATTCCAACAACACCGTATCGTACTGGATTTGTCTAAGAGGTTTTGTATTCATCCTCTTAGTATCTACCGATATCGACTTTATCGCGACCCCCAGAATGCTCTGAAATTCATCTTTCCAAGGGAAGTCAAACCGTTGCATCGCTTGCGAAACGGGGACGCTAAGCGTCCGGATCGATTGGCGATTCAAGACAAGTTGGAGTTTGCGTTACGATCGGAGGAAGCGCGATTGCCCGTTGTGAAGGTTGTTCAGCACCTAACCCGAAACGAGAGCGTGCGCTGCGACGATATACACTTTGGCGGTTTGGACGGAGTGTTCATCAAGAGCAGGTCCGGCTTTAGAGGAATCGGTGCTTTCTCTGTCCGAAAAGACGGCGACAGGCGGTTGGGCTACATGTTAGGCGATGGCAGGATGCTCAGTTGCGATTCAGAAATAGATGCTGCGATAAGTAAAATTCTATTGAGTGATGATGCAATAGTTCAGCCTTTGCTTGCAAATCATGGTCTCTTCGCAAAGGTAACTCCGCCTAACCAGTCAACGATATTGAGGGTGGTGACTGTCTACAACGAAGCGCGCCCGTTTGTGTATTCAGCATACTTGCGAATTCCAATTAAGCCGGCTTCAGGCGTTCAGGGTGACGCCGTCGGTAATAGCATCGAGGTTCTCGCGGGTGTGGAGCTCCAGTCTGGTTGCATCACCAGGAACGTAGATTCATCCATTAGCCTCAACCCTGAATTGGCGCGAATCGAAGAAGGCGTAATTGCAGGTCTGGGCGAGAGTCCAACGATCCCGTTCTGGAATGAGATCGTGAAAAACAGCCTTGCCGCTCAACACGAATACTCCGGTCTGTGGGCAATTGGTTGGGATTGGTTCATCACGGATGAAAGAGCATATCTACTGGAAGGAAATGTGCACTGGGGAACTAATAAACCTCAAGAGATATCAGGTGGGTTGTTTGAGAAATTGTCCAATTTTTCAAACCCGAGACATGCGGATTGAAATCGCGCTAGATCGAATGGGGTTTGATCTCTCTCAGGAATACTTGGCTTTGCGTTCCTCCACTTCTTCGAGCCCCGTCAGCGCATTGAGCGCTTGGGCGAGCACTTATTGACGGATTGGAAGCGAGAGATGGAACAAATTTCGATTTATGACTATCCTAAAATAGGTCTGTCATACGATACCGGGAGCGTCGATATTGTTTCCCTGGTGTGGATTCGAAACTGCTCACGAATATGTAACTCGAACGCGACTTTCTTATGGCTTCTAGCTAAAAAGGCATCAATCCCAAAATTTGTTCGGTGGAGGTCTAGTTCAGCAACAAACGATCAGGCTTTGTATTTGAACTGAATATTTTCGAGATCATTGCCGGTGAAATTGTTGCTGCGTCGATTGCTCAGAATCTGCCCAAGCAGAGCAACATATAAGCACTTTGAATTGAAATTGGCCCGACCGAAGAAGTATTTGGCAGGGCTACGTTCATTCTCTGGTGCGGAACACTTGGTGGCACTGACGAGCGAAACAAATTTCGTGGATTTCTGGAATTAGACATTGCGAGAAAACTCCAGCCAAAAGTAGGTATGGTCCTTTGCTCTGATTATGCGTTCAGGGGGAACATTTTTTGTCTGAATGCTGAGGTCTCTACATACCTCGCTACAACTTCTGAATTCTTCCACCCACCCGCGGTCATAATTTCGATGGTGTTGTATCCCATGCGCATTAAGTCTTGGGCGGCTCCGACTCGCATGGAGTGCCCACTCAATCTCATCGCTTCCTCGGTCAAGCCAGCGCGCCGCGCCGCTGACTTTACTATGCGGCGGATCGACGAGGTATCTAGATTTCGTTCTGAAACTGAACCCGTATGAAGTCCCCGAAAAAGCGCTCCACATTCTAATTTGCCGATCTGCAACCAGAGTGAAACCCGTTCCCGTGTTGAGGGTGTCAAGCACGCAAACCGGCCATCTCCGAAGGGGTCATTCTTTGCCCGAGGAATGTAAATTCTAGCTTGTTCCAGTTGGACGTCTTCGATGCGCATCCACGACAATTCTGAACTTCTGCAGAGAGTGTCGTACCCTATGCTTAAAAGCGCAGCGTCTCGAGCGCCAGCGAGCGTTTCGGGGCAAGCGACGATCATTTTGTCGAGCAAAGGCCGGGTCAACCCTAATACTTGCTTTGGGCGCCGCCCCTTCATTCGTGCGGCCCGCCGCATGGAAAGAAATACATCGGAATGTTCAATCGGGCAGGGCAAGTCGGACAGATTGTGTGCAAATCTGATCGCGCTTGCTCTACGTCTAATCGTTGCATAGCGGCAGGTTTGAAGTTGGTCGTCGAAGAAGCCGGCAACCGATGATGGGCTGGCCGGAAGAAATGCAGCATTATTCTCAAGACACCACTCGGCAAAGATATCCAGGTCCTTTCGATAACCCGACAACGTGAGGTCTGAATAGGCGCCTTCGCATCGAGCGAAGATCGCATTGAGCTGGCTTGCCCATTTGTGCGAAGTGGGGAATTGTAATCCGGTATATTTCATAATGGGCTATATAGCCCACTAAGGATTGGGTGTAAAGTGGTCTCAGGAGCCCAGATCAGAGCTGCGAGAGGTCTGCTAGGGTGGTCCAGTCAAGACCTTGCGCAACAGTCTCAGGTAGGTTGGTCGACAATAAAGCGATTTGAAGATGCTGACGGTATTCCGTCGTCTCGCTCCGGAACGCTAGGGCGTGTCCAGCGGGCGCTTGAGCGCGAAGGTGTAGAATTCTTGGGCGACCCGTTAAGCTCACCAGGTGTGAGACTTCGCCCCCAACAATAGTCAGTCAGGCGTTTTACCCAGTTTGGACAGCAGTGACAGAACCTCGTCAATTTCAGCACGTATTTGTTGACGGATCGAGATGTTCTCGGCCGTGAACAAGCCATGCTTGAGAGCGTTGCTGTTTTTCAAAGGTGCCCCGCTGCCAGCCGACCCACCGTGCAGTCTACACCGCTTCTTGCCTCTCACGGCGGGTGCGCGGCATGGCTCGCCTCCGCGTGTCTTGGCGCCGCATCGCGGCGCCAAGTGCATGCTCTTCACATCTCTAGGATGGGTCATCGTGATCAAACGATTTTTGCCAGGCTTCGTAATCGGCACTTTCTACGTCGCGATTGCCCTCGTCATCATTTTCATCCTCCTGTTCGGGAACATCCACCTGGGAGGGATAGCGTGGCTCTTTAAGAAAATCAGGTAGTGGTCTGCCCAGACCATCAACCCCATTATCTTTATTGATCTGATATTCTACGACGTCGTCTGTGGCCGTCCGATATTTGATTGCCTGAAGCAATCTCACACATTCCTGCATGGCTCTGGTTGCGTCGATTGTTGACCGTGAGTGCATCCTGAACGTCGCCTCGGTCTGGGGCACATTCAGAAGATTATGAGCACAATGGTTCGCGATCTCCTCCATTCGTTGCATCGTCCTGCCAAGCGCTCTGACGATTTCGCCATTCAAAAGAAGGCTCAAATCCGGTTTTGTTTCTGGAGGCTTCTCCAAGACAACGAAGGCCTGTTTTGCAGTAGGCGCCAAGTCGTTCGGCGCGTCGAGTTCTGTACTTGGATCTTCCGCGATTGCTGGGTGCAAGTCTTCGTTTAGGTCATCATAAGCAGCCATAATGGGCTCCTGTTCTCAGTGAGTAAAAAGGAAATTGATTGCGACTGTCCGACCGACAGCTTTGAGCTTTTCTCAAGGCAGCGTTCCGGAACCAAGTTTTGGACACGGATCCAAGGAGTTCGCGCTTTTCGCGAGCTCTAGGAAAACCAGCGGCGTTTTTGTCCGCTTCGTATCAGTCAATGGCAAACACATTTTGCGGTTGCCAAAGCGCCAATTTTTATGGCTTCATAATGCTTGAGCTATTCCGGTATGGCTGTCAAGCACCTGTTTTTCATGAATAAAAACTTATACAACGATCATCTAAAGCACAGGAATTCTACTTTGCATGGGGTTGTTTTTTTGGGTGTCTTGGAAAGTGGCTCGCCCGATAAAGCTTAGTGTGGGGAGAGCGGTTTGAGGGCGCGAAGGGGAGATTGTTTGGTTTCGCGCGGAGAGAGTTTTTTTGTTTCGCGCTGACGCCTGCGGCGACGCGAAACGAAGCGGGTTCCCGATCCTCGCTTCGCGCCTCACATGGTTCACGGCCAGCCAACAATCGATCCACTGGATCGATTGGGCCTGTGAACGGTTCAAGACTGTTTTTTGAAGAGACCGCAGCCCTGAGCCCGGTCCATCGCGAAGGCGCAGCCGTAGCGGGTGACTTGCTTCCTCGCGTGTCGCCGCAGGCGTCAGCACGCGGGACAAAAAACCTCTTTCATTTCCTAACCGGAACGAACCACTCAGACGATCAACTGAGACCTGACGACAATGACCCAGGCCGCGCAAACTGCCAAAGGTGGGCCCAACGTAAATAACAACTTGGGGTTGGGGCCTCTCGTTGAGAAAAACCAGTCATCCGCGAGACGCGGACCATCATTGCGGCAGGGCGCGCCTCGTAAAGCCTTGCCGCGCTCAGCTTGAGGCCCGGGACCTTCCAACCCAAGTACGGTTGTTGATCTTTCCTCCTCCCTTCCCGGGCCTCAAGACCTGAGCTGAGAGCGCCGATCAAAGCGTCATGCCGCCATCGACGAAAATCGTTTGCCCGCAAACATATGAGGCGAGCGGCGAGGCCAGGAAGAGGACGCCGCCAGCAATTTCGCTCGGCTCGCCAGCACGGCGCAGCGGGATCGAGCGCAAAGCGCCTTTCATGCGATCCGGATTGCCGGTCGTGACTTTGGTGAGCTTGGTATCCACCAGCCCCGGCGCCACGCCATTCACCCGAATGCCGTCACGCGCATAGGCCTGACCGAGCGTTTTGGTCAGGCTGATCGCGCCAGCTTTCGACGCCGCATAAGCCGGATTGCCGATATTCGCACGAATGCCTGACACGGAGCTGATAATCACAATCGAACCTTGCGTCTCAGCCAGAAGCGGCCGGAATTTCTCGCTGCAATGGATCAAGCTGTCCAGGTTTACAGCCATGACTCTGTCCCAGCCATCGCGTTCGAACTCGGCGCGCTTATAAGCGACAATGCCTTGAGACAGGACGAGCACATCCAACGCGTTTGCGCCTAACGTGGCATTGGCAATCGCGTCAGGCGAGCCGACATCGACTTGTTGATAGCTCAAACCGGTCAAGTCGGACCCGTCAGCCGCATCATAATCCTCGGCGCGGGCCCGCGTGCCCCAGACCTCGACACTGGCGCCACGCGTGCGAAAAGCATGCGCAATGCCATTGCCGATACCGCTTGTGCCGCCGACAACCAGAACCTGCTTGCCCGAAAAATCCGTATCCTGCATCGCGCCTTCCTCCAATATCTGACCGGCGCCAGCATGCCGTGCGGACGCATGGTCAAGCAAACGCAAAATTGAGGCAAACCGCGTGCTAATCGCGCTTCAATTGAAATTCTTCTGTTCTAACCCCCTGAAATGCGTATGACTTAAGTCATGGGTAGGCTTATCGCGATCTCGAACCGAACCGCAGCGGATCCCGGCGCGCGGGCAGGGGGGCTCGCGGTTGCGGTCTGGGAATCTCTGAAATCCACAGGCGGCGTTTGGTTCGGATGGTCCGGCGATATTGTCGAGCAACCGACACGCAGCTTGCGCACGCTGAAAGATGATGGGGTCGAGTTCGTGCTGACCGATCTGTCGCAAGAAGAGCATGACCTCTATTACCTACAATACGCCAATTCGGTGCTCTGGCCCGTCTTTCATTATCGAATTGATCTCGCCTCATTTGATGCCGACGCGTTTCAATCCTATGTCGCCGTCAATCAGCGCATCGCGGGCATGGTCGCCGACCGGTTGCGCGACGGCGATTCAGTCTGGGTGCATGATTATCATTTCCTGCTCATGGGCGACTCCCTGAGGCGGGCCGGTTGGGAAGGTCCGATCGGTTTCTTCCTGCACATCCCGTTTCCGCCGCCGGAAGTGTTCCGCGCGTTGCCAGAGCATTTGTGGATCGCGCGCGCCATGTGCAATTATTCTGTGCTTGGGTTCCAGTCCGAACAGGATCGTTCGAACTTTGCGCGCTATCTGATCGAAGATTGTAAAGCCAAACTGCTCGAAGACGGGCGGCTCGAAGTCTTCAACACGAAAGTGAAGATCGAAGCCTATCCGATCGGGATTGATGCGGAGAGCTTCCAGCAGGCCGCGCGAACCGAGCGCGCAGATGAAGCGGCCGAACGCATCGGCCGTTTCCTCGGCGGTCGTTCGCTGGTCATCGGCGTTGATCGCATGGATTATTCCAAAGGGCTGCCAGAACGGTTTGAAGCGGTCGGGCGATTGTTCGATGATTATCCGGAAACCCATGGCACGGTGTCGGTGACCCAAATTGCGCCGCCCTCGCGCAGCAAAGTTGAAGAATATAAAGAGCTGCGCAAATCGCTCGACCGGTTAGCGGGGCGCATCAATGGCGACCATGGCGACTTGGATTGGATTCCCTTGCGTTATCTGGCGCGGTCCTATGATCGCGAGGAACTGGCCGGTCTGTTCCGGATCGCGCGCGTTGGCCTCGTCACCCCGCTACGCGATGGCATGAACCTGGTCTGTAAGGAATTCATCATGGCACAAGATGAATCCGATCCAGGCGTGCTCATCCTGTCTGAATTTGCCGGTGCCGCAGAGCAGCTCAAATCCGCGCTTCTGGTCAATCCGCACGATACCGGCAAGCTCGCAGAAGTCATCCATCATGCGCTGACCATGCCGCTCGAGGAGCGCGTTGAACGCTGGCAAGCCTTGCGCAAGATTGTGATGGAGCAAGATATTGCCTGGTGGCGCCAAAACTTTCTGAAAGATCTGGATGCGCTCCAGGTCGGATCAACGTAAACACGCGACATGTCAGACTATACAAGCTCCTCGGTTCACGCGGTGCCCGTCTCGGTGCGCGAGCACACGCTTTTTCTGGATTTCGATGGCACTTTGGCGCCTTTGCAGGATGATCCGGACGCCGTCGTGCTTCCGACACATGGTGAGGACACGCTGCTAGCGCTAAACACGCATTTCGCGGGCGCCTTGGTCTTGATCAGCGGGCGTGATGTGAGGGATCTGTCTGCGCGGACACCGTCTGCCTTGTGGCGCGCCGGCGGGCATGGTCTCGAGATTTGTGCGCCCGGAGAGAGACCTGTCTCAGACTGGCAAGGCATTGAGCCTGAAATTTTAGCAAAGGCCAGTCGCATCATCGCGCCTTTCGAAGACGTTCGGATCGAGGAGAAAGGGCCCGTTCTGGCGATCCATTACCGGCAGAACCCGCGCGCTGAGTTGCCGTTGCTCGACGCACTCGAGGCGCTGGCTGATGTGACCGATGGCTACAAGGCGCAACATGGAAAAATGGTGATCGAGTTGAAGCCTTTGCGGGCGAATAAAGGCGTTGCACTGCGCGAGATTATGACGCGCCCTGGCTTTGTCGGGCGTCGTCCCATCATGGTCGGTGACGACACGACGGATGAAGACGCGATGCAGGTCGCGACCGAATTGGGCGGCTTTGGCATCAAGGTCGGAGACGGCGCAACTTTTGCACGCCACAGATTTGAGAATACAGACCGCGTTTGGGATTGGCTGAGGAGCATCGTGAATGAGCACGCTTGAGCTTGGGATTATCGGAAATGGCACCGTCGCTGCTTTGGTCGATCCATCGGCCAGCATCCAGTGGATGTGCTTGCCGCGCTTGGACGGTGAGCCAGTCTTCAACGAGTTACTCGGCGGCGGGGGTCGATTTGCCATTGCGCTGGCGGATCAGGTCTCAGCGGAGCAGACTTATGTGCGCAATACGGCCGTATTGGAAACCATTCTGACGGCCGCCGATGGGTCGGCGATCAAAGTCACCGATTTCGCGCCAAGATTTGTCGATCGTGGCCGGGTGTTTCGACCGACCTCTATTATTCGGAGGATCACGCCGCTAAAAGGCATGCCGCGCATCACCATCTATTTGCGAGCTGAAACGGGGCATGGCGAGCGCGCTGTAATCCGGCGCCGCGGCGTGTCGCATATTCGTTTTCCGAATGAAGAATTTGATTTCCGGGTCACCACAGATGCGCCGGTGTCCTACATCATGGATGAACGTGAATTCGTCCTCGACGGCGAAGTCAGCTTCATTCTGGGGCCAGATGAATCCCTGTCGGACAGCGCCGATGCGATCGCCACGGATTGGCTGCAACGCACCCTGCACGATTGGCAAAAGTGGTCCCGGCGTTTGGCCACTCCGCCTGAATGGCAAGAGGCCGTCATCCGCGCCGCGATCACCCTCAAGCTCTGCGTCTATGAAGAGACCGGTGGCATCGTTGCCGCGCTGACGACATCTATCCCGGAGCATGAAGGCTCAGAGCGAAATTGGGATTATCGTTATTGCTGGCTCCGAGATGCCTATTTCACGGTGACGGCATTGAATCGACTATCGGCAATGGGCACACTAGAGAGCTATCTCGGCTATTTGCGCAACACCGTGGCGCACACCAAAGGCGGGCACATTCAACCGGTTTACGGCGTCGCGCTGGAAGATGATCTCACTGAGGAAATTGCCGACCGCTTGCCGGGATATCGCGGCATGGGGCCGGTCCGGATTGGCAATCAGGCCGCGGAGCACATTCAGCATGACGTCTACGGTCATGTCGTGCTCGGTGCAGCGCAGGCTTTCTTTGATGATCGTCTACTCTCGAAAGCTGGCGAGCTTGAGTTTGAGCATTTCGAGCAAGTCGGCGAGCGCGCTTATCAAGTCTACAACACGCCGGATGCGGGAATCTGGGAGTTTCGCGGTATCGCGCATGTCCACACCTCGTCCGCCATCATGTGCTGGGCAGCTTGTGATCGCTTGGCGAAGATTGCTGAGGCGGTCGGGCGCGAAGACAGAGCTGAGCATTGGCACAGATGCGCAGATGAAATCCGAAACACCATCCTGGATTTGGCCTGGAATGAAGACCGCAAGGCCTTTACTGGCGCGTTCGGGCGTGAAGACCTGGATGCCTCGGTTCTGTTAATGGCGGAGATTGGGTTCATCGATCCGATGGACCCACGATACGTGGCAACAGTGGAGCGGATCGATGAAGAGCTGCGCGTTGGCAATCATGTCTATCGGTATCGGATCGAAGACGATTTCGGAAAACCGAAGACGGCGTTCACGGCTTGCACCTTTTGGCACATTGATGCGCTGGCGCGAATCGGTCGGATCGAGGATGCCCGCGACATGTTTGAGGCGGTTCTCGCGACCCGCACGCGGCTTGGCTTGCTTTCAGAAGATGTGGAGACAGAAACGAGCGAGCTCTGGGGCAATTTCCCGCAAACCTATTCCATGGTTGGGATCATCAATGCCGCGGCACGCTTGAGTAAGAATTGGGACCAGCTGGTCTAATTGGCCAACGCCAACAGGCGATCCACATCCAGAGCCGACTCGACGCCGTCCGCCATAGCATCCAAGGCCCGCTCAACCGCGGTCTCATAAGCAAACGTGTCATTTGTCTTCGCGCCGAGCTTTTCCAGCCAGGCACGCCGAAATGCATCCGACGCGAAGGCGCCATGCAGGTATGTGCCCTGGATCCGTCCATCAATCGATTGCGCGCCATCCGGGCGACCCTCTAACATCGAGAATGGGCGTGCTGTGTCCAGCCCGCTTGTTTTGCCTGTGTGAATTTCATAGCCCCTCAGGGTCAGGTCCGAACCAGCGAATTGGCCGCGAACTTCGGTGACCCGCTTCGTCCCGGTCATCCTGGTTTCAACATCCAGCAGGCCGAGACCCTCCATTGATCCAGGCAGACCATCATGACCGTCCGGATCCACGATTTTTCGCCCAAGCATTTGATAGCCGCCACAAATCCCGAGGACAGACCCACCAGCGCGGGCATGCGCGAGAATGTCATGGTCCCAACCTTGCTGGCGCAGGAAGTCGAGATCGCCCAATGTTGATTTTGTGCCAAAGAGTATGATCACATCCGCATCGCGCGGAATGACCCGCCCAGGTGGCACCCATTCGAAGTCGACACTCGGTTCGAGCCGCACTGGATCTGCGTCATCGAAATTTGCAATCCGTGACAGCATGGGCGCGGCGATCTTGATCGCATTAGAAGAGGAAAGCTGCCGGGTTTGTAGACTAACCGCATCTTCAGCGGGCAGGCGTGCTGTTGCAGGGAGCCACGGGATAACGCCGAAGCATGGCCAATCTGTACGCTGCTCAATGAAACGGACGCCATCATCAAAGAGCCGTGGATCGCCGCGAAACTTGTTGATGATGAAGCCTTTGATCATGGCTGCATCGTCAACCGACAACACCGCTTGCGTGCCAACCAGGCTGGCAATCACGCCGCCTTTATCAATATCACCGATCAGGCAGACGGGCACCCGCGCCTTGGTCGCAAACCCCATATTTGCAATGTCGCGATCGCGCAGATTGACTTCGGCTGGACTGCCTGCGCCTTCAACCAGGATCAAGTCATGAGTGGCGCGAAGCCGCTCAAAGCTGGCCATTACCGCGCCCATCAACTGGTCCCGATTGGCCATATAATCTGCCGCCTGCATGGTCGAGAGTGCTTTGCCATGGACCACAACTTGCGCCGCGCGATCTGTTTCCGGCTTCAGCAACACCGGGTTCATATCCGTGTGTGGCGCCAGTCCCGCAGCACGCGCTTGCAGCGCTTGGGCGCGCCCAATCTCACCACCGTCCGGACAGGCGGCCGCATTATTTGACATGTTCTGGGGTTTGAACGGCGCGACTTTGATGCCGCGTCGCGAGGCGATCCGGCACAGCGCTGCGGTCAGGACGGATTTGCCGACGTCCGAACCTGTGCCTTGCAGCATCAGGGCTTTAGTCATTTCACACGCTCCTAAGGATGCCAATGCGACCCCAGGATCGTCTTAATCGACTATCCGAGAATTGCGACCGTAGTGTCGGACTGGAAGCCATTAAAATCGGTTGCCATGGCCTGGCCATACGCACCGAGATGACAGATTTCGATCCAATCGCCTTCCCTCGTGTCGGAGGGCAACTCGAACGGACCGGCCATCACATCGAGACTGTCACACGTCGGCCCGAAGAACCGATATGCTGTCATGGCCGTGTCGGCGCTTTCCGCCCGGTGCAGCTTGACGGGATATTTCCAGGCACATTGAGCCGCATCAAACAAAGAGCCGTAAGACCCTTCATTGAGATAGAGATCATCGCCTTTGCGCAGCTCGACGCGCGCCAGGGTTGACCCGCCTTCGCCGCAAAGCGCGCGGCCAGGTTCACCAATAATCTCAAGATCGCCAAACCCGAAAATCTCGAGCCCTTTTTGAATGCGTTTGAAATAGTCCTGCATGGGTGCAGGTGTCAGGCCCGGATAAGCCACGGGAAACCCGCCGCCACAATCCAAACTTTCGATGCAGACATTGGCGGTCTCAAGAAGGCCGTGCACGTAAGAAAGCGCGCGAATGTAATCACCAGGATCCATGCACTGACTGCCGACATGGAAGCACACACCGAGTTTCGCGGCGACCGGGCGTGCGGCACGCAGCAAATCAGCGGCGGTTTCGTAATCCGCACCATATTTGCCGTCCAAGGGCATGCTGGCGGAGCCGCCTTTCGGCAGAGCCAGACGCAGGTGCAGATGCAAATCTTGTGCATCATTTGTCTCGACCAGGATCTTGCCGAGCTCAGCGGCGCAATCAAAGGCGAAATGGCGTACGCCTGCCGCATAAGCATGGCGAATGGTTTTTCTCGATTTCACCGGGTGCATCAAATAGAGTTCCGCGTCCGGGCACGCCTCGCGAACCAAATCGATCTCACGAATGGATGCCACATCGTACGCGCGTACACCTGTGGCCCAGAGGGTCTTTAATACCGCAGGGTGCGGATTCGCTTTCACCGCATAAAGCGTTTTTCCAGGGAACGCGTCGAGAAACTGGCGCGCTGCCGCCTCTATCCGCTGTGGGTAGAGGACATAAATCGCATCATCACCGTCATAAGCCGCAATCGCATCCCCAATGGAATTGAAAGCGGGGAGACCGAACGGGCTGTCAAAGTCTGGGAGGAGGGCGGGTTGCGCGAGGTGTGCGTGTTGTGCGTTGAACATGGGCTTATCGATTCCGAAAACACGATGACGAAACATCGGGGAAGGTCAGGGACAGACGCTCAAAAGACTTGGCGCCCGGCTCAGTCGGAAAGGGCGGGCAGAGCCCGCGATAGGCCCTAGATCGGCTCGGTCACCGCTGCCATGTAATCGGCATCCTTGGCAAAAGGCCGATGCACGGTGGTAGTGTCAAACGCCACATCAATGCGCTTGATCGGGAGCAATGGAATTTGTGGGCAAACGCCCGTCAGGGGATGGGTCATCCAAGTATCCTCGCAAAGCAAGATCGGTCGAAACCGACATTGAAAGAGAAGACAGTTGGGCTCCCCCGTACTGACAGCTCAAGACGAGCTCGTCGTGGTTCGCTTACTTGTCAGCGGCGCACATATGAAATCCACAGGCTGAGGTCAAGATTTTTTATGATCTCAGCCCGCGGATCAGATCATTTCATCTGGACCACCAGCCGCGTTTTTTCTTTTTCGGCTTGGCGGTGGTTTCCAGGACAGGTTCCGTCGAAATCGGAGCAGGGGCTTCCTTTTTGACGATTCCTGGCTCTGGTTCAGGCTCCGTCGCCTCTACGGCTTCGGGTTCAGGCGCTGATTCCAGGACAGGCGCAGGCTCAGGTTCCGGAGCCGGCTCAGGATCGGCAGACGCTGCCTCGACCGGCTCGGAATTTTCGACCACGAGCTTGATCGGTGGCTCTTCGAGAGCGGAGTCCGGTGTTTCTTTGGCAGGCGTGTCGCCAACCTCTGCGATCACTGGTTCTTCGCTGGCCTCTATTGTCTCTGGTGTCTCTTCGCTGCGCCGTTTGCGGCGACGACGTCGGCGACGTTTTTTGCCTTCTTTTGGCTCGCCATCATTCTCGGATTCCGAGCTGTCTGGTTGTGCCTCTGCCTGTTGGCTTGGTGAAGCAGGGACGGCCACGGGTTTCGCTTCAAGCCCGCCCTCTGCTGCGACTGGCAGCTCGTCTGGTTCGTCGCCTAACAGATTGGAGACCGACAAAGCGAGGCCATCGAGCAAGGCGCCGCCATCTGATGGCGGTGCGCCTGGATCCAAGGCTTCATTCTCTTTACGACGACGGCGTCCGCCCCGGCGGCCGCGGCGGCGACGTTTGCGACGGCCATTGCTGTCTTCGCCATCCTCTTCAGAGGCAACAGCGGCATCGACTTCGTCATCTTCATCATCCTCTGCGTCAGGCAGGAGATGATCATCCTCATCGCCTTCCAGATAGTCCGCGCGATTGAATTTTTGACGGCGGCGCCGTCCGCTTGATGTCTTGTCGGCATCGATCTCGAAATCGCCTGGAATCATTGTGGCCGAGGATTTGATCGCAATCGTGTATCCCGCATCCTCTTCGATCGCTGAGAGCAGATCGCGCTTGGAGTTGAGCAGATAGAGCGCAACATCGGTCGGGGCGGTCACGGTCATGCCGCGCAAGCCGCCGCCGGCTGCACGTGCTTCGATCGCACGTAATAATTGCAAGGCGGAAGACGGAATAGACCTGCGGCGACCCGTGCCGTCACACGCATCGCACTTTTCAGATGTCGCTTGCAAGACGCCTGCTCGGCGACGCTGGCGTGATATCTCCATCAAGCCGAATTGCGAGATACGATTGTTCTGGACGCGCGCCCGGTCGAGCTTCAGCGCGTCCTTCATTTTCTTTTCGACGGCGCGATTATTCTTGTTCTCGTCCATGTCGATGAAATCGATCACAACGAGGCCCGCCAAATCGCGCAGTCGCATTTGACGGCACGCCTCTTCCGCGGCTTCGAGATTGGTGTGCAACGCCGTTTGTTCGATATTGCGCTCGCGGGTCGACTTGCCTGAGTTTACGTCAATCGCGACCAAAGCTTCCGTCTGGTTGATCACCAGATAGCCACCGGATTTCATGCTAACGACGGGCGAGAAGATCGAGTCGAGCTGGTCCTCGACTCCTTCCTTGACGAACAGAGGCGCCTGCGCGGTCCAGCGCTTCACCTTTTTCGCCTGCGTCGGCATTAGCGTTTTGGCGAGGTCCTTGGCCTCACGATAGGCGCGATCACCTTGCACCACCACTTCTTCAATCTCGCGGTCGAACATATCGCGCATGGCCCGATGGACGAGCCCGCCTTCTTCGTGGATGCGTTCTGGAGCGGTCGACTCCAGGGTTTTATTGCGGATCTTGCTCCACAATTTCTGGAGATAGTCATAATCGCGGCGAATCTCGGATTTGGTCCGTTTGGCGCCGGCAGTGCGCACAATTAGTCCCATGCCTTTCGGCACGGACAAATTATCCATGATCGTTTTCAAACGCTTACGGTCATTTCCGTTGGGAATTTTTCGAGAAATACCGCCACCACGCGGCGTGTTCGGCATCAGCACAGAATAACGGCCAGCGAGCGACAAATAGGTTGTCAGCGCCGCACCTTTATTGCCGCGCTCTTCCTTGACGACTTGCACCAGCAAGACCTGGCGTCGGCGGATGACTTCCTGGATCTTGTAACGACGCGTGATGGACGTGCCGCGCGACTTGCGGGCGCCGCGCCGGCGCCGCTCTGGCTTTGCAGGCTTCTTTTTCGGGGCGCTATCTTCGCCATCTTCGTCGGAGGCCTCTGAGTCTTCATCGGATGAGGCTTCTGTTTCGCCGTCATCGTCGGTGGAATCGTCCGCTGGCGCTTCCGCGTCAGAAGAGTCGTCTTCGTTTACCGCTTCTGCCTCATCCGACTCATCTTCTAACGCTTCGTCATCATCATCGACTTCAGCGTCGATTTCGTCGTCCTCATCATCCTCGGGGTCATCATCCGCGGCCTCTTCGGCTTCACGCGCGGCTTCTTCCAGCAGTTTTTCACGATCCGCTTGCGGTAATTGGTAATAATCCGGGTGGATTTCGCTAAAGGCCAGGAAGCCATGGCGGTTGCCGCCATACTCGACGAAACAGGCTTGCAAAGAAGGCTCTACCCGCGTGACTTTCGCCAGATAGATATTGCCTCTTAATTGTTCGCTGCCAGTTGTTTCGAAATCAAAGTCTTCGACCCGTCCTTTGTTGACGAGTGCGACACGGGTCTCTTCCGGGTGGACCGCGTCGATCAGCATGAGTTTGCTCATTGTAAGCTGCCTTATGGGCTGGCGGCGCTAATACCCTGTTTGTTTGAGGGTATTTGCGGAACACACCAGCAAATGTGTTATTGGGGACAGGCAACGCAGCGGTCCGGCCTGCTCTTTCCATAGAGCGGCACGCGGGTCCGATTTTGTAGGCCTGTAAGCTCATATTATCCGTTCCGGTATCGACGATGGTGCAGGGGGTTAAGCCTGTTCACCCGCCGTTCGGGGATTCTGTTTATCGCCCCGATTTCGAGGTTACCCCTACATGCCCCTTCTGATTGTGAATTGAAAGACCCAAAATGCGGGGATGCGGATGAATATTCTCAATATGTTGATAAATCTATGATTAAGATTGATTGGATTAGAGACAGCAATCAGATAAAAACGGCGCGTGGGGCGTCAGATTAGCGGATCTTTGCATGCGTGTGGTGACGGTTTTCTTTTTGGCAGTGCTTTCGGCTTTGTCCGCCGCAATCGCGACCGCGCAAGTTCAGTCTGTTGGCGTGGCCGGCGACGGCGAGTTTACCCGAATCACAATAACTTCAGCCGACGCGTTCAAGCCTGATGTCTTTTTGCGAGAGACGGATGACGGTCTGGTCATCGAAATGGTGCCCGACCGGTTTCGCCTCGGTCATGCGCCCTTCTTTGCGGAACCGACAGGGGGTGTTTTCGCCTATACACTCGATACAGACCGGATCGTGTTCGAACTCGATCAGCCGATGATGGTGATGCGTGAAATCGACTTGCCGCCCACGGGAACAGAGCGTCTGCATCGTTATATTCTGGATTTGTCGGGCGTTTCATTGGCGCGGTTCCAATCAGCGGCCAAACGAGATGCGCCGCGATTTGCACGATTTGAAGCGGCACGATTTGCTGAAGCAGAAGCTGCGGAAATGACGCCAATTGCGACAGCCAATGTGATCGAGACAGATGCACGCCAACCCGAAACGCCGTCGTCCAAACCGGCGGGATTCGGCGCGATGATGCAAATGGCAGCGCGGCAAAGACGCGTCATTGTCATCGATCCGGGGCATGGCGGTCGTGATCCAGGCGCCTTAGCCATCATTGGCGGCAAGGAAAGCGCGATCGTTCTCGATACATCTCTGAAATTAAAGGCGTTAATCGAGAAAGACCCGCGCTATGTCGTCCGCCTGACGCGTGAGACGGACATCTATATCGAGCATGAAGACCGGGTCACCATGGCCCGCGACTGGGGCGCAGACTTATTTATCTCTGTACATGCCGACGCCGCCGGCGCGCCAACGGTTGAGGGGGCTTCGGTCTATACGATCTCAACACGCGGTGAGGCCCGGATCGAAGGCACGGCCAAGAAATATGGCTGGGAATTGCCATTTGAAGATGGCACATCCGAAGAAGTCTCGGACATTTTGCAGGATCTGACCGTGCGTGAGACCAAGTCAAACTCGACGATTTTCGCCGAATTTCTGGTTCCAGAACTCGGCCAGGCGGGCCCGTTGCTGCGCAACACGCATCGCCAGAAAAACCTGTTCGTTCTGCTCGCACCGGACGTGCCAGCCGTTTTGGTTGAAATCGGCTTCTTGACCAATAAGGATGACGCGCGACGGCTGAAATCGGAGCGCGGTCGCCGCAAATCTGCACAAGCTATCAAACGCGCCATCGATGCCTATTTTGATCGCCAAGATTTATTATTTGCAAGCAACTGAGGCGGCGCCTTTTCGTTGGTGCAGAACCGCCTTAGTCTCGCCGTGAAGGCGTGGAATCAGCACGCTAAAGAATTTGTGAGAGAGACTGATCAATGTGGGCAGCGATCAAACAACGCGTGTTTACGTGGAAATTCCTGTTATTCACATTTTTGACAGGTCTGGTTCTGGCCATTCTTGTCCTGATTGCGTTCTGGATCTGGATGGCGTCGTTGGCGCGGACGGTCCCGTCGGTTGAGAAACTGGCGGAATACAATCCTCCAGTCACATCGCGTGTACATGCGGGCGATGGCACACTCATTCACGAATTTGCTGATGAACATCGTGTCTTCATTCCATACGAAGCGATCCCGGATCATGTGATCTACGCCTTTGTTTCTGCTGAAGACAAAACCTTCTTCACGCATGGCGGTCTCGATTATCGGGGCATGACACGCGGCGTGCTCAATACGGTGCGAAATAAGCTCCTTGGCAGTGGTGGAATGGAAGGCGGATCGACCATTACGCAACAAGTCGCCAAGAATATGCTGCTGACGCGCGATCAAACCATTGTCCGCAAAGCCAAAGAAGCCATCGTCGCGCGGCGAATGGAACAGGCCTTTAGCAAAGAACACATTCTCGAGCTCTATCTGAACGAGATTTATCTCGGTGGACGCTCATATGGCATTGGGTCAGCGGCCTTGAATTACTTCAATAAGTCTCTGCCAGAACTCAATTTGTCTGAAGCCGCTGTGCTTGCGGCACTGCCAAAAGCGCCGGGCCAATCCAACCCGTATAATGATCCTGAGGGCGTTCTGGGGCGGCGCAATTATGTGCTGAACCGAATGGTCGCGAATGGCTATATTGAGCAGGCTGAAGCGGACGAGGCCAAAGCCAAACCTCTGAACACGACCAAACGTCTCTACGGACCTGAATATGCCGCCGCGACTTATTTCGTACAGGAGCTTAGAAAACAGCTCATCGACCAATATGGCGAGGACGAGTTGGAGAAAGGCGGACTTTCGATCCGCACCACGATTGACACCAAGCTCCAGTTAGCGGCGCAAGAAGCGCTGCAAATCGGACTCGAGACGTATGACCGGAGATACGATTATCGGGGCCCCCTGACTTCGCTCGATCCAAATGCCGAAGACATGCTGGAGCAACTGAACGGGGTAACGCTGCCTGGTGGGTATGGATCTTGGGAGCGCGCGCTTGTGCGATCTGTTTCTGATGGCGGCGCGGATCTGATCCTGCACGATGGGCGGACCGTTTCTATTCCGGCGGAGGACGTGGAATGGGCGAAAACCTATGTGCGCTCCAGTTCACAAACCGGGCTTCGGGCCGGGGATGTGATCCTTGCGGAAGTCAGCCGCCAGATCCTGAGCCCGGAAGAGAGCGCGTCGACCCGCGAAGGCGTCAGCGCAGAAGATGACCAGACATCTGTCCCAATCGAGCCGATCATGGTGCCCGTCGGTCAGGCGCAGCTCAAACAGATTCCGGACCTTGAAGGCGCGATTGTCGCGCTCGACCCGCATACAGGACGTGTCCTGGCTATGATGGGCGGATATTCGTTCTACAAGAGCCCATTCAATCGTGTCACGCAGGCGCGCCGCCAGCCCGGGTCTTCCTTCAAGCCGTTTGTTTATGGCGCCGCTTTGGAACGGGGATATACGCCATCGGTTCGTATCCTGGACTCGCCTTATGTCTATTATGACGAGAATACAGGCGAAGAATGGAAGCCTGAAAACTATGCTGAAGGCCTGAGCTATGGCGAAGTCACAATGCGCGTGGCTTTGGAAAAATCCTACAATCAGGTGACCGCGCGTGTGGCCACAGATATCGGTATGGAAGCGGTCTCGGAATTCGCGGAACGTTTTGGCGTATACGATCGCTTGCCGCCATATCCGGCGATGTCGCTGGGCTCTGGCGAGACCTCGCCGTGGCGCTTGTCAAAAGCCTATGCCGCCTTCGTGAATGGTGGCAAGGAGGTAACGCCAACCTTGCTCGACCGGGTTCAGGATCGTCGCGGTGTGACGCTGTACAAGCATGATCAGCGCGAATGTGAAGGGTGCGACGCCGCAGAGTGGGACGGTTTGGCGCCGCCTGTTCTGCCCGATGATCGCGCGCAACTGGTCGACCCGATTATTGCTTATCAGCTCGTCCACATGCTCGAAGGCGTAGTCGATCGTGGCACGGGTCGTCGCGCGCGGCGTGTCGGAAAACCGCTGGCGGGTAAAACCGGTACAACGAATGATTATGTCGATGCGCTGTTCTTCGGCTTCTCGCCAGACCTCGTCGTTGGTATTTGGACTGGCTTTGATATACCGCGCACGCTCGGCGAAGGCGAGGGTGGCGGCGCGGTTGCTGGCGTCATCTTCACGGAGTTCATGGAACGCGCGCTCGCCGATGAGCCGGCCATTCCATTCCGGATTCCGCCTGGCGTCAGACTGGTTTCGGTCGATGCGAAGACGGGCGGTTTGCCAACATTTGACTCGCAAGAGATCATTCTTGAAGCCTTCCGACCCGGAACCGAACCCGGCCGGGTATTTGCTGACAATTCCAATCTCAGCCTATCTGGCGTCGGCGATAGCTCGATTTTCCAGAGTTCCATTCCAGTCGAACCGCAAATTGATCCAGAGACCGGAGAGCCCATCATTTCAGACGTCATCGTCGATGATATTGATGAGGACATTTATTGACCTGAGCCCGAAACGCCTCCATTTCCACCGCTGTTTCAAGTTTCAGGAAGAAGTATGTCAGCTGAAATTCTCGCCCTTGCCGATCAAATCAAGCAGTCTTCGGAACTGCTGAGGAGGCGTCTTTGACTGGGATGTCGCCAGCAAACGTCTTGATGAGCTAAACGCGCTATCTGAGCGCCCGGATTTCTGGGACGATCCGGAACACGCCCGAAAATTGATGGCGGAACGCCAGAAACTCGAAACCGGCATGCAAACAGTTGAAGAGCTGGAGCGCGAAGCCGAGGACGGGCTTGAACTGCTCGAACTCGCCGATGGCGACGAAGACATGCTGTCGGATATCGCAGGCACGCTGCGCCGCGCGGCCGAAAAAGCTGAAAAGGCGGAATTGGAGGCGCTGCTCTCTGGTGAAGCTGACGGTAATGATTGTTATCTCAATATCAATTCCGGAGCCGGCGGCACGGAAAGTCAGGACTGGGCGTCCATGATCCGGCGCATGTATGTCCGTTGGGCAGAACAGTCCGGTTACAAAGTCGAAGAAGTCGAAAGCCATGAAGGCGACGAAGCGGGCATCAAATCCGCGACGCTTTTGGTCAAAGGCGAAAACGCCTATGGCTGGCTTAAGTCAGAGCAGGGCGTGCATCGCCTGGTCCGGATCTCGCCATTCGACAGCTCAGCCCGGCGCCATACGAGTTTTGCGTCGGTTGCGGTCTCGCCCGTGATTGATGACTCGATTGAGGTTGAGATTAATCCCTCTGACGTGCGCACAGACACATATCGCGCCTCGGGCAAAGGCGGGCAGCATGTCAACAAAACCGACTCTGCGGTGCGTCTGACGCATGAGCCGACGGGCATCGCTGTGGCGTGTCAATCTGGCCGCTCGCAACATCAAAACCGTGCTTCGGCTTGGGAAATGCTCCGTTCGCGTCTCTACGAGCTGGAGCTCCAAAGGCGTCAGCAAGCCGCGCAGGATAGCCATGACTCCAAAACAGAGATTGGCTGGGGGCACCAAATTCGCTCTTATGTCTTGCAGCCGTATCAATTGGTCAAAGATTTACGCACCAATCATGAGACGTCCGACACGGGCGGTGTCTTGGATGGCGATTTGACGCCCTTTCTGAGCGCGGCCTTGTCACACGCTTTAGGCGATGGTCAGGACGCATCAGACGAATAAAAAAGCCGGACTCAAAGGTCCGGCCTTAATTCATCTGCAAAGATTTAAATCGCTTACGCGTTTCCTGCTGTATCGGTCGTCGGTGTGACCGGGGAAAAACCTGTTGGTGCAGCAGATTGCTGCGGCGCCGCTGCAGCTGGCTTAGGGGCGCTCTCTTTCAGAGGGTTCTCTTCGCGCTTCACCTGTCCTTCAAAGCTTGCATCCGGTTGAATGATCAGTGCCGCATGGAAGATGTCGCCTTGGACGCTGGCGCCGGTTTCCAGCTCAACTTTGCGGGCGCGAATGGAGCCAACGATTTTGCCTTTCACGCGCAGCGTTTCAGCTTTGACTTCGCCCATGATTTGACCGCTAGAGCCGATCGTGACGTCACCGGCTGAAATATCGCCTTCGACTTTGCCGTCGATTTGAAGCGCGCCTTGTGACTTGATCGAACCTTTGATTTCAACATCAGAGCAGAGAATTGACGCGCCGACGCGGGCTGCGGGTTTCGACGAAGCGCCTCTAACAGCGTCTTGCGCTGGAGTGAAGCCGGGTTGGGTATCGCCTTTAGTCTTCGTGAACATGTTTACCTGCCTTAATGAACTCTACTGGATTATACTGTTTGCCATGGAACAGCACTTCATAATGAAGGTGCGGACCTGTGCTGCGCCCGGTCGACCCCATGGTACCGAGCTTATCTCCGATCACAACCTCTTGGCCTCTCTTTGCCACAATACGTTTAAGATGGGCATAACGAGAAACAAAACCTCCGCCATGATCGACGTCTACCACGCGACCATATCCTGATTTGGTGCCGGCATAAATGACTTTCCCTGGACCGGCCGCCACAATCGGCGCGTTCCATCCCGCGCCCATATCGATTCCGCCGTGCCAGCTCGGGCGTTTCCGGAACGGGTCGATGCGCATGCCAAAAGGTGATGTGACGCGAGAAGGGATGCCAATTGGCGACGCCAAGGGCAGATTATTGACCAGATCTTCAAAATAGCGTGCTTCTTCCATCCGTGCCGCAACTTGGGCCACGCGGACCGCAAAGCGTTCTTCTTCTGGAGTGGCAAACTGACCTGTCATCAGGGTTGAGAAACTGACGGCAGGGCCGCCCATATTTTCGCCGCTGGAAATCCGGCCTGCGCCAACTTTGGTGAGTTGCAAAATGCCGCGCGCGGCTTCCGCACGCTCAACGGCAATATCTTCTATTTCATCCAGAAAGACGTCTTGCTCATCCCGGATTTTGCTGACATCGCCGCGCAAACCAACTTGAGGCAAGCGGCTCTCGACCTGGGCCAAACGCTGCGATTGCCGAGTGTCTGCCTCATCGATCGAGGCGGTCACCAGGAGGGATGCTGAGTTTCCCCTTAGCGCTGAAGCCTCTAATTCGCCGCCCGTCTGAAGGGCCTCTAACATGGTCGCCAGTGTCTCGTGGCGGCGTTGAAATTCTAACGTGGCGTCCTGGAAGGCCTCAGTCCGTTGGGCCAGTTGCGAGCTGGAAAGCGCTTCTTTGGCGCGCAGATCCTGGACCCAGCGCTCCAGGCGGTTGACCTCACTTGCGGCGGATCCAACGGTCACGGACTTCTGCCCAAACACAACGGTGGCCGACGCAAAGAGCGACCAGCCAACCAGTGCGGCGGCCGCACCAGCAAGAATAATCTGTTGCAGCGGAGAAATGGTAAAATAACGAACCGTACCACCGCTTCGGTGGTAGATTTGCCGCTCTGGGAAAACGCGGCGTACAAAGTCAGAGACTTTTGTCGTCGATTTCATTCTACGCACCTATCCGCAGGCAAGACGCCGTCTTTGTTGGGGCGCAACAACGTCTTGATTGGTGATGTCCCACAGTAACCTCATTGTGAACGAGACGAAAAGCCCCCTTTTGCGGTTTTCTGTCCCTCAAATAGCCTGTTTCCGTAAAATTCGCCTTAAAGAGTTTTCATTTGACGAATCAGGCGCCCAAAATTTCGCGAGTCGCTGCAAAAACAGCGTCCGCATGCCCTTTCACTTTAACTTTTCGCCATGTTGCACCGATTGTGCCATCTGAGAGAACGAGGAACGTTGAACGCTCAATTCCCATATATTTCTTGCCATACATGTTCTTCTCAACCCAAACCCCGAATTGCTCGCATGCATCCTCATTTTCATCGCTGGCAAGGATCACGGTGAGCGCTTTCTTGGTCTTGAAATTGGCGTGACTTTTCAAACTGTCTTTCGATACACCGATAATTTGAACGCCAAGCGCTTCAAAATTGGGCAAAAGCGTCGAGAAATCGATCGATTCCGTGGTGCAGCCTGGCGTGTTGTCGCGGGGATAGAAATAGACCACATGAGCCGCCCCTTCAGGCGCACCCAAATTGACGCTTTCTTCATCGCTGACAGGGATGGTGACTTTTGGTGCTTTGTCGCCTTTTTCTGGTCGGTTTGTCATGGCATGTCTTTCATGTCTGGTGGGACGTGACCCGTTTTTTAGTGCCGCGAGGCGTTAAGTTGAATAGATGGAGCGAATGGCTTGGTTCGCCAGACCACAAAAGTCATATTTTTAGAAGCCCTTGGTGTGCTTTCGCTTGTCCTTATGGCAGCGGTCGGAATTTTGGCCTTCATGCTCGCCAGCGGACCGGTCGAGCTCGGCATCTTTCGAGATGATGTCGAACAAGCGATTACCAGGTCGCGGGATGGACGTCCGGTCAGCGTTGAACGCTTGACCTTGCAATGGTCGCCATCGGACAGGCGGATTTTTGTGGTCGCAGACGGCTTGTCCTTGATGGATGGCAATGGCCGACAAGCCGGATTTGCCGAGACTGCGGAGCTTACCCTGGATGCCGGCGCGATCATTCTGGGTCGGGTTGAATTGCTCGCTGCCGATTTGAATGGCGGTTGGATCGAAGTGCAGAACACCGCGCCGAACAGATGGACGTTTGCGGGCGATCCCTTGCCTGAAATTCGAGCCGCGGCGTTGCCGGAAACGCCGCAAGAATGGCTCGACCGAGTTAATGCGGTCCTCGGTGATACTTTGGTCGGGCTACAGGCATTCGACACAACGTTCGAATTGGAAGCCCTGGAATTTGCCAATATCGATCTCCGTTTCCTGGATGCTGACCGCGCTTCGATCGGTGCAATTGAAGCCGCGTCAGGGCAGATAAGCCACCCAGACCAGGATGTCTCAGTGCAATTATCCGGTGATGGCCAGGGCGTTGGTCTTCCGGAGATCTTCAGCATTTCGCTGGATACGTTCGACTCCTATCAAACCATGCGCGCAGTTTTGGATGTTGGTGTTCTGCCAATCACGGACCTAGCGCAACGATTTGGTTTTGCAGGCTTTGAGCAAAGCGATCTAAACCTCGGAACCTCGTTCAGCGCGGAAGTCGACCGCGCAGACGGCTTGAAACAAGTTGGCTTGGTCGTCGCCCGTGAGAGCGGCGCGGTCCGCATTGAATCCATCGACGAAACAATCGAAGATCTGAGTGCAGCGCTGGTATATATTCCTGCAGAGGATCAGGTTCGGGTCGATTTCCTGCAATTGCAATCTTCCCGTCTAAGCGGTCGGTTCGAAGGCGCGTTGACCAATGTTCTGGCGCAAAACGCGCTGCGACGGATTGAGCTAGAGTCTGAGGCCATGACGCTGGATTTGAGCGGCATGTTCGAAGCGCCCTGGGCGGTCGAGAACGTTGTCCTGGCGGCCGATGTGTCGGACGACTTCACCGTGCTGGCTGTCGAAGCGCTTGAGGCAGATATTGATACAGCGCGGTTGCAAGCCAATGGAGAAGTCGACTTCAATGTCGAACATGAGCCAGGTGAAATACCGCTCACACTCGACGTCACAGCCGAGCTTGTCGGGGATATCAGCAAAGAGACCATTCTCGCTTATTGGCCAGTCCGGTTAGGGCGTGGCGCGCGCAACTTCGTCACGCAACGCCTGATCACGGGTAACGCCACAGAGGCGACTGCGGTCCTGAACCTGCAGCCTGACAGCATGGCAGAAGGCTATTTGCGCGATGAAGACTTGGCCGTGAATTTCGCATTCGAAGGTGGTGAAGTCGAATTTCTCGGTGACATGCCACATGTCGAAAATGCGGTTGGCACAGGGCGCGTCACGGGTAACGGTCTAAGCATCTCATTGATCAGCGGCACCTATGATGACTGGGTGCTGCAATCTGGCGCCTTCGACATGGCGGCGTTCAATCCGGCCGGTCAAGACTTCGTGGTCTCAGCTTATGGCTCCGGTCCTGCGGTATCGATCCTTCGGCAACTCTCTGGGTCTCGTTTGCGGCTGCAAGAGCAAACCGGCTTTGATCCAGAGCGTGTGAGCGGCGATGCCACCGCCTCATTCAAACTGACGCGCCCCTCGCGAGACAACGTTCCATTATCCGAACATATCATGGAAGTGCGCGGCCAGATCCGGGATGGTGGTCTTAAAAACGCGGCGGGGCCATTCGATTTGACGGAGGGTAGCGTGAATGTCGATGTCACGCTGGAGCGGATGATCTTGACCGGGTTCGGCAATATGGGTAGCGCGCCAGTCCAATTCACCTGGCGCGATGCCTTCAATGATGGCGACCAGCCAGCGGATCTATCGGCCACTGCGGTCCTCACATCTGACGTCTTGAACGTGTTCGGCCTGGTTGGGCGCGCCTTCTTAACCGGTGAAGTGCCAGTTGAAATGCAAGGTAAAGTCGGCGCGGCGGGGTTGCAGTCTGGAACCTTCGCATTCGATCTTAGCGAAGCACGGCTGGATCTCGACGAAGTGGATTGGGTCAAACCAGCCGGCGAAAGCGCCCGCGCGACATTGAATTATACAGGAGATTTGCGTGAGCAAGCGGCTGCGTTGCGCTTCACTGCCAATGATGCGTCACTCGATGGCGATTTGCGCCTTGGCAATGACGGCCGACTACAGTCTCTGGAATTGCGGCGTTTGTTTATCGATCGTTCCCTCGACGTATCCGGACGCATCGATCGCACCGAACAGGACGGCTTCAAGATTGAGCTGGACGGCGATTATCTCGACATTTCCGGCCTATTGATCGAGCTCGGGTCTGTCGGCGGGCTCGAAAGTGGCGATGCGGGCGTGGACTTGTCTTTCTCTGCAAATGTTGAGCGGCTGCGATTGCGACGCAACTTGGATCTGATTGGTTCCTCTTTCTTGTTGGAAACGACCAAGCAGGACGGCTTCCAATCTTTGCGCGCCAGCGGCAATACCCTAGCCGGCGCGACCTTCATTGCAAATCTCGATAATGAAGGCGCCGGAAAGCCCTTGGCGCTGGAATTGAAGACCAGCGATGCTGGCTACCTCGCCAGTGCCTTTTTCGGCGTCGACTTCATTGAGGGGGGCATTCTCGATTTGCGCGGGTCATTGGCCACGGATAATACGCCAGCTGTGCTACGCGCGACGGTCGAAAATACGCGGCTGATCAATGCGCCATTCTTCACTCAAATATTGTCATTAGCCTCCTTGCGCGGGCTGACGGATACGCTGTCAGGCGAGGGGGTGTTGTTTTCTCGGATTGAAGCGCCCATCACGATTGGCGGCGGGCGTTATGTCATTGATGGCGGCCGTGCTAGCGGCCCCGCCTTGGGACTGACCGTCAATGGTTGGGTTGGCACTGATGGCCAGGGCATCGACCTGAATGGCGTCCTGGTGCCGAGCTTTGGTGTAAACTCGATGCTGGGCGGTGTGCCGATCATCGGCGATCTGATTGTGGGTCGAGATGGCGAAGGCATTTTCTCAATCACGTATTCCGTCGCCGGTACACTTGAGAAGGCGCAAGTCGCGGTGAACCCACTCTCTGCCGTAACGCCCGGTATTTTAAGGCGAATTTTCGAAAACCCATCTGATACAAGCATCCCTGAATCCTTGCCAGTCGATCCAAATCTGAAGCCGCCAACGGAGAAATTGCCCGAGCTTCCGGATGAGGAAATCCTGGCACCGACACCGGGAAGCGGCGGTTAGACCGGCTTCACCAGCGCAATTCGTTTTTTGCCCACTTGCACCTTGAACGCCTCAACCTCGTCCAGGACATCCGACCAGGCGTGGGCCTGATCAGCAGCGATCTTCTCATCGTTCACCCGCACAGCGCCTTCGCCCATTTTGCGACGCGCTTCGCCATTCGATGCGACGAGCTCACCTGCGCGTAAGAGCGCGGTCGTGGTCGGGCCATCTGCGAAGTCTGCTTTCGCAATCTCGAAGGTTGGCAAATCGCTTGAAACGCCGCCTCCAGCAAAAGCTTTGCCCGCAGCTGCTTCTGCCTCGCGTGCAGCCCGCTCGCCATGCAGCATGGTGGTGGCGGCGTTGGCCAGGGCGATCTTGGCTTGATTGATATCGGCGCCTTCGAGCGCTTCGAGCGTGGCAATTTCGTCGAGCGACAAGTCCGTAAACAGTTTCAGGAACCGCCCGACATCTGCATCCTCTGTATTGCGCCAGAATTGCCAATACTCATAGGGGCTTCGTTTCTCGGCGTTCAACCAAACAGCGCCATCAGCCGTCTTGCCCATTTTTGCGCCAGACGCCGTCGCGATGAGGGGCCAGGTGAGTCCAAAGCTTTGGCCGCCATCCGCTTTGTGAATGAGGTCCACGCCAGCGACGATATTGCCCCACTGATCCGAGCCCCCAATTTGAAGCTGACAGCCAAACCTTCGGTGCAATTCTAGGAAATCGTACGCCTGCAATAGCGTGTAGTTGAATTCCAAAAACGTATACGGCTCTTCATTCCTCAAGCGTCGAGCAACGGTGTCTTGTTTGACCATCGTGTTGATCGTGAACAATTTGCCGATATCGCGGAGAAACTGGATGTACCCGATCGCACTCAACCAATCGTCATTGTTGACCATTACGGCGTCGGTTGGGCCGTCGCCGAACGTTAAAAACGGTTCGAACGCTTTGCGAATACCCGCGGCATTCTTCTCAATTTCTTCTTCTGTCAGGATCGGCCGAGACTTTTCTTTATCGGTCGGATCGCCAATTTTGGTGGTGCCGCCCCCGATAAGCACGATTGGTTTACCGCCTGCTTGTTGAAAGTGGCGCAGCGTCATGATTCCAACCAGCGATCCGACATGCAAACTGTCCGCGGTCGCGTCGCACCCATAATAGCACGCTGGCACACCCGTTGAGCAATAAGCGTCGAGTTCCGCAGTATGCGTTGCTTGCTTGATATAGCCACGCTGATCCAGCGTGCGCAGGAATTCGGATTTGTAGTCGCTCATCACATTCATCCTTGGTGAAGCGGCGCGGTTAGCATGACTGGCGTGGCGTTAGAACCAATCGAGGGCAGAAAGTTTCATTTTTTTGCGGCGTGGATCAGGGCCCTAGCCATACAGATGGAACGGGGTCGACTGATCTCTCCAGGCGCTGAGGTCCTTCGACAATTGCCGCTCGAGATCGTCCGGCGTCGCGGTCGCATCATCAACCCAGAGCCGAAGCTCGTCGGATCCGTTGATAATGTCGATGGCAGGATGGCCTTCTGTGTATTCATATTTGAAATCCAAACCGCGCCAGATCGGATAGTCCGGATAGAGGTTGCGGATTGCTTTGAAAGCGAGCGCTGTGACGCGCCAGGATTTGAACTGGTCCGGATCAAAGAAGGCCAATTCGGCATGGATCTGGAAGCCTTCGCACAGCTCACCCGCATGTTTGTGGAAGGTCGGTTCGAACCAGGCCGGGCGGAGTTTGCAGCCGCGCAACCAATCCGGTGCCAGGCCTTGCATCTCTGCAATGATGTCGTTTGCGTTCAGGCCCGGTGCTCCGATCACCTCAAGTGCGCGGGTCGTGCCGCGGCCTTCTGATAGCGTCGTGCCTTCGACCATGACCGACCCGCCATAAGCGCGCGCCATGTTCAAGCTGGCCGCGTTCGGGCTTGGATTGACCCAGGGCCGTGCATCGACCGGCCAGCCATAGCCGGGGCCTTGATTGGGGGCATAGCCCTGCATCTCGATGACACGATAATCGACGTCCAGTTTTTTGTGCGCGACGTACCAGGCTCCGAGTTCGCCCATGGTTAGGCCATGCACCATAGGAAACTCAGCCGCGCCAACAAAGCTCTCCCAGCCTGGGCGAAGAGTGAGGCCATCAATCGGGCGCCCAGCGGGATTGGGGCGATCCAGGACCCAGACCGCTTTGTCCTGTTTGGCGGCTTCCTCGATCACATAGACCAGCGTGGTGAGATACGTGTACACGCGGCATCCAAGGTCTTGCAGATCATAAAGCACGACATCGAGCGGCTCGAACATGGGCGCGGTTGGACGACGGTGCTCGCCGTAAAGTGAGAAGATCGGAATGCCGAGATCAGGATCGCGATAGTCCTCGGTTTCGATCATATTGTCCTGCTTGTCGCCACGCATGCCATGTTGAGGGCCGAGCGCGCAGGTCACGTTGAGGTCATCCAGAACCGCCAGCGCATATAAAGAGTGATCCAGAGACGCCGTCACCGAAGCCGGGTGCCCGACCAGGCCAACCCGTCGATCGGATAGCGGACGTCGCAGGTTTTCATCCTGCAATAAACGGTCGATCCCAAACTGTATGCTCATGTTTTAATCCAGATTGATCTTGAAATTCTCGGGGCGGTGAAAGTCAGGGCGTTCGACCGGATGCGCCAGCGCCCAGTATGATTTGTTACCGTGGTGTGTCTGCAATATCGCTGCCGGGCCAATTTGAATTTGTCCAGATAACAATTCCTCAGGAAGCCTCGCGATGGTGGCTGTTACGGCGAGCCGATCTGACGCCCGATCCGTTTGAATATCCGGCGCATCCATAGTCAGATTTGAGCCACCGTCTCGATACGCTTCAAATTGGTAAGCGGCCCAGTCGCCATTCGGGGCGAAGTTGAATTCCAGATAGCCGCTAAAGTCGTCGGATGTTAGAAAGGCTTCGAAACAGGTCTGCTTCCACAACTCATCCCGGCGCTCGCGACGTCCGGTCGTTGGCAGTTTGATATCCGTAACGGCGCCGATGACTTCAAAGCGTAGCTTTAGCCCATCCGATAATCGATCGGCTCCGAACATCAGTTGCACGTGCGCATCGCGAGGATGCGCCGCGTGACTTGCGAGTTCGAATGTCGAAATCAGAACGCAGCCTCATTCAGCAACAAGGCTGCTTAGCTATCTGATTCAGCTGGCTTTGTAGACCCCGGACTAGCCTTGAGGCGTATTGTCTTCCGGCTTCAGCGGTAGCGCGCGTGGGATTGGTGGTTTCCGGCTACCGGCTTTTGCCGCCGCGGCTTCAGCTTCACGGCGCAGCTTCTCCTCATCGTCGATGAGACGGCGATCGACATAAGCAGAGCACAATTCAATCAGCTCATCCTGTTTGTCCTGGAAGAAGTGATTGGCGCCAGGAATGCTCGCGCGCTCAATGCTCTCACCTTTCTGGATGCGCACTTTAGTCAAAGCGCGCTCAACATCAGACGGCTTGGAAATCGCATCACTTTCGCCGGAAATGATCAGGCCAGATGCCGGGCAGGGTGCAAGAAAGCTCAAATCATAATGGTTGGCCGGAGGTGCAATGGCCAGGAAGCCGTCAATTTCAGGACGGCGCATCAGAAGCTGCAACGTAATCCAGGCGCCGAATGAATAGCCCGCACACCACACATAACGTGGGCTCTCTGTGAGGTTTTCCATGTAATCGAGCACGAAAGCGGCATCTTCAAGCTCACCAACGCCTTGATCATAGACGCCTTGAGACCGACCAACGCCGCGTGTGTTAAAGCGCAGCACCCCAAAGCCTTTTTGCTCAAACATTTGATACAGGCGGATGGTGATCGGGTCTTGCATGCTGCCACCTGCGCGCGGGTGCGGGTGCAGAATAAGAGCAATCGAGGCGCCTTCATAAGGCGGTGGTGTGTAGCGGGCTTCGATCCGGCCCTGAGGGCCTTGAATAAGCATTTCAGCCATGCGGTTGGTCTCGCTTTCTGGCGGTAAAAACAGGTCGAGCCGGGGCTATAGCGAATCTCAAGCGGCAAATGCAAATTTTTCTGCACCCAAGATCAAACTTGTAACAACGTGCGGCATGTGCAAATAACTTTGAAAATTAAAGTTGAGGAGAATTCGCGATGAGAAACTACATTGTGAGCGGGGCCTGCGCGGCTATTCTTACCACGGTCGGGATGGCGCAAGCTGAGTCAGAATCAGAAGCTCAGCATCCGTTGTCTTTCATGTTTGGCGAATGGGTCGGCGAGGCCTCTGGCTTTTCTCAGACGGGCCCTTACGCCATCACGCAAACAGAACGCGTTGGCCCGATACTGGAGGGTGACGCTGTCGTGATCGAAGGGCGCGGATACTCGGACGCGGGCGACACGATGTTTAATGCGTTTGCCGTGGTTTCGAAAACCGGCGCCGATGGCGGCTGGGAGATGCGGAGTTATGCGCAAGGCCGGGCCGGAACGTTTCCGTTCGAGCTGACCGAGAATGGCTATGTCTGGAGCGTGCCGGCTGGCCCCGACGCGCGCATGGTTTATTCGGCGACTTTTGATGGTGATGTCTGGCAGCAGACCGGAGCTTATACACCGGCGACAGGCGAACCGCGGCAGACTTTTCAAATGACGCTCAAACGCACGGCCGAGACCGATTGGCCCGCTGGCAATCCGGTGTCACCAAACGTGCCGGAGTGATTTAGGTGTTCTGAAGTTTGTAGAACTCGCGGCGAAGCTCAACTTCTTCGTCCGTGACAATCGTCTCAACTGCTTCGAGCCGTGACTTGAGCGCGTTGATCTGTGCCTGAGAGTCTTCGAGTTCCTGCTTCAGCCGTGAGATTTCTTCCGATTTACGCGCGTGCGAACGGCGCCGTGACCGCGGCGCACATGCCCAATTGCTGCCGCGTCCGGCAAACATGAAGAACATAAACGGGATCGCCATCCATAAGATCCATGAATTGTCGCCCATAATCGTTCTCCTTTTCGCTTATTATTGAATATCGATAAGAATTGGAAAAAGTCAAGATCTCCTGGCCAAGAATCCGACGGGCATGCGGGGTTGATCCAGCCGAGAATGATTATATCACGCAGCGATGATCTATGCCGACTATAACGCTACGGCGCCGCTGCGCCCTGAAGCTCGCGAAGCGATGTTGGCGGCTATGGACCTTGGTGCCAATCCATCAAGTGTGCATGGACCTGGGCGGGCCGCACGAAAACTCTTAGAAACTGCGCGCAGCCAAGTCAGCCTGGCCATCGGCGCCCGGGCACAGGATGTGATCTTCGCCAGCGGCGGCACCGAAGCGAATGCGCTCGCTTTAAATGGCGTCGTCGCGCAACTCGGGGGCAAATGCACGCTTCTCGTATCGGCGATCGAGCATGAGGCCGTAATCAAGAATGCTGGTTATGCCGGCGTGACCGTCGAGACCGTCTATGTGACTCAAGATGGTGTCATCGATCTCGATCATCTGAAAACACGATTAGCCGCATGGGATTCAGAGAGAGACGGCAGACCAGTGCTTGCTTTGATGCTAGCCAATAATGAAACGGGCGTGATCCAGCCAGTGGCCGAAGCTGCCGCCATGGTGCGTGACGCAGGCGGACTAACGCATTGCGATGCCGTGCAAGGGCTCGGCAAAGTCATGGTAAACGTCAATTTGCTGGGCGTCGATTATCTTGCCTTGTCGGCGCACAAAGTTGGTGGCCCACAAGGTGTGGGTGCCCTATGGGTGCGTTCCGGCGCGCCGCTCAAGCCTGTTCTATTTGGTGGTGGGCAAGAGCGCTCCTTGCGATCGGGTACAGAGAATTTGAGCGGAATCGCTGGATTCGGCGCCGCAACAGAAGCATCCATTCGCGACTTGCCGAACCTGCAGGCCTTGTCGACTCTACGTGACCGCATGGAAGCGCAACTCTCAGCAGAAGCGGGCGTCACAATCTTCGGGGCAGCGGTCGATCGTCTACCGCAGACGTCGAATTTCGCCATTCAGGGGTTTCGTGCCGAAACGCAGGTCATGGCGATGGACCTCGCCGGCGTGGCTGTGTCGTCCGGCTCGGCGTGCTCCAGCGGCAAGGTGAAACGGTCTGTCGTGCTTGCGGCAATGGGGGTGGGCGACGATCTGTCCGAAAGTGCTGTCCGTGTCAGTTTTGGCTGGAACTCGACGCCTGAAGATTTCGATGCAGTCGCCGCGGCGTGGCTGCAGGCGGTCAAACGCGTTCGGGCGTGATTGCTTGAGAAACCTGCTCGCTTTTGTTTGAATAGGCAGGCACTAGCGTTCGTGCTTATTAACGCGACACCCATGCAGAACAGGAGCGGGATTGATGTATAGCCACATGATGGTTGGATCGGATAATCTGGACAAAGCCAAAGCGTTTTATGACGCCACATTTGCAGCATTAGGCGGCAAGCCCGGCATCACGGACCCGAAGGGGCGCCTCATCTATCTCCACAATGGTGGGGTCTTCATGGTCACCAAACCGATAGATGGCGAGCCTTGCAGCCACGGCAATGGCATGACCATCGGGCTCGCTATGGACAGTCCCGAACAGGCAAAAGCCTGGCATGATGCAGGCCTTGCTGCTGGCGGCGCTTCGATCGAAGACCCTCCCGGCTGGCGCGAGCAACCGTCTGGTCGGATGTATCTGGCTTATTTGCGCGATCCGGATGGCAATAAGCTCTGCGCGCTGCACCGGGGGTAAACCAATGCACGGCTAGGACCGTATAAAGCGCATGATGGAGACTGTTTCATGCGCTTTATTCTGCTCACCCTTGTCGCGATTGCTTTGTCCTTGAGCGCAAAAGCGACGGAAGAGCCACCGCACCAAACTTTGGTGAAAGAGGGAAAATTTGAGCTTCGCCAGTACGAGCCGACGCTTGTGGCGGAAGTCGAAATCACCGGAGATATGCGCCGTGCGGGCAATTCCGGTTTCCGTCCGTTGGCTGATTTCATATTCGGCAACAATACTGCGCGCTCGAAAATTGAAATGACGGCGCCGGTCACCCGTGTGAAATCCGAGAAAATCGAGATGACCGCACCCGTCACGCGGACTATGACGGACTCAGACGCCTGGACTGTCGCATTTGTGATGCCATCAGAATGGACCATGGAAACGCTGCCGGTTCCAACCAACCCAGACATCACGATCCGTGAAGTTCCGGGTGAGCTGATGGCAACGATTCAGTTCTCGGGAATTGGCCGCGAGCAAACATTTGAAACGAAACAGATCGCACTGGAAACCTGGATTGCGGACCAGGGCTTCGAAATCATTGGTCCCCCGCGATATGCCGGTTATGACGCGCCTTGGGTGCCCGGGCCGTTTCGTCGCAATGAGGTGATGATCCCAGTGCAACCGGGCGCACTGTAAATCCTGGCGCGATATTCCAGTCCTTTCCTGTCGATTAGGGGTGAAAATTCCAGCCAACTGATCCATATTAGGGGCCAAGCTAGAGGAGCACGGCATGGATTGCTGCGGCGGCATCGACGAACACGAAGACGATTGTGCGGAAGTGAAAGTCAAAGACAGCATTGACGAAGGCACTGTTGCAGCCGCGAAGGCGCTCGAGTCCGAGAATTATTCGGCCGGGTTTTCGACCGAGATCGAGACCGAATACGCGCCAAAGGGGCTCAATCCGGATATTGTGAAATTCATCTCCGACAAAAAGGGTGAGCCGAAATGGCTGCTCGAATGGCGGATGAAAGCGTATGAGCGCTGGCTGACCATGGAAGAGCCTGACTGGGCGATGGTACGCTATGAGCCAATCGACTATCAGGACATCTATTATTACGCCGCGCCAAAAGCAGGCGCCAAGTATGAATCGATCGACGACGTCCCGAAGGAAATCCTTGAGACCTATGAAAAGCTCGGCATCCCGCTGCGCGAAGCCGAAGTTCTGCTCGGGGTCGAAGGCGCTGCGGCCACCGCGATCGAAGCGCGCACGGAAGGCGATCGTCCGAAAGTCGCTGTTGATGCTGTGTTCGATTCCGTATCCGTGGCGACCACGTTTCGCGAGGAGCTGAAAAAAGCCGGCGTGATCTTCATGTCGATTTCCGAGGCCGTGCATGAGCACCCAGAGCTGGTTAAGAAATATCTCGGTACGGTCGTGCCGCAATCGGATAATTATTTCGCCACGCTGAACAGCGCGGTTTTTTCAGACGGAACGTTTGTCTATGTGCCGCCTGGCGTGCGCTGCCCGATGGAGCTCAGTACCTATTTCCGCATGAACGCAGAGAACACTGGCCAATTCGAACGGACGCTGATCGTTGCCGACAAAGGTGCCTACGTGTCTTATCTCGAAGGTTGCACCGCGCCGATGCGAGATGAGAATCAGCTTCACGCAGCGGTCGTCGAACTGGTCGCATTGGAAGATGCCGAGATCAAATACTCGACGGTTCAGAACTGGTGGCCGGGCGATGAGAATGGCAAAGGCGGGATCTATAATTTCGTCACCAAGCGTGGCGACTGCCGCGGCGCGCGCTCGAAGATCAGCTGGACACAAGTTGAAACTGGGTCTGCCGTGACCTGGAAGTATCCAAGCTGCGTTCTGCGCGGCGATGATAGCATCGGTGAGTTTTATTCCATCGCGGTGACCAATGGTCGGCAAATGGCCGACACGGGTACCAAGATGATCCATCTCGGCAAGCGCACCCGATCGCGGATCATTTCCAAAGGGATCAGCGCTGGCAAGTCAGACAATACCTATCGCGGCCTGGTTTCGGTGAACAAGAATGCCGAACAGGCGCGAAACTTCACCCAATGCGACAGCCTACTGATTGGCGATCGCTGTGGCGCGCATACTGTGCCTTATGTCGAAAATCGCCGGGCCGATGCGCAGCTCGAGCATGAGGCGACAACGACAAAACTGGCCGACGACCAGCTGTTCTATGTGCGACAGAGGGGGATTGGCGAGGAAGAAGCGGTCGCGCTCCTCGTCAATGGCTTCGTCCGCGAAGTCCTGCAGGAATTGCCGATGGAGTTCGCGGTCGAAGCGCAAAGTCTGTTGAAAGTCAGCCTTGAGGGCTCGGTTGGTTAGGACCTCTTGTTTGATTGGCTAAACGTGAACGAGAATGCCAAGGACAGGATTAGCGGCACCCAGATCGGTAATTCACCAAGCCCAGGCGTCTCGAACGCCTGCGCGATATGATCGTCAACACACCACCAGAGTAGAAATAGCCACATCAGTTTTATCCTTTCTCTTATTGATAAACAATAAGAATTGAGGCGCGTTTTTTCAAGAGGTGGCGCATTGGCGCATGGCGTATCTGGCACTTACGCATCAACGCGCAGATGTTCGAAATAATACCTTTGCCGTCAGAGATTTGCAGACGGCACGACATTTGCTCCGTACCCCGTCATGAATTCGCCTGAGAGACGAAAATTAACGAAACTGTCCCGTTTTGTGATGGGCGCGGCGGCAATTGCGCTTGCTGGCTGTGCGTCTGCGCCGGCGAAGGACCGTATCTATCTGTCTCCGAACGGAACCGTCTCCCAGCCGCTGAAGGGCTCTGTCAATGTGGCCGGCATTGATGATGCGCTGGCTCAATTTCTGAGCCCCGAGAGCGATCATCTCATTCTCTTGCCTAATCGCCTGGACCGCTCGCAACTGGATTTCTCATTGGAAAGCCTTCTGGTGATCGACAAATGGCTGGCCGACATCCACACCGTGAACCGATTGCAGTCGGAAACTGGAAAAGCCGGGGAATCGCTTGTGATGGACGGGCGCGGCGATAATTCGGTTATCTTCGCCGGGCTTTATCTCGGGCAGACCATACGCGCCAATTCCCGTCTGAACTGGCAATGGGAACGCTTTGACACCTTCCTTGCTGCCAATCCGACATTTGCTGAACATTATGGCCGCATTCCTGGTCTTGATCTGTTCGTTCTGGCCGGGCCGCAAGGCGTCGCGACACCGATCAACACCGCCCTTAAACGGGTCGTCCAGGGCAAGGAAGAAAGCGTTCATTTCATTGGCAATTTCCTGATCAATGAAGTCGATCTCGACGCCGCCACGACGGGTCAGGACCTGTTAGGCATGGACCGCCGCGACTGGCCCGGATGAATTTCGCGCGAGATGCGGCCATTTGCACTTTGAATCTGCGCCAATCGGCTCTACATGCGCCCCATGTTAAAACTCGATGATCTGAGCGCCACTGTCGGCGAAGACGAAGAAGCCAAGACCATTATCAATGGTCTGTCTCTCACTGTGCCTGCCGGCGAAGTGCATGCGATAATGGGCCCGAACGGAGCCGGTAAATCGACCTTGTCTTATGTGCTGACGGGCCGAGACGGATATGAGGTGACCGGGGGTGCCGCGACCCTCGAAGGGGCAGATATCCTCGATATGGACCCGGAGGAACGCGCCGCGAATGGCCTGTTCCTGTCCTTCCAATATCCGGTTGAGATCCCTGGCGTGCCGGTCATGACATTTGTCCGAACTGCGATGAACGCGCAGCGCAAACTCCGCGGTGAGGAGGAGATTTCAGCGCCCGATTTCATTAAGAAGTCGCGTGAGATCGGAAAACAACTCAATCTCTCGACCGAGATGCTGAAACGTCCTCTCAATGTCGGGTTTTCCGGCGGCGAAAAGAAACGACTCGAAATCTTTCAGATGATGATGCTCGAACCGCGTTTCGCGATACTGGACGAGACCGATTCAGGCCTGGACATCGACGCTCTGCGAACGGTTGCGGATGGCGTCAACGCCCTGCGCAACCCGGACCGTGGCATGTTGGTGATCACTCATTATCAGCGCCTACTCGATCATATCAAACCCGATAAAGTTCATGTCCTGGCCAATGGCAAAATCATCAAGACGGGCGGTCCTGAACTGGCCCTCCGTCTGGAAGCCGAAGGCTATGACGGCGTGCTTGGAGAGGCGGCTTAGTGACCCTGTCCATTAATGCGCTGAAGGATAAATTCCGCAATCCAGGCCCAGTCGAATTGGAGCTGATTGCGCGCTATGCCATGCTACCAGAGCGTGGTCAGCGCGAACGTGCTTTCTCAGCTTTCGCAGAAACGGGCCTGCCGCATCGACGCATGGAAGCGTGGAAATGGACGGATTTCAAAGCCGCTATTTCTGCCGTGGAAGCCCCGGCCAATGCCAACATCGCGCCCGCTTTGCCCGCTGGACAGGATGCGGTGATCGAGTTTGCTGGAACGCAAGTGACTCTGCCGGAGACCTTGCCAAACGGGATCAAGCTTCACCCTCGCGAAGACGCACAAGCCCTCGGCGATGCGGAAGACGTGCCCCTGGGCGCAATGACCGCCGCGTTGGCCGGGCGGGTAGGCGGACTCGACACGCTGATTGTTGAAGTCACCGAGCCGACGGATACACCGCTACACATTGTGACACGCAGTGATCGAGACGAAACCAATTTTGCCCGGGTCGCTGTGATTGTTCGCCCTGGTGCCCGGCTGGATCTTATTGAAAGCCATCTTGGTGGCGCCGGGTTTTCGTCTTTCTTGATCGAGATTGGTATGCAAGAGCGTGGACATGTCCGCCGCACCGTATTGCAGCGTGGCAATGCTGATGAAGCGCAAGCCATCACTGCGCTTGTCAATCTGGGTGACAAATCAGAATACACGCAAACCGCTTTGGCATTCGGCGCCAAGGTCGCGCGACTGGAAACACGTCTAAAGCACCGGGAGAGCGGCTCGCGTGCAACCCTGAATGGTGCCTATCTCTGTGCCGATGGCTTTCATGCAGATTTCACCAGCCATGTCCGCCATGGCGCACCGTCTTCAGTGACGCGACAAATCACCAAAGGGGCGGTCCTGGATGGTGGAACCGGCGTATTTCAGGGAAAGTTCCACGTCCCGCGCACCATCGGTCAGTACACGGATGCGGATATGCAGCATCAGGCTTTGTTGCTTGAAGACGGCGCCGTCGTATTTGCAAAGCCAGAACTCGAAATCTATGCCGATGATGTCGAATGCGCGCACGGCAATACATCTGGCGCCCTGGATCCGAACCAACTCTTCTACATGCGTCAGCGCGGTATCCCCGAGCAACAGGCACGAGCCTTATTGACCGAGGCCTTTGTCGCGGAGGCTTTAGAGGAAGCAAGCGAAAGCGTGCGCGATACGTTGCTGGCGGCCGCACGCGGATTCCTGGCGGAGCGGATTTGATGACCCGACCTCTGGACTTGGATGCGATCCGGGCGGAATTTCCGATCCTGTCGCGAGACGTGAACGGCAAGCCGCTGGTCTATCTCGACAATGCGGCCAGTGCCCAGAAACCGAACGCCGTCATCGACGCCATGTCGAACCAGGCGCGCACCGCCTATGCCAATGTCCATCGCGGCATTCACACGCTCGCGAATGAAACAACAGAAGCCTATGAAGGGGCACGCGAAATCGTTCGCGCCTTTATCAATGCGCCATCCGTGAACGACATCATCTTCACCAAAGGCGGGACAGAGGCCATCAATCTGGTAGCCAATGGCATTGCCGGAGATATTCGCCCGGGCGATGAAATCGTTCTGTCTATCATGGAGCACCATTCGAACATTGTGCCCTGGCATTTCCTGCGTGAACGTTATGGCGCGGTGCTCAAATGGGTCGATGTGGATGAGACCGGTGCACTCGATATGGACGCTTTGGAAGCGACTCTGTCAGAGAAAACCAAAATGGTGGCGATCACCCACATGTCGAATGTGCTTGGAACCGTCACAGACGCCGGCGAGATTGTTCGAATGGCGCATGCCGTTGGCGCAGAAGTGCTGTTGGATGGGTGTCAGTCGGGCGTACATTTGGATGTCGATGTTCAGGCGCTCGATTGTGATTATTATGTTCTGACCGGGCACAAGATTTACGGCCCGAGCGGGATTGGCGCCTTGTACGGCAAAGCCGCAGCGCTCGCTCGTTTGCGTCCCTTCCAAGGTGGCGGCGAGATGATCGAAATCGTTGAGCGCGATCGTGTGACGTATAATGAAGCACCTCACAAGTTTGAGGCTGGAACGCCGCCCATCTTGCAAGCCATCGGATTTGGCGCCGCTGTCGAGTGGTTGAATCAATTCGACAAGACCGAGGTCCTGGCGCACGAGCACGCGGTGTATCAGCGCGCGTATGAGGCGGTGCGCGGGATTAATGGCTTACGCGTACATGGCACCGCGGCAGGCAAAGGCGCGGTTCTGTCATTCTCTATCGATGGCGCGCATCCACATGATCTGGCTCAAATTCTCGATCGCTATGGCGTTGCTGTGCGGGCAGGGCATCATTGTGCGCAGCCTTTGATGGACCATCTCGGTGTCTCGGCCACAGCGCGGGCGAGTTTTGCACTCTACAATACAGAGGCAGAAGTAGACGCCTTCATCGAAGCGCTACACAAAGCGCGCGGGATGCTTATATAGGTTGCGTAATGGCTGACGATTTAACCCCTCGCGACGTGATTGATGTCTCTGCGCCAGATGCGCCTGAAGAAAAACCTTCGGCGATCCCACAGCATGAACTAAATCGTATCACCGACGATTTGATCGCGGCTTTCAAAACGGTCTACGACCCTGAGATTCCTGTCGATATTTATGAACTCGGCCTGATTTACAAAGTCGATATTGATGATGACCGCAAAGTCGACATCGATATGACTCTGACCGCACCTGGATGTCCGGTGGCTGGCGATATGCCCGGGTGGATTGAAACCGCCGCGCGCACTGTTGAAGGAATCTCTGATGTGGAGGTCCGGTTGACGTTTGATCCTCCGTGGGACCCGTCCAGAATGTCAGATGAAGCGCGACTGGCGCTGAATATGCTTTAATTGAAGCGCAAGCGTTTCGTTATTATGTAAGAGCCATGGCCAGACGACCGAGACCCAAATTAGTCACCCTGACAGATGCTGCCGCCGCGCGCGTTTCTGAGATCATGTCAGAAAAAGGCACGGGCTTTTTGCGCGTGGGGGTTACGAATGGCGGGTGTGCCGGCATGGAATATGTCATGGACTATGTCGACGCACCGGAAATGCTGGACGAGATTGTCGAGGACAAGGGCGTCAAAATCGTGGTCGATGCGAAAGCGGTGCTGTTTTTGCTCGGATCTGTCGTCGACTATGAAACGACATTGCTGCACGAAAAGTTCACGTTTACCAACCCGAACCAAACGGATGCATGTGGCTGCGGCGAGAGCGTTACAATCGTCCCCGCCGCGGCTGAATGAGCACCGCTAAAAAAATGCCCGCCCTTTGATCAGGGCGGGCACGTTCGTCAGATTAGTCTATCAGACTAGCTTGTTGCTTCACAGCTCTTCGCAAATTGTGTGAAGGCTTCGTCAACGCCTGGAAGCTCGAAAGAGACTTCTCCGATTTTGTAGACACTCATTGTGACCGGGCTACCGGTAATCGCAGCATTGTAGATGCGTTTGCCTTGCCAGCCTTTGGTTGTGATCAGCGTTTTTGCTGGACGGATATAGAGCCAGGTGCCGTCACGTTCATCCGTTGTTTCGGTGACCAGCGATCCTTTGCGAGTCTTCAGGCCTGCTGTGCTTGTGATTTGGGTTTCGTCGATCTCATTTCCGTTCAAATATACGGTCGCTTGGACACCGACTGCCTCCGAACAAGTTAGCGCAACACTTGGGCCCGCCTCGGTCACGGTATGGAGAAAAGTCTTCCCGCCATTGTCGCCAGTTGCCCATGCACCTTCGGCATCCGCAGCACTGGCTGCGAGGCTTGCAGATGTGGCGAGCATAGAGAGCGCAACGCAGTTTCTAAGCAGATGTTTCATATCGTTCCTCTTACATTGATTATTGTTTTTCAATAACAGATTATCGAAAAAGGGCAATACTCTTTTTGTGAACTTTTCGATAAAAACATGCGTACGGGCAAGGAATCCTTTGTCAGGAAACGAATTTTGGGGATTGTATGGACGTGGAGGAATTAGCGTCATGACACTATTTATAATTGGACTCATCGTCTTTTTCGGTTTGCATATCTATTCGGCCGTTCGGTCGAGGGACCCGGAAAAAGATCTACGCGCACGAATCGGTGAGGGGCCGTATATGGGGCTCTACAGCGTCGTCTCGTTAATCGGGTTCGTGATGATCATCTATGGCTATGGCGCGACGCGCGGGGCAGGCATACTATATGTCCCGCCGACCTGGACGTCGCACATCAACCTCGTGCTGACCCTCCCCGCCATGATTTTACTGGTCGCGTCGCAGGTGCCAGCAGGTCATATCAAAAAAGTGAGCAAACACCCCATGCTCGTGGCGATTAAGCTCTGGGCTGTCGGACACTTGTTGGCCAATGGCGAACTGAACTCGGTTCTGCTGTTTGGCAGTTTCCTGGCTTATGCCGTCTTTGATCGCATCATGGTCAAACGCCGCGGTGACAACGGACCGGCACCGGATCTTGCCCTCAAGCCGGCCATGGATGCCATGTCTGTTTTGGTTGGACTTGGAATTTGGGCGGCGCTCGCCTTTTGGTTGCATCCGATTCTGTTCGGTGTGGTGGCGGTGCCGACTTAGCGCCAACGCAGCCGCAAACCTTGTCTGGAGAGGGCGCTCTGCTAAAGCGGACGCTGTAATCGAATGAGATAGGGTTCGTATGTCCGCTCAAACCAAACTGCGCCGAAAAACGGTGCGAGATATTGCGAAAGCCAAAAGTGGCGACCCGCTGGTCTGTCTGACCGCTTATGACGCGCAAATGGCTGCGATATTGGATCCTCATTGCGACATCCTGTTGGTTGGCGACAGTCTCGGAATGGTGGTGCATGGGTTGCCCTCGACGGTCGGTGTGACCATGGAAATGATGATCCTGCATGGCCAGGCGGTGATGCGCGGCGCATCGCAAGCTTTTGTCGTCGTCGATATGCCATTCGGGTCATATGAGACCAATTCTGATCAAGCCTTTCTCAACGCTGCGCGAATCATGCAGGAAACCGGCTGTCAGGCCGTAAAGATTGAAAGTGGTGCATATGCGGCGACTCAAATCGCGCATATGGTCGAGCGAGGCATTCCCGTCATGGGGCATGTCGGGTTGCGTCCTCAGGCGATTAACGTCGATGGCGGTTTCCGTGCCAAAGGCCGCACCGAAGATGAGTGGGCGCGCGTCATTGATGAAGCGGTCGCTGCTGACGAGGCCGGCGCGTTTGCGATTGTGGTGGAAGGCGTCGCGCCAGACCTGGCCGACAAGATTACTGCGTCCGTGTCCTGCCCGACGATTGGCATTGGCGCGTCAAAGGGATGTGATGGACAGATCCTGGTCACGAATGATCTATTAGGCATGACCGACTGGGTCCCGAAATTCGTCAAGAAGAATGCGGACTTGAAATCCGTCATCGGTTTGGCCGCCGAAACCTATGCCGCCGAAGTCAAATCGCGGATCTTCCCGAGCGAGGCGCAAACCTACAAACTGACGAAAGTCGCTTCCAGCTAACCTTGTCCGTTGCGGGCACGCACGGGCGCGGCTAGGGTGCGCCCGACCGCGTAGAATAATTTCTTTGGAGACTGTTTTTGGCTGATATTTTTGAAGAGGTCGAAGAAGGTTTACGACAGGACCGAATGACAGGCCTGTGGAAGAAATATGGCGTATTCGCCTATCTCGGCGCGGCCTTGCTGATCGGCGGTGTGGCGTTGAACGAATATCTGAAAGTCCAAGCTGACCAGACTGTAGAGAATAATGCATTGCGGCTAGAGGCGGCGTTGAATGAAGTTGATGCGCGCAATTATGAACAAGCCGCATCGCAACTCACAGCGATTATTGGCGACGATATTGCGCCGGCGAAAGTTGCTGCCCATTATTTGGCGGGCATACGTCTCGATGGAAATGGTGATGTGCAAGCCGCCGCCGATGCGCTGTCCGAGTCGGTCGGCACAGCCGAGGATCCAACTGAAAAGCTGGCTTTGGTCAAATCGGCCTATTTAAAGGCCGACACGATCACCCGTAGCGAGCTGGAAGGCCTGCTTGCGCCTTTATCCAATGATGACGGCCCTTTCGGAGCGCTTGCAAAGGAATTGATCGCTGCAAAAGCATTGCAAGACGGTGATATCGAGTTTGCGCGCCGCGAATTTGGATTTCTTCGTCTTGCCCAAAATGTGCCACCTGGTGTGGCTACACGTGCGGCTCAAGCGCTCGCGGCTTTGCCACCTTTGAGCGATGTCACCCCAGAGCCCGCACAAGTGGACTCACCCGAACTGCCCGCCGAACCTGAAACCGGCGAACCGACTGAGGAGGCGCCTGAATGAGCGTTCTATCCGTATCGAGACCTGTACTGATCCTGGTCGCATGCATCAGCATGGCTGGGTGTTCTCTCTTGGACCGCGGGCGGGCTGATCGTGAAGCTCAGGCTGAACTGGAGAAAGAGGGGCGTATCACGATGGTGCTCGGCGATGATGCGCTTGAGCCCGATCCGGCGCTACTCAGCGAAGTCATCACATTGCCTGAGGGGCGCGAACTCACCGATGGTTGGCCGCAAGCTGGCAGCCGTGCCAGCAAAGCCATCGGCCATATCGCGGTTGCCAGCGACCTATCGGTCGCCTGGCGTGCCCGTGTCGGGGATGGGTCTGACCGCCGCTCAGCGCTCAGCACACCGCCTGTCGCCTCAGCTGATACGATCTTCACGATCGATTCACGTCAAATGATCGTTGCCACCGATGCCAATTCCGGCAATCGACGCTGGAGCCAGAAACTCGATTCGAACAATCGTCGGGACAGTACCGGGATTGGGTCAGGAATTGCATTGGAGGGGGATCGCCTGGTCATTGCAAGCGGCTTTGGGTTCATCGCCGCATTGGATGCAAATTCAGGCTCAGAATTGTGGCGCACGGAAACCGAAGCGCCAATGACAGGATCGCCCACCATCAAGGATGGTCGCATCTTTGTCTCTTCCAACAATAATGAAGTGCTCGCGCTGGATCTGGAGAGCGGTGACCTGCTGTGGAGCGATCAAGCGATTGCTGAATCCGCGCGCGTCTTGGGATCTCCCAGCCCTGCCGCCGTAGAAGATATCGTGGTGGCCCCTTATTCGTCAGGCGAGGTGATTGCTTATCTGGCCTCGAACGGACGACGTTTGTGGAGCGAAGCCCTGGCGAGCGTCGGCCAATTTACCCCGATTTCGTCAATCAATGATATCGGTGCCCGCCCAATCCTTGGCGGTGGTCTGGTCTTTGCCGCAAGCCAATCCGGCGTCCTCGCAGCGATTGATGGACGTACGGGGAACCGTGTCTGGCAACAGCCGATTGGTACAACTCAGGCGCCAGCGCTCGCGGGCGAGTATTTGTTCATCATGGGGGTCGACGCCGAACTGGCCTGTATCAAGGCTGGTACCGGACAAGTTGTCTGGGTCAAATCGCTGCAAAAGTTCGCGAAAGAGAAAAAACAAGAAGGCCGATTGACCTATGCTGGGCCGATCATCGCGTCCAATCGCATCCTGGTCGTATCTTCCAAAGGTGAACTCATCGCATTTGATCCACAGAGTGGGAATGAAACCGACCGCTTGAAAATTGGCGATCCTGTCTATATCGAGCCGATTGCTGTTCAGGACAAATTGATTGTTCTGACCGATGACGCGCGACTCGTTGCCATCCGCTAAAGCGACCGGGCGCGCACCACCGATCTAACCGAGGCGCGCCATGCCATTGAAAATCGCTATTGTGGGACGCCCAAATGTGGGCAAGTCGACGCTGTTCAATCGCCTGGCCGGCAAGCAATTGGCTTTGGTGGATGACCAGCCTGGCGTCACCCGCGACCGCAAGGAAGCGGAAGGGCGCCTTGCGGACTTGCCGCTCATCCTGATCGATACGGCCGGTTTCGAAGACGTCTCGGATGATTCCCTAGAGGCGCGTATGCGCCAGCAAACGGAAATCGCCATTCGGGAAGCGGAACTTGCTTTATTCCTGATTGATGCCCGTGTTGGCGTCACAGCGATGGATGAGCGCTTCGCGCAAATTCTGCGCCGAGCCGATATGCCAATTGTTCTCGCCGCGAACAAAGCTGAAGGCAGCGCCGGTGATCAAGGCTTACTCGAGGCTTGGAATTTGGGTTTGGGCGAGCCAGTCGGACTGTCAGGGGCGCATGGGGAAGGCTTGTCCGATCTATATGCTGGTATCCGCGAAGCGCTTGGCGAAGAAGCTTTTGAAGAGGCTTTGAAGGAAGAAGAGGCGGAAGAACAGGACACGTTCAACCATGGCATTCTAGACCAGCTTGAAGGGCTCGATATGGATGATCCATATCTCAACGAATCCAAGCTTGAGGCCGCGTTTGAAAAAGCGGGCATTGATGATGACGCCGAAGGTTCGGCGATCGAAGAAGCCAAAGCAGCCACTAAAACCAGGCCTATCCGCCTGGCCATTGTCGGGCGGCCCAATGCCGGCAAATCGACTCTGATCAATCAATTGGTCGGCGAACAGCGTCTGCTGACCGGGCCAGAAGCGGGCATCACCCGCGATTCCGTCACACTGCGCTGGAGCTGGGAAGGGCGTGAAGTGCGCCTCGTCGATACTGCTGGATTGCGCAGGAAGTCGAAAGTGCAGGAACGCCTAGAAAAGATGTCGACGGGCGAAACCGTGCGATCGCTTAAATATGCCGATGTTGTCGCCCTGATCATGGATCCGGAAGACTCGTTTGAGAAACAAGACCTGCAAATTGCAGACCTGGCAATCCGGGAAGGGCGCGCGATCGTTTTCGTCATATCGAAATGGGATACGATCAAGAACCATGGCATGGCGATGAAGGAGCTGGAGCGGCGCCTGAAAGAGCATCTGCCACAAGCCAAGGGCGCAACGCTTGTTACCTTGTCAGGCCTGACAGGCAAACGCGTCGAACGGCTCATGCCGGCAGTTGCGAAAGCCTATGATGATTGGTGCGCTCGGGTGAAGACAGGCGATCTGAACCGTTGGCTGCGCTACATGATTGAACGGAATCCGCCGCCAAGCGTGCAGGGCAAGCGAATCAAACCGCGCTACATGGCGCAGATAAAAGCTCGACCACCAACTTTTGTCTTGATCGCCTCACGCGGCGACCAAATGCCGGAACAATATAAACGCTATTTGGTGAATGGCCTGCGAGAAGCATTTGACCTGCCCGGTGTTCCGATCCGCTTGCATGTAAAGCAGGGGGCGAACCCATATGCCGACAAAGCGCGACGCAAACACTGACATAACTTTCCTTGCGTGGCTGCGAAATTCCGTAAACTCGCCCTTAAGTAGTTGATTTTATTTTACGCGCCTGGGGTGATCCATGGACCAGGCCGTCAGAAAACTTCTAAACACGCCAGATGGCGATACCGCTCCATCACAACGGGGCTTGTCGCGCCTGTATGCAAAACTGATCGCTGAGAACAGCACAGAATCGATTGCAGTCACGAACGCCGATGCGATTATCGAATGGGTCAATGATGCTTATGTCGAAATGACCGAATACACATTTGAAGAGTGTGTCGGAAAGTCGACAATCGATTTGACGATTGGGCCAGATACCGACCGAACCGTGCTGCGGGATATTGCATTGGCGGGCGCGCATCGTCAGGTCAAGCGTTGTGAACTCATCCACTATCGCAAGTCCAAGGATCGATATTGGGCCGAATCGGTCGTCACGCCAATCTTTGACGGAAATGACGAGCTCACGCATTTTCTTGTTGTTTCGCGTGACATAACGGATCGAAAACTCCTCGAAATCGAACGTGAAGAGGCGCGGCGCGTCGAGAAGGAGCGCCAATCCGAACGTCGCGTTTTGGCGAAGACCACTGAATGGCTTTACGCGGCGCGCTCACTCGATGATCTCTACAAAGTCGTCGCCAAGTGTGCACCAAAACTAATGCCTGACAGTAGCGGTGCGCTCTATATTTATTCTAATTCTCGAGATGTGTTGGACATGGCCGTTGAGTGGGGAGCGCTGCCATCGCCGGACTATATTGAGCCACACGATTGCTGGGCATTGCGCCGCGGGCGCGCTTACCACTTTGGAGAAGAAGACATTGAGTTTCCATGTGGGCATTATGATGAGGACGTGATCTCGTCTTTTTGCCTGCCGCTATTGGCGCATGGCGAGACGATTGGAATGCTTTGGTGTCGTTCGAATGACGAGAAAGCCGACAATGACCAAGGGCATGCGCGCTATTGGGATCTCGCTTTGATGCTGGCCGAGCAAGTTAGTTTGACAATCGCGAATGTGCGTCTGCGTCAAGAGCTCCAGGATCGTTCAGTAAGGGATCCGCTGACCGGGCTTTGGAACCGCAGATATTTCCTCGACACGCTGCGTCGGGAAAAAGCCAGGGCCGACAGCAATGAACTGGGTTTCGCGCTCATCTCAATCGATATTGATCACTTCAAGCGTTTCAATGATCATCACGGACATGACGCGGGCGACCTCGTTCTCAGACGTGTGACGGCAGAATTGGTCGAAACCGCAGGGTCGGCCGGCATTGTGTGCCGAGTTGGTGGCGAAGAACTTGCTGTGATTTGCCCGGACCTTGATCAAGCATCTGCAATGGATTTCGCTCACAAGCTCCATGCCGCTGTTAAACGGGTGGAGATTGTCTATCAGGGGCAAATTCTCCCCTGCGTGACCTTCTCGGCCGGGGTCTCTACATATCCATCCGACCATAGTTCAATCGACGACCTTATGCGCAATGCAGACAATGCCCTGTACCAAGCCAAGCGTGCTGGGCGGAACCGCGTCATTGCTTATAAAAAGGATGACGCAGAACGCTGGGTCCTGGCGCGCGATCAGTCCTAGCTGGACCGTTTTAGCCAAGCAAATCTCGTACATTGATCCGGGCATTATTGCGCTGCTCGCTGGCTTCCAGAAATGGCACCATATGCGCCGCGACCTCTTCGGGGGCGGGCAGAGTCATAGGATCTTCACCAGGCATAGCATCGGCGCGCATCTGTGTACGCGTAGCGCCTGGATCAAACAGATTTACCCGCAAGCTCGTCGCAGCATTCTCATCCGCCCAAGCATAAACCAAAGCCTCCAGGCCCGCCTTGGAAGCTTGATAGGGGCCCCAAAAGGCGCGCGGCCGCGGGACGACGCCTGACGTTACAAACAGCGCGCGTGGTGCCTCAGATTGACGCAGTAAGGGATCCATCACGCGGATTAATCGCCAATTGGCGTTCAGATTCACATCGATCACTTCGTTGAATTGGCGCTCGCCGCCAGCTTGCAATGGACCAATCGTCCCAAGTAATCCAGCATTTGCCAGCAAGCCATCGAGCCGCCCAAACTTTTCGGCAATTGCATGTCCCAGGGGTTCAAACGCCGCCGCATCTTTCAGGTCAAACGGGATCAGCGTCATCGATCCACCAAGCGCGCGCACCTCATCATCAAGGGTTTCGAGTGCCTTCTTCGAGCGCGCGAGCCCAATGACATGATGATCGGCGTTCGCAAGAGCGAGACAAGCCGCGCGGCCAATACCTTGCGACGCGCCAGTGACAAGCGTGATACGTTTTTCCATGCGCGCGCCGTAGCGAAGCTGACGCCACTAGTCCAGCAGGGAAAGCTGTCTTTCTTTGCTGCTTTCATTCTGATCATGATCGATCAGGCGGGTCGGATAATTGCCGGTGAAGCAATGATCCGCAAAGGCCGGGGTCTCTTCGTCATAGTCGACCCCGATTGCGCGATAGAGGCCTGGCACAGATAAAAAGCCGAGGCTTTCGACTTTCAAATAGTCGCGCATCTCTTCCAGCGAGTGATTGGCAGCCAGCAATTCTGATCGATCTGCCATGTCGATGCCGTAAAAGTCCTGATGCGTGATAGGAGGACTGGCCGAGCGGAAGTGAATCTCCTTGGCACCGGCTTCGCGGACCATTTGAACGATTTTCCGCGATGTGTTTCCGCGCACAATCGAGTCATCGACGAGCAGGACGCGCTTGCCCTGCAACACCGCCCGATTAGGGGAGTGTTTGCGCGACACCGCTCTTTGTCGTCCTGTTTGCGTCGGCTGAATGAAGGTCCGACCAACATAGTGTGAGCGAATGATGCCCAACTGGAACGGAATGCCTGCAGCTTCTGAAAACCCGATCGCCGCAGGAACGCCGGAATCCGGCACTGGCACAACCACATCGATATCTGCCGGATGTTCGGCTGCCAGCTGATGCCCCATTTTGCGCCGCACCTCATAAACAGAGCGCCCCTGAACGATGCTGTCCGGACGGGCAAAATAGACATATTCAAACAAGCAAGGCCGAACGGGTCGCGATGGGAACGGATTATAGGATCGGATCCCGTCCTGATTGATGATGACGACTTCGCCCGGATCGATCTCGCGCACCAGCTCTGCGCCCATCAGGTCAAGCGCACAGGTCTCGGATGCGAGCACATAAGCCGTGCCGATCTGGCCGAGGATGAGAGGGCGCAAACCCGATGGATCGCGCGCCCCGATCAGTTTCTTGTTGGTCATCCCGACAAAAGAAAAGCCACCCTCAATTTGACGGATGGCATCTAGGAAACGGTCTGAAACGGTCTCTTGGTCGCTGCGGGCCAGAAGGTGGAGAATGACCTCTGTGTCCATGGTCGATTGGAAAATCGATCCGCGCCGCACCAGTTTCTTTCGCAAGGCGCGGGCATTGGTAAGATTGCCATTATGCGCGATCGCGAAACCTCCTGTATCCAAGTCGGCATAGATTGGCTGAATATTGCGGATCGCGGGTTTGCCTTGCGTTGAATAGCGATTGTGGCCGATGCCGCGATCACCGGGCAGGCGATCGGATACGTCGCCGCCAAAATTCTCCCCGACCAGGCCCATATGGCGCTCGCCGTGAAACTTCTCGCCATCAAAAGTTGTAATGCCGCAGGCTTCCTGACCGCGATGCTGAAGGGCATGCAATCCGAGCGCGACCAGAAGTGAAGCTTGGGGGTGGCCAAAGACGCCTACGACGCCACATTCCTCGCGAGGCTTGTCGTCATCATGGTCAAACAACATTCGACTAACCCTCACGGTCTGTTCGTGCGCGGATTATTCTGACGCGGTCTCCACGTCAAGGTCGGATGTCTGTGCGGTCCGCTCGGCAAGCTCTGGCGCGCGGTCTCCAAGATAGTTGGCACCGGCAGCAATCAGTGGGTAAGTCCTTGCTTGTGTTACAAATTCCGGGATCTGATCACGGTCCATGGCGAGGTTGAGCAGATAAACAAAGAAAATCAGCACCACGCCGCCGCGGGCAAATCCGAACAAGCCGCCAGCGACGCGATCTAGCAATCCGATTCCGTCAACGCCCTGAATGGTTTTAGAGAGGTTTGCGCCGAACCAGGCCACTGCAACATAGACCAGTAGAAAGACAACGACGAAAATAATTGCATCCGGCATCCAGTCCGGTGAGTTGGCGGGCAGCAAATTATCGAGCTGAACGACGAAATACTTCCGGGCGAAGAAGGCCGCCGCAATGGCCGCGATAAAGGCGCCTAATGTTGCAAGCTCGCGCATGAAGCCCCGCGCTAAAGCCATCAATGTCGAGACGATCACGATAACGATCGCAACGGCATCAAAGGCTGTGAGGGCTTCCATCATTGGGCAGCTTCCGGTGCGATCAACTCTACAAGATCAGATAGGCGCTTGATCGGGGTAATCGTCAAGCCTTCTATCGCTGTTGGACTGCCATCCGGAACAAAGGCACGTTCAAATCCCAACCGCGCGGCTTCCTTCAGACGTTGCTCCATCCTCGCAACCGGACGGATCGCTCCGGAGAGCGCCACCTCTCCGAAATATATCGACTTGCTGGGCCCGGGATTGGTGGCTGCAGAGGTCAGCAAAGCGGCCGCCGCTGCCAGGTCGCCTGCGGGTTCAGACATGCGATACCCGCCAGCGACAGAAAGATAGACGTCGCGCCCGCCGAGCGACACGCCACATCGCGCCTCCAGCACGGCCAGCAACATGGCCAGTCGATTACTGTCCCAGCCAACGATCGATCGTCGCGGTGTGCCATACGCACTAGGGGCCACCAGAGCTTGCACCTCCGCCAGAACCGGGCGTGATCCTTCCATGGCCGCAAAGACCGCGGCTCCACCCGCTTCATCGGCTTCTGTTGAGAGGAATAAAGCAGACGGCTCCTGCGCCGGTGCCAATCCATACTGATGCATCTCAAAGATGCCGATTTCATCCGTGGGTCCGAAGCGGTTTTTAACCGCGCGCAAAATTCGGAACTGATGCCCGCGTTCACCTTCGAAATAGAACACGGTGTCGACCATATGCTCAACGACCCGTGGTCCGGCAATCTGACCTTCTTTCGTGACGTGACCCACCAGAATGAGCGCAGCGCCAGATTTCTTGGCCCAACGCGTCAACTCTTGGCCGCAGGCGCGGACCTGGCTGACACTGCCTGGGGCAGCGTCCAAACTGTCTGACCACATGGTTTGGATCGAATCGATGACGACAAAATCTGGCTTGGCCGATTTCAACGCGGATAGAACTTTGCGCAAATCCGTTTCCGTGGCGAGCTGCACCGGACTGTCCGCGACTTTCAGTCGGCGGGCCCGATCTTGAATCTGAGCCGTCGCTTCTTCACCGGACACATAGACCGATTTCAAGCCGTTGCGGGCGAGACGCGCCGCAACTTGCAAGAGCAAGGTCGATTTGCCGATACCCGGATCGCCGCCAATCAGCGTTGCGCTGGACGGAACAATGCCACCGCCGAACACGCGGTCGAGCTCATCAACGCCGAGAATGATCCGCTCGGGCGGCGTGGTATCACCATCAAGCGCGGTAAACGCGGCTTTGCCGGATTGTTTCGAGCCAGCCTTTTTTGCCTTCAATCCGCCGGGCGGGCCGGACGCCGCTTCTTCGGTCAGCGTATTCCATTCACCGCACGCATCACAGCGCCCCGACCATTTGGAATGGACGGCGCCACAGGACTGACAAACGAAATGTGATTTGGCCATCAGGTTTGACTAACGAGGTCCGCTGAGAAGGGAAAGGGGCAGAAACCGTCATTATGTGGCGGATACCATACTCTTGGTGTTACAAGTGTAGTAACAAAAAATTCATATTGTTTTTCGATAAAGTGTGTTATGAGTGATCTCATAGGGAAGAGAGAGGTGAACAACAATAGTCCCCCCGACAGGAGGAAAACATGTCTCTATCCAAATCCCTCACAACCATCCTCGGTTCCGCGCTCGCGCTTTCAATGCTGCCTGCATTTGCAGGGGCCACAACGGACACCCACGCCAAGACAATGGAAATCTCAATCGCGGGATACGACTTGTCTAACCCAGACGATGCCAAGCTGGTTTATGGTAAGATCCAGACCGCCGCGAAACGCGTTTGCAAAACCACGACAGCGCGCCAGACGCTGCGTGAGCGCGCGGATGAAATGCGCTGCCGGGCGGACGCCGTCGCCAAAGCCATCGTAGAGCTCGATGAGCCGGTGCTGACCTTTGTGATGAACCAGAACAGTTCCTCTTCTTAAGTTCATTAAAAAGATCAGAAACATGAGGGCGCAGCATTTATTTGCTGCGCCCTCTCGCTTTTCTGTGCCGGCTGTCGCACTCTGTGAAGACGGAGGATATGCCAGATGAAAATGCCAGAACAGGGGCGCCCGTGGCCCGAGATTAAATCCGACATGACCGCCCGTGGCGCCGCGGATGCCAAATGGCGCGATGGTCGCACAGCCGTCTACGTTTTTAACGCGGGCGACGAGATCGCTGCGATCCAGAAGGAAGCCTATGCCGCTTTCATGTCGGAAAACGGCCTCGGACCACTGGCCTTTCCATCTCTGGCGCAAATGGAAAATGATGTCGTGTCCATGGGACTGGGTCTTTTGCATGGGCCGGATGGCAGCACCGGCGCGATGACCTCGGGCGGCACGGATTCGATCACCATGGCGATCAAGACTGCGCGCGATTATGCGCGTGCCAATGGCCGCGCGCGCGAGCGTTCAAATATTGTGCTGCCATATTCGGCGCACCTGGCTTTCGACAAGGCCGCGCATCTGATGGATGTCGAGATTCGGCGCATCCCGATTTCAACAGACGGATCGTTTCAGGCCGATGTGCCGGCCATGCTGGCCGCGTGCGATTCGGATACGATCATGATGGTTGGGTCAGCGCCAAATTTTCCGCATGGCATCATCGATCCGATCGAAGCGCTCAGCGATGCGGCCGTCCGTCAAAACATCTGGCTACACGTTGATGCCTGTGTCGGCGGGTATTTTGCGCCTTTCGCCCGCATGAATGGCGTCCCGGTGCCGCCGTTCGATTTTGAGTTACCAGGCGTTTGTTCGGTGAGTGCAGATCTGCACAAATATGGCTATGCCGCGAAAGGCGCGTCGACGGTTCTATTCCGCTCGGAAGAACTGTTCGCGCACATGCCATTTGACATGAAGGAATGGTCCGGCGCGCCGATGAAAACGCCCACATTAGCCGGCACGCGGCCAGGCGGCGCGATCTCCGCAGCGTGGGCCGTGATGAACCATCTTGGCATTGAAGGGTACAAGCGACTGCAAGGACAGGTTTGCGAGACCCGCGAACGCGTTGAAGCCGGTGTGAAGCGCCTCGGTTTTGAAATCCTGGGAAATCCGATGCTTGGCCTGATCGCCTTCCGGCATCCAGACCATCATGCATTCGCGATTTATGGCGAAATCTATCGCCGCGGCTGGTTCACCTCTGTCACCAAATCGCCGCCAAGTTTGCATTTGATGTTATCGCCGAAACATGCGGATTTCATTGATGATTATCTCAGTGACTTGGAGGCAAGTTTGACCGCGGTTGCGCAAGCAGCCGACGCTGAAAAACTAAAAGTCGACGCGCGATACAGCTGATCTGCAAAAAAACGATTTCAGCGTTGGACAAGCGCGGTGAGGGGAGCTAATAAGCCGCTTCCCTGTTTGGCCTGCCCGGGTAGCTCAGGGGTAGAGCAGCGGATTGAAAATCCGCGTGTCGGTGGTTCAAATCCGCCCCCGGGCACCATTCAATACCGGTCAGCGAAGCGGAATTTTTGATCCAGTGGATCAAAAATAGGTTTTGAATGCCCCGGCGCGGGCGTCAGCGCTCACAGACTTACCGCGCCCGTCTTAAGTGGTGCCACTTTACCCGCGCTCAACTTTTACAAAGCTCATGGCGAAGGCGGCGAGACAGAAGCTGGCGGCACCGAACAGGACGGCGAGCAGAGGGACGCCGCCCACCAAGGGCGCGAGATTGCCTTCGAGCGATCTCAAGATCGGCCCCATTGTGCCGCCGACCAGGATCTGGGGCAGCACAATGAAGAAATTGAAGATGCCCATATAGATCCCCATTTTCCGAACCGGCAGGGCGTCGGCCAGGATCGCATAAGGCAGCGCCAGAATAGACCCCCAGGCCATGCCCAGGCCAACCATCGGAATCAGCAATCCAAATTGCGACCCAAACAGGTGATAGCCGACAAAGCCGGCTGCCCCTGCCAGCAAGTTGAAGGCGTGCAAGCTGCGCGTGCCGACCTTGCGGGCGATATTGGCGATGACGAAGGCGTAGAGCGCTGCAACACCGTTTTGGACGGCAAACATTATGCCGACCCAGTCGCCGGCATCTTGATACGCTTTTGAAGCGGCATCAGCCGTATCCCAGGCCTGCAACGCAACAGCGGGCGTGGTGTAAATCCACATGATAAACAGGCCGACCCAGGAGAAGAATTGCACGAAAGCCAATCGCTTCATGACGCTTGGCATCGTGGTCAAATCGCCGAGCACATCGGATAGGAAATTGCGGGCATTCCGATCAGATTTTACCAGTTGGCTGTTCCACAGGTAGAGCGCGCCAAGGAAAATCAGGCCACCGCCCAGGATGTAGAATTGTTGATCGCCTTTAGCGAAATAGACCGCGGCGGTGAAGGCTGCGCCAAACGCCGCGATGATCAAGCCCCATTTAGAAAAGAAGCTGGAAGCGGGCCGCTCGTCTTTTTCGATACCGCCTTCTTGCTCAAAGATATTGTCTTCGTCCTTGCCGAAAGACTCGAGCTCTTCGGGCGAGTATTCCTTGGTTGAGAAGACCGTCCACATGACGGCCATGAACAATGCTGCGCCACCAATATAGAAGGACCATTTCACATTGTCAGGGATGACGCCTTCAGGCGCTTCGTTTGACACGCCAATTGCGTTGAAAACAAACGGAGCAATCGATGCAAGCACGGCGCCGGCGCCAATGAAGATGGTCTGCATGGAGTAACCAAGCGGGCGTTGCTTGCTTGGCAACATATCGCCGACGAAAGCGCGAAACGGCTCCATCGTGATGTTCAGGCTGGCATCAAGAATCCACAACGTGCCGGCCGCGACCCATAGCCAGGGCGAGTTTGGCATTATGAACAGCGCTAAGGTAGTCAGGATGGCGCCGCCGAGGAAATACGGACGGCGTCGCCCAAGTGGGCCCCACGTCTTGTCGCTGAAATAGCCAACAATAGGCTGCATGATCAGGCCGGTGATCGGACCCGCCAGCCAAAGCAAAGGGAGGGTGCTCATATCCGCGCCGAGCGTCTGGAAGATACGGCTGACATTACCATTCTGGAGCGCGAAGCCGATCTGGATGCCGAAGAATCCAAACGACATATTCACGATCTGGAACAGGTTGAGTTCCGGTTTTCGGATATTGTCTTCCGCTGTTGCGGCGCCTCCTGAAACAGCCATCCTCTTCCTCCCTTAGTCTTTATCTTTGTTTGATATCAGCACCTTGCCCTGCCAAGGTCCATAGGTCCGCGTCGCGCCGAGCCGGATCGTGTCATTGTTGCCGGACAGGGCGTCAGTCCATGCGCCAGCGGCCGGTCCATCGGTGATCTGAAAGTCGGCGGGCGAGTCAGACAGGTTGAAAAAGATCAATACCTGATTGCCGTCCTTCTCACGCGCAAAGCTCAGAATCTGGCTCGGATTGTCTGTCGAAACCGGAATGATCCGCCCGCCTGCAGCGCCATTGTGCAGGGCCGGATTGGCTTTCTTGAGCGCAATCAGCGATTTGATCAGGTCGCCATCAGCATGTTGATAATCGCCCCATTCAATCGGATCGCGCTCAAAGAATTCGAGCTGGTTCTGATTGCCGACTTCCTGGCCATTATGGATCAAGGGAATGCCTTCCGTGACAAAAGAGAGGGTCAGCATGGCGTGATAGGCGTCGCCATAAATGCTGCCAGTCGACCCATCCCAGGCATTCTGATCATGGTTCTCGGTGTAGAGCATGCGATAAGCGTCGAGCGGCCAAGTTGAAATCTGATCGCCGAGAAAGCCGCGCAGGTCACCAGCATCGGATTGGCCCTTGGCGATGCGCTGCGCTGCTTCTTTCCAGGCCCATCCATAAGTTGCATCGAAGGCATGGCGGTGCAGGTCGCGTTGCTGCCATTCCGCCAGCATGAAGACCGGCTTGATCTGGTCCAGCTCCGCCCGCGCGGTTTCCCAAAAGTCCAAAGGTACAAACCCGGCCACATCGCAGCGATAGCCATCGATGTCGAATTCTTCGACCCAATATTTCAAGGCGCGCGTTTTGTATGCGCGCAGCTCTGCATTGTCGTAATTGAGATCGATTATGTCTGCCCAATCTGTCCAGGGCGTCGGATGAAAGTCGCCCTTCCAATCGGTTTCGTACCAATCAGGGTGTTCGGTCACCAGTGGATTGTCCCACGCAGTATGATTGGCGACCCAGTCCAGAATAACCTTGAACCCGAGTGCGTGCGCGGCATCGACAAAAGCTCGGAAATCCGCCTCGGTGCCGAATTCGGGATTCACACCAAAATAGTCCTTAATCGCATACGGACTGCCCAGCGTGCCTTTGCGATTGACCTCGCCGATCGGGTGGATCGGCATCAGCCAGAGGATATCGACGCCCAATTGTTTCAGGCGCGGCAATTGTTCCTGCGCGGCTTGAAACGTGCCTTCAGGCGTGAACTGGCGGATATTGATTTGATAAATTACGGCGTCTTCAGCCCATTCAGGATGCGCGACCTGGACATAAGGCTTCGGCGAATAGTTAGAGACGGCTAATTCATCATTTGCATTAATTTGCGAGATCTGGGGCGCCGCGACGCAGGCGGAAAGCGCTAACCCGGCAAGGGCGATGATCATTCGCGGCATCATTGGTCTTGTTCCTCCCACATGCACTTTATTTATTAAACATGCTAATTGTGGGTCTTTAAGCGTACTTTGTGGCAATTGGCAATTTACCGCGGTTAGAAAATGCGGTTGACCAGAGGCGCTCCGTTCGAAACAATAGAATCAAAATTGCAAAAATTTGCGGGAGTAGGTCATGAAGTTGATCATTCACAGCGCTTGGGCGGTACTGGGTTTCGCGTTGGTCGCGTGTGCGGGGCCAGGGGCGCCCGTTTCGAATGTCGCGCCTGGCGCGCCAGGCGCGGCGCCAACCTGGTCGAACTCTGAAAAGGCAGGCATCGGAACGTCTTATGAGGCGTATGATGCTGACGGCCAATTCTCTGCGACCAGTCCCACGGCGCCGATATCAAAGGTTTGGTTCTCGGTCGGCGAAGATCGCATCACCGAAGTCATGTGGGGCCTGATCCACGAGGCGCAGATCCGGGAAATTCGTTACATCCTTGTCGGGCCGGATGGCGTCATGGTCCCGGACCGCGTAAGCGTAGCGCCTATGCAACGAGAGATCGATGGCATCCGCCATCCGGTTCCGCTCCACATGCAGCGCCTGGTATTTGAAGATGGGGCGACTGAATTGCGCGCGCAAGCCGTCACCGATCCTGACAACCAGACCCTTATCTCGACATTTCAATTGAACAGCGATCGAGACGATCTCCGCGTCTTCGCTTATATCGACCCGGCTCTAGCGAATACAGGCACGGATGATCACGCTTGGAAGGATGGCGTGCATCTCTATGCGCAAGACGGTAATGCGGCGCTTGCTATTGTAGGTTCGTCTCAGCCCAACCTCGCGCGCTCTGTCGGGTATGTCGGCGCGACGGATATGCTCGCCGATATCCTGTCCGGGGTAACCTATGACAGCACAGGTGACGCCCCGGGCAATGTCGAATTTATGATCGAAATGTCGCTGTCTGAAAGTGAGCCCAATGGTGGGGCGCTCTATTTCGGTTTTGGTGAATCCGCAGAGGCTGCGCGGGCCGCTGCCGATGCCAGTCGCGGAAAACAGTTGAGAGCTATCGTCGACGATTATGTCGAAGGTTGGCTCGGCTATCTCGACTCGTTGGAGCATCTGCCGACCCTGCGTGCTCAGGCGACTGATGCTGGCGATCTTGCCAGCATGTCGGCGATCAATCTCAAAATCATGGAAGACAAGACCTATGCCGGCGCGTTGATTGCGTCCCTGTCCAATCCGTGGGGTGAGACCGCGCCCGCAGAGCAATCGCAGACGGGATATAAAGCCGTCTGGCCGCGTGACTTCTTTCAGGTCGCATCTGCCTTTCTCGCGCTTGGTGATGCGGAGACTGCGCGCGCCGCCTATCGCTACTTGCCGACGGTTCAGGTGACAGAAGACACGCCCGGCAATTCCGGCGTCACCGGATGGTTTCTGCAAAAGACCCATGTCGACGGCGAGATTGAATGGGTGGCGGTCCAGCAAGATCAGACGGCCATGCCGATCATGCTGGGCTGGCAATTGTGGCAAGCAGGCGTCTTGTCCAACGCAGAGATCGCTGAGAGTTATCGAACCATGCTCAAGCCGGCGGCTGATTTCCTGGTTAATGGCGGTCGTCCAAACATTCTCTGGAACACAGAATTCGAAGCCTCTTTGGGCTATACGCAGCAGGAGCGCTGGGAAGAGCAGGAGGGCTATTCACCATCGACCATCGCGGCTGTGATTGCCGGGCTGGTCACGGCCGCCGACTTGGCCGAGCGGTTTGGCGAGACGACCGATGCCGCGACTTATCTTGCGGCGGCGGATCGCTTGGAGGCCAATCTCGAAGCCTGGATGTTCACGACCAATGGCGATCTCGGGAACGGGTCCTATTTCATTCGTATCACGCGCAATCAGGATCCGAACGACAAGGCCATGCTTGGCGACAATAATGGCCGCCCAGGTCTGCCGGAAGATCACATCATTGATGGCGGGGTGCTTGAGCTCGTGCGCTATGGTGTCCGCGCGTGGGATGCTCCGAGTATTGTTGACACTTTAAAGGAATTGGATGGCGCGCATGAAGACAATTTGCGCGTGCGATATGAGTTCCCGGACGATCATGTCGGTTGGCGCCGATATGGCAATGACGGCTACGGCGAAGATGGCGAAGCCGGCACGAACTATCACGAAATTGATGGTGGCAACACGCCGGGTCAGCGCGGTCGGGTCTGGCCTTTCTTCTCGGGTGAGCGCGCGCATTATGAGATGGCGCGTTTGAAAGGGCTTGAAACTCGTTTCCTGCCCAATCACCCGGAAGTCACCAGCGCCAGGCTGCAAGTGCGTCGCTTGATCTCGAGCATGGAGGCGTTCGCTAATGACGGATTAAGCCTTCCCGAGCAAGTGTGGGATGGTGTCGGTCCGAACCCGTTCGGATACACGCTTGGAGAGGGTACCAATTCGGCGACACCATTGGCTTGGACGCATGCTGAATATGTGAAGCTGTTGCGGTCGGTTGCAGAAGGTGCGGTTTGGGATCGCTATTCCATCGTTGAAGACCGCTACGCTGACCGGCCTGCCAATCAGTCTGACGAGTGATCGTCCGCGAGTAAGAAGGCGAGGATCTCATCCGCACGTGCCGCCCAGGCGCCCTCGCTATGATCGGTGCCGGGGTAGGCGCGGAATACAGCTTGATCTTCTGTCCATCCTTGCGCGCGGAACCAGGATTCCATGGCGGCGGCGTGTGGCGGGTAAGCGGCGTCCAATGTTTCGGTGCCATGATCAAACCAGATCGTCTGGCGTGTTTTGTCGAGGCTGCTGGACGCGAGATAATCCTGCATCGCAGCATCTGCTTGCTGGGCCATCGCGCCGTCTGGCTCAGTCAGAGGCCAGTGGATCGATACCGCGGCGGCGCGGCTGAATATTTCTGGATATTCTGCCATGGCATAAAGCGAAATCAGGCCACCCATACTGGACCCCATGATATATGTCTGGTCGCGTTCGGGCGCGGTTTGATATGTCGCATCGATAAAGGGTTTCAGCTCTTCGGTGATGAAGCGCAAATAGGCGTCTGCCTTTAGCGTCGGCACAGTCGGCCCGAGCCATTCAGACGAGGTGTCGCCAGGCAGGCTTTCGATGACCTTTTGGGGTGCGTATTCCTGCCACCGTTCATTTGTGTTCCAGATCCCAACGATGATGGCGGGCGGCAGTGCACCGTCTCGCATCATCTTCTCTGCGGTTTCGTCCAAGCCCCACTCAACGCCGCCATAGGATCGACCAGGCTCAAACAGGTTTTGTCCATCATGCGCATAGATGACGGGATAGCGCTCTCTACCATAGGGCAGATATCCATCTGGCAGCCACACGGTGATGTTTCGGGATTGAACGAAGTTTGAGGTGAAGTCCGAATGCTCGACCAATTGCGCGGAGAGTCGGCTCGGCGACTCGACCGGGCTGGCCGTTTGGCTATCAGCCGGTATGGGTTCGGACGTTTGTACGGTTCGTGTGTCAGGTGAATGCGTGGCGCTGCATGCGCTTATCAAGAGAGCTGCGCTGGCAATTCGAATATGGCTGATCATATTATCTCCTCACCGTTTATTGACGGGTATGAGCGGACTTATGCTGTTACGCCTAATGGCGATGCGCAGGGGTGGTGATTCCTCAAACTGCGCTGGCTAAATCGGCGTCGGGAATATGTGGCCCCGCGTTCTTTCTCTCGGTTCAACGTCCTCTCAGATGGTCGTCTCGTACGTTTGTCTATTCCCTGTAACTGGGAAATGTACCGGTTTCTCGAGAAAATCTCTCAATATCTTTCGAGGCAGTATGGCGTTTCTGCAAATCATTGCAATCAATAATTTGAAAACTGAGGAAAACCGCTCAATAGCGAGCATTAATCGTGGATAAAGCCGCTTGTCAGAATTGCAAAATGATGAAAAGAATGCGTCGGATAATCCGAAATGGTCCATGGGAGGACGTCATGAGAATACCAGGATTCAACGCTCAATCCAGTGTTGCAGCCTTGCTCGCACTTGGTTTTGCTGCTGCCTGTGCTGGGGCGGTCGACGATGATGCTGGCATACAGATTCTTCCCGTTGCGGACGCTCAGCCGCTGGCCCAATCGGATCGACGGATCGAAGATGAGATCATCTATTTCGTCCTGCCAGACCGGTTTGAAAATGGGGATCCGAGCAATGATCGCGGCGGCATTGAGGGCGGTCGTTTGAAGGATGGTTACGACCCGACCGATTTCGGATTCTATCATGGCGGCGACCTGAAAGGTCTGACTCAGCGGCTGGATTACATCCAGGGCCTGGGCATGACCGCGATCTGGCTCACGCCAATATTTGAGAACAATCCGGTGCAAGGACCAGAAGGCGACGAGTCCTCTGGCTATCACGGTTATTGGATCACCGATTTCACCAATGTCGACCCGCATATAGGGACCCGCGAAGACTTCAAGGCTTTCGTCGACGCAGCGCATGCGCGCGGCATGAAGGTCTATATGGACATCATCACCAATCACACGGCCGACATCATCGCTTACCGTGAATGCCATGATCCTGAGGTGACAGGCGGACCCATCTTTCGATGCGAGTATCGTTATATTGGCGACTATCCCTGGACCCGTCGGGCCAGTGACGGCGCAGCGATCAATGAAGGCTTCCTCGGCGATGATGGTGTGCATCAGACCGAAGAGAATTTCGCCAATCTTGAAGAAGCCACCTGGGCTTATACCCCATTCGTCCCGGAGCAATTCCAGGGCGTGAAGATCCCGGAATGGCTTAACGATCCGATCTATTACCACAATCGCGGTGACACTGATTTCATCGATGAAGATTCTCTCTATGGCGACTTTGCCGGGCTCGATGATCTCAACACGGCGCATCCGCGCGTGGTTGAGGGCATGATCGATATCTACAAGGACTGGATCACCGCTTACAATGTTGATGGCTTCCGCATTGATACGGCCAAACATGTGCGCGACGAGTTCTGGCAGAAATTTGCGCCCGCCATACTCGATCACGCTTCAGAGCTTGGCATCGATCACTTCCACATGTTCGGTGAAGTCTATGTCGATGGTCAAAAGCCCCAGCATCTCGCGCGCTTCACCACCGCAGCTGGTTTGCCGACCGTACTCGACTTCGCCTTCCAGTCCAGCGCCCAAGGCTTGATCGTTGATGGTAAGCCTGGCCTGTTCATGGATGAGCTGTATCGCGCTGATGTTGTGTATGCCAAAGGGGCAGAGACGGCTCGGCAGCTTCCGACTTTTCTCGGCAATCACGATATGGGTCGGTTTGCTGGATTCCTGCGTGCAGCAGATCCTGAGATGAGCGATGACGAAATGTTTGCGCGCGTTCGGCTTGCGAATGCGCTTATGTTTTTCAGCCGTGGTGTGCCGACGATTTATTACGGCGACGAGCAGGGTTTTGTCTCCGATGGCTGGGATCGCCTGGCGCGTGAGAATATGTTCCCGAGCCAGACGGACCTCTATAACGACAATGATCTGATCGCGACCGATGCGACGACGGCGGACAGCAATTTCGACACGTCGCATCCGCTCTATCTCGCAATCCAGACATTTGCCGGTATTCGTTCGGCTGAGCCAGCGTTGAGGCGCGGCGAACAGCTGACACGTTTGGCGCATCGCGAAGATAGCGTGTTTGCTTTCTCTCGAATTGACTATGAATCAGGCGTCGAGATCGTGGTCGCGATCAATGCTGAAGAAGAGGCACGCGATTTGAAACTTGCAGTAGATGGTCGTGCGGACACGTTTACAGCTTTGCTGGGGCAGTGCGCCGTCAATGCGAACGCGCCGGGTAGCTATTCAGTTTCAGTTCCGGCCTTGGATGCGGTCGTCTGCAAATCGGAGTTTGAGGTCGAGTAATGACAAGTGTGGCTGACGCGACGAGTTCGGTAATGCAAACGCGTTTGAGCGAATTGCCTTGGTGGAAAGGGGCGGTGATCTATCAGATCTATCCGCGTAGTTTCCGTGACACCAATGGCGACGGCATCGGAGACTTGAGGGGCGTTCTTGAGGGCCTGGATCATATCGCGTCGCTGGGCGTAGACGGTATCTGGATCTCGCCCTTCTTTACGTCACCGATGGCGGATTATGGGTATGATGTTGCTGATTTCTGCGGCGTCGATCCAATTTTCGGCACGCTTGAGGATTTCGATGCGGTGGTAGAAAAAGCCCATCGGCTAGGGCTGAAAGTGATCATTGATCAGGTCTATTCGCACACATCCGACCATCATGACTGGTTCATCGAGAGCCGCTCAAATCGTCAGAACCCGCGCGCCGATTGGTATGTCTGGGCAGATCCCAAGTCAGACGGATCACCGCCGAACAATTGGCAATCGGTTTTTGGTGGCGTCAGCTGGGAGTGGGATGCGCGTCGCGGCCAATATTACTTTCACAATTTCCTGAAAGAGCAGCCGGATCTCAATCTCTATAATGAGGAAGTCCAGGATGCCTTGATTGCAGCCGGGCGATTCTGGCTCGATCGCGGCGTCGATGGATTTCGATTGGACGCGCTGAATTTCGCGATGCATGACCGGAACTTGCGCGACAATCCGCCATCGGGTCTGTCAGCGCACGAAGTGTCTCGTCCATTCTATATGCAAGAGCACAAATACAATATGTCGCAGCCTGAGATTGTTGGCTTCATCGAAAAGTTTCGGACCATGCTGGATGATTATCCAGGGACGTTTACAGTGGCTGAAGTGGGCGGTCCAAACCCAATTGATGAGATGAAAGCATTCACTGAGGGTGATGGGCGGTTGAACTCCGCGTACAATTTCGACTTCTTGTACGCACCGTCGCTCGATGCGGAGCGCGTTATGGAATCGGCCGGCCTGTGGGATCAGTCTGAAGATGAAGGCTGGCCGAGCTGGGCTTTTTCTAATCACGACGCCCCGCGTGCGGTGACGCGTTGGGCGTCGCAAGCGCACCGGGATGACATGGCGCGGGTCTATATGATGCTTTTGCTGACCCTGCGCGGGAACCCGATTATTTATCAGGGTGAAGAGCTGGCTCTGCCGCAAGCCAATGTGCCATTCTCTAATCTCAAAGACCCGGAAGCGATCACGAACTGGCCAAAAACTCTGGGCCGGGACGGTGCTCGAACACCCATGCCATGGGAAGCGGGCGCGCCACATGCCGGCTTCTCTAGCGCAGAGCCTTGGCTGCCCGTCGATCCAGAACAAGCAAAGCTGGCTGTCGATCAGCAGCAGGGCAATGACAGCATGTTGCGCTTCACAACCGAGGCTTTGAGCAAGCGCAAACAGTTTTCAGCTCTGCAGCTGGGCGGAATGCGTTTCGAGGCTTCGGGTCGAGACTCTGTCTTGATCCTGCAACGACAACGCGACGATGAAGCTATTCTTGCGGTTTTCAATTTTGGCGACACGTCGTTCGAGATTCCGGAAGCGATTGTTTCGACGGGAGATTTACTTCTGTCTTCAAGGCCTCTTAAGGAAGATTTGCTAATCAATAACGTCGTTCCGGAGCGGATGGGCGTATGGATCCGCGCTGTTTGATTGAGAAGGATTCATGATGGAGACCAAGCCAACCACGCGTCTCGAAGACCTCGCCAAGCGCGCAGGTGTGTCGATTTCGACTGCGTCTCGGGCTCTGAATGACAGTCCTGCGGTCAATGTGCGGACCAAGCAGAAAATCTGGAAACTGGCGCGCGAGCTCGATTACCCATTTCGCGCCTACATGCCGGCGGGGCCGATCGGCGCGAATGCGACCATTTCGATCGTCGTGCCGCGGCCGCAAAGCCGTGAAGGCCGAATGGCGGATCCGTTCTTTTTCGAATTGCTCGCGGGTATTGGCGATGCGGCGCGCGAGCGCGGCTGCGATATCCTGCTGAGCTATATCGCCCCATCATCTTATGATGAGCTTGCAACGGCCATGTCGACCAGCCGATCCGATGGTGTCATCTTTCTCGGCCAATCGACATTGCATGACGCGTTCAATCGCCTGTCAGAAGTCGAGGACCGATTTGTTGTTTGGGGCGCCGCCTTGCCGGATCAATCCTATTGTTCCGTCGGCAGCGACAATATTGCGGGTGGGCGCCGCGCGACGTCTCATTTGGCGCGCCTCGGGCGCGAGCGGATTATTTTCCTCGGCGACTCCGATGCGCCCGAAGCGGCGCAACGGATGCGTGGGTATCGTGAAGGGCTGGAATTGTCTGGCCTGGCTTATGAGGACCGTTTGGTGATTCCATCGCATTTCCAGGTCGCCTCGGCCCGGGCGGTCGTTGAATCCCTGATCGCTGAGAAAGCCGACTTCGATGGCATCTTTGCCGCGTCTGATTTGATCGCCCTCGGTGCCATTCAAGCGATCCGTCGCGCTGGGCTGTCTGTGCCGCAAGATATCGCGGTGGTTGGCTACGATAATGTGCCATTCGGCGTCTATGCCGAAGTGCCGCTCAGCACAATTGACCAGGACACCAGTAAAGCCGGGCGTGTGCTGGTCTCCAAACTACTCGACTCTTCGGGTCAGCGTGGGCCGGACGATGACCGTATCCCAGCCGAGCTGATCATTCGCGCCTCATGCGGTGCCCCTTAACACGCCAATAGCGGGTGCTCTTTCACAATTTTGCAGCGCTTTGCAATAATTTGCAAAAAGTTGCGGCCGCGAAAATACCCGCAAAATCCAACCCTCTGACCGCTGTTTAAACAGTTGGAGTCCCACTTTTTCGCCTTTTGCGACCGAAATTGATGCATTTTGGTCACATTCGGTCTGCGAAAAAGCATGACATCTATGTTTCAGGGGTTGGCGTTTTCATAAATTTGCAATACACAAAATGAGTCACATTGTGGTTGAGAGCCACAATGACTGCGTGCAAGTTTCAGGGAGGAAAAATTGAAAACTGGATTCACCAATAAGAAAAGTTGGTTGCTCGGCACCGCTGCGCTGGCCCTCATGGCAAGCGTGCCGGCGGTGGCGCAAGATGCGACTGACGCGGAAGAAGATGAGCAGGCGACGCTCGACGTTGTCACCGTGACAGGTATTCGCGGTTCAATCCAAAACTCATTGAACGCCAAGAAAAATGCGACCTCGATTGTCGAAGCGATTTCTGCGGAAGACATCGGTAAGCTGCCGGATCTCTCAATCGCTGACTCTCTGGCGCGTCTGCCAGGTGTGACGGCCCAACGTGTCCGTGGTCGTTCGCAACAGATTTCGATCCGTGGCCTTGGCCCAGACTTCTCTCTGGCGCTCTGGAATGGCCGTGAAGTCGTTTCCGCCGGTAACAATCGCGGCGTCGAGTTTGACCAATTCCCGTCAGAGCTCGTGGCACAGGGCGTGGTTTACAAAACCCCGGATGCGACACTGGCTGCCACAGGTATCGCTGGCGCGATTGACCTCCGGACGGTTCGCCCGCTCGATTATACGGAGCGCAAGCTGAACTTCTCTGGCAAGTATGTTCTGAACGATAATGACCAGCCAAACCCAGATTTTGACGAAGACGGTTATCGTCTTTTCGGCTCTTACATTGACCAGAACGCAGACGGCACGATCGGTTGGTCCCTGGCTGCCACCATTCAGTCAAACCCAACCCAATTCACTTCTCGCGAGTTGAAAACCAATTCTGGTCAGACCTCGATCGATCCTTTGACTGGACTGGTATATCCTTCCGACAACCCGCGCACAGGGGTTGTCTCTCGTGAGTTTGAACGGACCTCTGTTGCGGGTGCGCTTCAGTTTGAGCCGAATGACCGTTGGCAGACAACGATTGATGCTTTCTACACGGACACAGAAGATGCAGGTATCTTCCGCGGCGTTGAAACACCGATCGCGTCTTGGTCTTCAGCTCAGTTCCAGGGCACGACAGGCACGAGTGGGTTCGCCGATGCGGCCACTTACAACAATGTCACTACATTCCTGAGGACAGACACCGAGGGCAACACAGCTGAGATCTTTGCGATCGGCCTGAACAGCTCTTATCAGGTTTCTGATCGCCTCAAGCTGACTGGCGACTATGCGAGGTCAACACTGGACCGCAATGATATCGATTATGAGTCTTATGCGGGTACCGGCTTTGCTGGCGCGGGTCCAACTGACACGCTCGGATTTGGCTTTGATCCAGATGGTGAATATGCAATTGCGGCCGGTCTTGATTACACAGATCCAAGTGTCGTCGTTTTGACCGATCCGGGCGGCTGGGGCCAAGTCGGCTTTATCAAAGAGCCGAAGATCGAAGATGAGCTCAATCAGCTTCGTCTCGAAGCCGAGTATGATCTTGATCACAGTGTGATCAGCGGCTTCAAGGGCGGTGTGATCTTCACCGATCGCGAGAAAACGTTCGACTCGAATGAGAACTTCATTCGCGCGGGCGCCAATTTCGTGAACGGCGAATTGGCTATTCCGACCAATCGGATCTTGGGCAGCACCAACTCAGGCAATATTGGTCTGGACATCATTGCGTATGATCCATCCAGCTTCCTGACCGATGGAACCTACGCGCTCGAGAAAGCGACATTTGATACGGAATGGGTGGTCGAAGAAGAAATCACGACTTTCTATGCGATGGCTGAAGTGGATAGCACATTTAATGGTGTGCCGGTCTTCGGTAATTTCGGTTTCCAATATCAGGATGTTGATCAGTCTTCGACGGCCAAGCTGCAAGGTGGCGGCGAGCGTCAACAGACTCTCGGCGCTTCTGAGAGCTATTTCCTGCCGAGCGCAAACCTGTCATTCGAAGTCACACCTGACACATTCCTGCGATTTGCCGTCGCTCAGACGGTTACCCGTCCGCGCCTCGACAATCTCGCAGCGAACCAGACGGTATCGATCAATAATCAGGTTTGTGCCGATACGGATGGCGACTTCGTTCCGGACAGTTTGGTGGGTTTCGTCATCCCAACCAATCCGTGCTTCAACATTAGCGGCGGTAACCCGCAGCTGGAGCCTTATCAGTCCACATCATTCGACGTTTCTTACGAGAAGTATTTTGGACCGACCACGGCTCTGTCTGTTGCGGTGTTCCACAAGGAGCTTTCAGATTGGGTCGAAACAGCAACCGATACGACCGACATCACGGCGCAGCTGACATCCATCGGCGTTCCAGCACTTGATGCATTCGTCGCGGCCAACCCGCAGGTTGCAACGGCGGTGACAAGCTTCCCGGAGAACATCTCTGACGGCACCATTACAGGCATCGAAGCGACGCTTCGGATGAGCCTGGATGACTATCTGCCAGAGCGGTTCGAAGGTTTCGGCTTCAATGCCAGCTATACCTATGCGGATAGCAGTTTGTCAGGCGCGATTACCGGCAATGACATTCGCATCCCGGGTTATTCTGACAATGTCTGGTCGGGCGATCTCTATTATGAGAACCATGGTTGGCGGACGCGGATCAGTGCCCGTCACCGTTCTGGCTTCTTGTCAGAGGTGCCTCAGTTTGACGGGTCTCTGACGGGCGCAGAAGCGCAGGACGAAACCATTGTCGATCTGCAGATCGGGTATGAGTGGGAAGAAGGTCCGCTCGAAGGCTTTGGCGTCAATTTCGAAGTCTTCAACTTGACCAATGAGCCATTCGTAACTGAGGCAGAAACGGTAGACCCGAGCGTGGTCTTCCCAAGCCGTCACGAAGAATATGGCACCACGTATAACATCACGGTGTCGAAGAAATTCTAACTTTGAGTGAGAGTTAGAATCCTCCCGGAAAGGGCCTGCTTTCGAGCAGGCCTTTTCTAATTTCAGTTGTGACCTCTGGGCGCGATCGGAAGAGCAGGCTAAGACAGAGATATGCAAAGCCAACACATTGAAAATGTTGTCATCGTCGGAGGCGGGACCGCGGGCTGGATCGCTGCGGCAGCCATGGCCCGTATGCTCGGTTCCGCCATCAAGATCACGCTGATCGAGTCGGAAGCCATCGGCACGGTCGGCGTTGGCGAAGCCACGATTCCTCAGATCAGACGGCTGAACGGAGTGCTCGGTCTCGATGAGCGAGAGTTTGTCCGCGAAACGCGCGGCACGTTCAAACTCGGCATCGAATTCAACAATTGGGGCCATATTGGCGAGAGCTATCTGCACACATTTGGCGATGCCGGCATCAATCTCGCAAATCTGCATTTCCATCATTACTGGCTACGCAGCCAGGCGGAAGGTAATGCGGCGGGTCTGTGGGATTATTCACTCCACCACAAGGCGGCTTATGCGCACAAATTTGGCCAGTTGGAGCGGGTTGGCAACACGTCAATGACCGGCTTGGCCTATGCCTTCCACTTCGATGCTGGTCTGTACGCGCGCTACTTGCGCAAACATGCCGAAGCCAGTGGTGTCACCCGCGTCGAAGGCAAAGTGGTGGATGTCTCGCTGCATTCCGAGACCGGCTTCATCCAATCGGTTGAGCTCGAGCGCGGCGAAACAGTTTCCGGCGATTTGTTTGTGGATTGCTCCGGCTTTCGCGGTCTGTTGATTGGCCGGGCGCTCGACGTTGGATTTCAGGATTGGTCGCAATGGCTGCCTTGCAATGGCGCCGTTGCGGTCGGCTGCGAAAGCACTCAGCCTTTACTGCCATACACGAAAGCCACGGCACATGCAGCGGGATGGCAATGGCGCATCCCTTTGCAGCACCGCACTGGCAACGGGCATGTCTTCTGCGAAGACTTTACCAGCGAAGAGGTGGTCACCGAAACACTGCTTGCCAATCTTGACGGCGCACCACAAGGTACCCCGAAACGTTTGCGCTTCACGACTGGCCGACGCGAGAAATTCTGGCACAAGAACTGCGTCTCGCTCGGTTTAGCGAGCGGGTTTCTGGAGCCCTTGGAATCGACCTCGATCCACCTCATCCAATCGAATGTTTCGCGTCTGATCGAGCTGTTCCCAGACAAGGCCTTCGATCCCGCCAATGAGACCGAATACAATCGTCAGGTCAGTCATGAATATGAGCTGATCCGAGATTTTCTGATCCTGCATTATCATCGCACAGATCGCGAGGATTCAGAGTTCTGGCGCTATTGCAAGAACATGTCCGTGCCAGATAGCCTGACAGAAAAGATGCGGCTCTTCGAAGGCAATGGCTTGCTCTATAAAGATCCCGAAGACCTGTTCCGCGAGTCGAGCTGGGTTCAGGTCATGGTCGGGCAAGGGCTAAAGCCCAAGAGCTTTCACGCCATGGCAAACAGACTGTCCTCGGAGCAATTGACCACGTTCCTGGGCGACGTGCAGAAACTGATCGCGCGCGCCACAGCAGAACTGCCCCAGCATCAAGTCTTCATCGACGCTCATTGCAAAGCTGATTTACAGTAACCATCAATGAAGTCTTCGTGACGCGGCATAGCTTCGACGGCTTGTGCCATGGCGTTTCGGATCGCGCGAAGACGATCTTGAACCGGCACGCCATCGCGATGATTGGTCATCGCCGGTGCCCGTTCCGGAACAATATCCTGCCCAAGATAGACAGCGATCCAGCTGGGATTGTGGAACAGCTCACGCTCATCTGAAATGACCATGCCGTGCGTACGGAAATGGTCGATCTTATAGCTCAATCGGTCCGGGATCGGCATGTTGGCGCAATAGCGCCAGAATTCTGAATCGTCGCGCTGCGTGGCGGTGTAATGCAAGATCAGGAAGTCCCGGATCCGCTCATACTCGGCCACGGTGAGCGCGTTATATTCTTCCGCCAGCAAGGGCGACATGGCCTTGCTCGGGAACAATGCAAGCAGGCGCATAATGCCATATTGAATGAGGTGCAGGCTGGTCGATTCCAGTGGCTCCATGAAGCCTGCGGAGAGGCCGATCGAGACACAATTCTTGTTCCAGAATTTCTTCCGCCGCCCCGTAACGAAGCGCAAGTGTTTGGGGTCGCTGGTTGGCGCCCCGTCGAGCGAAGATAGCAGCGTCTGTTCAGCGCCTTCGGCGTCGAGATAGTCGCTGCAATAGACATATCCATTTCCGGTTCGGTGCTGCAACGGGATGCGCCATTGCCAGCCAGCCGATTTGGCGGTGGACTTGGTATATGGGATGATGTCAGACGTCTTCTCGCAGGGCGTCGCCACTGCCCGATTGCAGGGCAGCCAATGCGACCAGTCTTCATACCCTGTTTCCAACGTCTTCTCGATTAAAAGTCCAAAGAAGCCAGAGCAATCGATGAAGAGATCGGCAGTGAAGGTGCGGTCATCTTCCATCGAGACGCTTGAGATGAAACCGGATTCGGGATCCTGCGCCGCATCGACAACCCGGCCTTCAATCCGCTTGACGCCGCGCGCTTCGGCATATTTTCGCAAATAAGCGGCATAGAGCGTCGCATCGAAATGATAGGCATAATCGAACCGCGACTGGACATTGCGTCGATCCGCCAAGGGATGCGAAAACTTGCCCGCCTTGGAGGCTGCCCAGGCCATGGAATATTCATCAATTGGCGTCGGCGCGCCGTTCAGGTGCTCGCGCATCCAATGCTGATAGAACGGGACATGGTCGAACTCGGCGCCGTAATGACCGAATGGATGAAAATAGGCGTGGCCGATGCGCGACCAATCAATGAACTCGATGCCAAGTTTGAACGAGCCATGCGTTTCGCGCACGAAAGTCGCTTCATCGATGCCGAGACGCTGATTAAAATAACGGATTGGCGGGATGGTCGCTTCGCCGACGCCGACGGTGCCAATGGCCTCGGACTCGATCAGCGTAATCTCACAAGACGCTCCAAGATCATTGGCCAGCGCTGCTGCGGTCATCCAGCCAGCTGACCCGCCGCCGACAATGACAACGCGCTCAATGGAATCATTGGAATTGGCCATGTCTCTCCGGCTCACCTTTTCAGTTTTTCGCATCCAGGCTCTATCGTTTTGTCTAGCAGTTTTTTAGAGTCAGGTAAGCAAATAAAACTCAGTTTCAGAGCTCTGATTTTGTTGGGAATTCGCCGTGACACAAGTTGAAATACAGCTATCGAACACAACCGTCGAAACGGTGGGAAATGAGGCCACAAGCATTCTTCGTGTTGCTGATGTTTTCAGCGACCCCGAAGCCGTTACTGGCGACGCCGCGGACGCCGCTTACGCCCATATCAATCCACATTATCCAGGCATTCGTGCGCCCGTGCCGAGCACGTTTTTGAGCGATCTCTGCGACGCGGTTTCAGATCTGGTCGCGCGCCATCTCGGGCAGGAAAAGCGTGCGTTTGAGGGGCAGGCCTGGTACTCGATCGTGACCCATGCACCGACCCAGCTCACGCCTATTCAACGGCTGCCGCATTTCGATGGGTTCGACGAGGATCAGTTCGCCATCATGATCTATCTCAATCATACAGCCCATGGTGGCACCGCTTTCTACCGACAGAAAGCGACCGGGTATGAACGCATCACCGAGCAGCGTTTTCCTGAGTACAAAACCAATCTCGAAACCGGGGTTCGCGCAACTGGGTTGCCCCCCGCGCGTTATATCACCGATGGCGCCCCGCATTTCGAAAAGATCGTGGATTTCGGCGCGGCTTTTAACAGCCTGATCCTGTATCCTGGGACGCTCTTACATAGCGGCGTCATCAATAATGACGCGCCGTTGCCGAGTAACCCGCGCACCGGGCGATTGACTATAAACGGTTTCTTTCGTCCGGCTTAAGCGGCCGCGCTGGCACGGCTTGCGCAGCGATCATACCAGCCCGACAGGGTTTTGAGATCGCGGTTCAAGGGTTGCCCGACTTGTTCGCCAAATGCGAGGAAGGTTGACAGCAAGATGTCCCCCAACGTGTAATTATCCCCGGCGAGGAACGCACGGTCGCCCAACTGACTGTTCAGCCAGGTCAGTTTATCTTGAACACAAGCCTTTAATCCGTCTGACGCTTCTGGAATGCAACGCATCCGGCTTTCAAACATGGGCAAGCCTTCCGCATATCGAAACCCATTGGTCAGCGGTTCGCAGATATTGAGGTCTGCCCAGCGTGTCCAGCTACGAATTTTCGCACGCGCTTCTGGTGTTTCTCCCATCAGCGGGGCGCCTGGTTGAGTCTCGTCGAGATACTCGCAGATCACCGTGATTTCTGTCAGGATGGATCCGTCATCGAGCGCGAGTGCGGGCAACTGTCCGGCGGGATTCACGTTCAGATAATCCGCTTTGCGATTGTCACCTGCCATGATGTCAATCTCTTCCATGTCGAGCGTGATGCCACGCTCAGCCATGAATGTCCGGACCACTTGCGGGTTCGGGCCGATAGAGTTGTACAGTTTCATGCTTCAATCCCCAATTGCTCATACGCGAAGGCGCGGATGCCTTTATAATCGGCCTTGCCATTTGGGGCGCGTTTCAGATCAGGTGAAAACAGGACCCGTTTCGGCGCTTTGTAAGGCGCGAGGCGTGTACGTACAAACGCGCGCAATGTGTCTTCATCCGTCTCGGCCCCATCCGCGAGTTCGACCACGCCTGTAACGGCTTGACCCCATTTGTCATCTGGCACACCGACCACCAAAGCATCCCGCACGGCATCATGTTCTTTCAGCGCTTCTTCGACTTCTTCGGGATAGATTTTCTCGCCAGCAGAGTTGATGCAATTCGAGCCTCGTCCAAGCAATGTCAGCGTGCCGTCCGCCGCAACTTTGCACCAATCTCCCGGGATGGCGTAGCGCACGCCATTAATCGTGCGAAACGTCTCTGCTGTTTTCTTTTCGTCTTTGTAATAGCCAAGCGGCACCGATCCGCCGCGCGCAATCAGGCCGGTTTCGTCAGAGCCTGGTTCGATTTCGCGGCCGTCTTCCGAAAAGACTTTGCAATGCTGACCAATCTCAAACTTTGCGGTTTCCGAAACGCCCTCTGCCGTGGTCACAGACATGCCAAACCCGACTGCTTCTGATGCCCCGAAACTGTCCATTAAAGCGACTTGCGGGATGTGCCGGATCAGGTCCTGTTTGACGTCCATGCTCCACATCACGCCGGATGAGGTGATGCTGGCCATAGAGGACAGGTCATACTTTCCCGGATTTGCATCCAGGACGTTCAGCATCGGCTTAGCGAATGCATCCCCGACAATCGCCATTGCGGTCACGCCATTTCGAGCAACGGTTTCCCAGAGCTCTTCCGGATCAAAGCGCGACTTGGTTTCGAGCGTGACAATGGCGCCGCCATTCAAAAAAGCGCCCAGCGCAGTGAACAGGCCGGTCCCGTGCATAAGCGGACAGGCGGGTAGTTGCCGGCCGTGCTGTCCCACTTCATTGACGAAGGCGCGGTGTTCTTCCCAATTTGTCGGCGCGGCGCCGTAAATACGGCGCAACCCATCGAGATTGGCATCGCGCCAGATCTGGTGCGACCACATCACGCCTTTCGGCATGCCGGTCGTGCCGCCCGTGTACAAGAACATCAAATCGTCGGGCGATCGCTCAATATCCAATGGGCTGCCGTCGCCTGATATCGCCAGGGCTTCATACGCAACCGCAAACTCCGGCGCATCAGCGCCGCCACCAACTTCAACCCAGATCTTCACCTTAGGCAGCCGGTCTTTCACGCGGACGACATTGTCGCGGAACTCAATATCATACAGCACGACCGTGCTGTCAGAATTGTCGATAATGTAGACCAGCTCGTCATCGAGATAGCGGTAATTCACATTCACATGCGTCAGCCGACTTTTGAAACTTGCGGCAAGGCCTTCGACATATTCCGGCTGATTGCGCATATAGAAGCCGATCTTGTCACCGACGCTGGCACCATTGCCAAGCAACCAGCGCGCGGCATTATTCGATCGCGCGGTCATCTCCGGCCAGGAGACCACACGGTCACCATGGATCAGTGCTGGGTTAGCAGTGCTGAGATGTGCGCCATTGTCATCCAGAATGTCGCCAAAGTTCCAGATTGTCTTGGCCATTTTGGCTCATCCTCCCGATCTATTTTGACAGGAGCATAGCTGGAAATGCGCTTGTGAGTAGGGCCTCCGCCGCGGAAGTCTCGATTAGAACAAACTGCCTTGATCCGAGCCGCCGGATTTGTTCGGTGTCTTCTTCTGAGCCGGCGGCGTCGCGGGTGCCGCCTTAGCGGGCTTCGCCTCGCCCACGGGCGTCAGCGCCACCTCGCCATCTGCCAGCGTGATGTCGACCTGCGATAATTGGGCGATTTGTTCGGCCGAGCGGACAATCTTGCCGTTAGGCGCTTTCACAATCGCATAACCGCGCTTCAGCGTTGCCTGATAGGACAAAGTTTCGAGTAGCTTCTCTTGCGCCTGAAAGGCTTGCATCTTGGTTTGCAGGATACGATCGAGAGCAGGGCGCGTCCGCCGCGCCGAGTCCACCAATGACGCACGCGCCCGCCGCGCATCTGCCACCAGCGGTTCAGGTCGCAAACGAGACGCGGTTCGGGCAAAGTCGATCCGTTTTTTGGATGCCGCCTGTGCCAATCCGGCGCGTAATCGAGACGAGAGATTCTCGAGCTGACCGCGCTTCTCGCGAACAACTTGTTTCGGGCTGATGAGGCTGGCGCTCAATGCGTCTAGCTTTGCTCGCCGACGTTCCACGAGGGTCCGTGTCGCGATCGGCAAACGATCCGCAATGGTGTCAAACCGCTGGCGTTTTGATTCGAACAAGCGGGTCGCCAGCGGCAGGCGCGTCGCTTCAAGCCGTTCTTGTCCGCGTCGGATAGACCGAACCAGGGCCCGACGCGTGCGCTGTTCGATGTCGTCGATTTGCAGTTTCAGCTCAGAGCGTACAGGCACTGCAATCTCAGCTGCACCCGTGGGGGTCGGCGCGCGTGCATCGGAGACAAAATCAATCAATGTCGTGTCGGTCTCGTGCCCGACAGCGGAGATCAATGGAATCTCGCTTTCAAATGCTGCTCGCACGACCTCCTCTTCATTGAAGGGCCATAGGTCTTCAATCGATCCGCCGCCGCGGCCGACAATCAGGACATCCGGTCGTGTCTCGTCCGGCATGGCGTTAAAGCCCCGTATGCCGGCGACGATTTGAAGCGCGGCCGTATCTCCCTGAACCAAGGCCGGCCATAAGATCACGCGCACGGGAAAACGATCCCGGATGCGATGCAAGATGTCCCGGATCACGGCGCCCGTCGGGGACGTGACCACGCCCACCGTCTTCGGCAGGAAAGGCAGAGGCTTCTTATGCTGTTGTTCGAACAGACCTTCGGCTGCGAGTTTCTTTTTCCGCTCTTCCAACAGCGCCATCAGCGCGCCGACGCCGGCCGGGCGCAAACTGTCTGCAATCAATTGGTAATTCGATCGCCCCGGATACGTCGACATCCGGCCCGTCGCGATGACTTCCAGGCCTTCTTCCGGTCTGAATGGCAGGCGCGATACCTGGCCTTTCCACATAATCGTATTGAGAACGGCCTTATCGTCCTTGAGGTCGGCATACATGTGCCCGGACCGCGCAATCGTGACGCGCCCCAATTCACCGCGCACCCGAACATGGTCATAGGCCGTCTCGATGGTCCGTTTCAGAGCAGCGGACAGCTCTGACACAGACAATTCAGGCAAGTTGGAGGTCGGTGAATCGGCCATGCTGAGACTCTAGCCATAGAGGACCGGGCCGTCACGCCTCAAATGCGTCTGGCGTTCGGCGATGCTACAAATCTGGATGCCGGATCGTAAGCGCCTGATTGGTGTCAACCTGGTTCAATTCTGTCACGGCGCCGTCGGGCCAAGCGACGCGCAAGGTCTCAATCGTCGACGAGTCCCCAAACCCGAAATATTGCCATGTCGAGTTATGTGAGATGAAGTTCGAGTTGACCCCGACCAACCGAGTCTGTGTCTCGCTGCCAATTGTTGCTGAGATAATGGCGCCGACGCCAAACGTATTCGGCGCCAGACCGTCGAGTATGACCGATAGTGTGTTTTCCCCCGCCAATTGATTGTTCCACAGCATCGCCGCTTGTTGATCATCCAAAGTCAGGAGGAGGGCGTCGACGTCTCCATCCGCATCGAAATCATCACAAATTACGCCGCGACCTTGCTCGATATCCTGCATGTCGGACGCGGAGGCCATATCTTCAAACGTGCCATCCGGATTTGACATCCAGAGGCGCGTCGGATCATCGGAATAGGGCGAATTGGCGGGATCTACGCCGACATCCCAGCCATTGGTCTGGTAGATATCAAGCCGGCCATCCGCATTGAAATCAGCAAAGCAGGATCCCCAGCCCCAGCCGCCTTGCGCCACGTCTGCGGCTTCGGTCGGGAAGTCGAACTCGCCGCCAGTATTCTGATACAGGCGATTGCCATCAATTGACGAGACGAACCAATCCATATCGCCATCGCCATCATAATCTCCAATCGCGGCGCCCATACCATTCGTGTCGGTAATTCGGGTTGGGTCCGTGATATTGGTGAAGGTACCATCGCCATCGTTCAGGAACACGCGAGACGACCCAAAATCCGCGACGCTCAGCAAATCCTGGTCGCCGTCACCGTCTATATCGGCAAATCCGGGCGCGAAAGTGTAATCATGATCTTCACCCAGGACGCCGCCGCTGCGATCAAGCCCCAACTCACTTGAAATGCCTGCTGGCGAACTGACCGCGGTAAACTCAATCTTTGCAAACGTACTGTCATTGCGCCACAGCGTTTCGGTCTCGCCCGGATTGTTCTGATCCCGCGGCGTACCCCAATGCGCCATGGCCAGGTCGAGGTCGTTATCGCCATCATAATCACCGAACGCGGCCGAGATAGTGTAAGGCGATGACATGAACTCGAGCCCGGAGCCCGCCGTGACGTTTGCGAAAACACCCGTACCATCATTTTTGAACACTTGCGACGGATCGCCTTCCAGTCCGCCGAGAAACAAATCGAGGTCGCCATCACCGTCCATATCCGCAAAGACTGGTCCGCTCTGCCGATACGTCTCTGTCGCATTCTTTGTGAACGCGAGGCCCGCCGCTGCGGCATCCTCGGTAAACCCTGCACCTGCTTGATTGAGATAAAGCAGATTGGGGCCTGTATTGCCGGGCACAAGGAACACGTCCAAGTCCCCATCCCCATCGACATCGCCGACCGCGCCGCCGCCTGCGAAGAGGCGCACCATGGTGTTGAGATCATTGCTGTATCCGGAGGCATGGACCACGCCTCTTAATATGGCTTCGTCGACAAATCGTGTGGGCGTTGCGGATTGTGCCGCAGGGGGCGGTGGTGGCGGTGGCGGCGGCGACGCGGTCGGCATTGCCGCGGGCGTTGATCCGCCGCCAGCCCCGCCGCCACAAGCGGTAATGAAAAACAGTGCAAACAGAATTGAGGGCGCCGCCGATTTTCTCATTCTCTGTTCTCTCCAAACCCCGTGAGCCCCGCTGTTGTAGGGTGAATGTGCTGTTGTGCCAAGTCGGTTAAGCGCACCTCCGTGACTACAAAAATATGCAAAACAGATAGGAGGGCTTGATCCAATCCGCCTCAGGGTGCATGGGCTGGCGCCATGAAGATACTTGTTGTGGGTGCGGGCGGCCGAGAACACGCCCTGGCTTGGAAAATCGCGCAATCCGAAATTGTCGATGAAGTGTTCTGCGTGCCGGGCAATCCCGGCATGGATGAGATTGGGCCGTGCTTTGATGTTGACCCCACGGACTTGCACAAGATGCAGGAATTGGTGCTGCAAGTGTCGCCCGACTTGATTGTGATTGGCCCTGAAGCCCCGCTGGCGGCGGGACTCTCAGATGCGCTTCGTGCGCGCGGCTTCGATGTCTTCGGACCCAGTGAGAAGGCGGCACAATTGGAAAGCTCTAAGGGCTTTTCAAAAGACATGATGAAAAAGTTGGACATTCCAACCGCTGCCTTCGGTCGGTTTACCGATCTTACCGAAGCGCTCGACTTTCTCGAGACCATGGATGCGCCTTATGTCATCAAGGCTGACGGGCTCGCCGCCGGCAAAGGCGTGGTCATATGCGATACGCTCGAAGCCGCCGAGAACGAAGTCGAAGCCATGATGACCGGCAAGTTTGGCGACGCGTCGACGGAGATCGTCATCGAGGAATTCATGGAAGGCGAGGAGGCCTCCATCTTCGTCCTGACCGATGGCGAGGGCGCGATCTATCTCCCGCCGGCTCAGGACCATAAACGTGTTGGCGATGGCGATACCGGACTGAATACAGGCGGCATGGGCTCATATGCGCCCGCGCCCGTTGTCACGCCGCGCATGATGGAACTGGTCCAGACCTTGATCGTGGAACCTCTTCTGTCTGGCATGGCCGACGAGGGCATGCCGTATCAAGGCGTTCTCTATGTCGGCATCATGGTGACACCCTCAGGGCCGAAAGTCGTCGAGTTTAATGCGCGGTTCGGTGATCCAGAATGTCAGGTGCTGATGGCGGGACTGCCCGGCGACATCGTCCCGGCCTTGTTAACCTGTGCCACCGGGGGACTGGTGCACGGTCATCGCGAGATTGCCGAAATGATGGGCGTGAATGATTTTCAGACCAGCGCTTGTGTTGTGATGGCGACTGAGGGCTATCCAGAGTCCTATCCCAAAGGCTCTATCATACAGGGTGTCGCTGATGCGAACGCGCTCGACGAAGTGTCTGTGTTTCAGGCTGGAACCGATCGCGACAGTGATGGCAGTTTGATTGCGGTGGGCGGTCGTGTGCTTGGCGTGACCGCCACTGGCGCAGATCTGCGCGATGCCGTCGACCGCGCCTATGCTGGCGTCGAAAAGATTGATTGGCCCCAAGGCTTCTATCGCAAAGACATTGGTTGGCGGGCGCTGAAATAGTGGCGGAGAGGGACCTGTCCAAACTTTTAGCCACGCTGACGGTCATTCAGCGCGATGGCGTTTGGCGGTTCGAAACCATTCCATCGGACCAGGCGTCTTGGGCGGACCTCGTGAATTTGCGCGACGCGCGCGACATTGCGATGCTATTTCAGGAAGCCGAAGGATTGACCGTGATCACCACGGCCTCCGATGAGACTCCGGAAGAAAATCGCTGGGCGTGGCTTGAATTGAGCGTGTATTCCGATTTGCAGGCGGTCGGCTTTTTGTCCGAAGTCGCTCGCGCGCTCTCAAACGCCGGTGTGCCTTGCAATGCCGTCGCCGCGTTTCACCATGACCACATTTTCGTTCCCTTGGTGCAGGCTGACACCGCCAAAAGAGCGCTCGAAGCGCTGCGGAGCGCGAGTTAACCCAACGGCCTAACCCTGCGTACGTCTTGTCGAAGCGATTGGCTTCGCTAAACAGTGACAATTGTTATTCATCCGCGGGAGGATGCGTCATGGTCCACAGTGGCAACGCGCAGGAAATGTTCACCGGCACCAAAGATGTCGCCGATACGCACAAATTCAATGAAGCCAATCTTGAAGCCTGGATGGTCGAGAATGTCGAGGGCTTTGAAGGCCCACTGACCGTCAAACAGTTCAAAGGCGGCCAATCCAATCCGACTTACAAATTGTTCGCCGGCGGCAAGACTTATGTCATGCGCCGAAAACCGCCAGGCAAATTGTTGCCATCTGCACACGCAGTTGACCGCGAATTTCGGGTGATTGATGCGCTGTATCCGCTCGGTTTCCCTGTCGCGCGTCCTTATGGTCTCTGCATGGATGAAAGCGTCGTCGGAACGATTTTCTATATCATGGACTGTGTCGACGGGCGGATCCTCTGGGACGGCACATTGCCGGATCTGGAGCCATCTGAGCGCCGGGCGATTTACGAAGCCAAAGTCAAAACGTTTGCTGACTTGCACAATGTTGACTGGCGCGCGGCCGGCCTGGAAGGCTTCGGCAAGGAGTCTGACTATATCGCGCGCCAAACCCATCGCTGGACCAAGCAATATGTCGCGTCGGAAACCAAGAAAATCCCTGAAATGGATGCCCTGATCGATTGGCTTCCCAAGAATATCCCTGCGGGTGATACGACCACAATCGTTCATGGTGACTATCGTCTGGACAATATGATCCTGCATCCGACGGAGCCGAAAGTCATCGCTGTTCTGGATTGGGAATTGTGTACGCTGGGCGATCCCCTGGCTGATTTTACCTATCACTTGATGAACTGGGTCATGCCAAGTTCAGACCCGTCGCGTGGAGCCTTGGTCGATATCGAGGATATGCAGGCTTATGGCATCCCGACCATGGATGAGTACACGGCTCTGTATTGCGAACATACGGGTCGCGATGGTCTGCCTGAAGTCGATTATTATTTTGCCTATAACGCCTTCCGCCTCGCCGCGATTTGCCAGGGCATTGTCGGACGCGTTCGGGATGGGACGGCGTCGAATGCCTCCGCCGCAACCATGGAGGCGCGTGTCGCGCCATTGGCGGAATTTGCGGCAAGCTGCGCCCGCAAAGCCGGCATGGAGGGATGAGTTTCTCGACGCCAATCTCGCGCCAGGGCGATGTCCTTAGCGGCCCGTTCCGCGCGCCGGCCAATATGTTGATCGAGCAGGAATATGGCGGTCACAAATCAATCCACGATGATGCCGAGGCTGAGCGTCTCGGGTTCAGAGCTGGACCGATCGAAGGGCCAACACATTTCAGCCAGTTCGACCCTCTCTTGGTCGAGCTGTGGGGCCGGGACTGGTTCGAGCGTGGCTGTATCTCCTGTCATTACAAGAATATGGTGGTTGAAGGCGAAGAGGTTCAGGCCTTCGTCAAACCGGTCTCAGAGACACGCGCAGAATGTTGGGCATTGAAAGCCGATGGTGCTCAGGTGCTTGAAGCGTCGGCGACTTTAGGTCCCGAGCATGGGGAAACCTTGTTGGAATCACGCATGGCGCGTTTGCGGCCCGCGGGTGATCTGATCATCTTAGCCGAGCTCGAGTTGGGCATGACAGGCCGCGAAGATGAGCCGGTCATCATGGCGGCGGATCAGAATATGGGCGCGCTCTATCCGTTTTCCTTGACCGAAAAACTTGAAAAGATCACCGAGCGGTCAGCGTGGTATGAGAGCGATCGTGAATCGCCCTGGGGGCGGGCAATTATACCGACAGAGATGGTCAGTGTCCTGGCGGAGTATTCTGGTCGCAAGGCTGGCTTTCCAACCAAAGGTCCTGTGATCGGATTGTTCGCCGATCTGGAAATCCGATACTTAAACGGGCCACTTTTTGTCGGCGAACCGTATCTCATTCGCCGTGAGATCGTAGCACTGGCGCAAGGCCGACGCACCGAGAATTACTGGACGCGGACACGTATTTTTGACGAGAACGGACAAACGCAGATGGCGGAATCGCTGCTCAATCACGGCGTGCTGAAACAGTCTTATGCCGATTATCCGAAAGAGCTTCTAGTTTAACAGTCTGTGTTTTCGAGCGACGAATTGAAAATGTAGGTTTGATCCGAGATGGGTTCGGTCACCGTCTTGTAAACTTGATTGTTCGGATCATCCCAACTCTGCGCAAAGGCTTCCATGCGAATAATGCGGTCGCCGAGAAAATTTCGGATATGGTCGGCATCGAGCATGCCCCAATAGTCTTTGGGATCGACGCGACAGTCATGCGCCAGCGCCGCATCCAGCATTCGATCGCTGATCGACTGGATGTAACCGACATCGACATTTTGCCCAATCAAATGATCTTCCATATGTTGCGCGCCGCTGCGATGCATGACGAAGCCAAAATCATAGCCGAGCTGCGCCGCCATCAAGGCCATAGGCGGCGGCGTGGCATCATCTTTCAACCAGCCCCACCATGTCCGAAATTCCATCATCGTGATGCCGTGCACGGATATGTGTGCGCTATTATGAATATGGACCTGATCCAGACCCGGCAGGATGACCATGGCACAGGCCGACATGCATTGCCCAGCAATCACGGCAGGTTCGCCGCGATTGTCCAAAATGGTGCTCATGCCGCGCGCCGTAGCGACATTGCCGCCTGGGCTGGTAATGATAATACGACTGGCCGCGGGCAGGGCGTTCAGCTTTAGAAACTGTTCGGGAAAGATCGCGGCGTTGTAGCAAATGACATCCGTACCCTCGAGCATGGTGACGCCTTCAGTGTCCAAACAGCGTTGCACCAGGCGATCGGTTTCAGCATCTGGTCGATCGAATGAGAATGTGTTTTGCGCCATCGCGATGGGGGACATCATCAAGCTGGCCCAACATGCCAAAATCCAAAATCGCATACGATCTCCTTTATACTGGACTTAAGATGGTCGAAAACTTGGGCAAATCAAAGGCTAATTCATCGCGGCACTTGCTCTTGTTCGTCGACCTGTCCAAACTGTCGGGATTGGGAGACTAAAGTGAAACAAATATTCAAATGGGCTGCTGCAGCGGCCATTTCAGTTGCCGCGGCTGCTTCAGCTCAAGCGCAAGAGAGCAAAACCGTAATCGAGGCCGGCCACGTCCTAGCCGTGCCCGGGGACGGGTATCTCAGAAACCGGACGATCACGATTGAAGGCGGCAAAATCGTCAAGATCGAGCGCGGTTTCAAATCTCAACCGGACGAAGTGCGCGTGATCAATTTGCGGGACGCCTATCTCCTTCCGGGGTTGATTGACAGTCACGTTCATCTGTCGAACGAGTTCTCACCCACCTCGCGCCTGAAAATGTTGAGCGATTCAGAGGTCGACGCCGCGCTCAATGGCGCTTCGCATGCCAAGACCACTTTGCTGGCCGGGTTCACCACGGTGCAGGATGTCGGTGGGCCGAATGAGGCAATCTTCTCGCTCCGCGATGCCATCCGCGCGGGCAAGGTTCCAGGGCCACGCATTCGAGCATCAGGCCGTGCAATCACGCCAAGTGGCGGGCATGGCGATGCGAATGGATTCTCGCCTGCTCTGACGCGAGTCTTCACCGGCCCGAACGCCTGTAATGGTGCGGACGATTGTCGCCGTGCAGTGCGAGAGACCATTCGATCAGGGGCGGATGTCATCAAGATCACCGCTACGGGCGGCGTGCTTTCGAACACGAAAGCGGGTCTGGAGCAGCAATTCTTCGATGATGAAATCGCTGCAATTGTCGAGACGGCCGCCATGATGGGGCGCAAAGTCACGGCACACGCGCATGGCAAAGGTGGCATCGAAGCGGCATTGCGGAATGGCGTTCACTCGATTGAGCATGGCACCTATCTCGACGAAGACACGATTGAGCTGTTCAAACAAACCGGCGGCACTCTGGTGCCAACTGTTCTGGCTGGCGTCACGGTTACCGGATGGACGGATCAGCCCTGGCTGCCCGAACCTTCCCGCGAGAAGGCAGCCATTGTCGGGCCACTCATGCTCGACATGTTGAGCCGAGCGCGCGAAGGCGGCGTCAGTATCGCTTTTGGGACAGATACCGGGGTTTCCAAGCACGGTGAAAACGCTGAGGAGTTCGAGCTGATGGTGCAAGCGGGCTTTACCCCTGAACAAGCCATTCGATCTGCTACGATTGTTGCAGCTGAACATATCGAAATGGCCGATCTTATCGGCACGCTCGAAGTCGGTAAGTTCGCTGACATGGTCGCTCTCAGGAATGATCCGCTTGAGAGTGTCTCTGCGCTAAAATCCATACGACTGGTCATCAAGAATGGCGAAGAATTTCGTCCGTGATATCGACTTTCATGTATGACCTCAGTAAAGCAGGGGTAAAGTGCTAATTTACTTGCATTAAACGGGGGCGTTCGATGCGATTGAGACCGGAGAATCTGGTCGTTACTATGCTTGCGTGTCTTTTGCCGAGCTGCGGTCCTGCCGTAGATCCGCAAGAGGCAGAGAGCAGTGTGTGTGTCGAAATACCGAACGGTCAATATTTTCAATTCATCGATGGCCGTCTCGTTGCCACGTCGAGTGTTGAAATCAGCGAGCAAGAACAACCGCGAGAAACCGCCCGGCGGATCGGTGCGACCCTGGCGGGCATGGGTTATCCTTGGATCACTCTCGAATGGGACGGTCAGACCGTGACAGTCTCTGGACTGGCGTTGGATGAGAATTCCAGATCAGATGCCTTCATCGCGACCAAGTCTGTTTTTGAAGCGGATCCTGTTGCGGGCCCTCTCGTTCAGCGCGTCATCAACAATATGGATGTCCGCGATACCGAAGACGCGATTTCAATCCGATTGACGGAAGAACTTGTCGAAGAAGACGGCTTGTCCTGGTTGCGCGTTCGGATCGTCGGAAATGTCGCGACTTTGGATGGCGTGGCGGCGTCGGCGCAGGAAAAAGAACTTGGATACGGGATCGGGAGATCGACGGTCCTGTCTGATCGCGACGCCAGCGCGATTGTGAACATTGTCGTCGATGCCATCCGGGTGGCTGACAATGGCGACCCAACAGGCTTAGCTCTGGTGGATCTAACTGCGAATGCCAGTGTGTCGGACTGTCAATCGGCCTTCAATCAAGTCATGGATAGCCGAGAAGTCGAGTTCGAACCCAATGAGGCGATCGTTAAAAAGGCGAGCTCCCGCTTGTTAGATGCCGTCACCGGTGTGGCGCTATTATGCGAAACGCACGATATTGAAATTGCTGGGCATACTGGACCCGAAGTATTCAATTCCGATGCACTGGATCTGTCCCAGCGTCGTGCCTCGTCCGTGCGGGACTATCTTATGGCTTATGGCGTCTCTCCGGATGCGCTAACGGCGCGCGGCTATGGCAATATCGGCCCCATTCAGCCCGGCGTGGACGCAAACCTCGTCTTTCCTAACACGGCGTTCGTCGTGACCGCTCGAGACAGCTAGAAGGTGCACACCAGGCCCTGGTCTGCGGGCACCGTCGCATCGACTGTATCGAGCCAGGCTTTTTCAATGGCGGCAGCACCTTTGACCGGAGTTGGCGTCACAAACGACTTGGATACGGGATAAAACGCGACCAGATCTGCGCCCGTACGTTTGTCGAGTTCGCCCGCAGGCAATTCCTTGGCGCGATTGGCCGCATAATCCGGGACGAAGAAGAATTCCGGTTGGGGGCCCGGCAAGTCCGCAACTGGCGCGCGCTCATCTTCCCAATCCGTGGCACCGATCACCAGGCTGCGCCCGAGCCGGTCACCGCACGCAGTATGGACAGCCTTGGTAAATTCTGGTCGGCCAACAAAATCGACATAAGCGGCGGTGCCAGATGGTGTGTACGATCCAATCGCATCATATTCCAGAACGTCATCATATAAGCCCGTGTCTTTCACGAATTGCACATTGCGCCGCGACGTCACGCCCACGGTTTTCACGCCGCGTCTTTGTAAACTATGTGCAGCAGCAATCGCGGTTTTCGAAGAGGCACTGGAAATGACCGCCACATCTGGTTTGGGATCGCCTTCCATCAAGCTGTCGCAAATCATCCAGCCCGTCAGATAAAGCGGGCGAAACAGCATTTGTTGCGCTTCCGTACCTTCGACATAAGCGGGATCGGTGTCGATAAAGCTGTAAAAATTGTAGATCGGTGCCAGACCCTGCCGGTGCGCAGCCGCATCAAAAAAGCCACGCGGTGAGGTTTTCATGGGCGTGACGACCAGGTCCTCGGAAATCGGAAAGTATCCATATAGTCTCTGACCTGCGCTGACGCCTTCAGCTTTCGATTCAGAAACCGTCGCAAATCCCCAAACCGGGACACGGCCCTGGCCATCAGAGCCGGACGGAAAGAAGTTCCAGTAATGCATGGGGGCGCCGCCAAAAGCGGCATAGGTGACATTATTGGCCGTCAGTGCAAAAGCGTCGATGCTCAGACGAACGTCGCCATCAGCGACAGGCGACACTTCAGCCTCATTCCACTCAGTGTCACGAAGATTGGATTTGCTGATCAAATGCTGCTTGCCCATGGGTGTCTCCTTTTGCGCCACTCTGATCGGAGCGCGAACAGGAATCAAGCTTGACGTCGGGCGGGCTAATGATGGGTCGGCGGGGCTGCCGGCGACGCGAAGTCTTGGTCATAAGTTTGCAACAAGCCTTCCAGCACCGAAAGCGCGGCTCGGGCGTCGTCGACAATTTCTGAAGATTCCTTGCGGAAGAATTCGAATTCCGAACTATCTGGAGCGGCTGTGCAAGCGGTTTCGAGGTCTTTCAGTGCTCGCGATAGGATTTCGGCATAGAAGGTCCAGTGCGGATCTTTTGAGGTCATCATGATGTCCGATTCGTTGTTGACATCAGGCGTAATCTAAAACAAGTATTCACTCAATTAAAAAGTGCATATACTTAAATACATTTTCGAATTGCCAACTATTATTTGATCAGGCGATCGAGCTTTCAATCTCTTCGACCAAGCCGATAAATGAGTCTGGCATCGCAGGCGAGGCATCTTCCCAGCGCACAGCATCGAACAATCTTTGTGGTGCAATCGTGTTTCCGTTCTTGTCGGCTACGCGCATCAAAGTATTGACGATGGCATGTGTGTTGCCGCGCCGCTTAAAAGCGTGATTGAAAGCAATATGCCGATCCGACCATCCTTCAATTTCACACGCCATGCGAAACGACTGGGGGGCCTTTAGCATGCGTGTGATGGTGCGCGTCTGGCCGCAAATTTCCAGGCGCCAGTCATTTCGTCTCAGCGCTTTCATAAGACCGGTTCGGATCAGCAGGTTCAGTCGCGCAAGATCGCTGAAAGACAGATAACGACTATTGGTCATGTGCATAAACATGTCCTGATCGGTAAACCATACGCGGTAATTTAGACTGCAAGTCTGATCCAATCGCGCTGATTTTGACGACACTGACGCGACCAACAGAACCCAAAGGCGACGGAAGAACAAATTCATGGCGCGGCGCTCCTACTGCAATCCTGGCTGGAGTCTAGCGCCATAACTTGTCCAATTCCGCGGCAATTGCAAACGACTTTCGTGCCGCGCCGCCGCCAATTCGCAATCCGATCATCGCCGACCCTTCGAGCGCAGAAGGATCATCACTTTGCCGTGCCCAGCGACTGCCGGCGACAAAACCTTCGTCCAAGGATGAAAGAAAGGCGCCGAACTCTTCTTCTCGACCATCCGCGAAGAGGGGCAACCAAATTAGAAATTGTGCCTTTGGCCATTTTCGCATGGCCCGCGGCACCCAATTCGCGAGTGCATCCATATCCGCATCCGTCTCATAGCTCGGGTCGAGCATGACCAGCATATTCTCACCGCGCCGCGGCTGCAGACGCAATGCGCCGCGATAGCCGTCTTCCTTGCGGATTTGGACCCGTTGATCCTTGTGCAGAGCCTGGGACAAAGCCTTATGCTCTGCCGGGTGCAGTTCAAACAAAACGATCCGTGCTTGATCCGACAAGACCTGCGTCGCTAGGGCCGGAGACCCCGGATAGGAACCGGAACCCTTGCTCTGCACATGTTTCAGCCAAGGCTGCAGAGCGGTCGGGGCTTTCGCCGCTTTTGGCATGGCCAGAACACCGCGTTTGGCTTCGCCGGTTTTCTGCGATTGCGCGCCGCCGAGGTCATAGAATCCCCGCGCGGCATGCGTTTCGATATAGAGCAGAGGGCGCTTGGCTTCTGCTTCGCTGCTCAGCACAGCGTGCAAGATGGCATGCTTCAGAACATCGGCCTGATTGCCGGCATGAAAGCCGTGCTGATAGGACAGCAAAGCTGATTACTCCTGTTGCGCCAGCGAGGCCTTGCGGATCGCTTCAAACTCATTGCCGGGATACCAGGTCGGCCAATCATCGGATTGCGCGATACCAAGACCAACCGTGTAGAGCGCAATCACATCTTCCTCCATGCCTGACAGATCCCAGTCGTCTTCATACTCGTCCATCGGCTTGTGATATCGTTGCGAGCGATACGTGTCTGCCACGGCTCGGCCAAAGGCTTCGCCGCCATCTCGCGCATCCGTACCACCATCCGCATACAGCATAGGCACGCCTTTCTTAGCGAATGAGACATGGTCGGAGCGATAGAAATACCCGGCTTCCGGCGTTGGATCTGGCACGATGACGCGATCATTGGCCTCCAGATGCGCCAGTAACAAATCTTCAAGCTCCGATGCACCATATCCGACCACAATCATGTCCTTCGTTCGCCCCGTCGGCAGCATGGCGTCCATGTTCAGGCCGGCGACGATTTGGTTCATCGGTACGGTCGGGTTCTCGGCATAGAAGGCTGATCCAAGCAACCCAGACTCCTCTAGCGTGACCGCCAGGAAGAGGGCAGAGCGATCGAGCTCTTCAGCAGCCATGGCTTCAGCAATCTCGATCAGAGCGGCCGTCCCCGTCGCATTATCGACAGCGCCGTTAAAGATGTCGTCGCGATAAAAGTCCTGGTTCGGCTCGCCTTCGCGCGCCTCGGATTTTTTGCCGAGATGATCCCAATGCGCCGTGAACAGAGTATACTCGTCGGGCGCCGTTTGGCCGGGCAGCATGCCCACCACATTGCGAGACTCGGTCGTGGAGATGGACTGGCTGATCGCGCCGCTGGTTGTCAGGTCACCCATATCGACAGGCGCAAAACCCTCGGATTTGGCCGCGCGTTTCATCTCTGAAAAATCGAGGCCACCTTCGGCGAACAATGTCCGGGCCGTTTCCTCTGAAATCCAGGATTCGAACAGGGTCCGATTGGCCCCGCCATCGCCCCGAACCAGATCAGCCTGCGCGCCGGACCAGGAATTCTCCACGACATCCCAGCCATAAGAGGCTGGTGCGGTCTCGTGCACAACAATCGCGCCTGTCGCGCCCTGGCGGCCTGCTTCTTCAAACTTGTAGGTCCAACGGCCATAATAAGTCATCGCATTGCCTTTGAAGAGCGCGTCCTGGCGCGCATAGCCGGGATCATTGACCAGCATGACCACGGTTTTGCCTTCGACATCGAGGCCTGCATAATCATTCCAGCCATATTCCGGCGCAATCACGCCATAACCGACAAAGACGAGCTCCGAGTCCTGCCAGGCGACATCGTCGCGATCTTGTTTTTTGGTCCACATGACCATGTCATCGCGCAGCGCAATCGGGAAGTCTTCGCCAGAAACGCCGCCGGAAAAGCTGATACGGGACGCGGTCTCGTCCAACGTCTGTTCAACCATGCCGACTGTCTGGAACCAGGTGCCATTCTCACCAGCGGGCTGCAGTCCGACGCGTTCCATTTCAGCAGCCAGCCAGTCCGCCGTCTTTTCGCCGACCGGAGCTGCGGGCGCGCGACCCTCAAACGCATCATCAGAGAGGATGGCAATACGCTGCCGCAAATCGTCGGCGCTAATCGCGGCAGTCGTATTCGCAGGCAACGGCATCACAAATTGCGGTTCAGCGGTTTCTGTGTCCGCACTGGGCTCCGGTGTGATCGGATCAACATCTTGAGTGGTTTGAGTGCAGGCGGTTGCAATCGCAAAGGCCGATGCGGCCAAAGTCAGACGGATCATTTGTCAGTCCCTCATCATAGTCTTGTTTGTGCCACCGTTTGGCACAGGCGGGCACAGGCGACAAGCAGACCTCTGCGGGATCAGGCGTCCGGGAGCGGGATATAATCGTCTTCGCCCTCAGGCAGCGTGAATGGCGTATTCGCCCAGCCGCCAGCAGCTGACGCCGTCCAATCGGCTTTGGCTTGGGCCAGCCGCTCTTTGTCCGTCGCGACGAAGTTCCAATCGATTAGACGTGGCCCATCCATTTTCTGTCCGCCGGCGAGCATGAACCGCGTGCCTGCAATTACGGATACAGGAATGTCCTCGCCGCCTTTCAGGATCGCCATTTGCCCGGCTTCAATGGTTACGCCGTCAATCTCAGCTGCGCCGAATGCCACATAAAGCGCGCGTTCCTCAGCTTCGTCACCGCCAATCACAAAGCTTGCCGCCGTTTCTGCATCCGCACCAACATACCAAATCCCCCAGGGGAACTCGACGGGGGCGGTATGCCCAAACGCCGTGCCGGCAAGAACGCGCGCATGCGCGCCGCCCAGGTCAAATTCGGGCAGGGTTTCAGCCGGATGGTGCACAAAGTTCGGGGCGATTTCAGCATAGTCTTTTGGCAGAGCGACCCAGGTCTGGATGCCATGCATCGACTGGCCAGCCTCTCGTTCTTCATCAGGCGTGCGTTCGGAGTGACAGATCCCTCGTCCGGCCGTCATCCAGTTCACCGCGCCAGGCCGGATAACGAGATCATTGCCCAGCGTATCCTTATGCCGAATGGCGCCTTCATACAGGAAGGTCACCGTCGCGAGTCCGATATGCGGATGAGGGCGCACGTCAAAACCCTTGCCGGGGGCATAATTGACCGGTCCGAAATGGTCGAAGAAAATGAACGGCCCTACCATTTTGCGACTGTGGAAGGGCAAGATACGCCGGACGACAAAACCGTCTCCAAGATCTTTTTCTCGCGGTTTTATGATTTGCTCAATCAGTGAACTCATGTCTGAACTCCGTGCCGGAATAATAATTTGGATCTGAGATAGACTTATGAGCACTGATCTCCACGCCTTCGTAGACGGAATCCGTGCATGTCAATTATGCGCAGCGGACATGGAACGGGCGCCGCGTCCCATATTGCAAGTTTCCAACACCGCGAAAATTCTCATTGCCGGGCAAGCGCCAGGCAATCTGGCCATGGAATCCGGGCGCCCCTTTACTGATCCATCCGGCGTACGGCTGCGCGACTGGTTGCAGCTGGACGAGTCCGATTTTTATGATCCGGCTAAAGTCGCGATTGTGCCTATGGGTTTCTGTTTTCCCGGGTATGACAAGAATGGCGGCGATATCCCGCCGATGAAACGTTGCGCCGAGACCTGGCACACGCCTTTGTTCGAACATTTGCCGCAAATCGAGCTGAAAATCCTGATCGGCGGCTATGCCCAGCGTTGGCATATTGGTGATCAGATGGAAAAAACATTGACGGCAACCGTGCAAAAGTGGCGAGACTTTCTAGAGCAAGGCGTCATCGTTACGCCACATCCGAGTTGGAGAAATAATGCATGGCTCAAACGCAATCCCTGGTTCGAAGCCGAGCTCTTGCCCGAATTGCGAAAACGGGTGCAGTCCTTGCTCTCCTGATCGCGATATTGTTTGGATTTCTCGGCGCGTGCGTGACGCCGGCGACCTTGAAAGCCTTGGATTTGGAGATACCCACCTTGCCTCAGCTTGATCCTGACAATAACCGGCTGGTGAGCTTTGATGGGGCTGAACTCGGTCTAACGGTTTGGAACACCGAGCATGCCCCGGACATAGTTATTGTCGGCATTCACGGCATGAATGATTATGCCAATGCCTTCCACATGGCGGCGCCATATTGGGCCGCAAATGGTGTCAAAACCTATGCTTATGATCAGCGCGGCTTTGGACGATCTTATGGACGTGGGGAATGGCCGGAAGAAGAACTGATGCGCGAAGATTTGCGGACTGTGATTCAATTGGTCAAAGCCGAGCATCCTGATACCCCGCTCGCAGTGGTCGGGATCTCCATGGGCGGTGCTGTTGCAATGTCCGCCTTCGGGTCTGATCATCCGCCAGCAGGTGTCGATCGGGTTGTGTTTAGCGGCCCAGGTCTCCGCGGTTGGGGCGCTATCCCGGTGGTCCAGCGCATCGCGCTTTGGACCAGCGTCCGCGTCCGCCCGGGCTGGGTCGTGCGCCCGCCGCGCTTCGTCAAAATCGAGCCAAGCGACAATATCGAGATGCTGCGACGGCTCTGGGCCGATCCGCTGGGCATCAAAACGAATAAGATTGAACAAGTGCATGGCGTGGTCAGCGTAATGGAAAGTGCCCACCAGGCCGCGAAGGCGTTGCCCGCAGACGTACCCATGCTTTTGACCTATGGCGCGAAGGATATTGTTATCCCGGAAAGCGGCGTTCGCCGCACGGCCAAACAACTGCCCGCCCATGTGCGCACGGCCTATTATCCCGATGGATATCACATGCTGCTACGCGACTTGCAGTCCGAAGTGGTGTTTGAAGATGTCTTGACCTTTTTGCGTGACCCAGATGCACCATTGCCGAGCAATGTCGGTGAAGTTCCGGGACGATGACACGCTGGGTTGTTGACCCGATGATTTGACGCGTTACACCGCCGATTTGTTTCACTTGCAACCATAGCTTGGGTTCCAGCCATGTTCGACAACGCATCCTTTGATGATCATGAAGGCGTTCACTTCTTCAACGACAAGGAAAGCGGTCTACGTGCGGTCATCGCCATTCATTCGACAGCGCTTGGCCCGTCTTCCGGCGGCACTCGCATGTGGGACTATCCCAGCGGCGATGCGATGCTCACTGACGTGCTGCGCTTGAGCCAAGGGATGAGCTATAAAAATGCGATGGCCTCCATTCCACATGGTGGTGGCAAAGCGGTGATCTGGGGCAATTCCAAAACGGACAAGTCGGATGCATTGTTCCGCGCTTTCGGTCGCGCGGTAGACAGCTTGCAAGGCCGATATTGGACCGCCGAAGATGTCGGCATCGACACGGCCGATATCGAGATGGCCGCGACGCAAACGCGCTATGCCGCTGGTCTGACCACCGGGGCTGCAGCGAGCGGCGACCCGTCGCCGATCACCGCACTGGGCGTGTTTAAAGGTATCCAACAAACCGCCATGCGCGCATTTGGCAGTGACGATCTGAATGGTAAGACGGTCGCCGTTCAAGGCGTTGGCTCTGTTGGCGGCTATGCCGCCTTGCATCTGGCCGAAGCCGGAGCAAATTTGGTGATCACGGACATCGACCAGGAAGCCTTGTCGGAGATTGCCAAGCAGACGGACGCCAAGGTCGTCGCGCCGGATGAGATCTATGATGTCGATGCCGAGATTTTCTCCCCGAACGCACTCGGCGCCATTATCAATGAAGAGACTCTGATGCGATTGAAAGCCAAAGTAATCGCCGGAGGCGCGAATAATCAGCTCGCGACTCCCGCCATGGGCGAAAAAGTCCGCAGCGCCGGCATCCTTTATGCGCCGGATTATGTCATAAATGGCGGCGGTATCATCAACGTTGCCGCTGAAATCTCCGGCGCATATTCGCGCGCGTGGGTCGATCAGAAGCTGGACACGCTCATTGAGACATTGGGTGCGGTCCTCGACGACGCTTTGGCGTCCGGACGCCCGACCAATGAAGTCGCGGATGACATTGCCCGCGCACGCATTGCGGCGGCGCGAGCTTAAGGGGGTTCGCTCAGACCTGGCGCTGGTTCTGATGGTTCAGGGCCGACGCAAACGAATGGATCCGCGCTGACGGGGGCGCCATCAATCAAACGCACCGCTCTGGCATAGCCGCGTGCGTTACCGGCGGTGAGCGCGAACGTGCCTTCCAGCACATTCACGTTGCGTTGATAGAATGGCAGGTAACCGGTCCAGCTGCGCCGCGCCCGCGTCGGGGCAAGGTCAAAGCGGCCCGTTGACGCCCGCCGCGAGCCTTCAAATCGGCCTGTCAGCGAGACCCGATTGATTTCCTTCGTTCCCACAAAGCTGACAGGAAACCGTCCCGCCGGTGCAATCGTGTTGAAGGCTTCCTCTATTTTCTCGCCATTTCCAACCACCGGGGCAGACAAAGGGTCATCCGACAAGAAAACCCGCCAGGCGAGATGCAAGCCGACATAATTATTGAAGTCAGACGTCTCGGTGCAGGTGTCGATTTGCCATTCGCCATCAAGCCTGAATTTCTCATATTGCATCCACCCGGTGACCGTTGCTGTCGCCGCAGTGAATGCGACTGATGCGTACTTTATGAATTCGATCATGCGCCGTCCCTCGCTTTCGAAGACGGCAGTCTAGTGCAGTCCAATCACAAAGGTAAACCGTGGCTAGAGGGCCGGCTGGATCGGTCCGTCGGCACGGCCATGCACGAACTGATCGACATGTGCATTGCCGCTTTCATCAATCATGCTGGCCGGGCCGCGCCAGATGATCTTGCCTTCAAACAGCATCGCAATCTCGTCCGCGATTTTGCGGGCGCTGGCCATATCATGCGTAATCGATACCGCGGCCGCGCCAAGTGCCTTGGTCTGCTCGACGATCAGATCATTAATCGCGTCGGCAGTGATCGGGTCGAGGCCGGTGGTCGGCTCATCGAAGAAGATCAAATCCGGCTTCGACACAATCGCGCGGGCGAGACCCACACGCTTCTGCATGCCGCCTGAAATCTCAGCTGGGGTCAGGTCAGCGACATCTGATCCGAGTCGCACCTGTTTCAGGGTCTCAATCGCCCGCTCTTTCGCATCTTTTCGTTTCATGCCGTCTGCATTCAGGAGACGAAAGGCGATATTCTCCCAGACCGTGAGACTGTCAAACAAAGCCGCTGACTGGAACAACATGCCGATCCGCGCCCGCATCGCTTCGCGGGTCTTGCCTTGATCATGCGTGACGTCTTCGCCATCGAACAGGATCTGTCCGGCATTTGGCGTCATCAGGCCTAGCGCATTTTTCAGCATCACGGATTTGCCAGATCCAGAGCCGCCGAGCACGACCAGAGACTTGCCGGGCGAAACATCAATATTGACGCCTTTCAGCACCTGTTTTGGTCCAAATGATTTGTGGACCTCTTTGAGTTCGAGAAGTGGCCCGTTGCTCATGATCCAAAATCCACCAATATTGTTGAGATCAGATAGTTAAAGGCGAGGATCAGCACCGCTGCACCGACCATGGCAAACGTCGCCGCACGGCCGACACCGGTCGCACCAGCGCTCGATTTATCGCCATGATAACAGCCCAGAATGGCGATCACGCCGCCAAAGACGACGGCTTTGATCAAGCCAACCGTGACATCTTCCCAGGTCAGGAAGTCCATCGTGTTGCGCAGGTAGGTCGTCGAGTCGAAGCCTAGTCCGAGTGTGCTGACGGCCCAGCCACCCATGACGCCGATAATGTCTGCAATCAGGACCAGCATTGGCAGGGTCAGAATGCCAGCCAAAAAGCGCGGGGCATACAAGTATCGGAACGGGTTCGCACTGAGCGTCTTCAGCGCATCAATCTGTTCGGTCACCCGCATGGCGCCGATTTCGGCCGCGATCCCGGCTGAGACGCGACCCGCCAGCATTAGGCCGGTGATCGTAACGCCGAGCTCCCTTGTGATGCCCAAAACCACAATGTTCGGTACGAATTGCTCCGCCCCGAACCGGCTGCCGCCTGAGTAAATATTCAAGGCCAAAGCCGCGCCGATAAAGATGGCGGACAGACCGACCACAGGCAGGCTGTAAAAGCCGATCGCGATCATTTGTCGAATGATTTGCGATACATACCAGCGCGGGCTGAAGCTCGCGCCCATCGTCTTGCCGGTGAAAATCGATAAACGGCCGACTTCGCCAAGCATGCCGAGTGTGGCGCTGCCAAGCCATTGAAGGGGATTCGGGAAGCCCGATTTAGGTTTCGTAGATGCGTTTGACACGGGGCGTCAGTCCTGTGGTGAGTTCGTATCCAATCGTGCCCGCGAGGGCGGCTTGTTCTTCTAATGGTGCTTCTGGTCCGATCAATTGGGCATAAACACCAGGACGCGCAAGATCTGCCGCCTCTGTGACATCAATTGTAATCAAATCCATCGACACTCGGCCAAGAATAGGGCAACGCCGACCGCTCAGCGTCGCGAACCCTTTGTTCGATGCTGAGCGCGGGAAACCATCGCCATAGCCAATCGCCAGTGTCGCGACCAAGGTGGGCTTTTCGGCGCGCCAGGTGGCATTATAGCCAACCGTGTCGCCGGTCTCGATCTGGCGAACTTGCAGGATCGGTGCTGCGAGCGTCATTCCTGGCTTGAGCGGTAGGCCTTCAGGTGGTGTCCCGCCGCCATAGAGCGCAATCCCCGGGCGCGACAAGGCGTGATGATAATCGACGCCGAGCCAAATTCCACCAGAGTTCGCCAGGCTGATCGCGACGCCTGGAAAAGTTGCCGCAACGGTGTCTAACAATTTGGCCTGGTGGGCATTCATCGGCGCATCCGCGTTTTCGGCACACGCCAGATGCGATATAATCAAAATCGGAGCTTGCGCTTCACTCGCGGAAGCAATTTCTGCCGCATCCGCGACCGGTAATCCCAGCCGGTTCATGCCGGTATCAAAGTGGAGAGCGAATCCACGCGGCATCTTCACGCCATCGACCAACCAGTCCGCCATGGTGCGGAACTGAAAACTCGAATTGATCACCGGAATTAGCGCATTCTCGCGATACAGCGCCTCCTCATCAGGTGACGGGCCATTCAGAACGTAAATATTCGGGTGGCTGCCCAACATCGCCCGCGTCGCTTCTGCTTCGTGACCATGCGCGACAAAGAAATGATCACAGCCGGCATCATGCAGCGTCTCTGCCACTTGTGTCAGACCATGTCCGTACGCATCTGCTTTGATCACAGCACCGGTCACGCCACTCGTTTGCGCCGCCTGCAGCGTGCGCCAATTGTCGGCAATATTGGCCAAATGGATATGGGCGCGCGGTCTTAGGCTCATGCAGGCGGGATTACAGCGCTTTGCGGCAGATGTAAGGCCTATTCTTCAAAACCGTCGGACGGCGCGCGCGCCAGATTTCCGAACCGGGTGACATTGGCGTCGAAGGACAGAACCACTTTGCCAATCGGGCCATGGCGCTGCTTGCCGAGAATGACTTCCGCGGTGCCGTAAACCTCGTCCATGCGCTGCCGCCAGGAGGCCCATTTATCAGCCGCCGCCGGGTCGCCGCCATCAGCCTGAGGCTCTGTCCGTTCGAGATAATAGCTCTCGCGATAGACGAACATCACGACGTCGGCGTCTTGTTCAATCGATCCCGATTCCCGCAAGTCAGAGAGCTGTGGGCGTTTATCATCTCGCTGTTCAACCTGACGCGACAGCTGGGAAAGAGCGATGACCGGCACGTTCAGCTCTTTCGCGAGCGCTTTCAATGTCGTGGTGATCTGCGTGATCTCTTGAACGCGATTGACATCGGCCTTGCCGGACGTGCCGCTGAGCAGTTGCAGATAGTCGATAATGATCACATCGACGCCTTGGGCGCGCTGCAGCCGACGCGCGCGCGCCGCCAGCTGGCTGACCGAGATGCCGCCTTGATCGTCAATATAGAGCGGCAGGTTTTGCAATTCCTCCGTCGCTTCTCTCAGCGTCTCGAAATCATGCTTGTCCAGATCGCCTTGCCGGATCTTGTGCGCATTGATGCTGGTGCGCTCGGCCAGGATCCGGGTCGCCAGCTGTTCAGATGACATTTCCAGAGAAAAGAACGCGACTTTGCCGCCATCGACGGTTTTGGTGGAGCCGTCTTCCTGCTTCTCGCCGCGATACTGGGCCGCGACATTGTAAGCAATATTGGTGACCAACGAGGTTTTCCCCATGGAAGGCCGGCCCGCCAGAATGATCAGGTCTGACTTGTGCAGACCCCCCATTTTGTGATCGAGATCGTCCAGCTGCGTCGCGATCCCGGCAATCTTGCCTTCGCGTTTGAACGCCGCCTCAGCCATTTGCAGAGATTCCGTCAGCGCTTCGGAGAAGGTTGAAAACCCACGTCCTGTCGAGCCACGTTCCGCCAGTGCAAACAGTTCGCGCTCGGCGAGTTCAATCTGCTGGGCGCCGTCAACATCGCGATCATGATGTTGCGCGCGCGATTGCACGCCGGCGCCGATATTAATCAGCTCGCGTCGCATGGCGAGATCGCGAATGATCCGCGCATAGTCTTGAACTTCCGGGCCGAACGCGGCGCTGTCGAGCAGATCTGCGAGATATTGCGCGCCGCCAATTTGCGTCAGCCGCTCGTCTTTCTCGAATTGCTCGCGCAACGTCACGCCATCCGCCACACGGCCATTCTGGATCAGCATCTGACACGCTTCGAAAATTTCCTGGTGCGCAGGCGCATAGAAATCGATGGGGCGCAGAATATCAGACACCCGCTGGAACGCATTATTGTCATACAGGATAGAGCCAATCACGGCGGCTTCTGCCGACAGATTGTGCGGCAGTTCCGGTCCGGACTCTTCAGGCGAGGGAAGGGGGGCGATGGCGTTGCTCATCGCGGCCTTTTAACCAAGTTCGCTTTTCTTGGGCAGCCCTAGATGTCATGAAACCCCCGCGAAAAAGCAGACTTGTCCACAAGGATTGATTCGGGGGCTCACCGCCTTGGTTCGCAGCTCGGCTGTAATTCCGTCAGTGCGCGCGCGAAGGCACGGCCCATGCGCAGGTATCCGTCCGCGGTATAATGCCAGCCATCATCCGCATGGTCGTATTCGTCCGTCTCCGTCATGTAAGCCGCACACGCATCTTTCGAAACGAATGCAAGTTGGGCGGCATGAACCCGCCCGATATGTGGCATCATCGGGCTACCTTCATTCATGTTCGAATCTGTGATCTTGCCAATAATCAGCGGCAGGGTCGGATCTTTAAATGCGTGTCTCAAATGGTGCAGCAAATTATCGAGATTGAGCGCATAGGCTTCTGCCGCTTCCCGTCCGAGCGCATCACCTTCACCTTGCATCCAGATCAGGCCTGCCGGTATCATTTGATCACGTAATCCGTCGCCATCAATGTCTTGTTGAGCCAGAGCGGTCTTTATCGTTCGAACCGCGAAGTCATATTGATTCAGGCCATTCTGCCCGCGATAATCGGGCATCCAATTTCCGCCATGAGAGGCGCCAACGGCAATGCTGGATCCGCTGCGGGCATATTTGATCAAGGCAATGTTCTGATCGGGGTTCAGGCGTTTCATTTCGCGCCCGAATGTCAGCTCCGGACCAAAATAGCCGCTCAAGACATTTCGTTTGCCATTCGACGCGAACTCTTTTCCGAAGCCGGGCGACAAGGGCGCCCATAATCCCAACCCACCTCGGGGGTCATGATCATAAGGCATATTCCCCATAAAGATGGGCAAATCAGAGCGCACATCCGTCAAAGCATCAGGCAGCGCTTCGATGGAGGCATATCCCTCCATGTTTGATTGTCCGCCAAGAAAGTAGACATGATAGGTCTTACCACCATCGCGAATGTCAGGGGCCGGGGCCGTGCATGCGATCGCGCCAAACAGCGCAAATAGTCCAACTGATCTTGAAGCGCCCAAATGAATTTCCCTTCACACAAAAGCTGATGAACGAGTCATACCGTTATGGCATGCGAAGACCTAGCCTTTCACATTTGATACGTTATGTAGCGGCCTTCGCGCGCAACGATCCCTCACTCTGCGGAGCACTCTCAATATGAGCCAAGCCTCATTGCTTTCCAGCCTATCCAGCCCGGCCGCTGTTTTCGGTGCGCCGTTCGGACTGGACTTGCTGTGCTTGATAGAGGCCTTGGAATCGCGCGGCAGCGCCGCGCTCTATGTTGCGCGCGATGACAAACAAGCGGCGACGGCGATGAAGCTCGCGCAATTTTACCGTCCTGGGCTGGATATTATTCGCCTGCCGGGTTGGGACGTCCTGCCTTATGACCGGGTCAGCCCTTCACCGGCGGTCGCGGCGGCACGTTGCGCGGCCTTGGCGCAGCTATCGCAACGCGCGGCCAATGCCGAACCCTGCCTGGTCATCACCACTGCAAGCTCCCTGGTTCAGCGCGTCCCACCGCGAGAGACGATGCGCGCCAGTTCGCTCTCAGTGTTTACCGGTGGACGTATCCAGCAGGATGATTTGTCGTCCTATCTTTCGATCAATGGATATGTCCGTGTCGCTTCGGTTTCAGAGAAGGGCGAATATTCCATTCGCGGTGGCAAGATCGACATCTTTCCACCGATCGGTGACGAACCCGTTCGGCTCGACTTGTTTGGCGACGAGGTTGAAACGATCAAAGCCTTTGATCCAGAAACCCAGATTTCGACGCGCACGCTTAATCGCGTGTCCTTGGCGCCGGTGTCGGAAATCTTGTTCAACGAGCAGACATTAAGCCTGTTTCGCGAGCGCTATCTGGCTGAGCTAGGCTCTCCCGTCGGCGATCCGATGTATGAAGCGGCGCGCGCGGAAATCCGTCGTGGTGGCATTGAGGGCTGGCTGCCGCTTTTCCATGCGCAGCTTGATACACTGTTTGATTATATCGGGCCCGACGCACTGATTGGCCTTGGCGCGCTGTCGGCCGAGGCGGCGAGCGAGCGCCTAAAACAAGCCCAAGACTATTACGCGGCTCGGCTTGAGGCGGCCGGTGAGGACCGCCAGGCGCGCGTCCTGCCGCCGCAAAATCTCTATTTAACCGATCAGGATCTCTCCTCGGGTTTGCAATCACGCGGCGTCGCCCGGTTTCATGCTGGCGAGGGCGATGGCGGGCTGAATATGCAAGGCCAGCAAGGGCGCGATTTCGCACCCGAGCGGGCGCAGCCTGAGATCAATATATTTGAAGTCGCCGCAGCCCATGCCAAGGCGTTGAAAGAGAACGGCAAAGCCGTCGTATTTGCGGCATGGACGGATGGCTCAGCGAGCCGTTTGGAAGGCGTTCTCGAAGATCACGGCTTGCCGGATGCGACGCGCGTCTATTCGCTCGACGCCGCGCGCCAGGCAGAGATTGCGATTTGCGAACTGCCGCTCGAGCATGGTTTCGAAACTGAAGACCTGGTCATCATTGGTGAGCCTGACATTCTCGGCGATCGTCTGGCCGCGCCGCGACGTAAGCGAAAAGCCGCAAATTTCATCGCCGAAGCGGGCAGCCTCAATCCAGGCGATTTGGTGGTTCATGTCGACCATGGTGTCGGTCGATATGAAGGGTTGAAAACGCTCGATCTCGCGGGCGCCGCGCATGATTGTCTTGAGCTCGGATATGCCAAAGGCGATAAAGTCTTTCTGCCGGTTGAGAATATCGATCTGATCAGCCGCTATGGCAGCGAAGATGCCGAAAGTGCCATTGATGCGCTCGGCGGAGTCGGGTGGCAGACCCGCAAAGCCCGGGCGAAGAAGAAAATCCTCGAAATGGCGGCCGAGCTGATGGCCATCGCCGCGGCACGGGAAATGAAGAAAGCCGACGCAGTCGTCACTGGCGATGGCCTGTATGAAGAGTTCGCGGCGCGGTTCCCATATGAGGAAACCGATGATCAGCTGAATGCGATTGAAGATGTCCTCGGCGATCTGTCTTCGGGCAAGCCGATGGACCGCCTGGTCTGCGGCGATGTCGGGTTCGGCAAGACAGAGGTCGCCTTGCGCGCGGCATTCGTCGCCGCCATGGCCGGGCATCAAGTCGCTGTCATTGCCCCGACAACGCTGCTGGCGCGGCAGCATTATAACACATTCGCCCAACGCTTCGCGGGCTGGCCCTTGCAGGTCAAGCCATTGTCCCGCTTTGTCTCTGCCAAAGAGGCGAACGAAACCAAAGCGGGCATGGCTGCCGGCACAGTCGACGTGGTCATCGGCACGCACGCTTTGCTCGCCAAGAATGTTGAATTCAAACGTCTTGGCCTACTTGTCGTGGACGAGGAGCAGCGCTTCGGGGTCAAACACAAAGAACGTTTGAAAGAGCTGAAAGCCGACGTGCATGTTCTGACCCTGTCCGCAACGCCGATCCCACGAACCCTGCAAATGGCGCTGACCGGTATCCGCGATCTCTCTATCATCGCAACACCGCCCGTCGACCGCTTGGCTGTGCGAACCTATGTCACTGAATTTGATGCGGTCACGATCCGCGAAGCTTTGCTGCGCGAGAAATATCGCGGCGGACAGAGTTATTATGTGGCGCCGCGCATTTCGGATCTCGATTATCTGGAGAATTTCCTGAAGGCGAATGTGCCTGAAATGAAATTCTGTGTCGCCCACGGACAGATGCCCGCCGGAGAATTGGAAGATCTGATGACCGCCTTCTATGAAGGCGAATATGATGTCCTTCTGTCGACGACGATTGTCGAGAGCGGACTCGATATCCCGCGCGCTAATACTTTGGTCATCCACAAGTCGGACCGCTTCGGCCTGGCTCAGCTCTATCAGTTGCGCGGCCGGGTCGGGCGATCGAAACTGCGCGCTTACGCTTATCTTACGACACCAGCTGATCGCGTGATTTCGCAATCCGCTGAGCGGCGATTGAGGGTCCTGCAATCGCTCGACAGTCTCGGCGCTGGTTTCCAATTGGCGAGCCACGATTTGGATATGCGCGGCGGCGGCAATCTGCTCGGCGACCAACAATCAGGCCATGTCAAAGAAGTCGGGGTCGAGCTGTATCAGCAAATGTTGGAGGATGCGGTCAAAGCGCTACAATCCGGGTCTAATACGGATGATGAAGTCGCGGATGAATGGTCGCCGCAAATCAATCTCGGCATGTCGGTGCTGATCCCGGATGGCTATGTCGAAGACCTTGGCGTGCGGCTTGGCCTTTATCGCCGACTTGCGGACCTGACGACCGAACAAGAGCGAGAAGCCTTTGCTGCGGAGCTGATTGACCGGTTTGGACCATTACCGAACGCGACCAAACAGTTGCTTGAAGTCACAGCCGTAAAAGTCACTTGTAAATCACTCGGCATCTCCAAACTTGATGCAGGACCGAAAGGAGTTGTCGTGACGTTCCGGGACGATACGCGCGTCGATCCTGCGCAATTGATGATGTTGGTGCGCTCGCGCCCCGGTAAGATGAAACTCCGCCCTGACAGCAAGCTCGTGGTCATGGGCGTGCCAGCTGATGCAGCACCACGGATGAGCGCCGTCAAAGGCCTGATGAAAGAACTGGCCGCGACAGCCGCCGAATTGGCTTAAGCGGACCGCCGTTTCGACAAGGACGTCTTGGCGGTCAAACCGCCGAGCAAGGATTTCAGCGTGTGGAATTGCCGACGTTCGATGACGCGCCAATCGGCTGGCTGTTCTAGTGCTGATTCAATGCGTCGGGCGAGCACGACGGCGCCGCGATACTGCGTGTTCGGGAGTGTCACACAGATATGCTTATTGTCGAGCCGCGCCGCGAGATCTGTGTCCCGCAGCAAGGATTTCACCTTGCGTGCCATAAGTTTCAGATCAATCGCATCCGGTATCTCGATCGCGATCATAGACAAAGACGTCGCCAATCGATCCGCTTGTGCCATCTGGGCTTCGACATGCGATTCCAGGTAATCACGTGAGACCAGGCCGGTCACCGGGTCCTGAGCGCTTGAGGACAGCCCGTAGGACGGTTCGGTCGCGAGCTCGGCCTCAGCGCAAATCGCCTGCAGGCGCGAGGCGACAAAATCGAGATCCGTTGATAGGTCTACAATCTGATCCGCGTGACCAATCGCATCGCCTAATTTGTTCGATAGGTCCGGGCGCAGCAGAAGCACCACTTGCGGCTTCTGCGCCACTTGCAGATGATTGATGGAACTGAGTAGCCTGGCGGCTTCATCTTCAGGTTCGGCAGGACACAGAATGACCGTCTGGAAAGCGCCACTGACGAGATAATCCTCGGCCGTCAGTCGAGAAATCGCCGCAACCAGGCTGATTTCGCGGGTGGCAAGGCCTGCCTTTATAGCGTTCAGGAAAGGCGCATCATGCCCCAGCCAGAGCACACGCGATTTTTGCCGAGCGGGCAATGATGCGGATGCAGACCCAAACTGTTCAGACGTGCGGGCGCGCAGCTGGATTTCTCTTTTGCGTTGGTGCTCGCGTTGGCGAATCGCCAGGCGTGCAGGAAGCGATGCAATTTGAGCGATGTCCGTAAGGTGGATTTCGCTCTTATTCGGCGCTTGCTCTTGTTTGCCAATGGTAACAAACAGGCGGCCATCGCTGGGGTCGAAATCGAATTCACGCGTCAGAAGATCGACGAAAGCGGGCGCAGAATCCGGCGGCAAATATGAGCCTCGGACCGGAACCGGGCGAATACCGGCTTGTCTGAGGCGCGCTTGCAGCATTTCCAACCGCGGGCTCTCGGAGACAACATGGATCACCGGGGCATCAAAACTCTGCTCGCTAAACATCATCCAAGTCCCTTTAGTCGACGTAGGGTTAGGCCTTTTCTTTGCGCCCTTGAGTCTTAAGGTCTGGTTGATCAAAGAGGTTTTTTAGACCCGGACTTTAGGGAGAGACATATGGCGCAAGGGCCTTTGGCAGGTGTCAAAATCGTTGAATTTGCAGGCATTGGGCCCTGCCCATTTTGTGGCATGCTGCTCAGCGATATGGGCGCGGACGTGGTGCGAATTGATCGTGCTGGCAAGGCACGGCCTGGTAACCCGGCTGATGTGATGAGCCGTGGCCGGCGCTCGATTGCACTCAATCTCAAAGACGAAGCGGACCGGGAAACCGCATTGAAACTGCTCGAACAAGCAGATGCGCTGATCGAGGGGTTCCGCCCGGGTGTGATGGAGCGCAATGGGCTCGGCCCGGATGTTGTGCTCGCGCGCAATCCAAAGCTCGTCTATGGCCGTATGACCGGTTGGGGCCAACATGGCGCGCTTAGTCATTCGGCGGGACACGATCTCAATTACATTGCGATCACTGGTGCGCTGCACGCGATGGGCGATGGCGACGGTCGCCCGCGCCCGCCGCTCAACCTAATTGGCGATTATGGCGGCGGCGCGCTTTATTTGGCGATGGGCGTTCTAGCGGCAATCGTGAACGTAAAGAATGGCGGCGATGGTCAGGTGATTGATTGCGCCATGTCAGACGGTGCGGCGTCACTCGCAACCATGTTCTATGGCATGCGCGCGATGGGCATGTGGACCGATGATCGGGAAGCCAATCTGCTCGATGGCGGTGCGCATTTCTATGATACGTATGAGTGCTCGGACGGCAAGTGGGTGTCGATTGGCTCGATCGAACCTCAATTTTATGCGCTGCTCGTCGAAAAAGCCGGTCTGACGGATCCGGATTTCCAAGCGCAGATGGATCGTTCCAAGTGGCCGGATTTAAAAGCAAAACTGATGGCGGTGTTCAAAACCAAGACGCGCGATGATTGGTGCGCCATCATGGAAGGCACCGACATTTGTTTCGCGCCTGTTCTGTCTATGGCAGAAGCACCAGAGTATAAGCACAATACGGATCGCGACACGTTCGAAACCATAGATGGTGTCGTTCAGCCTGGCCCGGCGCCGCGTTTCTCGAAAACGCCTGGTGCCATCCAAGGGAAACCCGCCGGCATCGGTGAACATCAGGAAGAGGTGCTCAAAGACTGGGGAATCGCTTAAGACGCGTCTTTCAGGCGCGACGAAGCGGAGGCCGTCATGGGTGCATTACCAGGGACAACCGGGCGACGCCGCCTGTATCTGATGCGGCATGGCTTTGTCGATTACACGTCGCCGGAAGTGCGGGCGGCCCAGGATCCTTCGATTGCTTATCTAACGGATCAGGGACGCGACGAAGCCAAAGCTGCTGGGATCGCCTTGTCCGATGTGCACCTGGATGTCGCCTTCCATACCGGCCTAAGGCGCACGGAGGAGACGGCTCAGATTGTCCTCGCGCAGCATGACCTCACGCCACCAGAGCTCGAGTTTGAACCGCGATTTCAAGAACTGCGCTCGGGACAATATATCGATTTCAGATCGCCAGAGCATTTGGCCGCGACCATGACCTTCCAGTTCGAACAAGCCGGTCAGCCCGGCGCGACCTTTCTCGAGGGCGGTGAGAAGTTTTCCGATGCGATGTTGCGCATTGAAGACGGATTGAAAGGGCTATTGTCACGCCCCGGATGGGCGTCAGCGCTGCTGGTCGCGCATGAAGTGGTCAATCGAATGATCCTGGCCTGGGCCATCGGCGCACCGCTGGGGTCCAGCGCGGCGTTCGAGCAAGACACAGGCTGTATCAATATTCTCGACTTTGACTTGGTCCCGGATGAGTCGGGCGATACCAGAATCGAGCGCGCCATGATCAAGGCGGTCAACTTGACGCCGGCCAATTACGTCAAAAATGGGATGAATCTGCGCTCTCTCGAAGCCATTTTTACAAGGGCGTCTGAATAGGTGTTCATATACCCTCAAATGGGGGACACGAACATGAATAGAATATGAGAAGGCGGTGCAATCCCGTTCATCTTGGCTCGCGTATAAAGGTCATGTCGAAAGGGAGTTCGCCTCTTTGACGAATGACCTAGCGACGTCCTTCTTGCTTGACTAAGGCCACTTTCACGAGTGGCCTTTTTTTTGTGCAAGCTCTTCGGCCCGCCGCATCGCCGCGTTGAGATTGTCTTCCAGCTTCTGGCGCAATGTTTCGCGATCGTCATCCTTGCTGGGGATCACCGCTTCGCCAAAGACCAGCGCGCCGCGGCTGAACGGGTAGGGGATACGAAACCCATCCCAGGTTTTCAAACGCCGCCGCGGCGCAGAGACGATGGCATAAGGCAGGATCGGCGCGCTCGACCGCTGCGCCATGATAATCGGCCCGTTCTGGGCAATCTCTGCCGGACCACGCGGGCCATCGGGTGTGATGCAGATGCCGCCGCCTGCTTTCAGAATGCGCAAAGCCTCGGCCAGCGCTTTCATGCCGCCTTTGTCGCGCTTCTTGCGTTTATGAGTCGATGAGCCACGGACCGCTTCGAGGCCGAGATGCTTGATCGCTTTGGCCACCGGCTCGCCATCTTTCGAAAGGGAGATCAGCATCGCGGACCGAGTCTTTTGCTGCGGCCATTTGCGAATGATGCGGTTCCATCCAGACGGCAGCAGCAAAATTGTCGAATGCCAGGCAGCGACGATAATGTTTGGATAGCCCAGCCAGACCTTCAGTGCCGCTTCATCGCCTTCTACGGACCAGCGTATGGTGCGATTGCAGAGCGCCATATAGGCCCAGATGATCCATCCCAGAAGAGTGGTGACAATGGCGCTGCGTAGGATCGCTTTCATGGCGTCGCTGTGTAGCGATGATTGCGATGCCCGGAAAGAGGTTGAATGCAAGTGCGCCCGGCTCAATCGAGCCGGGCGCGCTGCACATCAAAGAATTTGAGTGTTGGGTCGCTTACGGCACGTAGACCGTATAGACGACATCGGCTTGGATCTCACCAGCGCCGAGCGACAGGTCATAAGCACCACCGGCACCCAATGTGTAAGTCGCGTCGAAGCGAACGGATTGGCCAGCAATCGTGCCTGTAGAGGCCGCTGTGCGTTGTCCGCCAACAAAGACAGGGTTAGTGCCGTCGACTTGGCTCAAATTGGTGAATGGCGTAAATGCGCCAAGCGGGTTTTGAGCGTTGGCACCGAACGCGATGCCATCATTCCCGGATACAGTGACATCCATATTGTAACCGATTTGCGCCAATGCGAAATCACCACTTTGCGCGGTTTGTGTCGCAACGCCATCGATGGCGAAAGCAGTGTTCGAAGCAACATAGAAGCTCGACTCGTAAGTCAGGTCGTCAGCCGAGAGGCTCGCACCTGTGACGTCGAATGCAGCAAAGTTTGCCGGGCTGTCTGTATCGATCGTTTCAAAATCGACTGTACCGTCATCCAGCGTCAGAACTGATCCAAGGCCAGCCGTAGAAGCTGCGTCAGCGGTGGCTGTCAGCGTGCCGGTCAGAACCGTGCGACCGTCCTGAAGGATCAGGTCAGAATCGCCGGCGCCAGTCGTGTCATCAATGACAAAATCCGTTGCGATTGGCGTGCTGCCGTCTGAATCGTCAGCCGCCCAGACGATGACGACACCCAATACTTTAAAGTGTGGGCGGTCGATGATTGATGCATTAGCAGGGGCGGATACAGCCATTGTACTTGCAGCAAGGGCAGCACCTGCCAGAAGCAGTTTGCGAGTGCTCATATTTTTATCTCCATGATCGTGCAGCTTAGCAGGCTGCGGTCCGGGCCTTTTGACCTCGTGACCCTGCTTATCTCAGAGATTGTCTTAGATTCCGCTAAAACGTGCGCGCAGTTTCGTCGGCATTATTAACCATCTATTAGACGGAACTTAGCGGTTTATCGGCCAGTTCCGCATAGCGCCCACCATGATAGACCAGCGGCATGGCATCGGGATCTGAGGCGAGGCGATGGACGCGCGCAATGAACAAGATGTGGTCGCCAGCGGCATGTTGTGCATGCGGCAGACATTCAAGCCGCGCGGCGCAATCCGGCAATAGCGGTACATCGTTCAAGCCAAACTCGAGTTGCAATCCGCTGAACTTGTCGCCGCCGGAAGTCGCAAACCGTTGCGACAAGTCGGCTTGGTCATCCCGCAAGATATGCACGGCGAAAGCCGTCGCATTCGAGAACGCTTGCACGCTGAGTGCATTCAATCCAACCGACCAAAGAATAAGCGGTGGATCCAGCGAAACGGAATTAAACGAATTCGCTGTGATCCCAACTGGATGTCCGGCGGCGTCACGTGTCGTAATAACCGTGACGCCTGTCACGAACAGGCCAAGCGTGTCCCGGAAGGTGCGCAGATCGAAACTCATGGTTCCCTATGTGATGTATTTTCCGCTCTGGTCCAGCATAAGAATGCCGCGGCCGACGGAAAAAGTCGCTATTGCGTGATATTGGGCTCGCCTCATCCGCTTTCGGTTAGGAATGGGCCATGTTCGAATCTGCAAAATCCCGCAAAAAGGTGATTTTCTAATGGGAACACTTGTCGAACGCTGTCAGATATTGGTTAAAATAGTTATGCATATTCGGGATGTAGATATGCAGGATTGGCATTTTGGTTGGGATTGTAATGAATCTGGCGAAAAACGGCAAATTCAATGTGAACGGCAAATCATTAATGACAGCAGCGTCATTATTGAGTTTTAGACACTTTTGTGAATGCGATTTGTAAACCAGTTTACATATGAACATCTGTTCATTATGAACAACCGTTCATCGAAAAACCTTAGGAAATTTTCATCCAAAAAAGTGCTTGTATGTCGGTTTCGTTACAGGCATCTAGGGGGGGCTTTGAACGGGCATCAAGCCCCGTAGTGCAGTGAAGGACATCTTTTAGCAGTCGTCATAATTTACCTGCGAAGACGACACCCAAGATGTGGAGAGTGAGATAATGAAAGACTGGTGCAACACCGACGGCGCTCGCCGTCTCAAGGACAAAATTGCCGAATATTGGTCCGAACGTGGCTATGAAGTAGAAGTCGACCTGGTCGATGCTGGCTTCGTTCCCGCAATGCGCAGCGCACGTACTGACGTTCGCAGCAATATGGTCAATGGCATGCCGCGTCGCAAACTCGTGAATGTGAACGAGGTGCGTAGCGAGTACCGTCCAGACTAAGGTCAGAGCGCAGCAAGTTGTGAGAGGGCTTGTTGCATATCACGCCAGTGATCAATTGACCTGATACGTTCGTAGGGTAGGCCGGAGAGGGTGCCATACCCGAACGAAACGAACACGAAGGGCAGTCCGGCATTGCGGGCTGCCTTTTCGTCTGTCTGGGAGTCACCAACCATGATGGCGCGGCTCGGATCGCCACTGCTGCGGGCAATGGCTTCAAGCACATGATCCGCGTCTGGTTTTTTCACAGGCAGTTCATCGCCGCCGACAATCGCAGCGAAATAGTGATCCAATTCCAATCCCGCCAAGACCTGTTCGGCTAAGCCTTGAGCTTTGTTGGTGCAGACTGCGAGAGTCGCCCCCGATCGCTTTAAATCAGCCAAGCAATTCATGCTGGCATCAAAGGGCGCGCTGTGCTGCGTGATGTTCGCAGCATAATAGTCCAGGAATATCGGCCAGAGCTCCGTGTCAATCTCGCCGTGATCAATCGGCGCGTCATGATGCGCCAAACCCTTCCGGATCATCGCTTTCGCGCCATCGCCAATCATCATCCGAATGGTGTCGAGCGTCACCGGTCCCAACCCTTTCTGCGCGAGCGTGTGATTGAGCGCAGAATGCAAGTCTGGTGCGGTTTCGACCAAGGTTCCGTCCAGGTCAAAAACCAGCGTCCAGTCGGAAAAATCAAAGCTCATCTACAGGTCCTTTCGCGAATAGGGCTCGCATCGACTCGGAACTTGCTCTAGGGCAGACCCAGAAATTTCGCGAGGTGTTTTTGCCATGGGCAACAGAGCCGCTATTATTCTTGCCGCCGGACAAGGCACGCGGATGCGTTCATCGCTGCCAAAGGTGCTGCACCACGTCGGGGGCCGAGCCATGGTGGATTGGTCGATCGACTTGGCGCGGCGCGTCGGGTGCGAGAAGATCATCGTCGTCTGCAGCCCAGGCGGACAAGCGGTTCAGGACCATATCGCGGCAACGCTTGGTTCGGACGCCATCGCCATTCAGGATCCACCGCTTGGCACCGGTCATGCGGTGCTTGCTGCGAAACAGGCTCTCGCGGGATATGATGGCGACCTTGTCGTGCTCTATGGCGACACGCCGCTTATCCCGATCGACGCGGTTGAGGCCTTGTTTCATGAGCTGGATGCAGGCGCTGCCGTCGGCGTGCTGGGCTTTGATGCCGTTGATCCGGGCGCTTATGGTCGATTGGTGGTCGATGACCGCAACAATCTAGACGCCATCGTAGAAGCCAAGGAAGCGACGCCGACCCAGCTCGCCATTCGCTTTTGCAATTCCGGCGTCATGGCGGCATCGGCAGCGACCATGTTCAGATTGCTCGACAAGGTCACAAATGACAATGCCAAAGGCGAATATTATCTCACGGATATTGTTGGGCTGGCGCGCGATGCGGGGCAACGTTGTCGCGCCGTCGCATGCGACGAAGCCGACGTATTGGGCGTCAATTCACGTGTCGAGCTGGCGCAAGCTGAGCGGGCGTTCCAGACCAAAAAGCGACACGCTTTTCTGTCGTCGGGTGTGACGATGACGGCCCCGGAAACCGTCTTTTTCAGCTATGACACTGACATCGAGAATGATGTTATTCTTGAGCCAGGGGTCGTCTTCGCGCCTGGCGTACATGTCCGAACCGGCGCGCGCGTACGGGCCTTCTCGCACCTCGAGGGCGCTTATGTTGCAGAGAATTGCGAAATCGGACCCTATGTCAGATTGCGTCCTGGTACCGTGCTGGAGCGCGGTGTGAAAATTGGCAATTTTGTCGAGGTCAAGAAGACCCGGATGGGCGTTGGCGCTAAGGCCAATCACTTGTCTTATCTTGGCGATGGTGATGTCGGCGCTGGTGCGAATATCGGGGCTGGCACGATTTTCTGCAATTATGACGGCTTCCTGAAATATCAGACCACAATCGGAGAAGGGGCGTTTGTCGGTTCGAATTCGTCACTGGTTGCGCCGGTCACAGTTGGCGCAGGTGCTTATGTCGGATCTGGGTCTGTCATCACCAAGGATGTCGATCCGGAAGGGCTGGCCGTCGCGCGCGGTCGACAGATTCAAAAACCTGGTTGGGCAACGGCGTTCCGGGATCGCATGGCGGACATAAAAGCTGCTAAGAAAAAGGGCTGAGGGAGAGCCAAGAATGGCGAATGAGTTGGAAAAGGAGAACGCGGCGCAAGCTGCGATGGATTTTGTTGAAGATGGCATGACCATCGGACTCGGCACCGGATCAACCGCAAAATTTTTCGTTGAATTTCTCGCCGAAGACATCTCTGACGGCCTGGTCGTGCGCGGCGTTCCGACCAGCGAACAAACCCGGCGACTGGCTGAGTCTCTGGGCGTGCCCTTGGTCGATGTGGAACAAGTCGACCGTATCCAGCTGACCGTCGATGGCGCGGATGAGGTCGATCAGAATGCACAACTCATCAAAGGCGGCGGCGCGGCGCTTCTGCGCGAGAAAATCATTGCCAATGCCAGTGACCTGATGGTCGTGATTGCCGACAGCACCAAACATGTCGAAGCACTGGGTAAGTTTCCGTTGCCGGTAGAGGTGACGCCCTTCGGCTACACAATCACTGCGAAGAAAGTGTATGACGCCCTCAAGAAAGCGGGTGTGTTGAAGCCAATGATCAAAGTCCGCACGGATGCGGGGCATAAGCCTCTGGTCACGGATGGCGGCAATTTCATTCTGGATTGTTCTTGCGGCACAATTCCGGATGCGGCGCTGGCGGCGCATCTGCTGGCAAATATTCCGGGCGTCGTTGAACACGGATTGTTTATCAATCTGGCGCGCACTGTGATCATTGGGGCTGAGGACGGCGCCACTATATACGAATACTAGACCCATCCGCCGCATGTGGCCGGGGGCGAATAAAGAGATTCCCAAGCAAGGACTGAGCTATGCCTGACCATTCGTACGACTATGATCTGTTTGTGATTGGCGGCGGCTCTGGCGGCGTGCGTGCGGCACGGATTGCGGCCGGGCATGGTGCCAAAGTTGCACTTGCTGAAGAGTATCGAATGGGCGGCACCTGCGTTATTCGCGGCTGTGTCCCGAAGAAGTTCATGGTCTATGCCAGCGATTATGGTCGCAAACTGGATGAAGCTAAAAAATATGGCTGGGATATCACGGTCGGGGGGTTCGATTTTCCCGGCTTCATGGCCAATCTGCATGCTGAAGTCGACCGCTTGTCAGGGCTCTATATGAGTGGCCAGGTCAATGCCGGCGTTGATGTGTTTGAAGAGCGGGCGGAATTCGTAGATGCGCACACGATCAAGCTGGTCAAAAGCGGACGCACCATTACAGCCGATAAGATCCTGATCGCCGTCGGCGGCTCGCCTTGGCGCCCGTCCGCAGATGAGCTGCCTGGCGTCGAGCACACCATCACCTCAGACGGCGTCTTCCAACTGACCGAGTTGCCGAAGCACATTGTCATCGCCGGCGGCGGGTACATCGCTTGTGAGTTTGCGCATGTCTTTGCCGGGCTCGGGGTCGAAACCTGCCTCGTTTATCGCGGTGATACGGTGCTGAACGGGTTCGATATGGATGTCCGCACGACGGTTCATGAAGGCCTGAAAGAAGCGGGTGTGCGCGTGATTACAAACACCGTGTTCGAGTCGATTGAGAAAACGGACAATGCCGAAGCGCCGCTCCACCTGACGCTGACCAATGGCATGAAACTCGACGCGGATGTGATCATGATGGCGGTGGGCCGTCGTCCACACATTGACGGCCTTGGCCTGGAGGCGGCCGGCGTCGAAATTGGTGATCGCCATGAAATTGTGGTCAATGAGTATTCCAAGACCAATGTCGATAATATCTGGGCGGTTGGCGATGTAACCCGACGCGCGGAACTCACTCCGGTTGCGATCCGCGAAGGCCATGCCTTTGCCGATACCGAGTTTGGCAACAATCCGCGTCACTTCGATCATGACACGATCCCGACGGCGGTGTTCACCCAACCGGAAGTCGGCACGGTCGGTCTCGCTGAACACGAAGCCCGCCGTCGCTATGGCAAAGTCGATGTCTACAAGACCAAATTCCGACCGATGAAGAATATGCTCAATGGCAAGTCCGAGCGCGTCTTCATGAAAGTCATTGTTCGCCAGGACGACCAGGTCGTTGTCGGCGCGCATATCGTTTCGCCGGATGCAGGCGAGATGATCCAGATGCTTGGCATTGCCGTGAAAATGGGCGCCACCAAGCAGCAATTTGACGACACATGTGCGGTCCACCCAACCATTGCTGAAGAGATCGTGACGTTGAAGACGAAATCCGAAGCCTAGATTTCGTCCAACTCACCTTTCACTTCAGTCCGAAAAATGGAATGCTGACGCCTGAACAGGCGGGGAGAGAACGTTGCGAAAGTCATTGATTGGAATGCTGCTGGCTGTGGGGCTTGTCAGTTGCGCGCAAATTCCTGAGCCTCAGACCAATGATCTTTGCAGCACAGCCGCGCCCATTGGTGAATTCAACCCTCAGACCGATGTCTTTGTTGGACATTTTGATAGCAAGCCAGATGTCGACGATTTGCACACAATCGCCGCAGTTGGCTCTTTGCTCAAACAACCCGAATTCGAATGCGTGAATGCGATTGGCGTTGCTGGCGCCTATGGCACGCAAGGCGGTGAATATATAGAGGCGCCCGCGCTGATGCAGCTGGCGTTCGGCGACGATTGGCTCGACGGTCATAATCAGCGCCCGGACACTGTGGCGCGACAAGCCAAGCTCTTCGTCGATACAATAGACGCGGGCGGCCATGTCTGGATCATGATTGCCGGGCAGGGCGATATCGCTGCCGATGCCCTGGTCGCGGCCAAAGCAAGAGCGCCTGATTTGCCCTACAGCACGCACCTTCACCTGGTGCAGCACAGCGACTGGAATGAAAGTGTCACAGCGGCCGAAAAACTTGCCTTCGTTCAATCGCAAACCGATTATCGCAAGATCGCTGATGGCAATGCGCGCGGCAACGGTACACCCGGCTACACATCCGACGATGGCACGCGCTGGACCGACGTTCTGGCCGATCCGATCGTCGGCCTTATGTGGCAAGAAGCCAAACGGCTAGCCGATCTGCACAATCCGACGGCCGCTTACGTCAATCCATCTGTCGTTGCTGGCGGGTTTGATTTTTCCGATACATCCGAAATGTCGCATGTCTTTGGAATGAATGCATTGGACGATGTCGAGATGTTTTTCGATTTTGTCTTGGCGGGGTCAAACATTGAGTGGCCAAATGGCGCCCGCGCTGCGATCGCGTTGACATATGACGATGCCCTTCAGAGCCAGCTCGATCATGCCGTCCCGCAATTGGATGCGGCGGGTTTGAAAGCAACCTTCTATCTGTCCATGGCGATGCAGGATTTTCAGGCTCAGCGCGACGCTTGGCAAGCGGTTGCTGCGGCCGGGCACGAACTCGGCAATCACACAATTGCGCATCCGTGTCGCGCGTCACTGCCCGGGCGCGACTGGCTGACACCTAATCGTGACCTGGACGCATATTCGAAAGATCAATTGCTCACCGAAATAGCTGAGGCCAATGAAATTCTATCCAGCATAGACGGAAAATCGCGCCGGTCGTTCGCCTATACGTGTGGTGACACTCAGGTGGGCGGCGACTCCTTCATTGACGATTTGGCGCCGCTCGTCTCGGGCGCGCGCAGTGTGCAGCCGAAGACCGGTTTTGATCCATTCTTCATTGCCTCTCTCTCCGTGAATCAGGCGCCGGCGTCCGAAATGATCGCTTATGTCGATCAATTGATCGCCACCCGCGCCCTGGGAACGATCACGTTTCACGGCATTGAGGGCGACCATCTCTGGGTCACGGCCGCGGATCACCAGGCGCTGCTGGATTATCTGGTCCGAAAAGAAGACGAAATCTGGGTTGCGCCGCTCGACGACATCCTCGCGCATATCGAGTCAGTACAGACGCAGTAGTGTTCTGTTTTAAATAGAAAAACTTGTTCCGCAGCCACAGCCCGCGGTGGCATTCGGATTGTTGATCTTGAACGCGGCCCCGATCAGCTCGGTCGAAAAATCGATTTCTGAGCCGGCCATGAATTCCAGGCTCATCTCATCGACCAGAACGCTGACGCCATCGCGGCTGACCACAAGGTCGTCTGCATTGGCAGTATCATCGAGATCGAATTTGTAAGAAAACCCCGAGCAGCCGCCGCCTTCGACGCTAACGCGAAGGTAGGACTTATCCGGTTGTTTCTCCAGAATCGCTTTAATGCGCTTCGCAGCCGATTCAGACAGGGTAATATTGCTCATGAGCAAGAAGATAGTGACGCCGGACATTCCTGAAAAGAGGGCAGTGTTCGCAACCCGCTGGGAAGACTCCCGCGGACGCTTCATCGAAGAGCCGCAATCGGTGACCCGCACGCCGTTTCAGCGCGACCGCGATCGCATCATTCATGCCTCCGCTTTTCGCCGTCTGAAGCAGAAAACGCAGGTTTTTGTAGCGCATGAAGGCGATCATTATCGCACGCGGCTGACCCACTCTCTGGAAGTGGCGCAAATCGCTCGCTCGGTCGCGCGGACTTTGGGATTGGATGAAGATCTCGCCGAAGCCATGGCTCTGGCGCATGATCTCGGACATCCGCCATTCGGTCATGCCGGTGAAGACCAGCTGGACGCCTCAATGGCGGATTTTGAAGGCTTCGATCACAATGCGCAGACGTTGCGCGTCGTGACCCAGCTTGAAGACCGGTATCCAACATTTCCAGGGCTCAATCTGACCTGGGAAATGCTGGAAGGCCTGGTCAAACATAATGGGCCACTGATCACAGCAGACAATTCAATCGCAGATTTGCCTGCCGCGTTTCGCGATTTTGCCTGGCTGGACAAGCTTGAACTTGATCAATTTGCCGGCCCGGAAGCCCAAGTGGCGGCTTTGGCGGACGATATTGCATACAACAATCATGATATTGATGATGGCATCTCCGCGGGCCTGTTCACGATCCAGGACCTCGAAGAACTGCCCTTGATTGGCGACATATTTCGAGCCGTCAAAGCAGACCATCCGGCCTTGGACGATCGCAAGGTTGTATTCGAGGCGGTGCGCCGTCTGATCGGGCACTGGATTACCGATCTTACCGAAGAAACTCGTCGCCGCGTTGAAAAGCATAAACCGCAAAGCGCCGCGGATGTCCGTGCCATGCCTGAGCCTTTGGTCGCGTTCTCCGACGCCCTTGACCGCGACCAGCGAGCGTTGCGGGCTTTCCTCTATGAGCGCATGTACAAACATTACAAGGTCAATCGCATGCGGTCACAGGGCAAACGCATTTTGAGCGAATTGTTCGACTTGTTCATGGCTGAACCAGAAACCTTGCCAGACATGTGGCGCCGCGATGCTGAACAAGCCACAGCGGTCCGCCGAGCCCGTCTGGTGTGTGACTATCTGGCCGGGATGACAGATAATTATGCTATCGAGCTGCATCGCCGCCTCTTCAGCATGGAAAGCATGCTGTAATCTGTTGGCATCGCAGCCTTAATTCGGCCTCTGAATTTAGGCATCGTTAACAAAACAGGCCTAGCTGTTAACCCAACTGATTAGATGGCAGGGGTAGCTATGAGCCGTGGAAAAGGCGAGCCCGATTATGATTTTGGGCCTTATGAAGATGAATATCGCGGGTTTGAGATTCGCGATGATGAAACCGGCAGAGGACCGTTAATCCTGGTTTTGGCGCTTGGCGTATTACTGATTTTCACCGGCGTCGTCTGGAACACGTATCGCCAGGGCGTACGTCCCAGCGAAGGCGGATTGCCGGTCATCGCAGCGAATGATGCGCCATATAAGCGCTCGCCGGATGAACGCGGCGGGGTTGAAGTCGCGGGTCAGGACAAGGCCTATTATGATTCCATGGATGGGCTTGGTGATCCTGCGGTCCAGAAAACCGCGGCGCGCAATCCTATCGATATCCGTCGCCGCGAACAGGTTCTGGCAGGCGGGCCATCACAGACAGATGCGGATGAGGTTGCCACCGATCTGCCGCCAATCGTATTTGCTGAAGACACGGAAACCGTTGCCACGCCTCAGGAAGAGCCGATTCAGATTGCATCGGTACAGCCTATGCCTGAACCCGTCGGGCCGACCATTGTCGATGTCGAAGAAGAGACCCTGCCAGCTTTGCCGGCAACATCACGATTCGCGGCAACCGGATCTTATCAGGTGCAATTGTCCGCCTTACGTTCGCGCGATGCCGCACAATCGGCCTGGGCAGGCTTTCAACGCAGCGCACCGGACCTCTTCATGGGTGCGAATCTGGACATTCAGCGCGCCGATCTTGGCGCCAAGGGTGTGTTTTTCCGCCTCCGCGTTGGCTCATTCGCCGATCGCGAAGCTGCGAAAGGCTTTTGCGCCGATGTGAAGGCTGCGGGTAAAGACTGCATAGTTGTCGCAAAGGCTACTGGATGAGCGTATCCGCCTGCATCACCAGCGTATCTGGTCCCGTCCTCCTCGAGGAGGAACGGGCCTTTTTGCGTGATGCACAGCCCTGGGGCGTGATCCTGATGGGGCGATCTTGCATCAGCAAATCGCAAGTCGGTGCGCTCACACAGGACATTAAAAGCGCGCTCGGTCGCGACGCTCTGATCTTTATTGATCAAGAAGGCGGGCGAGTGGCGCGACTGAAGGCTCCGGAATGGCCGAAATTTCCGGCCGCTGGTGTCTATGGTGAGATGTATGAGGCGTCGCCAGAGACGGCGATCGAGGCTTGCTATCTCGGACACACTCTGATGGGAGCGGAACTTGCAGCGCTCGGTATTCACGCCGATTGCGCCCCTTGTGGCGATTTACGCCAATCCGACACACATGACGCGATCGGCGACCGATCATTTGGCTATAGCGTCGAAGCGGTCACCGCATTGACTGAGGCCGCTCTAAAAGGCCTGGCCGATTCCGGCGTGGTTGGTGTGATCAAACACATGCCAGGGCAGGGCCGCGCGACTATGGACACGCATTACGACTTGCCGGCGGTGACGGATGATGTCGCGACGCTTTTGCAAGACATGTCTATTTTCAAGGCATTATCAGATCAGGTGCGCATGGGAATGACATGTCACGTGATCTTTGATGCATTTGACCCACACTTGCCGACAACTGTTTCGCCAACGGTTATTTCAGAGACCATTCGCAAGCGAATCGGCTTTGAAGGGCTGCTGATGACGGATGATTTGGGGATGGAGGCATTGGGCGGGTCGCTCACCGACCGCGGCGCGAAAGCGTTGGCGGCGGGGTGTGATGTGCTGTTGCACTGTTCCGGTTTCTTGAAAGACCCGGCGGAAATTCTCGCTGAGATGCAAGAAGTTGCTGCCATTGCGGGGCCGCTGGACGGCATCGCGCTCAAACGCGCCGAAACCGCGGAAGCCGCCGTCCAACCTGCTATTTCAACGGCGTCGGAGCGGGCATGGGCGCGGTTCGGAGAATTGATGTCAAACATGGAAGCGAGGGCCTAAAGTATGGAACTTGTGTCCAATGATCTCGTCACCATGGATGAAGATGTCGAAGCGGATGACATCTTCTCCATCGACGTCTCAGGTTATGAAGGCCCGCTCCATCTCTTGCTCGATCTGGCGCGTAAGCAGAAAGTTGATCTGCTGCATGTCTCAATCCTTGAGCTGGCGACGCAATATCTCGGCTTTATTCAGGCAGCCCAGGACAAGCGCATTGATTTAGCAGCAGATTATTTGCTCATGGCGGCCTGGCTCGCCTTCCTGAAATCACGTCTTTTGCTGCCCAAACCGAAAAAAGATGGCGATGAAGAGGTCAGCGCCGAAGATGATGCTCTGAAGCTGGCCTTCCGCCTCAAGCGTCTTGATGCGATGCGCGAGGCTGGCGAAGCGCTGATCGATTCAAATATTCTCGGACGCGATGTCTTTTTGCGTGGCATGCCGGAACAGCCAAAAGTGGTCAAAACGACAGAATACAACACCACGCTTTATCATTTGATGCAGTCTTTTGGCAGCATTCGTCAACGCAAAGCGAAAGAGGCACCACATACGATCGAGAATCAATTCGTGCTGCCGCTTGAGAGCGCGCGCGATAATCTCAGAACACTCAGTCCGAAGCTCACCGAATGGGCGAGCCTGGATGACATTCGCCGCAAAATGATCCATGTGGACCCGGAAGTTCCGCCACGATCTGTGACGGCCAGTGTATTTTCAGCGACTCTGGAATTGACGCGCGATGGCGATTTTGACGTTCGCCAGGACACGCATTTCGGACCGCTTTATCTGCGTGGAAAAACTCAACCAACAGAGGGGATCGCGCCATGACCAAAGTAGAAAGCTCGATCCCGATCGAGGATGCACCTGAGGATATTCGCCGCGCGGTGCAGCAACTCTCATTTGCCTATAAACGTTCGGCCGAGACCCTATACGAGGCCGAAGATGACACAATGGCCGAAGCCGTCCGCCGCGCTGAAGCGGTCCTGTTTGCCGCCGGTCAGCCTCTGGAAGCCAGCGAGATTGCTGAAGTCCTGCCACAGGGCGTGGATGTTCCGGCTGTCTTGATGACGCTGAAAGCCACGTATGCAGAGCGGGGTGTAAATCTGGTCGAAGTTGCCGGCAAATGGCGGTTCCAGACGGCAGATGATCTCGGTTACCTCTTCGTCGAAGAGCGCCATGAGCAGAAATCGCTCTCTCAAGCCGCACTCGAAACGCTGGCCATCATTGCGTATGGACAGCCCGTGACCCGCGCCGAAATTGAAGCGGTGCGCGGGGTTGCCGTCTCGAAGGGCACGATCGACACGTTAATGGAAGCCGGTTGGGTCAAAATCAAAGGCCGACGCCGGACGCCAGGACGGCCAGTCACGCTCGGGACGACGGATAAATTCCTCGAACATTTCGGGCTGGAAAGCCTGGATGTGCTGCCAGGCCGCGCCGAACTGGAGGCTGAGGGCTTGCTCTCGGATGTGATCCCGGATGGCTTCTTCGCGGACGGCACAAGCATGCATAATGAAGCGGACGAGACCGTTTCTGAGGCAGACCCGGAAGAAAATACTGACTTCGTCACGGATTTTATGGGGTCTGACGAAGAAGTTCATTAGCAATTTGTCGCTATGAAAGAACGGTCGGCCCATTGTAACGGGCTGGTCAGCGCGTTATCTCCATTAGGGCGATAGGAGAAAAATTATGGCTCCAAGTTGGATGCAGCTTTTGCTGGTGGCGGTTGTCGCCCTGCTTATTTTTGGCGGGCGAGGTCGTATCTCTTCCATCATGGGTGATGTTGCCAAAGGCATTACCAGCTTCCGCAAAGGCTTGAAGGAAGAAGACGCTGACAGCAAAGCAGTCGAGGGCGATGATATGGTCAATATCACGCCGGAGAAGGAAAAGGCGAAGTCGGCCGACTGAGTCGCCTTTTAACAACGCGGAAGGCGTCAAAACATGCTGCCGCAATTCGGTTTTAGCGAACTTCTGTTTCTGGTGATCATCGCTTTGGTGATTCTGGGGCCAAAGGATTTGTCGCTGACCATGCGCAAGCTTGGGCAATTCGTGGCCAAAGGCCGCAATATGGCGAATGAGTTTCGCGCCGCTTTTGACGACATTGCTCGCCAGGCTGAACTTGATGATTTGCGCAAGGAGATCGAGGATCTCAAACGCGACAATGCCGTGACGCAAGCGGTGGATGAACTGAAAGGCGTCGAAAAAGACATCAATGAAACTGTCATGCGCGAAGAACGCGCCATGAAGCAGGAATTGAAAAAACCGTTGCCTGACCTGCCGGAACCGCCGCCGGCTGAAGACAGCGCCCCCCCGGCCGAAGATCCGCCACAAGATAAGGCGGCCTCATGAGACAGGACCTGCCTGCAGACCAACGCCCCGATTTGATCGAGAGCGAGATCGAAGCCTCACGCGCGCCGCTCCTCGATCATCTGAATGAATTGCGGTCGCGCTTGATGAAAGCGCTGCTCGCTTTTGCGCTCTGTACGATTGCCTGCTTCTTTGTCGCCGGTCCGATCTTTAACATTCTGGTGGAACCCTTCATCGAAGCTTTCCGCACCCATGGCGTGACCGAAGACCCACGATTGATCTACACCGCGCCGTTGGAATTCTTCTTTGTGAAACTCAAGATCGCGTTGTTCGCGGGCTTGTTCGTGTCGTTCCCTCTAATGGCCTGGCAGGTCTATGCCTTTGTCGCGCCGGGACTTTACAAGAATGAACGCGGCGCGTTTCTACCATTTCTGATTGCCGCGCCAGTGCTGTTCACCCTTGGCGTGCTGTTCGTCTTCTACGTCATGATGCCGCTGGTCATGACTTTCGCGCTCAGCCAGCAACAGGCGGGTGGCATCGATGCAGTCCAGATCGAAGCCCAGATCAAGGTCTCAGAATATTTGTCACTGACCTTGGCTTTGATGACGGCGTTTGGTCTGTCGTTTCAATTGCCGGTCATTCTCGGCCTGCTCGGCCGGGCTGGGATCGTTGGCGCTGAGACGCTGCGCAATGGCCGCAAATATGCGATTGTCGGCATTCTCGCTGTTGCCGCTTTTGCAACGCCGCCAGACTTCATTTCACAGATCATGCTGACCGTGCCGGTTTACGGCCTGTATGAGATCAGCATCTGGATCGTGGCTGCGATGGAGCGAAAGGCCGCTGAGGCCGAAGCAGAAGCCGAGGCCGAGGCCTAGAAAGGCGCACAATCCATCAGTTCAAGACTGATGGGCAGACGCGTGGAAGCCGACGCACACGCGCCTTCAAAATCTGCAGTCTCGATCCCGATCGTACCTTCCAGGTTCGCACCCGCCAGGCGCGCATTGCGGAAACTGACATCGGTTACGGTTGCGTCAGAAAAGTCAGCATCGACCAAGACCGCATTGTCGAACACAGACCCGGTCAAATCAGCAGAGATCAAGGTGGCGCCGGTGAGGTTTGCGGCGGAGAAATCCGCTGCGTAGACTTGCCCGGCTTGCAGTTTGGCATCCGTCAAAATGGCGCCGATAAATTTGCCATTCTCCAAATGCGCGCCGCTTAAGTCGGTGCTCGCCATTTTCGTATTGTTGAACTGACCGAATTGCAACTGCGCGCCGACCAGGATGGCGTTTTCAAACGAGGCGCCTGTAAAGTCCGCGTGACGCAAATCGGCGCCTTGGGCGAGGGCGCCTGTGAAATTTGTGTTATGGCCTTGAACGCTGCGCAAATTGGCGGCGGTGAGATTCACGCGTGGATAATTGGCATCGGTGAGATTCCAACCGGCCAGGTTCTCGCCCGCCAGCGTACAGTCGGTGCAGGAGCCGCTATAAGACGGCGCCCAGGAGATCCGGGTCGGGGCCTCTTGTGCAAAGCTCATTTGGGTCGTCATCAAAGCCGTCCCCAAAATGGCCAAAGAACGCATGCCAAATTGAGTCTTCATGCGGATCGTCTTAGGCGAAGTCTCACGCCGACTGAACTGAAATTGTAGTAATCAAAACGACGCGTGGCGAGCTGTTGCAAACTTGCCGCACTGCGCGCCTTTAACGGCAAGCTGGAACCGTTTTGCCTTTCGGCAATTTAGTGCTCGCATCGCCGCAAGCGCGATTGAGTTGTGCTTGCGTCATGCCTTTGACCAGAGAGAGATCCGCGCCGGATAGATTGGCGCCGCTCAGGTCTGCCCCAATCAGATTAGAAGATCCGAAATAGGTGCCGACAGCGATCACGTTCTGCAGGTTTGCCCGAGAAAAATTCGTGCGATTGAAGCGCGCGCCAAACAGGTTCGCGAGAGACAGGTTCGTGTTCGAAAGATTGGCGTCATCATACGTCGTGAGCGCCAAATTGGACTGACGCAACCGCGCACCGGACAAGTCGATTTTGCTGGCATCTTTGTAGGACAACTCAGCCTGGAAGAGGTTACAGCCCGCACAAGACTGCCCATCGCGTACCTTGGCGATCTCACCCGCATTTTGCGCAATGGCTGGGCTTGCTGCCAAACCAGCCACCAGAATCAGGCTCGCAAACTGTCTCAGCATGGGACGGGTCTTTCGCGTCTGGGTTTCGTCTCCCAAACCTCCACGCAAGCTGCGGGCCAGCCCGTCAGGGCGGGCTATTCTGTAGCTTCTATCTTGCCGACCTGGCCACACGTGTCGCAGACCACATCGCCATCGACATCGTCTCGATAGAGCGTGAAACTGCCACAGCTTGAACATGCCTCTGGCAGATAGGTCGGAGCCTCTGCGTTTGTATCCGTGGCGGTCTCGGCCTCTTCCTCGTCGCGTTCCGCATCGCGCTCTTCGCGCTTCCTGTTGAGGATGACGATATTATCCGGAATCTGGCCGCGCGAGTAACCGCGCGAGATCAGGTGCGCGGCTTCATCTGGCAAGGGTTGCGCATGCGATTTCTCGATCCCATCCTCGAGCCCGCGGCCAAGGCCATCATGCGTCACGTCCCCCAGCTCTGCGAGATCTTCGCGCGCCAGATAGGACACAGCGAGTTCGCGGAAAATATAGTCCAGGATCGATGTCGCCCGCGTGATTTGGTCATTGCCTCGGACTTCACCTGCTGGCTCGAAGCGCGTGAACACGAAGGCGTCAACATATTCTTCCAGCGGCACGCCATATTGCAGGCCGAGAGAGACCGCGATGGCGAAATTGTTCATGAGCGAACGAAACGCCGCGCCTTCCTTATGCATGTCGATAAAGATTTCGCCAATCGAGCCATCATCGAACTCACCGGTATGCAGATAGACCTTGTGACCCCCGACGGTCGCTTTCTGGATATAGCCCTTGCGGCGATCCGGCAGGCGCGTTCGCGAAACCCCGCTTGGGGCCTCAAACACGGTTTGCGGGGCGGCATCCTCGGCCATCAAATCTTCAGCCAAAGCCGCGATATGGGTCATCCGGTCCGCGGTCAGGCGATCCAACTCGACATCCAATGCGGGCAACCAGGCCGAGACGTCGCCGCCAAGAAGGGCTTCGACATTCAAGTCTGTCATCGTCGCGCTGGACAGAATAACCGTCAGACCACACGCCTTTTGGATCGATGTTGCGAGCGCCAGCGTGTCATCCCCTGAAAGCGCTTGCGTTAGCCCAGCGGTTTCGATGGCGATTGCGGCCAGTTTTTCAGGTCGGCCATCAAGTGCTTCCTCAGCTTCCGCAATCTCGCGCTTGGAAAATCCGATGGACTTGAGCAAGGCGCGGCCGTCCGCATCAAAGGATTCCGGCGCCAGTCGCAGGTCATTTGAGATAATGTCATCACCAAGCACCCAACGCGAGAAAGCCGCATTCAAGGGAAGCCCTTCTCCCAGCGCACTTTGGACCTTTTCAATCGCTTGGGTCGAAAACCCGCGTGTGCGCAAAATATCGCCGCCAAAGTGCGGCATCAGTTCCAGATCCGCTGCTGCATCGATGTCTGTCAGCAAACCAGGCAGGGCGGCCGGGGCTTTTATTGACAGACCGATGCGCGCCATGAGGTGCAGATTGGGTTGATCGCCTTCCAGCGCTTCGATCATTGAAGCCATGGGACGTAAGCCGAGCGTCGACGGTTGAAACGCCGAAAGCGCTTTTGGTGAAAGTGGGGCGATCACCAGCACAATGTCGCGTTTGTCTTTTTGCGCTGGCCGGGCCTCCAGACCCAGGGTTTCGGCATGTTTCTTAGGGAAGCTCGTGCCTGTCGCGATCGAGTCGATGAGCTTCAGAAGCGCGATAATCGCACTTTCATTGTCGCTTGCATAAGCCTGTCCAAGCCCCATCAAAGCTGCGGAAAGGCCGCAGAGCACAAGTGTCAGCTGGTCCCCATTTTCCGCGAGCGTGGCGGTCAGAAGATCATCCAAAACATCAATCTCTAACCCATCCGGCGTTACGAACCGCGCCAGATCCACAGCGAGGGCTGGCCTGTCCGCATCCGGCAGGGGCGATTTCTCGATCAGAGCGCCCACGCCTGCCCGTCGAATGTCGCCAATCTCAGTGGCGGTCGCAGCGTCGACGACCAAACAAGCTGGCGGGGCTGCTGATTCAATCGCTTCATTGCGAAACGCGTCGGCGAGGGCCTCGAAGCCGCGATTCTGTTGCAAAGCCTCTTCAATCAATGCGAGTGGCACACCGCGCGCGACGGCTTCGGCCAATTCCGCATTTTTCGGCGCATCGCCAAGCCCTTCCAGCAATTCTGCCATAGCCAGTTTGCTGGTCCGGTCGAGCCGCAGGCGCTGCGCGGCTACCTTGGCACCGGGTGCATCTTGCAGATTTGTCATCGGCACAGCGGTGAGCTCAGAGAATGGAAGAATCGGGCTGATCAGCCCTTCTTCCATTGCGGTTGCCAGCAATTTAGTATTGCGATCGGTTTTGGACATGTACTGCGCCCTCCAGCCAGAGCGGGCTTGACCTGGCCCGCGACATGATGTGTTGCCTGTCCTAACTAGATTCGGCGGCGTGCACGCGCCATAATGCGGTCAAATATCACTGTCAGGACGAACAATATGTTTAAACTGTTTACATGGTGGAACGGCGTCAGCCCGGGCGGATGGTTCGACATCAAGCGTCGCGGCGTATTGGTCGGCAGCGATGAGTATGGAAATCGCTATTTCGAAGACCGAAAGGAATCGGTCGAAGGCCGCCAACGGCGCTATGTCATCTATAATGGCGTTGCAGAGCCATCCAAAGTGCCGCCCGAATGGCATGGCTGGTTGCATTACACTTTGAAAGAACCCCCAACTGATGCGCCGCTGAAGCGCCAGGACTGGGAAACAGATCATACGCCAAACATGACCGGGACTGTGTTTGCATATCGTCCAAAAGGCAGTCTGCGCGAAGGCGGCGAGCGCCGCGAAGCAGACGCGGATTATGAGGCTTGGGATCCAAATGCGTGAATCCATTTTTGAAACTCTGGTCGGTCTCGGCGTACTCGTCGTGGCAGGTATCTTTCTCTGGTTTGGTCTGGCCCGCGGCGCGGATGCTGGCGCAACCGGCGAAACCGTAGAAATCGGCGCACGCTTTTCCAGCGCCGCCACAATTGATCGCGGCACAGATGTCCGCATGGCCGGCGTCAAGATCGGCACCGTGCGCGACGTTGCGCTCGACCGGGAGCGCGCCGAAGCCCTGGTCACTTTCGCCGTCAGTGCGGAAATCCTACCGCTTGGCGATGGCACCAGCGCGCGGGTTCAGTCTGAGGGGCTTCTGGGCGGCGCCTATATCAATCTCGAGCCGGCCGAAGGCTTTGGCGAGATCGTCGCTTGCGGTGCCGGTGAAGAATTATTCGGTGACACCGGCTGTGGCGAGATTCTCTATGCGCAAGGCTCTGTCGACTTGATGACCTTGTTTGCGTCCTTTGCCTCCGGCAATGGCGGCGGAGACAGCGAGTGATCCGCGCAATCGGGCTGGGACTTCTCGGGATTGGACTGGTCGCGCTCGCGGGCGCGCAAGAGACCGATCAAGGCCTACGCGATCTGGAACGCGACTTGTTCGGTGTTGAAGACGAAGCCGACCCTGATGCCGAGGGTGAAGAAGAACTGATCCCGACGCAAAAACGTACCTATAAACAACATGATACCGTCATTTTGCGCGCTTTGGATAAGATCACGGGACGCTCGACGGATTTTGAAATGCTGGTTGGCGAGCCGAAAGTCTATGGCTCGTTGCGCATCGACTTGCAGACTTGTTTCCAAACGCCGCCGGAAGAGCCACCTGAAAGCGCAGCATTTCTGAAAGTAACCACGGCCAACACGACGCAGGTCCAGACTATGGCCGAACCGCGCGATCTGACAGAAGAGGAATTGGCGGCGTCCACGGATGCAGAACCCGACGTCCGATTCACCGGCTGGATGTTCGCGTCCTCACCGGGTTTGAATGCGCTCGAGCACCCTGTTTATGATATCTGGGTGATTGCCTGTAACGAAGTCGCGCCATCCGAACTCGAGCCGCTTGACCCAAACGAGTAAAAGTCTGCGTCCGCTTTCAAGGCGCGCCACAATTGAGCGCGAAACGCCTCGCGGGTGATTTCTTCCAATCCGAATTGTTCCAGGTGTGGATTGTGGAATTGCGCATCCAGCAATTTATAGCCCCCGACAATCAAGCGGGCGACGAGATGCACCAGGGCAATCTTTGAAGCGTCCGTGGCGCGAGAGAACATGCTCTCGCCAAAGAAGGCGCCGCCCAGCGAGACGCCGTAAAGGCCGCCAATCAGCTGATTGTCCTCGTTCCAGCACTCGACACTATGGGCATGGCCTTGTCGGTGCAGGGCGCCATACAGGTTCAGGATGGCATCATTGATCCATGTGGCGGGCCGTGATGGATGCGGTTCGGCGCAGGCTTCGATCACGCGATTGAACGCAGTATCGACCGTGACCCGGAACGGGTTTTGCCGCACCGTTCGGGCCAAGCGCTTGGGTACATGAAACCGGTCGAGCGGCAAGACGCCCCGCAAGTCCGGATCCATCAGGAAGAGCCGCATATCTTCCCGCGAATCTGCCATCGGGAAGACACCTCGACGATAGCAATTCAACAGATCATTTGTGTCGAACCGGTCAGACATGAGGCGAGTTTACTTCAGAGTTGAGAGAAGACAACCGCGCGCAGAGGTCAGGGACTCATCGCATCAAGGAGCCACGAAAATTGCGTTGAGTCAGAGCTTAAAAACTCGCCAGGACGCCGACCAAGACCATTGTAATCAGCAGCAACACCATCATCGCGATCGTCAAAAGACCACTACGAATCCAGGAAATATCACCGCCATTTCGGAAGAACCAGAAATACATCCAGACAATGGCAACCAGACTCGGCACTGTAATCACAACGCTGAGCGTATTCGCCAATTGAAAATTCTGCGTCGAAGCGCGCACGAGATCGATTGCGGCGGTGGATAGAATGACCCAAGAAACGAATGCACCCACCACATAGAAAGCCGCTCTCAAGCTGACCCTCAGACCCCAATCCTCATGAGCCCACCGGTTCAGAAGCGCCCCTAGCGAGCCGGCGACAACGGCGAAGGCGTAAATCGGCAGCACAGTGCCCACGGTTCTCCAGATATCTCCCTCCGAGATCGCAGATTGAATAGCGAGTGCGAGATTGGGGCCCAAAAAGGCGCCATTCCTGTTTGCGAGTTCAGGCGTGGTCAGCAGCGCCCCTGCAATCATGGAAAGCAGCAAGGCAAGCGGGAAAAAGGCGCCTGGCGCCAATCGCATACCTAACCGTCCCTCCGGGTCGTCGCGTTTTAACAATTCCGACAAGCGCCAAGGCGCGACAATACAGGTCAAGAATGTTGGCACCACCGCGATTAAGGACATCGCGACATTGGTCGTCACGCGATCCAGCGCGCCGACGGCATTCGGCTTTTCAAGGTCTAAACTTGGCTCATTCATGAGACCGCCCACGCAATATCAATGCTCGCTGCCTATTTCAGCCCCAGAAACCGCTCCAGCCAGTGAATGTCATAATTCCCGTCGACGACGTCTTGCGCCTCAACCAGGCGGCGATGCAGCGGTAGTGTCGTCTCGACTCCGCCAACGACCATTTCGTCCAGTGCGCGGCGCAGACGCATGATGCATTCATTGCGTGTCCGACCATGCACGATCAGCTTGGCGATCATGCTGTCATAATGCGGCGGGATCGTATAACCGGCATAGACGGCGCTATCGAGCCTTACATCCGGGCCACCAGGTGCATGGAAATCTGTTATTTTTCCAGGAGATGGAACAAAAGTCTCATGATGCTCCGCATTGATCCGGCATTCAATGGCATGTCCGACCAGAAGCACGTCTTCTTGAGAGAAAGACAGCTTCTTGCCGTCGGCAACGCGGATCTGTTCGCGAATGAGGTCGATGCCTGTGATCATTTCTGTCACCGGATGTTCGACCTGGATTCGTGTGTTCATTTCAATGAAATAGAAGTTCCCGTCTTCATACAGGAATTCCATCGTGCCTGCGCCGCGATAGCCCATCTTCTTGACCGCTTTGGCGACAATGGTGCCGATCTCTTCGCGCTGCGCCTGGTTAAGGGCTGGTGAGGGGGCTTCTTCAAACACTTTCTGGTGGCGACGCTGCAGCGAGCAATCGCGCTCCCACAAGTGGCAGACATTGCCATGCGTATCGGCAATCAGCTGGATCTCAATATGCCGCGGCTTGCCGAGATATTTTTCCAGATAGACGGCATCATCACCAAAAGCGGCTTTGGCTTCGGTCTTAGCCGACTTAATCGCAGAATCGAGATCTTTCTCAGTTTCGGCCACGCGCATGCCGCGCCCACCGCCGCCTGACGCGGCTTTGACCAGGACTGGATAGCCAATCTTTTTGGCAACTTTCTTGCCTTCGCTAATCGAAGACACACCGCCTTCTGAACCAGGGACCACTGGTACGCCGGCATCAATCATGGTCTGTTTGGCCGTGATCTTGTCGCCCATCGTACGGATATGTTCTGCCGTCGGTCCGATAAAGATCAGATCATGCGCTTCGACCATTTCCGCGAATTGGGCATTCTCGGATAGAAATCCATAGCCGGGATGCACCGCATCTGCGCCAGTAATCTCAGCGGCTGCGATGATTTGCGATTTCTTCAAATAGCTATTGGCGCTCGGCGCGGGGCCGATACAGACGCTTTCATCGGCCAGGCGCACGGCCATAGCATCCCGGTCAGCTTCAGAGTGAACAGCCACCGTCGCAATGCCCATTTCCTTGCAGGCGCGATGGATACGCAATGCGATCTCGCCGCGATTGGCGATGAGAACCTTTTCAATCATCGATTCCGAGTCCTTATTCGACCACAATCAAAGCTTCGCCGAACTCAACAGGTTGAGAATCAGCGACCAGAATGTCTTTCACAGTCCCGTCAGCGTCCGCGGTCACTGGATTGAACGTCTTCATCGCTTCAATCAGCATCAACGTGTCGCCCTTTTTGACCTTGTCACCGACATTCACAAACACTTTCGCGCCCGGCTCTGGCGACAGATAAACGGTGCCGACCATCGGGCTGGTGACCGCATTGCTCGGCGCTGCAGCGGCGGCAGGGGCCGCGGCGGCTGGCGCCGCAGCAGGCGCGGCGACGGGCGCGGCAACAGGAGCCGCGGCGACAGGCGCTTGCACAATGGCGGGCGCAGCGGGCGCCATTGAAGTCGCTTTGCTGACGCGAATGCGCAGACCTTCATGTTCGACTTCGACTTCGCCGAGATCAGCTTCACGCAGAATGGCGGCCAATTCTCTCACGAGACCGGCATCTAGTTTTGTCTTGCTTGTGGACATCGGTGGGGGCTCCTCAGTCTTTTTTATTCTTGGAGGGCGGCGTCTAACGCCATCAAATAGCCGCGTGCGCCAAAACCTGCAATGCAGGCGCTGGCACAAGGGGCAACGTAATTGGTCGACCGGAATGGTTCGCGGGCGGCGGGGTTGGACAGGTGAACTTCATAGATACGCGCATCACAGGCTCGCAAAGCATCATGCAGGGCGACTGATGTGTGCGTATAAGCGCCGGCATTCAGGATCAGGATTTCTGCGCTTTTGGACGCTTCCTGCACCCAATCCACCAGCTCACCTTCAGAATTGGTCTGACGAAACGTAATGACCGCGCCCGGGGCAGCGGCTGTCATCTGTTGCTGAATGTCATCCAGCGTCGTCGATCCATAAATCTCAGGCTCACGCGTGCCGAGCAGGTTGAGATTAGGTCCGTTGAGAACATATATCTGTTGCGTCATTGCCACACGCTCTTGCGTTGGATCGCTAAGCTTGGCAAGCCTAATTTAAGCATTCGGAGCAGGGCAAATGCAGATATTCTTGAACGGTGAAAGCCGGAATGTTGACCCCGGAACCAGCGTGGAAGCGTTGGTCTTGACCCTGTCAGACGATCCGCGCGGCATCGCGATTGAGCGAAACCTCGAAATTGTTCCGAAAGCGGAGCATGGAAAAACTCTGCTTGAAGACGGAGATCGCCTGGAAGTGGTTCAATTTGTCGGTGGTGGCTGAGTTGTAAAGCGGACCAATTCGCGGCGACACAAGCAACTGGATTCTTGTTCAAATCAGATTACGTGTCGCTTCAACCCCGCGATAGCGTTGTCGACGATGGCCTTGAACATCGATGACGCGGAAAGACATTGATGAGACTTGTTCCGTTTTGTGCTGCTTTGATGGCGTTGCCAATGGCGTCGGCCTTTGCCGATGAGGCGCCATCCGGTGAAAAGACTGTTTTTGTCCTCGCTGATTTCGAACAATATGCCCCGCTGAATGCACGCGATATGGTCGTGCGCATTCCTGGTTTCCGGCTGAGCGATACGCGCGGGCAGGATGAAAGCCGCGGTCTCGGGCAGGCGACCGAGAATGTTCTGATCAATGGCCAGCGCATTTCCAGCAAGTCCTCATCCGCGGCCGACGTGCTTGAGCGCATCCCGGCCTCAACCGTCGAGCGCATTGAACTGCTCGAAGGCGCCAGTCTCGACATTCCCGGCTTGTCAGGATTGGTCGTCAATGTCATCGCCAAGCCACGCGGGATCAGTGGCACTTGGGCCTATCGTGCGCGCGTGATTTCCGGTCAGAAGCCGCTTTATGGCGGCGGCGAATTGTCCGTCTCGGGACAGGAGGGCGATATTGCCTGGTCGGCCAATGCCGAAGCCGTGCCGCGCGGCAGCAGCGGCGAAGGCACCGAGAAAATCTTCGATGCGAGCGGACAGCTTCTGGAAGACAATCGCCTGTTTCAACGCAACCGCTTTCCAGAACTGAACGGCAATGCTGGCTTGCGCTGGACCCCGCCTTCCGGCCTGATTGCTAACCTGAATGCCGATTGGGAAAATTCCAAGCGCGACCGACGCGAGACCGTCGAAAGCGTGGTTGCTGGCATTGAAACCGACCGGCAAGTCATTGAACGCATTAGCGAAAGCACAACCGCAGAGCTCAGCGGGGATGTTGAGTTTGATCTCGCTGAAGGGCGCCTGAAGCTGATCAGCGTGTATAGCGACAGCAATAGCCCATTCACCAGTTCAAGAGAGGTCCGCGACCCGCTGGGCCAATTGCTGGGGGACCAATTCTTTCGCCAGACCACAGATGAGACCGAGCTAATCGTGCGCGGCGAGTATAAATGGTCGGCGCTTGGCGGATCATGGGATGCATCGCTCGAGAATGCGCTGAACACGCTGGACAGTGAATCCTTCTTGCTTGAAACGGACGGAACGGGTCCACTAGTGCCTGTCGATATTGGCGACACAGCGGTCGAAGTCGAGGAAACCCGCAGCGAGGGCTTTGTCACATATTCCCGCCCGATCGGGGACGATATCCAGCTGCAAGTGTCCCTTGGCGCAGAAGTGTCCGAACTGACCTCGGGCGGCCCCTTAGGCCAAACGCGTCGTTTTACCCGCCCGAAAGGCGGCGTCACGCTCAGCTGGCAATATGATGACCGCACCACGTTCAATGCTCGGATCAATCGCGAGGTCGGTCAGCTCGACTTTTTCGACTTTGTCTCGCAGCTCGACCTGGACGATGGTGACGATCAAGTCGGCAATGCAAATATTGTCCCTGAACAAAGCTGGCGCGGCGAGTTTGAGGTTGAACGCCGGTTTGGCCCCTGGGGCGCGAGCAACGTCCTGTTCTTTGGCGAAGCTTTAGAAGACATTGTCGATCAAGTTCCCGTTGGCGACGGCGAAGGGCCTGGCAATATCGACACGGGATCTCGTCTCGGCGTTCAATTCGAAGGTACGCTGAATTTTGATCCGCTCGGCGTGGATGGCGCACAATTGACCTATTCCGCAGTTTTCCAGGATTCCCAGATCGAGGACCCGTTGACCGGTGAGGATCGCTCCATAAATGGTGAGGAGCAGGTCGAAATCGAGATTGAGTTCCGGCACGATATTGCTGGTACGGATCTCGCCTGGGGCGGGGATTTCTCACCCGAGATCCGAGCCGATGAGTTTCGTCTGGATTCCATTCGCGCGCGCCGCGAACTTCCGGGCCGAATGTCGGTTTTTGTTGAACACAAGGATTTGTGGGGCCTCACAGGCCGAGTCGAATTGTTCCGGCCGTTTGAAAATATCGATAAGGATTCACGGCGACGCTTTACGCCCGACCGAACGGGTTTTTTATCCCAGATCGAGCGTAATCGCGTGGTTGAAGAACGTATTTTGATTTTCGAACTGACTGGAAAATTCTGATCGCTCGGCGGGTTTTGAACACTGCTCTACCGATAAGGGCAATCCGTCGAGTTGCCGATATTGTTGCTGCTTTCCGTCGAGCTTTCATTACCGCTCGATAGTTTGCACATATTATTGGTCGCTGTTTGACCCCCCATTTTATATTGCTGGGTATAGGTATAGCTCTTCGCCGGAAGGCCTTTCTCATAGATGCGCGGATTATCTTTGCGGCAGCTCTCTTTATCGCCTAGGGCGATATAGGCCTTTAGCCAAACCTCCGAACCGGCTGGAACATCGCCAAATTTTTCTAGATCAAGGCAGAACCCTTTGGACTTGTTCAGGTCGGCTGTGAACATATTGGACTTGCTTTTGCCCTCAGGCGTCACCCATTTCAGTTCAATATCGCTGATTGTATAATTGCCATTATTTTGCAGATGCAAATAGCGCACAGGATGATCCGTATCGGCAAAAGCAAAGCCAACGCCGACGATCGAGCAACCGGCCAGGATCAGACCCACACGCATCGCAACTTTCCGAAAAGATAAAACTGAAATCATGACGTGACCTCTCACTCAAATGCGCCTTTGCTTTCGAGGTCACAGTCTCTGTCATTCGCAGAATTTGTTCGCCTGTCAGATACGACGGGGCGAGCCGCGTCCTAAAGTCCATCCGGAATGCTGAGGCCAAGCGGCTCAAGCGCCGCCGCAAGATGATCCAGAGCCGCTTGTGTCGGGCCGGCATAATCCCCCGTCGCCGGGCGATTGCCTTCATAGCCAAGCCAGGCCGAACCTTCGGCGGATGACAGATAAGCCGACACGGAAATCGTTCGGAAACTGTCAAACGCAGACGCCTGCGTCTCCAGCCCGGCTTCGACATTCTGGCTCCATGCAATACGGTCGAGCACAGCTTTCTGTTGATCCAGACCTGCCGTTGAAAAAGATCCTGCGCCAAGCGCGCGTGCTTCGCCTTCCAGCCATTCGAACAGGTCGAAACAGGCCGTCCGCGAGCCTTGCGTCATTTCATAAGGCGAGGACACCCATTCATCGACAAAGTCCGGGACGCCCAAAGTGCTCGCGGCGGGCAATGTGTCCGAGGCCGGCATAACGACATCGCAAAGCGCTGCGACGAGCTGCAATTGCGCACCGGTCATTGTGCGTTCCCAGGTCACTTGCGGGTCCAGCAAATCCGGATCCGCGCCATATGGCGCGCCCGTGATCGGCTTCGGCGTTCCGAGCAGCAGCTCTGCGGTATTGGTCGAGACCGGGTCCGATTGGCCGCATGCGGCGATAACTGGCGTAGCGCCAAGGCCAGCCAGCAGCCATTTCAACGTCGTGCGACGATCCATTTTAGGCAGATAGAGCTGGCTCATAGCACACCCCGCTTCATTTCATTGACCAGATGATCGGCGCCCCGCATGGACAGGGTCAGAATGGTCAGGGTTGGATTCTTGTGCGCCTTTGATGCGAAGATCGCACCGTCGAGTATGAACAGGTTCGGGACATCCCAGGTCTGCCCATAGGAATTGGTCACAGAGTCCGCGGCCGACGCGCCCATGCGCGCGGTCCCGATTTCATGAATGATCTCACCGCCGGCCGCGATCGCTTCTCGCGGCGCCTTCACATCGCTCACGACACGACCACCCATACGCTCAATAATCTCAATCGAAGCCTGCTGCGCGTGGGTCACCTGATCATATTCATAATCCGTGTGCTTATAATGGAATTTCAAGATTGGAATGCCGAACCGGTCTTTGCCGTCTGGATCAATCTCTGCATAGCAATTGCTGTTCGGGATCATTTCCCCACGCTGCGCGAAATGGATGAAACTGCCATAATAGCGTCGCGCTGAGTCCAGGATGCTGGCACCATATCCGTCCAGCCCGCTGCCGGAGCCCATGCCTGGCGCGCTGAATTGCGAATAGACTTCCAAGTGATAGCCGCGCGGAAAGTCGAGCTGACCGGCCGCTTGTTCTTCATACAGCCAGAACGGGATATAGACATGCATCCCCATCGCGCCGTCTTCATTATAACGCGGCCGGTTTTCAAGTGCGGGGATCTGACCAGTAATGCCAGAGCCAACCGTATCCATCAGATTGCGCCCGATCTGACCGGATGAATTGGCCAGCCCGCCACTGTCTTTCACGTTTGAATTCAGGAGGATACGAGCACTTGAGGCGGCACTCGCGGCCAAAACAACAGCGCGGGCACCAATGAATTTGTGTTCGCCGGTCGTCTTGTCGATATAGCGCGCGCCATTGGCTTTGCCGTCATCGCCTGTGGTGATTTCATAGACCATGGCATCTGTTGTGATGGTCAGATTGCCCGTCGTGCGGGCCCAGGGCAGAAGCGATGTGGTGGTCTGGAACGCGGCCCCGATATTACATCCGCGACCACAATCAGTGGCCCAGAAACAGGCCGATCGTCCATCGCCAGGATCGCGTGTCAGCACCGCCCGCCGGGCCGGCACACAGGGAATGCCAATATCCGCCGCAGCAGCTGCCGCGAACAGTTCCGGCACCCGCGCTTTAGGGGGCGGCTGCAAGACGCCGTCGCCGCTGTCCGGGTGATTGGCGAGCCCTGAATTGACGCCATACACACCGATCAATTTCTCGACGCGGTCATACCAGGGCGCGAGGTCGTCATAGGTGAGCGGCCAGTCAAACCCCAGCCCGTCACGCGATTGCGGCTTGAAGTCATATTCGCCCATACGGAAGGAGTTGCGGGCCCAATGATTGGTGCGCCCGCCCAGCATGCGGGTCCGCCACCATAGAAATTCCGTATCTTCACCGGTCGCGTAAGGCTCGCCATCAATGTCCCAGCCGCCTTCTATAGTCGCGTTATAATAGCCAAAATCCTTGTCGGGGGTGCCATTCCCTAAAAGAGGCGCATCGCGATTTTCCGAGAACATGGCGGTTTCAGCGACGGGATCATAATCCCGGCCGGCTTCCAGCATGTGAACTTTGACCCCTGATTGGGTGAGCACATAAGCCGCCATGCCGCCGCCTGCGCCGGACCCGATCACAAGCACATCGTGCTCATGTTCCGCCATCCTCGTCTCCTCCGCTGTTTTTCTTTTCAGCTAACAATGAGCTGAGACGCTGTGCAACCGCGATCTTTGCTACACTCTGGTGTCTTGCTCTTAGGGGTCCTCGCAGCTAAGCGAGCAGAATGACTGATACGCCTTTGATCGTCGCTGGACGAAGCTTTGATTCGCGCCTCATTGTGGGCACAGGAAAATATGCCTCATATGCGCAGAATGCGGAGGCAGCACGGGCCGCTGGCGCCGAAATGGTGACCGTGGCGCTGCGCCGTGTGAACCTGTCCAATCCGGATGAAGATCGCTTGCAGGATCACGTCTTGCCAAGTGAATTCACTTATCTGCCGAACACAGCTGGATGCTTCACGGCGGACGAGGCCGTGCGCACCTTACGTCTGGCGCGCGAGGCGGGTGGCTGGGATCTGGTCAAACTCGAAGTCTTGTCGGACCAGAAGACCCTTTATCCAGATATGGAAGAGACACTGAAAGCCGCGAAAGACCTGATCGCTGATGGGTTCGAGGTCATGGTCTATTGTTCAGATGATCCGGTTTATGCGCGCAAACTCGAAGATGCCGGTTGCGCCGCCATCATGCCACTTGGCAGCCTGATTGGGTCAGGCCTCGGCATTCAGAACCCGCTCAACATAAGACTGATCGTCGAGCAATCGCGCGTGCCGGTGATTGTCGATGCTGGCGTTGGCACGGCATCTGACGCTGCCCAGGCCATGGAGCTGGGCTGCGACGGCGTCCTGATGAATACCGCGATTGCTGAAGCGAAGGATCCGATCCGGATGGCGACGGCCATGAAACACGCAGTTATTGCGGGCCGCGAGGCTTATCTGGCTGGACGGATGGGCCGCAAACGCTATGCCGACCCATCGTCGCCCTTGGCAGGATTAATTTAGGGCCGGTTGGATCTAGCTGTCGGCAAGCGCCGTTTCGATCAAGGCCTCAACGCTTGCGGTGTCCGCACCTGAAACCATCTCTGTGCCGACAATGAAATTCGGTGTGCCAGTGATGCTCAGCGTACGGGCCAGGCTTTTGGCATCGGCGACGGTTTTCTGAACCTCGATGGATTTCATATCGGCGCGCATTGTCGCAACATCGACGCCAACAGACTCAGCCGCAGCATCGATCTGGTCTGGTCCAAAGCCGGAGCCATTATCCAGGTCCATGAGCGCCATATGCATTTCGATATATTTGTCCTGCTTGCCGGCTGCGATGGCGGCAAGGGCGGCTTTCTCGCTCTCGGTCGACAGGATCGGAAATTCCTTGAACACGACCCGGACCTTATTGTCATACTTCTCCGGCAGATCGACCGCCCATTGGGCAGAGCGCTTACAGAAGCCGCAGCGATAATCGAAGAACTCAACCACGGTCACGGGTGCGTCGGCCGGGCCGATCGAATAATCGGCAGCATTATTGATCAGTGCATCCTGATTGTCTGCGATCGCCGCCATGGCCAAAGCCGCTTCTTCGGCCGCCCGCTTTTCGCTGAGCGCAATCAGGGCATCCTCGATCACTTCCGGATTCTCCATGATATAGTCATAGACAATCTTCTCGATCGCTTCCTTGTCGGTGGAATTCACCGATCCCTGGGCGCAAGCGGGGGTCAGCGCGATGGCAGTTGCGGCGAGCGCCATGGACAAAGTGCGGGTCATATCGGGATCCTGCTCAATTCTGATTTCGAATAGTCTAAGGGCCAAATGCTTTCATTGGCGTGAAAAGCAAGGTGTGAAAGCTGACAATCGCGTGATTGTCGCATCAACGCCGCCGCCAAAAGATCTCGTTTTCAGGCAAGGCGGGGTCTGTGGCATTGCGAATATCGCTGGCTTGACGCCAGGCCGGTGTGTTCGGCGCGAGTTCGCGGATCGCCCGTTCAGCAAAGGAATAAGCACGTGGATAATTGCCGATATTATAGGCCGCTTCCGCCGTTGCCACTTGTGCCATTGGGCGGTTCTCCTGTTGCTCGAACACAATCGCCAGCTGGGTCCAGGCAAAGGCATTGTTCGGTTCAGCGATCAGCGCGTCACGCAATGCGTTCTCGGCAAGCGACACATCCTCTTCCTCGCCACGCGCCAGCAAAGACCGCGCCAGCGCGATCTGGAGTAGGGCATTCCCCGGCAATAGACGATTGGCTTCGATCAAAGGCTCGATGGAGTCTACGGGTTTGCCTGTTTCAAACAGAATTTGGCCTTTCAGCTCATGAAAATACGCATTTTCCGGCTCTTCCTCGATCAAAGAATCGATCTCCTTCAGCGCGGTTGTCAGATCCGCCACCTGCATGGCTGAAATCGATCGCGCATAACGCGCCGGCTGAGAGGTGTCGGTCGGCGGGTAGTCTCTGAACACACGGGCAGGGGGCTCGAGAAAACCCACCAGTTTTGCCTTCATCATGTCGAACTGTTTCACAACCACCGGATCTTCAGGTTTGTCAGCGAACCCAGATTCTTCCGCCAAAGTGCGCGTGGTCCGCACGCGGTTGGACGAAAGCGGGTGCGAGCGGAAATACGGATATCGACGGGCTTCTGAAAGGACTTCCTGATAGCGAAATTTCTCGAAAAACTCGACAATGCCCATCGGCGATTGTTCTAGCTCGACCAGATATTGCACCGCCATCGTATCCGCCATGGCTTCTTCGGCCCGCGTGTGGACAAAGAAATTGAGCGCTGCGAATTGCTGCGAACTGGCGATCAGTGCGGCGCCGGCATCTGGTGCCCCGGCGGCGATTGCGAGCACACCTAGTCCGATTGAGACCAAGGCAGGGCGTGATGCCACGCTCGCGGCGCGTGTCCGGGTCACGGTGTGACCACATGCGATATGGCAGGTCTCGTGCGCGATCACGCCTTTGACCTGGCGTGCATTGTCCGAGGCCATGATCAAGCCGGTATGCAAATGAATCCGCTGTCCGCCCGCAACGAAGGCGTTCAAGCTGGGATCATTGATAATATAAAGACCAACATCATTCGGCTGCAGCCCTGAGACTTCCAGGATTGGATTGGTCCAATCGCGCAATATCTGCTCAATTTCGGCATCCCGAATGAGACTTTGTCCCATAGACGGCAAGCTTGTCGCCACCCAGAGAATGCTAATGGCCAAAATCGATCGGAAGAGTTTCATAATCGCGGCAATCCTTGTTTCAGCCTTAGATTAAGCAGCTGAATGTGTCTTGGCGAGGGCAGCATCTGCAAGATGACGGATTTGTCAGGTAGATTCTGCCGCAAATTCAAAGAACAGCGCCGGATTTATCATCGCTTGAACGCCTTCGCCCGGCTTTAATGGTGTTCCTGGCTGACAAGCCGAATACAGGACGTCTTTGGAGTCTGGCAATTTCAGACAAAGTTCTGTCACGGGGCCCGCCAGACGGCTGCCGCTCACGGTGAAATCAGGTCCTTTTCCTAATGAGATCGCCTCTGGACGGTACCAAAGTGTCGGCGCATCGGTTTTGATCTCAGCCCGCCATTCGGCGGGCAAATTCGAGCGTTCAATCTCATGAACTGGACCTAGCGCACGCGCGACCGCGAGTGAATTCGGAGCGCGATAGAGAGTGTCTGGCGGACCGGATTGCAGAATGACGCCGTGTGCGATCACCGCAATTGTATCAGAGTGTAGCAAAGCTTCGCTGGCATCATGTGTAACCAAAAGCGCGGGCACTTTCGCCGCGCGGATCGCGTTTAATGCGGCATCCCGCACCCGCCCACGCATCGATGGGTCCAGGCCTGAAAAAGGTTCGTCCAGAAGAATAGCCACCGGTTTCGGGGCGAGAGCACGCGCAATCGCCGTGCGCTGTTGTTCACCCCCCGACAAATGATGCGGATAAGCGTCGCGGCGATGGGTTAGGCCAAGCTGCTCGATCCAGGACTCAGCCATATGCACGCGCTCGTCTTTTGCGTATTCGCGCAAGCCGAACATGACATTTTGCAGCACAGTCATATTCGGGAATAGGGCAAAGTCCTGAAACACAAGGCCAATTTTTCGCTTCTCGATCGGAACATGCCGCGACGCGCTCGCTAAGACGCGCTCGCCAGAAAGAATTTGACCGCTATCCGGACGTTCCATGCCCGCGAGAAGTCGCAAGAATGTGGTCTTGCCCGACCCGGATGGGCCGATCAGCGCTGTGATCTCGCCAGGTGTGAGCGTCAGTGACGCGTTCGCAACGGCGGTCACGGTTCCAAACGAGCGGCTCACCTGATCAGCAATAAGCGGACGAATAGAAGTCATGACCTATGATCGCTCCGTCGCACTGAGACGCCAAGACAGCAATAACACGGGCAACAGTCCGGCAAGGACGATCAGTAAGGAGGGCAGAGTGGCCTGGGCCAGCCTTTCATCGGTCGCATAGGCATGCGCTTTCACAGCCAACGTGTCCCATCCAAATGGGCGAAGCATCAGCGTAGCAGGCAGCTCTTTCAGGATCTCCACAAACAGGATCAGCCCCGCCGCGAGCGCGCCCGGAGCCAAAAGCGGCAAATCGAGCCGGAAGAATTGGCGCATGCCGCCGCTGCCAAGGCTCTGCGCAGCATGGTCGAGATTTCTCGGCAAGCGGTCCAGCGTCGCCTGCATCGGTTCAACGCCTGCCGAGGTGAACCGGCTGACATAGATCCAGAGCAACAGGCCGATCGCGGTGGCGCCGGCCAGCGGTTGCCCGGTCTCGCGCAAGAGAAACAAGGCGCCGAGGCCCAAGACTGCGCCTGGTGCAGCATATCCAGCCGCCGCGATCAGGCGGGTGGCCATGCGCAAGAATGCGCTCCGCTTTGCGGCCAATGTGAACACCAACGCCGCCACAAAGGCCGCGCCTGTCCCGAGCACGCCGAGCGCGAGGGTGGCCCGCAACAAAGGGATCAAATCCACGCGCCGCGCATTGCTCTCCATGGCGAGCCAAAGCAAACGCGATATCGGGGCAAGGAAACACACCAAAAGAATAAGCGCGCACAAGGCTGTGGTGATCCATGCCAAGGGCTGCGGCAAGCGCGTCCGTTGCGGGCTTAGCCATCGCGAGCTTGTCTGCTGCACGCCTTTGCCGCCCTGATAAAGCCGCGCCGCAATCAATAGACTGCCAGCGATCAGAACCAGCATCAGCGCCAGTCGCGCGGCTGTGTTCGGTTCGCCGAATGACGTCCATGACCGGACGATCCCGACGCCGAGAGTCTGAACCCCGAGAAAGTCTGCCGCGCCATAATCCGCGGCGGCTTCCATCAGCGCCAGGCAAAGACCGCCCAGAATCGCAGGCAGCGCCACTGGCAGGCCGACGCGCCAGAACAGATCCAGCGGCCGTGCGCCAAGACTGCGCGCTGCTTCAAGCGTCGCCAGAGACTGCATGGAAAACGCCGCCCGCGCTGTGATATAGACATAAGGAAATAGCGTTGACCCGAGCACGAATGCCAGTCCCGGCACGCTGAACAGGTTGGGAAACCAATAATCCCGCGCCGATAAGCCGGTCAGGTCGCGAATTTGCGATTGCAAAGGCCCCGCGACCCCCATCAAATCCGCCCAGGCATAGGCCATGACATAACCCGGCATCGCCAATGGCAGGATAAGCGCCCAGCTGAAAAAACGTCGACCTGGAAACTCATATTGGCTGATCATCCACGCGGCGGGCACGGCGAAGCCCAGCATGATCACCCCAGCGATCAAGAGCGTGAGAAGCGTTGTGCTTGTATAAGGCAGCAACCGGTTTTGCAGGATATGATCCCAGGTTGCGCCGTCACCGGCGGCAACCCCCGCAAAGAGTGCCACGAAAACAGGCAATCCCACCAAGACGATGATGAGCATTGGTGGGATCGCGGAAAGGGAGGGCAGCGCGCGCGGCATATGTTCTGCCTAAGCCGCGATACCGCTTAGTTCCAGCCGGCCAGGTCGAACAGACGCTGCGCTTCGGCTTGGTTCTCACCATAAATATCGAGCGCGGTGTCTGACGGCGTGAAGCTTGGCAGAGCGTCGACACCATCTGGCAGCGACGCACCATCGATCAGCGGCAATTCCTTGGTTTCGCGGGTGAGATAGGATTGTCCGGTCTCGGTCAGCAGGAAGGTGATAAACGCTTCGGCGAGAGCCAGATCATCCGCTGTCGCTGCGACGGCGGCGCCTGTTATGTTCACATGCGAGCCAGAGCCTTCGGAAAATTCTGGGAAAAGGAAAGCCGTCGAGGCGGCGACTTGCTGATCGGCTTCACTGTCACTGGCGCCGAGGCGGACCCAGTAATAGTGATTGACGATCGCGATCGAGCATTCGCCTGCTGCAATGGCGCGGATCTGATCGGTGTCCCCGCCTTGCGGATTGCGCGCCATATTGCCAACAATCGCTGTCGCCCAATCCTGCGCCGCTTCAGAGCCAAGACGGTGGATCAACTCGCCCATCAAGGAGAGGTTGTAGATATTGGAGGATGACCGCACGCATATCTCGCCGGCTTTGTCTTCCAAAGCGAGGTTCGGCCAAAGGGCCAGCTGTTCGACATCCCAGCGTGTCGGATCATAAGCGATCCCGCGCATCCGGCGCGCGACACCATACCAATGTCCATCAGCGGCGCGGTAATTGGCCGGGATCAGCGTTTCAAGCGTGTCGCTGGCCAGCGCTCGTGTCAGGCTGGCATCCTTGAATCGCCACAAGCTGCCTGCGTCGGCCGCCAGAATCACATCCGCCGGACTTTGATCGCCTTCCGCTTTCATTGTTTCGAGCAATTGGCTCGCGCCAGCCTCGCGCACGTCCAGCCGGGCGCCGGTCTCTTCCTCGAACATGGCGTAAAGCGCCTTGTCAGAATCATAGTGGCGAGAACTGTACAGTGTCAGAACGCGCTGTGGGGCGTCGGTCGTGGTCTGTGTCTCAGCCGGGTCGCTGGGGTTTGAACAAGCCGCGACTGCTCCAACGAGCAGGCTGAGGCCAGCAACAAGTTTTGTGCGATAGGTCATGCACGCTCTTTGTCACAAATGAGAATTATTCGCAACTGGAAGATTTTTGAGCATCTGCGACATTTTGGTGCAAAGTTTGCATTAATCTTTCGGTGACTCGGTGGACTCGAATCAGTTTGCTGGTAACGTTGATGGAACCTGCAGAATAGCAGGGCCGTAGAGAATTTTTGTGTGTGGGGAATTGTATGACAGAAATCATACTCGATTTGGGACCGATAAATACCGTCGACGAGACCGCGTTTGCGCAAGCCATAGAGAGCTTGGCCGAATGGTATGAAACGCGCGACCAGCAAGCTGGAAAAGAGCGCGACGCGCCGGACCTGATGATCAAAACCGTGTCAGACGCAGCGGGGACACTGCGCAAATCGGTTATTTTTCAGAAACAGGAATGGGCCTCTGCCTTTATGGGCTTCTGGGAACAAGAACGCGCCGCCTCTTAAGGTGATCTGATATGCGTGAATGCGCTGGCTTGGCAGAGAGAGCCTGCTAAGAAGGCAATATGTCCGCAGACTCAACGCCGCAAGCTTCAATCGCCATCATCGGGGCCGGGATTATCGGTCTGTCCTGCGCTGTAGAACTCGCCGATCGCGGACTGCGTGTCTCGCTCTATGACAAGACCTGGCCACCCAGAGGCGCCAGCTGGGCTGCAGCCGGCATGCTCGCCCCGGCTTTCGAAGCGATCGCTGAACCTGGTACACACCCGAACCTGTTCGACCTCTGCGATCAGAGTGCGCGCTTATGGCCCGAATGGGCTCGCAAGTTAGAACAGCGCACCGGTTTGACCTCAGGCTATCATCCGGGCCCGTCACTCGCGATTGCCCTGGATGCGCCGCAAACGCAAAAGCTGACCGCCGTGACATCGACCCTCAAGACCCGGTCTGACGCGCCTGAAGACTGCACGTCGCGCCTGCAATCCTTGGAGCCTGCGATCCAAACGGGTGTGCAATCCGCGATCCTGCTGCCCAGTGATGGCCAGGCTGACAATCGCAAGACTTTGGCCGCATTGGTGTCGTGCGCCGAGGCCCATCCCAGCATCACTATCCGTCCGCGCGAGGCGCCGCTCCGCAGTGAGCGAAACAGGCTTGATCATGCCGGACATGACGCCACGCTTCTGACCGCGGGCTGGGGCACCGGCGTGGTCGCGGTCGAAGAGACGGGGCGCCGCGTACCGATCCTGAATTGGGACGTCATGCTCGACGATATTGATTGCTATGGCGGGCAGATGCTCGCGGTTGCGCCGGTTGAAGGCGCGCCAAAAATGACCGTTCGGTGCGGGCATATCTATATCGTGCCGAAGGCTGACCGGATCATTATCGGTGCCACTACGGAACCCGGACGCCGATTGCAGGCTGCGGAGCCGGATGTGATTGCGGACCTGCAACGCCGCGCGGCTGAGATTTGCCCGGCGCTGGCGGATGCGCCGGTGCTGGAAAGCTGGGTCGGTATCCGGCCTGGAACCGATGATCACGCCCCCATTTTGGGCGAAACGGAAACGCCCGGTTTGTTCGTCGCCTCGGGGCATTATCGAAACGGCATTCTGCTCGCGCCCATCACGGCCCAGATCATGGCAGACCTGATCGTGGACGGTCAGTCCTCAACGCTCGCACAGGCCTTTTCGCCGCAAGCGCGACTTGCTGCCGCGGTGTGACGCCTCGTCAGAGTGGACGCGCCAGACTTTGCGGCATAAGTCTGCCGCGACAGGAGAATTTGCATGCATACGATTGGCCCGCTAACCGAAGACCAACTTGCGATTCAAGACGGCGTTGCGCGCACCGTCGCGCAATTCGACGATGAATACTGGGCCAAGACCGATGAGACCGGCGATTGGCCGGAAGCGTTTTGCGATGCTATGGCAGAAGGCGGCTGGCTCGGCATTGCTTTCCCGGAAGAATATGGCGGCGCCGGACTGGGCCTCACTGAAGCCGCCTTGATGATGCAGACCGTGACCCGCTCTGGTGCGGGTTATTCCGGCGCCTCAGCGATCCATCTCAACATTTTCGGCCCGAAACCGCTCGAGAAGTTCGGCAATGATGAGCAAAAACAGGAAAACCTGCCCAAGATCATTTCGGGTCAGGAGAAGATGTGTTTCGCCGTCACAGAACCAAACTCAGGTCTCGATACGTCATCGCTGGAGACCAAAGCGGAGCGGACCAATTCCGGTTACACAATCAATGGCCGCAAAATCTGGACGACCGGCGCCCAGCGCGCCGACAAGATTCTGATCATCGCGCGGACCACCCCAAAAGATCAGTGCGCCAAGCCGTATCTTGGCCTGTCACTGTTCTATACCGATCTGGATCGCGGCAAGATCGAAGCCAATCCGATCCCGAAAATGGGTCGTAAGGCGGTCGAGTGTAACACGCTCTTCATTGATGGTCTGGAAGTGCCAAAAGAGCATCTGATTGGTGAAGAAGGCGCGGGCTTCAAATATCTGATCCAGGGCCTCAACCCGGAACGTGTCCTGTTCGCCGTCGAAAGTATTGGCCTCGGCTTCGCCGCGCTCGAAAAAGCCACGACTTATGCCAATGAGCGCGTCGTCTTCGGCCGCCCGATCGGTCAGAACCAGGGCATCGCGCATCCCCTCGCCAAAGCCTGGGCCGAGCTCAGCGCGGCAGAGTTGCTGGCTTATAAAGCCGCAGCCTTGTTCGACCAGGGCCAAGAGTGTGGCGCCGAAGCGAATGCCGCGAAATATCTCGGCACGGAAGCGGGATTCAATGCGTGCGAGACGGCCGTCCTGACACATGGCGGGATGGGTTATGCGCGCGAATATCATGTCGAACGCTATATGCGCGAAGCCATGCTGGCGCGGATTGCGCCGGTCAGCCGTGAAATGATCCTGAATTTTATCGCGGAACGCGTGCTGGGCTTGCCGAAGAGCTACTAATCCAGAGGCGATTCATAGACCATGAATTCCCAATCATTCTGATAGGGATCGGTATAGCTGCCATCCTCTGCGATTTCCGGATTGGGAATATAGGCCCAGCCGACTTTGCCATCGCCCAGGAAAACCATCTCATCCATACTGCCCCAGCCTGTATCTTCCAAGCGCTGCGGCGGCGTCAGGCGATTGCCGTCCTGGTCGATCTCCATCACCCAGAATTCCTGTGGGTGCAGCGTATGTCGGCCTGACATCCGGTTCAGTGAATGGCCGTCGCTGATGCACTGATACTTTGCCCATCCGAGCAGATAACGGCCATTCTCCATATCGGTCAGCTGCGGCGCGCCAAGCGCACAATCGTCATCCTCGACAATCCATTGCACGTGCTGCTCCGCGCCATCGAGGACGGAGCGTCCATCCGTGTTCACGCGAAGAAGGCCAATCTTGGTCAATTCTCGGGCCGTGAGATCGCCGCCCCAGAATCCGCCACGGAAGGTCTGATAACGCGTGCGTCCATTGTCATAATACCATTCTTCCAGAAACATCTGGTAGCAATTATCGTCCCACCACCAGTCACATGCCGCGATGCCACGTTCCGGCCGATCGCGGTCGATGGCGGCTTGCTCGGCCTCGTCGACAAAAGCGACAAAGTCTGGATCGTCCGAAGGCACCAGATCAGTCCCAACCAGGGTTATTATTGAGTGCGTATCATCCACTGGGATCAGATTGTGCGCCCCGCCATTCGTAACACCTGCATTGTGAGAAGCCACGATATAGCCTTCATAGCCTTCAAAGATTGACGATGAAGTCTCCATTTTTGGCGCGATCGCGCCTTGCGAACTGCCCATCCAGTATTTCGATCCGTCTGACGTGCAGAGCGCCCCGAAATGTCCAACAAATGGATTGAAGAACGCCCGCATATGCAAGACATGGCCACCTGCACAGCCCCAGCGCCAGCCGCGCTCGCGGCCTGTATCGGGATGATCCGGGTTGAGCCGCCAACCGTCGCGATCAATCACCATCAGCGCGCCACTCTTGTGACGGCCGCCGCCAGTGTCGAACGAGTTGCTGGTAAAGGCGGCGCCATAGACCTCCTGGGTTTCGGAATAGGCAAGCGTGGTCGCGGCGAATTGCTGTCCGCCTACGGCTTTGTGGATGACATAGCGGTCAGGCGAACTGGTCAGTGAGACGCCATCCCATTCCAGCAACCACGTTTCACCATTATATTTATATCGAGCCTGACGATCTGCCGGGGCGATATTGCTATTATTATTGACCTGGGTCTCATTATTCGGCTGATCGATCGTGCCGAGACCGCTCTCAGCCACCAGATCGCGTGTGAAGTATTCTGACTCCGAGACAGGGGCCTCAAAATCGGTATTACACAAGACGGCGATGCGCGAGCAATCACTGTTGGCGGTGATGCCATGGGTTTCCTGACACAGGTCCAGCGTCGTCTCATTGCCGGTCCGGCGCAGTGATTTCGTGGCCGGGTCGTAAATCGTCTCAAACACGGATCCAATGGTCGGAATGTCGGCATTAGCGGTCTGGCTCGGATCTTCCAGCGTCATCGATACGAACATGCGGGGGCGGTCTGTGCCAATATCGCAGGACGCGAAATAGGTGCGCATCGGCAATTGTTTCGGGTGGCGCCCGGTCAGGTCCTTCAGCGAGCCGATATAATGCGGAAAGGATTTTCGCTCAGCTGCATTGCGCAAGTTTCCCGGCAAACCACCACTGGTAGCTTTGGCCACATCACCGACCACAGAATTGCTAGGCGCTGGCGGCGGTGGCGGCGGCGGGGGAGGAGGCGGCGACGGTGTGGGCGGGTTCGATGGCGGGGTGCTCGTGCCCGCGCTTGCTGGTGCAATCTCACCATCGCCGCCTCCACCACCACCGCAGGCAGAGAGGAGAGACAGCGCCGTGGCGGCGACGAAGAGACTCTTAAGGGAATTCACGCTGACCGCCCCCGAATGTGTACGCGGGACGGGTGATCGCATGGAAGTGTGATGGATTTCCGAATGCGGAGGGGGAAATTTGTGGGAGCGGGTTTACTATGAGGAGTCTCAGCGGCGCGTGCGGCAATGCCTAAGCATGGAGATGAAAATAGTCCTGTTTTCAGTGGTGTAGTTTTATTTCATCCCCACCCTTTGATCCTGCGCTTATACTTGTCGCATGATCATCCACCGCTATCTCTTTGCCCATTACAAACAGGTCGCCGTCTATTTTTGGCCGATCCTGTTTTTGAATCTGTGGCGGGTGGATCTCTGGTGCGCTGAGACCGGACGACAAGCTTTTGTCCAGGTCGATCGCTATGGTCGGGCCTGGGTGCCGTATTTTGAAGGCATGAGCGTCAATTACATGACGCATAATCCTGATGAGCGCTTCTATGCGCCGAGCGAGGTCGAGGACCTTTGTCCCCAGATCTTCGAACATGCCATCACCGCACTCTCCGCAGATGCCAGCGCAAGCTGGGGTCTAAGGACGATATTCACCAGTCTTCTCAGAGGCACGTTCTTGCCATGGACCCCAGCCACCCAGTCGAGCTGGGCGCAGCGTCGCGCTGGCGTCGACGGATACGAGGTTCATCTCGACCCAGGTTAGCCCCACGCTCCCTCCAACTTGATTGGAGGGCCCAGCACCCGAGCGCTCCCAACCGACCGAGAGCGCAAACACCTCTCCCGCACCATTCTAGATCACCCCATGATGGGCCCTCGGATCAAGTCCGAGGGAGCGTGGAGAAGACTTCAGGCTAAAACCCTCCCGACAGCCCCGCGTGGGTCCGTCGGCGCATCTGCAATTCCTCCACAACAAAAAACGCCTCGCAAAAGCCTACCCCTCAATTCCTAATTGACTCTCTCTCAAAAAAGAACAAAAACAGAACAAATGGGACAGGCAGACTTACACGCCTTGCAGGCAGCAGGCACACTTTTACCTGCGCAACCGGCTTTGGCCATGGGCGCGCGCGTGGCTTTGCGCACAGGGCGCATACATGAAGTCAGCGGCGCCGGGGCGGATATGTTCGCGGTTCTGGCGGCGGCCGAGCAGGCCGAGACCATATTCTGGATTGGTCTGCATCGAGACATGGTCACGCTCTGTCCAACTGGGCTGCAAGCCTATCTCAAAGTCGAGGACCTGGTCCTGATCGAAGCGGTCTCGCGCGGCGAACTGCTCTGGGCCGCCGACCAGGCCTTGCGAGCCGATGGCGGATTCTGCGTTATCCTGGAAATGCCGGACATGCTGTCCCTGAAAGAAAGCCGGCGCCTGCAGCTTGCGGCCGAGCAGGGCGGTGGCATTGGTCTGCTCATCCTGCGCGGCGGGGTCAGCACTTCGGCCGCCCAGACCCGTTGGCAATGCACCCCCCTGGCGGCAGAACGCCCCAGTGAGGGCCCCGCCTGGGATTGGCAGTGTGAGAAAGGCAAGAATGGCGAAACGGGCCGCTGGCGCGTGACTTATCAGCGAGGGCAGAATGCCAAGGATACTCTCCATATGGCTGCCACAGCTCCCGCTTGATCGGCTGGCCCGGCACGGTGATCCACGTCTGACCGGACCATTTGCTGTGATCGCCGAAGCGCGCAATGCCTGGCGGCTGACGCATGTGAATGACCGGGCTCTGAGCGCCGGCGTGAAAGCCGGGCAGGCCCTGGCCGATGCCCGCGCCATCTGTCCGGAGTTGTTGACCGAGCCAAGCGATTCGGTGCGCGAAGACTTGCTGTTGCGGGCGCTCTGGCGCTGGGCTGATGGCCTGTCACCGCGGGTCTCGCTCGATGCGCCGGATGGCCTGCTGCTCGACATTACAGGCTGCGCGCATCTGTTTGGTGGCGAGGCCGAGATGGGACGCGAAGCCCTGACCCGATTGCAAGACCTGCAGCTACAGGCCCAGATCGGCATTGCTGATACCAAAGGCGCGGCGCAGGCCCTGGCACGGTTTGGGCCTGGTGAAGTCTCTGTCGCGCCGCCCGGACAGAGCAGTGAGACGCTCGCCCCTCTGCCCATCGCCGCTCTGGCTTTACCAGACAAGATGGTCAGCGAACTCGCCCGCGCCGGCCTCACTTTGATCGGCCATTTGCATAAACAGAAATCGGCGGAGCTCGCTCGCCGCTTTGGCTTGCGCCTGACCCAACAGCTCGGCACGGCCAGCGGCCTGGCGCCGGACCCGGTGACTCCGAAAGCCGCCGACCCGACTTATGCTGCGCGGATGACATTGCCCGAACCGATCGGCTTTCTGGAAGATCTTGAAAACGTCCTGCAGCGCCTGGCGGCGCAAGTCTGCGGACGCCTGACCAGCGACCAGCGCGGCGCCCGTCAGTTCCAGCTCACGGTCCGCTGTGTCGATACCGGCGACCATCATCTTGGCATTGGCTTTGCCCGGCCGTGCCAGGATCCGGACGCGGTGCTCCGTCAATTTTCGCACGCTCTGTCGCGGCTGGAGATTGAATATGGCGCAGACTGGTTCCGGCTGGTCGCGGCGGATATCGAACCTATCCGTCTGAAACAGGCGACGTTCGGCGAGGATGCCAAGCGCGCCGATCAGCGCTTGATCCTGATCGAGACGCTCGGCAATCGCATTGGCTTTGATCATGTCCGCGTTTTCAATCCGCGTGACAATCATGTGCCTGAACATGAATTCGAACAGATTGAAGCCGCTGGCATAAAGCCGAGCTGGCGCCCAGCGCCGCGCGCGCGGCCGGTCCGCCTGTTGACGCCGCCGGAATTTGTTCAGGTCGAAACGCCAGGTCGGCCGCCGCAGGCCTTCAAGTGGCGCCGCATGTCTTTCCTGACGCAGAGCGCTAAAGGCCCGGAACGGATTACGCCGCGCTGGCACCGCGAAGAGGATTTGCGCACCCGCGATTATTGGAAGGTCCAGACCGAGCAAGGCCGGCGGCTTTGGTTGCTGACCTATCCCGGCGAGGCGCAAGAGGATTGGTATGTCGCAGGAGAGTTCCCGTGACTTATGTCGAACTGTTTGCGATCAGCAATTTCACCTTTCTGACCGGCGCCTCGCATGCCGAAGAGCTGGTCACCCGCGCCCGCAAGGTTGGCCTCGGTGGCCTGGCAATTGCGGACAAGAACACATTTGCTGGCATTGTTCGCGGGCATAGCGCGGCGAAGGAACTCGGCCTGCGCTATCTGGTCGGGACCCGGCTGGTACTGATCGATGGCACTGAGATCCTTGCCTATCCAAGAGACCGCACAGCCTTTGGCCAGCTGTCGCGCCTGCTCACACTCGGCAAGCGCCGAACCGTGAAAGGCCAGTGCGATCTCAAGCTTGAAGACGTGCTGGACTATTGCGCCGGGTGCATCCTGATCGGCTTAAGCGGGCCTGACTTCGGCGAGACCTTGCGCGCGCTCAAGGCGGCGTTTGACGATCATGTTTTTGTCGGTCTGGCCCCGGAATATGATGGCGCCGACCCGGACCGCTTTGCTGCGGCGCAGGCCCTCGCCGATCGGCTCGACCTGGACACGGTCGCGCTTGGCAATGTCATCATGCATGCGGCCTCACGTTTGCGCCTGGCGGATGTCTTGTCCTGCATTCGCGAGAAGACCACGATTGATAAACTGGGCCGTCGCGCGCTGCCCAATGCCGAGCGACGGATCAAGTCCGAGTTTGAAATCCGGCGCCTGTTCCAGGCCTATCCGACGGCTGTCGCCAACACTGCCCGCATTGCCGAAGCCTGTCCCTTCTCGCTGGATGAGTTGCGCTATGAATATCCAGATGAGATCAGCGATGGCCTGGCGCCGAATGATCGCTTGCGCAAGCTCACCGAAGAGGGACTGGTGCGCCGCTATCCGGATGCGGTGCCGCTCAAGGTCCGCGCGATGGTCGAGAAAGAGTTGCGCCTGATCGGTGAACTTGATTATGCCCGCTACTTTCTGACCGTGCATGATGTCGTCACCTTTGCCCGCTCGAAAGGCATTCTCTGTCAGGGGCGGGGGTCGGCGGCCAACTCTGTCGTCTGCTATGCGCTCGGCATTACCGAAGCCTCGCCCGACATGATCACTATGGTGTTCGAGCGTTTCATTTCCGAAGCGCGTAATGAGCCGCCGGACATTGATGTCGATTTCGAGCATGAGCGGCGCGAAGAAGTCATCCAGCACATTTACGAAAAATATGGCCGCCACCGCGCCGGGCTGTGTTCTACGGTCATCCATTACCGTTCGCGCAGCGCCATTCGTCAGGTTGGTCAGGCCATGGGTCTGTCAGTCGATGTCGTCTCGGCTTTGTCGAGCCAGGTTTGGGGCGTCTCCTCGTCTGACCTGGAAGATGAACGCGCCAAGTCAGCTGGGCTCGATCTCGAAGACCGCCGCCTGCGCCAGACCCTGGATCTCGCCAAACAGATTCTCGGCTTCCCGCGTCATCTGTCCCAGCATGTGGGCGGTTTTGTCATCACCAAAGGACGGCTCGATGAGCTTTGCCCGATTGAGAATGCCGCCATGGCGGATCGCACCGTGCTCGAATGGGACAAGGATGACATTGAAGCCCTTGGCATGCTCAAGATTGATGTCCTGGCGCTTGGTATGCTGACCTGTATCCGCAAATGTTTTGACTTGCTCGAAACCTGGAAAGGCGAGCGCTACACATTGGCCACGCTGCCACAGGAAGATCCGGTCGTTTACGACATGCTGTGCGAGGCCGATACAGTGGGCGTCTTCCAGGTCGAGTCCCGGGCCCAGATGAACTTCCTGCCGCGCATGCGCCCGCGGACCTATCAGGACCTGGTCGCCGAAGTCGCGATCATCCGCCCCGGGCCGATCCAGGGCAATATGGTGCATCCTTATCTGCGCCGCCGCCGCGGCGAGGAAGAGATTATCTATCCGTCAGAAGAGCTGCGCGAAGTCTTGGAGCGGACCTATGGTGTGCCGCTCTTCCAGGAACAGGCGATGCAGATCGCGATTGTCGCCGCGGGCTTCACCGCAACAGAGGCCGATGCCTTGCGCCGTGCCCTGAATGGCTTCCGGCGCCAAGGCGCGGTTGAGGATTTCAAAGAGCGCTTCCTCGCCGGTTGCCTTGAGCGCGGCTATGAAAAAGAGTTCGCCGAGAATTGTTTCAAACAGCTGGAAGGCTTTTCCAGTTACGGTTTCCCGGAAAGCCATGCGGCGAGTTTTGCGCTTCTGGTCTATGTCTCGTCCTGGATCAAATGCCATCATCCGGACGTGTTCTGTTGTGGCCTCTTGAATGCTCAGCCGATGGGCTTCTATGCCCCGGCTCAGATTGTTCGCGATGCGCGCCAGCATGGCGTTACGGTTCTGCCAGTCTGCGCCGAACACAGCTTCTGGGACAATGTCCTGGAGCCACTGCCAAATGGTGGCTTCGCGGTGCGGCTCGGCTTTCGTCAGATCAAGGGCTTTGCTGAGGATGATGGCCATTGGATCGCCGCGGCCCGGGGGGCTGGCTATGGCGATGTCGAGACGATCTGGCGCCGGGCCGGGATTGGGCGCGGAGCGCTGACCAAGCTGGCCGGGGCAGACGCGTTTGCGGTCTATGGATTGGAGCGCCGCGACGCGCTCTGGTCGGTGAAGGGCCTTGGTGCTGACCGACCGCTGCCACTGTTTGAGAAGACTGGTGAGGGCCTGCCGGAGGAGGATGCCAATCTGCCTTTGCTCAGCCAGTATGAAAGCGTGTTTGAGGATTATGTCGCCACGCGTCTCACTTTGCGCGATCACCCGGTCAATCTGTTGCGAGACAAGCTGCCGCGTTTCTCACCAGCCGAGTATCACCGCACGACCACGGATGGCGCCTGGCTCGCCGTCTCGGGCCTGGTCATCACACGCCAGCGGCCGGGTACGGCGAGCGGCGTGATCTTCCTGACCCTGGAAGATGATACCGCGGTTTCGAATGTTGTGGTCTGGCCGAAAGTCTTTGCCAAGTATCGCAAAGAGGTGATGGCCGGGCGCTTGTTACATGTCCGCGGCAAGCTGCAGCGCGAAGGCACAGTCACGCATGTCATCGCTACTCAGATTGTCGATTATTCCTATTTGCTGGACGGGCTCGGCTATCCGGAATTTGCCGGTGACACGATCGACCCGTCGCGCGATAGCGCTGACGAAGCCAAACGTCCGGTGCCAGATCAGCGGTCTGGTCCCAAGAGCGAGAAACGCCGCGCCGTCGCCGATGCGATTACCGCCGAGCTACAAGAAGCGCATCGCGCACGGATCGCGGCAGGAGCACGGCATCCGCGTGAGCAGGCGAAGAAGCTGTTCTACAGCCGGGACTTTCATTGAAGGTGGATTACTCCGCCGCAGGGCGCACGTCTCGCTCTGGCTCAGCCCAATCAAACTCTCTTGGTGCTGGTGGAATCGGGCCGGAAGACTGCCCCCGCAGCCGCGCCACCATCCGCTTGCGCCAACGGCCCATCTTTTCAGGTGCCGCTAGCCAGACTGGCGTGACGATCAAAGTCAGCATGGTTGAGAAACCGAGCCCGAAGACGACCGCGGTCGCCAGCGGCACCCACCATTCGGCTGTGACACCGCCAAAGCTGATCGCGCCTTCACGGAAGTTCACATTCATCATGAAGACCATGGGCAACAGGCCACAAATGGTGGTCAGAGTGGTCAACAGGATTGGCCTTATGCGTTGCGCAGCGGCCGCGATCGCCGCCTCTTCGCCCGTCCGACCATCGCGTTTCAAGCGCTGGAACGTGTCGATGAGAACAATATTATTGTTCACGACAATGCCAGCAAGCGCGACCACCCCCGTGCCGATCATCAAGATGGAAATGTAAGGCAGGATCAATTGAATGCCGATTAGCACACCCGCCGTGGACAGGATCACCGCGGACAAGGTCAGCACCACATGATAAAAATTGTTGAACTCCCAAAGCAGGATAATCCCCATCAGGAACAGCGCTGACATGGCCGCAATGCCGAAGAAGGCTTCGGCTTCTGCTGCATCCTCATCGGCGCCTTCGAAATTGATGTCGACGGCCGGGTCAATATTGGCGGCGGCGATCAGGCCTTTCAGCTCTTCAACTTTCGCAGCGCCTTCACCCTGAACGATGGCATTGGCGCGGACGAGTACGATCCGCTTGCCATCGCGTCGTTCAATCTTCGTGACCTTCTGGGCAGGTTTGCGTTCGACAAATTGGGAGAGGGGCACTTGGCCATTCGGCGTTGCAATGCGTAAACGATCAAGCGCTTGGACGCTGCGTTCGCTTTCCGGCAAACGGACGCGAATGTCAATTTCATCGAGCGCGTCATCAGGGCGATAACGACCGACCAGAATTCCATTCGTCACCAGCTGAACCGCAGCGCCGACTTGAGTAACATCGACGCCAAATTTCCCAGCCTGAGCGCGATCGACTTCAAGCTGATACTCAATGCCCGGCAGGGGACGGCTATCTTCGACTTCGCGCAGACCGTCCATGGAGTCGACAAGGCCTCTGATTTGCGCGGCAGCGATGTTCAAGGCCACGCCGTCATTTGAACGAACTGCAACTTGAATGTCCTTGCCAACCGGCGGGCCTTGTTCCAGTTGCCGGACTTCCGTACGCAGGCCTGGGACGCCGACCAGGGCATCCCGAATATTCTGTTCCGTGACCCGACCATCAAAGCCCGCTTCGCGGTCGGTCAGATTGATCAGGATCCGGCCAATTGTATCTTGCGGCGGGGCGCTCACACCATCGAAATTGAACGAACCAGATCCCTCGCTGCCAGACGTCGAGGCCATTGATTCTATGCCGTCGAGCGGCAGCAATCGCGTCATGGCGCGATCGACAATCTCGTATTCTTCATCCGCCGACAGGTTACCCTGCGCCTGAACGAAGACGTAAAGCTGTTCCGGTTCCACATCGAGGAAGAGTTCGGACTTATGCGTCGTCGAGCCGAACCACATGAAGATCGCCACGATCAGAGCACTCGCACCCGCGGTGACCAGGAACGGGCGCTGGATCAAAGCGGATGTCGCGCGCGCATAGCGTCCAAACCCGCCTTTGGCTTGGAGTGGGTCACCGGCGACGCCTGACACTTCAACCAGTCCATTGCTCTCATCATCATCTGCCCCCCGACCGCCAATGACGGAACCGAGCACAGGCAAAAAGATGAGCGCCATGATCAGGGACGCGACCAAAACAAAGATCAGCGTGATTGGCAGGTAAGACATGAACTTGCCGACCAGGCTGTCCCAGAACAGGAAGGGGAAGAAAGCAGCCAGCGTCGTCGCGGATGAGGCGACAATCGGCCAGAACATCCGCTTGGCCGCCATTCCATATGCGTCTCGGCGATCGAGACCTTCTGCCATTTTTCTGTCAGCATACTCAACCACAACAATCGCGCCATCGACCAGAATACCAACGGCGATGACCATGCCGAACATGACCATCATATTGATCGTGTACCCAAACATGCCGAGCATAAGGAAGGCCATGACGAATGAACCAGGAATGGCGAGTCCGACCATGCCAGCAGAGCGCAGGCCAAGGGCGGCGACGACAATAATCATCACCAGCACGACCGCGACGGCGATCGACGCCTGCAATTGTCCAAGCTGTTCATCGATCATCTCTGACATGTCTGATGTCAGCGTAACATTGACCGTATCCGGCCAAGTCTGTTGCGACCGTTCCACAATCTCCTGGACCTCAGCAACCGTGTCGAGAATATTGGCGCCGGTGCGTTTGACAATTTGAATTGAGACCGCGGGTTGACCATTGAACTTGGCGTATTGAGACCGATCCTTAAACGTCCGACGGACCGTGGAAACATCTGACAGGGTGATCGAAGCATCGCCAGCCGATTTGATCGGCAAATCGAAAGCGTCTTGTGCGGTCTTGATCAGACCCGGCACTTTGACGGGAAAACGACCTTCGCCCATATCGATGCGCCCAGCTGGAACCAGACGGTTATTATTGGCGACAGCCGCGAAGATCTCCTGATATGACAGATTATAGGCTTCAAGCTTGGCCGGATCGACTTCGATCTCGAGCACTTCCTCGCGATCGCCATTGAGATTGGCTTCCAGGACACCTTCTAGGCCTTCGAGTTGGTCAGAAAGCTCCAGTCCGATCTTGTATAAGCTACGCTCGGGGGCATCGCCATACAGGTTGATTGCCAGGATTGGAAACAAGGCAGCGTTAATCTCGGTTATGATCGGCTCGCGCGCTTCTTCCGGGAATTCGCGTTGCGCCAGATCGACTTTCTCCTGCACGTCCAGAACGGCTTGGTCCTGATTGAATGAGACGTCGAACTCAACGATGATCTGGCCAGCGCCTTCTAGCGCGAAAGAGTCGATCTGCTTGACCCCTTCAATGCCCTGTAACTCGCTCTCGACCGGACGGACCAAGAGGCGCTCGGCATCTTCGGGTGACACACCTTCCAGAGGAATGGTAATTCCGACAAACGGGATCGGCACATCCGGATCAGCTTCTTTTGGCAAGTTGATATAGGTCATGGTCCCGGCGATCAGAGCGACTACCAGGATGGCGAGCACCATTCGTGCCCGTCCGATTGCGCCGTCAATGAGACCGTTCATGCGCTACAGCCCCTCAATCACGCGGGGCGACACTTCGACCCCTTCTTTGAGATAGTCCTGCCCAGCGGTCAAAAGGTTCACGCCGGCTGGAATGCCGCTCACCCAAATTCCATCTGGGGCATCATCGATGACAGTCACTTCCGTGAATTGAACGATGTTTGAAGGATCGACGTAGCGAACGCCCACGCGGCCATCATCGTGCAAGACCAGCGTCGCTGGCGTGGTGAGTACAGATGGCACTTCGCCCAAGCCGAGATTCACTGAAGCGGTCAGACCAGCAGGAATACCGGCATCCGAGTTCGGAATCTCGACTTCGACGCGAAACGTTCGAGTTTGCTGACTGGCGGTCCGGGCGACAAAGCGAACGGTGCCCGTCGCCCTCAGTCCGGTCGCGAACTCGACGTCTACAGGCTGGTTCGGATCAATCGCTCCGAGCTGGTCTTCGGTCGCATCCACCGCGACGATAATCGGATCAAGATCGACCACGCGGCCACAAGGTGCGCCGACCGACAGAAAATCACCGAGCTCGGCCGTTCGGGTTTCGAAAACCCCATTAAAAGGCGCCGTGATCCGCGTCTTGGCCAATTCAATCCGAGCAGCGGCGAGGGCGGCTTCAGCGCCATCCAGCGCGGCTTTCGTTGCGGCGGCGCGATTGGACGTTGTCCAACCTTTTTCCTCGAGCTGGCGCTGCGCGTCATAATCCAGGCGTGCAGACGCGACGGCCGCTTGCGCTTCAGCGATACGAGCGGTCCGACTTTCGACATCTAGGCCACAGAGCAGGGCGCCCTGTCGGACCGCTTGGCCTTCTTTAATCGCGGCATTAATGACGGTGCCCATGGTCTCAGAACGGACTGTGACTTCACGATCCGGTTCGGTGCTGCCTTTCAGCGACACGCTCACGCGATGTGGCACCAGCGTGGCTGGACGCACAATGACTTCCGGCAATGGCGCGTCGTTCATCGCTGCGTCTGCGGCAGAAGCTGAAGCCGGCGCCTCAACGGGCGCACGTGTCACACCGCGAAACACAAAATAAGCGAGGAGGGCCAGCAGGATGAATCCCGCTGTACGGACGGAGGTTGGAAAGGAGGGCATTCGGGAGGCAGCCTTTCTGGAATGCACGGGCGTTTTCGCCACTCTTATTATGGTTAACCGACATACCAGCGAAACATTTCAAACCAGAAAAAGCGCGCCGAAAAACCTGACGGTCGCGTCAACATATAGTTCATTTTTGGCAAAATCGTGAGTCTAACAACTGTCGCGCGCGTTTTTGGCGCAGCCAGACGCTTATGAGTTGCTTGAAAATGCCGAGTTTTGGGACGCCGATCCGGCAGACCATGACGTCCAAACGTTAACGCGCGGGTTTGCTCATTCGGCGATCCGCTTCCCTGAAAATCCAAGCCGTATCGAGCTCTTGCGCCCATTCTGGCAAAGCCTCGGCGCGTTCCGCGGGCGTCATCTTTGCGGGTTGAGAAGCAGGTTCAGGACGGCGGAAGGGGATGATTTTCGAAGCCATGCCAAAGGCGGTGCAAATCTGATGCCGAAACAGGTTTGCGTTACGGGCAGGCTTTACCTTCGGGCGCAAATCCGCATTGTATTACTACGAGGAAACACGCCAAATTAGCGGAACGCTTACAATGACCGACACAGCTGTCTATCCAGTCCCTTCAGACTTTGCCGCGCAGGCTAATCTCAGCCCTGAGAAATACGCTGAAATGTATGCTGCCTCGATTGCGGACCCGGAGGGTTTCTGGCGCGAACAGGGCCAGCGGCTC
>JBCBUI010000006.1:0-239552 GCA_039818185.1 Pseudomonadota bacterium
AATCACGCTTTTTTTGAGTACGCGGTTTTCCAGGGTGAGATCCGCCACAACCTCTTTGAGGTCGCGCATCTCACGGCGCATCTCCACGACTTCATCGCTGCGCGCTTCGCGTTGGGTGTCGCCCGCCAGGCGTTTCTTGCCGGCCTCCATGAAGTCTTTCGACCAGCTATAATACTGGCTCTGGGCAATGCCCTCCCGGCGACACAGCTCGGCAATCGAATGCTCGCCGCGCATGCCTTCCAGGACAATGCGGATCTTCTCTTCAGCTGAATATTTGCGTCTGGTGCGACGCTTCACCGATTTTATGTGCTGCTCGGCACTTTCGGATTTTTTGCTCATCTTCACTCCTTGAGTCAGTTACGATGAGCCAAAAATCCTCCTTAAGCAAAACCACCAAAGTGTCTCACGGTCGCTGAACCGCTACACATGGGAACGCGAAATGACCTTCCGAACGAACCGCCAAAGCCTGCGCGCCTTACTCGTTGCTACTACCGCACTTTCGATCGCACCGATTGCCACCGCGCAAGATGCCGACGCCCCCGAAGATGAGTTGCGCGAAGAAACGGTGACCATTTACGGTACGTCTAATCCCATTCCCGTTTTCGATTATCCCGGCCAAGTCACGGTTGTCGATCGCGAGGCTATAGAAACTCTTGTACCGTCCGCGATTTCCGACGTTTTGCGGGATGTCCCGGGTGTAGACTTTGGATTTGGCCCGCGGCGAACCGGCGAATTACCCAGCATTCGTGGGCTTTCCGGACAAAACGTTTTGATTCTTCTCGATGGCGCGCGCCAGAGCTTCACCTCAGCGCACGACGGTCGGTTCTTCGTGGACCCAGAACTTATCGGAACCGCTGAAATCGTTCGCGGCCCGGCTTCGGCTCTATATGGTTCCGGCGCCGTAGGCGGCGTCCTCGCCTTTGAGAGCGTCGAAGCAGACGATCTCTTAGCAGACAATGAAGTCTGGGGCGCGCGAGCGCGAGTTGGCTACCAAAGCGTGAATGAGGAATCTCTAGCCTCTATTACAGCCTACACGCGCCAAGGCGCATTCGACGGTATAGCGAGCTTTGGCATTCGACAATCAGGAGACATTGAGCTTGCGTCAGGTGTTGATCTCCCCTCAGACGACGACATTCAAACCGCGCTCGTCAAAGGGAGTTATGCGATTAGTGATGCGGTCACCATCGAAGGATCTTGGCAACGGTTCACGAATACCGCAATCGAACCAAATAATGGTCAGGGCGTTAATGGAACAGGCAATGGCATCCTCGACCAAGATGTCGAAAAAGACATCACATCGGATACGTTTCGATTGGGCCTAACCTTCAATCCCCAAACAACTGACTGGATCGATCTGGGCTTCAACGCTTATCAAACGACAAGCGACGTCGATGAGTTCGATGCCACAATCCCCCGCACGACGGTTCGGGATATTGAAACGACAGGATTCAATATTCGAAATGCATCTCGGTTTACTGTTGGCGCCGCGGACATGACACTCACAGTAGGCGGGGACTGGTACAAAGACGAACAAGTTGGGACTGATGATCAGACCACGGACGGCACGCGCGGCGGTGTTCCGAATGGTGAGAGTGAATTCACGGGTGTGTTCGCGCAGCTGGAAGCGGTTGTTGAAACCCCGGCAGGCCAATTCGTTGTCATCCCGGGCGTGCGTTATGATGAATTCGAAAGCAGCTCCGACATTGCACCCGATCAAGAAAACTCCGACGAGGCGATTTCTCCAAGATTTGCCGCGAGCTTTGCTCCACAGGGCGCAGAATGGCTGCGCTTGTTTGGATCTTACTCCGAAGGGTTTCGGGCGCCCTCTATCAATGAGTTGTATCTGGACGGTGTGCACTTCCTTGTTCCGCACCCTGTTCTCTTCAACCCGGCCATGGGGTCGTTCGAGTTTGTCCCGAACAACTTTATCCCAAATCCAGATTTGGTCCCAGAAGAAACCCAAACAGTCGAATTCGGAATGGGTGTCGACTTTCGAAAGATCTTTGTCGATTCTGATCGGTTTCAGGCCAAAATCAGTTATTTCGAAACTGAAGCTGACGAGCTCATCAACCTCTCAGTGAATGCTGCGCCAGACGCTACCTGCTTTGCGCCGCCTTTCTTCCAGCCCTGTACATTCGGGACGTCGGAATCTGCCAACGTCGCTCAGGCCGAACTCGAGGGATGGGAGGGCGAGCTTCACTATGACTCCGATCGTTTCTTTGCGAGAGCGAGTTTCTCAACAATCGAAGGCACCGACTTGTCCGACGGATCAGACCTTGGTTCGCTCACCCCGGACCGAGTTGCAGTTAATCTCGGCGTGAAAGTGCCGGAGTGGAACAGCCGTTTTGGCGCGCGCGTGCAGCATGCTTCAGACTTTGAGCAACGAGTCTCAGATGGAGTGGGTGGCTTCACCGTCCAAGACGAACGAGATGGCTACGTCGTAGTTGATCTATACGCGACTTACCGACCTGAGTTTATTGAAGGGCTACGTCTCGATGTCGGCGTCGATAACGTATTCGACGAGGACTATGAGCGCGTGTTTGCCGGCGTTTCTGAACCTGGCACGAACTTCAAGATCGCCGCTTCCTGGCAGTTCGGACAATAGGATTTCGCAGTGTGCTTACCTCTCGATGATGCCTCCATGGTCTGCTGGCTTAAAACGCAAGTTCGCGTGATAGAGGCATGGCGTGAAGAACTCGCATCACGCCCTGACATCGACATGGAAGTAGTGATGCGACTTGAGAAACACTATGCTTGGTTGACTGCCGAAGTATCCGACCTGGAAGCCCCAAAGTCTCGACAGGCCGCTTGAGTCTCCTTTTGGCCTGTTCACTTACTGCTGCAACGTTCCGGCCTTGCGTTTCCTCCAAGGTTGGAACGTTGCAGCAATTTTTTGCGAAGACCCTTGAGACAGAACGCTTAATAGTCGTCGAAAGAAGACGAGCGGGTCCAGCGTCACGTCACAGAGCGAGAAGACCTACTCTTCGCCGTCTTTTAGCGGCACGGCATAAAGCTCTAAACGATGGTCAACGAGCTTATACCCATGCGAGCGTGCGATCTCGACTTGCAGGCGCTCGATTTCCTCATTGTGGAATTCGATGACTTTTCCAGATCTCACATCAATTAAATGGTCATGGTGTTCGTCTGGAACTTCTTCGTAGCGGGCGCGACCATCTCCGAAATCGTGGCTCTCGATAATGCCATACTCTTCAAACAGTTTTACAGTGCGATAGACGGTCGCGAGCGAGATACTCTTGTCAACTGCATTAGACCGGCGGTGCAATTCCTCGGCATCAGGATGATCGTCTGAGGCAGAGAGTGTCCGAGCAATAACTTTGCGTTGCTCGGTCATGCGAAGGCCTTTTTCGGCGCAGAGTTTTTCCAAACGGTCCATACTGGGCCGTCTAGCCGTTTAACTTGCGTTTTGTCCACCCAAGGGTGCCAGCAAATGGCATCCTCTTAGCTCTCATCTCGAACGCGTTTTCGTTGCAAACCTCGACCAATTCTACCCGATCACCTTGCTCAGGCATCATTGATGAGAATCTATTTGGTGTTCTGCGAGAATTGATAGCAGCCAGAGGCGAAAAAGCCGCACACACAATAGCCGAAACTTAGGCTCGTACGTGAAAAGCCGCCAGAGATTATTCTGGCGGCTTCTCTCGGTAGGTCTATCGGAGCGGGATTATCAGAATTTTCCGCTGAGTGTGATCTTCGCGTTCAATGGCGCACCCACGGTTGCCTGATGCGTGCTGTGCGAGGTTGGGAAGTAAAGCTCATCGGTGAGATTTTCGACATTCAGCTGAATGCGCAGATCGTCCGAGATATCATAATATGCGGCCGCGTCGATCCGCGTGTAGCTCGGCAAGGTTGGGTGAGGACCCGTATCACCAATATCGAAATCTGTGATGAAGGACTCATCCTGATAGGTCGCGCCAAGACCAAAGCCGAGCTTGTCGGTCACCTGATAAGCGCCCCAGACAGAGAATGTGTTCTCTGGCAGCTCACGCGGAATTTCAGCGCCATTATCGGTTTCACCATCGAGATAGCTATACCCAGCTGTAACAAAGAGCTGCTCGGTGACATTGCCCTGAAGCTGCAATTCGAAGCCATCAATCTCCAGGCCGCGAACTTCGAAATTCTCGCCCGTCGTGTCATCGCGATCGGCGCGGGTTTGTTCGTTCTGGAAGTAAGCGGCTGTAAAACTCATGCCCGGAACGAAGTCCCATTTGACGCCAATCTCTGCGGTTTCGAAAATGTCAGGATCGAACGGATCGCCGCCGCTAATCGTGGCAAATTGTTCGCCGGACCGCGGCAGAAAGCTCTCGCTATAACTGGCATAGAGGGAGACATTCTCTTGCGGCTTGAAGATGATCCCTGCGCGTGGCGACACACGATCGTCGGTGCTTGAGCGCGGATCGATCGCGACGGTGCCTGTGTCAAACAAGACTGGATCAACCACATCCACAGCAAAATCGAAGCTGTCAAAGCGCAAGCCGAGAACCACGTCGAGATATTCGTTCACTTCGATCTGGTCATTCACATAGAAGGACAGGACTTCCACTTCGGCTTCAGAGCGATCGTTCAGATCAGCTGTGAAATCATTGGTCGTCGCGACGCCGTCAAAGTTCACTCCAACGCCACCGCGGAAATTGAGTGGTCGCTCGACCAGGAAAAATTCGACATCGTCCGAGGATCCGGACCAGAACGCGTTAAACCGATCATTATCGTTAGATATGTCGATATATTCCGCACCGACCACGAATGTGTGACCAATGGATCCAGTCTTAAATTCGCCAATCAAGTCACCCGTAAGCGTAAAGCTCTGACGCTGGGTCGTATCAACATAGCCATCGATCCCGACGCGTGTCGGATCTGCCGCCTGGTCAAAAGATGACGCATAAAAGTTCTGATACAGTTTGTCATAGTCACTGTAAGACCCCGTAACCCGGGCCTTCAATGTGTCGCTGAATTCGTGCTGCAGTGTTGCGCGGAGCAAGTGTGCTTCAAGTTCGGTGGTGTTGAGATCAGCATCGCCAAAGACGATGTCCTCGAACGCCTCAACCGGCTCACCATTTGCCCCTGTCGGGATGCCTCGATCGATGAAACGCTCATGGTCAATGTACTCATATGACAGGTCAAGAACAGTCGAAGGTGATAGTTGAATCTTGGCCGTCGGATTCAGGCCAAACCGGTCGCCATCATAAAAGTCGCGGTGATTCTCGAGGCTTTCATACATCGCGTTCACTCGAATGGCGGCATTGTCGCTCACCGCGAAATTCGTATCCACTTGCGCACCGAAAGCGCCAAAAGAATCTACACTCGCTTGATAACCGGTAAATTGCGAATCGAGTTCTGCCTTTTTGGTCACGCGATTGATCAAGCCGCCCGTGCCGCCGCGCCCGAAGAGCAACGCATTGGCGCCGCGCAGAATTTCAACCTGTTCCAGGTTGTAAAGCGGACGATAGTATTGAACATCATCCCGCACGCCATCGATGAAAAAGTCTGCTGTCGAACGCACACCACGGAAAACGACCGCATCACGGTGACCTTCGCCTTGCGATGAGTTCACACCAGGCGTGTAGCTGATCAGGTCAGAAATACTGTCAAAACCCTGCTGGAGAATCTGGTCCGCGGTAATAATCGAAAGACTTTGCGGCACATCGATAATCGGTGTTGGCGCTTTCAGAGCGTTGATTTGATCGGTGTAGAGGTATTGACCCACCACGACGATTTCATCCTGCACGGAAACCTCGTCATCCGCGTCCTGGGCCACGGAAATCGGAGTAGCGACTAGCGCACCAATTGATACAGCAGCCAATAATTTTTGAGAGAGATTTTTCATTTTGGGCTCATTTTCTGACTTGATGAGCCGCAACTAAGCTTTTGCGAATGAGTTGCAATACCACATGACAGCGTAAATGAGTTTACACTTTTAACAGTGCCCCAAATGCCACACCCACATTTCACACCAATCGTTCGGGGAGATCAAAAACGGCTCTCAAAACGAGCGTCTATCAGATTATCCACACGCCTCTATTCGCTTCAATTGCATTTCGAATGGGCCATCTTTGCCGTCATAGATAATCAAACCGATTTCAACGACTTCGCTGGGGTCGAAAACGGCATCTGGAACGGGTCGTCCCCAGATCGAACCTTTCAGGGTATCGAACATGAGCTCACCGTTACTCCATTCGCCTTCATTCGCCCCAGTGATCGGCGCGCGAAAGGCAATGCGTCGGCCATAGGACGTGACATTTGTTCGTAGCGTCATGGAATAGGTCCGAGCATCGGGCTTCATATAGACTTTCAGCCGATCTGCGTCCGCCATTGCGCCTGGTAGCAAAGGTATACGGAGGGGCTAAACCCGCCGCCATTCGTATTGGTGTTCCCAGAAAACGTGAGCGTGCCATTCTCAAGAACTGATCCACCGTCAGAGAGCCCACCCATCACGCCATCATTCACGGTTCGCCACGGATAGTCGGTTTCGCCTTGAACATGCTCCAAAACTACAACGCACGAGTCGGTCTCCGCCATAGCTGGACCTCCTAAAAAACTTGCTGAAACCAATGCGGCAATTGAGGTGCGCATACTACCTCCTGTCTTATTGTTTTATACGGCTGCACCTGTGCGTTGGATGTGTGCGTGGTGATGCCATTGATCGTCTGGCAATCGACCTCCGCATAGAAAGACACCGATCTCCAACACGGAGATCGGTGCAATCTAGATCGCGCGGAGCAATGTCGAAACGGATCGTTTAGAAACGCTCAGCGGTGTCTTCCTCATCCACGACTCCGTCTTCATTTGAATCAAGGCGCGTGAACATCATTTTGCTCGAGGCGTGAAACTCGTCGAGCGACATGGCGTCATCATCGTCTGTGTCCATGACAGTGAAACGAAAATTGGCGGCCTCGATCGAACGTTCTCGGCGCTCTTCAAGCTGTTGTTCCAGGCGCACTTCATATTCGGATACGTATTCTTCCTGGTGCACCATGCCGTCACCATTGAAATCACGGCGCGCGTAACCTTCATTTCGTTCAGCCACAAACTCCGCCATCTCGACCTTACCGTCAGCGTTGGTATCGTATCGATCCATGAAGCCGCCTTTGCTGTGCCCGCCCGTATTGCGGCGTTGTGCACGCTGCTGGTTTTGCGGTGCCTCGGCATTGTCTGTCGCAGCGTTCGTTGCCTCATTAAAGGCCGTCATGTCGATATGATCGAGATTGGTGATCTCTGCGTTCGTTTCAGTCTCTGGCGCTTCCGCCATGGCGGAGAGACCAGCGGCCAGGGTGACGGCCAGAGCAGCGCTTGCTGTAATTCTCATTTTCATTTTGAAATTCCCTCATTTTTCAATTTTGTTGATTACTTCATCACTTCGAAAGTGAGCGAGGTTGTGTAACCGCGCTCATCCGTCTCTGCGCCCTCAGGTGCGTCAGCACGGTGTCTGGTCATGAGCATGTAGACGCCCGGTTCATCGATCGTGAGGCTAATCTCACCTTCATCATCGGTCATTTGCTCAATGCCGAATTGAGGCTCTTCATAGTGTCCACCGGACCGGTAGACTGACATTTTGTGTCCTGCCAAAGGAGCGCCATCAAAAGAAACTGACACGTCAAAGGCTTCGCCCGAGAAAATCTCATTCGGATGTGTTTTGGGGAGAAATGCGAGCCGACCAATCGGCGAGATCGCGTCCCACGTCGGCGCGCCTTTGGAGACATAGACATCGGCAACAGTTTCAGTCTGGGCGGTTTTCACCTCGGTGGCGTCTGCAGGCACTTCCGCGTCAGGACCAAAGACAGGCACCCACTCTCCATCGACCAGAGCACGTGTACTTTTACGTCCATGCCGAACCCCTGTGGTGAGCCGATAGGTCCCATCAGCTTCAAGGTCGTTCTCCAAAACAACGAGTTGTCGAAGGTCGGTTTGCGTGTCGAACGCATCGCGTGATCCGTCCGGCAGGATGACATGATAGTCATCCGACTTCACGGCAATCTCTGGCGTCGGAAAATCTTCTGTAAACGAGCATTGCACCGTTACGAGCTCGCCTTCGGACGTATTGAACACGCTCGGCAACATGTAAGATGTGTGCGCCGCAGCCGTCCCTGCCGAGATCAGGACCGCTGTACCCGCGAGCAGCGTTGAGCGAATGAGCTTCATTTCTGCATTTCTCCAAAAAAATAAGTAGCCAAACTGTGCCATTGATTATACGAGAATGCAAATCATTTGCAAAAAGAAAATTGTCAATGGGACTTTTTATGATGCTGCGCTCTTTCATTCGTCTGGCGACGGCCAGTTTCAGCTTTGGCGCTCTCGTTTTCTCATCCGCAGCTGCTGAGACGTTCACGCGAAGTCATGATTTTATTCTGGGGACAAACCTTGATCTGGTCATCGTTTCTGGCTCTGAGGCGACCGCTGATCAGGTCGAATCTGCTGTATTGGCGGAGCTTGATCGCTTGAATGCAATCTTGAGCACGTATGACCCAGAGAGCGAAGTCTCCACCTTGAACAGTGTCAGCTCGGCCACGGTCTCCCGCGATCTCTTCACCGTGCTGAGTGCGTGTGAAGCATTCCGCGAGCAAACGAGAAATGCTCTAAGCTGCCGAATTGGGGGGCTGCTGCAAACGTGGCAATCCGGCGAAGATAAAGGTGAAGTGCCGTCGCGCGCGCAATTGCGTTTAACGGCTGGCGAGATCCGACGCGCGAAATTGAACATGGATGGAAGTGCGCTGACTTTGGATCGCCCGGACCCCGTCCAGTTTCAACTCAACGCGCTGGCCAAGGGCTTTATCATTGATCGTGCCATGGCGGCCGCGCGCGCCGCGAATCCTGACCTGGACGGTCTTCTCATCAATATTGGCGGCGACATAAAAACCTGGGGTGAAAGCCCGGATGCCACATCCTGGACCGCGGCCATCAAAGTCGCTCGATCCGAAACGGGCAAAGGAATCGAGGTGATGCTCGGAGACGGCGCCCTGGCCACGAGCGGCCGCGGCCCTCGCGATCGCGACATTGGTGGGAAGTCTTTCTCTCACATCATTTCTCCCAAAAATGGGTGGCATGTTGAAGGCGTTTCTCAAGCCAGCGTATTTGCCGAGGATTCAATGACCGCGGACGCTTTAGCGACAGCTCTTCTTGTGATGCCACTGAATGATGGAATGGCATTGATCAATGCGCGGGCTGGTGTTGAAGCCCGCATCGTTGCGGATGATGGCCGAGCCTACACATCGGACGGTTGGTCCCTTCTTGAGACAGGATCAGACGGCGCACGAACCAACGATAGCTGGCCAAACGGATATGCCTTTTCAGTTGATTTCGTCATTCCTGAATTGGATGTCTCCAATTATGAGCGCCCCTACATCGCGGCCTGGGTGGCTGATTCCAACCGTCAGTTGGTTCGCATACTTTTGTTGGCTGGTCCGGAAGAGCGCTGGATGGAAGAGAACTATTACTGGCATCGCCGGTTTGGTCGGAAAGCCGGCAGTCTTCCGGATGCGCTATCTGAACCGACGCGCAAGCCGGGCCAGTATCTTATCCAATGGGACGGCCTAGATCATGATGGCAACCCGGCTCCGGCTGGAGAGTATGTGCTGCATATTGAAGCCGCCCGCGAACATGGGGATCATCAACATGAAAGCTTCGAGATAACCCTCGGCGATAACCCGTTTGCGATTGAACGACAAGCAGGCGATGAACTAGGAAACATCTCGGTATCTTTTGGAGCAGCGCCATAGCAGACGGCATGACTTCTCCCGCTCAATCGGCAAACAAAAAACCGGCGAAGAAATGGTTCAACAAAGGCGCGTTCTACCGCACGTGCCGGATGCTGCACGGCTATTTGTCTGCGGCCGCCTTCTTGTTGCTCATGTTCTTTGCAGCCTCTGGCCTGTTGCTGAATCACCCAAGCTGGTTTGGTGCCGACCGTCAGGATGCTGAGCCAATCATTGTCGCATTGGATTTTGATGCTTTGCAATCCGCGCAATCAAGTGAAACGCCAGAGCGGGCGTTCGAAGAACTGGTTCGCAATGCAACCCGCGTCCAAGGTCAACTGAAGGACGCAAGTATTTCAGACAACGATGCGATGCTCAGATTTGCCGGCGTTAAAGGTGGCACCGACGTTTTCATCGATTTCGAACTTGCCGAGGCCGAGGTTGAAACCTCTAAGGCCAATTTGACCTCTATCATCCACGATCTTCACCGCGGGAAAGATGCTGGCAAAGTCTGGAAATTCATGATCGACATTACCGCCATTCTGATCCTGGCCATGTCGGTCATCGGACTGATCCTGTTTTTTTCGCTGCGCTTTCGATTGGGCAATGCGATACGGATTATGGGCGCAACGATGGTCCTATTTATCGCCCTCTTCGTCTTCTTCGTTCCTTAATCCCGTGCCCCTATTTCGGGACCGCATCAAACGACCAGGAATGCGTCTCACCCGAGGGCGGCGCTGGATACGGCGCGATACGTTTGAGTTCTTTGACCACTCGTCGGTCCCAGGTCTTGTCTCCTGAAGCCCGCAGGACGCGGACCTCGATCACATGTCCATTTGCGTCAATCGTGATCGAGATCTTCGAACTACGGCGGGCATTCGTGTCGAATTTGCGTGCCTTGCGCATATGGCGCATCAGGGCGCCATTGTAATTGTCTACAGCCGCGTTGCCGAGCTCGGCGTTTGCAATCTCAGCAGTTGAGGCGGTGGATTCGACGGGTGGTCCATGTTTGGACGGAGCACCGGTCTCTGATTGATCGACGACTTCCTGAGCTGCATTGGCTTCCACGGAAGCAGACTCGCTTGATTGGCTGTCAGTCGCTTCCTCTCCTGCTGGTTCGGATGAGGTCGGCTCTGGCATAGTCACCGCGTCTTCTGGTTCATCCGGCGTAACTTCGGGCGCGGGTTCAGGCTCCGGTGGCTCTTGTTCGGGCTCTGGCTCGGGAATTGGCTCAGGTTCAGCCGGTTCTGGCTCGGGTATGGGCTCGACAACTGGCTCAGGCGTTGGCGTTTCGACGGGACTGGCCCCGGACGCATCATCTGCATCCGACTCGGTCGCCTCCTCATTGGCCGTTTCAGATTCCTCCGATGCCGGCATGTCAGTGGACGTCAGCGAAACACTGATGCTGCCGCCTTGAATCTTTATGTCAGCCTTCTCCGGCGTGCTGACGAGGATGATTGCATACGCGCCCGCGTGCGCGAGTAGCGCGCCCGCAAGTGCTGGACCGATCCGAACATTCATGTTGCTTGCTCCGTCAGCACGACGATATGCGTGGCGCCAGCGTCTTGCAGGGTGCTCACGCTTTGCAACAAGTCGCGCGCCGGGAAATCCCGGTCAGGGCGCAAGCGAATCGTCGTCTCGAGGGATTCTGTTTCGGCAATAAACTGTTCGAGCGACGCCAACCGCTCGCCGTGCCGAACCAAAGTCCCATCCGCGAGGATATCGAGCGCGTCTTCTTCGGTACAACAATCCAGGCCTTCCGATTGAACGAATTCGATCCCGGACGGACGATTGGCCGAGAGCGATCCGGCAACCATGAAGAAGATCAGGATCAAGAATACGATATTGATCAAGGAAATGATCGGTTCGCGCTTCGAGGCTTTGAATTGGCGTTTCATGACGGCTCCTCGATTTGGATCGTTAAACCCGGCACTTGTTTCACAAGCGACAGCACATCGACGAGCCGTTGCGTCGAGACGTCATCCCCAAGACTGATCCTGACACCGCTCGTGCCCGTAGCTCCCAATTCGCTCAGGCGCGACACCAGCTCGACATCAGGGGTCTCCGTCTCGTTGCAAAAAACGCGTTCAGACTGGATATGCAACGAAGCGACATCCGTTGATGACTGACCAATGCCAGAGGCATTTGCCACAGCGATGTCGATCTCCGAGAATTTGGAGAAGGTCGATGCGAGCATGAAGAAGAGCAACAGCAGAAAGATCACGTCAATTAGGGACGTGATCGACGCTTTGCGCCTCCGTCTGACCCGCTTAAGCGACATGCCGCGACAAGCCCTCCACTTCGTTGGGTTGGCTGACCGGGCGGCTGATCACGGAAAACGCATAATCTGCGAGCGATCGTGCTTCATCCATTTGCGCCTCGAACCAGGATAACGCGACCGAAGTTGGCATCGCCACGGTGAGCCCCGCAGCAGTTGTAAGCAAAGCCACCCAGATACCGCCTGCCAGGGCAGCTGGATCAACTTGGGATCCTGCATCCTGCAAGGCTTGGAAGGCCTCGATCATTCCGATCACAGTCCCGAGCAGACCAAGCAAAGGGGCAAGCTGAGCGACCATGTCGAGAATGCGAAAGCCACCCTCCATGGGTTGTAGTTTTTGTTCGGCTTCGGACTCGAGTCGTTTCGTCAGGCCGTCGCCGCTTCGTTCTTGCATGCCGAGTGCGATGACTGGCGCCAGAAAGTGTCTTGAGCTTTGAATTTCAGATAAGGCGCGATCATGTTCGCCGCGATCCCAGCTGGCGATCGCCTGGCGAATTTGCTGTCCCTTACTGACGCGCGCCGACCGGAACTGCCACGCCTTGAGAATGATCACGGTCAGCGTGAAAATGGATACTGCCAGTAAAAGCAGAAGCACTGGCCCACCCAGATCATAGAGGGCTCGAAACGGAGAAAAGAGACTGTCCATGTGAACTCCTGAAGGTCTGATCTCGATCATCTCGAACGAGAAGTGCGGAGGCTGAAAATCCGCAAGGGATGATCAACCTCCGCCAAGAAAACGGTTCCTGAGAGGAGATGCCTAGAATTGGCGGGTCACCGTTAGCTTGAAATTCTGACCCGTCGCTTTTCGCGTCGACAGGTTCGGCGTATAATCTTCGTCGGACAAATTCTCGATCCCGAAACGGAACGACGTGTCCTTCAAGAAGCCAGACTGTGGGCTCACCGTCGCGCGAGCATTGAAGATATTGTAGGAATCGCCCTGCTCGGGATTCCCCGAACGGAAAGAGACATCGGCGTCATCTACCGCCAGCGCTTCGAGACTGACATCGAGGAAGCGGCCAAACCGCTTACCAGCTGTGACACGAACGCTGTCCGCCGTCAGGCTACGATAGGTTACGGAAACGCCTGCGACATCGGTTTCATCTCCGTCTGAGAAGTTCCCATTCAGGTCGACATAGAAGCCGCCTTCAGTCGCGAAGGATCCTTCAATCTCCACGCCCTGCAATGAAATCTCGTCCAGCCCTCCGATAAAGGTGATGTCTTCCAGTGTCGTGTCGTAATAATTGAGTTTGAAAGACAGCGTATCGCTTTCGTTGAACACGCCCACCGTGTCATAGCTAAAACCGGCCTCGTAAGTTGAAGCCTCTTCGGCCGTAAAAATATTGGACCGATTACTGGTTCCCGTGGTTGGCGTATCGTCCAGAATTGGAAGGCTTTCGGTGTAAGCGTAGCTCCCAAAAACTGCGAATCCATTTTCGAATTGATATCGCAGTGACGCGCCGCCCATAAGCGCGCTGTCATCGAATTCGCCTGCAATCCGCGCACCCGCATCGAAATCAAAGAAATCTGTTTCCAGCGTTTGGTTCTCGTAGCGAAGCGCTGGCGTGAATGTCAGCCCATTGCCGAAGTCGATATTGTCGATGATGAAGATCGCCTGGCGATTGTCGGTGCCGCCTGGGGCAGCGCTGGCTTCAAGCCGGTCATTTTTGATAAATTCGACACCCGTTCGAATTTCGTGCTCGATCAACCCTGTCTGCACGAAGGACGTGTTTTTCACGGTCAGCTTGGTACGCTCATACTGTAGATCGGCATTGGTGACGCCAAAACCAACTGGGCTCCCGAAGCCATTCGTGCCCGGGATGTACGTTTGATCAATCTCTTGATTGGAATAAGTCAACGCGGCTTCCACATCGATCAGGTCATTCCCCGCCGGTTGGAAATAGTAGAACAGAGATCCGGTTTGCGTGGTCACATCCCGGTCGACATTACCGAAAAAGTCCGTGCCTGTGACAAAGGTGTCGTAAGGCACATCGCGGTCAGCTGTATCCGATTGGGTATAGCTCGCCATAATCGAGTGCGTATCGTCAAATGCATAACGCCCTTTGACGAGGAACGACGGCAATTCAAACGCCGAGTTCCCAATCTCGTTTCCGCTCCCATCTTCTTGATTGTCTTGATCACGATAGGTGTAGTTGAAAAGGAACTCCGCTTTCTCGCTGGGTTGCCAGGCCAAGATACCTGAGCCGTTGAAGCCGTCACCATTGGTTTGACCACCAAGGGTCAGCGCCCCGCCAAATCCAGGTTCGCCACCGGTAAAATCTGACGCATCTTTCGTTTCGAGCAAAACCACCCCGCCGACGATGCCGGATCCGTATTCGAAGCTTCCAACCGTTCCGCGGATCACATCGACACTCTTATAAAGATACGGGTCGGTGAAGAGTTGATTGCTGACCCGATAGATTTCCTCGGCGCCAGTTGTTGCCCCATCTACCAGGACGGCCACCTTCTGATCGGTCCCGTAAATGCTGTTTGCGCCGAATCCGCGAATATTGATCCCCGAGCCTTGCGGCGTTTGTCCGTTGACCAGCGTCACGCCAGGCACCGAGTCGATCAGTTCCGCAATCGTGTTGGCCTGACGGTCATCGATCTCTTCTTGCTTGATTGTGGTCAGCGGCGTCGCGGTGCCGGTTTGCACTTCCCGCTTACTCTGGCCGAGTGTCAACTCGCCGAGAAATTCGCCATCTTCACTGGCTTCCGTTTCGCTGGCGGTGTCCGCCTCTTCTTGAGCAACAGCCATGCTCGGCAGCATGACAGCAAAGCCAATCGCAGTGGCAATAAGCAGTCGGTTCTTGTTCGCATTAAACTTCATTTTGGATCCCTCTAACCCAGAGAATAGCGAATGATATTCATTCGCAACTAGAGATGAGGAGTGCTTTAGCCGGAAAAAATCCTTATTGCAATTGCAATTCGTTTGCAAGAAGACTCATTTTAGCATCTGTTGCAGTTTTGCCGCGGATGCGGCGCCGCTTTTCATAATCTGTTTGGATGCTAGCGTCGCGTCCGCCACCACAGCCCAGCGACGTTCACGAGCATGCCGGGCATGGTCCAACGCACACCCTTGTTCTCTATTGACCAAGGGCCTTTCGGAGTATCGATCGTGACACCTATTGACGACGCCCCTTTTGCGACCGGCACATCGATCCCCAGTTTCTCAAACACATTATTGATCTTGTCCGCTTGAGGATTCGAAAGGCGAAAATCCGTCAATTTACAGACCGGCGCTTCTTGAGACTCCCGATTGGGTCGCTTGAGCCATTGAATGACATTGGGACGTTCGGACAAGAAGCCCGGACCGATCAACCCACGCCGATAGCTGGCTTGGGCCGCATCAACGTCTTCGATATTGATCACTTCTATCCTCTCGAGTTTCGCCTTCTCTTGCCGCGCCAGAGCCTGAAACGCGGCAAAATCCTCGACCGCGATATACCAGAACAGTAGCTGTGGCTCTGACAGGGTTTCAATCAGTGCCGCAAAGGGTTGAAACTTCTTGTAATCCGGGTTTGGTCCGATGATTTCCAGGAATGAGTGTTCGCCGATCGCGAGGCTTCCACTCCAGTAAAACTGACCCGGTTCCGGATCATGCAAGTCAACCTTCGCACCGGTCTTCTCCTCGACCCATTTCACACCAGCTTCGGTATTGGGCACGCCCAGACCGATATGATCGAGCTGAAAGCCATGGCTGCGTCGAATAATATTAATCATCGTCTTGGTCTTCTCGGTTTAGGATGGGCGGCAAATCCGATCGAGGTTTTCCATAGCCGGTTGGAAATTTTGAAACATTGCAGCGAAGCCTGCTTGAACGTCTGGATCATTCATATGATCGGGAATAGCGCGCCCTGGATTAAGCCTGGCTTTCGCACTCCAATCAGATAGCTCACTGACAGCGCGCCGTTCATTCTCGACCGGCAACCCGATCCGCATAATATTGAGAAAGCCACTCATATCGCCGGTTCGCGGCAGCGCCGGACAAAGTCTGTTCTTTTCTTCAAGCGTCAGACCGAGCGACTCGACACAGCCCACCAGCGCGGCACTCCATGGTGCGACGCCGCGGGTCGTAAAATGAAGGCTGATCTTTCCATCTTCAAAAATTGTCGAGGCTGGTGCGGTGCTTAAGCCTGGGGCTGTGCAATCAACAAATACGCGTCCTGGATTGGACGCTATCTCGCCGTCATCCATGATGACCCGGGTCTGCGAAATGGCGCGGACATACCCCTTCCTCACCACCCGCTCGATCTGCCGCATAAGCGTCAATTCTGGGCGCGATACTGTCGCGCCGCGATTGACGACAGCTCCTATGGTTGGATCGACACGAAACATCATACCCTGCTCCTCCATCCGCAGCGCATAGTCATCGGCATCGCTCGCCGCCGCAGCGGCTTGCATCGCGGCCGCACCAAACTTGATCATGCTCCCGGCCATGGTTAGCGGCTGCGCGTAAGTGCGGTCCGTCATCCAAACATCGCGTGGGCGCACCCAGGTAATTTCGTCAGGATCGACCCCTTGCTGGAGCAACCAGACACAAACATCCATGCCGGTTTTTCCGGCTCCCAGCACTGTGATGCCTTTGGGGTTAGCGATGTCGACGAGCTGATTAGGTGTCACCAACGTGGCCCCGTCATCAATATCAAACTTCGGCACGTGGCGCGCGGGTATGGTGGACTGCGTCACCGTGGCATCGACCAAGACACGCCGAACTTTCACCAGCGTTTGGCGACTAGTTAGATTAGACTGGATGATATGTTCGCCGTTTTGAGCCCCGAGATAGTCGCTGGCCGATTGAAACTTGATGCGCCCACTCGGCTCAAAAACGTCTGCCAGGACTTTGCGATAATAGTGCTGGATCTCGGCCGCGCCAGCGCGCTCATAAAATCCTGCATTGATTCCGCTCGTATCGATCCGGTCCGCGCCAAGCGGCAGCGAGTTCACACCATAATATGTTGACGGCTGATGCAGCTCGACAAACGGGTAAGCATCTACCCAGTGTCCACCGGGTTGCGTTCGACGATCGACCAAGATCATTTCATGGTCGGTCTCAGACAAGATTGTATCGGCAAACGCCATGCCCGAGGCGCCCGCCCCGATGATCAGGTAGTCGGTTTCCAAAACGTCCATGCAAGTCCTCCGAGATACAATTATCTTTATCCGGCTTTTGTTTTTTGCTCGCGCAAACGTTCTCCGCCGATGGGGTCATGTAACACAAATTTTGTGATATGCGAATGATTATCAGTTGCATTGGAGAAATTCTTCCCTATTCATGACAACCCATCGCAAAAGGAGTGCTCCATGAAATCGATCGTTTTTTCGAGTTTGACCGTTGGGGGATTGGCCCTTCCCGCATTCGCTCACGACCACCCAGTGCCACATTCTCATGAACTACCGCTTTGGGGATTTGCATTGATCGGCCTCGCAGCAGGCGCGCTCGGGACCTGGGCTACGATGAAATGCGTCGCGTATCTGAAAGACGGCCGAAATGGATAGTCTCGAACCGCGCTCCCATGCAAAACAAATTCAACCAGAATTTGACGCGCGCTGGAAACGCCTGACATTGCAAGCCAATGCCGCACTCAATGCTGGACATCTCGACGCTGCGGGCGTCGCTTATGATCAGGCACACCACGAGGCACGTATGATATTCGCTGAAGCCTGGAACGGCTACGCACTCGTACAACCACACGCTCCTCCCATGCTCATCGTATCCGCCACGAATGCCGCAAACCAGAGGCGTGCGCGCGGTGACGAAAAAGCAGCAAGAGAACAACTCATATCGGCTGTGCGGATTTTCACAGAAGCCTTGACCAGCGCCCGGTCGCCAGAAAGCCTCAAGCGCGGATGTGCAGAGCACTTACCGCGACTGTTGGCAGATCTCAGAGACAGTCACAGCGAAACCAAATCTATCGTCGAGGATGCTAAAGCAGCCGCCCTCGCCTTCTGGAAAAAGTCAGCAAACTGACTCTACCCCAAGAAAGAAAAACACCATGATCTACACAATTCTCAACTATCTCGACGGCAAAGGCCTTATCACGCGTGCGTCAGCTCATTGTGACATACCATGCGGAATTTACGACCCCGGCCCGGCTTTGATCGCCGCCGTCTCCGTCGTGCGTCTCATGGATATCGCGCATGATGGCGCGAGCGAAGACCCCGTAGCCCTCGCCAACCTTCGGGCGCGCTGCACGCTGCGAAAAGAGGAAGAAGCGGAGAAAGTGAAGCAGGAGATCCGCATCATATGGGGCGACTATTTCAAGGCGCCTCTGCTTGAAGCCCATCCGAATGTTCACGCCCTCGTCCATGCCATCATGCAAAAGGCGAGCGCCTGCAAGCAGGATGTGCACCGCGAAGACGGCCTCGCTTTGGTTGAGCAAGTCAACGAGTTTGCAGAAATCTTCTGGCGCACCAAGTCGATCGAGACGACGCGGAAAACATGCCCATATCCACCGCAACTCAAACTCGTATATCCGGTTCTGGCTGACTAAATGCTGGGTTGGTCACTCATCCGAGTGGCGGGCGAGAGCATGTCCCCCATGCTCTCGCCGGGCGCGTTTGCGCTCTTCAAACGCAGCGCAATTTATCGCGATGGCGATGTTCTTTTGATCAATCATCCGCGCTTTGGAAAAATCGTTAAGCGCGCGATTGATGTCAACGCGGACTCGCTTTGGCTTGAAGGTGCAAACGCCAACTCACTGTCCCGGGAATCCATGGGACCTATTGAGCGCGCGCGTGTTCAGGGTAAGCTCGTTTATCACATTGATCGGAAGAAATAGTATGGTCGCGAATATTTCAGCATCTGATTGGTCAACCGATCGAGGAGAGGCCTGGCGAGATTCGATGGTCCCTCTTGAGGCCATGTTGGCGCCCGTGAATGCGCCTTTGATAGAAGCGCTCGATTTGGATGCGCCGTATCGGATCGCCGACATTGGATGTGGTGGCGGCGAAACCAGCATCGCGATTGCGCGCAACGCCTATCCTGGCAGTTCTGTCGACGGATTCGACATTTCGACCGCGCTCATCGATGCGGCAATGGCAAAGGAAGCCTATGGCGATGTCCCGATACATTTCCATGTTCAGGACGCAGGCCAACCACTCAAAGAGGCCGCGCAGTTTGACCGGCTAACGTCGCGCTTTGGGATCATGTTCTTTTCCGCGGCTGACGCCGCATTTGCAAACTTGGCTCAATGGCTCAAACCAGGCGGCCGGTTTGGCTTTGCGGTTTGGGGGCCGCCATCTGAAAATCCATGGATGTCCAGCATTCGAACCATATTGAGCAACCATATCGTTGTACCGACGCCTGAACCTGGAGCGCCCGGACCTTTTCGATATCAGAACGCCGATGAGTTTGTCTCTTTATTGGCGTCAATCGGGTTCGCAGATGTCTCGAGTGCGAGTTGGAAAGACAAAATCGCGATTGGCGGCGGCATGGATGCGACCGCCGCAGCGCGCTTCGCGCTGACCGCATTTTCGATTGGACAGTTGCTTGATCAAAGCGATCAGATCACAGCTCGGGCGGCATTTTCGGAGCTCGCATCTTTCTTTTCAAAACACTTGATCGATGGAGAGGTCCGCATGGACGCGCACGTCCATATCGTGACCGGTGCCCAGCCGGTGGAGTAGAAGCTAAGAACTAGTGAAACGGCCGACCGAGGTACCAGTATCCCATCGTCGACACGGCACTTTTCGGCAAACCACAATCCTTCATCAAAGCGTGTCGAATGAATTTGACCGCACCGCCTTCAGCCGCAACCCACGCGTAGAAGGGACCGCTCGTGTCCACCGCCGGATCCCACATCCGTTCATTGGGATCGACCGATTTTTCCAAACCATGCAGGCGTTTCAATCGCGAAAGCTCTGGCATTTGTGAATAGCCCAGAGCCTGCTTTAGTTTCGCGCCGGGCGGTTCGTCACAACGTGGCAGCCAGGTAATGCGGCTCGCCAGCTCTCCCGCTGCCGCGTCGTCACCAGGTCGAGGGACCTCAACGAAACAATCAATCGATATAACCGTTTCAGGAATGTGTTCGAGGATGTTGCTGATCGCCGGCAACGACGTTTCGTCGCCCATGAGCAGGAGCCGCGATACACCTTGTGGCGGACGCCACTCGAAACCAATTGGCTTGCCCTTGAAAGCGCCGTTTGGAATCGCGATTTGCAGGAGGTCGCCAGGTTTCGCGTGAAACGCCCAAGCAGAGGCGGGTCCCTCAACGCCATGGTCTACGAAATCAATATCGAGTTCACCTCGATCAGGTCGAACTTGTCGGATCGTATAGGACCGGCGTGCAGGTCGAATGTGTTGATCAAGTTTTTGCCAAACGGCATTCCAGTCCGTTAGCGGCAGTCTTGGCGGGGCGGTTCCAGGCTCCGGCAGATAGAGTTTTACGCGTTGATCAGGACCCCAGCTGGTAAAACTCAAACCATCTTGGTTGGCGAACGTAATTCGGATGAACGAAGGCGAAAGACGTTCCCGTTTCAGGACTAAAAACGTCATCAAAAGATAGGGATTATCCGGCACCATCAATGCCTCTCCTGAGGTCGGCTTCGCCAAATCACGGAGACCAGACATTTTGCACCAGGGCGAGTGCCGGTCGCTTGTCGGTCTCACGCTGTGCCGGCATAGACTCATATTCAGGGCTTTGAACGATCATGTCCTGCGCTGAAAAGAAATTCGCCAAATCGGAAATAATGTTCATTTCGTCGGACTGTGGAGAACGTGCCAAGAGCCATGTCATGTGCGCACGCGCTTGCGCAAAGGCACCGTGTTGCATCGATGAGAGGGCGCTCAAGAGCGATGCCTCATCATGGGTGAACGTAATCGCATTCGGAACGGTCAAGTCTATCCGTCTCAGGCCATTGTTGCCAAGACACTCGGCGAGTCTGATGAAACGCCCCAATACAGGCCCGCCAATTTCCGCACCAAAGAAATCTTTGAAAAGATTCAGCAAACAACAGCACCGGGTTTGACCAAACGCACAAGCACGAAAACCAAATGTTGCGATTTGCGCCCCTGGACCAAGATCTGTCAGCGTTTTGTGGGCAACAAGACTGGAGTTCATTTCGAAAATCCTTTTCGAGGATTGGGCTGCAACATGTTGCTCAAGGTCTGGGAGGAGATTTGCTGCCAAGAGGCTGACGTCAAAAGCGCGATGACATCAGACATGTTGCAGCCCAAAGGGGTTATGTGGCGGGTTTGAGATTTGCGTCGACCAGGCGGGAGATCTGATCTTCCAACCAAGTGCGGTGAAGGTCGATTTGTTCCAATCGGCATGGTTCGCATGCGCCTTCACCGATCAAGTCTCGTCGCCAGGTTTCGAGCTCTTTGAGCTGGCGCTCCAACCAAGCGATGGTATCCGCGTGCGTTCCGAGCATTTGGGTCTCCTATCTGCGTGAAGAGACCTCAACATAGTTGCGAATGATTATCAAGTGCAAATATGCCTCATTCCACTTCATTTCGATAGTTGCGGCCAAAGGCGCCCCGTTCGAGATGAATATTCTTCGTACTCAATGCCAAACTCCTGACGCATCATCGCCTCCTCAATTGGCACACGAACCGCGTAGAGTATCGCAAAGCAGACAATTCCAGCTGCACCTACAATCCAGTTTTGGATGAGAAAAGGATAGGCTAGAAAAATCAGCCAAATCGCAGAGTACATGGGATGTCGTATATGCTTGTATACGCCGTTCGAAACCAGCGTATGCGCTTCACGGAGCTCCGTCGTAACGCTCCAGTTGCGTCCAAGGTCTGCGTGGCTACGCCAGAACAACCAGAACCCCGGCACTAAGAACAGAATGCCGACCACGGGCAGCCAGTTCGGCGCCTCATAGTTTGCAAACCGCAACAGCCCGGTCGAAAGATGCAGAATAGGTAGAAGCGTACCACCCACAGACACGAGCAAGAGTAAGAAGCGTTCTTTGCTGACCGCAAATCGCTCGGTGATCTCGTTTTCTTTGTTCCTAGCGGCGTAGGGAGAACGAATGACCATCATGAGTATGGCCGATGCGAGCCAAACGATCGAGCCCCACCCGTTGATTTGCGATCTCCACAGTATGAGCCCCGCGAGACCGATCATGATCATCGTCATGATTAAACGCATGGCGAGTTGCAGCCTCATTCTCTTGGCACCGCGTAAAGCTCCAACCGATGATCTTTCAAATCGAACCCCAACCTTTTTGCGATTTCAATCTTTAACGCCTCAAGGTTTGTGTCATGAAACTCAATGATTTCACCGGTGCTCAGGTTGATAAGATGATCGTGCTGTTCTTTTTCGGCTTCTTCGTAGCGGGCGCGCCCGTTTCCGAAATCATGTTTTTCAACCAGTCCCTCTTGTTCCAGTAGTCGCATGGTTCGGTAAACTGTGGCTTGGGCAATCGTCGGATCGAATTCCTTGGCGCGATCGTGCAGCATGAGCGCATCGGGATGATCTTCTGAGTTTTCCAAGGCCCGTAAAATAGCACGACGCGCTGTCGTCATACTGAGTCCAGCATCAAGGCATCTTTGGATTAGATCACTCACGATTTTTCCAAGCCCTGTTCTGCATATGCAACTCATTCGCATATTTTGAGATGCAATGCAAGCATCCCTGATAAAAGGCCTAAGCAGATGACCGGCTTACTTTTTTCGACCCAAACGCGCTGGCGCTCAAAACAGCACGCAAACCGACATTTAGCTGAACCTACGGATCAAATTCGAGAGAATTTTTGCTGACATGAGCATCTCTGGCGACTGCGGCTTATGTTGTTTCGCCAACGCAGTTTTCAGGTTAGCCATATCAAACAGAAGCTCACGATCATCTGGACGCTGAACGCGGCTTTCAATCCAACCCACACAGACAAGGCGCATTCCGGAAATGACTTCGTTCACACGGTGCAAACTCGTCGATGGATACAACACCAAGTCGCCAGCAGCCGGCTTCAAACTCAATGACTGCCCAGCATGCTCGATTTGTAGCTCGCCGCCTGCATACTTTTTTGGATCGGACAAGAAGAGTGTGAATGACAGGTCTGTCCGCATCTTACTATCACCGAGTGGCATGAGCGCATTGTCGACGTGCAAACCATATCCGCCGCCCTCCTCCGTTTTGCTTAGGAGAAGCTTGGAAAAGCGTGAGGGTTGCGCAGCAGCTTGCAAGACCGCGTTGCTCGAAATGGCTTGGGCAAGTTGGTCCCGAAGCTGAGCGCCGGTGCGGCTCGTCAGATCGGCTTGCAAGTTCCGCTTGACCTCGCGCGCAGTAGCGCCAGCGGTCTCGGTCCCGTCTTTCCACCGAACGGTCGTGATCAAGCTCCGGACGTTTTCAAGCCCCGCTTCGTCGAGAACGTTTGCAATGGTGATGAGCATCGAATTCCTACTTGCGAATGATTATCAATACAGTCATACTGATCTTGTAGTTGAACTCAACAATCTAGGAAAACAGTGATGACAACAACACTAAAACGCTGGTCTCAGCTTGGTCTCGGTGTCGCGCTTGCAGGCGGAACGCTCGCGGCTTGCGGCACCCCGGAACCCACAGCCGACGCCCCCGAAACAGAGATTGCCGCTGAAACGCCACCAATCGAAGCGGCGGAACCGGCTGGAACAGAAGCTGGTGAAGGCGAAGGCGGGGTAGTTATCACTGAGGCGCTGACAGATCCTGTGGTGTTTCTGTCCATTCTAGCCATCACAGAAGCGCACATCATCGCGGCCCGCGATGCGAACGCGCTCGGCGAAAACGACGCCGCTGCTGAGATGTTTGCCCACCCAGTATCCGAAGTGCTGTTCGAGAGCGCTGAGGTCTTCGACCAACTTGGTGTCGAAGACTTTAGTGATCTCCTAACAGCAACCTCAGGGGCGATCTTCGCAGGCGAAACACCGGAACAGATCAACGCACGCGCAGACGAAATTATCGCCGCGCTCCGGGCAGCGGCTGAAAAAGCTCCAGCGACAGACGCGAGCGACGCAAGTGTCGCGGCGGGTGTTGCGGTCGATCAGATCGAACGCGCTGCAGACATGTACCGGATCGCACTCGAGTCCGATGCATATGAGCCCTATCTCGACGGCTATGGGTTCTTCAAAGCAGGTGAAGCAGTCTTTCTCCAAAGCGCAGATGCGATCGCCGTCGAAGACCAAGCGGCTGCGACCGCCATCTTAGATGCCATCGCAAAATTGGAGGACGCCTATCCAAGCGCGGTCCGCCCAGGTTCATTGGACGCTGATTTGGCGACGGTCACCGTCGCGGCTTCGAACGCGGTAATCGCGGTTCAAAACTAAACTCAATTATATCACTCTGCGGGAATAGCGGCGGCTTCAGGGCTTGCCGCTATTTTTGCATTGGGGCGCCGTTTTGTTTTTCGCTCAGCGGGAGAAAGATATCCCGCTGCGATGGTCACCGCACCGCAAACTAACATTCCTAAGTCGACCCAGGCGGCGATGCTGTGATCAGCGCTTAGATGCGCGAAGAACCAGTCACCTGTCGTGATGCCATTCAACACCGGTATCCCCATCGCAAGCGCTCCGGTTAGCATCAAAAGCTCCCGCGTCGTTGAATAGTCGTTCCGACGAATAAAGGCGTAGACCAGCCCGATTACCCAAACTCCCAAATACACGGATCCAGTTGCCGCCAATCGTCCTGATTCTGCTCCGACATAGAGTTTATCAAGGTAGAAGATTGAAATAGCCGCGACCGGGAGCCCCATAATCACGCCTGTATTGAAGTAACCAAGTCGGTTGTAAAACGTCTCAGACTTGGTTCCTTCATTGCCGTGCTTGCGTCGCTCTATCCACATCATCGATCCAAGCGCCGTGATGACGGACAATGAAAGACCGAGTGCGAAGTATAAGAACTTCAACCAGATACCTCCATATGTTCCGTAGTGCAGAGGCGACATGGCGTTCACAAAATGACCCGCTAAGGGCTGTTCTTTGAAGGGATCGTCTGTAATGCGCTCGCCTGTCGCGCCATCCACGGAAATAATCTCAACCGTCGACAGTTGCGTCTCGGGCGCATAGAAAATGTCGATCTCAGATGTTTCATCACCATAGTTCCGGACGACGAAACTCTGTGGTCTAACGCCAGTTTCGGGATGGCGAATCTGCGCTATTTCATCGGCACTTAACATTTGAACCTGAACACCGGTTCGCTCAGCCTCTGGACCTAATACCGCACCAATTAGAGAGTCGATGTCACCTTTGAAGGCGACTGCGGCGGCCAATTGCGAAACCAGCCCAACGACGCCCAAAAAAGCTCCGGTGAAGGCGATCATGGCGTAGAAAGGCAAACCCCACAGCCCAACCACTTTGTGGCTATCCTGCCATTTTAATCGCTGTGAACGCTTCAGACGCATGGAGTACGCTTCTTCGCGAATTTTTGTGTGCGCGACCACGCCTGATAAAATTGCAAGCATCAATACGACCCCGACAATCCCAACCAACCAGCGGCCAATTTGGCGGCCACCCAGAAAAGTTGGCCAAAGAAAATCGCGGTGAAAATTTAACGTCCAATATGACAAGCCATTGCCACGCTCCGCGATCGGCTCGCCCGTCTCAGCATGCCATTTCTGATTGGCGTTCACATGCTCATCATTCTCATCGTGGTATTGAATGAATCCCCAAAAATAGGGCGTATAAGTTGTGGGATAATTTAGACGAACAAACTCCAACTCGGTACCGCCCGCAGACGTCTCTTCAACCCAAGTCGAGAACACTTCATTGATGGGCGGCGTTTCGTCGGAGATCGCGACGCGCAAGTTTGGATCTTCCCAGGTTTTGATCTCATTGTCGAACAGCGCAAAAGTGCCGGTTAGGGCGACGATGTAGACAATCAACCCGAGCGTGATCCCTGTCCACGAGTGGAGGTCGTAGTTTCGGAGGTGACGCGCGCGATCCATAGTTTTACCCTAAACTGGAGCTGGAACCATAGCGACGACAACGCCGCTAACGATTGAAATTGTTATCAGTGCGCTCGCCACACGCCAGCCTTTTTTGTCCCAGTAGCAAAAGAACTGAAAGCCGAGCCATATCAATGGCACCGCTAACGACAGCCACAAGGCTAGCGATCGAAATTCAAATGGCAGGGTCAGCAATAAGACAGCCCCAAAAAGGATAGCGGCAACGAGAGACCATAATATTACGCTAGTCAGGCGCGGCGCCTTCCATGTTGCCACGCCAAGCAGGCCCACGATGACGAGTAAAATGCCGATAGTCACTGGACTCATAACATTGCTCCACCGAATGCAACAAAACCGAGCCCTGCCGCAAGCATCGCACTGGGAGCGTGCCAGCCCGGCCTTTGGGCGGCAACAAACAAGCCCAGCACAAAAGCCAGGCTGAGCATTCCAAGCCAAATCGGCACGCCGCGAAGCCATCCTTGAAGCGGCGCCATAGACATCAGCGAAACGAGAAACAGGATCGCGGCGACGGAGCGCAATCCGTACCGCATCGACTTGGACTCTTTGATTTGAGCAAACGCCGCACGGCGCTCATCTGCTTGATACAACAAAGCACAGGCCACATACAAAAGACAAAGAGAAGATATGACGACTAGCATTATTCTTGGCTGGAGGAGCCGCTCACAAACGGCTCCTCCGCGTGCCATCCCCCTTAAAACGTGGCTTCGAGCTGCAATGCGAATGTTTGAGGTCGTCCAAATCTCGCGAACTGTGGATCTGTGAAGTTGTTCGCAGGATCGAATGTAAACAAGGACGTCGCATACTCTTCATCGAACACATTGTCTCCTGTTAGATAAATACCGAAATTGTCATTTCGCCACCCCGCACGAAAGTTCACCAGTGTGCGCTCATCAATTGTCTTTTGCTCTTGTGGGCGGGCGAGCTGGCTGAAGGAGGCAGATGCGAAATTCGCATTACCGTTCACGATCCAGTTGTCCTTCTGCCAGGTAAATCCACCTGCCAGCGTGAGATCAGGAGCGTTGATGAATGTGTTTCCTGCAAAATCAAATCCCGTCGCACCGTTCACTTCACAGGTGTCTAGACCATCGGTATTCACGATCGATACGGTCGCACAAAAATCAGTAAATTCAGATTCTGCGATACCGATTGAACCGTACACATCGAGATTGTCCGTAGCCTCATATTGAGTTTCGATTTCCAGGCCCATAACCTCGGACGCACCCGCATTTTGTGTCTCAGTGTCAAATGTGTTCGAGCTTAGTTGCACGTTGACTTGTTGGTCTGTCCAATCGGTGAAGAAGGCATTGGCGTTGACGGTCAATCGATCATCGAGCCACTTGCTTCGGAATGAAGCTTCGTAGTTCCATGTATATTCTGCATCAAACGTATAAGACGTTGCGGTCGCCGCATTGATACCAACACCGCCTGAACGATATCCGCGCTGAACAATAAAATTCAGACTGCGCCGATCATCAATATCCCAGCCAATCCCGAATTTTGGGAGGAACGCGTCGAAACTCGGAGATTGCAACGTCGTTTCTTCCTCTGTCGCGTCAAGAGCATTGGCAACAAGCAGGCCATTCACTTGCGTAATTACAGCAGCAATCGGGGGAAACGCTGATGGATCTGGAAGCGGCGTTACAATGCTCACTTCATTGCCTGTAGTAATGGTTTGCTCTTCCACATCGTATCTGAACCCACCAAACAGCCTGACACTATCGGTTAGGTCGTAAGTGAAATCAGCGAAGACTGCTTGCGTTTCCACTTCGACGGGGTTCTGTTGGACCGCGTTAATCAAGAATCCACCGGCATAAAGCGGAACCACCGCAGCGGCAGTCTGCTGTCCCTGCGCCTGCGCAACCGGCAACGGAATGCCTGCTTCAACCAATTGCAAAGTCACAAGCCCCGCAACCGTTGGCCCCAAGTTCGCCTGACTGACGACGTCAAATGTAAATGTGGAGTCGAAAAACTGTTGGCTGTCGATTTGGGAAATATACCCTCCAAGTACGCCTTCTAGACGGTCACCGGAGTAGCTCAGCAGGAATTCCTGAGTGAACGACTCTGTATCGATCGACTGACCAAAAAACTCCAGATCATCCGGTGTGCGGTCGGTGTCACCTGAACGCTCTCTCTCGAGTTCACTATAAGTCGTGATAGACTTAATGGAGAGACGGTCATTAATATCATAGTCAATCGTGGCAACGCCGAGATCATATACTGTATCATCCATATATGGCCGATTGACGGGCAACTGACGATTATCGTTTGCATCAGGGATGTCGAACAATGCAATCGTCTCACCGAATTTTCGGTCATCATGAGTATAGGACAAGCGTACTTGCAAATCCGGAATTGCACTTGGCTCGATCAACACCTTACCGCGAACATTGAGCGTTTCATTTTCATCTTCGAACCCACCCAAGAACGTGTTCTCGACAAGTCCTTCCGTCTCGCTGACTTCCGCCCCCAAGCGGAACGCAACCTGATCCTCAATGATTGGCCCGCCAATGGCAGCGCCGAATCTTTGCTCTTCATCGCCGGTGCTGAAAACGGCGCGGGCACGCCCTTGCCAATCATAGGTTGGTTCCGCCGTATTGATAACGACCGCTCCAGCCAATGCGTTTCGACCTTGCAGCGTTGATTGGGGACCGCGCAAGAACTCGATTTGTTCAATATCCCAAATATTCAAAGGGCCGCCGCGCACGGCGTCGCGCGAAATGGGCGCACCATCGACATAAATCGTTGCGAGATCGGAGAACCCAGCACCACTGACGTTTTCATTGCTGATACCGCGAATGGAAAATCCTCGGTCATCAAACCGCGTTGCGATGTTCGCAGTCCGCGAAATCGCATCAGCCAAGTCATTGATGTTCTGTGTTTGAATATCAACTTGCGTCACGACTGCGACACTCTCAGGCGTATCTTGGAGAGAGCGGTCAATCTTTTGACCTGTTACGATGACCGTATCCTGCCGTGCCTCCGCATCGGCGTCGCCGGTACTGATATCCTGAGCCGTTGCACCCGCAGTCAAAAGCGCCGCGAGTGACGCAGCCGTTGCAAATTTGATCATGTTGATCCTCATTGAATTCCCAATTTTGCGGTACGGCTATACTGTTGCAGATGCTATTGCAACCTATTCTCAATCTCAGATCCGGTTTGACTCGCCGTTTGCTTCTAGTTGTGGCTTTAAAGCGACATCCAGGCGGTAGTTGGCGACGCCGAATTTTCATGGCAATCATGACCAGGATGAACAGGTACAGGATCAATGCACGTAGACCGCGGGTCTCTCCTCTCAGGCGGAAACAAGCAATTGACGCATCGAAAAATAGTCCACCGACTTCCACAAAAAGTTCACGTGTGCGAACCAATCCAAAGCGGCACCAAATAATAAAAGGCGCGATTGACGCGATAGACCGATACGGACTCGCAGGTGCCACGGTCACCAAAATTACGAGTTCGGCCGGCGTTTCGCGCGGCGCTTACTTGCACCACTTCAAAACCAAGCACGACCTCTATGAAGCGGTGGCAATCGTGATCGTGAATCAGATGTTCCAACGCTTCGCACGGTCATGGCCTACCTCTTCGCACTCGGTGACAGAAATCCGTCAACTACTGCATGCTGCCTGGGACGAAGCGTTTATGCGCGCCGAAGGGAAGGTCTACATGGAGCTTCTACACGCAGCGCGTACGGATCAGGTTATAGCACATCATATGCGCCGGCCGGCACTCAGAGCATTGCGGATATTCGGTTGGGCGGCGCGCAGGACGATTGTCGTTCACTCTGACAGTGCACTTTCTTCCACTGATATCGTGCGACTAACGCAATGGTTCTTAAGAGGCATGTCGCTCGATGTGCCACTGTCACGCGATCCAAAGTTCTTCCATTCACAAATAGACTTACTTGTAAATTTGGTCGCGACCCAATTGGCGGACAAATAGGTGAAGTTGCGGTGGTTGATAGCGTTATGCGTGGCATTCACTCTCGATCATGTCGCCCACGGCGAGCACTTTTCAGATCAGCGCACTAAAGAGATTGATCGGATCATAGAGGCACGTTTGGTCGAGACGCGTATTCCTGGGGCAGCGGTCGTTCTGGTTGAAGATGGACGCGTGGTTCACGCCCGTGGATTTGGCCTGGCCGATGTCGAAACTGAGACCCCGGTGTTATCGAACACGATCTTCGCTATTGGATCGGTGTCGAAGTCATTCGTCGCTAACGCACTGCTGCAACTGGAGCGTGACGGGCGCATTTCTTTAGACGATCCAGTGGTCAGCCACTTGCCCGCATTCCGAAGCGTAACGAAGAAAAAATCGGACACGATCTCCATAAGGCAGTTGATGCAGCACACGAGTGGTTTTTCCATGTTCGACGGAAATCGACACCAAACGAGCAAGAGTCGATCGGAGGGTACTCTGGCCAAAGTGGCGGCGCAGACAAAACGATATCGGCTAAATCGTCCTGTTGGACATTCGTTTGAGTACTCGAACGCAAACTACGAAGTTTTGGGGAACTTGCTCGCGAGGGTCGAAGGATCTTCGTTTGAAGCGATCATCGAAAATCGGATTTTTAAGCCCCTGAACATGAATCGCTCAGAGATTTTGCGCGACAGCGATCCAGAAACAGCGACCCCCTATCGGTTCATTTTCTCTAAACCCAAAGCATTTCGCTTCTCCCCTGGCTCGGCTTTAGGACCGAAAGGCGCAGTTTACACCACCGCTGACGATATGGGGCGCTATTTGATCGCGCTCATGGACGAACACTCAGCGATTGCATCTTGGGAAGATGATTGGGCTAACGGGTCGGATATGCCCATCGGCGCCACGTATGGTCCAGGCTGGATGGTGTTCCAGTCTGACTTCGGTCCGTTGGCCAAACATAATGGCATGAATGGTGGTTACAGCGCGCTTGCGGGGTTTGCTCCAGAAACTGGATTAGGTTTCGCGATCATGGCGAACGCAAGCCAGGGCATGCTCGCAGGGGATACATCAGCGCTAACTGAGGATGCATTTGCAGTCGCTTTCGATCTGCCCGTGCCAGGACTTCAAGATCAGCGGCCTTCTTTGATCCAACTGATAGTCGTCGGGGCTATGTTAACGGGCCTAATGGTCTGGATTGGTCTGTTTTGCCGAAACGCAGTCACCAGGCATTTGAGCAAATCATCGACTCGTCGGCTCGGCGCGGCCCAACTGGTCCTACCCGGCATCTTGCTAGCCGCGATTGCTTGGATGGTGCTGGCTCTAATTCCCCGTCAATTCGGGCTTCCCATCGAAGCGATAAGACTTTTTGTTCCAGACATTGGATGGCTGCTTACGCTCCTCGGATACGGTTCGATTTGTTTTCTCGTAGCTAGATCGATCGCCTTGAGCCTCATTAGCAACGCGCGAATGCGGGACGACATGAGTTGAAGTTTTGGTCGACTGAGAACCCGCGTCTTCGATTTATTGGGCGGCCAATCTCCAGCGCTTCGTGGGACTTTCCGATCAGTTTGCGTGACAAACGCAAGAGGGTCTATCGCGCAGTATGCATGGAAGAAAAACAGCGGCGCACGCCTACCTGCGTGACAACGCTTGAAGCTCCACGTCGAACAATTTGGTGGATTCGGCATCAGCGTTACCGCTCGATGAAAGTGTAACGCAATTGTAACGCAAACTACGGTTTTTTGCGCTTTTGCGTGACAGTCTTTGATTTTCTAATAATCCTAACCTTCTGTTTTTTATTTCTATTTTTTCTTGCGGAAGCATTATTGGACAACTCATAATCGTGAGGTCGGGAGTTCAAGTCTCCCCCGAACCACCACTTACCTCCCTGTTTTTCAATGTTTTTTATCTCTGCGAGCATCAGCTCGGAGATTGAGCATTACCGCAACTTCCGAGAGGAATGCGTCAATCGCGGCATTAGACTTGGAACGGCATAATGGATCGAACGGGACGTAGGTCTGTTTGGTACATACATCCGGGGACCGGGGACCGGGGATATGCGATGTCAATGAGTCGTCGCAACACATATTTTAATCAGAGTATGTGGCAGCATTTTCAAACGAAGTGAACTTGATACTTTAAGCCTCGATTTTCCGCGGCATCGCCGCGCCAAAGCCTGACAAAATCCGTACGCTGGCGCTCGCTCAAGCAACGCGAATTCTGTAATCAGTTTTGCTCTGGCAATAACCGCTATGCCCATCCCTGCAGGCGCGCAGCGTCTTCACGGACTTTCTCGGGGCCGCCCAGCAATTGCCGGTTCGCGCCGATGCGCTTGAACCAATAATGCAAGCCAACCAGATCGGTGAAGCCCATCCCGCCATGCACTTCCGTTGAGGTGCGCGCGACAAATGTGCCAACTTCGGCAAGATGCGAATTGGCCAGACAGACCATCATCGCGCCTTCTTCCATGTTCTCGTCGACGGCGTGTGCCGCATGCCAGACCAATGCCCGCGCCGGTTCCAGGTGCGCGGCCATTTCTGCGCACAGATGTTTTACCGACTGGAAACTGCCAATGACGCGATTGAATTGTTTGCGTTCCTTGGCATATGCCACCGCCTGGTCGAGCATCGACTGCGCGGCCCCAAGCGAATCCGCCGCAAGCAGCAATCGGCCCGCTTCAACGACGCGGTCGGCCGCATAGCCGGGCGTGTTCTCCCCGCTCAGCATCGTTGCTGAGGCATTCGAAAAAGCCAGTTCCGCCAAGTCGCGCGTGCGATCGATGGTCAGGTGGGGTGTGCGGGAAGCGACGTCAGCGATGGCGACGATATGCAAGCGTCCATCTTGATCAGCGACCAGGATGTGTGTTGCATCTGCCGTTTCGATAGCAAAAAGGCTCTTACCCGAGAGCTTTCCATTTTCGGCCGTCAGACCTGCGCCTTCGCGGGCGCCGATATGCTCCGTTACGGCAACCCCGAAACGCACCTCGCCCGATGCGATTTTGGGCAGCCATTCAGCCTTTTCAGCCTCTGTCCCGGCAGCACGGATGCCGATCGTTGCCATGGCGGTTGCCATATGACTGACCGGCGCGACCGCAGCGCCGAGCGCTTCCTGAATGAGTACGGCGTCGAGCAACCCCAGGCCCAAACCATCATAGCCTTCTGGGATGAGAACCTGGCCAACGCCAAGTTCGTTCATGCCAGAGTTGATGGCGCGCCCGATCTCGGCGTTGCCATCGGCCACCTGGCGCACGGCGTCGAGGGCCGCGGCGGAGTCGAGAAAGCCCTTGATCGAGTCCTGAAACATGCGCTGATCGTCTGAGAGTCCAAATTCCATCTCTGCGCCCTCCTAAGCCACGGCCGGTCGCGGTTCGCGGGGCATGCCGAGACCACGTTCGGAGATGATATTCTTTTGAATTTGCGCGGTCCCGCCGCCAATGATCAGGCCGAGATCGTACATGTATTTCGCCTGCCACTCGCCGAAATCGCGCAGATAGGGCGTATCGCCATATAGCAACCCAAACTCGCCCATTGCATCGATCGCGAGACGCGCCAACTCATGGTTCAGCTCGCAGCCCTGAAGTTTGATGATGAGACCCGCCATTCCGGCGCTCTCCCCTTTGATCCGATCGCTCATGACGCGCAAGCCATTGGCCTGCATGGCATAGACCCGGGCCTGCAAGGCAACCAGACGATCGCGGAAGACCGGGTTGTCGATCAGTCGCTCGCCATTGATGGTTTCTTTGTGCATCAGATCAGCAATGGCGAGCAGTCGCGTCTTGGCCGCGTTCGGGTCACCGAGCATGCCGCGCTCATGCGTCAATGTAGCGTTGGCGACTTGCCAGCCCTGCCCAGGAGCACCGACAATCTGATGCCGAGGCACCCGCACATCCGTGAAGAAGACTTCGTTGAAGTTCGCGTTCATCGTCATATCCACAAGTGGGCGCACTTCGATCCCCGGCGTATCCATGGAAAAGATGAGGTAGGAAATGCCATGATGCTTCTTGGCTTCTGGCTCGGTGCGCACGAGACAGAAAATCATGTCCGCCTGCTTGGCCGTCGAGGTCCAGATCTTCTGGCCATTGATGACATAATCATCGCCATCAATTTCGCCCTTGGTTGTCAGCGACGCGAGATCTGACCCGGCGCCTGGCTCTGAATAGCCCTGGCACCAGATCATCTCGCCATGCAGGGTCGGTCGGATATAGGCCTGTTTCTGTTCTTCCGTGCCAAGCTCGAGCAGCGTCGGCACCAGCATCGACACGCCTTGATTGGCAATCCCCTTTGGCAGACCAGAGCGCGCAAACTCCTCGGCAATGATGCGCGATTTCAGAATGTCGGGCTCGGCGCCATATCCGCCATATTCTTTCGGGATGGTCCGTGCTGCGAGACCATTTTCAATCAGCCATTTTTGCCACGCCATGCGGCGCTCGTTTTTCATCCCGCGATCAGCTTGCGTCGGCGCCTTGTCCTTATTCTCGTCCAGGAGTTTGGCGATGTCGTCGCGGAATTTTTCATATTCAGGGCTTAGGCTTAAATCCACGGTCTTATCCTCTATCCGTTTTTCGGAAGCGTGCGCCGGGCGCGGGCGGCGTTTCGGGCGGGCCAGCGAAACACTGCGCTTTGGACATCCAGTCCTGCGCCGTTGCGCCAATGACGCTCAGCTCTGTGTCCGCTACGTTGCGCGTTTGGGTCACCACCTGACAGAATTCATCCGCTGGCCCGGTAATGCGGTCGGTCTCGCTTTCGTCGCCATAGGTCCAGACAGTGCCGGACGGCGCCTTCAATTCCAGATACGGCATCGGCCCAGGCGGCGTTTCGTTTCGGGTTTTATAAGTCCAGCCAAATGTGTTCACGCCGAGCACGACAATGTTTTGAATGCGATCGGCATTCTCGCGTTCGACCCCGAGATGGTCATACACTTCCTGACCGTGCGCCCAAGTCTCCATCAGTCGCGCCGTAATGGATGAGCGCGCGCTCATATCAGGGCCGGCCCATTTCAAGCGCGCCTTTGGGTCAGCGTCTGCATACAAATCGGCCGTTCGGTCGACATCTTCATGCCAGCTTTCGAGCAGTTCGCGGCCCCTCATCTCATTGAAATGCGCGCGTTCGAAGCCCCGCATACCATTCTCATGGCGCATCACATCACCGAGGCGTCGCGTAAGCTCAGCTTCATTGGTTAGCTGCAGTCCCGCCATCTCGTTCCAGAAATGAAGATGCTGCAGCACCGCATTGATCGTCCAATCCTTGAACAAGGTGGGTTCGCCAAACCGCGTTGCATCTGCCTGGTCTAGAAGCACAAACAGGGCTTTGCTTTCGGCTCTGAAATCTTCAGCTTGTTGCATCCTGATGTCTCCCGCTAACTCATATCCATGGTCTGCATCAGCCGCTCATAGGCTGTGAGATAGTCTTCCTTGAACTGCTGGACCACTTGTCCCGCCGACATAGACTGGCTCATCAAGCCCACGCCCTGACCAACCCAATATGTTGCGAGTTCCTTCGCGCCTTCATGCCCACCCTGGCTCAGCTTATCGATATGCGACAGCGCTGGTTCTGATATCAGAGATTGCAATGGCATTGGCAGCGGCGAGGGGGCATTTTCTGCCTCCCAGGCATCGGTCCAAGGCGAGCGCAACTGACGCGAATGCTTGCCGGTCCGTGACCGCGAGCGAATAGTGTCACGTGAAGACGCGGACAGCATTTTTTCTTTCACGATCGGATTGGTTTCCGCCTCACTCGTCGTCAGCCAAACGGAACCGCACCAGGCGCCCGCAGCGCCCATCGCCATGGCCGCCGCCATCTGTTCGCCCGTTGTGATTCCCCCCGCGGCGAGAATGGGCGTGCTCTGTCCCATGTCTCGCACAGCGCGTGCCACTTCGGGAATAAGAACCAGCGTCGAGACGTCTCCGCAATGCCCGCCTGCTTCGCCGCCGGCGACGATAAGGACGTCAACGCCAGCGCTGACCTGATTGACCGCATGTTCTTTTGCGCCGACCAGCGCGCCTGTGGCGACACCATGTTTAGCGGCCATGTCCATCATGGATTTTGGCGGCACGCCCAAAGCGTTGACGATCATCTTGATGGGATATTGAAACGCCACTTCCATGGACGAGAGCGCGCCGTCATCTCCAAGATTGCGCGCAAAGCTAAGCGAGTTGCTGCGTTTGGACTCCAAGTCGACATCCTCAATGCCATGATCGCGCATAATGCCAGCCGCGAACTCTTTGTGCTGGTCGGGAACGGCATTCAACAAGCGGTCGCCGTCAAAACCCTCGGACTTGCCCTCAAATTTATTCGGTACGATGAGGTCGACGCCAAACGGCTTGCCGTCAATGTTCGCAACAATCCAGTCCAGCTCTTCTTTCAAGCGGTCGGGCGGCAGATTGACGGCGCCGAACACACCCATGCCGCCGGCTTTAGACACAGCAACCACAACATCCCGGCAATGGGTGAAGGCGAGCAATGGAAACTCGATATCCAACATTTCGCAGATTGGTGATTTCATCATCGCCTATTCTCCTTCTTCTGTTTCAATTTCTAAGATCAGCTCATCAGCTGCGATCTGTTCACCAATCGTGGCGGCGACCGTGGCGACGATGCCATCAACGGCAGCAATAATTTCATGTTGCATTTTCATGGCCTCCAACACGGCCAATTTCTGTCCGGCGCTGACTGTGTCGCCTTTCGAAACTGTTAGCTCGAGAAGTTTACCATGCATTGGCGACAAAACGGTGCCGCCACCGCCTTCTTCGTCGCTGACACGCAATCGAGCCGAAAGATTCTCAACCGTTCGTGTTTCTGTCCCGGTGGCGATATGAACTGCGCCATCCCGGTCGGTCATATAACTCAAGTGAACGGCCTTGCCGTCAATCGACAATTCAGCGCGCGTGCCGTTTCGAGACTGAACCATTACGTCGCACGTCGCATCGCCTAAATCCACGCGTGTCCCATTGGCGGTCGGAGAGGTTCGCGCGGATACACAGGTGTCACCGATCTGATAGTCCGCCGAGGCTTCCAAATCGCGCGTGCTTGACCAATTGAGCAATTCCGGGTGCACCGCAATTGTGTCCGCGTAGGAGGTGTCTTGCTGCGTTGCGACGTCCAGTGCAATCGCCGCGGCGAACACTTCTGGTCCTGGGACATCGCTTTGAAACCCAGCATCGCCATAGGTCTCGGCAATGAAGGCGGTTGTCGCTTCGCCATTTCGAAAGGCAGGCTGCGAGATGGCATCAATCAGGAAATCGCGATTGCTCGCCAGGCCGAATAATGCGGTCGTTTCAAGCGCCGCCTGGAGCCGTCGCAGCGCCGCTGCGCGCGTGTCGCCCGTGGCGATGATTTTCGCAACCATGGCGTCATAGAAAGGTGAAATCTCAGAGCCGGTTGCGATACCGTCATCGACGCGAATGCCCTCCCCTTCAGGCGGTGACCAGAGCAAGACCGAGCCTGTACTTGGCAGGAAATCGTTTTCCGGATCCTCTGCATACAAACGCACCTCAATTGCGTGGCTGTCCATTCGCACATCGTCTTGAGAGAGCACGATCGGCTTGCCTTCAGCGACGGCGATTTGCATGGCGACAAGATCAAGGCCCGTGACAGCCTCGGTCACCGGATGCTCAACTTGCAATCGCGTATTCATCTCAAGGAAATAGAACGCCCCGTCCGCATCGAGCAAAAACTCGACCGTGCCCGCGCCGCGATAGTCGACGGCTTGCGCAGCAGCAATGGCGGCGGCGCCCATCTCCTCGCGCAATTTAGGTGTCATCACCGGGCATGGCGCTTCCTCAATCACCTTCTGATGACGGCGCTGCACGGAACAGTCTCGCTCGCCGAGATGAATGACGTTGCCATGCGCATCGGCAAAGACCTGGATTTCAACATGCCGCGGTCTCTGAATCGCTTTTTCAATGATCAAGACGCCCGATCCAAACGCGTTCTCGGCTTCTGATCGTGCCAGCTTGATCGCGCTGGATAGGTCCTTGGCTTTGTGCACAAGGCGCATGCCGCGCCCGCCGCCGCCTGCCGCCGCCTTAATCATCACCGGCAAACCGATTTTATTGGCTGCGGCGATCAGCGTTTCGTCAGACTGATCTTCGTCCTGATACCCGGGAACACATGGCACACCCGCATCAAGCATAGCGCGCTTCGACCGAGCTTTGTCGCCCATCACATTGATTGCGAGTTCCGGAGGCCCAATAAACAGGATGTCATTGTCCGCACAAGCTTTCGAGAACGCCGCATTTTCCGAGAGAAATCCGTAGCCAGGATGAATAGCATCGGCGCCGCTATCGCGCGCGGCGGTTATGATCTTCTCGAGGACGAGATAAGACTCTCCGACTGGCGAGGCGCCGATATGCCGGGTTTCATCTGCGAGTTGTGTGTGCGGTGAACCAGCATCGGCGTCGGAGTAAACCGCGACCGTTTTGATACCGAGCGATCTGGCCGTGCGGATGACGCGGCAAGCAATCTCTCCTCGATTGGCGATCAGTATTTTTGAAATCTCGGTCACGGCTCGGCCACCCAATTTGGTTTTCGCTTTTCGACGAAAGAGGCGACACCCTCTTTTCCTTCCTCGCTCAGCATTCGCCCGGCAAAGTTCTCTGCTGCGGCTTGAATGGCCTCGTCACGGCTCAGACGCGGCAAGGCGAGTATCAAAGACTTGATGTCGGCCACCGCACCTGGCGCACATCGCAGAACTTGTTTGCGAATTTGCAGCTCATGCGCCTCGAGATCCTCGATCGTCTCACCGACAAAATCGGCAAACCCGAACTCGGCACTCTGGCGTCCATCGAACCGTGCCGCGGTCAACATCAAGCGGCGCGCAGTGGCATATCCAAGCTTTTGAATCACGAAAGGCGAAATCTGTGCGGGGGTTAGTCCAATGGCCGTCTCGGTCATGGCGAAGCGCGCATTCGCATCACAGATCACCACATCAGCGCAGCACGCCATCCCGAATCCGCCGGCCATGGCCGCGCCTTCGATGATCACGATGACCACTTGCGGCATTCGATTGACCAGATCGAACATGTCAGCGCCGCTGATTGAGCTTTGGACAACATCCTCATAACTCTGTCCGCCTTGCTGACCAGCTTTGAAGGACTTAAGGTCGCCACCCGCACAAAACACGCCGCCACGCCCACGTAGGGTTATACCGCGAACCGTGCGATCGTCTTTCACCGACTCCAACGTCTTGAGCAAATCGCCGACAAGTTCGGCTGACAGTGCGTTGCGGTTTTCGGGTTGGTTGAACCAGATGGTCAGCCAGCCATTGGTCAGGTTGAGATCAAGGGCATTCACTTCAGGAAGATCTGTCATCTCTTGCCCCCTATAGCCGCGCGATGCCGAAGCTGTTTTCACGCACGTTGCGGTGCCGCGCTTCCCACACTGTTGCCAGCAGAAAACCGAGCGTGCGTCTTGTATCGCGTGGATCGATCATGCCATCATCCATATCGTGGCCTGACGTGTAGAAGCCGCTCGACTGACTGTTGAACAGGTGCGTGAGATGCGCCTCTTGTTTGGCCAGCGCATCTCGGTCCGGTTCTTTCCCCGCAGCTTTCGCCGCGCCCTCCGCAACGATGGACATTACGGTCGCAGCTTGTTCGCCGCCCATGACGCCGGTCGAGGCATTGGGCCAGGAATACAGGAAGTCAGGCTCGAAAGCGCGGCCGCACATGCCGTAATTTCCAGCCCCGTAGCTGGCGCCAATCTGGAAAGTGAGACGGGGCACTTCGATGTTGGTGACCGACTGGATCATCTTCGATCCATGTTTGATCATGCCAGCACGCTCATACTCCGTGCCGACCATGTAGCCTGTCGTGTTCTGCAGGAAAACCACGGGTGTGTCGGCTTGATCCATGAGCTGCAGGAACTGCGTCGCCTTGGTCGCGCCTGCCGGATCAATCGGCCCATTATTGCCAATCAGACCGCACCGAAAGCCGTGCACATTGGCCTGGATACACACCGTCGAGACGCCGTAGCGCGGTTTGAAGTCAACGAAGTCGGATCCATCAACAATGCGGGCCACAACTTCGCGCACATCGTATGGTTTACGATAATCGACGGGCACGACGCCTGCGATCTCATCAGGATCGTAGAGCGGCGGCGCAACGTCTTCCATGATGCGTTTCGGACACCGCGTGTTCCACCCTAATCGCTCGACCACTTCGCGCGCCATGATGATGGCGTCCTTGTCATTCTCGGCCAAGTATTCAGCGAGGCCCGACACAGAGGCATGCATCTCAGCCCCACCAAGCTCGTCTTCTGTGGCAATTTCGCCAGTGGCTGCCTTCAGCAAGGGCGGCCCGGCCAGGAAGGCTTTGCCGCGCCCTTTCACGGCGACGACATAATCACTCATGCCGGGCATGTAGGCGCCGCCAGCGGTCGACGAACCGTGCAAGATCGAGATGACCGGAATGCCAGCCTTGGACAACTTAGCCTGCCCTGCGAACAGGGCACCGCCGCGAGAAAACCCTTCAACCCGGTAATTCACCAGATCGCCGCCCGCGCTTTCGACCAGGTGGATATAGGGGAGCTTCTGCTCCAGTGCGATCTGTTCAGAACGGATGATCTTGTATCCGGTCGACCCCGTCATCGCACCAGCCATGATGCCGCTATCGTCGACGACGATCATGCAACGCGTGCCATTGATGAAACCAATTCCGCAAATCACCGTCGATCCAGGAAGCGACTTTTCCTCCGGCCGGCCGTCCGACAGATAGCCTGACAAGTTGCCCATTGCGAGCCAAGGCATCCCGGGGTCGAGCAGTCGCGCGAGCCGCTCTCGAGGCGTCAGCTGCCCCCGGGCTTCGAACCGTGCGCGCCGTTTCTCGGACAATCCTCGCGTACGACCGTTCAAGTCATTCAGCTGATCGATCAGTGCCAGCATATCGGATCGGTTTTCGCGAAATGCTTCAGAACTTGGAACAATTCGAGACTTGTACACGGCCATGCCTAAAGTGCCTCCGCCAGCGTGCGTGGAACAGCGATTGGGGTCTGTAGCAGAATTTGCGAGTAGCCTTTGCCTTGCGGATCATTGCGCAAGGACGCGACACCGCCCCCGCCGAGCACATCATCCATCAAGATATTCATGGCACCGGTGCCCGGCATGTAAAAACGCTGGGCCTTCCCCTTCAGAAAATGCTGAAAGCGCGATTCAATTTCTGATTCGGTCAGCGCGGCCCATATCCAGGGGGCATATGATTTGTCGCGAGGCAGAATGCCAACATTCGCCTTGTTCCCTTTATCTCCGGAGCGCCCGTAAGCGAGCTTGATCAAGGGAAGTGAGACCAGGTCATCTGAATCGTGATCCGGCAGGATCGGACCGGGAACTGTTTCCATATTGGCCACTACGTGCTCACTATTAGGAGCTAGTGGCAGCGCGATGGATTTGCCTTCGGACACAATCGCGATTGGTACTTCACGCTTCGGGATAAGGAATGAGAACAAGCGAAGCACCGGCGATGGCCGCGATCGCCCGCCCGCAAAGCCGGACAATCCGGGCGGCGCCGCCAGACCATGCCCGGCGAGCTCCTTGAGCAGCATGCCGACTGCCCGTCGATCTTCATGTTTGGCGGCAACCTTTACCGCGACGGATCGCGAAGCCGCTGGACGGCCATAGTCACCATAAACGCTTTCATCCCCGATCAGTTCGACCAAAGTTTCGGTAAAATCCGGTGCATTCACAGCGCGCAACTTTTGGCGGGCGCGCAGGAGAACGCTATCAGCAAAGGCGCGCGCCTTGTCACTGGCGGCCTCACCATAGAAAAACATCACCGTGCCCGCGCGCCAACCATCCTCATAAGTGGCGCTGACTTTGTACGTGTCTGGCACAGCGCGGCCTTTTGCGCCTGAGACGCGGACGCGGTCTGAGGTCAATTGGGTCAATTCGACCTGCGAGAAATCGCACACCACATCCGGCAACATGTAAGCTGCCGGGTCGCCAATCTCATATAGCATTTGCTCACCGACCGTTCCGACGGTGACCGTGCCTCCCGTAGAACCAGGTTTGGTGCAGACAAAGCTGCCATCGGCGGAGATTTCTGTGATCGGATATCCGACATTGTACAACGTGTCAGCGACGTCTTCCCAATCGGTATAGTTGCCACCCGTGGCTTGTGGACCGCACTCTAAAATATGACCGGCCAAGCTGCCATTGGCGAGCAAATCCAGATCGTCGCGGCGCCACCCAAACTCATGAATACAGGCGCCCAGCGTCACGGCGCTATCGACGCAGCGCCCGGTGACAACGATATCTGCGCCGGCCGCGAGCGCTTCAGCAACTGGAAACGCACCAAGATAGGCGTTCACACTGGCAAGTTTGCCGACATCCGGAAATGGCGCGTCGGAAAACATCTCTGCGAATTTCTGGGAGGCCAGCTCTTCAGCGCGATCGAGCAGATCGTCGCCCGCGACGACAGCAACCTTCAGGTTCAGCCCTTGCTCAGCAATTATGGCCTCAAGCGCGGCACCACAGGCAATTGGATTAACGCCGCCAGCATTGGAGATAATTCTGACGCCTTGACGCGCAATCTCTTTCAAATTCGGCTTCATCACAGCGGAGACGAAATCGGTGGCGTAGCCAAGGTGTGGAGTCTTTGCACGCGCCCGCGCCATGATCGACATGGTCACCTCTGCAAGATAGTCGAACACAATGTAATCGAGGTCACCCGCCGACAGAAATTGTGGGACGGCCATGTCGCTTTCGCCCCAATATCCGCTTGCGCCACCAATGCGCACCACGCGCTCTGTCATGTCGCGCCATCCTCCCGTACTGAATTCAACTTGATGTGAACCTTGAATTATGAGTATCCCTCATAATTGACAAGTCAAGCTCAATTTGAGATGACGAAGCGTCAAACTCAAAACCAAAAAGGTGATGGATTGAGCTCAATCGCCCGCACAACAACTCGGCGGCAGAAAGTCGAAGCCCGAGAGCAAGCCATTCTGGAAAGCGCGAGACAGATCTTCTTTAAGAAAGGCTACGAAGGCGCACGCATGTCAGAGATTGCCGCTGGCGCGCAGATCGCTGAAGGCACCATCTATCTTTATTACAAAAACAAAGCCGCGCTGATGCGCGCCATCAGTTCGGAATTTTGGCACGACTTGACCTTGAACGCCTGGGCCGAAATCGACGGTATCGACCCGCCTTGTGAGGCGATGCTCGCTCTGGCGCGTTTTCACATTCAATCCCTGTTGGATCAAGCCGACATGATCGACCTTACGCATTCATTACGGATCGTGTCGGCAGACGTGGGAACCACCGTGGAAGAGATCAAAACCTACGTCCGCGTGTTCGACAGTCTGTATTCCAGAGGCGTCGATCGCGGCGACCTAAAACCACTAACGGAGCTTTGGACAGTTCGGGACGTGTTTTATGGCACTCTGGACTATTCAGCGCGCACATTGAGATTGCATGATGACCAGAATATCGAGCCGGTGGTCACAAATCTCGTTGCGGCGATTTGGGCGCAGCATGGCACGCATGTTTTGTCGCCAAACCTGGGAGGCCCATCTTCCTCGCCGGATCTCGTGTCACGACTGGAACAGGCTATTCAACGAATAGAACAGTTCGAGGCGACGCGCAGAGAGTGACCTGTCAAACCCATCGACTGTGTTGCATTCGATGCTGGATACGAGTTCGCGTTGGGCTGACAGCACCGATTGAGGAGAACCACTCGGCATTCAGGATTTCACGGCGCGGCGTTCCATTGAAGCGCTCATTGTATCCATTCTACCAAGAACTTCCGGGATAGACGCGCAGCGGCTTGATGCCGATCTTTGTGAGCCAGCCTTGCAGGCGTGCAGCGATAAACTCGAAACCATTGTTTGATCGGATACGATCAGGCTTCCTATGCTTGAACAGGAGTGGGTACAGCGCCTCCAGGACATCGGCGGATCTCATCCTGGCGCGGACATGTACACACGGTGCTTCGCGGGTGTATTCGTCGTTGGTTCTTATGAGTAATTAATCGCCATGCGTGGGGACGTTGCTCCACCGCAAAGCGTGCCCAGCAGCCAACAGCAAGCCTCCTGCAACCGTTAAGTGGAGTTCGTAATCGTGCAGCGACTCGACGAATGCACCCAAGATTAACAGGCTGATCCCACTGATGATCAGAACACCGATGGGCACCGTCATCCGTTTGGAGCTCAACCCAATCAGGGAAAAAGGAAGAGCGGCGATGACAAACGCTTTGTGCAACCATTCAGCCTCCGCCCAGACGCCGGCAATTGGGAGAACAGCCGACAATAAGGGGAGTGCCAGGCAGTGAAGAAGGCATAGACCGGACAGCGCAATCGCCGAGCCATCTATCACCGCCGCTCCTGACGTTCGAGCCGCCATTAAAAAGCCAGCCTCACGCCAACACGAACATTCTGACCCGGCGCAGGCGCGAGGTCTTTAAGCACGGACGTCGCAAATCGAACTTCTTCATCTGTGACATTGCGAACTTCTATGAAGGCCTCTGTGCCGTCTGATCCGACGCCGAAATCTGACAGATCAACTTCGCCGCGCAGATCCAAGGTCGCATAGCCGTCTGTATTCAACTGACCAGCGCCTGTCTTTCCTTGATCTCCGGTAATGGTGACAGCGGCGCCCACTTCGTAAGCCCCCCATTCAGCACTTAGATCGCTGTGCAAAGTCATCGGCGGAATGAACGGTACATTCTCGCCATCATCCAACTCCGCATCTACGAAATCGAGGCTGGCGGAGTAATCCCAATCAGCGCCAAACCAACCATCTTCGATGAACACGTCGCCATAAATTTCACCACCGATAAACGTTGCGTCCTCTTGCACGAAGAGGAAGACGGGTAGCCCGTCGCCTTCATCCGTCAGAACACCGTCGATGACGGCCTGACCAGGTGTCAGGTAGGTAAAATCTTCAAACTCGGTGATGAAAAAGTTGATGCCGATGCCGCCATTGTCCCCTCGCCAGCGCGCAGTACCCTCAAGATTCAGTCCGGTTTCTTCACCGAGATTCGGGTTGCCAACTTCAAACTGGTCGGTGGCAAGATGGGGACCGAATGCGAACAGCTCGCTCTCACTCGGTGCACGTTGTGTATATGAGAGCTGGCCGCCGAGCCAGAAACCACCCTCAAAGTGTTTGTGAATGCCGCCCGAGGCACTGATCAAATCAAAATCGGCTGAACCAAACGCCTGATTGTCATATTCAACATTGTCGATGCGAAGACCGCCTTCGATGCCAACGCCATCATCCCATTCCTGGGTTTCGTACAGGAATACACCCCAATTGGTAATATCTGTCGGCGTGATGAAGGCCTCTTCCCCCACAGCGCTAAATTCACGGTCGGAATATTGCACGCCAAAGGCGCCCTCGAACCCGCCCAGGACGTGATCGAACTCGACCCGGCCTTCGATCCCTTCATTCGCGTAAACGGTACCCGCTTCGCCAGGCGCCTCAAACTCAGTATGTTCATAATCGACAAAGGCCAGCGTCCCGATCACATCGGTCAGGAAACCATTGTCGATGGTAACACCACCACGCAGATCAAAGCGCGTTTGTTCGAGGTCGATGAATGGGTTCTCTTCTTCCTCTTCCTCAACTGCCTCGCCTTCGCCGCCCTCTTCTTCACCATGTTCTTCATGGCCATGGCCTGGTAGGCCGTATTCTGCTGTCTGCTGGCGGACAGCGATGCCGAAGAACGCGTCATCGCTAACCCAGCTTACGCCAGCTGCAAGCGTCTGCGTTTCGACAAACGAATTCTCGACGGTTCCACGCGTTTCCTCTTCTTCCTCGTGACCTTCGCCCTCTTCTTCGGCTTCTTCAAGCGCGCGAAGTTCTTCGGACTCAGCAAAACCTGGAATATCGTAAGAATCAAAATCTCGCATCGACCCCGATAGCGTGAACACAAGCTGTCCGGCCGTGAATTGACCGCGCGCCGCCAGCTCTGTCCCTTCATTGACGCTATTATACGCGCCAAACAGGTCCGCCGACATCTCTTCCTCCGGCAGCTCTTCGACAATCAGCCCGTCCACAACATTGACGACACCGCCAATGGCCTGACCGCCATAGCCCAGTGCAGCCGGTCCGCGGAGGATTTCAATCTTTTCAGCGTCGATACCATCCGCCGTGACCTGGTGGTCGGGCGAGGCCGCCGAAACGTCTATCACGCCGATCCCATTGGTTAGAACCTGGACCCGCTCAGCGCCAAGACCACGCAAGACCGGCCGACTGGCCCCGGGCCCGAAGAAGGTTGTCGAGACACCAGGTTGACGATCCAGCGTATCCCCGAGCGTGCCACTCAAAGTTTCGAGAATCTCTTCGCGACCCAGGGCGGTGGCATTGCCGACGAGCTCATCAGCGCTGCGCTCTGGGCCTGGTGCCGTGACGATAACAGTGGTTTCGCGGCGCTCATCATCGTCCGAAGACTGAGCATTGGCGGCACCGATCAAGAGCGGCGCTACAGCGGCCGCCATCAGAAGTTTACGGTTCATGATTTACCCTAAAAGTGATGATATAACATCCTAAAAGCGCATCTGAGACGAGATTGCAACCTGTTTGATGCGCTGCCCTTTGAGCCGATGATTTTTGTGGCTGAACAAACACACCCCAGTCGCCGGGTGCGATGGGTCAGCGTTGATATTTGATAAAGGGCGTTTTGGTAGCGATGCGATCATACAGACGCCGAGCGGTGTCATTATCATCGGCCGTCGTCCAATAAACGACAGGACATCCAGCATTATCAGCCTGAGCATAGACCGCTTCGATCAAGGCGCGGCCGACACCTTTGCCACGGGCTTCAGGCGTCGTGAACAAGTCTTGCAGGTAACAGACATTCTCGAGACGCCAGCAATGCCGATGATACATGAAATGCACCAGGCCAAGCGCATCGTTACCATCCCAGGCAATCAAGCCGGTCGGTTCGTATTCTCCATCGGTGAGCAGGCGTCGAAACGTGCTCTGATACACATCTTCGCTGACCTCAGAATGGTAGAAGTCCAGGTACCCGGTCCATATTGCACGCCATACAGCCTCGTCTTTGTGCCGAATGGGCTTAACCGCGATCGCCATGACACATGCTCCTTATGGAAACAGCGCTTGCAGTCCAGCCAGCCCAAGCGTTTCGTCCCAGCCCATCATCAGATTGAGGTTCTGGATTGCCTGCCCGGATGAGCCTTTGACCAAATTGTCGATCACCGCAACGATCACCACACGGCCTTTGACCCGGTCCGGATAGACCGCGATGCGACAATGATTGGTGCCGCGGACATGTTTCGTATCCGGCGCGGCGGACCCTGCGGGTAAAACCGTAACGAAGGGCGCGTCGGCGTACCTGGCTTCAAGCGCAGCTTGCACTTGGCCAACATCGCCGCGGATGTGGCAAGTGACGAGTTCGCCGCGTGCCATGGGCAAGAGATGCGGCGTAAAGGTGACGCCGATATCGCTCCGTCCGGCTTGGAGGTTGAGTTCTTGTTCAATTTCAGGCGCGTGGCGATGTTGGCCAACGCCATACGCGTGCGCCCCTTCTGCGGCTTCAGAGAATAAATTGCCCTCTTTCAATCCGCGCCCAGAGCCGGACACGCCGGATTTGGCATCAATAATCACACTGTCCGGATCGATCAGATCAATCGCAGGTAATAAAGCGAGCAAGCTGGCGGTCGGATAGCACCCCGGACACGCGACTATTGTCTCGCCGCGCAATGTCTCGCCGCGCCATTCGGGCAGCCCATATTTCACCTTTGCCGTTCGTGCGGCGTTGAGATGCGGACGGCCATATGTCGCCGCATATAGATCGGCATCCCGCAAACGATAATCAGCCGACAGATCCACCACGCGCACATGCTCTGGCAGCGTTTCGATCAGATCCTGACTGGTGCCGTGCGGCAGACATCCAAAGGCGACATCAATCCCGCTCCAATCGACATCTTCAGCTTTCACCACCGACAAATCAGTGGGTCCCGCCAAATGCGGAAAGATCTCCGACAAAGCTTTTCCGGCCAGGCTGTGACCTGTCGCCGCCACCGCATCAACGCGCGGGTGCCCCGCCAATAGTCGAACGGTTTCGGCGCCGGTATAACCTGACGCGCCTAAAACGGCGGCTTTCAGCTTTGTCTCATCACTCATGATCAAACCCTTGTTTCAGATACGAAAAAGGCGCCCCATCGGAGCGCCTTGATCACGTGTTCGATTAAACCGTAACGCTTAGCGCTTGGAGAATTGGAAGCTACGACGGGCTTTCGCACGGCCATACTTCTTACGCTCAACAACACGCGGGTCGCGCGTCAGGAAGCCAAACGGCTTGAGCGTGCGGCGCAGTTCCGGCTCAAAATTGACGAGGGCGCGGGCAATACCGTGACGCACAGCGCCAGCCTGACCGGACAGGCCAGAACCTTTGACCGTCGCAATCACATCATACTGGGTTCGACGATCCGCTTCGATGAGCGGCTGCTCGAGCACCATGCGCAGAACCGGGCGCGCAAAATACTGTTCCTGGTCTTTACCATTAATCGTGATCTTGCCGGAACCTGGCTTGAGCCAGACGCGGGCCGTCGCAGATTTACGACGCCCAGTGCCATAAGACCGACCATGCTCGTCAATCTTCGGCTCAGCCGTGATTGGGGCAAGCTCAACGGCGTCTTCGCCTTCGGTGACCGTTTTCAGGTCTTCCAGGGATTGTGCAGTTTCAGCCATCTTTATGAGACTTTCGTGTTCTTGGAGTTCATCGCCGCAAAGTCGACCGCTTCCGGTCCTTGCGCCTCGTGCGGGTGCTCGGCACCAGCATAGACGCGCAGTTTACCGAACTGCTTGCGGGCCAGAGTGCTTTCTTTCGGCAGCATGCGCTTTACAGCCATTTCGATCGCCCGCTCTGGGAAACGACCAGACATAATTTTGCCAGCTGTGGTCTCTTTGATACCACCCGGATGTCCCGTGTGACGGTAATAAACTTTGTCAGCCAGCTTGTTGCCGGTGAATTTTGCTTTCTCAGCATTGATCACGACGACATGGTCACCTGTGTCAATGTGAGGCGTGAAGTCAGCGCGGTGCTTGCCACGCAGACGTTTGGCGACGTAGGAAGCAAGACGACCCACCACGACATCGGTCGCGTCGATGACGATCCATTTGTTCTCAACGTCGGCAGGTGCGTTATAAGTTTTCATTGCTCCGCCGGAGCCTCTCAATCGGAGTTATTGGATAATGTTCAAGCGCCCGCATCTACGCGCCGCGAAACGCCTTGTCAACGCGCCTTCGGCGCTGATTCTGCTTTTCCTTGCCACCGCCTGTAGCCCAGGCTCAGAACCAGTGGCACCTGATACTGCGGAAGCGCCGATAGAGTCTACAGATTCCGCCGATCCAGGCGGCCTCGTTTTGCCTGCTGTCTGGCAAACAAATGACCTTGAAACACCGATTACATCGATTGGTGTCGCCGGTGAATTGGGCTCAACCGTCGCTGTCGCCTATTCGGATGGCGGTTTGCAATTCCTTGACCTCGAAGGCGAACGCGTCACCGACAAGGCCGAAATGAGCGTCTCAAAAGTGGCCGATGGCCAATTCATGCGCCTTCAGGACACATCGGTTATCGTGTTTCCCGGAATTACCTTTGATGGCACGCTGTCGCTCTTTATTCATGGCGGCGCTCTGACCGAACCCCTGCCCTTTCCTTTGGACGCCGGAACGAGCTCAGCTATTCTGGGGCTGTGCAGCGCCGGACCGACATTTGAACGTGATGGCGTGATGCGGATTGGATTCTGGACCGCAGACGCCCCGGCCGAACTGAAACTCGGCCGTGTCGTCGAAGTCGGCGACAATCTCGTCCTTCTGCTCGATGAACCCGCGACGGCGAATGCCAATATTTCCGCCTGCGTGCTGACAGATACCGAAGATGTTGCTTATTCAGACCCTGTGCTCAGCGCGGCAGATCTCAAGCATCGCAATAAAACCTATCGCTTCCTGCTTGATGAATATGGCGGCTATACGCTGATCACCACAGATGGTGAGCCCGTGGATTTCCAGGTTCTGGATGGCATTACAGTTCGCCCACCGCAAATCCCCGTCGCGATGGCCGGGACAGGTGACGCACGTGGTGGCGGCTATCCGGGCGGCGTCTTGGTGATAGGCGGGGAGACGCGCGATGGCGTGCACACCGTCACTTATATTGACCCGAGTACAGTTACGCTGACGCCGTTTGGCTATTCGTCAGAATCTGCGCGCGACTAGCCCAAACCAGCGAGATCGCAGTTAAAAGTACGATCACACCCAAGCCCTGATGCACCAAAGCGATGGGCAAAGGCGCGGCATTGACCAAGGTGACAATGCCCCACACCGCCTGGGCCGTAATCAGACCGGCGATGATCGCAAACCCACGAAAAGCACCACTGCCGCGTGATTGGAACGCTGCGTAGAACGAAAGTCCCCACAACACATAGGCGCCAATGCGGTGATTGAACTGTGTCGCGGCTCGGCCTTCGAAGACGCTCCGCGCGCCGAGACCGTCCTCGATATAGTGAGATGGTACCAATTCGCCTGCCATTAGTGGCCAATCGGTGTAGCTGCGCCCGGCATCGAGACCGGCGACCAGCGCACCGGTCAGCATTTGCATACTGGTGAGCGCTAATAGCGCGAAAGCCAATAGACGGAGCGGCGGCGCCATTTCAATTCGTCTTCGCTCACTCAAATCCAGCCAGAACCAGGTCGTGATGGCGATGATCAAGAGCGCCAGCCCAAAATGCGTCATCAGGCGATACGGCGCGACATCCAAACGGTCCGTCTCGCCAATACCGCTCGCCACCATCCACCAGCCGATAAAGCCTTGCAGACCGCCCAGAGCAATCAGCACGCCGAGCCGCACAGCCCATTTACGAGACAGCCATCGTTTGGCCAGGAACCAGACAAAGCCGCCAATCGCGACCAGGCCGATCAAGCGACCGAACAGGCGATGGCCCCATTCCCACCAGTAAATGTACTGGAACTCGGCCATGCTCATATTGTAATTCTGTTGCTGGAATTCGGCCGTTGTCTTGTACTTTTCGAACTCACTCAGCCAGGCGGACTCGCTCAAAGGCGGTAATGCGCCTCTAATCGGCGCCCATTCCGTAATCGACAGACCGGAATCGGTAAGACGGGTCGCGCCGCCGATCAGGATCATGGCATAGACCATCAATCCGATCAGGATTAGCCAGCGTTGAATCCAGCGTGCGGCGACAGGTGATGTTGCGTCAGGCATAATGCGCTCTATTTGAAGCTCTGAAGACGAACAGCAACCGGCCACACGGTCGCAGGAACAGGAAATTACAGTTCATGCCTCAATCGCAGCGCAGAATTGTCGCCAGCATCATCCTTCTACTCTTCCTGGGATTCTGGGTCTGGGGCGCCGCAACGATCGGCTCGATGCTGGCCACGGCGCCAAAATGGATGAGTTTGATTTTCTTTGTCGTCGCGGGGATTGGCTGGGCTGTGCCCTTGAGGCCGGTATTTACATGGATGAATTCAGCGCCGGATCGGGATGAGGTTTAGGAGCCGCGGTGGAATTGGAAGAGGTCTGCGTCGGTCGGGAGGAGGCATAAGCCAGTGACGCATGATGGTTAAATCCAAGCGTCGAATAGAACCCAACTGAGTGGCAGAAGACCGATCGCATCAAAGATCGCGATTTTTCGAAGACCTCCACTTGGAGCACCAGCACGTATGTAATGGATTAGGAAACCGAACATACTCATTCCAAGTACAATCGAGGCCAATTGGCGAACTAATGGGTCTACTACTGCATATGCAGCCACGCTCACGATCGCAGCGAATAGTACACCACGATGGACCAACAGGACGCCAGTCTCGCCTTTGGCCGAGATGTTATACAGCTTTTCGACCATGCTGGGCACGAAAGCTGACATGGCTGGCCCAACATGGATCAACGCGAGCAAGCTCCAGGCAATCCTTACCGATAGCTCCATGCCCGTTCTCCAATACCCTTTCGATCCCTCGTCTCCACGAATGCGGATAAGCGCCATCGCCGCGCGAGTATGATACAGCAGACTTATCACCTCCTACTGACAATTTGCGTCAGTAAGACACTATGTTGTATCCACCCTCGAACGACTGCTTTGGGTCAGAAGGAGACATTAGGTGAGCGTCTGGTAAGGGGCGATTCTTAGCCGCTGAAACATGTCTGCCCTCGGCGTCTAAACAATGGTTTTCAGAGCGACTTAAAGCCTCACAAGAAATAGCCCGCCGTGTTCGTCCATGTGTGCAAAAGCATGGGGAATAATAGGCTGCCGGTTCCTACACGAATGACGGCCCAAATGACGCCGAAGGCGGCGACGGTTAAATGCCCAGACACATCAAACAAAACGCCCCAGTTGTCATCTGTGCCGATTGCATGTGCTCCCCAGAAACTTAAACTAGAAACCAATACAGCCAGCACTGTTGTGAGAACAGGCGCCCCTTTTTCACGCGCCTGATCAAAGCCTTTGAAAAGCATAGCAAGCAGAATTCCGCGATACCAAAGCTCTTCTTCGAGAGTCGGCATAGTGAACTGATACAACACATCCGATAAGGGTGCGCTTCTTACCCCTGGAAACTGAAAAACACTCGCAGCGCCCCAAGAAGCGACACAAAACAAAGCCAGGCATAACGCAATGTTTTTGAATGGTCCTTCTTGGTTCCAAGTTAAACCAACGAAAGAGAGTTTGTTCCTGAACAACGCAGCGACCACGCCCAGAAAGAGGATTATGGTGAGCAGTTTTCCTTCCCAATTGTAGCGCCCAGGTATCCAGTCGCCAAATGTTCCGGCACTCCCCTCCAATAAGATCAATTTAGCAATAAAGGCTAGCATCGGAATTGGTATCAGCCACGCCCAATTAACCCGCAGCCGTAACATGGCCCCGCTCGCCAAAATCAAGCATATTAGAAAAAGCGTCTCGAAGACTGCGATTTCAAGTGAATTGTCCAGCGGCACGTTTGAACTTCTGTCTGCAGCGATGGAATAGTGTTCTTCCGCTCGTTAGAAAATGTCAAATACCTGATACTGTGATAGTCCAGCATTCGCCGGGAGTGGATTGAGGGCGTTTGTCCGGCTCATTGCCCAAAGCAAACGTCACCAGCGTCCGCTTTAGGGCGTTTTAGGCCGCTCGCTAATGTCCGCTCCGACGCCGAGAGGAGACATTGAAAGCTCACCCAGATCGCATCCATGCGGATCGCGAACAACTTCCGCCAAACTAAGCCCCCGCTTTTTCCCGATCGCGGCGCCGCTGGTTCTTCCCCGGTCGCTTGCGTGATCTCTGTTTGGCTTTCGACACGCCTTCTGGTCGATGGCGGCGCGAGCCTCGCTGTGGCGGCTTGCCAGATCGCCGCGATGGGCCCTTGGGTTTGCGGACGCGTACATTCGGATCCGGCGTCGGCAAGACCAGCGATTCACACCCTTCCGGTGCCGGCAGCACTTCAACTTCGATCCGCGTGATCTTCTCGACTTCGCGCAAGTAATAGAGCTCGTCTTCAGCCACCAAAGAGACGGAGACTCCGTCCTTACCCGCGCGCGCCGTGCGGCCGATGCGGTGGACATACTGTTCGGGCACGTTCGGCATTTCGAAATTGATGACATGGGTAATGCCATCAATATCAATTCCCCGCGCGGCAATATCGGTTGCGATCAGGATGCGGCATTCACCCGCTTTGAACGCGGCCAGCGCTTTCAGACGCTGTGATTGCGATTTATTGCCGTGAATGGCGAGAGCTGGATAGCCTTTCGCGATCAGCTTACGCACAACCTTATCGGCGCCATGCTTAGTGCGCGTGAAAACCAGCGCGCGATCAATGTCCGGATTGTCGAGCATTTTGCCGAGCAGTTGCAGCTTATTATTGTTCGCCACATGGATAACGCCTTGGGTCACGCGCTCCGCCGTCGTGCTTTCTGGTGCAACCGAGACACGGACAGGATCGCCGAGATACTTGCCCGCCATGTCCTCAATCAGTTTCGGCATCGTCGCTGAGAAGAGCAGCGTCTGCCGCTCACCTGGGACTTGCGCCATGATTTTTCGGAGATCGTGGATGAAGCCCATATCCAGCATCTGATCGGCTTCATCGAGGATCAGGACTTCCACGTCGCGCAAATGTACCGCGCCCTGGTTCATCAGATCCAGCAAACGCCCCGGAGTCGCGACCAGGACATGACAGCCTTTTTCCAGGGCCCGGATTTGGCGATTGATCTTGACCCCGCCAAACACGGTCTGGGTGACGCAATCCAGATATTTCGAATAAGTCTGGAAGCTCTCAGCAATTTGTCCGGCAAGCTCGCGCGTCGGCGCCAACACCAGAACATACGGCGCTTTCGGCTTGCGGTTACGTCCAAGCTTGAGCAATTTGTCAAGCGTCGGGAGAGCAAAGGCCGCGGTCTTGCCTGTACCGGTCTGAGCAATCCCCAGAAGGTCACGTTGGTCCAGCAGATGCGGGATGGCCTGCAGCTGGATAGGGGTTGGCGTTTCATAGCCTTCGGCGATTACGGCCTTCAGCACTTGTTTGTGCAAGCCGAGTTCGGTGAATGTCGTCACGCAGTTTCTTTCTTATCGGCGCGCGCAGGACGAAACACGTTCCACGCACGATGGCACACTCTGGTGCCTGGGAGGGAACGACCTGCGTGAACACGGACGCTTATTTTGTTGATTGCCTAAAGGATCAAATTCATCCCGGCTGAGGCCAGGCGCGATTCACGCTATTTGTTCCATGCACCAGAATTGGCGCGATAACGCGCGCCACATGCGCCTGCTTTGCTTAAAGGTCAATGAATATTCTGCGTTATTCACTGCTCGCAGATTTAGTCATCATCTTGCATTTTTTGCGCTTCTTTGCGCAAACGGGCGAACATTTCCGAGACATCTTCATCCTCATCTTCGGGTGTTTTGGTCTCCGGCGAGTCTTCACCCGTAAGGGCTTCGAGGGTCAGCTCGTCCTCTTCATCGATCTCAGGTTCGGCTTCGAGTTCGGGTTCAGGGTCCGGTTCAGGCTCCACGGCTTCTGGTTCTGGTTCGGCCACAACCGGTTTAGGGGCGACGGCAATGGCGTCGTCAAACCGTCCGAGAATGGTCTCTGATCCGATCAAAGTCTGACCTGGCATTGGCAGCACGGCGACCGACCCCGGCACATACACATCGCACCAACCGCCAAGACGCAGCGTCCCGATATTGCGTCCAAGCCGCATAGCATCCCCAGCTTCAGCATCTATTTCCAAGCGTGGCCCGAGGCCGCCCGTGGCGAATCGCATACCGACGCCGCGGTCGCCGCTTTGCAAAGAGACAAAGGCGACCGCCAAACCCGGGCGGTCCGGCTTCATCGCGGCAAACGCAGCCGGATCGCCAATCTCGCGAATAATATGGTCAATGGCGCCATCCATAGGCGCATGAATGCCATTGGTCTGCGTCGGCCCGATCGAGACGCGTATGCGCGTCCAGTCTGCGCCTTCCAGACGCAACTCGTCGGGCGGCGTTGCACCTCCCACAGAAACCACCATACCATCCGTTGGGGCCACAATCAGTCCTTCTGCCTCAGGCGGGGTACGCTCAGCCGTACGCGTTGCAAAGAGAATGACGACGGCGGCGATGAAGCCGAGCCAAAAGAGAATGCCGACCACATAGCCGAGCAGGATACCCACCAAAAGCGCGGCCAGCGCACCGACATAGCCTTCCAGGTCAAAGCCGCCACGCAGCCATGGGAACCTCTCGCGACTGAAATCCTTATCTGACATCGGGCTTGCGCCTCCTATTCCGCGGCCACGGCGAGGGCGTCTCGCTTGGCCTGACGAGCCCACATATCGGCATATTCGCCCTCTGCTGCCAAGAGGGTGTCATGCGTGCCGCGCTCAATCACTTTGCCGGCTTTCAGCACGACGATTTCATCCGCGTTCTGCACCGTCGACAATCTGTGCGCGACCATCAGGGTGGTCCGCCCTTTTGACGCTTCATCAAGCGCCTCCTGAACCGCCGCTTCCGTCGCACTGTCGAGCGCGGATGTAGCTTCATCCAAGACCAGGATTGCGGGATCGGCGAGAATGACCCGGGCAATCCCGACCCGCTGTTTTTCGCCACCAGAAAGTTTCAGGCCACGTTCGCCGACGCGAGTGTCCCAGCCATCTGGTAGGCTTTCGATAAAGTCGAGCAATTGAGCGCGCCGCGCGGCATCGCGCAACTCGTCCTCTGTCGCATCTGGCGTGGCATAGCCGATATTTGAGCGGATCGTTTCGTTGAACAGAACCACATCCTGCGGCACCAGACCGAGCGCCTGACGCAGGCTTTCCTGGGTCAGATCGCGGACATCCTGCCCATCGACCAAAACGCGCCCGCTCAGCACATCGTAAAAGCGGAACAGCAATTTCAAGAGGGTCGACTTGCCTGCCCCTGAGGTGCCAACAAAAGCGATCTTCTTGCCGGCTGGTAGATCGAAGCTGACATCGCTCACGCCAACCGCACGCGCATCATGCGTGAAACTAACCGCCTCAAACGCGACATTGCCTTTTGGTTTGGCCAGAACCTGGGCATCCGGCTTATCGGCGACCTCGGGCTTCATGCCGAGCAGGCCGTACAATTTCTCCAGATCCACAGCACCTTGCTTGATCTCCCGCCACGCCCAGCCGAGAATATTGAGCGGTGCGTAGAGCGCGAGGAACAAGCCCTGTACAGCGACCAGACCACCAACTTCCATCGACCCTTGCATGACGTTCCAAGCGGATAGAATCAGAGCCGCCAACATGCCGAGACTCATCACCGTCGCTTGCGTGCCATTTAGAACATACATGCTGCGTACGGCATCGACATAACGATGATTATAATTGCGCATGGCGTCATTAAACCGCCCGGTCTCGCGGGCTTCGGCGGCGAAGGATTTGACCGTCTCGAAATTGGTCAGGATGTCGACAGCAATGCCACGGAACTTGGTGTCCGCCTCATTCATGCGACGACGTTGGCGCACCCGCCATTCGGTGATCATCACCGTCGAAAAAACATAGATCGCTATGGTTGCGACTGCGATCACCGCAAGAAAGACATCATACGCAACCGCCAACGCAATCGCCGCCAGCAACAGCCGCACCAATGTCGGACCAATGTTAAACGCCAGAAACCGTATCAGATAGTCGACGGCGCCCGCGCCGCGCTCGATCACGCGGTTGAGCGCGCCTGTCCGACGGGTCTGGTGAAATCCAAGCGAGAGGCTTTGCGCATGACCAAATGCGTCCACGCAAATTATTCTCTGTGCATCCTGGCTGACCGGCGAAAACAGCCAGTCGCGTATCTGTGGCATAACGCGGGCGAGCAATTGCACACCAAGCGCCGCCGCTAACATCATCGCAGCAGGTCGAAATCCGGGCGCCGCCCCGGCCTCATTTGGCACCAATTGATCGACCGCGAGGCCGAGTAGAATGGGGGCTAGAACTTCCAACACAGCTGCGCCCAGGGTCAGGATAATGGCCAATACCATGACTGGGCGCCATTTGCTGAGCTCTGGTCGCAATAGCAATTGCAGTATTCGGCCGATCGAAACGCCAATGCCGCCATCGGCGCTTTCAATCTTATCGGGGTCCGCAGTTTGTGTATGAGCGCTCATAGCCCGCCATATGGGGCGGACTATGCGATATTCATAGCATTTTCTGCAAAACGCGCTTTCGGGCTAGAATTTGCCACTTAGCGTGATTTTCGCGTTTAGCGGCGCGCCAACCGTTGCTTGATGAGTGCTGTGCGAGGTTGGGAAGTAAAGCTCATCGGTGAGATTCTCGACATTTAGTTGAATGCGCAAATCGTCGGAAATGTCATAATAAGCCGCGGCATCGATACGCGTGTAAGAGGGCAACGTCGGATGCGTGCCAGTGTCGCCAATATCGAAATCCGTGATGAAGGACTCATCCTGATAGGTCGCGCCGAGACCAAAGCCGAGCTGATTGGTGACTTGATAAGCGCCCCACACTGAGAATGTATTCTCAGGCAGCTCACGCGGGATTTCCGCCCCATTATCCGTCTCACCGTCGAGATAGCTATATCCGGCTGTGACGAAGAACTGTTCGGTCACATTGCCCTGAAGCTGTAGTTCAAAGCCCTCAATCTCTAGACCCCGGACTTCGAAATTTTCACCCGTCGTGTCATCGCGATCGGCCCGCGTTTGTTCGTTCTGGAAATAGGCGGCTGTGAAGCTCATCCGCGGAACGAAGTCCCATTTGACCCCAATTTCTGCGGTTTCGAAAATATCAGGATCGAACGGATCGCCGCCACTAATCGTGGCGAATTGCTCACCCGAACGGGGCAGGAAGCTCTCACTATAGCTCGCATATAGTGAGACATTCTCTTGTGGCTTGAAAATCAGTCCGGCACGCGGCGAGACGCGATCATCGGTGCTTGAACGCGAAGCGATCGACACTGTTCCGGTGTCGAATAGAACAGGGTCGACGACATCAACCGAGAAATCAAAACTGTCAAAGCGCAAGCCGACCACGATATCGACATACTCATTCACCTCGATCTGGTCATTCACATAAACCGAGAGCACTTCAACTTCGGCTTCTGAGCGATCATTCAGATCGGCGGTGAAGTCATTCGCGGTGGCAACGCCGTCGAAATTCACGCCTGTTCCGCCTCGGAAATTGAGTGGCCTGTCAATCAGAAAGAATTCGACATCATCTGCTGAGCCAGACCAGAAGGCATTGAACCGGTCATTATCGTTGGAAGTGTCGATATATTCAGCGCCCGCCACGAATGTGTGACCGATTGCACCGGTCTCAAACTCGCCGATCAAGTCAGCCGTCAGCGTGAAGCTCTGACGTTGTGTCGTATCGATATAGCCATCAATCCCGACGCGGCTGGGATCCGCGGCCTGGTCAAAAGAGGATGCGTAGAAGTTGTTATAGAGCTTGTCATAATCGCTGTAAGACGCGGAAACTCGCCCTTTCAATGTATCGCTGAACTTATGCTGAACCACGCCGCGCAAGAGGTGCGCCTCGAGTTCTGTCGTGTTCAGATCGGCATCACCGAAGACAATGTCTTCAAATGCCTCGACCGGCTCGCCATTCGCGCCTGTCGGAATACCGCGATCGATGAAGCGCTCGTGATTGATATATTCGTAAGACAGATCCAACGTCGTATCCGGGGACAGAGCGATCTTGGCCGTCGGGTTCAGGCCGATCCGGTCGCCATCATAAAAGTCCCGGTGGTTTTCAAGGCTTTCATACATCGCATTGATGCGGATCGCAGCGGTGTGGCTAACGACAAAATTGCTGTCAATCTGAGCGCCGAACGCTCCAAATGAGTCGACGCTCGCCTGATATCCGGTAAACGGCTCATTCAAGTCTGCTTTCTTAGTCACCCGGTTTATCAGACCGCCAGTGCCGCCGCGACCAAATAGCAAGGCATTCGCGCCGCGGAGCACCTCCACTTGCTCAAGATTGTAGAGCGGACGGTAATATTGAACATCATCGCGGACGCCATCGATAAAGAAGTCCGCAGTCGAGCGCACACCGCGAAATACGACGGCATCCCGGTGGCCTTCCCCTTGCGAGGCCGTCACGCCTGGCGTGTAGCTGATAATGTCGGAAATACTATCAAACCCTTGTTGCAGGATCTGATCCGCCGTGATGATGGACAGGCTTTGCGGCACATCAATGATCGGCGTCGGCGACTTCAGCGCGTTGACCTGGTCGGTATACAAATACTGCCCGACAACAACAATTTCGTCCTGGACCAGGGCGTCATCTTCATCTGGCGTATCCGCAGCAACGACAGGGGTTGCGAGGAAGGCGAGCGACGCGGCCGCGCTGAGCAAGCGCGATTGAAAGCGGGTCATGAACTTAATTACCTTTTTGAGTTTCGCTGCAGATCCCGTAGACTAATCGTAAATGCAAATCAATCGCAACTAGCTCGAAAATGACAATCAGTCGCAATTATGCAACAGACGGATTATGGACGCAAATTTGATCGTCAATCAGCGCCGAATTTGGACACCTTTTATCTGGTTTTTACCGTCAACATCCTTTAAGGGTCCAAGGGTTTGAATCAGAGGCAGAAATGATGGGCGATCTTAAGTCGATTTGTGTGTATTGCGGCTCGTCGAACGACGTGAAGCCAGACTATTTGCAACTTGCCCAGGATCTTGGGCGCACCCTGGCACAACGCAATATTCGACTTGTCTATGGCGGCGGCGGTGTTGGCCTGATGGGCGCGTGCGCGCGCGCCGCACATTCCGATGGTGGCGATGTGCTCGGCATCATGCCTCGGTTTCTGCTGCAGAAAGAACGGATCTTCGAAGACGTCCCGCATGAAATTGTCGACGACATGCACACCCGCAAACAGCGCATGTTTGATGAAAGCGACGCCTTCATCGTCCTGCCCGGCGGTATTGGAACCCTGGAAGAAGCCGTCGAAATGCTCAGCTGGGCCCGCTTGGGCCTCCACGCCAAACCGATGGCGTTTCTGGACGAGGATGGGTTCTGGACCCCCTTCTTCGAGCTGATGGATCACATTATTGACGGCAAGTTCACGCCAGAAGTGTTCCGCGCAGCGCTTGTTCATGAACAGACCCCAGAGGCAGCGATCCAAGCTTTGTGCGATCGTGTGGTAAAACTCGGGGACTAATCGGACCGAAGCGCCGCGCCGCCCCGCTGCAGCGCATCCAGCAAAATATCTAAGTCGGCTTTCTGCGTGCGATGATTGGTGATATTCACGCGTATCGCCAGTCGTCCGTTCAGACGCGTCGTGGACGGGGCCGCGATGCCTTCATTCTGCACCCAAGCCACGAGACGGCTGTTTAGGTCATCCAGCTGCGCCTGGCTCAGGCCCGGCGCGACGTAACGAAAACAGCAAATGTTCAGCGACACAGGCGCCAATAGCTCGAAGTCGCTAGTCGTCTCAATCTGCTCTCCGAGATTTGTCGCCAGATCGCAATTGCGCGCGATGGAGCGTCCAATCTTGTCCGTACCGTGCTCCAACAAATGGGCCCAAACTTTCAAGGCCCGAAAACCCCGTGACAATTCGGGCCCGAAATCCACCGGCCAAGGCTCGCCCGCGGCGAGCGCAGTTCCATTCGCTGCAAGATAGTCCGGACGATTTGCAAACGCTTTGCGATGCGCCGCCCCGTCGCGGATTAACACGCATCCAGCGTCATAATTCACGTGCATCCATTTATGAAAATCAAATGCGAGCGAATCCGCGCGCTCGATTCCGGCAAGCCGCGGCGCAAGTTGCGAGCTGGTCATCGCATTCGCGCCGAATGCGCCATCAATATGGAACCAGAGCTGCTCGCGCATCGCCAGATCAGCCAAGGCGGTAAGGTCATCAATCGCGCCGGTATTCACCGTGCCAATGGTGCCGGCGACAAAAAAGGGCTGCAATCCGTCAGCACGATCGCGCTGAATTTGCGCCTCGAGTGCCTGCACGTCCATTTCAAAATCGGGCGTCACCGCGATTTTGCGCAGCGCCGCGGTGCCCAGCCCGATCATGTCGAACGCGCGCGCCAGACAGCTATGCGCCTGTTCAGACACATATCCGACCAAATGGGACGCGCCGACGCCGTCTGTTCGACTGACAAACTCCAGTGCCACATCTCGCGCGGTCTTGGCGGCAATGATTGTGCCCATCGAGGTGCCGGACACAATCAAGCCTGACGCCTGATCCGGAAACCCGAACAGTGTTTTGCACCAGTCGATGACCTGCCGCTCGACATAGATGGCAATATGATCGCGACCGCCGCAATTTGCATTCATCGCGGCGCCAACAATTTCCGCCAACAGATTGCCGGGCGCACCGGCGCCATGCACCCAGCCGAAAAATCTGGGATGGGTGTTCCCGACGCCATAAGGCAGCAACGCCTCAAGGCGCGACGCAAGGTGATCCAAATCCATGCCCTCTGCGGGAACGGGTTCTGAAAGCTGTGTCTTCAGGTCCTCGGGCGGCGGAGTCCAGACGCGTCCCTCACGCGCTGATTGCAGTTTCTGCAGCGCGGCGCGCAGCACGCGGTTCACTTGCGTTTCAAACGCGCTCCAGTCTTCGGGATCAAGGTCGCCCTGGCGCATCCGCTTCTGCCAGGCCTATCCCGCGCTCAGCCGGGCCATCGCCCGCTCGCGCCCCATCAAGACCAGCATATCGCCAACGCTCGGCCCGCGCTCCATACCGGTCAACGCCTTGCGCAAAGGCATGAAGAGCCCTTTGCCTTTGCGGCCGGTTTCGGTCTTTAGCGACGCCGTCCAAGCGCCCCAGGTCTCAGCGGTCATCTCGCCTTCGGGCAAAAGGCGGGCGGCGTCCGCAATGAACGCACGATCTTCGGCCTCAATCAGCGGCGTGATTTCACCAAACGCCACGGGCACAAAGCGCGCGGCATCTTCAACCGTGACGCAGTTTTCGCGAACCAGCGTCCAGAACGTCTCGTCTGCTGCTTGCGGGTCGATCGCCGCCAATCTTTCTTTCGCCGCCTCGAAAGGCATCGCATGTGTCAGTGCGGCATTGAGATTGTGCAAATCAGCTTCATCGAACCGCGCCGGCGCTCGGCCAATTTTTGCGAAATCGAACTCGTCGGCCAACTGGTCCAGAGACTCGCGGATTTCGACATTGTCACTGGTGCCCAACTTGCCGAGCAGCGAACAGATTGCCAGCGGCTCAATGCCCTGCTTGCGCAACTCACCCATGCCGAGCGACCCGAGCCGCTTGGATAGGCTGGCACCATCCGCGCCGACCAGAAGCGGTGTGTGCGCCATTTTTGGCGCTGTTCCGCCAAGAGCTTTGAAGATCTCAATCTGCGCACCGGAATTGGTCACGTGGTCTTCGCCCCGCACGACATGCGTGATGCCCGCTTCGATATCATCTACGCAGCTCGGTAATGTGTAGAGATAAGAGCCATCCGCGCGGATCAAAACGGGGTCGGACAGGCTGCTGGTCTCGATCGCTTGCTCGCCGCGGACCAGATCGTCCCAGACAATGCGCTCGCCGCTCAGCTTGAACCGCCAATGCGGTTTGCGCCCTTCGGCCTCAAAAGCCGCTTTTTCCTCATCGGACAGATTGAGTCCGGCACGATTATAGATGGGCGGCTTGCCACGCGCCCGTTGCAACTTGCGCTGCCGGTCCAGCTCATCCGCGGTTTCATAACAGGCATAAAGCAAGCCCATGCTGCGCAATTTGTCCGCCGCCGCATCATATTGCGCAAACCGCTCGGACTGTTTGAACGTGTCGCCCCAGGTCAGACCTAACCAGGTCAGATCATCCTTGATGCCTTGCTCATAAGCCGCGGTGGAGCGTTCGAGATCAGTATCATCGATGCGCAGGATAAATGTCCCGCCCTGCCCTTTGGCGAACAGCCAATTGATCAACGCGGTGCGGACATTGCCGACATGCAGATTTCCCGTCGGTGACGGGGCGAAACGGACAACAGGATTGGTCATGGCCATGCCTTAGTGAATTCGAAGCGCCTCTTCCACACGAAATTGCCTCAAATGCCAAGACATTGCGGACACAATTGACAGAAACACTCGAGTCCGCGCACGGTTCCGCGCGGGACTGATGGAGATGGATATGAGACGCTTATTATTGTTCGCCGCAATCGCTAGCCTGGTCGTGTCCGCGTGCAGTCCCGCTTCGGAAGAATCCTCTTCGCCTGAACCAAGCCCCGACCTGACGCCCGCAGCAGATAGCCCCGAGCCCGCAGGCGACGAAGAACCGGCGACCGTGCCCGGCCTCACGGACAGCAATGGCATCGAAACCATCGGCTATCCGGAAGGATGGGAATTACAGCCCTTCTGGTCCGGCGAATATCCCAATGCGTTTTCAGTGACCCAGGAAGGCGTCACAGTGATGGGGCATGAGACGATCACATTTGAACTTTACCCGCCGATTTATTGCGGCCTGCCACATAAAGCGACGTACAGCCCGTGGAATGGAGCGCGGCGGGAATCGGATGATCTCGAATTCGTGGCCATGGTCTATCCAACCACATTCACCATTATGGAAGATACCAGTGTTGAAGTCTTTGTGGGCGATGGCGTCGAACAATTGGCGCTGAGCGCGGGCGACGAGCTAATCTATAAGAGCTATCTCGCCGAAGGCTTTTTCATCGCCGAAAAAGATGGCGTCCAATACGAGCTGAATGAAAGCGAATTGCCGCAAAGTACCGAATTTCAGCAAGGCCCGGATGACCAGGAATGGGTTCTGGTGACCTGTGACGACGCAGAAGGGTCCCGCGCCTGGGTGCTTTATGATGATGCGCTTCTGGTGCCGGGTGTTGAACCGTACGAGTATACCGGGTTTGGCGAAGCCGCGGACCTCCCTTAAGCTTCTACCGCTGCGCAAATGATTTCCTTGTTGGCCAGAATGGTCTATCTCGCCATGAACGGGACAGAGGAGGCCACCCATGAGCGAAGCGATAGACACCCCGAAAGCCGGCTGGCGCATGAAAGTCGCCATATTCGCCCTGTGTGTTTCGATCTTTGCGGTCCTGTGGTTTGCCGTTGCGGCGCTTGGTACGAAATTTGGCTTGTGGTCCTGGCAAGTCGGTCTGGGTCAAATGACGATCGGAATTGGCCCTGGAATCGCGCTCTTCGCGGTCGGGCTCTCGATTGTGGCGCAAATCATCGCCCTGATAAAATCGCCGCGAAAGCAGGCTTTCATTTTGGCGCTCGCCGCCACTTTGATCGCTGCCTTTTGCTTTTTAAGGCTGGTTGGAATGGGGCAGACAGCCGGATCACTGCCGCCAATTCACGACGTCCAGACCGACTGGTCTGACCCAATTACGTTCAGCGATACTCTGATGGCGGCCCGCGCAGCTCAAGGCGAAACGAATCCGGTGCTAGACGCCCCGACGGTCCCAGACTATGCGGAGGGCAATTGGCCGGGCACGCCCGGTAAACTGGTCTCTGAACTCCAGGAAGAAGCGGAAATCAAAGAGGCAGGCAAAGGCACTGTCTATCCAAAAATGGAACCTCTCTATTTCAGCCAGTCGCCTGATGAAGTCGCAACGGTCGCCGAGCGCATCATGCGCAAGCGGGGCTGGAAAATCGTCTCGCCTGCGCCGGTTGATGGCAATGCGGTCAGCCAGGTTCAGCTCGAAGGCACGGAAACCTCAGGCTGGTTCGGATTCAAGGATGATATCGCGGTGCGCATCCGCCCCGTAGACGGCGCAACACGCGTCGACATTCGCTCGACGTCGCGCGTAGGCCTGTCCGATCTCGGCGCCAATTCAGCGCGGGTGTACAGCCTGATGGTTGAGCTGGAAGACCGCGCCGACGGCCGCCGGGCGCCTTAAGCGTCGACTTTTGTCAGGCGAAACGCGCTCTGAACAACCGGGTGCGCATCGCTGGATGTGACGCGGCCTTCGTCGATCAGCTTGAACATGTGTCCTAGCAAACTCATGCACGCGGCTGGGAACAGACGCTCTTCCAGTCCAACATACATGGTCTTGACCATTTCCGGGATCGAGGTCTCGCCTGCTTTCATTTGCGCGATAACACCGTCTTCACGGTCCTGACGATGCTGGCGATAGGCCTGGATGAACTCTTTAACGAACGCCTTGCCTTCAATCGGTGAGCCATGCGTCGGCCATAGAATGTCAAAACCTCGATCTTCAATCTTGTCGAGGCTTGCGAAATAGTCCGTCATATTTCCGTCAGGCGGGGCCACAATCGTGGTCGACCAGCCCATAATATGATCCCCGCTGAGACAGGCATTCTCTTCTTTCAGGGCAAAACAGATATGATTGGTCGTGTGACCAGGCGTTTCGATTGTTTCCAGCGTCCAACCTGGGCCTTCAAACAGATCGCCATCGCGTGTGCACTCATCTGGCATGAAGCCAGGATCATCCTCGCTGCCAAGCTCGCCTTTAGCTGTCGGCTCACCGCAGCCTTTTGCATAGACTTTACAGCCGGCCCAGTCAGCGAGCGGTTTGGCCAGCGGCGAGTGATCGGAGTGCCCGTGCGTGACCAGCACATATTTCACGGTTTCGCCCTCTAAGGCGGCTTTCAGCGCGTCGAAATGCGCCTCATCCATTGGGCCGGGATCAATAATGGCGACTTCGCCATGCCCAATGATGTAAACGCCGGTTCCGACAAAGGTGAACGGTCCAGGATTGTTCGCAATGACACGGCGGATCAGAGGCGAGACTTGCTCGACTTTGCCGTACTCAAATTCAATTTCACGCACAAAAGGTATAGCCATGGGAGTTTTGCTGCTTTGATTCTTCTTATTTTGTCGTGGGCCAATTCGCCCTTATTACACAAGTCCGGCAGACTACTTACGTTTCGGCGCAAAGGCGGCGACAAAGGCTTTGGCCATACGGCGAGTCGATTTCAGCTTGTCACCAAGCTTCAAAGCGACCGGAGGCCCCATATCGGTTTTGTTCGCGTCGACAATGTAAATCCTGCCGGACTCATTATCGCGTAGCACGTCAACGCCGCCCCATTCCAGACCGATCTCTTCAGCAAATCGTGAGATCACGCGAATTTCATCGTCGGAATAGCAGTTTTTAGGCGTATCGAGCAGAACTTCTGCATTTTCGTTCAAGAAGCGGCGTCCAATCGGACGGCGCTTACGAAACACGATGGCTGGCTCACCGCCACAAATGCAGCAGCGTAAATCTTCGATCAAACCACCCGGAATTTCGTTATCGACAAGCACTTGATAGGTCTTGTCCGCCAAAGGCTGGAACGGCCCTTCAAGAATGCGGCCATCATGACAGGCGTTCTTTTCGGACTTTTCGACCATGGTGCCAGCATAAGTGCGCGGATCGACAGAAAGACTGTAACCGGCAGCCCGCTCGAACGCTGCAGCAACATTCGACTTGGAAATGTCTCTGCAGCCGAAATTGACCAATTTCGCACCAGGTTTCGTCACAGGCGGTTGATGATCTGTTTCCGTCGAATCGTCGAACTGAAAGACAATGTCAGCAATGCTGGTGTCCGAAATCAGTTTCGCCCCAGATGCATGCATGACCGGCCAGATGAAATACCAAGGCCGCGGCTTTTCCGGATAGAATGCGATTGTCGGCCGCTTATGCCCAGAGATGCGACGCCAGGACCGCCAGGATTGCGCAAATGTGTAAAAGGTCAGCCAGGTGAAAATATCATTCACCAGCTCGCGCGTGGCCGGAATACGGTGCCCCGTCTTTTTGACGAGCCATTCGCCGTCTTCATACTTAAAGTCTGCCAACCAGTTGCGTGACATACTTTACTCCTCAGCCTTCGCAGCGACTTTTTCTGCTGTTCGCATGCCTAGCTAGTGCTAGCAACCTCTTTCCGCTGCCGGAAGTGAATAATTGCTCACAAATAGTTGACGGGTGTATTACAGAAGCGCGCGAAGCGCAGACAGATCATATCCAGCGCTCGCTGCGGCATCGACGACCTCATCGCCCATGCCCTGGCCGCCATGCGTCAATGCCCATGCCGTGATCGATCGCGTGCCGGTGCGGCAATAAGCCAACACAGGCGCCGGGGCTTCTGCCAAGGCAGCGCTGAACCGTTCGAGAATGTCCGGGGTTGGCGCACCTGAAAACGGGATGGCGACAAATACAAGTCCCAAAGCTTCCGCCTGCGTGCGAATTGCACCCATGCGCGGCTGGTCAATTCCGCCTTCGCCATCTGGCCGATTGGCGATGAGGGTTTTATACCCCGCATCCGCGATCGCTTGAACATCTGTTTCATCAATTTGGGGGGCGACTGCAAAACCATCCGTGACTTTGCGAAGATCGAGCATGAACCAACTCCGGTGTATCTGGGCGTTGACTTTCGCCCGTTCGACGTGAACGTAAGAAGTGTTGAGAGGGCTGCCAAGCCCTCTATGTTGATTCTAGTGCACACGATTTCAGGAGACTCCGACCAGTGTCAGGGCTGCAGCGTATCGTCTCGCGTATTCCATGGGCTTATACGGGACGGCGACTTCTGATCGCGATCCCGACTTTGCTCGTCATCATCACCGTTGCCTTCTTCATGATGCGGATGGCGCCAGGCGGACCGTTCGATGGCGAGCGCAAACTTAACGCCGCCACCGAAGCCGCTTTGAACGCTAAATTCGGGCTCGATAAACCGCTCTGGCAGCAATATACAGACTATCTCTGGGGCGTGGTGCAGCTCGATTTCGGCCCCAGCATGAAAACGCTGGGCAAGAGCGTGAATGACCTCATCGCCGATGGCTTGCCGATCAGCCTCGCGATTGGCTTTCTGTCCATCACTTTAGCCATTATCGTCGGCACCGCGATGGGCATTTTTGCAGGCCTGCGCCAGAATACGGTCGGCGATTATTCCGTCATGGGTTTCGCCATGGCTGGCATATCCATCCCGACATTTGTCACTGGCCCCGTCCTGATCCTGATCTTCGCCCTCACCTTTGGCATATTCGCCGTGGGTGGGCTTGGAACTTATCCGAATATCGGCATGAATTTGCACAATATGACCTTGCCGGTGATCACACTCGCGCTGCCGCAAATCGCGATCATTTCACGCTTGATGCGCGCCAGCGTGATTGAAACCATGCGCTCCGGCCATATCCGCACCGCCCGCGCCAAAGGCTTGAGCGAGCGCGATGTCGTGATGAAGCATGCGTTGCCCTCCGCTATTTTGCCCCTTGTTTCTTATGTTGGCCCCGCCATGGCACGCGTGATGACAGGCTCGCTGGTGATTGAGCGCATTTTCGGTCTGCCGGGAATGGGCTCTTATTTCGTCGATGGCGCGATCAATCGCGATTACACTTTGGTGATGGGCGCGCTGATCATCTATGCGACACTCATCGTCTTGTTCAATCTGCTGGCCGACATTCTCTACGCCTTGCTCGATCCGAAGGTGAAGTATGACTGATACGATGGACCTGACCGGCCGCAAGCAAGCCGTCGAGACCGCGATCCAGGGCGGACGCTCGCTCTGGGACGATGCCAAGGCCCGCCTGTTCCGCAACAAGGCCGCCGTGGCCTCGATGTGGATTCTCGGCTTCATGATCCTCATAGCCGCGCTCGGTCCATTTGTCTGGGTGCATGACTATCGGACCATTTCGGCCAATGTCGAACTGGCGCCGACCTTTGAAAACCTGCACTTACTGGGCACAGATACACAAGGGCGTGACAGCCTGGCCCGCTTGATGATCGGGTTGCGCATCTCACTCGCTGTTGGCCTGGTCGCGACGATTGTTTCGCTGATCATCGGTGTCACCTGGGGCGCTGTGGCCGGCTTTGTTGGTGGCCGAGTCGACAATATCATGATGCGGTTCGTCGACGTGCTCTACGCGATGCCCTTCATTTTCTTTGTGATCCTTTTGCTGACCGTGTTCGGACGCAATATCATCCTGATCTTCGCCGCCATCGGCGCCGTGGAATGGCTGACCATGAGCCGGATTGTGCGCGGTCAGACTCTTGCGATCAAGAATATGGAATTCATCGAAGCCGCGCGAGCGACGGGCGTGCCCTTCTTCACGATTATCCGCCGACATATTTTGCCGAATGTGGTCGGACCTGTCGCTGTCTATGTCACGCTCACCATTCCAGTCGTCATTCTGGCAGAGAGCTTTCTGTCTTTCCTCGGCCTCGGCGTGAACGAGCCATTGACCTCGCTCGGCGTGCTGATCTCTGACGGCGCAAAGGAAATGCAAGACAAACCGTGGATGCTTCTGGCGCCAGCGCTGACAATGATGATCACCCTGCTCTGCCTGAACTTTATCGGTGACGGCTTGCGCGACGCGCTGGATCCGAAAGAGCGGTAATCTCAATCCATATCTATAGAGGGCGTATCTTTCCCTGGGCACGCCTTTGCAATCAGCGCCAAGAGCGCTTCCGCACGCGGATGTGGAAGGCCCGTCAATAGACGTTCCGCGCGCTCAAGATCGCCTGACTTGAACGCGTGATACCCCTCCGCGATTTTCGCTTCCGCGCCTATCACACAAACAGATCCAGCGGATCACGCCCGGCTTCGCTTTCCAGAAAGCCCAGCGTTTCAAATGTCTGCTTCATCGTACCTGACAATGGCGCTTGCAGGGTCAGCGGCTTGCCGGATTTGCGCGGAATCACTAAGGCCCGCGCATGCAGATGCAGGCCTTTCGCCACCCCTTGAGGCACCTCACGCCGCGTCTCGTATTTGTCATCACCGAGAATGCTCGTGCCCAGCTCATGCATATGGAAGCGCAATTGATGCATACGCCCCGTCGATGGCTTCAACGCCACCCAGGCTGCACGGCGGGCGGCGGTCGACACGACAACATAATCTGTCACAGCATGCTTCGAGATCTTGTCGCCATGCGCGCCCATAACCATACGCTCGCGACCTTCTTCGCCAACACCTTTGCGCATCCATGATCGCAACTGTCCGGCAGGCGGATGCGGCACGCCGACCGTCACAGCCCAATAGATTTTGTCCATATCGCGTGAGTGAAACAAATCGCCGAGCCGCGACGCGGCTCCGGGATGCTTGGCGATCAGCAACAGACCCGAGGTCGCTTTATCCAGGCGATGCACCAAACGCGGACGATGTTCGCCATCCGAGAGCGCGTCCAGCATGCCATCAATATGCCGCCCGCCTTGCCCAGTGCCGCCCTGGACGGCGATGCCGGCCGGCTTATTCAGCACGAACATCTCATCATCTTCGTGCAAGATGAGCGGTTTCAGGAAAGCCAAGGCTTTGGCGTTTGGCTGACTTGGCGCCCGCCACGGGCCATCACCATCGTCCGCGGTCTTTGATTTGAATGGCGGCAAGCGAACGGCCATGCCCGCTTCAAGACGGGTATTGGCTTTCGCCCGTGCGCCATCAACGCGAATTTGACCTTTGCGCAGCAGCTTTTCCAGCTCGCCTTGAGTCATCGGCATGCGCCGTTTCACCCAGCGGTCGAGCCGGACCCCGCCTTCTTTCTCGCTAACCGTCTCGGTGATGACTTGCCGACTCATGCGAGCAACCGTTTCAGGGCCAACAGGCCGACCGTAAATGCAGCCAAAGCGCCAACCATGTTCAGCCCGGCAAAGACCAAGCCTTTCATCACCTCACCGGTCATAAACATATGGACGGTATCGCGCGAGAAGGCGGAGAAGGTCGTGAATGCGCCCATCATGCCAACGCCAACGAGCAACCATAATGTATTCTCCAGCGCGGGCTCGCGGCTGGTGAACCAGCCCATCATCGCGCCAAGCACGAAGCTGCCGACGACATTGACGAACAGCGTCGCCCAAGCGCCAGACACGCCGCCATGCTCGGTGAAGGCGAGGCCGACACCATAGCGCATCGAAGCGCCGATCGCCCCGCCAATGGCAACTAAGAGAAATCCATTCATGGCGGCCTCTTAGAGGGATTTTGGGAAGAGCGAAACCGCCGATCACTCCTCCCCCGGCAAATGGGTGGGATTGACCCATCCCTATTCCCTTCGCATCATGCTCATGGGAGGCCTTTAACATGTTTATCGGACATTATGGCGCCGCCTTTGCGGCGCGCGCAGTGAAACCCGCCATACCGCTCTGGCAACTCTTCGTCGCAGTGCAATTGGTTGATTTTGCCTGGGCCGGATTGGTTCTCGCCGGGATTGAAAAGTTCGACGTCACGCCTGGCTTTATGGAAGCCTCTATTCTCGATTTGCACCATATGCCCTACACGCACTCGCTCGTTGCGGCCGTGATCTGGGCGATTGCCGCAGGTGTGCTCTATGCCGCGCTCCGTCGCGGCGCGAAAGCGATGACCGCGGGCATCATTATTGGCGTTGCTGTGTTCAGTCATTGGCTGACCGACTTGATCGCCCATGGACCAGACTTGGCGCTCTGGTTTGGCGGACCGAAAGTCGGGCTCGGTCTGTGGAACAGCCTGCTTTGGACGCAAGTGGTGGAAATCGGATTGCTGCTGATTGGCGGCGCGCTCTACCTTGCCCACACCAAACCGAAAGGCCTGGTTGGACGCATCGCGCCCTGGATCCTCATTGGCTTTATGCTGGCATTACAGATCTATAATCACTTGCCGGTCGACCATCCGCCCGCCATCCCGCAATTCGCGATCATGGCGCTGATCGCGTTCAGCCTCTTAGCCGCTCTGGCCTGGGCTGCGGATCGGACGCGCACCGCCGTGTAATGGTTCTGAGCAAGCCACGACTATTCCTTTGAACTGACTTCAAAGGAGGTACCAAATGTGGCCCAAGCCCTGCCATTCGGAGCAACGGACTTCGTTGACGGAAACGATTCTGTGGACCATCAGCGGCGTCATGATCCTGATCGACGCGCTGGTTCCGCAACTCTAGATCGCGACATGCAAGAGACACTGAAATCCATTGTCGAGCAGCATGGCGGGATGATCTCGCGGATCGCATCCAGTTATGAGGCGCGACCGGAATTGGCCGAGGAATTGGTGCAAGATGCCCTTCTCGCCATCTGGCGCGCTCTGCCACGGTTTCGCGGCGATGCCAGTCCGAAAACTTATGCGGCACGGATCGCCCATAATATCTGCATCAGCCATGTTCGCAAAGCCAGCAAGCGCAAGATGGAAGGGCTGGACGATCGCATGCCCGACACAGCTCCAGGCCCTGACGTGGAAGCAGATCGTGCGCTGCAACGCGAGCGTTTGCTCGACGCCGTTCGCAAACTCCCGCTCGCCAATCGTCAAGTTGTGACCTTGCATCTGGAGGGATTCAGCAATGTGGAAATCGCTGACATTCTCGGGCTCACCGCCAACAATATCGGCGTGCGCCTGACCCGGGCGCGGGCCGAACTGAAAACTCTGTTAGGAGGCATCCAAAATGACTGATGCTCTGAAAACCCTGTGGCAGGACAGCCCGCCTTTTGATGTCGAAGCCATGGTGGCGCGGCTGCATCGACACAATCGCGATGTCCGATTCATCAATCTTGGCTCCGCTGCGATCTCACTTTTCATCTTCGCTATATTGGTCGGCCTGGAATGGTCTGGCAATTTGCACACAGGCGGGATGATGACCTTTCTCGGCGTGCTCTGCATTATCGGCGCAGGGGCACAATATATCTGGGAAAAGCGACGCCTGCAGCGCGCCTTCTCGCGCGAGCCGGGCGCGCTGCTCGCCTTCATGATCAAACGCACCAAAGCGGCGATCAATCTCGGGCGGATGCTATATATCTGTCCGGTCCCGAGCATGAGCTTCGGATACATCTTGGCGACCGTCACACCCGATCCGGAATATGATACGCCTATGCCGGACTGGATCGACCCGGTTATCACGGGGGTCGCGCTCGGCTTCCTGATCGTTCCCACGGCTCTTGGCATCTGGTTCACCCGCAAGAAAATGCGTGAATTGAAAGAGCTGGAAGCCCTGGCCGCAGAAATGGCAAGACCGGCCTAGCGTGCCGCCCGTTTCAACCGGTTCAGCGCCTCATCCAAAGCCGACAAATAGCGCGAGCGGTCGGCTTTGGAAAAAGGGGCCGCACCGCCAATCTGATCACCGCCCGCGCGCAGATCCGCCATGATCGCGCGCGTGGCGATGGCCCCACCAATCGAGTTTTCCGTGAAAGGTTTGCCGTTTGGTCCGAGCACGATCGCCTTTTTCTGCAACGCCCGTTCAGCCAATAGGATGTCAGCCGTCACCACCACACTCGCCGCATGAGCCAGCCCGACGACATGATCATCTGCGGCATCAAAGCCATCGCTGACCGTGATATGTTTGATCAAGGGATGCGGCGGCACCCGCAGGAAACTGTTCGAGACCAAAGTCACTTTCACCTGATGGCGCAGCGCAACTTTATACGTCTCGTCTTTCACCGGACAGGCATCCGCATCGATCAGGATTTCGATTTCAGCCGCCACCTATTTGTACAGACACCAGCGCATGATCGCTTTTTGCGCGTGCAGCCGGTTTTCCGCTTCGTCCCAGACCAGGGAATTGGCGCCATCAATCACTTCCGCATCGACTTCCTCACCGCGATGGGCGGGCAGGCAGTGCAGAAACTTTGCGCCGCCTTGAGCGAGCTCCATCAGCTCATCAGTCACCGCATAAGGATCAAGTTCGGCCAAGCGTTCCTGACCATCCTTGTCGCCCATGGACACGAATGTGTCGGTAATGACAACATCGGCGCCTGCGACGGCTTCTTCGGCCGTGTCGTACAAATCGATTCGGCCTTGCAGCTGGCGCGCAATCTCGACGTCTTCTTCATCTGGCGCAAAGCGATCCGGAGTGCCGACTGCGAGAGAAAAGCCAAATTTCGGAGCGGCATGGATGAAGCTGGAACAGACATTATTACCATCCCCGGTCCAAGCCAAGCGCGCGCCATTGAGATCAACGCCCGCTTCTTCCAGCGTCATCAGGTCAGCCATGATCTGACATGGATGCGAGCGATCCGTCAGGCCATTGATCACGGGCACAGACGCCGCCTCGGCGAAGATTTCCAGGTCGCCATGACTGTTCGCGCGCAGCATGACCATATCGACATACCGGCTGAGCACGCGGGCCGTGTCTTCCACTGTCTCGCCGCGGCCGAGCTGCATGTCTGCCGCCGTTGCAATGATCGAGTCACCGCCGAGCTGGCGCATCGCTGCTTCGAAGCTAAACCGCGTGCGGGTCGAGTTCTTTTCGAAGATCATCGCCATCGTATGGCCTTCGAGCGGCGCATCAGCATCGACTTTCCCTTTCGGCCAGCCTTGTCGGGCGCGTTTCATCGCATGGGCGTGATCCAGAATCGCGCGCAATTCGCTCGCCTCTAGCTGCCACAGATCAATGAAGTGCCGATAGGTCATGAAAACCGCTCCGGATAAAAAGGAAGCGGCGCTCTTACCCTATTTCCGTCGGGAAAGCTACTCAGGACAGGATCATGCCTGATCTGCAGGTCTGACGGCAGGTTTGTGCCATCCTGACCGCGAAAATGAACTAGCGGACCCGGATCAGTTCCAGTAATGGCAAGACATCATCTTCTGGTGTCGAAAGAGGGCGAACACATATGGATCGAGTATTGATTATCGGAGCAGGTGCAGCCGGCTCTGTCGTGGCGCAAAAGTGTGCGATGGATCGCGACACGTTCAAGCATATTACGCTGGCCTCGCGCCGCCTTGTGTCCTGCGAAAACGTCGCCGCACTCTGCCAGACGCCGATTGAGATTGCGCAAGTCGACGCTGACAATGTCGAAGAGACCATCGCGCTGATCGAGAAGGTAAACCCCGATCTCGTGATCAATATGGCTCTGCCTTATCAGGACCTGCCAATCATGGATGCCTGTCTTGCCACCAAGACTCATTACATGGACACAGCCAATTACGAGCCGCGCGATGTCGCCAAGTTCGAATATCATTGGCAATGGGCCTATCAGGACCGCTTCAAGGAAGCGGGCCTCACGGCCATTCTCGGCTGCGGCTTCGACCCAGGCTGTACCAACATTTACTGTGCTTATGCCCAGCAGGAAAGCTTGCTGGATGAGATCGAATATATCGACATTGTCGACTGCAATGCTGGCGATCACGGCAAGACCTTCGCGACCAATTTCAATCCGGAAATCAATCTGCGCGAAGTCACCCAGGACGGACGCTATTGGAAAGACGGCGAATGGATCGAGATTCCCGCCCTCTCCATCCGCACGATGATCGACTATCCAGAGGTCGGACCGAAAATGTCTTACCTCATCTATCACGAGGAAGAAGAAAGCCTGGTCAAACACATTAACGGCCTGAAGCAGATCCGCTTCTGGATGACGTTTGGCGATGAATACATCAAGCATCTGGACGTGTTCAAATCGATCGGCCTGATCGGGCTTGAACCCATCAAGCATAAAGGCATGGACATCATTCCGATGGAATTCCTGAAGGATTTGCTGCCCGTGCCGAGCACGCTGGCGGAGGGCTATACCGGCAAGACCTCGATCGGCGTCATCTTGCGCGGCACCAAAGACGGTCAGCCGGTGACGAAAATGATCTACAATGTCAGCGACCATGCCGCGACCAATAAAGAAGTCTCCGCGCAAGCGGTGAGCTATACGACGGGTGTCCCGCCTGTCTCAGGTGCGGCGATGTTTTTCAAAGGCGAATGGTCCGGCGCCGGCGTTTTCAATGTCGAGCAATTCCCCGCAAAACCGTTCCTGGAAGACGTCGCTAAGCGCGGTCTGCCTTGGCATGTGATCGACGTCCCAACAGGCAAACAGGACGATTTGTTTGCGGTGGAGACTTAAGCCGATCTCTTTGCCAGCCTAAGTTCGACTCCCAGCGATTACCCTCTTAGGGTGTCACACATGTTCGACACTATCCTCTACGAGATCGAAGCCGGCCGCGCACGGATCACGCTGAACCGTCCTGATAAGCTGAATGCCATGAGCCTGAAAATGCAGGCCGAATTGTCTGAGGCGCTATGGGACGCCGATGCCCGGACAGATGTCCATTGCGCCATCATCAAAGGCGCCGGGCGGGCGTTTACTGCTGGCTATGATCTCGCTGGCGGCGACGACGTCCCTGTCTCGCGGTTGCAGGCCGAAAATCCAGACGCGCCTTATCGCGGCGCCCGCAGCGTCGATGATGATATCTGGCAATTGGAACGCGCCCAGCGCTATCGCATGGCCGCGTTTGACATGCACAAGCCGGTGATTGCGCAAGTGCATGGTCATTGCAAAGCGGGCGGCACGGACCTGGCCTTGCTGTGCGACATTGTCATCGTCGCCGAAGATGCCGCGATTGGGTTTCCCGCAGGACGTGATTTGGGCGCCCTGCCCAATCAGTTCTGGCTGCACAATCTCGGCCCGCAATGGACCAAACGGCTCTTACTCACTGGCGACACGATTAGCGGCAGACAAGCGGCCGAAATTGGATTTGCTCTGAAAGCAGTTCCCGCTGACCTGCTGAAGGCAGAAGTTGAAGGCCTGGCGGATCGTTTTGCGTTGATCGACCCGGATATTCTCGCCGCCAATAAGCGGGCGGTGAATATGGGCCTGGAATTGATGGGCGCGCGCACGCTGCAACGCTATGCGGTTGAGAATGATGCGCGCGGGCATCAAGCCAAAAGCGCCCGAGGATTCGTCAAACGCGCCGGCGAGGTCGGATTGAAACAAGCGCTGCATGAACGCGATGCGCCCTTTGGCGATGGCTACGTGAAGATTCACGGGCCCGAACAGCGAGACGAAAACGGGCATCTCATCGACCCAGAAGATTAGGCCTCTAAACCAGGACTTTACGCATGCGAAGGATCGGCACCACCGTGCCATCCTCACTCGGTTGTGAGAGATCTTCCACAAACTCGTACCCGCACGCCTCATACAAAGGCCGCCCTGGTGCGGTAGACCCCATCTCCATGGTCTTGAACCCTTCCGCCCGCGCAGCGTCCTCGCCCGCTTCCAGCAAGAACCGCCCAACTCCGCGGCGGGTAAAATCAGGATGGGTATACATGGCGCGAATCTTGGCCGGTTCTGTTGACGGATCCGCCAAGGCATCATCGCGTCCGATCGTATGATTGCCGCCATATAGCGTGCGGCGACGTGACCAGCCTCCGCATCCGGCCAAGTCTTCGCCGATATAGACCAGAAAATAAGTGCCATCATCGACCAGCAATGTATCCACGCCCATACTCTCGCTCGACCGTTCGACTTGTTTCTCGTCCAGGAATTCAGGCAGCAAGACTGCCATGGACGCAGCCATCAACGCCTCGATTTTGGGAATGTCATCTCGCGTGGCAATTCGAAGGTGCATTTTCCAGCCCACTCCTTATCTGACGGACGGAAACTGTTTAGACCGTTCTTTTGAAAGGGATACCCAGCTCGTGTCATCTGTTCTCGATCTTCCGACGCCTTGTTTTGTGCTCGATGCTGCACGATTGCGCGGCAATCTCGAAACGGCGGCGCGTATACGCCGCGAAGCGGGTTGTAAAATCCTGCTCGCCACCAAGGCTTTTGCCTTGCCTGCTGTGTTTCCAATGATGCGCAAAGATCTTGATGGCACGACGGCCAGCGGCGAACACGAAGCCAAGATGGGTGCAGACGCCTTCGGAAAGGAAGTGCATGTTTATAGCCCCGCCTATGCGCCCGGCGAGGTCGACCGGCTCAGCAAAATTGCCGGACACATCTATTTCAACTCTGCAAGCCAACTCACTCGATACGGCGCAAATGCCAAGGACGCTGGCGCCAAAATCGGACTGCGCGTGAATCCGGGATATTCCAATGCGACCCTGGGCGGCGACTTGTATGATCCATGCGCGCCGAAGTCCCGCTTCGGTGAAGTGACGGACAGGTTGGATGCAATCGATTGGTCCGGCGTGGACATTTTCCACGTTCACGCCTTGTGCGAGTCACGGGCCGATGGCTCGGTCGGCCTAATAGAACATGTCGCAGATAAATTTGCCCCTTACCTCGAACAGGTCAGCGCGGTGAATTTCGGCGGCGGGCATTTCATCAACAAAGCTGGATATGATGTCGACGCGTTGATCGCGTCAATCCAGGCCTTTCGCGCCCGGTTCGACATCCAGGTCATTCTGGAGCCCGGCAGTGGCCTCGTCGTTGACACAGGCGAGCTGCATGCCAGCGTGATTGATCTGCACTGGAATGATGGCGATATCGCCCTGCTTGATGCCAGCGCATCAACTCATATGCCTGATGTGCTTGAAGCCCCTTATCGACCTGACATTGTCGGCGCAGGTGAGCCTGGCGCGCTCGCCCACACATACAGGCTCGCGGGCCGCACGTGTATGACAGGTGACGTGATCGGCGATTATTCTTTTGATGTGCCGCTTGAACCCGGCGCGCGCATCGTCTTCACAGACCAGATGCATTATAGCTTCGTCAAGACCAACACCTTCAATGGTAATCCGCTGGCCAATCTCGCAATACGCCATGAGACCGGCGAAATTGAGATGCTCAGCGATTTTGGTTATGACGCATTTCGGGCACGGCTTGGACGTTAAATCTCCACGACAAGGCGAGAAACATATCGCATGACTGAACGCTCAAGATCGCGGGTCGACGAAATTTTGTCGGCGTCATTGCCGGCCATCGAGACGCAGCTCGATAAGGTCCTGCCAGGCCGCCTCACCAAAGCGCTGATCGAGTTTCTGGTATTCGGCATCAAGCAGGCTTGGGCCTGCCTGTTTGGTGGCCTGTTGCTCGCGGGGCTTATTGCGACGCACTATGTCTACCCGGATGCGGCCCCGGTATCGCGATATGATTTTTTTGTTATCTATGCGGTCGGGATTCAGATCACCTTCCTGCTCACCCGCCTCGAGCGCCCGAGTGAGGCCCTCGTCATTCTGATTTTCCATATTGTCGGCACCGCGATGGAAGTGTTCAAGACCGATGCCGGGTCCTGGACCTATCCGGAAGACAATCTGCTCCGGATTGGCGGCGTGCCTCTTTTCTCAGGCTTCATGTATGCTGCCGTGGGATCCTATTTCGCGCGGGTGGCGCGCGTGTTTGAGTTTCGCTGGCAGCATTATCCCAGCCGGCCGCTCACGCTGCTTCTGGCCACTGGGATCTATATAAACTTCTTCAGCCATCATTTCATCTGGGACATGCGCTACGGTCTGTTCGCGATGACGGCACTCTTGTTTCTGCGCAGCCAAGTCTATTATCGCGTCTGGCGATGGCAACACCGAATGCCCCTCTTGCTGGGCTTCTTCCTCGTCAGTCTGTTTATTTGGCTGGCGGAAAATATCGCGACCTTCACACAAACCTGGCTATATCCCGGCCAGGAAGATGGTTGGCACATGGTGTCGCTGCAGAAACTCGGCAGCTGGTATTTATTAATGATCGTATCCTGGGTGTTGGTGACGCTCGTGCATCGCCCAGAACCCGTCAGGCAGAACTAGCTTGGATTATGCTGTGACTCCCAGAGCTGGATCGGATTGCCTTCCGGGTCGAACACGGTGGCAAATAGCCCGTTCGGATACGGATTGCCTTCGTCTTCTGTGACCTCATTGCCGTTCGCCCGCAATTGCGCGACCATTTTCTGCAGATTCTCAACACGAAAATTCAGCATGAAGGTCTTGGACATATCGTTGCCGAAATAAGTCGTGTCGTGACTGAATGGCGCAAAGACCGTGGGGCCTTCGCTCTGATGCCAGGGCTGAGTTTCGTAATCACTCGGCACAGGATCGATGCCGAAATTCTCTTCATACCAAGCCGCCAGCGCCTTGGAGTCCTTGGCTCTAAAGAAAAAGCCGCCAAAGCCGGTAATTCTCTGTTTTTCTGACATGATCGCTCCCACACACTTGCTTTCGCCTCACTATGTCTCAAAAACAAGTTGACGTAAAACGGGTCGTCGCCATATTCGGCGCAATTTCGCGGAGCTTTCGAAGACACATGAACTAGCGACACCGGTCCTCCGGCATAACCACCTCGCTACCCGCGCTACCCGCGCAAACCCTCATCTCTATTCGAAAGACACGTCATGCCTTCCTTACAAAACAAAACCGCCTTGGTGACAGGCGCTGCGCGCGGTATCGGCGCCGCGATTGCGAAAGCCTTCACCGAACAAGGCGCTCGCGTCATTGTCACCGATATTCTTGACACAGAAGGTCAGGCGACGGCGGCGGCCATCGGCGCTGACTATCTGCACCTGGATGTCCAGTCAGAAGCAGACTGGGCGCGGGTGGTCGAGATCTATCCAAGGCTCGACATTCTGGTGAACAATGCCGGGATGACCGGATTCGAAACCGGCAATCTCGTCCACGACCCTGAGAACGCTTCTCTCGACGCTTGGCGCGGCGTGCACGCCGTCAATCTCGACGGCACCTTTCTCGGCTGCCGCGCTGCGATTGCCCTGATGAAACAGGCCGGTACTGGCAGCATAATCAATATCTCGTCCCGCTCGGGTCTGGTCGGCATTCCGGGCGCTGCGGCCTATGCCAGCTCCAAGGCTGCCATCATCAATCATACAAGGACCGTTGCGCTTTATTGCGCCCAGCAAGGCTGGCAGATTCGCTGCAATGCGATCGCGCCGGCCGCGATCCTGACCCCGATCTGGGAACCCATGATTGGCGACGGCCCTGACCGCGAAGCGCGCATGGCCGCGCTTGTCGACGACACACCGCTGAAACGCTTCGGCCAGCCTGACGAAGTCGCAGCGCTGGCTGTCATGCTGGCTGGCGATGGGGCTACGTACATGACAGGCGAGACGCTGACCCTGGATGGCGGTTTGCTCGCCGGGTCGGCTGCCAGCCCAGGCTAGCGCGACGTCGACAATCGACGCGGTGCCTCGTTTCGGTCTAGAGTCCAACTTGACCTGAATTTTGAAGATGGACCGATATGCGCCTGAATGATTGTCACAATTTTGGAGATTTCCGACGGCTCGCCAAACAACGACTGCCGGGCCCCATCTTCAATTATATCGATGGGGCTGCAGATGATGAGGTCACCTATCGCCGCAACACGGCCGCCTATGCAGACGTCGATCTGATTCCACGCGTGCTCAATGATGTCGAACAGATTGACATGAGCGTTGAGGTTATGGGGCAAAAGCTCGATATGCCCTTCTATTGCGCGCCGACGGCGTTACAGCGTCTGTTCCACCATCAGGGCGAGCGCGCCGTCGCCCAGGCCGCGACCAAGCATGGCACGATGTTTGGTGTCTCGTCGCTGGCGACAGTGTCTGCTGAAGAGATTGCCGATCTCGCCCCCGGTCCGAAACTATTTCAATTCTACTTCCATAAGGATCGCGGGTTGAATGATGCGCTGCTTGAACGCGCCCGTGCGGCGAAGTTCAATGTCATGGCACTCACCGTCGACACCATCGTTGGCGGCAATCGCGAGCGGGATCTGCGCACCGGTTTCACATCGCCGCCGCGTTTGACCCCGGCGTCTTTGTTCAGCTTTGCGGCACATCCGGCCTGGGCGTGGAATTTCCTGACCAAAGAGAAGTTCGACATGCCGCATCTCTCAACACATGTCGATCAGGGGACAAATCTTGCCGTGTCTGTGGCGGAGTATTTCACCTCCCTCCTGGACCAGACGATGAATTGGAAAGACGCCGAAAAACTCTGCGCGCAATGGAATGGCGAGTTTGCGCTGAAAGGGATTATGAGCGTCGAAGACGCCAAACGCGCGGTCGACATTGGCTGCACCGGCATCATGGTATCGAACCATGGCGGGCGCCAGCTCGACGGCGCCCGCGCGCCATTCGATCAGCTTGCCGAAATTTGTGATGCAGTCGGCGATCAGATCGACGTCATTTGCGAAGGCGGCGTCCAGCGGGGCACGCATGTCCTGAAAGCGCTTTCCGTTGGCGCCAAAGCCGTGTCAGGCGGGCGTTACTATCTTTATGCTTTGGCCGCCGCGGGACAGGCGGGTGTCGAACGCGCGCTGGGCAATATGCGCACCGAGATTGAGCGCGACATGAAACTGATGGGCGTGACCCAAATTGATCAGCTCAGTCGCGACAATCTGAGATGGCGGGCGCGATAAGCGTTACCAGCCGCCGCCCCCCCCACCGCCGCCACCGCCTCCGGAAAAGCCTCCGCCACCGCCGCCGGACGAGCTGGAACTTTGCGGCATGGCCGAAGACACCCCTGAGCTCATGCCGGACACCATGCGATCCGTCATACCACTGATCGACCCAATTCGCGCCGCATTCATATTGGTCCAGGTCGGATTGTAATTCGCGGCGTCTTCAGGGATCAGCCGTTCGAAATGTTTGGTCCAAGGCTTTTCGACACCGAGCGCGACGGCATAAGGCAAGAAGGTCTCATAGCGCTCGACCGTCATTGGCGGCGGCGCCTCACTGCCCACTTCGACCGCGTTCAATTGAAGTTTTTCGGCTTTTTCCATGTAAAGGCGGAAGCCTTGAAGATGCGTCCGAACCTCTTGTCCTTTGCGCGTTGGTGCGGGCATCAAATACATGAACAGACCATTCAATGCGATCAACGCAACGATCCCAGCGGTGTGCCAGATGCTCCAATAAGAATGCTGCAAGATGGCATAGACGATGGCCAACACTGATAGGACACCGCCTATCACCACATAGCCGGCATTCCACATGAAATAGTCTCGGCCATATTTGGCGACGACTTTCTTACGAAAGCTCGTATAGGCTTTGGTGAAACCAGCATGGTATTTCTCGCCGAGCTTAATCGATGACCGGTCGTCGAACAGACCTGAATACAACCGGTCCAATTCAACCGGCAACGCACCCGCATCCGGCGACGTTTCTTTGCTCAACGTCGTCTTCTTCTTGTCTTTGGAGTCCACATCGATGCGCATCTGCCCTTTCGCGGCGAGATACATCAGGCTGGCGATCAGGCCGTCATGGCCCGAAAAGCCGCGATGATAGATATGGTGCGCGGCCGCAGGTGAGTAGCCCTCAGGCGGCTCATATTGCGGAAAGACCGGACCTTTGGTCGGGTCGCGCCCGACCCGATTAAAACTGTTCGTGTAGAAACCCAGCAAGCCGAGAAGAGAGGCGATCAAGGCGGTTAGTGCACCATTGCGCGCCCACCAGAGCCATCCTCGATCTGAAAGCGAGGGCGGATCAATCACCCCTTTTTCGATACTGAGCGAAACCGTCAGGCCTTCTCGCACGCCCAGCGATTCGGTGGTCGAAACCACATGTGCCCCATCAACCAGGCGATAGCGGGCATTTTTCTGTGTCGATCCAAACCCACCTGTGAAGAAATCCGCCTCAATCAGTTCCGTGCCGTCAGGAAAGATCACACGCGCGCTGGCTTCGAGAATCGGAAATAGCCAATAGCTGCCGGTGGCGTTCCAATACAATTCGTCATGGCTGTCGAAATATCGAATCTGATTCTTCACACGATATTTGATTTCATATGTGTGCACTCGATAATCAAGAAAGCGATCCGGGTCGCCAATCCGAATGACCACTGCATTGCCGTTGCGCTCGCGATCATAAGGCTCACGTCGTCCATCCTTGCGCACGCTGAGGACATTATATCGGTAAGGCAGAGACCCTGTCCCATCTTCATCCACATAGAAAGCTGGTAGCTCTCGGAAAATTCCGCGCCTAATCTCTCGGCCTTCAACATTCACGGCAATTGTCTCAGTGACGACAATATCGCCATCTTTCTCCACTTCGATCGCGACATCGAAACGGCGAATTTCTTCATCTGCATGGCCAGGCAGGATGACGCATAGAATCAGTACCAGAACGCCGAGCGATTGCAGGATACGCGTCATACGCTGCCCCCAAGATTCAGGTCCGGCACCGCTCGATCCGCGATATCGATCTCGAAGAATTTTCGCTGAACGAAGCCGAACAGGCCGGCAACCAAATTGCCTGGAAAACTCTCAACGGCGACATTCATTTCTCGCACGGCGCCATTATAGAATCGCCGCGCCATTTCGATCTTGTTTTCCGTATCAGACAATTCGTTTTGCAGATCGCGGAAATTGTCGCTGGCCTTCAAGTCCGGATAGTCTTCGGCAAGCGCCATCAATTTGGTCACCGGTGCGGCAAGCGCACTTTCTTTACTGCCACGCGCGTCCGGGTCATCCCCGGCTTGTAAGGCGGCGTTTCGTTTCATGATGACATCTTCGAACAATTGCCGTTCGTGGCTGGCATAGCCTTGCACGATGGTCACCAATTGCGGGATGAGATCGGCGCGGCGTTTCAGCTGAACGTCAATATCCGCCCAACCATTATTGACCATGTTCCGCTTGCCGACGAGCTGATTAAACAGAAGCGCAACGGTTACCAGGACAGCCGAAAGACCGCCCAATCCGAGATAAAGACCGATCATGAATATCCCTCCTTCATGATGTTGATCATGAGGATTAAGGAAATTGCGATGAAAGTGAAGCGTTCGCGCGAAGGCCGCGCTTAGCTGGCTGGATCCCAACTGCCGAGCGCAGCGTCCATAATGCCCACAGCTTCGCGAACATCGGCATCCTCGATCACCAGAGGCGGCGCCAGGCGCAGCACATTGTTTCCAGCGACGCCGACCAGCAATCCATTTTCGCGACAGGCATTCTGAACCGGCTTGGGCAGCGCTTTCAGCCTTAGCCCGGTCAACAAGCCTTTGCCGGTGACGCCTTCCACTTTGTCAGGGTGACTGTCTGCCAGAGACTTTAAACCTTGAGCGACAGTGCCCGCGACGCGGCGAACTTGCGCCAGGAAGTCTTCGTCAGAAATAATATCCCAGACGACGTTGCCAACAGCCATGGCGAGCGGATTGCCGCCATAGGTCGAGCCATGGCTACCGGGCTGCATGACAGATCCTGCGGCCTCTGTCGTTAAGCAAGCGCCAAACGGAAACCCGCCCCCGACACCTTTCGCGACGCACATAATATCGGGTTCGGCATTCTCGGCCCATTCATGCGCAAACAATTGTCCTGTCCGGCCCATGCCGCACTGAACTTCGTCATAGATCAACAAAGCACCACGCTCGTCACAGAGTTTCCGTAAATCAGTGAGGCAGGTTTCAGGGATGGCGCGCACCCCACCCTCGCCTTGCACCGGTTCAACCAGTACCGCAGCCGTCTTGTCGGTCACTGCTGCATCCAGCGCGTCGTGATCGCCAAACTCAACTTGCGTGAAGCCAGGTAGTGCAGGTCCAAAGCCTTCAAGATATTTCGGATTGCCGCCCGCATTGATGGCCCCCAGCGAGCGCCCGTGAAACGCGCCGCTAAAGGTCACGATTTCATACCGCTCAGCGTCGCCCTTGGCCCAGTGATACTTCCGCGCTGTCTTCAAAGCGCACTCAATCGCCTCGGTGCCGGAATTGGTAAAAAAGACGCGGTCGGCAAATGGCAGGCGCTCGCACATCTTGCGGGCCAGCTCTTCACCCGCTGGAACACGAAACATGTTTGACGTGTGCCAGAGTTTGCCGGCTTGAGTTTGCAAGGCCTCGACCATAGCTGGATGTGAATGGCCAAGCGCGCTGACGGCAATCCCTGCGACAAAGTCGAGATAGGTTTTTCCGTCCTCGGTGATCAGACGGACACCGTCCCCGCGCTCGAACGCTTCTTCCGGTGGACGGTATACCGGCATGATGTGTTGGCGTGGGTCCGACATGATTTGCTCCTGTCTGATCTAAAGAAGTGTGTTTTTTGCCCTGCGGGCACGCTTGGCGAGGGTCTGTTCGAAAGTCAACACACGACCTGACCAGGGCATATTTATCGTGCACATGCTACATAAGAGACACGATCCTTCCAATCGCGCTCAGGATCGCCGGAGATTTTTTCCTTACAAAAGATTCAGAGATTTTTTTTGACGCGGCTGTTGACGAAAAACGATAAACTGTTATTGTTTTTCAATAATAAATGATCTGGCGGCTTTCCTTACCCCTCTCTCCCCCCTGAGCGTCGCCTGATTGATAACTCTCACTCCATACATCTTGGCGACTCCCTTTCGGGGGTCGTTTTTCTTTGGGGCGTTGAGTCCCCGGAAAATTCGGCATTGATAACGCGGGAAAGAAAAAAGGCGCGACCAGCTGGCCACGCCCTGAAAGTGATTGCAGCGTTTCCTCCCAGAAACTTGCAACACCTGTATTGCCAGATTGTCGCAGCGCGTCAAGCGCTTCGTGACAGCTTCTTAACAAAATTTTCGAAGACAGCGTTGTCAGAGCTAAATACTTGGTTAACTGTTGCAATTGCTACAGTTTCAACGCCCGCATGCGTTAAGCTTCTGGCCGCTTCACTCGCCTTATTCGAGCGACAGAATGCTACGCTGTCCGAGATTATGGTTAATCCGAACTCTGACTTTAAACGTTCCGGGATCGGAGAAGAGGTTTCGAGTCGCGCAAGCGTTTTTGCTGCCGCGGTCGCCTCGACCCCGTCGAGGAAAATGCGCAGCGTTGAAACCGCTTCCGTCGACCATTCCGCGTTCAACGAACCTGTCAACGAGGCTTCGCTATTCAGTATCACCCCGTCCTGCAGGATTTTCAGATCATTCGCTTGCAGGGTCGCGCCGGTCGATGTGATATCGACAATCACTTCAGCTGTGCCGGCGGCCGGCGCAGCTTCTGTCGCGCCTGGGCTTTCAATCAAGCGATATTCGCCGACGGCTTTCTCGGAAAAGAATTGCCGCGTCAGTTTCAGATATTTTGTTGCCACGCGCATCCGACGCCCGTGCCTACTGCGGAACAACGCGCCCGCGGCCTCAAGGTCGGCCATGGTCTCGACATCAAGCCAAGCAGCAGGCACAGCGACGATCACATCTGCCCCCCCAAATCCAAGGCGCCGCATCACGTTCACATCACGGTCAACATCACCGGCCAGATCGTGTAACAAGTCTTCACCCGTGATCCCGACATGTAATTGCCCAGAGATCAGACCTTCAGCAATCTCGCGCGCGGACAGCAACATCACTTCGGCGTCCGGCAGACCTTTCAGCTCAGCGCTATAGCCACGCCCGCCGCCTTTCTGGCGCAGCTTGAACCCACTGGCGGTGAGCCACGCTTCCGAATTGTCCTTTAGCCGCCCCTTGGAAGGAATCGCAATTGTCAGTCGACTCATGATCCAGCTCCTGTTTCAACCGGCAACCGATGCGGCACGATGATGCCGCCAATCGCTGTTGCGTCGACCTGCCCGCCTGACAAATCCCGCAGCAGCGAATCATATCGCCCACCAGCGATGAAAGGCAGGTTGGCCGGGCCTGCGGAGGTGATCGTCGTAACCTCGAAAACGAAGCCATCATAATAGGTGAACCGTCGTCCGAATCGCGTCGCGAACTTGGCGGTCTCCATTAGCTTTGTATGCGCGCTCGCGAGCAGTTTCTCAGTACGCTGTGCGAACTGATTTAGCGTCTCATCCAGACCAACGAGACCATTCTCTTTGCCGATTTTCGCCAGTGCATCCGGCGCCTGATCGAGCGGAACGCTGAGGGACAGAACCTGTTCGATCGCCGTTTTGTGCGCCGGCGACAGGGTTGCTCCGCTCGACTTCGCCCGCTCGTAAAGGCGCTCGACAATCTCGTCTGCGCTGCGTTCGCCGACCGGGCGCACATTTGTCATCGCAAAAATATCGTCGACAAAAGCGGCAACATCTTCTCGCGCCATGCCTGATAGACGACCTGACAGGCCGCTGCGATTGCGCTCCTGTCCACTCAAGAAAGCGCGCACGCCGCCCTCCTGGCGAAAGGCGCGTTTCAAACCAGCGGCCACATCTGGCGACATATCCATCGCTTCTACAAAAGTCGGGAAGACTGACAGATCGCCGAAACAAACCTCGCCGGTATTGACCCCACATGCCGCACTGGCCTCCGCCAACGTGTCAAATAACCAGGCATCTTCTTCGACGCTGTTTGGCGCCCCAAACTTCTCCAATCCAACCTGATCAAACTCGACTGGAGCCTCTGGCACGACGGGCAATCGGAAGACTGGCCCCTGATACCGTCTGAGCGTCTCGCCGCTTTGACCGGCCTGCCGCGCGGCGACTTCAGCTTGTGCGACCACCAGAGTGAGGTCCGGCCGCAGCGCCCATTCGCGCCCCTCTTGATCTACAAACGTACAAATGCGGTTGCGCACAGCTTCACCCGACAGTTCGAGTGGCACCTTGGCACGGATCAATGTCGGCGGATCAATCAGGTCGCCGCCAATGCCGGCCAGCGCCTCTGCGGCGGTTTCGGTTAGGCTCATGAATCCGCCTCCACGATGTCCCGCAAGCGCGCAACCATGTCGCCGCGTGGGGCTTCGAACTGGCCGGGCCGCGCCTCGCGATAAGCTTCATTGCTATCGATCGCCGCAGCCTGTCTTGCGCCTTCTTTCAGGTCCTTGATCGTCACGACGCCTTTTTCAAGCTCATCCGTGCCTACCATGACCACAGCCGGTGCGCGGCGACGGTCGGCATACTTCATTTGAGGCCGCATGCCCGAGCTGCCCATATAAGCCTCGGCGCGCAAACCGGCGCTGCGCAATTCCGTCGCCAGCTGTAACGCGACAGCCGGATTATCGCGATCCATGTTCAAGACAACAACTGGCCCGTTCAATTCATCAATGTCGCCGCGAATGGAAAACGCCGCAGCGAGACGACTGACGCCGACCGAGAATCCTGTCGCGGGAATTTTCTCGCCCGTGAAGCGAGCGACCAGATCATCATATCGCCCGCCACCGCCGACTGAGCCAATGCGAACAAGATTTCCAGCTTCATCTTTGGTCTCTCGCAGCAATTCTGCCTCAAAGACGGGGCCGGTATAATATTCCAAACCGCGGACAATAGAGGGGTCGAACTGGACATCTGATTCTGGTGTCGACAGCGCGCCCAGCGCATTCGAAATTTGTTCCAGCTCAGCCAGGCCCGCTATTGCTTCTTCACTTGTGCCGACCGCTTGCCCGAGCGCTTCAAGCGTTTCACCGCGCGTGGCGCGTCCGGCTTCTGCAAAAGCAAGCACGCGTTTGATCGCTGCTGCATCCAGTCCAGCCCCTTTGGTGAAATCACCGCTTTCATCCATTCTGCCCGCGCCAAGCAATTCAGCCACGCCGCTGGTGCCAAACTTGTCCAGCTTGTCCAAGGCGCGAAGAATTGTCAGCCTTACGCCATCCTCGGTCGCGCCAACGGCTTCCAGCACCGCATTCAACAGCCGTCGCGTATTGACCCGCACGGTGAACTCACCGTCCGTGGCGCCTGCTGCACGCATCGCTTCGGCGGCCATCGCGATCATCTCGGCATCGGCATGCGCACCCGCTGCACCAACTGTGTCGGCATCGCATTGTAGAAATTCGCGAAAGCGACCGGGACCAGGCTTTTCATTGCGCCAAACCGGTCCTGCGGCATAGCGCCGAAACGGCTTCGGCAAGGTCTGCCAGTTCTCGGCAGCAAAGCGGGCCAGCGGCGCGGTCAAGTCATAGCGCAAGCTCATCCATTGTTCGTCATCATCCTGCAGAGCGAAAACTCCCGCATTCGGACGATCCTGATCCGGCAGAAATTTGCCCAAGGCATCAGCAAATTCAAACGCACCGGTGTCGAGCCCTTCAAAGCCCCATCGCCGATAGACAGAGGTGATCCTTTCGATCATCGCCTTCTCGGCTTCGATCAGACCTTCCCGTTTATCCGGAAAGCCACGGGGCTTGCGCGCCAAGTCGATCGGTTTTGACTTCTTCTGTTTGCCCATGAGATGGCCTTTGTCTTAGGTCGCGCTCCGCATAAACGAAGCTGCTGGAAGTGTGAAGGTTTGGATGCCGGGGCTGGGATCGAACCAGCATTGACCGAGTCAAAGTCGGTTGTCCTACCATTAGACGACCCGGCAAAGGTCGGATCGGTGGAGACATCATGTTTCAGGTCAGATGGAGTGATTTTGGTCTGAAAACGTGAGGCGCACCGAGATCATTCGCGCCTCTTCGGGGCGCGTCAGGTCTGTTGATGGAGATGATGCAAAATCGTTTTCATGTCGGGGCGCGTACAAAATCTGACCCGTAAGGTCAAGCAATGCTTACATTTTATGGATAAAAGACCAACGCGATCGGAAAAATTTCGCGATGCGATCAACGCTATTTTATCTCGGTACGCCTAGAAGTAGAAACAACGGAAGGGTGGTTGGATTGAATCCTCTTTTCTCTTTGTTCAGCGGCATTCTCCCAAAGACCAAGTGGGTCCGGGATGATGGCAGCTTTATTCTGTCGACGGAGGACATCCACCGTCGACGCATGGTCTTTGTGTCTTGTTTTGCCCTGATCATGACCGCTGGATACACGGCGCTCCAATTCTTCTATATTGGCCTCGAGAACACCGCATGGTTAAATCTGACGACCGGTGCGCTGGGCTGCTTGTTTGCCATTATCGCGCTTAAGGTCAGCTTGTGGAGTGCGAAACCGCGGCCCTATATCCGTTTTCTCCTTCTGGGATTTTCAAGCCTATTATGGGTTGAGATCTATTACGCGGGCGGCGTCACCGGTTATCATATCGGGATCCTGCCCATCCTGCCGGTCGTCGCTGCGATCCTGTTGAACGCGCGCGATACGATTTCTTTTACGCTACTCAATATTGTCATTGTCGCGGGCATAGCGGGCTTTGCGTTTACTGGCGGCACACTGCCCCCCTTCGCGATATCTGCGCAGTCGGATACGATGATGTCCGCGCTGATTATCATGATCTCGGTCCTGGGCTGCGGCGCGTCGGCGATCATGCTGGTGCAACAAAGTGAGAAAGTGAACCGGCAATTGCTGGATCTGGTTGAGTATCAGTCTCACCTCGCGGCGCACGATCATTTGAGCGGTCTCGGCAATCGCATCCGATTGCAGGAACGGTTTGAACGCCTCCAGGATGGTGAGTCCTTCGACATCCTGCTGATCGATCTCGATGGCTTCAAACTCGTCAATGACACACACGGACACAATGCCGGTGATTTCTTGATCACGGCCCTTTCGGAACGCTTGCGTGAAGTCACGGATGAGAATGACTTGCTGGTTCGCCTCGGTGGTGATGAGTTTGTCATCCTGCTTGAAGAAGTGGACGGCACGCTGGGTAGTGTTCGAAAGTATGCCGAATATCTGATCGACATTATTAGCCGTCCCTATCGCTGGGAGCAGACCGTCCTGCGCGTCTCTGCGTCGATTGGACATGCCCGCTATCCGGACCATGGGGGCTCGCCCAGCAAAGTCTTGAGTCTGGCCGACAAGGCCCTTTATCAGGCCAAAGATGCTGGCAAGCGGCAGTGCATCACCTACGGCACAGAGGCCTGTCCAAAATCAAAGCGAAAAGCTCAACCTTCGGGTCAGCGACCTGAAACAAAACGCAAAATTGCCGCATTCACTGCAAATCTGCGCCAAAAAACCGGGTAAGAGTAGAGTTTCATCCGAGCCGGGGCTTCCGGCGGCACTCGAACCGTGGTTCAACAGCCCTCAGAAGACAGCCCGGTAAGGACCGGGTTTGAACGCAAAGGGCTGTAAGATGACAACACTGGCTTTGGTAGATGACGACGAGAATATTGTCGCCTCTCTGAAAATTTTCTTCGAAGCCGAAGGCTACCAGGTACGCACCTATCATGATGGGCTGAGCGCGTTGGGCGCTCTGACCGACAGCCCACCAGACCTTGCCATACTGGATGTCAAAATGCCGAAAATGGACGGCATGGAATTGCTCAAGCGCTTGCGCCAGACGTCCGAACTGCCGGTCATTTTCCTGACCTCCAAGGATGAAGAAATAGATGAAGTCATCGGGTTCAATATTGGCGCCGATGATTTTGTTCGAAAGCCTTGCTCGAACCGGCTTTTGTCCGAACGCGTGAAGGCGGTTCTGCGCCGGTCGCGGTCTGCAGATTCCAGCCCGGAAGAAGGCGACGTAAAGCCTATCGTTCGTGGCCGTCTGACATTAGATCCTAATCGACATTCCTGCTCTTGGGATGGACATCCTGTTCGATTGACCGTGACCGAGTTTTTGATCCTGCAAGCCCTGGCCCAGCGCCCAGGCTATGTGAAGTCACGCGACAATTTGATGGACGCGGCTTATGATGACCAGATCTATGTCGACGACCGGACGATTGACAGCCACATCAAACGGCTGCGCAAAAAGTTCCGCGAGAGCGACAAGGAATTCGACGCGATCGAGACGCTGTATGGCGTTGGCTATCGTTACAATGAAAGCTAAAATCCTGAACTTCGTGGGGGAAGTATGAAGACCAAAATCGCAGCCTTCGGGCTAACGCTTATTGTTGCCGCTTGTGGCGGCGAGCCGGGAATTGAGGACCCATACGCAGATCTTGCTGAAGGCGAAATGCTGGTACGGTTCGAAGCCAATGCTGAGATCCCAGACGGCCAATGCAATCCGAATGTCCATTATGCGATGCGGACCACAGAAGAGTTCATCCTTCTGAACGCAAATTATGAAGTCGTGGATCAGAGCCTCACTGGCTCAGGGGCCAGTCTCTTCAATGAAGGCGGCAGCGGCGTCGCGCGGACGACGATCGAACTCAACATGTTCGACCCATATCCGGTGGCCTGTTCTGAATTGAATCTGCGGGTGCAGGAATTGACCTGCCGGACCGAGGATGATTCAGATCGTGCACCGTGCCCATCGCCGAAATTTGAGGGCACGGAAATGTTTGGCAGCTTTCAAGGCTTGCCGAATTACTAGTTCGCGAGTTGCAACCAGGCGCGCGCCGCGGCCAGCGCTGACTTGATATCTTCCTTGTCGAGCATATCGGCCATTTCCTGACGGCAGATCTTTGCGTCATCATAGCCTTTCAGAACAGCAAGGTTGAACCATTTGTGCGCGGCGATAAGGTCCTGATCACAATCAACGCCTTCCGAATAAGCCAAGCCCACGCGGTACAGCTCTTCGCCAGTCGCGGTTTCAGACTCTAGTCCGGTCTCAGGCGCAATATCAGTCGCCAAATCAGAATATGGCATCTTCTCTTTCCTCTCAGTTTTCGAGAGGTGCCCAGCCAGGTTTTCCTGGTCCGGGACACCCACCATCACAGCCACCAATACCTCGGCGACAGACGTGAGATTGCCGGACAGGCTTTGCATTAAGGTTAACGCCTAATGCTCTGAAATGGCAGTGTATTAATGAAATGTGGGTGGACGATTAACCTTCACGGCGGATTCGACCATTATGGTGCGAAAATTCGTATTGTTTGGATTCTGACATTACAAAAATGCCAGAAACATCGCGACCTGATCGATTGGGCCGAAAACCATCACGCGTTCGGAACCCGCGTCTGATCAGCCCGGCACAACCGCCGCAATCAAGCGCGGGCCAGGCGACTGAACGGCGTCTGCCAGGGCCGCATCGAACGCTTCGGCTGTTGTAGTCTCCACGGCCGTCACCCCCATACTCTCCGCCAGCTGGACCCAGTTAATGTCAGGCCCACCAATCGAGAGCATATCCTTCGCCGTGGGTCCGGGATTGCCAGCGCCCGTTCGATAAAGCTCAATATTCAAGATGCGGTAGGAGTGATTCACGAACACAATCGTGGTGACGTCGGCGCCTTCGCGCGCCATGCTCCATAGGGCCTGATTGGTATACATGCCAGCCCCGTCTCCTGATAGACAGATGACTTTGCGATCTGGCGCGGCGATCGCTGCCCCAAGCGCCAGCGGCATACCTTGCCCAATTGCGCCGCCGGTCAGCATCATCCAGTCATGTGCCTGCGCATTCATCGTGGGCAGGTACGACATCAACCCATTTGACACGCCGTCATCTGAGACCAAGGCATTTTCCGGCATGTGTCGCGCCAGGCTCTGACCAACACTTTGTGCGGTTAGATCTCCTGTTGGCATGTCCGGCGTGATGAGCGCTTCTGGCGGCGCTGCATTCATTGCGTCCATGCTATCGGCCAATGCCGCAAGCGTGGCCGCACTGTCAGAACTCGCATCTCCGAGATCGAACACATTGCAGCCTTCGGGCACGAGCAAGCTCGGCTTACCTGGATAAGAGAAGAACGCGACCGGTGCGTTCGTCCCAGCCAGGATCATCAAGTCCGCACCTTCCAGGTCAGCCATGGCGCCTTCCGCAAAATACTGCATGCGCTCGGGCGCAAAGACGCCAGCGCCCCGGCGCATCTTCGGATAGAACGTATCCGTCATCACGCGGACGCCCGCCGCTTTCAACCGGGCTGCAGCCTGCAAACCAGGTTCACCAAGCGCGGTGCCATTGATCAACAGGACAGGATTGTCAGCGCTGGAGATCGCCGCCTTGGCGGCTTCGATCCGATCTGGTGAAACCGCGCGCAATGGCGCTGGCGTGATCGCGGCGCCGGGGCGCCCGCCCTCCAGCCACGCGCTGTCCGCCGGCAAGAGCAGAGAGACCGGTCCGGGCTTTGGCCCGAAGCTCGCGGCAAAAGCTTCTGCCGCCAGTTTACCGGTCTCCTCAACTTTGTCCGCCGACTTGATCCAAAGCGAGTTTGGCCCGGCCAGGCCGCGAATGTCAGAAGTCAGCGGCGCGTCATATTTGAGATGCGGGACGGCATGATCGCCGATGACATTGATCATCGGTGTGTTCGCACGCCTGGCATTATGGATGTTCGCACCGGCATTAAGATAGCCAGCACCGAGGTGCAGCAAGGTCATGGCCGGTGTTCCGGAGACGCGCGCATATCCATCTGCGGCGCCGGTCGCCACGCCTTCAAACAGGCACAAGACAGATCGGATCCTTGGTTCGCCATCGAGCGCCGTAACCAGATGCATTTCCGAAGTCCCGGGATTGGCAAAGCAGGCTGCCACGCCATGGTCTGCGAGCGTGGCTACCAAGGCTTCCGCGCCTGTCATTGTTGATGACGATCCGTCGTCCATATCCTCGCCTTCTCTCTTATTGTTTTCGTCTGTCTAACGGTCTGGGCGGTCAAATAACAAGCCGAAATACAAGACAGGACGATTGAACGCATACAACGTTCAATCGTCCTGTCAGGGTCCGTAGACAAGCCACAAAGGGGATATGGCTGCAAAGGAGAGAGAGCTCTCTCTCTGCGCAACCAATATCTGTCCCCGCATGGCGAAATTCAAGTCATCAAAACGCATGAAGATGTATTTGCTGTGTATTTGCGCCCTAGAGAATAATGACATCATCGGAAATACCGGGATCATACAGTTTCGATACATCCGCCGCACGCAAGGATTGAGCCTTGTTTTGATTGATGTATCCCTTTTCCGTTATCTCTCCAGCATCCGCTTGTGGCGGTGTCGGCTGCAGCAATATCCGCGCAATGCGACTGGCTGCGTTTGGAAATTGCGCATTGTGCGTTTCAAGCCCGGCGCGCACCGCTTCAATGACTTTAGGATGCGTGATGAGATCGTGCATCGGCAATGGGGCGTCGACCAGGCGCTGGCAGTACCCTTCATTGATAAAGCCCAACAAACAAACCTCATTCTGGTTCAGCCCGCAAACCACGGCATCCGCCAACACGCCATCAACCGCCTCGACGGCTTGCACGCGCAACTTCCCAGCCGAGACCCAAGTGCCATTGGCGAGTTTGAATTCTTCCGCCGTGCGTCCGTCAAAGGCGAGCCCTTTTTCCGGGTGCTCAGGATCAACAAATCGCACCGCATCGCCGAGTCGATAAAAGCCCTCTTCATCAAATGCCGCGCGGGTCTTTTCTTCATTGCGATAATAACCGGGCGTGACATTCACGCCTTTGACCCGCAGCTCAAGCTTCTCACCAGCTGGCACAAGCTTGAACGTATTGCCCGGCAAAGGCAGTCCGATCAGTCCCATCGTATCATTTGGCCAGTGCACATTGCTTGCCGTCGGTGCCGTCTCTGTCGCGCCGTATCCCGCAGACAAGGAAATCCGTTTTCCGGTTACACGCACCGCGACGTTCTGGATACGCTCATAAATGTCCTGTCCCATGGCCGCGCCGCCATAAGCCATTGAGCAAATGCGTTTGAAGAAGGTTTCCGCCAGAGCGTCATCGCGCTCGAACTCAGTCGCGAGCGCTGCCCATGCAGCTGGCACGGTCGTATGCTGGGTGGTTGAAACCTCTTTCATGTTGCGGATCATTTCCGGCAGGCGCGCGGGCGTCGGCGCGCCCCAGTCGAGATAGAGCGTTCCGCCCCAGTCTGTGATGTTATGCAAGATCGCATTGGCGCCATAGGTGTGGCTCCAAGGCAAGAAATTGCACATGACCTGAACGTCGCCCGTGACCTCGGCCAAGCGGTCCTCATCCCACACCGACCGGATCATCTTGGCATTGGCGGCAATCATTTCATGCGTGTTGATCACGGCTTTCGGTTCACCGGTCGACCCGGAAGTCAGCATAAATTTCGCAATCATCTCTGGCGTCAGGCGATCATATGCCTCGGCTACAGAATTTCCGCCAGGGACGGCAAATGCGTCAATCGCCTGGCTCTGATAGCCGGTCGGCGCATTGCGAGAGTACAAGACCAGACGATCGCCAACCGCCATACCGTCCAGACCACGCTGATATTCCTCGCCATCTTCGACATAGATGAATTTCGGCGCGACCAGGTCGTCGACATAGTTCAGACGCGCAAAGTCCTGGCTGAGCAAAGCGTAAGCCGGCGTCACCGGGACGACAGGAATGCCGGCCAGCATAGCGCCATACATCACGACCGCATGATCTATCGTATTGCGCGACAGGATCATGACCGGCGCATCCGCCCCGGCATTTAGAAACCCTTGCGCCATGGCCTGCACGCGATGCCAGGCGTCGGCATAGCTAATCTCCTGCCAGCCCTCACGAGATGGATCGACCGGGTCGCGCTGCGCCAGCCAAGTCCGATCAGGTGCTTGCTCGGCCCAATGCTTCATCGCCCACAGCATGTGTGGCGGGTAGTCTTTTAAAGGTTGTCCATTGTCGAGCAGGACGCTGCCATCCGCTCGGCGATGAACATCAAGCTTCTGGGGCAGATAGGGCACCTCCCGAAATGGGATATGTCGGGTCTCACTCATCGCTTGTATTGCGCCTCTTTTTCACTTGGTTCGTTTCTCCACATGTGCGGCCTGTTTCGTCAAGCATGTCGCCGGGGCGGGCTGCACAGGGGCCATGAGCAGGCAACCGTATGTCCTGCGATTGTGATCTCAATTCGATGTGAGCGAAGGTGATCGGTGTTTGATCAGACGTTAAGTGCCTCTCGCAGCAATCCAGAATAGGTCGAGCGGGTCGAAAACACTCATAAAGACAAGAAGGACTTCTCAATCATGTCTCGATTCACCGCTCTGGTCATTGCCGTTTCCGCCTCCCTCGCCCTGCCCGCAATCGCACAGAATGATGATGGCTGGTATGTGTCTGGTTTTGTTGGTGTGGGTTTCGCCAATGATGCCGACCTGCGAGGGACGCAAGATCCCGTTGCTGGCGCGCCAGGCGCAGCTGGTGCCCCCGCGCGCATCCAAGCTGAGTTCGACAGTGACAGCACGCTTGGCGTCGCCCTCGGATACAAGACTCCCTGGGAATTCTTTGGTCTGTTCAACACCAGACTGGAATTGGAATACTCAACCCTCGAGGTCGATGTCAGCGATGGCAGTTTCAATGGCGGCAATCAGTCCTTCGGCGGCGATGCCAGCATCGATTTCTTCCTGATCAACAATTATAGCGATATCATCTGGAACGATGACCAATCCGTCATTCCTTATATTGGCGGCGGCCTCGGCGTCGCCAATGTCGATGCCAACATTCTCTATGCCGGCGGGGGCGCAACCGCGCCAAACTTTGTCGTCACAGGCGAAGATAGCGGCCTGGCCGGAACCGTTGCCGGCGGTCTGACCTGGATGACCGGCACGCCGTGGGAAGTCTATGGCGAAGCGCGCTATTACCAAATTCGCGACCTGGAATTCGACCGCCGTTTCATCGGCAATGGCGAAAACCTGTTCAATGCCCGCGTTGATGATGATTTTGACGGCACCAGCCTGACGATTGGTGCGCGTTACAAGTTCTGAGAGATCACCTTTCCCCTCTGGATCTCTTGGATCTCGGTCCAGCGGCACCCTCCCTCCTGCCGCTGGACCTTTTTCTTTTCCGCTAGATGACATTGGTGTCGGCGCGCCCTAAATGCCGATCATGGCTTCTCCATTTGTCTATCTGCCGCATCGCGCGGTTCTGTCCCTGCGTGGGCCTGACACGATCACACTGCTTGAGCGGCTGGTGACCCATGCCACCGACGATTGGACGCCCGGAACCACGCGATACGGCGCGCTCCTGACGCCGCAAGGCAAAGTTTTATCTGATTTTCTGGCCGTTCGAATCGATGATGGCATTCTGCTCGACACAGCAGCAGCATTTGTCGATGACCTTGCCAAACGCCTGAAACTCTTTCGCTTGCGCAGTCAGGTCGAAATTGAGCATCTCGAAGATGTCTTCGTCATCGCCGGGACTGAACCGGCATCCGCTGGATTGCGTCCGATCTCTGGCGCTCAACACGTTTATCTCGATCCGCGCTATCCAGGCGGGCGGCTGCGCGGATTCGCGACCAAGGAAAGCTGGGCGGCCTGGTACGGATATCATCCGGCCGAATGGTCGCGCCCAATTGATGCGTATCATCGCGATCGAATTGCGCATGGCGTGCCGGAACAAGGGCTGGATTTTGGCTCCGCTGATGCCTTCCCCGCCGACATCAATATGGACGTGCTCGGCGGGGTGGCCCTGAACAAAGGCTGTTTTGTCGGCCAGGAAGTGGTCAGCCGCATGCATCGCCGCGGACACATCCGCAAACGAACGCTTACCGTTTCTGCGCCGACCGATGGCATTTTGGACGCCGGCGCGGATCTTCTCGCGCCAGCGCCGATCGGCAACCTGACCAGTTGCGAAGCCAATTTGGGTCTTGCCCGTATCCGTGTTGATCGTTGGCTGAAGGCAGACGCCGAGGGGCAAGCGGTGATGCTTAATGAAACCCCTGTCACAATTGCAAAACCCGATTGGCTTCTTCGTGAGCTCGAGGCTATGAAATAAGCATGACACATCAAGTGCCTTGCGCCTGGGCGCCGATCGATGATCCGCTTTATCGCACCTATCATGATGAAGAATGGGGTGTCCCGGAATATGACTCCCGCGCGCTTTGGGAGAAGCTGCAACTCGACGGCATGCAAGCGGGGCTCGCCTGGATCACCATATTGCGCAAACGCGACACCATGCGCGAAGAGTTTGAAGAGTTTGACCCGGAAAGGATTGCGCGCTGGGATCAAAAACGGATCGACAAAGCGCTGACCAATCCCGGCATCATTCGCAGTCCCAAGAAGATTGAATCCTGCATTGGCAATGCACGCGCTTTCTTGGATGGTTTTGACCAGGGCGAGGATTTTTCAGAGTTCTGCTGGGACTTTGTCGATCACAAACCCATTCTCGGCCATCTTACGAATTATCGGGACGGGCCGACCAAGACGGATATTTCCGAGGCGTGTTCCAAAGCCTTGAAAAAACGGGGCCACAAATTTGTCGGCCCAACGATCGTCTACGCTTGGATGCAAGCTTGCGGTCTATACAATGATCATGAAGTCGATTGTCCGCGATTCAAACAAGTTCAGGAGTATGCCCGATGAAACCCCTATTTGCACTGGCCGTCATCGGCTTGCTCACCGCATGTGTCAGCAATACCGAATTTGATCGCGATCGCGCCTATTCCAAATGCGATGGCATCTCAGATGAATCGAGCCGCAATCGCTGTATCGCAGATGCAATTCAGGACGCCGAGCGTGACCGCCATAAAGATGCCCAAAGGTTGGAGCAGTTTGAGGAAAATGCCGAGCGCCGCGAACTGGGGCGTGAGATTGCCGGCGCGGAGGATGATTGATGCGACGCTGCGTCCTGGCTCTAGCGCTGTTTCTGCCGCTTGCCGGGTGCAGCCATTTTCCGTGGGATTATGGCGCACAGAATAGCCGCATCGCGGCGTGCTATCACGGCGCGACGCCTGATGAAGTCACCGCGTGTCTCGCCCGAGAGGACATTATGGATCCCGTCTATCCCGTCGCCTTCAAGCCCGGCAATGGCGCATTCTGCTCGCCTGATCTCGATCGTAGAGAATGCCGAGACTTTCTTGAAACCGCGAATGAGCCAACGCTGCCGGCATCTTAAAGCGTACCGCGAGATTCAGAATTTCCGAAAGATTCACAGCGCCTGATGGCTCGACGCCTCGAGTGCAGCGCCCTATTATCAATGCAGAACAGGAAGACTCCGCATGCGCGGTTTGAAAGAGGCCCTTTATGTACACCCCCGTTATTTCTGCGACTGGCCTTTGGACTCCGACCGAGTCCGTCTCGAACCAAGAATTGGTCGAAAGCTTCAATGCCTGGGCCGATCAGTGGAACGCGCAACATGCTGCCGACATCGCTGCGGGAACCGTCGAAGCCAAGACCCATTCCAGCGTCGAATTCATTGAAAAAGCCTCCGGCATCAAATCGCGTTTCGTCGTCAACAAGTCTGGCATTGTCGACCCGAATGTGATGCGTCCCGAAATTCCAGAACGGTCGAATGAAGACATTTCGGTCCTCGCGGAGATCGCCGTAAATGCTGCCAAAATGGCACTCGAGACAGCGGGCCGCGACCCGAAAGATGTCGACGCCGTGCTCTGCGCAGCTTCGAATATGCAGCGCGGCTATCCGGCCATGGCGGTCGAGATACAAGACGCGCTTGGCATTGACGGGTTTGGCTTTGACATGAATGTCGCCTGCTCGTCCGCCACGTTTGGCATTCAAACCGGGGCAGATTTTGTCCGCTCTGGCAGCGCTAAATCCGTGCTCATGGTCAATCCCGAAATCTGTTCCGGGCATTTGAATTTCACTGATCGCGACAGCCACTTCATTTTTGGCGATGTCGCAACCGCGGTGCTGATCGAGAATGAAGAGATCGCGCCGGCAGATCATTGGAAAATTCTCGGCACCAATTTGAAGACGCAATTCTCGAACAATATCCGAAACAATTTCGGCTTCCTCAATCGATGCGCCCCAGACGGTATCGGCGCCGAAGACAAATTGTTCGTGCAGGAAGGCCGCAAAGTGTTCAAGGAAGTTGTCCCCATGGTCGCTAAAATGATCCTGGCCGAACTGGAACGACTGGACCTGGAAGCGCCGAACTTGCGGCGCATGTGGCTGCATCAGGCCAATGCGAATATGAACCGCCTCATTGCCTCAAAGGTCCTGGGGCGCGAAGCCACACCCGATGAAAGCCCGACCGTGCTCGACACGTATGCGAATACGAGCTCAGCCGGGTCGATCATCGCTTTCCACAAGCACAGTCAGGACATGCAAGCGGGTGACAAAGGCCTGATCTGCTCCTTTGGCGCCGGCTATTCGGCTGGTACCGTTTTCGTCGAAAAAGCAGCTTAGACCACGGGCTCAAACGCCTCGTCCAGACCGACCGCCTCGGCGTCCGGCGGCTGACGGCCATATAATAAGAGCAAAGACACAAAGGCGATGCTAGTCGCTTGTGATGAGAAGATTTCCAGCATCAGGGCAAACAGCCAGGCTGGCAGACTCTGGGCGGGCCGGGCGCCGGACCTGACGGTGACCGACCGACGAAGGTCTGCGCGCGCGGTTGCAATATTCTGTTCCAACCGCGCGCGGCGTTCGGCGAGCCCTAACTCATTCTGAGCATCGCGATAGGGTTTTTGATGCGTGCGTCCCGCCGCTTCAACGCCCGCCAAATAAGCCTTTAGACCTTCAATCGAGCGCGTCTCCGTCGGAATGCCGTCGAGCTGCCGGGTCCAGTCTGCAATCTCGGCCTCGGTCAGCGCCCGTAAGTCTTCGGCCGATTGCCATTTCACCGCCTGGCCCTGTTCATTGTTCACCATGTAGAGCGTCGTTCCGGCAATGCTGGTCCCCGCGCCTGCGAGCGCGAAGACCAGCGCGCGCAACGCCTCGCCCCGGCGGTGCCCCGATATGTGCCACCAAAAGAAGGTGAACCCACCAAACGAACAGACTGACGCTATCACGCCGCTCCAGCCCCAAATGCGCGCCTGACTGAGATCACTGACGCCAAGGCTGAAGGCTTGAAAATTGGCAAAGCCCGACAGCGCCGCTGCAGCCAAGCCGGCGCCGAGAAAGATGAGTGCCAGAAGCGACATGATGATCCGCTCACCGATCCGGCCGGAACGTGTTGGCGGTTTGCGCGTGGGCGCCTCTTCAGTCGGGGCGTTAAGCTCCTCGACCAATTCCGCGATCAAGGCGGTCTGCTCGGCTGCCCCCGCCGCTGGGACGGTTGATGCGGTCGCGGCGTCTGACTGGCGCACCGGCAAGCGCGGCTCAATCGGAATAATCTCAGCTTCGGAAAAGGGTTGATGGTTCCACTCGCCGGCTTCGGCTTTTTCCCGCAAATAGGCGAGAAGCGGCCCTTGCGTGCCACAACCTGCACATTGCACCTGCCCACGCGCCAAAGAGAGCTTCAGCCCATTCTGCGCGCCACAGCCCGGACAATCTTCGTATGCCAGACCGCGATCATCAAACGCCTCTTCCAACCCGGCGCGTCGCAAAGCCTCGTCGAGCACGTCAGACGTGGTGGTTATCACACTCATTACAGACTTACCCAACTTTTGTCCACTATTTGTTCTTTTTATGTTTCATTTTTGCGCTCGTCAACTCCTCCGTTGACGTCAACGAGAAGATTTTAACTCGACGGCAAGGCCAGGCGGTCATATACGTCATACTATGACACGTCTACGCACCCGCACACCCGCCACGGGTAAACGTCGCCTGCATCGCCGCAGATGGCGCCAGCCTGATGCCGCCAAGCCTTCGAAAGAGGATCTGGTGCAGGCCGCGGCTGAGGAAGCACAGCTGAACGGCAAAAGTCTGACCGCCATTCGCAAACATGTTCTGACCCTGTTGCTCGACGCCAAACGCCCTCTGACGGCGTATGAAGTTCTGGCATCGCTGGACGGAGTTGGCTCTGTGTCGCCCCCAACCGCATACCGCGCGTTAGATTTTCTGGTCTCTCTTGGATTCGTTACGCGGGTCGAAAGCCTGAACGCTTATTTCGCCCTGGATCTTGGGCCGAGCGATGTGCCGCTGGCTTTCTTCGTCTGCGAAAAGTGCGGCCAAGCAGAAGAGCTATCGGCCACGGATGCTGTGGTCAGTCTGGTTTCCACAGCGGATAGTCAAGGATTCGGCGTCAGCCACGCCTCGCTCGAAGTGCGCGGCGATTGTCGCGGCAAACTGGGCTGCGAAACCTGGGCGGAAAGTATTGCCTCGGCCGAAACGCTAAGTGCGATCGACCAGAACCGCCACAAATAATGCTGGTTCGTCATTGTCGACGGCCCAGGCATGGTTCGTGGCCCGCTGGATCACCACGTCGCCGGGCCCGATCACTGTCTCTTCCGTATCGAGGATCAGCCGCACACGCCCTTTTACCAGGATGATCGCATCCAGCGTATGTGTCGTGTGCATGGCTGGGTGCTTGGACGTATCCGGCTGATGATCACCGGCGCCAATGGCAATAAAGGCCTGACGGGTCAGATCGGCGATCATTTCTGGCGGCGCACCTTCTGGCGTCGGGGCAGCTGTGAACCAGCGGATTTTCACTTTACCTCGATCTGGCGATAGGACCGGCGTGCCCGCACCTTTGTCTTCGCAAGGCTGCGCATCCAGCGGCCCTGAGACGTCATCGTGCCAGATCTCCAGCAAGCCGCCGAGATCGCCGGTGCGAAACTCATCCGCGGGGCCGCCATCGATCATAATGTGTGATTTGCCGTCGCTATCATTGGCGGTCACCACGCGGCGTAACCCTGACAACATGTCATTCATTTTGCTCATTCTATTTCCTCCACGATTCCTGCTTGTTTCTGTTGGTTCAGACTAAGCCATATTTTCGAGCCGACGGCGAGCGGCCTTGACGACGACCAGCAGTTTTCGCTATTCGGCGGCCCTAACGGAGACTTTATGTTCAACCTGTCCGAGACCCGGTAAAGGCCCTTAGGCGTCCACATCATCGCCGCGGGGCCAGAAACAGACCAGAGCTCTGATCCATCGCTTGGGATCAGTCTGTTTCAATGCGTGCTTCGCACGCCTTTTCGGACATTTTAGACAAATGGATATCTCTCGCGCTGAACAGCGCATCCTTCACCTGCTCGCACAGGGCGGGCGGATTGAAATCGAACGCAACGAACACCGCAAAATCGACCGGGTCATCATCATCAATCGCGATGGTTGGCGCGCCCCTGGCCTCGATCTGCTCCTGTTTCGCAAGCTGAAACGACGCCGCGCGATCGCGTCGAAGCAAGGCCAGCCTTATCGGATCACCCGTCGAGGCCTGGAATTGGTGCGGTCGGAGTTTGACAATCGCTAACAACACGCGGGAGAGCTACGAAAATCGTGACTCTCCCGTCACACTTCAAAAGATTGCAGAGATTTGATCAGATCAGGACTTTTCGGATTTGCGAACGAGTCTTAACAGCTTGGTAGGCGGCTTGGCCGCATACTGACTTTATCAGCCATTGGAGGCCTTCAGAATGATCCCTCGCTCAGTCGCGATCCCGAAAACCTGGACCACGTTCAACTTTGCGAGTTTCTTCTCGGCTTTTCTGTATCCTGCGCTGGGTCTGGCGATGCTGATCACGATGATTGTGCTTGGGCTGGTCCTGTCGGGTCTGACCTTGCGCTGGTATTATTTACCGCTCGGAATTGGCATCGTCGCGCTATCAATCTTTGTCTGTAATGCTGGCATTGGCCCGCTTCACCGGATCATGCAGCATAAAGCGGGCGAGCTGCGCGCCCCGGGTCAAATCGTGACCATGATCAATCTGATGATCGCGATGCAAGGCACAGTGCGCGACTGGGTCAATTATCACAGCCAGCATCATCGCTTTTCTGACAAGCCGGGCGACCCGCACAATCCGTTTGAGTCCAAGCGCTGGGCCTGGGTGGGTTGGATCATCTGGCGCGACGCCAAAGACATGATGCGCCCCATGCCGATGTGGCTAAAAAAGAAACCGATCGTCGTCTGGATGGATCAATTCTACAATTCGCTGTCACTTGTTCTGCACCTGGTCATCCCAGCTGCGATCTATCTGATCGTTTGGGCGGCGGGTGGATCGCTGATCCTGACCGCAATCTGTCATGCCTGTTTTGTGATCGGGCGCGCGATTCAGTTCCACGCTACGGTTTATGGCATCAATGTCTTGGGCCATTTACCGACGCCGAAATGGGCAGACCATCTGATTGGCTTGCTGACCGGCGGTGAAGCGTTTCACGATCACCATCATGAAGAGCCGCAAAGCGCACTGCATCGCCCACGCAAAGGGCTGTGGAACCGGATTGTCGATTATAATGGCACCATTCTGCTCGTGTACGAAAAGCTCGGCTGGGTGAAGAACCTGAAAATCGCGCCGCAATTTGCTTAATCGCTAACCCTGTCGCGACGACAAACTGGCAATCGACTTCCGTCCTATGCTTGTCTCTCTGAAATCGACAGGGAGATGAAGCGGCATGGCCGATATTGCGAATGACACAAGACTAGACCCCCGCATCAAAGCCGCGCTTGCCATGCTGCCGAGCCCAACCCAGGACACAGATGTGCCCTCACGCGAGGCGCAGCTTGCCGAAGCCAATGCGCCTGAAGCCAAAGCCGCTGCTGAACAACTCCGCATGATGCTGGAAATGATGGACAATGAAGCGCTGGCGCCGTCCACCGGCCTCGCCATCTCAGAACATGAATTTACGTCGCAGCCTGATGGCAACACGATCAAGATCAGGTTCGTGCGCCCTGAGGGCAGCAATCCTGTGCCATGCGTGTATTACATTCATGGCGGCGGCATGATGACCTTTTCCTGCTTTTATGGAAATTACCGAGCCTGGTCGAAAATCATCGCGGCAAATGGCGTGGCGGTAGCGATGGTGGATTTCCGCAACGCTTTGACGCCATCCTCAGCCCCTGAAGTCGCGCCCTTCCCGGCCGGTCTGAATGACTGCGTGTCAGGCGTGCGCTGGCTGCATGAAAACGCATCATCGCTTGGGGTTGATTCCGACAAGATCGTCATCGCAGGCGAAAGCGGCGGCGGAAATCTGACCTTGGCGACCGGACTGAAGCTGAAGCAAGATGGCGATATCGGCCTGGTCAGCGGCCTATACGCGCTTTGCCCTTACATTGCCGGGCAATGGCCACAGGATGATTTGCCATCCTCTGTCGAGAATAATGGCATCCTAATTGGTCTGCACAGCAATCGCGGCGCTATGGCCTATGGCATGGACGCGTTCGAAGCGAAGAATCCTCTCGCCTGGCCGCTCTTTGCCAGCGAAGCCGACGTCAAAGGCCTGCCGCGCACGATGATCAGCGTTAACGAGTGCGACCCGTTGCGCGATGAAGGCGTGGTTTTCTATCGCCGATTAATGGCCGCAGGCGTGTCTGCGCGCTGCCGCGAAGTCCGCGGAACGTGTCATGCGGCAGAGCTGTTAATCAATGTCTGTCCAGAAATTAGCGGTGATACAGCGGCCGATCTGGCGCGCTTCGCCCAGCAATGATTGGCCATTAGTCTCGAACTGCCCCATTCCGGAACAGGTTTGCAAACAGCCTCCTAATGTCTCAGCGTGGGTTGTTTCCAATTTTCTTGAAAATTCTCGGATCGCTCTGAAACCGGTTTTAATTCGGGTCCTGTATATCTCCACCATGGCCGCAGAAGCGGCTTGATGAACTGGATAACAGTGGTGGAAAGAATGACGCAGAATGCACAATCCTTGAGCGTTCGCGGCCCGGATGGTCGCCCCTTGACGCTCTCAGACCTGCCCAAGCCGGGCATTACCCGTTGGGTCACTCGTCGCAAAGCCGAAGTGGTTGCTGCCGTTTCAGGCGGATTGCTCTCGGAAGAAGAAGCCCTTCGTCGCTATGATTTGAGCGAAGAAGAGTTTTCTTGCTGGCGTGCGCTTTACTCGAAGCATGGCCGCAAAGGCCTGCGAACGACGCGCTTGCAGCAATATCGCTAAGGCCATCGGCGCGCGATAAAATCTTGATCCATTCGGGGCTTATCCTGAATGTTAAAGCGCCGTTTACGACGCCAACCGTACAAATGGGTACGGATGCCTGCTCTTGTGCCAGGCTTTGGTGTTGAGGAATGAGCGTTAAAGACAGATCCCCCACCACACGCCTTATGGTCCTCGTTGCGTTTGTTCTCGCAGCGGGGCTTTTCGCGTTGCGCGCTTATGATGTGTTCGGCACGCCCAAGGCACAACCTGTCGGCGGCGTGCTGGAGCAAGAGCTGACTTATCTGCTCGAACCGATTACCGGGGCAGACAAAGTCCGCGTTTCCGTCACCGGCATGGCGCCAAAATCAGTCCTCGTCATGATTGATGGCGAGATTGCCACCGACCTTCGCCCGATGCGCACGCGGATTGAAACGATTTTGACCGCAGCCATGGCGTTCGATCCGCAAAGCGACGCGCTTCATCTCACACAGTTTCCATTCGCCCGCGGCGTCGGGGCCTCGCTGACACCGCGACAAATATCCGAACTGATGGGTCTGGGATTGCTCGCTGCGCTATTGCTGGCGCTGGGTTTGGCCCCCAAGCGTGAACGCCGCATAGCACCTCGCGAGATAGCGCCACCGGTGCGTGCGGCAGACTTGAGACAGCCAGCACGTCTCGCCGCGCCTAGTCCAGCCGCCCGTCCTGAGCACCAGGACGCTGTCGCCTTGGCTGAAACCAATCCCAACGAAACCGCGCAAGTGGTGCGCAACTGGATGTCCTATGCGGAGGAATGAATGAGCTTACCTGCCCTCGCCCCTGCCGCCCCGCTCGATGACGGCTTGACCCGCAGCGCCTTGTTGATGCGCGCGCTTGGACCGAACGCCGCGTCTGTCTGGTCGCATCTGTCGTCTGAAGAAGCCGGACGTCTCAGCACGGCCATGGAACAGCTGCCTGAGACGGTTGCCGCAGAAGGCTCTGTTCTGAGCGATTATGTCAATGCCATGCGGTCGGGTCCACGCCAAGCCGACGCGCCGCGCAAGGGCATCTGGCACGACTTGTCCAATCGCAAACCCGATGAAATCGTTCGCTTGATCGAGAATGAAAGCCCACAAGTGATTGCTGTCATTCTGTCACAGATGGCGCCAGAAGCGGCGGCCCCTGCGGTGCGCGCGCTGCCGCGGACACTGGCCACCGAAGCCTTGAAGCGTTTGCTCAATCTTGGTCCGGTTCATCCCGCGGCGCTGCAGGCCTTGGAACAGGAGCTCAGCAAGCAAGCCGCCTCTGGCGCGACACATACGTTGAGCCAAGGCGGCCACGCACATGTGGCGCAGATTTTCGATCGGCTCGACAGCCGTTCTGAACAATCTTTGCTTGCAGCCCTTGATGGCGCCGAACCCGGCGCAGGCGAGAAGATCCGCGCGCTCATGTTCACCTTCGCCGATCTCGCCACACTCGATCCAGCCAGCTTGCAGACCATTTTGGTCAATGTGGACCGCGCCGTTCTGACCATCGCCTTGAAAGATGCCAGTCCTGAGGTCGCAGCCGCTTTGTTCCAGAACATCACGCAGCGCGCAGGCGATCTCTTGCGTGAGGATATTGCCGCGATCGGTCCTGTCCGGCGCAGCGAAATAGAAGCAGCGCGCGCAGAAGTCCTGACCATTGCCCGTACCTTGGTCAAACGCGGCGACATCTTGGCCCATGCCCGAGAAGATGAGCTGGTCGAATGAAACGCCGGATTGAAAAAATCGAACCGTTTCCGTTCGCCAGCGATTTCAGCGCCCCTGCTGCTCAAACGCGCGACCGAATAGAATTATCGACTGAAGACCTGGCGTTGTTGCTCGCCGATGCGCAAGCCAGCGGCGCTGCGATTGCCCGCAATGACGCACTGGCCGAACAAGCCGATATTTTGTCCCGAACATCAAGTGAATTGAAACAAGTCCTGGCCAGCATCGTCGATCTCGCCGCCTGCCTTGAGCAAGCGTCCATCGACGAGGCCGATCGCCGCGACGCACTCGACCGCGTGCGCCGACTTGCTGCAGTTGTGATTGATCAACAGGGTGACTTATTTAAGCGCTGACCCCATTTGTTCATTTCTCGGCAACCATTCCCCCGCAGTTTGAATCGACGCAGAGCAACACAAGAGACAAAAATGACCCCTGTGAACCGCGCCCTTGAAAACAGCCTGATGGACGCCCCTGTGCGCGTTGACGTGGTGCTGGGCGAAGCGCGCATGCCGGTCGAAGAGTTGATGTCTCTGTCCGAAGGCGAAATCGTTGAGCTGGAAAACCGCACGACAGACCTGGTCGACATTTATGTCTCTGACCGTTTGATGGCCCGTGGTCGCCTGGTTGTGGCAGATGGCCAGCTTGGCGTGACGTTGAGCGAAATCGTCGACGGTCGCTCATCCGGCTTCGCGTAAAGCGCAAAAAACACCCATCCGACCCGACGGTAATCTGGACACTCGCGCTGCCGCCTTTCAAATGACATGTCATTGAGAGAGGAAACGCAATCATGTCCGCGACCATTGATGTCTTCTGGTCCTTCCGCAGCCCGTATTCCTATCTGGTGACGCCCGACCTATTGCGATTGCGCGACGATTTCGATGTCGACATCAAATATCGCCCGGTTCTTCCAATTGCCGTCCGCAGCAAGGATTCTTTGTTTTCCGGAGATCGCAAACCGGCACAATATATCATAATGGACTCGTTCCGTCGGGCGGAGTTTCTCGGCATGAAAATCGCGTTTCCCGTGCCGGATCCCGTGGTCCAGAATTTTCAGACGTTTGAAGTGTCAGACGAGCAGCCCTTTATTTATCGCCTGACCGGCCTCGGCGTGGAAGCCGCCCGCCGTGGCAAAGGTATTGAGCTCGCTTATCATGTCTCTCATCTGATCTGGGGCAGTGAGCCCGGCTGGGATCAAGGCGATCGCCTGGCCGAAGCGGTCGCTAAAGCCGGACTTGATCTCGCGGATATGGAAAAGACCATCGCTACATATGACCCGATGACAGACGTCGAGGCCAATCATGCTGCGCTCGAAGCGGCGGGCCATTGGGGTGTGCCGACCATGGTATTTGAGGGCGAGCCTTTCTTTGGCCAGGACCGGATTGATACCTTGCGTTGGCGGCTCGAGAAAAAGGGCTTTCGACGGACATAGCTGTCCACATGAAGAACCGGAATAGAAGGCAATAGACTATGCTCAAACTTCATTTCGCCCCCAATTCTCGCGCCGGACGGATTGTCTGGCTGCTGGAGGAATTGGAACTGCCCTATGAAATCAACAAAATGGCGTTCCATCCGAAAGATCTGAAATCTGATGAACATCGCCAGCGCCACCCGCTTGGGCGCGTGCCCGTGCTGGAAGACGGAGATGTCTCGATCTTCGAATCCGGCGCCATCGTCGAATACGTGCTCGAACGTCATAAGAATGGCGGCCTGAAGCCCGCCGTCGATGATGCCCGCTTCCCGGCATATCTCCAATGGTTCCACTATTGCGAGGGCATGGTGATGCCGCCGGTCAATACAGTGGTGGTACAGACCATTCTATTGCCCGAAGATCGCCGCGATGCGACGGTTCTTGGGCAAGCTCAGCGCCTCCTGACGAAGGCCTTGGCGCCAATTGATGAAGCTCTGGCCGGGAAGGACTATCTGATCGGAGACTTCTCCGGCGCCGATATCATGCTTGGCCATGCCTGTTTCATGTCCAATCGAATTGGCTCCGTGACGGACGAAATGACAAATCTTAAAGCTTACGTTGCGCGAATTAGCGCCCGCCCGGCCTTCCAGAAGGCGATCACGATGGCCTAAACCGGCTGAATCCCCAGCCGCACAAGGCTTTTCCGCGATATCGCCCGGTCATCTCACAATTCTTTAAGATCTGCAAAAAACTAACAAATCAACAGATTCTGTTAACCTTTTCGGCGCAACACTCGATTCGCTATAGTGGAGTGTGCCGTATGCGAATGAAGATGTTTGCCGCTGAGTCCTTAGAGGCTGCAAAGGCATTGATCTTCGCGGAAATGGGCGATGATGCGATCATCTTGTCCGAACGCGAAGTGCCCGGCGGGGTAGAAGTGCGCGCAGCGACGGACAAATTGGGTGGCGGCATGGTGCCCAATGAGTCGCGAATTCTGACTCGATTGGGAGCGACACCAACGCCGCGTCTGGTGGAAAGTCCGATCCGCAATCGTGTTCGCGACGCACTGCTCTGGCACGGCACGCCAGAACGGTTTGCAGATCGCATCGCGGATGCCGGCATTACTGGCGGTTTTGAAGGCCATGAGCCCAGCACGGCACTTGCGGCCGGCCTCGAAAGCGCGATTTCCTGTGATCCGATCCCGCCTGCCCCGCACAAGAATATTGTCCTGGTCGGCGCGCCCGGGCACGGTCGCACCGCCACCGCCGCGAAACTGACGCGCCGGGCCGCCGTAGCGAAAGCCGAAATCCTACCCATCGCTGCAGATCTCGACCTCACGGCAGGCGGCGCGCAATTGGCGGCTTATCTCCAGAAAGAACAAGATCAAATCCGCTCGGTCACCAATCCGAACGATTTGTTCAAACTGCTCAAGACAATCCAGAATGAAGGCAAGCGCTGCATCATTGATATGCCGGCCATCATTCCATTCGATCACGATGATATGGCGAGCTTGCAAGACTTGCTCGCTGTAATCGACGCTGAGCCCGTATTGGTAATCAGCGCCGAGGGGCACCCTGAAGACCTCAATGAGGCAGCAAGAGCTTTCGCACGCTGCGGTGTGCGGCGAGCGATTGTCACCAAGCTGGATGTCACGCGCCGTCGCGGCGGGATCGTTTCAGCTCTGATTTCTGCGAAAATCGCCTTTTCGCACCTCGCCATTACACCGTTTATCGGCGGTGGCCTGGTTCCCGCGACGCCCTCTAGACTGGCCCAGTTGCTGACAGAAGACGCACCGGCCCATGTCGCACTTAAAGGAGCTGCATAATGAGCTTCCTTCTTCCTAAATCCCAAGACCGCCCTAATCAGCGCCCACCGCGCCGGGTTGAGCCGGCTTCGATCATCGCTGTCGGCTCCGGCAAAGGCGGTGTCGGCAAGACCTTCATGTCGATCACCCTGGCCAGCGCCATGGCGCAAGCCGGTCGGCGCACTTTGCTGGTCGATGGCGACCTTGGCCTCGCCAATGTCGACGTTCAGCTCGGCATCGCGCCGGAAACCGACCTCGCCGCTGTGATTGCTGGCTGGGTCGAGCTTGAAGACGCCGTGACGCCCGTCGATGGCGGCTCTGGCGATGGCGGCTTTGATGTCCTGCCCGGCCGCTCCGGCTCTGGCGCGCTGGCCGAAATGAATTCAGAGGAAGTCGCCCGTCTCGCGGCCGGCCTCTCCGCGCTCGCTCTGCAATATGATCAGGTCATTCTCGACCTTGGCGCGGGTATTGAAGCCAATTGCATGCGCCTGGCGCGCGCAGCAGACAAAGTCCTGATGGTCATCACTGATGAACCGACCTCAATGACGGATGCTTATGCTTTTATCAAAGTGCTGAAAGGTTACGCCCCTGGGGTGGAACAGACGATTGCGATTAATCAGTGCGAAACCCGCTCTGCCGGTCAGAATACATTCTCGGCGGTGGCGCAGGCGTGCCAGACCTTCCTGGGCTTCCGCCCACACTTGGCTGGTACTGTCATGCGCGATGATGCGGTGCGCGAGGCGATCCGCAGCCAGCGAACGTTAATTTCAACAAATCCGTCCTCTCAGCCAATTCAGGACGTTATCGCTATTGCTCACACGCTTCTTGGGCGGACTGGGCAAGACCTTCATTCTTAAGAGGTATGAATAAAAATATCGTTTCGAATCCGATTGTTAAATCTTCAGTAAGCTTCATTACCTAGATTCACAATGGTTAACGATCACGCTAGGAATGCGAAATACACCGATTCGGGGAGCTGAAAATGCGAGTCTTACTAATTGAGGATGACAATGCCGTCGCCCGTAGCATCGAATTGATGCTGAAAGCGGCTGGTTTTAACATCTACACGACGGACCTTGGAGAAGAGGGCGTCGATCTGGGCAAAGTCTATGAATATGACATCATCATTCTAGACCTCTCACTCCCGGACATTTCTGGTTACGATGTGCTGAAACAGCTCCGCATGGCGCGTGTGAACACGCCTGTGCTGATCCTGTCTGGCAATCCAGACATTGAGGCGAAAGTGAAAACGCTCGGCTATGGCGCTGACGATTATCTCACCAAGCCGTTCAACAAAGACGAATTGATCGCCCGCATTACAGCGATCGTACGCCGTTCTAAAGGTCACGCTGAAAGCGTCATCCGGACCGGCGAAATCCTGGTCAATCTGGACGCTAAGACCGTCGAAGTCGACGAAGAGCGCGTCCACCTCACCGGCAAAGAATATCAAATGTTCGAGCTGTTGAGCCTGCGCAAAGGCACGACGCTGACCAAAGAAATGTTCCTCAACCACCTTTATGGCGGCATGGACGAGCCGGAACTGAAAATTATCGACGTGTTCATCTGTAAGCTGCGCAAGAAATTGCAGCAGGCGACAGGCGGCGAGCATTATATTGAAACGGTTTGGGGCCGCGGTTATGTGCTGCGCGATCCGAAGCCGAAGAAAGAAGCAGTGGCGGCCTAGCGCCGGCTTTCTTTCACCCGAATTGACTTAAACCCGGTGCGTTGCGCGCCGGGTTTTTTCTTGTTTGGGGGGGCTGGTTTGGGTTGGGAGGAGGCGCACGCTTACTCAACCATTCCCCAACACCGCTCATCCCGGCGAAAGCCGGGATCTCCTACAACGCGTCCGGAAGCAACGAGAGAGATCCCGGGTCAAGCCCGGGACGATCGATGAAATGGACTTTGTCCCCTCCGACACTGAAAACAGGCATATCGTGTTTGACTGACAATGCATCTTGGCTTCACAGCTGTGTACCAAGGTGCCAAATTGGAATTGAATACATGAGCAGCAAAATTGCGGCCTTTGTTCTGGCAGTCTCATTGTGGAGTTTCGAATCTATGGCGCAAGAATCAATGATTTTTGCTCAAGAGACATTCGCGGTCGGAACAGAGTTTGTATTAGATAGTCGGTCGCCTCATTCTGATTTTGCTGTTGTGTTTGAGGATGATGGCAGGACCGGTTACTTCTATGGATTGAACATGTCTGCGTCTGGCAACCCAATAGTTGACGCCATGCAAATCTACGATGTGGACAACGTTTCTGACAGGCACATACCTTCGGAAGTATCGATTGTTTGGTCGGCGGACGGATTGAAAGCTCTCCTGCTGATAAACAATTATGCGCACGCTGTTTTCGATTTCGACGCAAAACGAGGATATTGCCGGACAAACTTTCCGTCACCTAATCCAAATTGGACGCAACACTCTCACGAGTGGAGTGACGATGCATTACTTCTCTTTGAATGAGGTCGTTATCGAACGTCCACTTCGGCACCGAAAACAGACATGCCCCATTCGGGCGTCAAACCCGCACCACCGCATTCAAACTAAAAAACCTCGGGCCTCTCAGAGCGCCCTATTCATCATCCTCGAGCATATCCGCCCAGAAGACTTGCTTGCTGGCGCGGATGGCTTCAACGAGAATGATCAGGACTGCTACGGAGAGCACCCACCATGCTGTGCTGGATTGTCCAGCCCATTCGATCATTGAATTTATCATCACCATGCCTCGGTCTTACGCCGTCAATGCGTGCAATATGACGCGCACGTCTTAACGAGAGCTGAGTCAAATCAGGCACGAAGCTGGCAATTCGTAATCAAAATGGCCCAAATTCTTTACCCCGGATGACTTTTGCGTAAACAGAGGCCCATGAGCAGTCGAACCCCATCGCGCAAACCGCCCGCCCGAGTCTGGCAACGCATGTTGTCTGGTCGCCGTCTTGACCTGCTCGACCCGTCGCCGGTCGATGTCGAGATCGAAGACATCGCCCACGGCCTCGCCCGGGTTGCGCGCTGGAATGGTCAGACCAAAGGGGCGCATGCCTTTTCAGTGGCGCAGCACAGCGTCATCGTCGAAGCCTTGTGCGTCCAATTGGAGCCGCGGCTCGACCCACGCTCGCGCTTGCTGGCCTTGCTGCATGACGCGCCGGAATATGTCATTGGCGACATGATCTCACCGTTTAAGGCGGTGCTGGGCGACGGCTACAAAGACATCGAATCACGCCTGGCCTATGCCATCCATGCGCGGTTCGGCCTGCCAGCAGAAACCCCAGCCAGCCTGAAACGGCTGATCAAGAAGGCTGACAATATCTGTGCCTGGTTCGAAGCGACTCAATTGGCGGGGTTTTCCGAAGCCGAATCGGACCGCTTTTTCGGGCATCCGCCGCGTGGCATTGATCTCACTCTGATGCCGCAACCGACCGAAGCCGCTCAGGCCGAATTCATCGCTCGGACCGTGGCGCTGCTGGCGCATATTGAGGCGCCTGCATGAGCCTGATCATTGGCCTCTCAGTGGTGATTGTGGCGTTTGACGGACAAAAGCCGCGCGTGCTGGCGACGCGCCGAGATGATGGCGTCACCGCCCTGCCCTTCGGGGCGTTCGATCCGGATCAGCATCGGACGTTTGAACTGGCCTTGCGCGGCTGGGTGAAGCAGCAGACAGGATTTCAGCTCGGCTATGTTGAGCAGCTCTACACATTCGGCGATCGCGATCGCGAAAGCCCGGAAGCGTCCCTGCTGAGCGCGCCAGCCGACTCGCGTGTCGTCAGTGTCGGTTATCTCGCTTTGACGCAAGAAGCAGAGCGTTTGCCCGATGCGTTTGAAGCGCGTTGGCGCGGCTGGTATCGCCATTTCCCGTGGGAAGATCGGCGCACCGGGCCGCCGGCCATCATCGAACAAGAGATCGCGCCCATGCTCGCCACCTGGGCCGCTGGCAATCCGGAGCGCTCTTCACGCGCTGAAAGCGCCTTCGGCCTGGCTGGCAATGCCTGGCCGGATGAAGCGGTGCTGGAGCGGTATGAACTGCTTTATGAGGCTGGGCTGGTCGCCGAATGTGCCCGGGATCGTAATCTGCCTCTGCCGGATACCCAGCTGGGCGAACCCATGGCGTCTGATCACAGGCGCATCCTCGCGACAGCAATCAGCCGCTTGCGCGCCAAGATCCGCTATCGTCCCGTTGTGTTTGAGCTGATGCCAGAGCGGTTCACCTTGACCGCTCTGCAAAGCACCGTCGAAGCCATTCTTGGGCAAGTCCTGCATAAACAGAATTTCCGGCGCGCCCTGGATCGCACCGGGCTCGTGGAAGGGACTGGGGAGATGGAAAGCGGCACTGGCGGACGCCCGGCTGAGCTGTATCGGTTCAAACGCGAAGCGCTGCGAAAAACCGGCGCGCGTGGGCTCAGCGCACCGGTGGTGCGAGGCGCATAAAGAGCGGGAAAGAAAAACCCGCAGCGAGCCCGCCAAGATGCGCCGCCCAGGCGATCTGCATGACGCCAACATCGCCGCCGAGAAAGGCGAGGACGATATTGATCAGGATCCAAGGCACGCTGAGCGACCACGCCCCTTTGAGTCCGCCGCGCGTATAACCAACGGCAGGTAATAGGCCAGAAATGGCGGAACTTGCGCCAATCGCGATGCCGTCCTGAGCCTCAATCGCATACCAAATCACCTGCGCCAGACCGCCTCCGGCTGCACATACCGCAAAGAAGATCAGAAACAGCGCAGCCCCTGTGGTCGTATTGCCAAGATCCTTCGCAACAATCGGTCCAAGCGCAATCAGCATAGCCATATTCATCATCAGATGAAACGAGCCACCATGTAGGAATGTATGCAGCACATAAGGCGCAAAATCACCCCATGGCCGATAGACATTCTCAAAACTTGGTCCGCCCGCAACCGCCGCGGTTGCAAACATCCAGTCCTGGATTTGCCGCGACGCATTAAACTGCACAAGTGAAACCGCGATGATGGCGCCCGCCAGGAGCACGATCACCGTCGGAAAGCCTTTGCGGAAAATTGGCGGTTTTTCCGGCGCCGCGTTCGGGTCATTATAGACTTGCATCCGCCACATATGGCGTTTCTCCGCCAGATCACCACCCTTGTTCTGCCGCCGCGTGACGGCTTGACCTGAGCGGACTTTCAAAAAAGCCTGGTCAGCAAACAGGCCCTCGTCGCATTCCCTTGCGGTGTGTAAGGTTCTGTACGGGAGGCAGAGACATGGATGATTTCAAAGACAAGACCGTCGTCATAACTGGCGGTGCCACAGGGATTGGGTTTGGACTCGCAAAACGGTTCGGCGCGCTCGGCGCGAAAATCGTAATTGGCGAGCCGCGCCAGAACCGTCTGGATGACGCGATGGCGCGCTTAGATGAGCTCGGCATTGAGGCGGCAGCCATGGTCATGGACGTAACCCAGGCGGAGAGTATGGAAGCCTTTGCTGATTTCGTCTGGGAGACTTATGACGGCGCCCACGTCCTGATCAATAATGCTGGTATCTCGATCGGTCGCACGCCGCTGCCGGACGTGAAACTGGAAGACATGCGCCGGTTATTCGACGTCAACTTATTCGGTGTTTGGCATGGCGCCGCAATCTTCGGCAAGCGCATGATTGCTCAAGGTGAACCTGCCGCGATTTACAATGTCGCGTCCGAAAATGCCTTTTTTAATGCGGTCACGAATAGCGCCGCCTATATCGCCTCCAAACATGCCGTCCGCGGACTGACCGAAGCGATGCGCGATGACTTTCCCGACTTTATCCAAGTCGGCATGATCGTTCCTGGGTTTGTGGCTTCGGAGATGACCGCCGGATCAGAGCAATTCGCCATGGACGCCGACACATTTGCAGAAAAAGTCGTGACGCAGATTGCAGCGGGCGAATTCTATGTCGTGACGCACGCGTTCAATATCGAACGGATCAAACCGATCCATGACAAGATTGAAGATGCCTATGCCCGCAATGCACCGCGTTATGAGGGCGATGATGAATATGATGTGCCGACTTTGATCGCACGCTTGCGTTCCAGGAGGGATGGCGCATGAATTGGTTGAAACCTCAAAACACCGCCGTCGTTACCGGTGCCGCTGGTGGTATTGGCCTGGAAGCAGCGAAACGCTTTGCGGTAGCCGGCATGAATGTCGTCTTGGTCGATATGAAGGAAGATGCGCTGAACACCGCAGAATCGGCGCTGAGCGGCGACGGCAAGATTTCAAGCATCTTGTGCGATGTCTCTGACGTCTCGGCCGTGAATGCGTTGCGCGACCAAGTTGAAAGTGAATTTGGCAAAGTGCATTGCCTTATGAATAATGCCGGCATTGGCCGGATGGGCACCAAGCCATGGGAAGATTTAGACGCCTTTCATAGCCTCGTTTCAGTCAATTTGATGGGCGTCATCCATGGCTGCCATGCTTTTATGCCCGGCATGCTCGCCCATGGCGAACCTGCCGCGGTGATCAATACCGGATCCAAGCAAGGCATCACCAAACCACCAGGGAATTATGCCTATAATCTCTCAAAGGCGGGCGTGTTGGCATACACGGAAAGCGTCGCGCACGCGCTGCGCCAGGAGGAGGATTGCCAGATCTGCGCGCATCTGCTGATCCCGGCTTTTGTCTATACGCCCATGATATCGGCCTTTATTCCACAGAAGCCGCCTTTTGCTGCGACCGCCGAAGAAACCGTCGACTTTATGATGACCTCTCTCGGACGCGGAGATTTCTACATTCTTTGCCCGGACAATGAAACGCCGCGACCCTTAGATGAAAAACGCATCCAATGGACCGCGGATGATATTATCCAGAATCGGCCAGCGTTATCGCGCTGGCATCCAGATTACGAGACGGCGTTCAAAGCCTTCGTCGACGATTAAAAAAACGCCCCGAACTGCAGCCAGTTCGGGGCAAAAAATGGTTGGCACATTTGGGAGGCATTCGCGCTAATATTTATAGCCGAATCCAATGCCAACCACGGTGGGGTTGATGTCGACCTCCGCATCGACACTCGCCCCTAAGGCGGATGTGAAATCAATCGTGACGTCCGTATTGATCCAGACTTTCTTGATGTCGGCGTTCAACAGCCAACCGCCGGGCTCGCCATCAAGATCATAATCGACGCCTATTTGTAACGCACCGCCAAAACTCGAATCATAGTCGATCCCATCCGCGACCCCGCCTTCATCTTCATTAAAGAAGAACGTCGCATTCACGCCCGCACCGACATACGGTTTCCATTGAGTGCCCGTGTCGAAATGATATTGCAGAGTCAGGGTTGGTGGCAGCAACCAGACATCGCCAAGATCAATATCTGCATTGGTCAGCGCACCCGGGACGGTTACCCCCACAGCATCAACATCATGCGGGGTCACAGCGAGGATCAATTCAACAGCAATATTGTCATTGAAGAAGTAAGTGATATCGAGCTCAGGTACATATTGGTCGCCAATGTCGACATCACCGACCAAGGCTGTTCCGGCCACGGACAAATCAGCGCTTTCGTCCGGCAAAACGCCAAGTACGCGTCCACGCACCAGCCACGGATTGTCTTCCGCATAAGCCGCAGTGCCCATCAATGTGGACCCTGCCATCAGGATTGAACAGATAATTGATTTCATGATGCAGCCTCTTCTCTACAAGTCACAAAGCCAGTTAGGGCTCTGTTTTCCATAGATAAATGTCCCGTTCTGCCGCGCGGGGACGTGTCGCGCGGCATGCCCGCGCAAATATGTATTCCCCCTAAGTGACGACCGCGCCCGCATCTGACAGAAACGCGAGGAGCCATCGTCGAAATTTCGCTCTGGCTCTTCACTTTTCCGCCCAATCACCCAAAATGGCCATCATGGCTCATACGCACACGCATACACATGCCAATACGCCTTGCAGCCCGCAGGAGGCGGACGCGTTCCTGGCTGAAGCTGAGCAACTGATTGCCGGCAAAGGGCAAAAGCTGACTAAAATCCGGCGTAAGGTTCTGCATCTCTTGCTCGATAGCGAAGAGCCGGCCAAAGCCTATGATCTTCTCGCAAAGCTAGATGGCGAAGGGGCTGCCAAACCGCCAACCATCTATCGTGCCCTCGATTTCCTGCAGGAAATGGGCCTGGCGCATAAGATTGAAAGCCTCAACGCCTATGTCGCTTGCGGACACGCACAACACGCCCATTCTGCCGTTTTCATAATTTGCGACAGTTGCGGCGCCGCCGAAGAGCTGCACGCCGTCGCCACCAGCGAGGCGATGAATAGTGAAGCGCAGGCCGCAGGGTTTGCCGTTCGAAGTGCCGTCATCGAAGCCCGCGGCATTTGTCGAAAGTGTGCCGCATGATCTCGATGTGGCGGGGCATCCCAAACACCTGGGATTGCGACGAGATGGGGCATATGAATGTCCGCGTCTATGTCGAAAAGGCGATGGAAGGCTTAGGCACGCTCGCCGGCGCGATCCATATGCCGCATGCTTTTCGACCAAATACCTTATCCACGCTCATTCCTGCTGAGCACCACATTCGCTATATCCGCGAAGCCCATGCGGGCCAGCCTCTGACCATGACAGGTTGCGTCCTGGAATGGGATGAAACCAGCGCTTTGATCTATCAGGATATGCGTCATGCAGATGGCCGACCTGCAGCCGCGTTCCGAACTCGGGTCCTGCATGTTGCCACGACGACTGGCCAGCCCTTTCCATGGAGCACACGCTCGCGGGCGCAACTCGAGGCCTTGCGCGGGACCGCCCCGGATGACACCAAACCGCGCGGGATCGACCCAGAGACAGCGCCCATTCCGTCCAGCATGGCAAATATGGCGCAAGTCGAGAAAGCCGGTGCACCGGAAATTGGCCGTGGTATGGTACTTCCACGCGAGTGCGACGTGTTCGGTCGCTTCTGGGCGCCGTGGTTCATGGGGCGAATCTCTGACGCGGTACCGACTTTATTGGCAGACTGGCGCGCCAAAGTCGCCGCTTCAAAAACAGGTGCCCGCATGGGCGGCGCGGTACTGGAATACCGCTTGATCTATCGTAAATGGCCGCGCGCTGGCGATCGTTTCGTGATCCACACCAGCTTGTGCGATGTCGCCGAGAAAACGCATTCTCTATCGCATTGGGTCCTGAACCCGGATGATGGCGAAGCCTATATTACCAGCCAGGCCGTCGCCGTCACGTTTGATCTCGACACGCGCAAGGTCATTCCGACACCGCCTGAGCAGATTGAAGAATTGCGAACATTGGCGCCCCCGGGACTGACGCTTTAACATTAGAAAGACCAGGACAAAGGAAAAATGGCACTCTCAGTGTATCAATATTTTCTTTTTGCCTAAAAAGATCGATCCAAAACTGCATTCATAATAGTATTTAAAGTGTTGCACTCAAAATGCCTCCGAAAACGGAGGCTATATCGTGGCACGGTTTGTAACCAAATCAGCAGGCACAGATCCATCATCCCTCGTGACAGCAGGCGTGGTTGCGCTCGGGATACTGCTCTTCACAGCTATTGTGGCGTGGCCGTCTAGTGCGCCGAAAGTAGAGCCGCCATTGAACGCAGCTGATACAGCGATTGGCGCGAAACTCGACGATCCGTTGACCCACTCTTTTCTCGAAACGCTTCACCAAGTCGATCCGGAGCAATCGCGACTCTTGCACGAGACCGCGGAAATCGTCCTGGCCGAAGGCGGAACCGCGGCAGATCTGGCTTTGGAAATTGTCGCGATTTACGGAATCAATCCATTCAAAGACTTCGAATATCTCGCGCAAGCGGATATTAAGTATATCGAAAAAATGATCAGCTTGGGACAAAGCGAGCTGTCAGCCTTGTCATTCGCGAAGTCCAAGTATTGTCAGTTGGCGACATATGAAGCGTACGATCACATGCAATCAGACGCCATTACTGATGAACTCAGCCAGGCGTTTGGCTACAATACTCGGGCCTACAAGTGGATATTGCGTTTTGGAATTGTTCAAATGCAAGCCATTCAGGACGGGCGCTCCAAACCGAAAAAGTATGAACGCCTCAATCAAGCCGATACGCAAGACCTGCAAGAATCTCTGATGCGTCTCATGCAAACAAGAGCGCTCAATCAACTGATGAGCCAGAATCATCGAGATCAGCAGGCTTGGAAAAACGCCGCAAAGACCATGGACATGTGCGAGATTGGCGCTGAGGTTCTGGCGGCCGCGAACAAGTGGCCGCCTGAATTAAAGGGCCGCGTGCTTGTCGAAATGCAGCGACTCCGGAAGAAAGGTGCGATCAAGGCCCTCAGTCGCGAATTGTTCGGGGATTCATGCGGCGTTTGCACGAGCATTTTCTAGAGTGTTCCGATCGTAGGGCGCGACCATTACCCCCGCAAGCTGCGCTTCACCGCCCCCACTTCCTCGTCTGCCAAGCCTTCAATCAAACTGGAAATAAAGGTGGAGAGATGATCGCGCACATCATACGGCGCTTCCATCGGCAGGAAGTGCGTTGTGTTCACGCGCTCTTTCAAAATCAGGTGGGGGCATTTGGCAGTCAATCGCGCAGCAACTTCATCCGTCAGAACAGAGTCCCGATCAGGCCGAAGCACGGTGATCGGGATCCCGTGCTTCTTGACTTTTTTCAGCGCGTTCCAGGGCCGGTTACGCTGCGCGAGGAAGGTCGCGGCTTCCCATTCCGGGTCACACAATAACTGCCAGACCTGTTTGTCACTATCTGGATCATTGCCATCCGTGCGGTCAAACGCGTCCAGAATATAGTCTTCCAGAAACGGGTCTCGCCAGGTCGTGAACGCACCGCGTCCTTTGTATTTGAACTGAATATGTTCGCGAGAATCGAACTGATTGCGACGTCGTCGCGCCTGTTTCGCCATGTGATGCCCGCCGCGTCGAAATGGCGACAGATGCATCGCCATATAATATCGCTGCGGCAGGATGACGGGATCAACTAGAACCAGTCCCGCGACTTTATCAGGCCGGGCGCCAGCCACCATCAGGGCGACCGTCGCGCCCATGGAATGCCCTCCCAGGACGATTGGTCGAACCGGGGATTCTCGATCAATATAAGCCAGCACATCATCGCGATAGCGTTTCCAGGATTTCAGTTTGGACGGTTTGGCGGGCAATGTGGAACGGCCATGGCCCCGCAGATCCACCGCCTGAACTTTCGTCCGCAACCCTAAAGGCGCGAGAATAGACTGATACGTCATCGCGTTGAACCCGGTCGCGTGCAGCCACAACGCGGCCAGCTTTTTCGCGGGGTCCCCAAACTCCAAGGCGGCCATATCGCCTTCAGGGGTCTCGAATGTGAAACGGCGCATTCTGTTCCTAAACTTTACCCAAACACCCGGCGCAGCAATTCTGTTGTTCGCGCCACCGGGTTGTCCCGAATTTTCTGTTCTTCAACTGCCAGATAGTTGAACAGACCATCAAGGCCAAATTGGACCGCATATGAGGTTAAGTCAGATTTATAGTCCGTTGCCGCAATTGCGAGCAAAGGCTGACTCGACGTGACACTGTCGAGCGCTTGATAGGCGCCAGACGATTCAAGCGCGTTTTCGACAAAGGGCGTGAAGGTCTGGCGCAAACTCTCTTCGGTTCGTCCGCGAAGGAAATCGGTCGCAGCGCTATCGCCGCCTTGCAAGATGCCAAGCGCGTCTTCGATTGTGATCGATTGAACCGCATCAATAACAATCTTCTTGCCGGCTGGAACTGCGTTTTCCGCAGCCCGGTTCATCCGCAATTGGACGTCATCTAGCGGCCCCGACAAGCCGAGCTTGGCCAATTCCGTTTGCACTTGCCCTAAGCGACCCGGAAGTGGAATTTGAATCTGCGGGTCGTTCCAATAACCATCCACCACGCCAATTTGAGAGGCCACACGCTCGGTGCCGATCTCGAGCGCCTGCCGCAATCCGGCATCGATTTCTGCCACGGTCAGTTCGCCGCCCGCTGTCTGACCGCTTTCGATGCCGCCCAGAACTTCGCCGAGCACCTGTCCGAACTCGCCACTCGACCCAGATTCGCATCCAGCAGGTAAAGCGCAGAGCGCAACCGCCCCCAAAATCGTCAAACGCATGACTTCCTCCCTCCGTTCAATCCTGTTCAAATCGGATTCACCCATAAAATCAAACATTTGCATGCTTATCGCCGGGTCACACTAGAGATTGTACCTCGCATGGGCTAGATTATCGAGGGATTTGGAGACGTAAGAATGCTGAAGAAAACACATGAATGCTTCACAGTGTCGATCGAAGATAAAGTGGCGCACATCGTATTGAACCGCCCACAAGCGATGAATGCCATGAACCGCGCGTTCTGGAACGAGCTGCCCGCAATCGTAAATGAGATTGACGCCACCGCCGCTGCGCGGGTGATCGTGATCTCTGCTGAAGGCAAGCATTTCTCGGCCGGTATGGACTTGTCCGTCTTCAATCAGGATGGTGCAGTGACGCATGGCAAAGTGGACCGCTACGTCGCGGCTGAAGCTTTCCGGTCGAACATCAAACAGATCCAATCCTCATTCAACGCGCTCGAAGATGCGCGCATTCCGGTTCTGATCGCGTGCCAGGGCGGCGTGATTGGCGGCGCCATTGATATGATTTCCGCTGGCGACATTCGCTGGTGCACCAAGGACGCCTTTTTCTGCATCCAGGAAACCAATATTGCGATGACCGCGGACGTTGGCACATTCCCGCGGCTACAGCGTTATATCCCGGAAGGATGGGTCAAGCAGATGGCCTATACCGGTGAACGCCTCGGCTCTGACAAGGCGAAAGAGATTGGTCTCGTCAATGAGGTCTTCGACACCCAGGAAGAGATGCTTGAGCATGTCATGGGCGTCGCGCGTGAAATCGCATCCAAGAATCCGCTCGCTGTGACAGGCTGCAAAGTGCTGATCAATTATGGCCGCGATCATTCAACGGCTGATACACTGGATTATATCGGTGTGTGGAATTCCGGCATGTTGCCGCCCTCGCACATGCAGGAAGCGTTCAAAGCGAAATCAGAAAAGCGCGACGCAGAATTCCCGGATCTTTTACCGTTGCGCACAACTCCGATGTAAGGTTGGGCGTCTAGTCCAGGCGAAAAACGACAGTCGCCTTCAACAAATGCCGATCGCCTTGGCTCGCCAGTCCACTGGCGAAGATCAGCGTGCGCGTGCGGCGATCTATCCGGCTTTGAAACTGGATATCGGTGCCCGACGCAACATCGGCTGAGACATCATAAGTCACGGATACGAAATGCAGCGATTGGCCGTCCAATTGCTCTGCGGCGTGCTGTTCGATCACGGTTTGTAACAGCACACCAATCTGTGTCGTATTCCAGCTTTCAGCCACAGCCGTGGCGGCGCCATCCGACTGAAAACTGAGGGCACTGAGCGGTATTGTGAGATCTGTTTGGTTCGACATGCGCCTCCCCTAAGCTCAGCGTCACGAAAAGAAAAGGCTCACAGCGCGTCAACACTGCGAGCCTTGAAATGAACCTGGTGAGGATTGATCGGCTAGGCAGCCGCCGCCGCGGTTGCCGTGTCAGTCCCAGTCAGCATGTCCGCCACCACAAGATCGCCGAGATGACCAAAGGATTCCATACCATAAGTGGTTTGCATGTAACCGCTTATGGATGGCAGCAATTGCGCAATCTGTTTGTGTCCGAGGCCGGCTTTGTGCAGGCTCGTAAACATGCCTTCTCCGACATGACGGCGCCCGCCCGGAGTTTGCTCGATGAGGCGTGCGATGACGGTCGTCGCGGCGCCAGTTTCGGCACCAGTGGTTGCAGACAAAGTCCGTGCGCCGGGCATTTTCCGGAACATCGCTTCCGCCAGAGGTGAGCCCTGGCGCTCAGCTGTGTTGAGAACAATCCCCAATGCTTCGCGCGTTTTCACTTGGGTCAGACCCGTCGCTTCTGCGCACGTTCTAATCAGATTCTTCAGCATTGAGTTGTTTCCTTCCTACAGGTCTTGAACGCCAACTCTAGGCCACGGCCATTGACTGAAGGTTACCAGAACGCCCGATTTCGTTCACTTCTACGCCCAAGAAGTTAAAGCGCGTTAGGGCCGAGTTAACAGAAACGGTGAATCTGTTAACTATCACCCTGTTACATGCGTTCTGGCGCTGTAATCCCGATAATTCCGAGCCCGGCTTCCAATTGATGCAGAACCGTCTGACACAGTGCGAGACGGGCGCCGCGGGTCGCTGAATCAATGTCATCTTTCAAGATCGGACAAGCCGCATAGAACGCGCTGAAAGCCTGCGCCAGGCCATAAACATGCTCACAGATATAATGCGGCATCCGCTTCTCACGCGCCAGGCGGAGGGCCAGCGCGAAACCGTCCAATGCCAGAACCAGTTTACGTTCTTCAGCGGCTTCGATGTTAATCTCGCCGGCATTGAAGCCTTGCTCTGCGCCGCGGCGCAGGATCGCTTTGATCCGCACCGCCGCATATAGGAGATACGGCCCTGTCTTGCCCTCAAAACTGGTGAACCGTTCCAAGTCGAAGACATAATTGGTCGTTCGTTGGTTTTGCAGGTCAGCAAAGCGCAGAGACGCGCGCGCAACCAGCTCGCCAATCTCCGCCTTCTCATCTTCGCTGATATCACCCGAAAGGCCGGTCTCGCCGATCCGTTTGGTCGCTTCCTCGAGCGCCATCGCATTTAAGTCCGCGAGGCGCAGCGTGCCGCCTTCTCGCGTTTTGAAGGGTTTGCCATCCTTGCCGTTGACGGTGCCGAACCCAAGATGTTCGAGCCGGTCCTCAGCAATATAGCCGACCTTATCAGACGCCCGATAGACTTGCTCAAAGTGCAGCGCCTGGCGCTGGTCCACGACATAGAGAATGCGATCGGGTGCCATCGTCTCGACCCGATCCTTGATCGTCGCGAGATCCGTCGCGTGATAACCGGTGGCGCCACGTGAATTCACCAACATGAAAGGTGGCATCGGGTTTTTCAGCCGGGGTTGGCCGTCCTTGCCGACGGTTTCGACATTCTCGCCCTCGCGCGCAATCTCGATTATCCAGGCTCCATCATCTTCGACCGCAAGACCCCGGGATTTCAAATCTTCGACCATGGGTGCGATCAGAGGATCAACATCGCTTTCGCCTTTCCACAAGTCGAAGGAGACATCGAGAAAACTGTAATCCACTTTCAGGGCCGCCACAGAGACATTGATGAAATGGCGCAACAAAGCGCGATATCCCGGGCGGCCTGCCTGCATTTGCGCCACCGCATCCTGCGCGCGCTTGGCAAAACCCTCGTCTTCCTTCGAGCGCGCGGAAGCCATGGGGTAGAGCGTCGACAAATCGTCCATCGTCACCGGCGGCGCCGTCGGGAACGGCCCATCTGCGCCTTCGACAAAATACGGCAGGCCTGGCTGTTCATCCATCACCGCGATGATCAAGAGCCCCATTTGCAAGCCCCAATCGCCGAGATGAACATCGCCTATCACATCATCGCCCAGAAACCGCAACAGTCGCACCAGCGTGTCACCAATCACCGCAGAGCGGATATGGCCAACATGCATCGGCTTGGCGACATTTGGGCCGCCAAAGTCGACAACGACTTTTTCCGGATTGGCCGCCGCGCCGCCGCCCGCCTTCGGGTCAGAGCCGATCAAGGCCGCTTGTTTGGCCAAGGCCTCCGCGCTGACTTTGATATTCAAAAAACCGGGTCCGGCGACATCGACCCGGTCAATGGCGCCATGATCACTAAGGCGTGGGGCAATTTTTGCTGCCAATTCGCGCGGATTCATACCGGCCTGTTTGGCGGCCCCCATACAGCCATTGCACTGAAAGTCGGCCAGTTCAGGGCGATCCGACTGCTTCACCGCACCCCAGCGCGCCTCCAGGCCTTCGGCCTCAAAGGCAGCGCGACACGCGCCCGCCAATTGCGTCGCGAGATCTGTCATCTTGAACCCCAATCCCTGACTATTGCCCCGCATTCAAGCGGAAACGCCGTCCCTCTTTATTATAGGTGAGTTGATCTTCCGTCAGATCAAACCCGATCAGCACTTCGAAATTCGCCGCGGACACTGATTCGTCTGCGCGCGGGATGATGATCTGTTGCAGCACCTCAGTCTCGCCGACCACGGGGCCGTCTGAAAAGTTCGCCTGAACGGTAAAGTGTTCCTTATGCAGGACTTTCCCTGATCGCCGCGTCACCGCGACCCAATAGCTGTAATCATGCCGATTGCTGTCGCCAGATGGGCCTTTGCCGAACGCAAAATCGATCTCCACCTCAGCCCGCACGGGATTCGAGCCCGCATAGCGACAGAACAAGCGTACATCGACAATCTCGCCGGTATATTCGACGTTTGGAAAAATCTGCTGATCGCTATTAAACTCAACTATGCGCGAAGCATTATAGACCGACCCGGCAGGTGGGCAGGTGCCTGCATTTTGGCGAGTATCGAACGCATTTCCGATACCAGAACCCGACTGACAAGCGCCAAACGCTAACAAAATCGTCGAAAGGGCTAAAATCCGCATATGTGATGCCTTGTCACTCTTGGCCTCGCAAGTGAGGCTATCCATTTAACGTCGAGAGTGTTACCGGGCCATGGCAGGGCAGGCAACGCCCTATCTGCGTCGCAATCATGAGGACACTGTAAGGTCATGAAGCCGCTGACTATTCTTCTCGCCGCCCCGCGCGGATTTTGCGCCGGGGTCGACCGCGCCATCCAGATTGTTGAAGAAGCCCTGCAAAAATGGGGCGCGCCGGTCTATGTCCGCCACGAAATCGTCCACAATGAACACGTCGTCTCGCGACTCGAGCAAATGGGCGCGATTTTTGTCGAAGAGCTTGATGAATGCCCGGATGATCGCCCTGTCGTCTTTTCCGCACATGGCGTCCCCAAAGCGGTTCCGGCTGCAGCGGCCGCCCGTGAAATGGTTTTTGTGGATGCGACTTGCCCGCTTGTCTCCAAAGTCCATGTCGAAGCAGAACGCCACCACAAGGCCGGGCGCGAAATAGTCCTGATCGGTCATGCCGGACATCCAGAAGTCATTGGCACAATGGGACAATTGCCAGAAGGCACCATGACTTTGATCGAGACAGTAGACGATGTCGCATCCTACCAACCACGCGACCCTGAAAACCTCGCTTTCGTCACCCAGACCACATTGAGTGTCGATGACACGGCCGAAATCGTCGCCGCTCTGCAGGCCCGGTTCCCCAGCATTTCCGTCCCGCACAAGGAAGACATTTGCTACGCCACGACCAATCGCCAGGAGGCGGTGAAGGAAATGGCCAAACGGGCAGAACTCTTTCTGGTGATCGGCGCCGAGACATCGTCGAATTCCAAACGGCTGGTCGACGTGGCTTTACGCGCCGGGTCACAAGACGCACGGCTGATCGCCAGCGCTGGGAATATTGACTGGACCTGGTTTGAAGGCGTCGAAACGCTCGGACTGACAGCTGGCGCGAGCGCCCCGGAAGATCTCGTTCAAGGCGTCATCGCCGCCTGCCGGGCCCGCTTCGATATTCAAGTTGAAGAAGTCACCACCGCCACTGAAAGCGTCGTCTTCAAACTGCCCCGTGTGCTCGAGCGCGCCTAGGGCCAAAACACCGGCCCGATTGCGACTCAGGTACAGGGCGGCTATAGCCCGCCGCAACTGATTGATTCTTGCTGTTTGGACGCCTGATATGATCCCACGCTATGCCCGCCCTGCCATGACCGCCATTTGGGAGCCAACCAGCAAATATGGCATCTGGTTGGAGATTGAGACCTTGGCTGCTGAGGCGATGGAAGAACTCGGGCAAATCCCGGCCGGCACCAGCGCCGTGGTCCGGGAAAAAGGCGCTTTCGAAGTCGCTCGCATCGATGAGATCGAGGCCGAGGTGAAACATGACGTCATCGCCTTCCTGACCAATGTCGCCGAACATGTCGGTGAGCCCGCGCGTTTCCTGCACAAGGGCATGACCAGCTCAGACGTGCTCGACACTTGCCTGAATGTTCAACTCGTCCGCGCCACAGACCTTTTGATGGAAGGTCTGGACCGCGTCCTAGCGGCGCTTGAAAAACGCGCTTTTGAGCACAAGAAGACACCGACCATTGGCCGTTCTCATGGCATTCACGCAGAACCCACGACGTTTGGGATCAAACTCGCCACCTTCCATGCCGAATTCCAACGCGCCAAGCGCCGTTTGCTGACCGCGCGCGAAGAAGTTGCGACCTGCGCGATTTCCGGCGCGGTTGGTACATTCGCCAATATTGACCCGCGCATCGAAGAGCATGTCGCCGCCAAGCTCGGCCTGACCCCGGAACCGGTCTCCACCCAAGTCATTCCGCGCGACCGCCATGCCGCTTATTTCGCCGCGCTCGGGGTCATCGCGTCCTCGATTGAACGGCTCGCCACCGAAATTCGTCATTTGCAGCGCACGGAGCTTTATGAAGCCGAAGAGTTCTTCTCCAAAGGCCAGAAAGGCTCGTCGGCGATGCCGCATAAGCGCAACCCGGTGCTGACTGAGAACCTGACAGGCCTGGCGCGCTTGGTCCGCATGGCGGTCGTCCCGGCCATGGAGAATGTTGCGCTGTGGCATGAGCGAGACATTTCGCACTCTTCCGTTGAGCGTGGCATTGGCCCGGACACCACCATCCATCTCGACTTTGCGCTGCATCGTCTTGCCGGCGTGATCGAAAACCTGCTCATCTATCCCGAGAATATGCAAGCGGTGATGGACAAAATGGGCGGTCTGCACAATTCGCAGCGTGTCCTGCTCGCTTTGGTCGAAGCCGGAAATAGCCGCGAAGACAGCTATCGCATGGTTCAGCGCAATGCGATGAAAACCTGGGCCGGCGAAGGCGATTTTCTGGACCATCTGAAAGCGGACGCGGACGTCACCGCCAAGCTATCCGATGAGAAACTCGAGAGCCTGTTCGACGATAGCTATCATTTCAAACGCGTCGATTACATCTTCGAGCGTGTGTTCGGACGCAGCTAATAACGCCTCTGTGACCGCAATTCCGCCAGCTTTGTGCTAGACACAAAGTCCGAGGAGTCATTTGTATACGGGCTTTCATCGCCATCTTATTCACAGCTCTAATCTCCAGTTTGCCCGCGCAAGCCGAACCGGTTGTGAAAGTGATCAATTTTACCGCCGACTGGTGCCCGAATTGCCGCATTCTCAACCCGCGCCTCGACGAAGCGATTGAGGCGTTTGAGCCCGGCACCGTCGAACGGGTCGATCTCGATGTGACGCGCATTCGTCGCAACACATCCGTGGCTGAGCGGGGGCTGATCGAAACCGAACTGCTCCAAACAGCAGACGATCACAATGTCGCTTACCTTTGGGACTGGTATGGCGGCATTACCGGCATCGCTGTCGCTGTGTCTGCAGATACGGGTGAGGCGCTGACCTGTTTCATGCGTCCGATGACCGCAAAAGCCATCGAAAAACAGCTCAATCTGGCGAAACTCCTGGCCGAAAATGGTCGCCCCGGCGCGCGCAAACCGAATGGACCAGACTGCCCTGTGCTCCAATAGCCACACATGTTTATGGTAAGTTTTCGGTAAGGTTCTCGCCTTCACCCTGCCTCAATCTCTGTTCACTAGATGAGACGGAAGTCTTGCGCGAAAGGTGAGCAGGCGTGAAAGCTTCAAACGGAAAACCGGGCCTGAAAAAAACTGCTCACAAACCAGCTGCGCCGAAGTCGCAGGGAGCATCTATGGGACTCTTCCGCGGTCGACCCATTCTGAAATGGGGCTTGATTTCAAGCTTCGTGCTGACCCTCATCGGGTTGCTCGCCGCCTGGCTGTACTGGCAGAGCCTGTATCGTGGCATGCCCGATCTGCCCGAAACAGCAGCGCTCTGGGACGCCAATCGCGAACCCGCCATCGAATATGTCGATCGCAATGGCAAGACGATAGCCATTCGGGGGCCGCGTTATGGCCGCGCTGTCAAAATTGATGAGCTGCCACCACACGTCCCGCGCGCCTTTATCGCGGCAGAAGACAAGCGCTTCTACGAACATGACGGCGCTGACACCCAAGCCATGGCCCGCGCCGCCTGGTCGAATGTGATTTCCGGCAAGACCGTCTCTGGCGCCTCAACCATCACGCAGCAATTGGTGAAAAATCTGGTTCTGTCGCCAGAACAGACTCTGAAACGGAAAGCTCAGGAAGTTCGGCTCGCGCGCCAACTGGAAGAGAAGCTTTCAAAAAATGAGATACTCGAGCTTTATCTCAACCGGGTCTATTTCGGATCTGGCTTTTACGGGCTGGGCGCTGCCTCGCGATTCTATTTCGGCAAGGACCCGAAAGACCTGACTCTGGCGGAAGCCAGCCTGCTTGCGACTTTGCCTAAAGCCCCGTCACGGCTGGCCCTCGATGACAATATGGATGGCGCGCGACAAAGACAGGCTTATGTCCTGGCGGAAATGCTGCAAGCCGGGTTCATCACGCCCGAGAGCGCACAAATCGCGCTGGGTTCAGATGTCGCCATCGCGCCGGAGCCAGAGCAAGACCCGCAATTCGGCTTCGTCCTCGATGCGGCAACGGAACGCGCAAATGAATTGCTGCCGGAGCTACCGGACGATTTGGTCATCAAACTCACCATTGATTCCGAGCTGCAGACCGAAATTTCAGAGGCGCTCGAAACGCGTATGAGCACCGAATCCGAAGAGGCCAATGCCGGACAGACCGCGGCCATTCTTATCAATAAACAAGGCCATGTCTTGGCCATGTATGGCGGCCGCGACTATCTCAAAAACCAGTTTAACCGTGCCATGCAGGCCCGCCGCCAACCGGGCTCTGCGTTCAAGCCGTTCGTCTATGCCGCCGCCCTGGAAGACGGCATCAGCCCATATGATGTCCGCATCGACCAGCCGGTCACGATTGACGATTGGTCGCCTAAGAATTTCACGCGCGCCTATATGGGGCCAGTCACTGTTTCCGAAGCGCTGACGGACAGCCTGAATACCGTCGCTGCCATCCTCGCTCAGGAAGCCAGTGTTGAGTCCGTAATCGGCGTCGCCCGCCGGTTCGGCATCAGCGCCGATTTGCAGCCCTTCCCCTCAATCGCGCTTGGCAGTCAGGAGGTCACGCTTTGGGATCTCACCCGCGCCTATGGCCCTTTCATGACGGGCGGGCGCCGCGTCGACCCTTATCTCATCGAAGCGATTGAAACGACGCGGGGCGATGTCGTCTATGAGCGCCCCGAATATGACCCGGCGCAAGTCTATGATCGCGACCTCGCGGAAACGATGACGGGTATGCTGACCCAAGTCATCCGCTCCGGCACGGGCTCTGCAGCGACGATTGGCGGTTGGCCGATTGCTGGCAAGACTGGCACCAGCCAGTCTTTCCGGGATGCCTGGTTCGTCGGCTATAGCGCTGAAATGCTCGGTGGCATCTGGACCGGCAATGATGATGACACGCCAATGAATGAAGTCACTGGCGGCGGTCTACCAGCACGGCTCTGGGCTGATATGATGACCATCGCGCATGACGGACGCAGCCCGAGTATTTTGCGCGGCGCAAACCGACTGATCGAGCTGACGCCAGAACAACAGGCCCGTGTCGGCTATTATCGCGACCTCGGCATGGCCTTTGCCGGCCTTGCTGGTGGGGCGGTGGTCGAAATCGAATAAGACTGGTCAGTCGCGCTGTGATCTCGTAACGGACGGCATGCCGACTGCCTTGCGCCTTATTCTGATCACCAGCCTCGCCATGATCGCTTTTGCGGCCAATTCGGTGCTCGGCCGGCTCGGCCTGGTCGAAACCGAGATCGGGGCGGGCAGTTTTGCGATGATCCGCTTGCTCAGCGGCGCGGTGACATTGGTCGCGATTTGCGCGCTGCAGTCAAAAAAGATTCGCGGATCTCTGACCGGCGGTCTCGCCTTGCTCGTTTATGCGGGGTTCTTCTCATACGCTTACATCGCGCTTGGGGCAGGGATGGGTGCGATCATTCTGTTTGCTTTGGTCCAGATCACCATGCTGAGTTGGGGGTTATTACAAGGCGAACGCCTGTCGGGCTTGCAATGGACGGGCTTCGTAATCGCCGTGGGCGCTTTGGTCTGGCTGGTTTTCCCAAGCCTCGAAGCCCCGCCTTTATGGGCGGCCGCAGCGATGGCGATGGCCGGGATTGGTTGGGGCGCTTATTCGATCCTCGGGCGAGGTGTTAGCGACCCGACATCCGCAACAACCGGCAATTTCATTTGGGCCACCGGTTTGGCCTTGCCGGTCTTGGGCACCACGCTTCTGCTCGCTCCAGAACCCATCCCGCCTGTGGACGGCGTATTGATCGCCATGATATCCGGCGCCCTGACGTCCGGGCTCGGCTATGTCGTCTGGTATCGCGCGCTGAGAGATCTGACATCGAGCCGCGCCGGCATCGCGCAGCTTACCGTGCCGGCAATCGCGGCAATTGGCGGTGTCCTGTTCCTGGCGGAACCCATCACCCTTCGCTTCGCACTTTCAACCACGGCAATTCTCGGCGGCGTCGCCCTTGCGGTCTTGACCCCAGCCCCGGCCTCGCGCAAAGCCTAGCGATGACAGACGCGATGACCACGTCCCCGAAACCCGGCAAGAACGCATTCATGTTCGTGGTCGTAGCGGTGATCCTGAACATGGTTTCTTTCGGCATCATCATGCCCGTCATGCCTGCGCTGCTGGAAGACATTACCGGACTGGCGGCCGAGCAATCGGTCTCAATTGGCGGTTGGTTGAGCATGGTGTTTGCGGTCGCGAACTTTTTCATGATGCCCATTCTGGGCGGCTTGTCGGACCGCTATGGACGGCGTCCGGTTCTGCTCGCCTCGATCGCGATGCTTGGCATTGACTTGCTGATTATGGGCCTGGCGCCGACGCTCGCGATTCTGTTTATCGGCCGCTTCCTGGGCGGCATGTTCTCTGCGACCTATTCCGTTGCCAATGCTTATATTGCGGATGTCACTGAACCCGAAGATCGCGGCAAAGCATTCGGAATGATGGGCGCCGCATTTGGGGTTGGATTCATTCTCGGGCCCGTATTCGGCGGCATGCTCGGCGAAGTAAACCCGCGCCTGCCTTTCTTTGTCGCTGCTGGCATTGCCGGTCTAAATTTTCTCTACGGCCTGTTCATCTTGCCCGAAAGCTTGCCGGAAGCAGATCGCCGCGAGTTCAACGTGGCGCGCGCCAACCCGTTTGGCGCCATGGTGCATTTCTCGAAAGTGCCTCGCGTCGCCTGGTTCATCATCGCCATCGGCCTGTTTCAGATCGCGCATGCCGTCTATCCCTCGACCTGGAACTTTCACGGCGAAATTCGCTATGATTGGTCAGAGTTTGAAATTGGCCTGTCCCTCGCCGCTGTCGGCCTTGGATCTGCCATCAGTCAGGCCTTGCTGACCGGCTGGTTGATCAAGCGCTTCGGACCCATGCGCGCCGGCATGATTGGCTTATTGACCAATGCCATTGCCTTGCTGCTCTTCGCTTTCGCGGAGGCGCCTTGGATGGCCTATGCCGTCATCTTCGTCTCGGCGATTGGCGGTGTCGCCATGCCCGCCATTAACACGATCACCTCGACTCTGACCCCCCGCAACGCACAAGGCGAACTGCAGGGCGCACAGGCCAGCATGATGGCCTTCACACTGATCTTCAGCCCCGTCCTGATGACGCAAACGCTGAAATATTTTGCCAACCTGCCGGACAATAACCCTTTCCAGACTGGCGGGGCGGCCTTTCTGCTCGCAGCAATCATCACGGCGCTGGCCTTCCTGCCCTTCATGATTGGGGTCGGCATCAATCGCCGGGCCATTCAGGACGCTGCCAGCGAGACCGCCGCAGCCGAATAAAAAAGGGCGACCGCCAGCGCGGTCACCCTCGTTTGCGATTGTGGCAAGCGCCTACTTGGCTTTGGTCACGAGACCGATAATCCCGCCAATAATGCCGCCGCCGACACCGCCATTCAAGAAGCTGCTAATCATGCCCATCAAGGCTTCGCTTCCGAGCAAAGACTGAAATCCGACGCCAGCAGCGCCCATTCCATATCCCCCTGCGAGTCCGCCAATAATGCCGGCGATCGCGCCAGTTCCGCCGTTACCGCCCAGCGCTTTCGAGACGATCGGTCCAAGGACCGCGCCGCCAACGCCGTTCAAGATGAGTGGAATGAATTGCTCCATATGTGTGCCCTCCCTAGGCTTTTGCGGGGCCTGTTTTCAGGTCTCCCAGCTTCAAGGCACCAGAAATCGCAAAATATGCCAAGGCCTCTCGCGCAGTGCGAGAGTCTGGGTTAGGCAATGCCATGGCTGAGCTGAAACCCGCTTTATTCCTCGATCGCGACGGCGTCATCAATGTCGATCATGGTTATGTCGACCGCGTTGAGGACTGGCAGTGGGTCGAAGGTGCGCAAGCCTGTATCGCGAATTTCAAAGCCCGCGACTGGTTCGTATTTGTCGTTACCAATCAATCTGGAATCGCCTTTGATCATTACAGCGAGGCCGATATGGACGCCGTTCATGCTCATATGATTGCAGGCCTGAGTGAAGCCGACACCTCTGTCGACGCAATCTATAGCTGCCCATATCATTCAGAAGGCACCAATCCACGGTTTCGAAAAGACAGTTATGATCGCAAACCAAAACCCGGAATGCTGCTTCAGGCGATGGCTGATTTTCCCGTGAAACGCGAAGCCAGTTTCTTGATTGGCGACAAACAAACCGACATAGACGCGGCCCATGCTGCCGGAATTGGCGGTTTCTTGTTCAAAGGCGGCAACCTCTCCGAATTCGCGGAATGGGCGCTCGCAGGATTTGAGGATGGCGCAAGATGAAGACGATAGGCATGATTGGCGGCGTCAGCACTGAAGCGACATTGATCTATTACAAAACTATCAATGCAAAAGTGCGCGCGCGCCTGGGCGGTTATCACAGCGCCGATATGCGCATCCACTCGGTCAATTTTCACGACTATAATGGCGCTCACGAGACGCGAGACTGGGCGTTTATCAGAGCCGGGTTCGATCAGGCTGCAAACGGCCTGAAAACCTCTGGCGCTGATGTCCTGGTGCTAGCCTGTAATACGCTGCACACCGTTGCGGATGCGATTGAAAGCGCGACCGACTTACCATTTCTCCATATCGTCGACGCATGTGGCGCTCGATTACAAGCGGACGGACGCCAACGACCCGGCCTGTTGGGCACCGCTTTCACCATGGCGCAGCCTTATTTCGTCGAGCGTCTGACGGAAAAGACCGGCATGGTCCCGGTCTTGCCGAATGCTTACACGCAAAAAGAACTGAGCCGGATCATATTCGAAGAGCTGACCCATGGCGTCGTGACAGAGGCCAGCATCGCTTATTACAAAGCCGCCATTCAAACCCTTAAGGACCAAGGCTGCGACAGCGTGATCCTCGGCTGCACCGAACTCGGTATGCTGATCACAGAGGAAAACAGCCCTCTCCCTCCGTATGACACCGCGCTTATTCATTGCGAGGCGATTGTGGATTGGGTGCTGGCGAACAGCACTGACTGAGCATAGGCTAAAACTATCGCCTCAATACCAATCTCTCAGTAGACAAGAGCGAAAATCACCCCACATCCCTTGGCGAGGATTCGGGACGATCATATTTAAGGGGTCAGTTCATGCGATATGCACTTATGGCGACAGCCTTCGTCGTTTCAACACCAACTGCTCTGGCACAGAATACAGGTGGGATCTTCCCGCCAATAGTAAATGAAGGCCATAAGTCGGCGCAATATCGTGTGGCGTATAATCCGGACACGGAAGGCCTATCACAACGGGTTCACTACCAGCAGGCGATCAATGGCGATGTCATGTGGAGGGGCCTGGTCTCGGCCCGGAAAACCGATGACTCAGATGTCGACGTCGATTTCATTCAAGCCGAGCTGTTCTGGGAACTGAGCGATGATGATGATGACTGGAAGACCGGCTTTCGTTTCGATGCCCGTATTCGCGATGATGATCGTCCCGGCCTGCTCGGCATTCATTGGACCAATCAGTTCCCGGTAACAGAAAACTGGAACGGCCGCTTCGTGGTCTTGTCGGCAACGGATGTCGGCGATGATGCGCGCGACGGCATTTTCCTGCAGACCCGGGGCAATCTGTTTACGCGCCTGGAGACAGGCCAAACCGTGGGCGTCGAGTTTTTCAACAGCTATGGCTCGACCGATGAATTCCTCGACCTCGACAAACAGGGTCACTCCGTCGGTCCGTTTGCCAGTTTCCCCGTCGCGGAGGATTGGAGCCTATTCACAGGCGCGTTGTTCGGCCTGACAGATGCCAGCGCTGATGCAGAGCTTCGACTTTGGATTATCCGCGGGTTTTAAGCGGCTTCAGCGTCCGGCCATTCAGGCCGCCCATGCGGCAAACTTCCAGCCACTCATCCTTCAGCACTGGCTGAACTGACAAGCGCATGCTGGTGACAAGAGACATTTGTGCGAGCTTCTCATTCGCTTTGACGGCTTTCAAAGTGACCGGCTCTGGCATGTCGGTCAGCGCCCGGATATGGACGCAATCCCAACGCTCGTCATCGGTTGTGGAGTCTGGTGCGCTTTCAGCTGAAACCTCAACAATTCCAACCACTTCCAGACCTTCGTTCGAGTGGTAGAAAAACCCGCGATCGCCAATCTTCATCTCACGCATATTGTTGCGTGCTTGGTAATTGCGGATGCCATCCCATTCTTCGCCCGCATCACCTTTGGCCTTTTGCTGATCCCAGCTCCATTTGAAAGGCTCAGATTTGAACAGCCAGTATTTCATGCGCGCTCCTCGACGTTTCGAGGAGCATTTAGGTCGCTTCGATGTCTGCGTCCATGCCTGGTTGGTCCTGGCCATCGGTTTGTCGCAGTCGGCCTTTGGCGGACCGATTGCGGCCCTCGGCCGGCTTCAGCCCGCCGGCAAGCCCAAGCCCGATCGGCGGCATGTTGCCATAGACAGATTCATGTTGCCCAGCTTTGATCAAATAGGTCTCGTGCCAGATCCCAACATCACCATTCGTTCCGATCGCCTTGTTGAAAGCTTTCCAGGCTGGCAGATGCGCATTGTCGCGATTGATCGAATAAGTATGCAAATGTTCGAAGCTGCGCCAGTACTGAACCAGATAAGGACTGCGCAGGCTGAAGAAGGTCTTGGCATGCAACAAGCCCATATCTGGGTTCTTGCCGAGTTCTATCAGCATTTTTGGCATGGCGGAGAAGACAGGAAACCACTTCCAGACTTTCCACAATTTGTGGACCCGCATGCCAATCAAGAAGACCACAAAATCCCCTTCAATCGCCGCGGTCATCCGACCTTCAATCGGTTTTGCCATCGTGCGTCTCCAATACTGACGATTGGGACTTGTATCATTTACTTTATATGGTGTAAAGTATACTATAATGTCTGATACGCTTCATCCATCTTCTTTCATTGTCCTCGGACTGGTCGACCGCTTCGGGGAAGCCACATCTTATGACTTAAAGAATTGGGCGGATGGCTCTGTGGGCTATTTCTGGAATTTCTCGCGCGCCAGTTTGTACAAGGAACCTGCCCGGTTGGTCGCGCTCGGCTTGTTATCAGAGCGCCAGGAAAAGACCGGACGTCGCCGCCGCCTATATGCGATCACAGCGAGCGGCAAGGCTGCGCTCGCCGACTGGCTGGCGAGATCGAATGAACAGGCCACGGAGATTCGCGATCTTGGTCTTTTAAAACTCTATTTCGCGCAAAGCGGTGATCAGGCGGCTCTAGAGACGCTGATCCAGGACCAGATCTCAGCTCATACGCAGCGCCTCGCGACGTATCGCCAACTCGAACAAGATCTGTTGGCAAATCCCGATTACCGGTTCTATGCGGCTGCATTGGCCATGGGTCTGAAATATGAGGAAATGTCGGTGACCTATTGGCAGACCCTGGCAGAGGCTCAACTAAAAGTGGATTAGGCTGCACTGCGTCCGCTCTTGCGGCAGGCCTGCGACACCAGCGCCTCCAGCGCATCCCAGCGCTTATACCGCCGCAACTCGGGTCCTGCACCGAGCCAGGCATCTTCAAACGCTTCGCGCGCCTCAGGATCTCTCAGGATCGGCATGAGCGGATCAACGCTGACCCGTATGGTGAACAGAACCGCCTTCGTCCGTGCAAGTTTTCGGATCGTCTGGCGTTCGACGCGCAGATGCAAATCATGCAGATGCTTGCCCGCAATGCTCGGCCGGTCGGGCGTGTACCGCTTTTCACTGGCTTGAACCGTCCAGTTAAACCGCTCCAGCACGACGTCCGGCTTCAAGCCGCTAAATATGCGCGCGACTCGCGGCGATAAGTCGGAGTCGCCGCCCGGCACCGGACCGTGCAAGCCCGCCAAATCCAAGCCAATCCGTTCTGGCAGCGTCCAATAGGTTGGCGCACAGAGGACGCCGCCGGTCAGTCGCCAATCGCCAGGGTGAAACTCTTGCATCAGGCAAAGATCATCCGACACGATCGATGCGGCTTCTTCCAAGGCCGTCGGCATGTTCTGGTTCGGCACGCGTCCGGTCGCCGCGACAATCATTTCCAGCGCTTCTTCCGCAACTTCACCCACCGTGTCGCCCGCGACCACATTCGCCCGCATCATTTTCAGGATCAGGCATTTGTCCCGTAGCCAGGCGTCCGCTTCGGTATCCGGCGTCATCCATTGCGCCAATGGGAGGGGTTTCAGACCTGGTTCAAATCCAGGAACGCCCTGCGTGAATGGAAGATAAGGCGGTGTGCGCGCGCTAAGCGACACGCGCGCTGCCCCAAGCTGCAAAGCCCGCAATCTTTGGCGTGCTTGGTAAATACATGGTCTCATGGCGGTCGACCTGAAAACCTTCAGCTTCCAGCATCTGCTTGGTGTCTCGCGTCAGGTGACAGCCGCCCGCCAGCCGCTTCCAAACTGGCTCGACCCGGCGCTGCCATTTGGCGACGCCGTCATCCGGCGCGAGTCCATGTTCTGAAAACAAGACTTTGCCGCTCGGCTTCAGGACCCGTCGCAATTCTTGCAATGCGGCCTGCCAGTCCGGGATCGTGCACAAGACAAAGGTGACGACGGCCGTATCCACACTCCTATCCTCTAGCGGCACAGCTTCAGCGCCGCACGTATGGATGTCGCAATTCGTACCTCTCTCGGTCGCGTCCCAGGTCTTGCGGGCACGCGCGACCATGCCTTCGGCCGGTTCAATCGCGTGCAGATGTTTCACTTTTTCGGTATCATAAAGGTCGAAATTCGTGCCCGACCCGCAGCCGACTTCCAGCACGACGCCGTCAGCTTCCGGGACTATTTTCGCGCGCTGCTTCATGATCGGCTTTGAGGAACAAGCGCAAGAGATCAAGGGCGGCACGACATAACGATCCCAAAGCCCGAACATGACTTACTCCCGGTTGCCGAGTTGCGCTTGCGCCGCCGGATTGGCGGGACGCAGGACGAGCGCGCTCTGCGTGATTGAGACTTCATATTTTAAACCATCCGCCATCGGCGCGTAAACCGCAGAGCCGAAGCTGGCATCCTTATGACTGGTGCCAATCCCAAAGCGCCCACCTTCCTCTTTGGCGAGACTGTACACGTCCAGCCCGGGATTCTCATACAATTGAATGCCCGTGCTGGTGGCTTCAGAGACATCTTCGATCGTATAGCGCCGCGCATAACGGCCTTCGAGAAAGTCGAGCCGATAGACACTGTCATAGCCCAACATCTGGGCCATGGGCTTGAATGTGATGACCTGCGCCCCAAGCGCGAACTGATCACCTTTGATCTCATTAATGATACGGACCTGATCGTCCGGCAGCTCCAAGGTCACGCTATAGGTGTTCTCTGTGTTGGGAGTCGCGTCGAAGCTGACCGTCGCCACCACGCGTTCATAAGTCAGACGCTTATAGGTCTGAAGATTGAGACCGACAAAGGTGCCGATCCCGGCAGCGCCAAGGAACCCGATCCCGAACAGAAACCGCAAACCGCCTGCGGCAAGCCGCAGCTTCATCAACCGGCCGAGACCGGCAAAGCTCAGCATCAAGCCGAGAACGCCAGCCAATGCTGGCAGAACCCACCAAAGCAAACCCATACGTCACCTCCTTCGCGCTTCCCCTTATCGCGCAATGATGACGACTATATCAGTCGATAAAGAATCTGCGAGGGTTGAGTTACAGGGCTCCCCTTTTGCGCCCAGATTGGCTAGCAGGAAGACATGACAGATTTGAACGCCTTGATCGCGGCTTTGCCGAAAGCTGAACTCCACCTTCACCTGGAAGGCAGCCTTGAGCCGGAACAGCTTATGCAATTCGCGGCCCGCAATCAGGTCGACCTTCCGTTCAAGACTTTGGAGGAGGTCAAAGCCGCCTACAATTTCTCGAACCTGCAGGATTTCCTGGATATATATTATCAGGGCATGTCTGTTTTGCAGACCGAAGCAGACTTTCACGACCTCACTGACGCTTACCTGAAACGCTGTCAGGCCGACAATGTACGCCATGTCGAAGTCTTCTTCGATCCGCAAGGCCATACCGAACGCGGCCTCCCATTCCATACGCCGATTGATGGTATTCTCTCCGCTTTGGACGCAGCCGAGGAAAACTATGGCATCACTTACAAATTGATCATGTGCTTCCTGCGCCATTTGTCGGAGGATGACGCCTTTGCCACGCTCGAACAGGCCGAACCGTATCTCGATCGGATCCACGGCGTTGGACTGGACAGTAGCGAGCTGGGGCATCCGCCCTCGAAATTCGCGCGTGTTTTTGCAGCGGCGCGAGAGAAAGGCCTGAAACTGGTTGCGCACGCAGGCGAAGAGGGCCCGCCGGAATATGTCGTCGAAGCTTTGGATCTCCTGCAGATTGACCGTATTGATCACGGCAACCGCCTGTTGGAAGATGCTGCACTAACACAGCGTGTAAAGGAATCAGGCCTGACTCTTACCGTCTGCCCACTCTCTAACCTGTCGCTCTGCGTGGTGGACGATCTTAAGGACCACCCGATGAAGCGGATGCTGGAGCTCGGGCTCAAAGCAACCATAAACAGCGATGATCCGGCCTATTTCGGGGGCTATGTGAACCAGAATTATCGCGAGACCGCCGCCGCGGTGGACCTGACAGCGGATGATATCATTACCCTGGCGCGAAACAGCTTTACTGGGTCATTCCTGACATCAGACCAACAGGCTAAGCATCTGGCAAATATCGATAAAGTCGCCGCGACGTTCGCTTAAGGCCCGATCAGTCGAACCTGTTCATGACGGCCACGGCCGACTTTAGCCTGCTCGCGCCAACCGAGGGCCGTATAGGCCTCGATCGCCGACTCATTCTGGATATCGACATCCAGGCGCAAGGGCTGCCCGACAAAGCTACGCGCCACTTGCAACAGACCGCTGCCGACGCCGCACAAACGCCAGTCGCGATCGACAAAGACATGCGGGACATAAGCCTTGCCCTGTTCCAGCGTCAGGAACCCGACCACACCGGCCCGCTTTTCGACCGAGACGAATGCGACATTGGCCGACAGAGTCTGGCGCAGACGCAGGATCTCGTCGCGTTCCGGACCACGCCACGGAAACACTTTCAGGCAATCTTTGAAGATCACCTCTATGCGCGCATAGTCTTCCCGTCGCCAATGACGAACCGACCACCCCGCACCCGGATGCGACAACAGGCTCATGGCGCAATTGTAATAAAAACTTGTGGCGAGGAAAAGACATAGCTTGGGCGGCCTCAAGAAACCGTGCTAGGCGATGAGGAAATGGTCATGAGGAGATGAGGAAATGCGCACATTAGCTGTCGCCAGTTTGATGCTGACGAGCGGGATGATCGCCCTGCCCAGCCAAGCAGATGGACATGATGAAAAAGCGGGCAATGGCTTCACCGCGGAGCGCGTCTTCGACGTGGAATATGCCGCCGACCCGCAAATATCGCCGGATGGGCAGACCATCGTCTATGTGCGCCGATCCATGGACAAGCAGACCGACCGTGATCGCGGCGATATCTGGACCCTCGACGTCAGCTCCGGCGCGCATCGCCCTTTGATCACAGGCGGTGCTTCGGCTGGTGCGCCGCGCTGGTCACCGGATGGGACGCGCCTGCTCTATGCGACCGCGACAGACGGCAAACCGGACCTTCGGATTTATTATTTCGATGCCGATCGCTCCGTGTCTCTGGCACAGTTTGAGTATGGCGCCGGCAATGCGACCTGGTCGCCGGATGGCCGCACAATCGCCTTCACCATGTTCACACCAGGCGAAACCCCCAGCTTCGCCACACCGATCAAGCCGCCAGAAGGCGCGGAATGGTCGCCGCCCGTGCGCGTTTTTGATGATTTGCAATTCCGGTTCGATGGCCAAGGCTATCTCAAGGAAGGGGCGACCCATGTCTACACCCTGTCCGCCGATGGCGGCACACCGCGCCAGATCACCTCAGGCGATGCCGATTTTGGCAGCCCGGCCTGGCTCGGCAATGACACGCTGCTCGTGGTCGGCAATGCCGCGGACGACCGCGATCTCGATCCCATCGAAAGCGAGATTTACACGGTCAGCCTCAATGACCTGACGCGCACAGCATTGACCACGCGCGATGGTCCGGATCTGTTGCCAGTGCCGTCGCCAGACGGCAGCAAGATTGCTTATCTCGGCTATGATGATTTGCTGAAATCCTATCAGCAAAACGATCTCTATGTGATGAATGCGGACGGCTCCGGCGTGACAGAATTGGCGGCTGATTTTGATCGCTCATTCGGCCCGCTCGCCTGGCACCCGAATGGCCGCAGCGTCATCTCACAGATAGAGAATGCGGGGGTGATCGATCTGGTCTCTGTCTCGATGAATGGCGAGGTCGAATCCTTGGTCACCAATGTAGGCGGCACATCGATTGGTCGGCCTTATGCAGCAGGATCGTTTTCCATCTCCAAGACCAGGCGCCCGATTTATGCCTACACGGCTGGATCGCCAGATCGGCCATCGGAAATCGCCGTTATGGGACGCGGCGTGCAAGATCGCGTGCTGACCGACTTGAATTCGGATGTGCTGGATCATCTCGACATGGCGACGATTGAAGAGTTCCAGGTCCCCTCGCGCCATGACGGACTTGAAATCGAAGCCTGGGTGGCCTTACCGCCAGGGTTTGAAGCCGATGGTTCTTATCCAATGATCCTGGAAATTCATGGCGGCCCCTTTGCCATGTATGGCCCTTATTTTTCCAGCGAGATCCAGCGCTTTGCGGCCGAGGGCTATGTTAGCGTCTATGTCAATCCGCGCGGCTCAACCGGCTATGGCGGCGACTTCGCCATGGCGATCGATAAAGCCTATCCGGGTTATGATTATGAAGATCTGATGAGCGTGGTCGATGACTTGGTCGCCCGCGACTATGTCAGCGCCGATCGCCTGTTCGTCACGGGCGGTTCCGGCGGCGGCATTCTCACCGCCTGGATTGTCGGCAAGACCGATCGCTTCGCGGCTGCAGCCAGCGTCAAACCCGTGATCAACTGGATGACCATGGCGCTCTCCGCCGACATTGCGCAATTCGTCCGCCGGCACTGGATCCGCGAGGACCCGTGGACCAATCCGGATGCCTTCCTCGACCTGTCCCCAATCATGCTGATCGAGAATGTCGTCACACCGACCCTGGTTATGGTTGGCGAAGAAGATTGGCGCACACCGACCTGGGAAGCCGAACAGTTTTATACGGCGCTCAAGTTGAAAGGCGTCGACACGGCCCTGATCCGCGTTCCGGGTTCACCGCATTATATTGCAGGACGCCCGTCTCGCCTGATTGCCAAGACCGACAATATCATGGGTTGGTTCGCGAAGTATGATCCGGCGAAGCAGGAAGATAGCGGGGAATAGCAGATTCTGGATCTGCGGCTCAATTGGACGCATGAAATTTGGCCCCAAGAACAAGACTTGGGGCCAAACTCTGATGCCGCAACGGGTCAATTTTTGGATCGCTGGGCCTTCCATTCCGGATACCGTTTTTTTATCGCGCGATTAACAGCTTTTACGATTGTATTTCGACAGTAGGTGCGGTCCATCGCGGCGCGGCCAAATCCGACATGATGGCGGCAAAAACGATTGGCCTCTCGCTCCAGACGTTTGGCCACCAGATCCTGCTTTTCTACCTGGATGACATCGCCCACAGTGTAGGAAAACTGGAACGAGTCATCATACTTGGAATTGGCATGAGATGCTGGTGCAAAAGCAAGCGCGAGGGCACCGCAAAACGCGGCAACGAGATAGGTTTTATATGACATGATTGTCTCCTGATTGAACGCGCCAGGCAGAAGTGCCCGGTGCAGTGAGACGACATTTGCCGAATTGGACAGGACAAGCTTGAGGTGTTTGTGATGCTTTTGTGAAATCCGACTCAACCACCATAAGTCACTGAAAATGATACGATTAAAAACAGGGTTAAACCCTGATAATTGCTCGAAAGCTGAGTTATAAGGAAGTTATAAGATCAACCTGAGCGGCATCGGGCGAGGATGGCAACGGATGACAAAGGGGACTGTCTATCTGGCAGGCGCATTACGGCTCGATCTCGCCGATGAGCGGGTCTTTCTGAACGGCGCAGCACTGTCTCTTGGGCATAAATCCTTCGCATTGTTAGTGGCGTTGGTGCAATCGCCGCAACGCCTTTTGACCAAGGATGAGTTGATTGAAACGGTCTGGGACGGCCGCGCTGTCTCAGATGGCGTCCTAACCACCGCCATGCGCGAGCTGCGCAGCGCTCTGAACGATAAGGCCCGCGATCCGCAATTCATTCAGACGGTGCACGGGCGCGGATATCGCTTCTTGCTTGAGGTTGAGACGGAAGCCGATTTGACGGGCGAAACTACGAATCCGGCAATTATCCAATCTCCCCCGTCCGAAACACCTGAAGAACGCCAGACAACGGCTCGGGGTGCCTGGCTTGTGATCGCAGCCGTTTTGGCCGCCGTGACGGTGTTGATCCTCAGTCTGGATCGCATCGGGCAGAATGACCCGTCCATTGAAACCGTAACCGTTGAAGTGGAACCGGCAACCTCGGTCCTGGTGGTGCCGTTTGCTGATCTATCGCCCAGCGGTAGCGATGATTGGTTCGCGGGCGGTCTGACCCAGGAATTGCTGACCACGCTCGGCCAGACATCTGATCTCGCCGTCGTCAGCGTGGATCGCGATGCCTTGAGCGGTGTCAGCCCGCTCAATGGGGCAGAGCTGGCGCGCCAAATCGGGGTCGATTCTGCGATCGAAGGCTCTGTTCGCCGGGCCGATGGTCGCGTTCGCGTCAGCGTACAACTCAGTCGCGCCGCGGATGGCGTCGTGGTCTGGTCACAATCATATGATCGGGCCGATGCAGAAATTATTTCGATCCAGGAAGATGTTGCGTTTGAGCTCGCGAACTCGCTGAGCACAGTCACGAACACGGAACAGTTGCGCGCCATGACCAAAGCTGGCACGCGTTCGGTCGATGCTTATCAGGCACTGCTTTCCGGTCATTTCTATCTGATGCAGCAATATGCGACTGGCGATGCGAGCTACCGACGTCTGGCTTATGAGGAATACGAACGGGCTCGGCTGATTGACCCAGATTTTTCCGAGGCACATTGGCTCGCTGCGCGCTATTGGCGCGAGCGATCCACTTATATCGTACCGCCTGGTGAAGCGCAGCAATTCTCAGTCGAGAACATCACGCTCTGGTTCGAAGAGCGGATTGAACAGGCGATCGAAACCGCATCCTCTCCTTTGGATCGAACAAAATACCTCGCCGCCAGGCATATGCACAGGCTTGAAATAGCTGCCGCTTCCCGTCTGTTACAGAATTATCTCGAAAAGCGACCGAATGACGCCTATGCGTGGGTCCAGCTGGCCGAAGCCAGCACCATTCTTGGTGAGTTTGAGATTGGGCGACGCGCTGCCGCGCGCGTGGCACAACTGAGCGAACAGCAATCCATTTACCGATCCCGCGTGATCCCGATCTTCCTTTGGGTGCGTGACATTGAAGGCTCGGTGGCCCAAGCCGAGGGCCTTCTGGAGGCAGATCCTGAAAACGCCTTCGTGCAATATCATGCGCATAGAACTTTCTTATGGGCTGCGGAGTTTGACCGCGCGCGCCAACTGCTCGAGCCCATCAATCAGGGCGCTTTACCTCCGCATAACCGATCTCTGGCCCGCATCCGCCAGGCTTGCGCCGATGGCGACATCACCACCGCGAGTTCAGAATATACGGCACTGCTTGAAAATGAGCTTGCCAGCCGCGCCAGCGTCTGGTTGGCCGGGCTAGCCCTTGGAGAAGTTGAAGCTGCGAATGCGAGCCTGATGGATCTAGATCAAGAAGGCCACCTGCATCAACTCGCAGCTTGGCTTCGATATCCGCACTTTGATTCAGCGCGGTTTCCCAACCTGTCTCAAAAGTTGAGATCAGATGGCATCGATATGGCGGATCCCGTTCAGTCTCCATTTCGGTGCAGACGAGAATGAGTTTGCAACGTCCCGGCCAACCCTGACGCGCAATGTTGACAAGCAAAGGGGCCCTGGAAATGGCGAGCGTCTGCTCCAGCGCTATGTAAGCCGCTAGAAAACGACCAGCGCAGCGACGTCTCTAAGCATTCGCCGCCTTCGCCGCACGCTTACGCTCATGCGGGTCGAGATGAACCTTGCGCAAGCGAATGCTCTCTGGCGTCACCTCGACCAGTTCATCATCCGCAATATAAGCCAGCGAACGCTCCAAAGTCATTTGCAAAGGCGGGGTCAGGCGCACCGCTTCATCTGAACCTGAGGCGCGGACATTGGTCAGCTTTTTGCCTTTCAGCACATTCACTTCCAGATCGTTGTCGCGCGTATGTTCGCCAATGATCATGCCTTGATAGACCTTGTCGCCGGGATGGATCATCATCGGACCGCGATCCTCAAGATTCCACAGCGCAAAAGCCACCGCTTCGCCTTTATCCATAGCGATCAGCGTGCCGGTTCGGCGGCCCTGGATTTTGCCCTTATAGGCGGCATATTCCAGGAAGACCCGGTTCATGATCGCGGTGCCGCGCGTATCGGTCATCAGCTCGCCCTGATAGCCAATCAAGCCCCGAGTTGGCGCGTGGAAGACCATCCGCGTGCGCCCGGCGCCGGATTGTTTCATCTCGACCATTTCGGCTTTGCGTTCCGACAGTTTCTGAACCACCGCACCGGAGAATTCATCATCAACATCGATGACGACTTCTTCGATCGGCTCCAAACGCTCGCCGCCCTCGCCTTCTTTATAGACCACTTGCGGACGCGACACGCCGAGCTCATAGCCTTCCCGGCGCATCGTCTCGATCAGCACCGCCAATTGCAGCTCACCCCGGCCGGATACGATGAAGGCCTCGGCTTCGGTTGAACGTTCAACTCTCAGCGCGACATTGCCTTCAGCCTCTTTCTGCAAGCGATCCCAGATGACGCGGCTGGTCACCTTGTCGCCTTCTGTGCCGGCCAGTGGGCTGTCATTGACGCGGAAGGTCATGGACAGCGTGGGTGGGTCAATCGGCTGCGCTTCGATCGGCGTGTCGACGCTCGGGTCCACGAACGTGTCAGCCACGTTGGCTTTTTGCAGGCCTGATATCGAGACAATGTCACCGGCTTCGCCGACCTCAATCGGTTCACGTTGCAAGCCGCGGAATGCCAGCACTTTCGACACCCGGCCAGATTCGACCAGAGAGCCATCTCGCGCCAGGACTTTCACCGTCTGATTCGGCTTGACGGTGCCCGAGCTGACGCGACCGGTCAGAATGCGGCCCAGAAAATTGTCCGCGCCAATCGTCGTGGCCAGCATCCGGAACGGACCTTCTTCGACGTTCGGCTCTGGGACATGCTGGACGACCAGGTCGAACAGCTCATTCATATCGCTGCGCTCTTCCTCATATTGCGTCGACATCCAGCCATTCTTGGCAGAGCCGTACAGGATCGGGAAATCCAGCTGATCGTCATCAGCGCCGAGGGCGTCGAAGAGATCGAAAACTTCGTCAATCACTTCATCCGGACGGCGCTCTGGCTTGTCGATCTTATTGACCGCCACAATCGGACGCAGACCGATTTTGAGCGCTTTCGAGACCACGAATTTGGTCTGTGGCATCGGGCCTTCGGCCGCATCCACGAGCACGATGGCGCCATCCACCATGGACAGAATCCGCTCAACCTCGCCGCCAAAGTCAGCATGGCCAGGCGTGTCGACAATATTGATCCGTGTATCGCCCCAAACCACACTCGTGGTCTTGGCCAGAATGGTGATGCCCCGCTCTTTTTCGAGGTCATTGGAATCCATCATCCGTTCGGTCGTCGCTTCATTCTCACGAAACGTGCCGGACTGTTTCAACAGGCAGTCGACCAGCGTGGTTTTCCCGTGGTCCACGTGGGCAATGATCGCGATGTTTCGCAAAGAGGTTGGCTCAGTCATATCGTCAGGTCCTGGGGAGGGCTGTGGGCAGCTTTATTATCTTGCCGCGCGCCATACACGCAGCCGCGCGGTTTGGCTATGGCTTGTGGACAGGGTGTTTGCGGATCAGTATTTAGCCTTTTCAACAATTAGCTTGACACATAATTATCAAAAATGCTAATTAGCATATATGGCAAATGAAGTGTTCAAAGCGCTTGGGCATCCATTGCGACGGCAAGTCATGGCGCTGCTCCGGCAAGGTCCGAAGAGCTCGGGTGAACTGGCTGAGGCGTTTGACGCCGCCTGGCCGACCGTGACGCGGCACTTGAATGTGCTCCGTGATGCCGATCTGATCACCGCCGAACGCCAAGGGACATCGATCATTTACCGCACCAATACCAGCGTCGTTGAGGACGCCGTGACCGCCTTGATGGGCATGATCGGGCGCGACAATGGCGATGACGAGCTAAAGGAGGCTGCTGAATGATCCGCACCGGTTTAATCGTATCTGCAATCTGTCTGGCCCTGATGGCCGGGATTGCCTTGTGGGCCGGCGGGCAATTGCCGGCTGACAATATCCCGGTGCACTGGGATGCGAGCGGTGTTCCGGATCGCTTCTCAGACCGGAGTGAAGCTTTGTTTGTCCTGTGGCTGCTCCCGGGATGTGCGCTCTTCGGCGTGCTGGTCTTCTGCTTATTGCCGCAAATCGAGCCCTTGCAGGACAATCTCTTCAAGAGCCGAAAAGCCTATAATGCGGTCTGGATCGCGACCATGATCTTGTTCCTCGGCATTCATGGCGGCATCACGTATATGATGGTGCAATCTGCAGGCGATCAGATGCAATCCAATGAATTCGTCCGCATCGTCATCGCCGGAACCGGCATCCTGTTCGTTGTAATGGGCAATTATCTTCCGAAAACGCGCCAGAACTGGTTCCTCGGCATTCGTACGCCTTGGACCTTGTCGAGTGAATATACCTGGGAAAAGACCCACCGTTTGGGCGGGCGTCTATTTTTCGCGGTCGGGTTCTTTTGCCTGATCGGCGCCTTTATCGTCGATGGCATCGCGCTGGTCGCAATGGTGACCGGATCAGCGGTCGGGGTCGCGCTGATCTGCGCCATCTACTCTTTCATCGTCTATCGCAGTGCACCGGATAAACGCGTTAGTCCCGACTATATCGTCTGAGCCCGCTATTCGATGGTTTCATCGGCCTCAAGGATGACGGCCATCTCACCATCGGCCTGCATTTCCATAGGCTTTTCCGCTTCGCGTGCCGCTTCAACCGATTTCCAGTCGCCAACTTCGACGCGCACAGCATAGCTGCGCATCTCGCCGGCATCACTGGACGGTTTCGCAGTGGCCATGATGTTCAGGTAATGCACACCATCGGTGAGCCCTTGAAAATCCACGCGCCAGGTATGAGTGGTGCCGTCAGCCATATTGATTGTATGCGTGGCATTCGGACCCAAGACGGCCAGACCTTCATCCGAAGATGCTTTCAGCTCAAGCGCGCCATACGGATACCCTTCATTGATCGTGAGGGTGACATAGCCATTGCCTTCGACCGCAATCGGGCCAGACACCTCATGTGAGAAACTCACAGCTGCACCTGGTTTAATCGTTGAAATCGCAGGGCCGAGTTTCGCGGTTGGTTTCTGAACCGTATCAGCGACGGTGAGCTGAGTCTCTGTCACGCCGTCATTGCTCGCGGGCGCCGTGCAGCCCGCCAGACCAATCGCCAACCCGATCAGGGCTGCCTTGTGTGGGATCATCATCATATTGGGCTCCCTAATTTACTTCAAAGCTGAAACAACTGTCGCCAGCGGACGCCGCGCCGCAACTGGCATTATTGCAATCAAAGATTTCGATCGCATAGGTTCCGCCATCCAGCGTCCCTGTCCAGGTCTCGGTGCCGTCCAATCCTGTTTGCGCCCGGCGGTCTTGCCCGCGATTGTCAGTGGTAAACAGGCGGCCTTCTTCCCAGATGAAAAAGTCCGGATCTGTCGTCGTTGCTGGCCCCGACACTTCGGTGGCCGTCATTGTCACCGCACCCGTGGATGGGAGCGTCAGACTGATAAACTCACGCACACCGTGCTTATTGGTTTCACCATTCACCGCCGTCGAACACACCGTCACAGCTGGACCACCCTGGGTCACGACATTGTAGACCGGCAAAGTATCTGGAAGCCCGCCATTATTGGTTTCTCCCGTCCCGCGTGGTCCGGTGCCATTAATATCCTCTGCGACCAACAACGCATCGAGGGCGGCGCCATCAACGCTGGCTTCATCGCGCACGCGATCCGCAAAGGCGTAGATCGTCGTGAAGTCGACATTGTTGATATAGTTCGGGTCGGTGAACGCATTATAGAGCGGCTCCAGTCCAGCAGAAATCGTATCGGCGCCATCATCCGTACTGTCGAAAATATCATATAGGATTTGCTGCACCGACGCCTCATTGAACCAGCCCCCTTCGCGCTGTGTGCCAGACGGTCGGTCGGTCAGGTCCGTCTCGACGCTGAAAGCAAACCCAGATGATTGCTGAGCGCCACCAACATCGCGATAGACCGGATCTCCCAGGATCATTCCGGCAAAGGCATTGCCCCACCCCTCGCCAAAGGACAGACGGGAATCCAGGCGATTGCTCAGACTGTGTGATCCACCTGGCGAGTCCGATCGCGCCAGCTGATCTTCGAAATAATGTCCGAATTCATGTACGATGACCGAGACATCATATTCGTCTGTGTCATCATTCTCATCTCCCAGGATGCGAATGGTCGGCGTCCCACCCGCGCTGCGCGTATAGGAGGATGTTCCAATCTCTCCATTCGCGACATTGCCGCTCATCGCGACATTGTTGACGCTCCACAACACATCCAGCTCCGGAAACACCACATCAGGATCCACGACAGCGATGGCTGTGACCGTCTCGTACAGCGCATTCAGGATGGAGAACGGCGCCGCCGCACGCGTACCGGTATACCCCGATCCGCCCCAACCCGAGCCGGCATTCAAACTTCGCGTCGAATCGGTGGTGCCTGAATCCGTTAAACTGCCTGCCAGCACATAGATCGCGTTGCCGCTCGTATTATCCAGCACCTGAATGTCCCAGGTCGCGCCACTGGTCTGCTGCATCTCGCTGCGCACCTGGATGCGCACATCGGTCGAAGAATCGACAGAGACTGAATAACCGCCACTCGCATCTGTGACCGTCGAATCCAACACAGCACCAGACGCATTCACCGCCTGAACCACTGCGCCCCTGACTGGGTCTTGCGTGATGTTATCGTAATCCAGCGCCGTACCGACAATCGCCGAGCCGGTGCCGGGAGAGGTTGTATGCGGCACCCGATCGAACGTCACCTGGCCCGAAATCGTCACCGTATTCGGCGGAGGCGGAGGCGGTGGGGGCGGCGGCGGAGGCGGGGGTGGCGGCGGCGGAGGCGGCGGTGGGGGTGGGGGCGGTGACAGCGTTGAACCGCCGCCGCCACCGCCGCCACAGGCGGCGACCATGCCGGCCGCAAAAACCACAGCCACGACGCTGGCAACGCTTCGCATTTTTGAGGCGCGCACAATTCCCATTTTTCGCTCTCCGCTCAAACTCTCGTCTCGATTGAACCAACCGTAAATAATCACGGTGTCTCACGCCACTGGCTCAATCACCCTAGGTGTCGAAGCCCAAGCTGCGCGAAGTCCGTATTTGACGCAAGATTACAACTGAACAGATGACCAAAAGTTGAAGTTGAACCCAAAAAACAGAAGACGCAGGGAAACACTCCCTGCGCCTTCCTCTCACCCGCGTCACGTCCCGAGCCTGCGGGGAAGCTCACTCACACCATCTAGGGTTTAGCGGTTGCTGCCTTTGCGATCTTTCACGTCTTCTTCTTCCGCAACGGCGCGGTCTTCTGCGTCAAAGACAATCTCGGCCTCTTCGCCTTTGCCGTAATCGCGGGCTTTCTTGGCGAGACGTTCTTGTGTGATCGACAAAGTCCCAGCACTCACCGCCATCTGTTTCGACCGGTCGACACCGACCGCATCGGCATCGCCGAAGCTGGCAAATTCTGCGCCCAGGAAGACCACTTCCCAGCCGCGGGCTTCCGCCCGATCCAGCGCCGCTTTCGCGCCTTGGCGGGTCACTTCGCGAGACGAGTTCTCGTGACCGTCCGTCATGATCACGATCACCGCTTTTTCAGGATTGTCGGCTTCAGCCATGGTGATTGTGCGGTTAATCGCATCAAACAAAGGCGTCATGCCGCGGGGGCTGACCTCGTCATTGGTGACATTGGTCCAGGCATCAGGCTGTACATTGGCGCGCAGCACATCGAACTGGAAGCCTTCCTGATGGTCGAACACGGCCAGGGTGACAGAGGTTTCGAGATCATCGGCTTCGCCATCTTCGACTTTGCCAATCGCTTCGGCATACGCGTTCACAGAACCGAGCGCCTCGTCCCAAATATCAGACATGGAGCCTGTTCGGTCGAGGAGAATATAGGAGGAAACAGCTTTCATAATCGGGGTATCCGCAATCGGTTCAGGACTAGGCTTGGTCTTGGCATGCGCGCCGAAAGCGACCGCAGCTGCGGCAACCACGCCGGCGACAGATAGGCTTGTAAATTTCATGAGGGGCGTTCTCCCATTCGCTGTTCGATGGGAAAGACTGTCGCCGCCAATCAAGGCGATGACCCGGTCGCCATTAAGGCATTTTAACCTTATTTGTGACCAGAAAATCCGATTTCAGTCATCGTCTGTTCAGATTGGCCATTTGCGCCCGAGTCGGGCTGGGTTATGCCTCTTTGTATGATGCGTTTCTGTTTAGCTTTGAGTGGGTTGGTGATGGCGGTTTCATCTTGTGCAACCGCCGCGCCGGACCTGCCGGACCGCCTTACCTTGCCCGCGGACTATGCGCTGGTCTGGGCCGATGAGTTTGACACGGATGGCCGGCCTGACCCGACCAAATGGGGCTATGACACCCACCGCAATGCGGAGGGCTGGTATAATGGCGAGCTACAATATTACAGCGCCGACCGGCCTGAAAATGCCCGCATTGAAAATGGTCGCCTGATCATCGAAGCGCACAAAGAACCCGTGCCTGCTGAATCCTTCCCCGATACGGGCGGGCAAAGCTACACCTCGGCCCGCTTGCTGACCGAAGGCCTCGCCGCCTGGCAATATGGCTATTTCGAAATCCGCGCCAAACTGCCTTGCGGCCGCGGCCTGTGGCCCGCCATCTGGACCCTGCCCGATGGCGGCTTCACCTGGCCGGAAGATGGCGAGATCGATATCATGGAATATGTCGGCTGGGACGCGAACCAGTTTCACGCCACGGTTCATACCAGAGACAATAATCACACGCTCGGCACACAGTTCGGCGCCAGCTTCGCCTCTGACACCGCTTGCGGCGCCTTTCACACGCACAGCCTGCTCTGGACCGAAGACGACATCCTGGTCGCGGTCGATGGCATTCCTTATTTTCGCTATCCGAAAGGCAATAAGGGCTTCGGCGAATGGCCCTTCACCCGCCCGCATTTCCTGCTCCTGAATGTCGCGATTGGCGGCTGGGGCGGTCAGCAAGGCATAGACGAGAGCGCCTTCCCGGCGCGGATGGAGGTTGACTATGTCCGCGTCTATCAGAAAGCGGGTGACAGCTAAACGCTGAAGCCACTTGCGCTCCTCTCCAACCCGCGCCATACGCGCGGGAATCAAAAAATCTCGATGGAGTCGACCCTCATGTCCTCTACAGCCTCTGCGCCCAAAAAAGTTGTGCTGGCCTATTCCGGAGGGCTCGACACCTCCATCATCCTAAAATGGCTGCAAACCGAGTTTGGCGCTGAAGTGATCACTTTCACGGCTGATCTCGGCCAGGGCGAGGAAATCGAACCGGCCCGCGCCAAAGCGATCGCCGCTGGCGTCAAGCCTGAGAATGTTTTCATCGAAGATGTCCGCGAAGAATTCGTGCGCGATTTTGTCTTCCCGATGTTCCGCGCCAATGCTGTCTATGAAGGCGTCTATTTGCTCGGCACCTCGATTGCTCGCCCGCTGATCGCCAAGCGCCAGATCGAGATTGCCGACATGATGGGCGCCGATGCCGTCTGTCACGGTGCCACCGGCAAAGGCAATGATCAGGTCCGCTTCGAGCTTGGCTATTATGGCCTCAACCCCGACATTAAAGTCATCGCCCCGTGGCGCGACTGGGATTTCAAATCACGCACCGACTTGCTGAAATTTGCCGAAGAACAAGGCATTGAAATCACCAAGGACAAACGCGGCGAAGCGCCGTTCTCGGTCGATGCCAACCTGCTCCACTCCTCGTCCGAAGGCAAAGTCCTCGAAGACCCGGCAGAGGCGGCTCCGGAATTTGTTCACATGCGCACCATAGCGCCTGAAGACGCCCCGGATGAGCCGGAAGTGATCACAATCGGATTCGAAAAAGGCGATGCCTGCGCGATCAATGGCGAAGCGATGAGCCCAGCGACCATCCTGACCAAGCTGAATGAATATGGCCGCAAGCATGGCATTGGCCGCCTCGACCTGCTTGAAAACCGTTTTGTCGGCATGAAGTCGCGCGGCATTTATGAGACGCCCGGTGGCACCATCCTCCTGACCGCGCATCGCGGCATGGAGAGCATCACGATTGATCGCGGCGCTGGTCATCTGAAAGACGAGCTGATGCCGCGTTATGCGGAGCTCATCTATAATGGCTTCTGGTGGAGCCCAGAGCGCGAAATGCTGCAAGCGGCGATTGACCATTCGCAGCTTTACGTCACCGGCGAAGTGAAAGTGAAACTGTATAAAGGCGGCGTGCATCTGGTCGGCCGCGACAGTCCGTATTCTTTGTATCGCGAGGATATTGTGACGTTTGAAGACGATCACGGCGCGTATGATCAGAAGGATGCGGAAGGCTTTATCAAGCTGAACGCGCTGCGGCTGCGGATCCTGGCGGGGCGGGATCGGAAGTTTGGGAAGAATGGTTAGCTTCTGCTAGCGACACGCCCTCCAAGCGCTCCTTATAGCTTGTCTGTGGGGTCCAGCACGTTGTCTCACCGCAAGATCGGGAACGGCCTTATCTCTTCCGGTCGAAGCTGCAGATTTTCGTGATGGATTACCCAGACGAGCTGGGCAATGCGTTGAACAGAGCGCGCGCTTGAAGCGAAACAATGCCCCATCAATCTTCCGCCGGCTTTCAAAGCTCGCCGCGGTCTAAGCCCCTCTCGCGCGATCGGGAGAAGGGGGCGCATACGGCAACACCTATACGTGAAAGAGAAAAAGCTCTCCTATTCAATAACTTAAAATAGTTCAGTCCCCACCCTTCGATCCTGCGCTTATACTTGGCCCATGATCATCCACCGCTATCTCTTTGCCCATTACAAACAGGTCGCCGTCTATTTTTGGCCGATCCTGTTTTTGAATCTGTGGCGTGTGGATCTCTGGTGCGCTGAGACCGGACGCCAGGCTTTTGTCCAGGTGGATCGCTATGGCCGAGCCTGGGTGCCGTATTTTGAAGGCATGGGCCGGAATTTCGCCGCTCACGACATTTATGAGCGCTTCTATTCACCAAGCGATGTTGATAAGCTTTGTCCTCAGATCTTTGAATGCGCACTGGCGTCCCTCGCCGACCATCCCGGACTTGATCCGGGATCTCCCTCCTGGCTTCCGGACGTGTGGCCTGAGATCCCGGGTCAAGCCCGGGACACTCGGATGCTGCTTGACCCAGGCTAGCCTCACGGACTCCCTTCTCACCAAACGCCTCATCCTGAGCCTGTCGAAGGACGAGGCGGAGCTTCCCGAAAGCCCGACCCCCAACCCAAAACCAAACCACCCCACCGCCCGCCTGCCGGGCCGCACGTGCTGCGCGCGCTCCGACAATAGGTCGCGCGTCGATCCGGCGCCTTTCATCGCGCCCGTTCTCCCGCTTAGCTCGCCGCACACCGGAGGCACCATCATGACCAATATCGCGCTCTATCTCGCAGGCGGACTGACCCTGCTCATCGCGATTGCGCATGGTTGGATCGGCGCGAAAAAAGTTGTCGGCCCCAGCGCCGCCCCGACCGCATCAGCGAAACGCATCTTGCACGCCATCATGTTCCTGTCCGCCGTCTATTGGTTTGCCGGCGGCGCCGTGCTCGTGGCGACCCCCTTCCTCTTCACTGACGCGACCCGCACCTGGGTCGTCTATGTCATCGCCGCGATGCTGATCTCCGGCGCGCTCGGCAATATGTGGGGGACCAGGGCGAAGCATTTTGGCGGCTATTTTTTATTTCTGGTGAGCGGTCTCGCGCTCCTCGGGTCCTAAACGGCACCTTGTCTTCTGATCTCGGTTGTCCCACATGCATCGTCAGACCCGAACCGGCGCGAGGAGCCTTCTGAATGACCACCCCCATCTACAAATCCACCATCGGCGTGATGATCCGCCAAGCCGAAGCTCTGGTTGGCATTACGACGGCCGGCCGCGAATATCTTGGCGCCGATGCTGACGCCTTCATCCATGAAAAACTGGTCGATGACATGTTGCCATTCTCGTTCCAGATCCGGGCGGTCGCGCATCAATCGATGGGCGGCATCCAGTCCATGCGCTCCGGTCAGGCCGGGCCGCCACCTGACATGGACGTCGCAACCTACGCCCAGCTTGAGACGCTGCTGGCCGACACGATTGCAGAGCTGAAATCCGTCGAAGCGTCTGAATTGGACAGCCTGCTCGACAAGGATCTGATTTTTGTCCTCGGCGACTTTAAATTGCCGTTTAAAGGCCTCGGCTTTTTGACCTCGTTCATGATGCCAAATTTCTTCTTCCACATGACGACGGCTTACAATTTGTTGCGCCAAAAAGGCGTGCCGATTGGCAAGCGTGAATATCTCGGCGCGATGGATATGAATATGGGCTAAGCCCAAGACTCAAACACCCGGACGCGCGATGCGAGTCCGGGTGTCAGTGTCTAGAATTTCACTTGGGCGCTTTAGCCGGCGTGGAACAGAGACGTGATCACGTCGGTTCCAGCGGCGCCACCCGAGCGTCGACGCCGGCGACGACGCATGCGAGACTGCAGCTCATCGCGCGCCACTTTCAGCGGCTGAGCATCGGCTTCCTGACGCGCCAGCTCCTCACGATTGGCGCAGAATTCGGCATAGGCCTCGAGTTCTGGCGCGAGATCGATTGCGGCCAGATCAACCATGATCGTGTCATCGAGAAAGCCAATGCCTGGCAAATCGTCCGGGATAATATCATTCGGGTCGGCAAAATAAGCGAGGACCTCAAGCACCCGTTCGCGATCCTCATTTTCGAGATTCCAGTCGCGGTCCTTCAGCATGTCGACCATGTTTTGCAGTGTCAGCATCCGCGAGACAACGAAGGTTGGCGGATCGCTCTCCATCGCTTTCACCGCCAGCGCCTCGGCGGCCAGGATGACGCGGTCATCATCTCTCAGGGCCCGGTTCTTACGCGCCTTGGACAAGCGATTGCGAAAATACTCGATATCCTTCGGACCGAGCTCGAAATTGATACGTAGCGATTGCTGATCTTGGACTTCCATTACGGTTCACTCCCCATAAGCGCTGAATCTTCAATACGATGCCGACAGACGCGCAGGGATGCAAGAGCGAAATTGCGCGGCGAGGCGAGGATTTCATCTTGCCCTCTGACCACATCCGCGCTTCGCTTGGGTCTAAACATGGGAGGCACCACTATGACGCGTATCAGTTCAGCCCCGCAGGCGCAGCTTGAGGCGAGTGGCGATCTCCTGGCCATGGCAGCCGCTGCGATGGGTTTTGAAGCCAACTCTCTGCAAGTCATGGCCCGCCAACCGGCCATCCTGCAAGGCTTTATGGGCCTGTCTGCCGCCATTCTCGGCCCTGGCGCCCGTCTCGACCCAGTCTTGCGACAGATGATTGCGCATATTTCCAGCGCTGCGGCCGGGTGCGCCTATTGTCAGGCGCATACAGCGCACGGCGCCGAACATCGCGGCGCAGATGCCGCCAAGCTCGACGCCTTATGGGAGTATGAGACCAGTGACCTGTTCAGCGACGCGGAAACAGCGGCCTTGGACCTCGCCCTCGCCGCGGGCAGCGTACCGAACCAGTCAACTGATGCGCATTTCGACGCGTTGCGCCCGCATTTCAGCGAGGACGAAATTGTCGAAATCGTCGCGGTTATCGCCCTGTTCGGCTTCCTTAATCGCTGGAACGATACGCTGGCCACGACGCTCGAAGACAGCCCGCTCGCCTTTGCGGAAGCACACCTCGCGCCGAAGGGCTGGGTCGGCGACAAGCATAAGGATTAGCATGACGATTCGTCCTTTTCGCGCTGAAGACCTGGAACGGCTTCACGCTGCCAATCAAGCCTCCGTGCCTGGCGTCAGCACTGAGACCATCGAGGATCTGGCGCTTTGGATCAAACTGTCGACTTGCCTGGTGGCAGCGGCATCCAATGATCGTGCGCTTGGTTTCATCACCGTCATGCCGCTTGGATTAAGCGACTATCCCAGCCCCAATATGCGCTGGTTCGAAGCCTATGCGGAAAGCACAGGAAAAACCGTCGTTTACGTCGATCGAATCGCTTTGCTGCCAGAGGCTCGCGGCAAACGGCTCGGCGAAGCCCTCTACCACGCTGCGTTCGAACACTTTTCCGACATGGCTGAGATCGGATGTGAAGTGAATACCCAGCCCCCAAATCCAGGCTCGCATCGGTTCCACCAAAGGCTCGGATTTCGCGAGGTTGGCACCCAAACCTTTGTTCCGGGGGAGAAATCCGTGACTTATTATGCGCGCGCTTTGTGAGAATTCGCAGACAGAGTTGACGCGGCGGAGGCTATAACCGTTCACAAAACTTTTTATCGGTTTTGATCTCGACAGAGATGAAATTCGGCGCTTCACTCGACCTTGGTTCCCCAAGAGAGGCCGCTCCAGCGACCCGACACCGGAGATCCAAAGGAGACGCCTGAGAGAATGAAACCCACAGACACGAGCAATCCGGACTATTTTCACAAAGTCGTCGATTGCCAATGGGCTTGCCCGGCACACACCCCGGTTCCCAACTATATCCGACTGATTGCCCAAGGCCGCTATAGTGATGCCTATATGGTCAATCGCGCATCAAATGTATTTCCCGGCATTCTCGGGCGGGTTTGCGACCGGCCCTGCGAGCCCGCCTGTCGGCGAACCCGGGTGGAAGAGAAGCCCGTCGCAATTTGCCGTCTGAAACGCGTTGCCGCAGATCACCGCGACGATATTCGCGACCGCTTGCCGAAGAAGCCCGCGCAGACCAATGGCAAGAAGATTGCGCTGATCGGCGCCGGCCCGGCGTCGTTTACGGTCGCCAATGATCTCGCGCCGCTGGGATATGAGTGCACAATATTTGAAAAGCTCGACAAACCTGGCGGATTGATGCGGTCGAACATTCCAGCCTTCCGCTTGCCGGAAAGCGTGCTGATGGAAGAACTCGACTATATTCTCGATATGGGCGTTGAGCTGAAACTCGGCACGCCGATCGACAGCATGGGCGCACTTTTGAACGAAGGATATGATGCCGTTTTTGTCGGCACGGGCGCGCCGAAAGGCAAAGATCTTGGTCTGCCGGGCCGCGAAGAAAGCGACGACAATATTCATATTGGCATCAATTGGCTGGAATCTGTCGCTTTCGAACATATCGACAAGATCGGCAAAAAGGTCCTGATTATCGGGGTCGGCAATACCGCGATGGATTGCTGCCGCACCTCGCTCCGCCTCGGCGCGGACTCGGTTAAAGTCATGGCCCGCAAGCCGCGCGCCTTCTTCAAGGCTTCGGAGTGGGAACTCGAGGATGCCGAAGAAGAAAATGTCGACATTATCGTCAACCATTCGCCAAAAGCGTTTGTTCACGAGAATGGCAAGCTGACCGGCATGCTCTTCGAGCTGATGGAATATGATGTCGACGAGGCCGGGAAGATCACGGATCAACGGGTTGTCGGCGAAGAAGTGATCCCATGCGATGACGTCATCCTCGCCATCGGTCAGGAGAACGCTTTCCCCTGGATTGAAGCCGATGCTGGAATTGAATTCGACAAATGGAACGTTCCCCTGGTCGACAAGACAACCTTTGAGTCGACCCGCAAAGGCGTTTTCTTCGGCGGCGATTCCGCGTTCGGACCGCTCAATATTATCTGGGCGGTTGAGCATGGGCATCAAGCCGCCATCTCGATCCACAATTATTGCCGCGGCTTGCCGCTCACCGATCGCCTGCCCGACGGGATCAAACTGTCCTCAGCCAAAATGGGTATGATGGAATGGCGTTACTCCAACGCCTTTGACGGCTCTGAGCGCCGCAAGATGCAGCATGTCGAACTGGTCGATCGCTTCAAGAAAATCGACACCGAAGTGGAACTCGGCTTTTCAGCGGAACAAATCGCGACGGAAGTCCAGCGCTGCTTGAATTGCGATGTGCACACGGTGTTCGATCCCCCCCTCTGCGAAGAGTGCGATGCCTGTATCGATGTCTGTCCGGTAGAGTGTCTAACCATCACGCCAAACGCTGAGACGGAAGGTGAACTGCGCGCTGCGCTGACGGCATCCGACGACACCGTCGACCAGGACCTTTATGTGTCAGCGCCGCTGCCCCTCACGGGCCGTGTCATGATCAAGGACGAGAATATCTGCCTGCATTGCGGTCTTTGCGCCGAACGCTGCCCGACCTCGGCCTGGGACATGAAAGAAGGCGTGATCGAAATTCACCACGCCGCCGATCAACGCGAACTCAGCGAGGCTTAAGATGAGCGGACCTGGACTGAATGATTTCGTGATCAAGATCGGCACGGTGAACGGCACCGGCTCGGCCAGTGCCAATGGCTTGTTGATGAAATCCATTTTCCGCATGGGCATTCCTGTGGTCGGAAAGAATGTCTTCCCGTCAAACATTCAAGGCCTGCCGACCTGGTATGAAATCCGCGTCTCGGGCGACGGCCATACCGGCCGGTCTGGCGACGTGCATATGATGGTTGCGATGAATCAGGCAACCTATGATCAGGACCTGGCCGAGCTCAGCACAGGCGGCATCTTGCTTTATGATTCGACCTGGCCGCGGCCACAGCTGGCGAGCCGGCCCGACGTGACCGTAATTGGCGTGCCGCTAATGCAGATGTGCAATGAAGTGGTGAAAGCCGCCCGCTCGCGCATCCTGATGAAGAATATGGCGTATGTCGGCGCTGTTGCCGCTTTGGTGGATATCGACTTGGATGTCATTCGGTCCCTGATCGAAGAGACTTTCGCGGCCAAAGTCAAACTGATCGACAGCAATATGCAGGCGGTCAAGCTCGGCTATGATTACGTCAAAGCCAATTTCGAAACCCCGCTGCGGTTCCGTGTGGCGCCGCTGAAAAAGACCGACGGCAAAGTCATGATTGACGGCAATACAGCGGCCTCGCTCGGCTGTGTCTATGCGGGCGCGACCTTTGGCGCCTGGTATCCAATCACGCCATCGACCTCGCTGATGGATGGCTTTGTCAAATATTGTAAAAAGCTCCGGGTCGATCCTGAGACCGGCAAGAACAAATATTGTATCATTCAGGCTGAAGATGAACTCGCGGCCGCCGGCTTGATCATCGGCGCGGCCTGGAACGGCGCGCGCGCGTTCACACCCACGTCAGGCCCAGGAATCTCGCTGATGAGCGAGTGGATTGGCTATGCCTATTTCACAGAAATTCCCGTTGTCTTTTTCGACATACAGCGCACTGGCCCGTCGACCGGAATGCCAACGCGGACCCAGCAATGCGATATCCAGACCACGGCTTATGCCTCGCATGGCGACACCAAACATATCGTGCTATACCCGTCTGATCCGAATGAGTGTTTCTCCTTTGCAGCACAATCCTTCGATCTCGCAGAGCGGTTCCAGACGCCGGTTTTCTTCCTGTCCGATATTGATATTGGCATGAATGACTGGATGGTCGACGAGCTGACCTGGGACGAATCCTACGTCCCTGATCGCGGCAAGGTGTTGAGCCAGGACGATTTGCAAAAAATGGAATCCTTCTCGCGTTATCTCGATATTGATGGCGATCACATTCCGTATCGCACTCTGCCTGGCACTGACCCGAAAGGCGCTTACTTCTTGCGCGGCTCCGGCCACAATAAGCATGCGCGCTATACGGAACTCGGCCATGAATATCAGGAAGTGGTCGATCGCCTTCGCGACAAGGTTGAGAGCGCCAAAGCCGCGGTGCCAAAGCCGATCGTAATGTCCGCGAAAAGCGCAACCCGTTATGGCGTCATCGCGATTGGCTCGAGCAATGCTGCGGTTCAGGAAGCGCAGACGCGACTCGAAGCAGATGGCGTCTCGGTCAATTATATGCGCGTGCGCGGATTCCCATTCGCGGATGAGGTCGAAGATTTTATCCAGGCGCATGACCATGTCTATGTGGTCGAGCAGAACCGCGATGCGCAATTGCTCAACCTGTTGCTCACCGAAACCAAAGTGCCGCGCGAAAAGTTGAGCTCCGTGCTACATTATTCAGGTGAGCCTCTGAACTATAAAACCGTCTATGATGCGCTGATGCAGCGGCTGAAAGTGAGGAAGATCGCATGACCTCCTTCGTCAAACCGAAAATTCGTCGCCCCAACGAGCCGCTCAATGCACTCGGCCATGCTCGTGCCGATTATGAAGGCAACATGTCGACGCTCTGTGCCGGATGCGGTCATGACAGTGTGACCGCGGCGATTGTCCGCGCCTGCTACGAACTCGCTATCCCACCGCATCGGGCTTTGAAGATATCCGGCATTGGCTGTTCGTCCAAAACGCCAAGTTATTTCATGAATGAGTCGCACGGCGCCAACACGGTGCATGGACGGATGCCATCATTCGCAACGGGCGCACTGTCGGCGAATAATGACCTGCCAACGATTGGCATTTCTGGTGATGGTGACAGCCTGTCGATTGGCCTTGGTCAGATGGCACATGCGATGCGGCGCAATGTGAATATGCTTTATATGCTTGAAAACAATGGAGTTTATGGACTCACCAAAGGGCAATTTTCGGCGTCAGCTGATCTTGGGTCTTTGCCTAAGAAAGGCACACCAAACGAATTCCCGGCCATCGACCCTGTCGCGTTTGCTTTGTCGGTCGGCGCGACATTTGTGGCCCGCTCATTCTCAGGCGATCGCAAACAATTGGTGTCGCTGATCAAGGCGGGCATCAAGCATAAGGGCTTTGCCATGATTGATGTGATCAGCCCTTGTGTGAGCTTCAACGACCATAAAGGCTCTACCAAATCCTACGCCCACACCTATGAGTTCTACTCCAAGGCCGTGCATGCAGACTATATCCCGCCGAGCGAGGAAATTGTCACTGGTTATGAGGAAGGCGAAGTCATGCCGGTCGAACTGCATGATGGCGGCATGATCCAACTGCGCAAACTCGAAGCCGATTATGACCCGACCGATCGCGGCGCTGCGTTCAGCCGGGCCGTGGCGAGCGACTCAGCGAATGAGATCCTGACCGGCCTGCTCTATTTGGACGAGAGTCAGCCCGACTTGCACCAGACCCAGAATATGGAAGACCGGCCTCTGAACGAGATTCCGTATACGGAGCTTAATCCGGGATCTGAAGCGCTGGCCGCGTTGCAGGCGGAGTTTCGTTAGCCGCCTCTCACCTGGATCGCCGCAACCTTCTGCTCGATGGCGCCAAAGATCGACTTGCCATCCTCATCCATCATCTCGATGCGGACCGTATCATCCGGCTTCATAAACGGTGTCTTGAAATCGCCGCTGGCAATCTTCTCGATCATGCGAATCTCCGCAATGCAGGAATAGCCAAGGCCACCTTCGCTGACCGGCTTGCCAGGGCCGCCATCAGCGCCTTTGTTCGATACGGTGCCAGAGCCAATGACGGTCCCCGCTGTGAGCGGTCTCGTCTTGGCCGCATGACTGACCAATCGCGCCAATGAGAAGGTTGCATCTTCCGCCGCTTCTGCGCGACCGAATGGCGCGCCATTATAATCCACGCGCAATGGCAGATGGACGAGATTGTCTTTCCAGGCCGCGCCCAACTCCTCCGGAGTCACAGCGACGGGCGAGAAGGCACTTGGCGGTTTCGATTGAAAGAAGCCAAAGCCCTTCGCGAGCTCTGCCGGGATCAGGCCGCGCAGGGAGACATCATTGCACAGCATGATCAGCTTGATGTGGTCGGCCGCCTCCGCCTCGCTCACGCCCATCGGCACGTCATCTGTGACGACCGCAATCTCGCCTTCCATGTCACAGCCCCAGGCAACATCGCCGAGTGGGATATCATCGCGCGGCCCGAGGAAAGCATCCGAGCCGCCCTGATACATCAACGGGTCCTCATAAAAGCTGTCTGGCACTTCCGCGCCACGGGCTTTGCGCACGAGTTCGACATGATTGATATAAGCCGACCCATCGGCCCATTGGAACGCTCGCGGCAACGGGCTCTCGCAATCATGTTCATGGAAACGAAAGGTCGGGACGGAGCCGAGCTCGACCCCCTCAGCCATCCGGGCAAGCCGCGGCGCCGCGGTGTCCCAATCATCCAGCGCCGCTTGCAGCGTCGGCGCAATGCGCGCGGCATCTGTACACCGCGTCAGGTCTTTCGAGACAACAACCAGGCGCCCATCGCGGGAGCCATTCTTTAAGGTGGCGAGTTTCATAAATTAGCTCTCTTCCGCAATCTTCTCGTGCAGCCAGGCCGCATGCCGCGGGGCTTTTTTCGTCTGGCTCCATTCCTCGAGCATCTCCGGTGCCACGCGTTTTAGTTCCGCATACTGATCCGGCGTGCCAACGTCGCAAGCGAGCTCCAGCCGGTGTCCGTTCGGGTCGAAGAAATAGATCGATTTGAAGATACCGTGATGGGTCGGCCCCAACACGTCCAGGCCATACGCTTCGGCCCGCGCCTTAGCCGCCTGCAACTCTTCCATTGAACCGATCTTGAAAGCGATGTGCTGCACCCATTGCGGCGTGTTCTCATCGCGTCCCATATCCGGCTGCTCAGGCAATTCAAAAAAGGCCAGGACATTGCCATTCCCGGCATCCAGAAAGATGTGCATGTAAGGGTCGTAGGCGCCGGTCGAAGGCACGTGATCCTCAGCGATCGCGAGCTGGAAATCCATGCCCAGCACATCGCGATAGAAATCCACAGTCTCTTTCGCATCCTTGCAGCGATAAGCAACATGATGGACGCCTTGTAGATTCGGTGTGTCAGTCATTATTGTCTCCCTTCTTTGGGAAAAGGCTCATCCCGATCATCGCCCCGATCAGGCCACCTATGGCACCCGCAGCAGCGCTGGCGCCATATTCAAGCGGGCCTTCAAAGTTCAGGAACTGGTCCTTCAGAAAAATCGCGCCAAACACAAACAGCAAGAAGATCACTATGGCTGGCAGCGATAATTTGCTCATCAGGCAGGTTCCTCAACGGCCAGGACGCCGCGCTCAACCTGATCACGTTCAATGCTTTCAAACAAGGCTTTGAAATTGCCTTCGCCGAAGCCGTCTTTGTAATCGCCGACGCGCTGAATGAATTCAAAGAAGACCGGGCCAAGTTGCGGCTGCGCGAAGATCTGCAAGAGCAAGCGCGGCTCGCCCCCTTCGGTTGTGCCGTCCAGCAAAATGCCGCGCGATTGCAGCTCACCTTCAGGCTGGCCATGACCTGGCAGGCGCTCTGATAACATCTTGTAATAGGTCTCGGGTGGTGCCGTCATGAAGGGGACACCAAGCTTCTGCAACTTGTCCCAACAAGCGACAAGGTCATCGCAAATCAACGCAATATGCTGAATGCCTTCGCCGTTAAAATCGCGCAGGAATTCTTCAATCTGACCTTTGCCGCCTTCGCCCTCTTCGTTCAGCGGAATACGGATTTTGCCGTCCGGCGCCGTCAGCGCTTTTGACGTGAGACCGGTATATTCGCCTTTAATGTCGAAATAGCGGATCTCTTGGAAGTTGAAGAGGCTTTCATAGAAGTCGGCCCAGTATTTCATTCGCCCGCCATAGACATTGTGCGTGAGATGATCGACTAGTTGGAACCCACAGCCCACCGGTTCGCGATCGACACCTGGCAAATACTCGAAATCAATATCGTAAATCGTGTGACTGCCGTCACCATCATCATAGCGATCGATCAGATAGATGATCGAACTGCCAATCCCGCGAATGCCGGGAATGTGGAGCTCCATTGGCCCGGTCTCCACGCTGACAGGTTCAGCGCCTTGATCCAACAAGTGTTTGTAAGCCTTGCTGGCATTGCGCACGCGAAAGCCCATGCCGCAGGCGCTCGGCCCATGCTCACGCGAAAAAAACCAAGCGGCGGAACGCGGTTCATAATTGGTAATAAAATTGATCCCGCCTTGGCGCCACAGTTCCACGTCCTTGGAGCGATGGCGCGCTACTTTGGAAAAGCCCATGGATTCAAAAACAGGCTCCAGAACACCTTTTCTGGGCGCTGAAAACTCAATGAATTCAAAGCCATCGAGACCGGCTGGGTTGTCGAACAAATCGGCCATGGTGCCACCTCCGAGCATCTGTTTATTGTGATTTTCCAGTGCCTTAACAAATATTGGTTGCATTTGCAACTATTAGTCAAACCCCTTGCGCCCCGTCCACCGATCGGAAGGAGCTACGCCTTATGTTTCGACAAGTTGAAGATGAGCGCCTAGACACAAAGCGAATTCGGATCTGCGTCAGGATACTAAATTGAACCAAGCTCAGTCGGAAACGCTCACCCAAATAGCGCACGCATTCGCGGCGCAATCCGGCGATATCTCCATTATCATTGAATCAAGGACCGATCCCGAACGCTTGGTCGAGGTCAATGCCGATCGGCGCTTGCCGTCGGCGAGCGTCATCAAAGCCGCGATTGCCTGTGCGGCGGCTGATTTGCCGAATCTAGACCTGACAGACACAATAGCTGTTCGAGAGCTCGACCCAACCTTCTATTGCTCCATTGTGCGAGCCTTTGCGCCGGAAGATCGGCTCACTCTGAAATCTCTGATTGGATTGATGCTCATCGTCAGCGACAACCCGGCTACAACGGCGGTGCTCAACGCGCTGGGCTTAGAGTCGATCAATGACTGGTTCGCCCGCAATGGCCTGGCGAACACCCATATTGAGGTCGGTTTCGACGATGCGTCACTTGGCGCGCCGCTGCGTGCCAATCTTACGACCGCGCGAGATTGTCTGAGGCTGTTGCGGCTCGTCGACGCACAGCCAAAATATGCCTTTATCAAACGCATGCTGGCAAACAATCTGCGCAATGAGCGCATCCCGAAAATGCTGCCCGATGACGTCGTCACAGCCCACAAGACCGGGACGTTGAACGGGTTGGTTCATGATATCGCGATTATCGAGAGTCCGACCGCGGCTTTCTATTTGATTGTGCTGGCGGATGGCTTGCCAGACGGTCATGACTTCGCCCGAGAGATCGCTAGGTTTTCGAAACAGGTTTATGAGTTGATGGCGGGGTGAATCCACTGCATCAAAGCGGACATTATCTGTCGTCAGGAATCAGCTGGCCTGACTTCGATTTCGGCATCGGAGCGCCGCAATAGAGTGTCGATTTCGGAAAGCGAGAATTGGAACCAATACTCTTTTTGGTTTCTGAACAAGCTGACGCAAAACTCCATCTCGGTGGCGTCATAACCACCTCGATAGTTTTCCGATTGAAGTAGGCCATCTGATTCGATCTCCGCCCACTCAGTCGCGGACTTTCGCTGCAGTTTAATTTCGCGGAGCAGCGATCTCAGCTCTTCATCAATTTCAACACTCGTCATTTTTCGACGATACGATCATGAAAAGCTCTGTAAACTATAGTATCCGTTCCCGGCTCGAAGCCGAGTCTGCTTTCGGCGTCGGGGCAGTGATTACTGATCTTACTTCAAAGGAAGCTTGGTGCTTATTTGTGGGTCTCTGACGCCACGATCCTAGCCCTTCTCCCGCATCCGGAAGAAGGGGGCGCAAGAGGCGAGATCGATGAGAGCGTCAAACATATGACTGACGTCTTCTCCTGCCCCATAGAAGACACAAAGTTTGCCGCGCTCTCCGTCTAATCAACGACCCTATCGCCGCGGCAACAATCTCGCATCTTGCGGCACCGGATCCTCAAACCCTTTAATCGTGTCGCACGTCGCTTCATTAATCAGGTGCTGGATCAATTCTGGGAACAGCATCGGTTCGGCCGCGGCTTCCCAAAGGAAGAACCCATACGAACCCGGGATGGCATTGATCTCATTAAACCAGAGCTCGCCCGTTTCCTTGTTCGACATGAAGTCGATGCGTGGTGCCCCACGCTTACCGAGTGCTGCAAATGTGCGGCGGGCATAATCATGGATCTTGTCCTGCAATGGTTTTGGCAAATCCGGATTAATGTCGCGGGTCAGGGACAACATGCCTTCTGAAGGCTTGAACGCCCCCTTGGTCCCGCCATTGTCAGACAGATATTTCTCTCGAAAGTCCAGCAGCTCGGCGCCGGACTTTGGCCGTTCGATGGCCGAAAGTTTGATCTCTTCGCCTTTCGCGATCATGGCGATGTTGTACTCGACCAAGTTTTGCACTTGCGGCTCAATCAGGGCCAACGTGTCTTTTTTCAGAACATATTCGACCAGTGGCCACACCTCGTCTGCAGATTTGGCAAGCCCCACGCCGACGCTGGAACCGAGGTTTGCGGGCTTAACGATCACTGGATAGCCGAGCGCGGCTTGCACGTCTGGCAGGATCATTTCGGCATCTTCAATCTGCGCGCGACTGACCGTGACATGAGGCAGTACGTTGACCCCAGCGGCTTTGACCAGCGCTTTGGTCACATCCTTGCGCATCGCAATCGAAGTGCTGGACGCCGACAGGCCGGTGACAGGAATTCCGAGCAATTCGAAATAGGCCTGAATGCGCCCGTCTTCGCCAAACGTGCCGTGAAAGACCGGCAGCACGCAATCGACCGGCTGGATCACCGTGCCATCCATCGCGCAGACCACCGGGCCATTATCGCCCCAGCGGAATGTCACTTGCTGGCCAAGCGGTGGGCGTGGTTTGTATTTTGAGATGTCGCGCAAGTTGGCGCCGATCCAGAACCGGTTCGCAAAATCCGTATAAACCGGCAGAATATCGACCGTTCGCACGTCCGCCGCGTCCATTAATTGGTGCGCGCTGACGACACTGACATCATGCTCAGAGCTCGCGCCGCCAAAAATAATCACAGTTTTGAGCGATTTTGCCAATTTTTCACCAGTCTTAAGTCTAAGGTCCGCCTAGAGTATAGAGAGCGAATCGTCGAGCGGGATCAAGCCAGTCTATGACCACAGCATTGAAACCAAATTTGGTTCAAATTGGGGACACGCATAAACCTGCGGTCGTTTTCGGACACGGCTGGGGCCGGACCTATCGCGATTTTATTCCAGTGGCTGAAGCGCTCGCTCCCGTCGCAAACTCATATCTGGTCGATTTTCCGGGCTTCGGCGACACACCCCGCCCTGACGAGACTTGGGGCACGCTGGACTATGCGGACCATATGCTGGCCTATATGAGCTCTGAGTATGGGCTTTCAAACTTTCTTTGGGTCGGACATTCTTTTGGCGGCCGCGTTGGCATGCGGATCGCCGCAAGCCACCCCGGCGCCATCCGTCACTTGTTCCTCGTCGCTTCAGCGGGTGTGCCACGAACACGATCAATGTTGCAAAGATTGCAAGGCCGGCGCCGCGGGATGGAGTTCAAAATTCGCAAGGCGATGGCAAAAGGCGATGCGGAAGTGCAAAAGCTGGAAAGCCAATATGGCAGCTTGGACTATATCCAGAGCCGCGAAACCGGCCTGCGCGACATTTTCGTCAAAACCGTCAATGAAGACCAGACCGAGACATTGGGCGACATCACGTGCCCGACGACGCTGATCTATGGCGGCAAAGACGACGACACCCCGGTTGAAGTGGGTCAGAAGCTTGCAGCAGGCATTCCTGATGCTGAACTGATTGTCTGCCCGCATTATGATCACATCTCGATCCTGGATCGCGGTCGGCACCAGATCGCGCTTTGCATCAAGGAGCAGTTAGGCCCGGCATGACGCTGTTTGCTCATTTCCCATTCGCGCTTTTCCTGCTGGCCCTGTTGGGGTTTGGTATGGTTCGGATCAATACGATCCTGACCTATTTTCAGCAGGAAGAGTATGACAGTTCGCGTTTTCTGGGCGCTGTCCTGCGGGTGCGTCTGTTCGATGTCCTCGCGACGCTTGGTTTGAGCATGATTTACGTCCTCCAGACACAAATCGAACTGGGCGCTTGGCCGTGGCTGATCTCGGCAGCGCTCTTGGCTGGCCTGGCCCTGCGCGAGCGTGGCTATGCGTATAAGAAGAAGCTGGTGGCAACGGAGCGATTGCGCCGTATCCGTTGGCTCGCGCGCGGATTCTTCGTGATCACAGTCGCGACACTCCTCTTGCATCCGCTCCTGATCCTGCTGGTTCTCCAGCTACCGCCATTTCTCATCATGCTGGCGAACCGCCTGCTTCGTCCGTTCCAGGACCGCGTCAATCAAGGCTTCATCGATGAGGCCGTCGAGAAGCTGCAAACGTATCAACCCATCACAATCGGCATTACCGGCTCGTTCGGTAAGACAACGACCAAACATATTCTGGCCGAGGTGCTGGAAGCCGCTGGCCCGGTTTTCTATAGTCCTGGCAGCATCAATACGGTGCTCGGCCTGACTCGAAACATTCGTGAAAAGCTACAACGCGGCCACAAATTCTTCATTGCCGAAATGGGCGCATACGGCATTGGCTCGATCAAGCGCCTGTGCGACTTCTCAGACCCGGATTTCGCCATCGTCACCGCGATTGGTAACGCACACACGGAACGGTTTGGCGATATCGCGACCATCGCTAAGGCCAAATCTGAATTGGTCGAGCATGTCTGCGCGAAAGGCGGACGTGCGGTTCTGCCGTTGGAAATATTGACCCACCAACCGTTCGCGGATCTCAAAGCGCAATACCCAAACCTTGTGCGCACAGTCGGAGACACAAGCGCGGCAGATTTCCGGATCGTCGAAGCCAAGCTGGAGGACAGCAATTGGGCCATCAGCGTGCAGGATGAAAACGCCTCCGGCGCGACCGTTTTGAACTATACGCTGCCCCTTTTAGGTGATCATAATATTCTAAATTCCGCCCTCGCCGTTGTCGCGACTTATCTGATCGATCCGGCATCCGCGACACGAATTGCTGCGTTCTCGAAAGACGTTGAACAGGTCCAACATCGATTACAAAAGGTCGACAATCCTGGGCAACCGCTCATCCTGGATGATGCCTACAATTCGAACGAGATCGGGTTCAAGAATGCGGTGAAGGTGTTGCGTGATCTTGCCAGACATCGTGACGGAAAGTCCATTCTGGTCACGCCGGGTGTGGCGGAACTGGGCCTTGAGCATGACCGCGTGCACGATCGCTTAGGGACATTTGCCTCAGAGAATTGCAATACAATTATTGCTGTTAATCCGGACCGTATCGCTGCTTTTGTGGATGCGATCGATCGCAGCCATACGGACTTCCACACACGCGCAACATTCGCTGATGCGCGACGTCTCGTCGGCGAAATTGCCTGCGAAAAGGACGTTGTCCTGTATGAAAACGATTTGCCGGATCTTTTGGAAGAAACACGGTTATTGTGAATGCGCGGGCGGTTTAAGCTGCCGGCGCGACTGACTGGATCTGATTCAGTGCATCGTGAAGTTGTTTGAGCGGGGACGTATTGCGTGCGACCGTCTTGTGGGACCAGTCTTCCGAATGATACCGTCCCATGGCCAGTTCTCGCGCGCGGCTGACACGGCTTTTGACGGTCCCGGCGGCGCAGCCAAGCACCTCGCCCGCCTCTTCATAGGTAAAGCCAGCGGCAACGACCAATAAGAAGGCGTCTCGCTGCGCCCGTTTCAAGGTTTGTATGGCTTGCAGCATACGCGAAAGATCCGACCGAGGCTCGAACGCGCAATCTGAAACGTGCTCGCTTTCCATCAGCGTCGAGGCTTCCGATGACCGCAACCGGTCGCTGCGCATCTGGGAATAGAATTCATTGCGCAGAATTCGAAATAACCAGGCTCTCAGAGGTCCCTTGTTCGGATCAAATCCATCCCGCGCTTGCCACGCTTTCAAGCAGGCATTCTGAACCAGATCATCGGCCTTCACGGGATCGCCGCAAAGCAGGCGCGCATAAGCGCGTAAATCAGGTAGAAGGTCTTGCAGTCGGTCTGAAAACATTGCGAATTCTCTATAATACAACCTTTGATAGTTTTTGATCGCTAATACTTAGTTTCCAAAATCCACGACAAATTGAATTTTAATATTTGATGTCGCGATGGGCTTACCCCTCGGTTGTTGCGCGTGACCGAAAACGCAAATCTCACAAACGCTTGAAATACGTAGCATTAATTCTCTCAATCTGACTCCCACCCTCTCATTCAAGTGTTGTTGGAACAAAACTTTCACAAGATGTATCTTCATTTGAATCAACTAAAAGTCGAACAAACTTTCCAAGTTATTAATGAAGTTTACTCTTAATTAACCAACGCCGCCGAGGTCTGGATGTGGGAAAGGGCTAATTCATGTTTGCGGTTGAGCTAGAACGAATACTTCCAGAACTACGCGGCTTCGCCCGCATGCTGTGCGGAGATGCTGCGCGGGCCGACGACATTGTACAGAATGCCTGCTTGAAAGCTTGGGATGCCCGCGCGTCCTTCTCGCCAAAGAAGGGCAGTTTCAAAGCCTGGATGATGACCATCACGCGTAATGAATTCTTGCAAGACGCGCGAAAGAATAAGCGGATCGATAGCTATGACCCGAGCGATCTGGAGGATCGACTCGTCGTTGATTGCCAATTGTCGGACCGGGCCGAATGTTCAGACGCAATCCGGCAGATCTTCCGTCTCGGACGCGAACAGCGAGATGTCTTCGTCCTCGTGGTCGCAATGGGCTATTCCTATGAAGAAGCTGCCGAGATCTGCAAATGCTCTGTCGGTACGATCAAAAGCAGGATCAATCGCGCGCGCATAAAATTACAAGCGATGCGTGACGCAGACACGGACAATTTCGAAGCAAGCGCGATGGCGATGCATAGCCTGAATGATCTGTGCGGATATGCCGAGGGTCTGGTGCAATCCGCGGCCTAGCGGCACGCTTATGCGGACCGCCTGCCAAATACTCTGAAAAAAATGGAACGCTTTCTCATGCTGAGACGTAGAGACTATGGAAACGCCCGTTTCCAAATCTCCATTATGACTGACCCGCGCTTCGGCGCGGGTCTTTTTTTTCCATTTCGATAGGGAAATCTCCGATCTCGGACGTGACGAAAATCACGCAGAACGCTCAGTATGTAAACTAATTTACAACCTATAGTGGTTTATACGTAGAATTCCCTCTTTGAGAGAAAAAATATTCGGGAGATATTGGGGATGATTTCGTATCCACCGCCAAAGTTTGAAGAGCAGAAGTCAGAGATTCTTCAACGCTATCAGATTCTTAGCGAAGATCAGTCGGCTGGGCCGCTTTGCGTCGCTGACTCCATTGCCTTGGCTTTACGCACGCCATTTGTCATTGCCGCGCTTAATCGGCGCTATCGACAATGGTATATGTGTGAGCACGGCTTGGATGGCTATGGCGCCTCTGATCTGCAAACCTATTTCGCGCGCATGCACTTGGCGCAGACACGTTTTGATGTTGCAGACATGAGCGAAGAAGAGTTCTTCTCGAGCAACACCCAAGGTCTCCGCATTCCGAATTTCAAGTCGATTGCCGGCGTGCCGCTGACAGATCCAAATGGCAAACGTTTTGGTACGCTCTGTATCGCCGACGAGCAGCCTCGCCAATTGACAGAATCCGAACTGAACCTGCTCTCGAGCTTCGGACGCCTGGTCAGCAATGATATCTGCGTTCGTAGCGCCGCGCGTTACGCTGTGCGCGACTTGATCGAACTCGAGCATGAAAAATGCGACCTGTTTGAGCTCGCCACCATTGACCCGCTGACGAAAGCGTTGAACCGCCGCGCCTTTATGCGTTTCTCGGAACGCGAGCTCGCTCGGTTCAAACGCGACAATGGCCAACTGGCAACCCTGATGCTGGACATTGATCACTTCAAGCAAGTGAACGACGTTCATGGCCACGCGACGGGCGACAAAGTTCTGTCGAAATTGGTCTCTGTCGCCGCCAGCGTATTGCGCCAGGAAGATTTGATTGGCCGTTTAGGCGGCGAAGAATTTGCTATCGTCCTGGTCGATTCTGATGCCTGCGCCGCAGCCCGCGTCGCTGATCGTATTCGTCAAGCCATCAAGCAAGTGAAGTTCCCAAGCGAGACAGGGCCGTTCAACGTTTCGGTCAGTATCGGCGTTTCAGAACCTTTCTATAATGAAGCCAGCATCAATGATGCGCTCGAACGTTCTGACGCGGCGCTCTACCGCGCCAAGCGCAATGGTCGTGACCGGGTCGAAGTGGCGACTGAAAATATCGCTGTTCCGGATGCCATTTTGCAGAATGTCGATACCAATCCGATGACCAATTAAAAACGCTTTCGAAGCCGGGATCTGTGTCATCCCGGATCGTAAATACTTCGCGGTTTGTCCCGTCACAAAGAAGACCGCCATCCGAATGATCCCGGATGGCGGTCTTGTTTTGTCGATCCATTCAAGGATCGGATATGCGTCGTTCTTACAATTCGAACAGGTCCATCACAGACACGATCCGGCGCACCGCAACCATATAAGCGGCCGTCCGAAGGTCCCGACACTCTGGATGCGCATCACGCTCTTCCCGCATAGCATTGTACGCCGCGCGCATTGTATCATCGAGACCAGACCGAACCAGATCGATCTCGCCGGCGCCACATTCCAGCTTCTCCTTTGTCGCGGCATCAACACCATTTGGCATCAAGGCTTCGATTTGCTGCAAAAGAGCGCGGCTGCGCGCTTCTTCCTGTCGGCGCTGCATACGGCCAAACCGGATGTGCGACAGGTTTTTCGCCCACTCAAAGTAAGAAACGGTTACACCGCCTGCATTAGCATAGAGGTCCGGAATGATCGTCCGTCCGCGCTCGAGCAGAATATCATTGGCTTCTGCCGTGACGGGACCGTTCGCCGCTTCGATGATCACACGCGCCTGGATGCGATGTGCATTTGAATGCGTGATCACACTCTCGCACGCGGCTGGCACCAGAATATCGCAATCATATTCCAGCCCAGCATTGCTGTTTGCTGAGAAAGTTCCGCCTGGGAACGTATCCAAAGGCTGGCGATCGTTGAGATGCGCCTTCAAAGTTTCAATATCGATACCATCATCATTGAAGATCGCGCCATCGCGCTCAATCACGCCAACGACCCGCGCGCCATCTTCCTCACTCAGGAATTTAGCGGCGTGATAGCCGACATTACCGAGCCCCTGAACGACAATTCGTTTGCCGGCTAACGTTCCGGTCAGCCCTGCGGCTTTGACATCATCGTCGTGGCGGAAGAATTCCTGCAGGGCATACTGAACGCCGCGGCCTGTCGCTTCTGTGCGTCCAGCAATGCCACCAGCGTTCAGCGGTTTTCCAGTGACGCATGCGCGGGCATTAATATCGGTCGGATTCATGCGGCGATACTCGTCCGCCATCCACGCCATCTCGCGAGCGCTGGTGCCCATATCGGGCGCTGGCACATTTTGAGAGGGGTTGATCAGATCGCGCTTGATCAATTCGTAAGCGAAGCGACGTGTGATTTTTTCAAGCTCATGCGGCTCCCACTCTGTCGGATCAATGATCAGTCCGCCTTTTGAGCCTCCAAATGGCGCTTCAACCAGCGCGCATTTATAGGTCATCAGTGCAGCCAAGGCTTCGACTTCGTCTTTGTTCACTTCAATAGAATAACGAATGCCACCTTTTGCTGGCTCCATATGCTCAGAATGAACCGAGCGGTAGCCTTTAAAAGTATGCAGTTGACCGCGCAGGCGAACCGAGAATTGGACTTCATAAGTCGAATTGCAATTGCGAACTGTTTGAGCGACGTCCTCTGGCAGATCGAGCAGTTCGATTGCCCGGTCATACATCATGTTGACACTATCGAGAAAGCCAACGGTTAAGGGTTTTTTGTTCTGGAAGTTCATTTCGTCCCACCTTTCCTATTATGAAGGCAGGATACAAGCTATTGTTTTAATTGATGATAATTAGACGTCAAAGTTTCTGGCGCGGTCGCAATCACTTCGTAATCATGGTTAACAGAGTCTGTTCAATTCAAGTCACGAGCGTCAGATATGGATAGATCTAACACATCATCATGAAAACGCGCTTCAGTTGATAATATAGATTTTTCCCGCCTGGGTAGCACATTATTAAGACGAGGCACTCGCCCTATTCGGCTTGCTCTTCTTGTTCCAGCCAGGCCTTCAATTTCTCTCGATCAACGAGAATCAATGCGCGTTCGGCACGCCGGATCAATCCCTGTTCTTCCAGGGTTTTGATCGCCTTCGATATACTGATGCGCGTAACGGCCAAGATTTCTGCCAGTTCGGCCTGCGTGAACTCGACGGATGGGCGGTGCTTGGTGATGGTCAGAATGCGCTTCGCCAAGCGGATGATCAATGGCGCCTGACGCTGCTCGCGCAAATACCCCAGAGCGGTCATGAACCGCTCCGACAGGTCCTTGAACAGATATTCGGCGAACATGGTGTCCTGCGAGATCAGCTCGTACACTATTTGCCGTTGCAACAAGACCACCCGGGTCTTTTCGGCCGCCGCTTCGATCCGAAACGGGTTGACGACTTTCAAGTGCATGCCTGCATGATGCAGGACTTGCCCTTCTGTGCGAAAGATCGCGGTTGGTTGTGGCTGATCGCCTTGAAAATAGACCAGCGTTGCCTGGCCAGACAACACGATGAGCAAATGCTCGTCGGTTTGACCAAGCTCGAGCAAAGTTTCACCCAAATTGGCTTCAAAAAACGCGCCATGTTGTTTGATCAAAGACCAAGTCTCGCCTGACAGGACATCTAATTGATCGGTTTCGACGGGAGTGACCTGGCGCATCATGACGTTCAGCTGGCTTATGCGGCCCGCAGACCGCCCTTTTCCTGTTTCTCGGCTTCGATCAGGTTTGCGAATAAACCTCTCGACTTTGCCTGCTTGACCAACGCAACGGATGTGTGATGTTGCATACTGCAACAATCATCGAAAAAGGCACGGATTTCAAGGTCCATCGCTGCTGCGAGACGTGCGAGCAGTGCTGCAGACGCGCGGCGGGTGCCCATTTCGATCGCTTCTAAATCGGCTGGCACAATGCCCACGCGGGCGCTTAACTGTTCAAGCGACTGGTGATCATTTAAACGTGCGGCTCGAATACGATGGCCAATGTCCTGATTCACTTTATCGATTTCGCTACTCATTGCATTCCAAGCCGTAACCTATCCTGAATGCAAACTAATTTACATAATTTGTAAATCAATGGTTAACGCATGTCGAATGCGGGGGAACATAATGCATTGTTTATGTGGTCAAATCGCAAAATCAGCCGACGGTGGCACATGCGTGGCTAGACGACTGCTGAAATGCATATTCAAGACGAGCAAACCCAAAAGGCTCCACTACGGACGCATGTTCACCATCCTCCGTACGTGTCACGCATTGCATCGCGTGCGGGTTTAGATTCTTGAGACTAACCCGGGCCACAATATTGTCAGCATTACATTGAAAAGACTGAACAATTTGAACGCCATTCGTCACGGTACGCGTTTCATGAGTGAAGCCGATGGCCTGGGTCAACGTCTCCCGGCATTGTTCGGTATGAACAAAATCCATGAAAGGCGTGGCCTGGACACGCCCCAAACTGGTCGTACGCAACGCATCATCGCCAAATTTCGCTGCACCCGCGCAGGCGGCCGCGCCTACAAATGCTAACACGCTGAGACAGCAGACACGAAATGACGTCATAAGGTACCCCTGGTCACACGTTCATACCCACCGCGTCGACGCTTCTGCGATAGGCGTGACGAAGGAAAGGTCGATCGCCACGCCAAAATGCAAAGTGAGTGCGGAAGCTTCATTTCATCAGTCAGCGGGCGTGTGGGGAACCCGATCACCTCATTGAAACACGCACGATCATTGATCAATCGATCCCATTAACAAAATACTACCAAAAGTTGATTCTGTGCCCTGCGAACCCTGTACACAGAGGCAGATTTTCAGAAAGTAGGATATTTTCAACCTTATGTTGAAAACACTACGTTGAGTGATTCGAAATTGGACCGGCGTATCGATGCAAGATGCTTTTGACTTGGTGATTATTGGCAGCGGACCCGCCGGCCGCCGAGCGGCCATTCAGGCGGCGAAACTCGACAAGCGGGTGCTCGTGGTTGAGAAGTCTGCACGCGTCGGCGGCGTTTCCGTCCATTCAGGTACGATCCCCAGTAAAACATTGCGCGAAACCGTTTTGAACCTGTCCGGCTGGCGGGAACGCGGTTTTTATGGCCGCACCTATAAGGTCAAACATGACATCACCGTCGACGATCTGAAGCATCGCCTGTCGCAAACACTCAACCATGAAGTGGACGTTCTTGAGCATCAGTTCAGCCGCAATGGCGTGACTTTAGTTGCTGGCCATGCGCGCTTTCTCAGCCGGTCGGAAATCGAGATTGAACAGGCCAATGGCCATAGGGTGGTTTACAGCTTCAAGAAGGCTCTAATTAGCGTTGGCACGAAGCCATATCGACCAGAAACCATTCCGTTTGACGGCACGAATATTCTCGACAGCGACGAAATTCTGAACATCCCCTCCCTGCCTCGCTCGCTCACTGTGATCGGCGCCGGTGTCATTGGCATGGAATACGCGACGATTTTCAGCGCGCTCGATATTTCGGTCACAGTGATTGAGCCGCGGGCGCACATATTGAGCTTCATTGATGATGAACTGATCGCCGAGTTCACACATGAATTAAGAGATCGCGGCATGAAACTACGCCTCGGATGTCGCGCTGAAACGGTCACGCGCGAGGGGCGACATTGTTTTGTCGACCTCAGCGACGGTCGCCGAGTGAAATCTGAAATGGTCTTATACGCCGCAGGCCGCGTTGGGGCGTCCCTGGATCTCGGCCTAGACGCGCTGGGTTTGAGCCCGGATTCACGTGGACGATTGAAAATCGACCCAGACAGTTTTGAGACCGAAGTGCCAGGGATCTATGCTGCGGGCGATATTATCGGTTTTCCAAGCCTGGCCTCGACAAGCATGGAACAAGGGCGGATCGCTGTATGCCACGCCTTCAATGTCAAGAACCCGCCCAAGCCCGAGCATTTTCCTTATGGCATTTATGCCGTGCCTGAAATCTCAACCATTGGATATTCGGAGCGCGAGCTCCGCGAAAAGCGGATTCCTTACGAAACCGGCGTAGCCCGGTTCAGAGAGACGTCTCGTGGGCATATTATGGGCTTGCAGCGGGGCATGCTGAAAATGCTGTTCCATTTGGAAACCCAGGAGATACTCGGCGTGCATATTGTTGGCGAAGGCGCCACCGAGCTGATCCATATCGGGCAGGCCGCTTTGGTTCTGAACGGTACCCTATCTTACTTTATCGACAATGTGTTCAACTATCCAACGCTCGCGGAAGCTTACAAAATCGCCGCGCTGGATGCCTGGAACCGCATTGCCCTCCACGCTCCAAAAACGGCCGAGATAGATGCAACCGACGAGGCCACCACTTTAGCCGTGGTCAACGGATAAGAGGACGGACAATGGCGCAGAAAGAAAGCCCCACGAAATCTCGCCAAAACCCGTTCACCTTGTTGGCGGTCACAGCGCTAGCGACGTCGAACTTGATGGTTGGCGTGCTGCAAGGCAATACGCTGCTCATCCTCGCCAGCTCGATCCTGTCTGCCGGATTTGCCTATGTTTATTCGGTTCGGAGCGGCATGATCTCGGCTTGGCGCACGCCGGCTAAGACCGATGACCAGGTGAGCCTGGGTTCAGATGGCGCGGCCATACTAGAGCGCAAGCGGCGATTTCCGCTTTGGCTCTTTCTGGCGCTGATCTTTGTCTTGATGCCAGCTATCTTGCTGTTTCTGCAAACGACCGAACAATAAACGCGCGCATTCGCGGATTGATTTTTCAATTTAAGATTGAATTTACGGTCTTCTGGCTAATCTTCAGCCAGGGACGATTTCATGACGAGAAAACCAGATCCAAATGTTGATTTTCAAATCGGTCAACGTATTCGCGCGGCGCGAATTGACGCTTCGATGACGCAATCAGATCTTGGCCAGGCCTTAGGCTGTTCAAGCCAGCAGATTCACAAATATGAGCGCGGCAGCAACCGGGTGTCTGCGGGCACGCTTTTCGTCATTGCTCAAGCGCTGGGCCAACGGGTGGATTGGTTTTTCCTCGATGCGGCGCAGGCGCTATCTCCGCAAAGAAATGGTCCATATTCACTGAATTGAACGGCTTCATAATCGTGCGCCTCTGGCAAGTGCGCGAAGGCATCCAGCATTAAAGTCGATCGCGACTCGATCTGCGATGCGTACCCCGCCATTTGGAACATGTCCCGCAAGCGTCTGAACTGAGCCGCTGATGCAACACCCGCCAGCCGAATGGGTTGAGCGGCGCGACGCACAACAAACTCAGCCAGCCCGGCGGATATCACATTGCCACACGCTGACATCGTGAATATCGGATCATATCGGCCAATTCTCACGCCGAAATGGCCGAATCCTGATCCGTCTTTGCGATGCAGGAAGGCGACAGACCGATACTCCAAACGGGCGTCGCAGACCAAAGCGCTGATGTGACTCGATATTTCAGCCAGCCGCCCAGGATCGAGCGTGTCCGGATAATCGCTGACTACCAGAACGCACATTTACGCAGCCACATGACGAATATCTCCTCCACGAGCGCTGGATTCATCGAGAATCCCCGGCTCATCCCACGCCCCTTCTGGACGGATCATCTGGTACGGGTCCGAATTATACCGAATGGCCTCCGGATGTGCCGCCAATGGGATTTCTATTTCATAATACTCGTAATCCGAGAAAAATACACTCGGCCGGTCCTTTAACAATCGGCAATTGAGCGTGCGAGACCAGAGCGGCCAGAGTCGCGCCTGAATTTGCGCCGTCATACGCCGAAATCCTTTGCGGGCCCCAAGCTCAAAAGCCGCAGCCAGCATGACTTTGACGACTGAGCTGCCGCGATAGCTTGGCAGCACACAAACGCGCTCAACTTTACCGAAACCCGCAAACCATCTTAGCCGTAGCGTCGCAATCGCTTGTCCATTGGCATACGCGAGCAGGTGCGATGCGCACAAATCATTGCCGTCATATTCTTCGTCAAAAGGACAGTCTTGTTCAGCCATAAAGGTCATGGCACGTAGCGCGACCATTTTCTGATACGCATCCAGGGTGCGTACCATTTCGATCTGGAAGCTCTCAATGGCATCCTTCTTCAAGCGGCGCGCGAGCCCCGATTGGCCGATTTCGCTAATCGCCAACATCTATGCAACTTTCTGCGACGGAGCCTGCATCGCGCCCTGCATCCAAAGTTTGTCCGGGCCAAATCCAGCTGGCGACCAGCCCAGGCTCTCCATCGAGCGGGCACCATCCTCTGTCGCGGCGCGGGCAAAACAGGGTACTTGCGGGAAAATGCCCATGCGAATGACCGCCGCGCCCGACATCACTGCCTTTCGAGCGTCATAAGTCGCGCCGGCATAGATTCCAATATAGCAAGCCGCACAGAGCTCGCCGATACCCGCAACGTGCGCGCGATCCGGATCTCCGGGTTGAAACTCGTTCACCTCGAGCGCCGCGAGCCCAGCTTCAGACAGCGGCACCGCTAATACAAGTCCTTCAATCGGATTGGAGCCAAACGCCCAAGCTGTGATTTCAGTCACGTTATGTACGCGCTCAATCGTGGCCGCGTCGGCCAAACGATCATTGATCAATTCCTCACCTAGCGCCACCATCTCAGGGATTTCAGTCGCGGTTGCACTGCGCCATCCAAAGTTTGCCATGTATTCGGACATTTTGGCTTGATCGACCACGAATGGGTAGCATTCGAGAGAAATTTGCGGTGCAGACATCTTAAAAACTCCTTTGCGCGACAGAAGCTTGCACAATTCGGGGGTGTATGATGCAGACAGAATCGAATTGGGGTAGTACAGAAATCGTATAAGAGGCGATGGATGTTTGAAAATCTGGACTGGGACAAACTAAAAGTATTCATTGTTGTCGCCGAACTCGGCAGCATGAATGCAGCGGCTGCGCGATTAAAAGAAACGGCGCCGACAGTTTCGCGCAAAATCGATGAATTAGAACGCACGCTAAACGCGCGCCTACTTTATCGTTCGCCGCGGGGCGTGAGCCTAACGGATGCGGGCCGTAAGGCGCTGCGTTATGCCGAAATCATGTCGGACGCCGCGGATGGGTTGCGCAGCGATGTCCTTGACCACGACTTGCCCGCTGAAGGTCCGGTGACGCTATGTGCTGGCGATGGTCTAGCCGCCCACTGGATTGCGCCGCATCTGCCAGATTTCCATTTGCAAAACCCCAAGATCGAATTGCGCCTGGTGACCGCTGACCGACCGGATACCGATTTGTTGAACGATAAGGCCGACATTGCCATTCAGTTCCAGGAACCCGGTGGGCGCCAGGATATCGTTTCAAAGCGCCTGGGCATCCTGCATTACATTTTCTGGGCCGCGCCCGACTATATTCGCACCTTCGGACACCCGACCAGCGTGTTCGACCTGCACGAACACCGCTGCATTATTCACTCTGGCTATGTGAACCAGATGGAACGCTGGGCGCCAAAAGCCGTACAGTTCCGAGATTTGATTGATTTCGCGCTTGTGACAAATTCTGGCTCTGTCATGCTCGAAGTCTGTGCCAATGGCGGCGGCATCGCTCTTATGCCGACTTATGTGCATGATCTGCAGAAGAATCTGGTGCCCCTTAATCTTCCGGAAGTCGCGCCGATCCGCTTCTGGCTAACTTATCCTGAGCGCGTCAGGCGCTTGGCGCGGGCTCAAATTGTCATCGATTGGCTACGCGGATTGTTCAATCAAAGACTGACCCCCTGGTTCAAACCAAACTTTGTGCATCCCAAAAGCATGGAAAAAGAGCGCGACCAGATCCTGACGGAAAAATCTGCGCTGACAACCCCGCCATTGGCGTAACCGCTAAGGCAAGACGCATTCTCAACACGCAGTATTGCAAAAATTATATAACCCCCATGGTTGCTTTAACATGCGGACTTCGGGTCCAAGCAACTTAAAGGGAAACAATAACAGAGCGCGCAGAATGCCCGGTGACAAGGAGTCTCCAAAACGGCCTGACCAATGGCGGCACGATCAGCCGCTCAGCGATGCCTTGCGCGAGCAATATAAGAACGTGCTCAAGGAACCTGTTCCCGACAAGCTAAAGAAGCTGATCGAGGCTTTGAAAGAGCAAGAAAAGAAAGAACAGGAAGACTGATCTCAGTCAGATTTTCGCGCTTAAATACCTGTTCCCTCCTGAAAACTGAAAAAATTCACTCCTCGCGGGAACAATTTTTCGTGATCGCGCATTCTACATATGACGGGCAGCAATCGCCGCCCCGAACACTGCGAAACGAAATGAAGGGAATAGCCATGGGGACCGACAGACTGATTGATCGTGAATTGCCGCAATGGACAAAATCCGTCCGCCGTCACGCCCATTTTGCGCAATCGATTGAAACCGAAGAATTGGCCGATGCGGAACTCGAAGTTCAATTGAACATTATTGACGCGCTCAGTGACAAAACGGCGTCCAGCCCGCTGGAAATGCTACTTAAGTTGAAACTGTGGGAATCTTTTGTCACCCCTGATGGTGACCATACGCAATTGCCACCGGAGGCACAGCTCATTCTATCGGTGATTGGAGATCTTGAAGCGTTTGTCGACACCGATGGCTCATCAATGGCATCTTATCAAAATGCACCATGGGCCAAAGTCAGCTAGCGGCTGACCTTGGCGCACCAAAATGTATGAAAATCTGAAGCTTAGCGACTGCCTGCGAGCCGCAAAACTTCGCGCACTGGGCCAAGATTTGAGCTTTGCCGCAGATCGAGCAGCAAGTTCATGCAATCATTAAATTCGCTGGATTCCTTTGTCTCGGCATCGCCAATCTTGTCGACGACCTCTTCATCAAAGAACCAGCTAATGTGCAAGCCGAGCACTTTCGAAATCTCATAAAGGGTGCCCGCGGAAACGCGATTGACGCCCTTTTCATATTTTTGAACTTGCTGAAAGGTCAGACCAATCAAATCCCCCAATTGCCCCTGGGTGAGTTTGGCATCGCGACGGGCTTGCCGAATGCGACGACCAACTTGGTGGTCCACGTGTGACGGTGTCTTGGCGCTCATTTGTTTCTCCATGCATTCCGGTGGCGCGTTATAATTGAATTTACCACTCTTCGCGCGGAGATAGTATGTGAAACATTATGAAGAGAACGTAAACTGGTTTACGTTCACTGCGGATTTTGCAGCATTGATTGAGAATGTAGAGACTTCCGCAAATCGTTCTGAACAGCATCTGCCTGCTCATCGAGCACTTCGATCTGGCGAATCAGCGCCTTTTTGCGGTGTTGAACATATTTCAAATAGCCGTTTGCGACGCTGATCTGGTCGAAACCATCGGTTCGGTCGTCCATTGCTGCGACTTCCGCATCAAGATCTTTCAACTTTTGCTCTAGAGCCCGTTTCTCACCCAACAGCTCCGCCAGGCGTCGCTCTTGCGCTTTTCGCTTAATATTCAGAAGCTTAGGAATATTGGGATCAATATCAGTCATTACGCGGCCTTAAATGTTGACGCACGCGATCGACATATTGGATCGCCGCAGCGACCGCCGCGAAGTGCTCTTGTTTAATCTCTTCATCGATCTCAACCAGGCGATAAAGCGACCGCGCAGTTGGGGGGTCACGGTAGATTGGAACATGATTGGCCTGTGCGACTTCGCGAATTCTGGCCGCCAAATGATCGACGCCTTTCGCGACACAAATCGGCGCTGTGTCACCTTCAGGGTCCCATTTCAGCGCAACAGCATAGTGTTCCGGGTTAACCATAATGACCGTCGCGGTCTCAACATTCTTAAGCATGTCGCCGCGCGTAATCTGTGTCCCCCGTTCGCGGCGTTGCTGTTTCAGCTGCGGATCGCCTTCATTCTGCTTCATCTCTTTCTTGACGTCCTCGCGTGTCATTTTCAGGCGTTGGGCGTGCAGATAGCGCTGCAACGGCACATCCAATAAAGCCAGAGCGATCTGGAAGGCAGCGAAATACATGATCAGCCTGAGGATTTGCGTCAGCGTGAAATCCGCCAGCTGCCCGCGTCCCATCGCGCTGCCAGCATAATATTCATTCGCGAAGAAGATCATGAAATAGGCGGCGATCAGGCCAGCAAAGATCATCTTTGCTGCATCCTTCAGGAAATCCAAAAGCCCCTTCGCGCCATACTTATTCTTGATGTTCTCGACCGGATTGATCTTTTTCATCTCTGGTTTGATTTTCTTGGTCGAGAAAGCGATGGCTTGCTGCATGATCAGGACCAGGATGACTGACGCGGCCAACACGGCGAATAAAGGCGCCAGTGACATCATCAGATCCGTCAGCACCTTGTGGGTCTGTGACCCCTGATCATTGAAGATATCTGCCGCATACCGATCGGCGTGATAGAACATGCTGGTAAAGCCATCGCTCATAGCCTTTGAGCTAATCGTTAGAAAGACCAGAATGCCCAGCCCTATTCCGATAATCAGACCGGCGGCATTGGCTTCTTTGGATATCGGAACATCGCCATCCTCTCGCGCCTGCCGCAGGCGCTCATCGGTGGCTTCAAATTCCTTTTCGCTGGACTGGTCCTGTTCTTCAGCCATGACCTATAACCACACAATCAGTCGCATGATTTGATCCTGCCAGACCATCAGCATGGCGCCGATCGAGACGGCCAGTAGGAACATGCCCGCGCCGACCAGGAATGGCGCGCCAACAAAGGCGACCATCATTTGCGGCATCGCTTTGTTGATGAAGCCAAGACAGACATTGTAGAGCAGGTTCATTGCGACGAAGGGCCAAGCCAACAAAATGGCAAAGGCGAAGGCGGCATAAATGCTGTCAAACAAGAAGGCCTGAGCAACCCAGGAATTGGCGCCCACCGGGATCGTCTCATAAAGCCCGATCCAGCTCGAGATCACCTCGACATGGAAATTCATCGAGAAGAGCAGCGCCGCACCGGCCATAGAAAGCAGGTTTGCGGTAGCGGTTTGCGATTCATTTTCGAGCGCTACGCCCAGCGGTTGGGCCAGTCCGATCCCTTGCGCAATCACACTGCCAGCAATGTTGAGAGTCCAGATGACAACGCGTAATCCGATGCCCAGAAAGAGGCTCAACAGCAATTCGGTGATCACGACCACACCCAGATCGGTAAGGCTGTCTGGCAAAACATAATTGGTGATTCCAAGTCCCGAAATCGCCGCGGACAATCCCAACAAAAGGTAGACCCGGACTTGCGCCGGGATCATTTGCTCGCCAATCCCTGGTAGGAGCGCAATCACAAAGGACAAGCGCGCCACGGTGAGGACGAACTGCGCGACCCAGTAAGACAGATCCGGGCCCAGCAGATCTAGGAAGGGCATCATACAATGCCTACGATTTGCGGCTTGCTGCTGGAACGGATTTCTTCATAGGCGAGAACGGCATTGCGAATGCCTTTGCTAGCCAGAACGGTTTGCAAGAAGCGTCGGCGTTTCGATGAAGTCGCGACAGACGCGACAACGCCTTTTTGCGCGGTTTCGTTCAGCTTCTCCTGGATCCCCGTCAGCAGTTCGCTGAACAATTCTGGCGGCAAGGCAATATCAGTCGCACCCGCTTCAGACTTGATCTCGTGCTCCGCGAATCTTTGTTCCCAGCTGGTCGACAATTGCACCAGCGGCAGACGCCCATCATCATCCTGCAACTTGTTGAGGATCTGAAATGACAGGCGCTGGCGCACCAGTTCAATCATCTGAGTCTGGGTCGCGCCTTGGCCTTTGGCCTCGCCAACGGTTTCCAGAATCAGGAAAATATTGCGGATTGAGACGCGTTCCTCGAGCAGCGCGCGCAGCACGGCGAGCAAGGTTTCAGGGGGCACCTTTGTCGGAAGATACTCGTCCAGCAGGCGCTTATTGCTGGCAGCGCGTTCTTCGTCCGACACGGTGGTGAGGGCATCCAGAGTCTGGATCATCACCATGCGCGTAAAGATAAGCGAGAAATTGGCCTGGATCAGTTCCAGCATATGCGTGGCCAGGACTTCGATCGGCTCAATCACCGGAGCACCTGACGCCACCAGTTCCTGTTTCTTGGTTGTCGGCAACCAGCGTGCGGCGGCTTTGTAGACCGGTTCTTTCACACGCTCGCCTTGCAAGTGCGGCAGCTGATCTTCTTCAATCAAGGCCAAGAGCGAGCCAGGACGGAGCAGGCCATTATCAACGGGCACTCCCTGGATTTTCAGTTGATACGTATTGCGCTCCAGCGTCGGATTGTCGGTCATCCGAATAGAAGGCAGCACAAAGCCATATTCTTCTGCAATATATCTGCGAATCTTCTCGATCCGGTTCTCGATACCCGCTTCGCCCTGAAGCACGGTCGCGACCAGGTCCGGCGCCACCTCGAGGTGAATTTCGTCTGAGTGAATTGAATCGGCAATTTGATTGATGTTGGCGGTCGGCTGCTCCTCTTCTACCTCTGGTTTGGCTTCCAGTTCCTTTTGCTGTTTGCGCAGGAAGTAAGCGGTCACACCGAAGCCGAGTGACGCCATCATGAAGGGCAGGAAAGGAAGCCCCGGGAAAAGCGCAAACACAGCCAGCAGGCCAGCCACGATAAGCAGCGATGTGGCATTGCCGCCAAGCTGTTTGCCGAGCGCTTCATCAATCGCGCCATCATCCTTGCCTTTGGACAAGAGCAAGGCGGCTGATACGGAAACGATGACGGCTGGAATTTGTGACACCAGGCCGTCACCTACAGTGAGAATAGAATAGTTTGCTAACGCTTCATTCAGCGTCAAACCGTGCGCCGCGAGACCAAACCCAATCCCCGCGAGCAAGTTAAGAGCGGTGATCAGCAGGCCAGCAATCGCATCGCCTTTGACGAATTTTGACGCACCATCGAGCGAACCAAGGAACGCAGCTTCCTCTTGTTCTTTGGCGCGACGCTGTTTGGCCTCTTCATGGCTAATCGCGCCAACCGCGAGGTCGGAGTCAATCGCGAGTTGTTTACCTGGCATGGCGTCCAAGGCGAAGCGTGCGCCGACTTCGGCCATCCGACCGGCGCCTTTGGTGATAACCATGAAATTGACGATGATCAGAACGCCAAACACGACCAGGCCGACAAACAAATTGCCACCCATGATAAACATGGCGAAGCCTTCAATCACGCCGCCAGCGGCACTTGTGCCGGTATGCCCTTCTGAAATGATCAATTTGGTCGACGACACGTTCAGCGCCAGTCGCAAAATCAATGAGGCCAGGAGCACACTTGGAAAGGATGAGAAATCCAGCGGCTTCTCGATGAAAATCGAGGTCGTGAATATCAGGATCGCGAATGCAAATGAGGCTGTCAGGCCAAGGTCGAGCACCCAGGCTGGCACCGGCAAGACCATGACCAAGATAACCAACATAAGCCCGATCGCCAGCAAGGCGGTGGGCTTTGACAGGTCGAGCAATTTGGTTTCGGTCATGCGCGCCTCATCCTGAAATCATCGGCAAGATGAAATTGTTGAACAAGTCGAGACAAACGCGCGTCATGTAACCGATCGTCAAAAAGAACACGGCCACAACGGCTACGATCTTGGGCACGAAAGTCAGCGTCATTTCCTGCACAGAGGTCAGCGCTTGGACCAGGCCAATCACAAAGCCGAGCACGAGAGAGACACCCAGGATTGGCAGCCCCATCATGACGCCCGCCCATAAAGAGGCGCGCAAGACTTCGAAGATTTCAGATTCGCCCATTATCCCCGGCTCCGTTCTAGACCGGCATTCGCAAGAGTTCCTGATAAGCCTCCACGACCTTGTCGCGGATCGTGACCGCGGTATCGAGCACCATTTCAGCATTTGCCAAGGCCTCGACCATGGCATGCGGATCAGCGCCGCTCACGGCCGTATCAATCGCCGCTTGTTCCGCTTGTTGAACAGCCTGTTTAAACTCAGAGACCCCTTTTGCGACGGGGTTCTCATCCTGGGCCGGTGTGGCCTGTGTTGATGTTGGGGTCGTGATCTTGGCTGGATTGATCGCGTTATACGCCCCAAACCCGAAATTGGTCACAATGAGCCTCCTTAACGACGCAGCACGTCAAGCAGCGAAGAATACATGCTCCGCGCTTGTTGGAATGAATTGAGATTGGCTTCGTAAGTGCGGTTCGCTTCGCGCATGTCCGCCATCTCTGTCACCAGAGACACGTTGGACAGCGTGATATAGCCTTCCGCATTCGCCATGGGGTGCGAAGGATTAAACTCCGCCTCACCGGGTGTTTGATCAAGCGACGTCCTCAAGGCCCCGAACGAGACCTCGGAATTGATACGCGGCTCAGTGACGAGGATCTTGCGCTGATATCCGGGCGTATCAACGTTCGAGACATTTTCTGCTGTGACCGTGATGCGCTGCGAATTTGTGCGCATGCCGGAAACCGCCTGCATCATGGAAAACTCAAAGGGATTCATCTGGTTGCCCCCCCTAATTCCTATGACCGAGCGCGAGCTTCATCATGTCCAGCGACTTGGTGTAGACCGTCATCGCCATTTGATGCTTGCCGACCGCTTCAGCAGATTTGAAAACCTCTTGCTCAATGCTCACCGAGTTGCCGTTCGGCGATGCAGCAGAGAGGCTGAAACTGTGTTCGAAAGGCTGATCGAAATCCATCTTTTCGACGGTCGGTCCGGTCCGTTTCATAAAGTCCGAAAAGGATTCCAGCTCGACCGCTTTATAGCCTGGCTCATTTGCGCGTGAGAGATTTTCAGCGCTCACGCTCTGGGTCTCTGCCGCATGCCGCGCCATCGCCCCATAGATCTGAAACAGAGACATGTCCGAAAGCATGCGCAAATCCCTTAAGGTTAATGTTTCAACAAAATTTGCGACTATAAGTTGAAGAAAGGATTAATAAGTACCCTGGGTTTAATTAACCATTGAGGGTCAAATCAGCGCTTTCTCACCAGACACTTAACTTATTCGCAAACGCAGTTCAGCCGCGCGCTCGCTTCGGGCCCGCGGCTGAACAAGACAGGTTAGGCCGCCAGAGCTTCAGGCTCTTCTTCGCCCAATAGCTGGCTCTCCAGCTTGATGATCCGCTTGAGATAGCAGAGCGCTGAATAGTAAGAGCCGCGTCGGATCAATTCCTGCAGCACAGGGATCATGTCGCGATCTGCCGGCGCGAACGCTTGGGCAAGATCATGGCACGCCTCTTCAAGTGCCGGCAAAGTTTTTTCTGGATCAAGATCGCGCGTGATCAGCAATTGCACCGCATAGTAGACGCGCTTCACGGGCGTATTCACTTCACTCGGCTTCAGCGCATCGCGGCTACGCAAGACCATGACATCAGGTCCAGGCACGCGAATGCCGCCTGGCTTGTCGCCATTCTCCAAGACGGTGCCGTTAATATAGAAGCGCTCAGATGGCGCCAGTTTGAGCATTAATCCGGACATTCCTTGTCCCTCCTAGTTCACACTAAAGATTAATCTATGAGTGGGGCCGAACGCGCAGATCCTGCGCGTTCAGCGTTTGAGAGTTACTGGAACAGAGCCAGCAGTGACTGTGGCGAGGCGTTGGCAATGGACAGCGCCTGCGTGCCTAGCTGCTGCTGCACTTGCAGGGCCTGAAGGCGCGCTGACGCGGCTTCCAGATCCGCGTCGACCAGCGTACCGATCCCGGATGTCAGAGCATCTGACAGCTGGGTCACGAATTCAGATTGCGACTCAATCCGCCCCTGATCCGAACCAAATGCGGCGGCAGCGGAAATTGAGTTACCCAGCAGCGTCTCGATGTTTTCCAGCGCGGCAGCGGCGTTTGCGGCTGTCGTGACATCAATCTGATCAAGACCGAACAGTCCACCAGATGCCGAACCTTCGCCATCATTGCCGACAATGGTCAGGGCCTGTCCGCCGGTCGCGTCGTCTACTGCGAGACTCCAGACCTCCGTGGCTTCGTCAAATTGGACTTGCGCCATGACGCCATCGATGCGCGCCGAGTCGATCGCGGTCTTCAGACCGCGCGCAACGTCAGCCACGGTCTCATCCTTACCGGCGACATAAGTGAAGCTGTCTGCGCCCAGCGTGACGCGGAATCCGCGACCTTCGTCAATCGCTGCTGTGTTCGAGAACGAGACGCTGGTCGCGCGTTGCGCCAAGGTTTGCGTTCCATTCACATCGGTGGCCGCGGTGCCGTCATTGGTCTCCGCCACGAAGCTTGCTGGTGTCGCCGATGTTGCGGACGCCGTGATCTCGGTGAACGAATTTTCGTTGCGCAGGATCAGCTTGTCGGCAACCGTCGTGTCGACCGTCAGCCCATCAATGCCAAGCGCATTGATCTGAGACGCAAAACCAGCCTGAATTTCAGCTGTCGTTGCGTCGGCGTCCGACGTGTAAGACAGCTGAGTGCCATTGACGGTGAATGAGTAGGACGCACTGTTATCCGCTGTGATGTCGAATTGAAGCGCCTTGCCCGCGGTTGCGTCCGTCGTGCCGCTATTGGTGGCGCCCCCATCAACTGTGGCATACGCTGCGGAGTCCGCATTGTTGATGGCTGTCCCGAACGTACCGGCTATCGTCGTGAGGTCCTGACGGTTCACATTGATGTTTGACGTAGCCACAGTCCCGTCTGCTTGACGGTCCAGCGAGGCGAGGAAGGTGACGTCATCGGTGCCCTTGACCAGGTTCACACCGTTAAACTGAGCCGCATTCACCGTGGTGCTGATCTGATCGCGCTTGGCATCAATATCAGCCTGGATCCGCGCCCGGTCATCTGCGTTCAAATCGTCTTGAGCGGAGACGATCAGCTCTTTCATTTCCTGGATGAGCGAGGTTGCAGACTCGGCTGCGTTCCGCGCCACGCCCACTGTCGCGGAGCCTTTGTTCAGAGAGTCGCTGATCTGTTTGAAGCTCTCAACATCCGTCGACATGACGGTTGAAATCGCCCAGAGCGCAGCATTGTCACGCGCATTGGCAACCGATTTACCGGTTGAAATTTCCGCCTGCACAGAGGCCAGATCCTTATTGATGCTGCGCAGGGTTTCCAGCGCCACCATCGCACTCGTGTTGGTAAGAAGTGTGTTGTTCATGGTTGCATATCCTATGCTAGTAGAGCTCGGTCCTGAGCTTTCGCTGCGATGTTAGATCGACGCCTTTTCTGAGTTGATGCGAGTTGGTTTGAGATTGGCCGCGCGGCCAGCGAGAAGAGCCACAACGCTGCGCGGTGACTGATTGGAGGATTCCGGTCTCGGAGCTGGGTGATTCGAAGAATTAGCGATTGATTCGGAATTAGCCCGAGCCGTTTTGACCCGCGGCAGACCGCTCAACTGAACCACACGGCTGCGAAAATCCTCCGCCAGCACAGGCCATCTGGCGCCATCCCTGTAATTGAGACAAAGCCGAGAACGCATTTACAAATCCCCTATGGTTAACCATTTCGCAAAATTTGCGACCATAAGTTGAATAAAGGATTAATGATTACCCTAGGTTTATTAAACTTCTGACGATGCCCCAGTCTTTGACGTCTCCGTTTCGCCTTTGGGGCGCTGTCACCGAGATCCTGCCAGGTCTGCTCATGGTCGCCGGCGTTGGTCACGCGGTTGGCATTGGCGACAGCGTGGTCATCGAAAAACCAGGTCAATCTTTGATCGGTGAAGTCATGTCGGTCACGGATACATTGGTAAAAGTCTTGATGTTCAGCTCGACGGACGCTGCGCGCATTGGCGATCGGGCTTACTTTTCGCCGCAGGATCAAGTGGAAATTGGAGACCACTGGCTTGGCGCTTTGGTCAATTATCGCGGCGACGTGCAGATGCGCAAAATCCCCGCCCCGGCGACCCCGGCAACGATAAAGATGCCGCTGCAAACCCAGGCCCTTCCGCCCGCGTCGCGAAAGCCGCTCGGTCAGCGTCTATTCACCGGCCTGAACGTCACCGATACTTTGCTACCCATTTGTCACGGCCAGCGCATTGGGTTGTTCGCGGGGTCCGGGGTCGGCAAGTCGACCTTGCTGGGTCGTCTGGCCGGTCGAATGAGCGCGGACAGAATCGTCATCGCATTGATCGGAGAACGCAGCCGCGAAGTTCAGGAATTTATTGATGATGTGCTGCCCGCCGATGTGTTGCACAAAACCACGATCATTGCTGCCACCGCTAGCGAGCCACCCGGCGCCAAGAAGCGCGCCGCGCTGTGCGCAATGGCAGCCGCAGAATATTATCGCGATCAGGGTCATTCAGTCTTGTTCCTGTTCGATTCACTCACCCGATTTGCGGAGGCACATCGCGAAACCGCGCTTATGGCGGGCGAAACCCCGGCCCTGAACGCGTTCCCGCCCTCGACCGTGCGCGTCGTTTCCGAATTGGCAGAACGCACCGGCCCCGGCACCAAGGCCAGTGGCGACATCACGGCCATCTTCTCAGTCCTGGTCGCTGGATCAGATTTCGATGAGCCTGTCGCGGACATGGTACGCGGTATCCTCGACGGGCATATTGTCCTGTCACGAAAGATTGCCGAACGCGGCAGATATCCGGCCATCGATGTCCTCCGCAGTGTCTCTCGCGCGCTGCCGAAAGCCGCCACCGATGCACAGAATGCCAGCCTACAATTGTTCCGCTCACTGATGATGACATATGACGAGATCGCGCCAATGGTGCGTGCCGGATTGTACGAGTTCGGAAAAGACCCGAGTGCAGATATCGCCTACACCCTGTTTCCGGATCTTGATCGTTATCTCACAGAGGATAGTGACGGCATCAGCACCGCTTTTGAGTATCTCGATGGATTGCTTGTTCCTGCGCGTGACTTGGCCGCGCCTACGCCCGATTCAGTGGCTTTAGAATCCGCTTAAAAAGAGGTTCTGACTGGCCACGGCACCGAAACCAGATGCGGCGTTGCCAAGCAAAACGAGCGCGGTCGAGGCAGAGCTGGTCGTGCTCAGATTTTGGTTGATCCCGGCGAGGATTTGATAGCGCTGAAGCACTTTCTCGATCACTTCCGGATCCTTTAACTCCTGGACAGAGCTGATACCAAACTGGCTTTTCAATCGATCATCAAGGAACTCAGCCTGCCGATCAACGTCGAGCTGACTCAAGTTTGCAGGGATGCCGAGCGCTGTCTCCAAGACTGTGCGGATCGGCGTGCTGCCAAGTAATTTGAACAACACGGCTTCGTCGGTGGAGCCTTCCGTGACCAGCTCACCGATACCATCCTGAAAGTTCAGGCTAAGCCGCATCGTGTCATCTTGCTGCCCGACGGCGATTTCAAAAGACTCGGCTGCAAAGCGCGCGGCGATTGTGTCAATTTCCGAAGTGATCAGGTTGATCTGGCCATTCGCCGGCTCAAAGGCCTCAGCAAAACTTGTATACTGTGGATTGTTTAAGCGCTGTAGGAAACTGCTATCGGGGTCCTGAACCTCTTCGAGGATGTTGCGAATATAGCCTGTTTTCCACTCTTCGCCGGATAGCCCGAAGGCGGTCAGTGAAATCCGGCGCAAACGCGGGTCGCTGACGAAGTCCTCGACCGAAATCGGTTGCGCGACTTTCTCTTTAAAATAGTCAATGTCGCGCTGGATTTGCGGCGACGCGCTATAGGTCTCCAACTGCTTGTCATAAGTTGCTTGCAGGAAATTCCATCCTGCAAAACCTGAAAGAGGGAGGACCGGCTGGAACGTCATCTAAGCCGCCATAGCGCCCGGAGCTTCGCCGCCGAGCAGTTGCTCTTCAAGCTCAATTATCTGCTTCATATAGCATAGTGCGGAATAGTAGTTTCCGCGCCGAATCATCTCTTGTAAGAGCGGGATCATTTCTGGATTGACGGGCTCAAACGCATTGCTGAGATCATCGCAGGCGCGATGAATCGCGGGCAACGTGTCAGCTTCATCAAGATCGCGCGTGATCAGGAGCTGTATCGCGTAATAGACTTGTTTCACCGGTGTATCTACTTCGCTCGGCTTCAACGCATCGCGGCAGCGCAGCACCATGACATCAGGCCCCGGCACGCGGATGCGGCCGGGCTTGTCGCCATTTTCCAAAAGCGTGCCATTAATGAAAAAGCGCTCTCCCGGAGCGAGTTTCAACATTAATCCGGACATTCCTAGTCCCTCCTGGTTACTCTTACCCTATCCTACGCTTGTCTTATCCCGCGCTTGCAAGTCCCTTGATGATGGATTCATTGATATCGATCAGATCGGGAAGCTCGTCGCCGCCAGCCAATATCTTGGTAGAGGCGCGACGCACGAAAACAGATAATTCCAGCAGCGATTTACGCAAACCGGCGTCCAGTCCATTATTGGGGTTCATCAAATCTGAGGCCAGGAGGGTCCACAGATCGAGATTGCGATTGATTGCGTTCGCCCATTTGGCAGGATCGCTCTGCTTCAGATCTTGCGCTTCGATCATCGCATCCGTGATTTGCCGAAACAGGGCACGTTCGATGGATCTGCTATCAGCGGTTCGGTTGCGAACTTCGCCATACGCTTTCTGAGCTAGAGCCTGCAATCAATCCTCCTAAAGTGTTATAAGGTGCCCGAAGCGCTCGAGGAGCGCTCCGGGCGGTTTGTTATTATCTAAACAGTGACAACAGTGACTGTGGTCCCTGGTTAGCGATGGCCAGAGCTTGGGTACCGAGCTGCTGCTGAACCTGCAGAGCCTGCAACCGAGCAGACGCAGCTTCGAGGTCAGCGTCGACCAGTGTACCGATGCCAGACTTCAGAGCGTCAGACAGTTGCGTCACGAACTCAGACTGAGATTCGATCCGGCTTTGGTCAGAACCGAAGGCCGAAGCGGCAGAGATCGCATTGCCGAGCAGGGTCTCGATATTGTCGAGCGCGTCAACAGCATCAGCGGCTGTAGAAACGTCGATTTGATCAAGACCAAACAGGCCACCAGACGCTGTACCGGCGCCGTCATTGGCGACGATGGCCAGGGCTTGTCCGCCTGTCGCGTCATCGATCGCGATGTTCCAGACATCATTGGTTGCGTCATACTGGACCTGCGCGGTCACACCGTCGATACCAGCTGCATCAATCGCTGTCTTAAGACCACGAGCAACGTCGCCAGAAGTTTCACCAGCACCAGCGACATAAGTGAAGCTGTCGCTGCCCAGAGTGACGCGGAAACCGCGGCCTTCCGTAACAGCTGCTGTGCCAGAGAACGTAACGCTGGTTGCGCGCTGAGCCAGAGTCTGAGTGCCGTTCACGTCGGTCGCAGCGGTGCCATCATTGGTCGTTGCAACGAAGCTTGCAGGTGTAGCTGCGGTCGCCGACGCAGTGATTTCAGTGAACGAATTTTCGTTCCGCAAAATCAGCTGGTTTGCAACCGTTGTGTCAACCGTCAAGCCTTCAATGCCAAGCGCATTGATCTGAGAGGCAAAGCCAGCCTGAATTTCAGCCGTCGTCGCGTCTGCATCTGACGTATAAGACAGTTGCGTACCGTTCACAGTGAATGTGTAAGCGGAGCTATTGTCTGCTGCGATTGTAAAGACAAGCGCTTTACCCGTTGCAGCATCCGTCGTGCCGCTATTGGTTGCGCCACCGTCAACAGTCGCGAAGGCCGCTGAGTCGGCATTGTTCAGAGCCGTGCCAAAGTTACCAGCAGATGTGCTGAGGTCCTGACGGCTAACGCTCAGGTTAGAGGTCGAAACCGTACCATCAGACTGACGGTCCAAAGACGCCAAGAAGCTAACAGCGTCCGTACCTTGAACCAGGTTTACGCCGTTAAACTGAGCCGCGCTTACAATGTTTGTGATCTGGTCACGCTTCGCCGTAATGTCGGCTTGGATCTTGGCGCGGTCATCAGCGTTCAGGTCATCCTGAGCAGAAACAACCAGCGTCTTCATGTCCTGGATCAGGTCTGCAACTTGCTCAGAAGCAGCACGGGCAACGCCCACCGTCGCAGAACCTTTGTTCAGCGAGTCACTGATCTGTTTGAAGCTTTCGACGTCCGTAGACATAACAGTTGAAATCGCCCAGATCGCGGCATTGTCTTTCGCATTCGCGACTTCCTTACCGGTTGAAATCTGAGCCTGAACCGTTGCGAGATCCTTGTTAATCCCGCGCAGGGTTTCCAGCGCCACCATCGCGCTGTTATTTGTCAAAAGAGTATTGTTCATGGATGCATGTCCTGATTTATAATTTAGCCTCGTGCGAGGCCCTCGTTTGATGTCATCCTGACAACTCTAATCCTTTTAACCACTCTGGGTTGTATTTTCCTATTTACTATTCTTAGGTGAAAAAAGATTTAACTGTACTAAGCCTTGCTTTCGTAACGCCCACGGGCGCCTGAGAACTGCACGCGGTCGCCATATTGATTATAAGACCCAACATTCGCATCGGACTGTAAGCGATCGATTCTTTGCAAGACTCGCGACAGGCCGTGGCGCATGGCCTGTAAGTGTTGGTCGTGCTCGATTGCGGTGGCTTGCAAGCGCTGGACACGACGGATCAGCGTGGCCGGCTGTCCGCGCAAAGCCCCGCCCTCAATCGCATTGGCGAGCGCGCCGAGATGTTCCACTTTGATCGGCGCCAGGGCGCCAATCTCGGCGATCTGACCGCGGATGATGTGCTCTGCTTCTTGCTCAAACGTTTGCTCAACCGCCTCAAGGCAGGCTTCAAGATTGAGATTATCCATGATCCTTCATCTCCTTCATGGCTGCAGCAGCAGGCTCAGTCGGCAGCTCTTTGTCGAGCAATCCAAGCGGATGTTGTTTCGCAATGTCTTCGGCAATCGCTTCGACAAAATAGCGCGCGAACATCGAGGCGCCGTCGCCGCCGCCCAAGGTCAAGGCGTCTTCCAGACCTGTATGAGTCAACAATTCCGCCCAGAGCAATTGTTCGAACCGCATCTTGGACTCGTCCGTGAGTTCCACATTGGGTTGCGGCGTCGCATTCGAAACAGCCGCCGGCGCGGTGTTTATCGGTGATGTGGGGAGCATCCTGCGCCTCCTGATCAGTTAAGCGAAGATAAACTTTAAGTTGTTAATTCACTCTTTACGCCCTGCTGTTGTATTGACCTCATGTAACAACGAGACCCAAATGAACGCAGGACTGCTAGGAGAGCATCTGGCGTCGCCGAGGACGGCAACAAAGACGAACCAGAGCACAGCCCTCGACTCCTCCGCCGCGCCAAACGGTGGCCCCTCGGACCAAAGTGGATTCGCCTCTTATGTGGCGCGTGACACTGAACCCTCATCTACAGATGAACAGCCACCTGCGCGTGTCATCGAGGATTCGACGCCCAAGGCGCAAGACGCATTACCGGATACAGTTTTGCCGACTCTGGGGATCGACCCTGAGGCCGTGACTGACACCAATCCGACTCCTCCGTCCATTTCAATTCTCGCGGATGCAGAGACCTCGTCCCTGCCCTTAAACACCCCTGAGGCCTCAGACGCAGACATTGCCCGCATAAATCTCGTCTCAGACGACATCGCCCCGATCGCGACTGAGACCGCCCCCCCAAAAGCTGAACTCGCCGTGTCCGACCCACGCGCTGCGGCACGCAATGAGTCTCGGCGTGACCTCCCTTTAACCGCTGAAGCTGAAACAATAAACCGAAGCGAACCCGCGCCGCTGATCAAAGCGGACACGGCGATTGACGTCGCAGATGGCGCTGACGCTGACCTCGCTGCTGATTTGAACCCGCGATCACGCACAGACGCAGGCCGCGGTGAAATAGAGTTACCCCGATCGCAGGCCCCGACGACGACAGCAGAGCCGACACCGATCGCGGCGTCAGACGCGCGACAAGCTCTGTCAGCCGATGCCTCTGGCCTTGATCGCGTTGGACTTGGCGGTGTTCCGCGCGATGTCGCGGTCGTGGCTGCCGAGCCCGTCGCCAATATTGGCGCGACCGCCACAGTTAGCACGCCGACCACGGTCCCCGCAGGGCTCACCCCAACCGCCCCGTCTATCCCCTTGGCGATGCCGAATGAGATTACCGGCATCATCCTCAATGCGCTCAACAATGGCATCGACGCACAGGAACAATTGGTGGTCCAACTCGACCCGCCTGAGCTCGGCCGCGTGATGATTGACTTCAAGTTTGATGCACAAGGCCTACAGCAAATTGTCGTCACATCTGAGAATCCGGAGGCACTGAAACGCTTGCGGGAACTGCATTTCGAATTGACCCAGGCCCTGCGCGAGCATGGCTTGTCTGAACAGAACATGTCCTTCCAGCAGCAAGCCGATAGCCAGACTCAAGACACCTGGACCGCGGCCGGCTCGGAGGATCGGGGCATGCAATTCACTGCGGCGGAGGAACGCCGTGCCTCACTGTCAGCCACACCAACTGCACCTAATGTGCGGTCTAAGGACCGGCTCGACTTGTTGCTTTAGGAGTAAGCCATGAGTGAGATAAACCCAGCAACCACACCGGGCACCACAACAACCGGATCAACGTCAGGCGTGAGTGCATCAACTATTAGCGAGGATTTTGACACTTTCCTGCAGTTGCTGACCGCACAAATCCGCAACCAGGATCCACTGGCCCCGCTCGATTCAACTCAGTTTGTTGAACAATTAGCGACCTTCTCGTCTCTCGAACAACAAGTCGAAACCAACCAAACCTTGGAGAGTATCGCCTCGATGATTGGCGATCTGCATTCCGCCCTCGCGACCGAGTGGCTGGGACAGGACGTGGCCGTGTCAGCAAAACATATTGCGTATGAAGGCGAGCCGGTCGAATTCGAAGTCAATCCAGCCTATAATTATGATGAAGCAATCCTGACCGTGACGGACACCAACAATGAGATTGTCTGGCAAGAAAAATTAGATGCCGTCGATCAGCGCTATGCCTGGAATGGCGAGACGCTCGACAGTGCGTCTCCCGCCAATAAGGGCGTCTATCAAATGCAGGTAGACTTGTTTGCAAACGGACAAGCGCTCGCCACGACGCAAGCTGAGATCATCAGCAAAGTCACAACTTTGGCGAATGAAAATGGCCAGCTGAAGCTGGGCACAAATAATTATCTTACGACCGATCTCAACAGCGTTCGCAAGCTCGCCGCGGAATAGACCTAAACCTAGATCTGACTACAGGTCTTGTTTCGCGACATCCACGATCAGGACGTTCCTGATACCATCATCGATCGCATCTTTAAGGTTCATCAGGATCAAGGCGCGAATGGTTTCGTAATTGTTGACATCCGTCACCTCGACCAGCGTTCGACCATCATTGCTCAGCTCAATCAGCGTCGTCATGATGTTATCGCGCAGCTTAGGCTCTTCAGAGAAAAGTCTTTCCGCGGTCGCGCTATCAGTCTCTAGACTGATATGAAGAATGACTAGGCTTTTGACCTGTCCGCCGCGCATGATCGGCACCACGAATTCGCGGCTGAACTTGTAATAAGCACTGTCTCCGGAATTGCCGGACTCGTACTTGTCACCGCCTTTCTTGGCGGTTTTCTTGTCACCGCCCTGATCACTTTTCGCATAGGCGTCATCCGTGCCCGCTTCTTTATCCGTCGTTTCCGCCGCCACCTCGGTCGGAGATTTCAGCACAACGCCAGCAAAGCTGCCAAGAGCAACAAAGATTACGGCGACGACGCTGGTGATAACGAGCTTCATGATACTCTCCTTAGAAAGGCAGCACTTTTTCGAGGACTTTCGGGACGACGCCGCGCTTTATGCCAGCCATGGTTTCGCCCTGGCTGAGATAAGACAGATTGGCATCCGCGATTTTCTCGTAGGATACGGTATTGGTGCGTGTGATATCTTGCGACCGGATGACCCCAGACACGGTCAGATACCGCACTTCATCGCTGACCTGGGTTTGTTGATATCCGGCAATCACGAGATTGCCGTTCGGCTCAACGCCGACCACGCGCGCGGCGAGACGGAACGTCACCTGCTCTGCGCGGTTCACAGCGCCATCACCCGTCAGGGCTGAGGTACGATCATAATCGACGGCGGGTGCCACTGTCGCGCCGCCGGGCAGGACATTGTTGGCCCATTGTGGCAGTCCCAAGAGCGCCCCAAGATTAAATTGCTCATTGGTTGTGCGATTGCGGGACAGCGACGTCTGCAAGCTCGCTTGGTCATTCATATCGACCACAACCGTGAGCAAGTCACCCACATCCTTGGCCCGTCGCATACCCAGCAACGCATTCGGCGCGGTGGTCCAGAGCGAGGCTGAGGCCTCAACCTTAGGCGGCCCGTAAGACGCTTCGGTCTGCCCCCAAAAGGTCGGTTGCTCGGCTTCGGCAATCTGAGGTGTCGTGTCCGCGCCCCCTGTGGCGCAAGCCGTCATCGACAAAGCCAGCACGCCGATCGCGAACCTGTTTGCTATTGAACCCATATCCAGCCTCCTGACTGCACGATTCCTTCAACCACCTGGCGGGACTCCAGATTGAGCACTGTGACCGTCTCATTCTGTGCCGCTTCACCAAGCGCGCGTCCGGTCAATGAGATTTCCAACGGGCCTTTGAGATATTTCAGCGTGACCAATTGATTGCGTTTCACCAGCCGTGGTGCGCGTGTGTCTTTGGCTTGAATGGCTTGGCCCGCATACACAGTGCGGCTGACTTCGCGGCCAAGCAAATCCGCGTGCTCTAGCTGCCAGACATCATCGGGCGGAGAGGTATTATCCGTGGTGATGATCTCGCCGCGGCGCATAACATCATTCGCGGTTAGAGAGACGGGCGTCCCAATTTGGAGGCCAAGGCTAAGGCAGATAATATCAATCATGGTCTTATCTCAGCCTTGTCGTTGCCGCTAACATTTCATCAGAGGCGGTGATGACTTTAGAGTTCAGTTCATATCCGCGCTGTGCTTCGATCAGGTCTGAAATCTCCTTCACAACATCAACGCTGGAATCTTCTAGGAAGCCCTGACGCACAGTGCCGTAGCCTTGGCTTCCGGGCACGCCCCGATTGGCCTGGCCAGATGCCTCTGTCTCGCGGAACATATTATCGCCAATCGCTTCAAGGCCTTTCTCATTGACGAAGGTCGCAAGTGAAATCACCCCCAGGGACTGGCCCTGCGCCTGATTGTCAAAATAGGCCGTAACTTCACCATCGCGGCTTATGGTAATCTGGTTCGCATCCGCAGGCAGCGTGATGCCATCGGCTAAGGGATAGCCGTCCATGGTGACGATTTCGCCATCCTGACTGCGATTGAGCTTACCGTCACGCGTGAATGCCGTCTCACCGTCCGGTAGCGTGATCTCCAGAAAGCCGGGACCATCAATACCAAGATCAAGCTCGCCGCCAGTTTGGCGCATCGAGCCTTGCGTGATTTCGATGGACACGGTGGAGGCGCGTACACCTGTCCCGAGTTGGATACCGGCAGGCACCGTCGTGCCGAGCTGCGAGGTCAGCGTACCCGGCGTTAGATATTGTTGATAAACTAAATCCGAAAACTCGGCGACGCGTGGCCGATAGGCCGACGTGCTCATATTGGCGATATTGTTCGAGATGACATCGACGCGCATTTGCTGCGCGGCCATACCCGTGGCGGCAATCTGTAGTGATTTCATGGCGACCTCCTGTGCCTATCGGTTTCGAACCGTTGAAATAAGTTGCGTGATGCGCTGGTCTTCCTTTTCCAGCGCCGCCTGTCCGGCTTCATAAGCGCGCTGGACCTCAATCATCCGCGCCATTTCCAGTACCGGAGAAACATTCGACGCCTCCAAAGCGCCTTGTAACACTGTGGCGAACTCCGCCGGCTGCGAGCCGCCTTCCGCCGTGAATCTTGTGTCTGTGTCGCGCTGCAATTGCCCATTCGCGATGAACACGCCGACCTGATCGATCACCTGACCGTCGGCTGAGATGGTGCCGTCCCCGGCGATCGAAACGCCTTCTGCCTCAGGCGGGATCTGGATTGGACCACCGCCATTGTTCAGCACTTTGGCGCCATCGGGTGCGATCAGCTCGCCATCTGCGGAAATCTGAAACGCACCGGCGCGCGTTAGACGCTGACCCGCTTCCGTTTCGACGCCGAAGAAGCCCTCGCCTTGAATGGCAAGGTCGAACTGCCCGCCTGTGAATTTCACTGTCCCTTGGGTCAGATCAAAATTGTGTCCTGCAAGGCCGCCCATCGAGAGAGATGGGGTGTCAGGCCCTGTCGCCATAATGTATTCAGCAAATACCGCGCGATCGGTCTTGTAACCGGTCGTATTGGTGTTCGCGATATTGTTCGCCACGACTTGCAGCTCTTTCAACAAGCCGTCCTGTCGGGAAAGAGTTGCATATATACTATTGCTCATTTGCGGCTCCTGCCTGTGACTTCGACAGGGTCTGTCGAGTCGAGTTCAATAGATCGGAGATTTGATAAGGTCTGAGACGGCGCGTGTCCGCGCTTGGCGCTTTGCGGCTGGCCAAATGGATTGTTCGGACGCGGTCCAGGCGTACGACTTCCGCATCGCTGAGCCCCGCAACCAATTCCGTCAAATCGCTTTGCCAGAGTGCCCAATTGCTCTCGATCGCGCCCTGCTCGAGGAGCTCCAATTGCAGACTCGGATGAGCAGTCAGTGCATTGTAAGCAGTTCTGGCAATGGCCGGGAGATTGGCTTGCAGCGCCCGGATTCCCGCCATACGATTGATCTCTGGCTCCTGTGGAAACTCATCGCGGACAGCGAACAATTCCTGATTGGCGTGCCCCCAGAATGCCGCAGTGGCGAGCAGCAAGCCGACTTGTGGCTCACGATCGACAGGTTCCAAAAAGTGTTTCACCATACTGAACAAGCCCAGCTCGATGGCTTTTTGCGCCCCTTGCTTACGCAGAGCATTGCCGCGTTCATCCACCGGCAAATCCGCATGGAACGTGTTCAATGTCTCCAGCGCATTGATGGCATTGGCCGGGTCCTGATCGGTAAGATAATCATCCAACGCAATCATCGTATAATTGTCGATGGACGCGCGCACATCAGCGCGAGCCGCAACCGGCAGCGCTCTTACCCGATCCAGTCCTGCATAAAGGTCATCGCTCGCCAGGTGTTTGATCACGAATTCCAGAATGGGGTCCAGGTCGTGTTGGGTTTCGCTCTGTTCCAGGACGTTCCAGGCCTCTTCCAAAGCGAACGAGCGAATGTTGGGACGCAGTGAATCGTCTCGCTCGACCAGGATTAACAGCGCTGCCAGTTTCAGCTTCGGCCGGCTCATCAACATGACCAGGCGATCGTCGGATTCCGAGCCAGTCGGCATATCAATTATGGCGGTCTTCAGCGCACTCAGGCGCGTCGAGTTTTCAATCTCTTCTGGCGTGAACGTCGCCAGGATTTGTTGTGCGAGATCGCTGCGCCGTTCGATCAGCAGCGTCGGAATGGCCAGCATGGAAACATCTTCACGCATATTGAATGGCAAAGCGCGAATGCTGGAAATCTCCACGGCAATGCCATCCACGCCCGTCGGATCAAACACAACCAGTTGCGCCACAGCTTGCCACAGTGACGCCTCCGGATAACAGCTTGCCAGCGTCTTGAAATAATCAACATCTGGCCGCTGCCGGTTTTCCATCAGCGCGATCAGTTTGCGATAGGCGACCCATTCCGTTTCCGGCTTGTTGATCAGCAAGGCCTTGGCTTCGGCATAAAGCCCGAGCGCTATTTTTGATTTCAGATCAGTGACCATCTTGCGCTCAAGATCCTCATCATCCGCAGCGGAGGGAGATGGCAGTTCAGTAAACCGGCGCAGGCTTTTCACGACCGAGAGATCAAGCGGGTAGGTCTCTCCGCAAACATAAGCGATATTGGCCAATGTCTCTGGCGAGATTTCAACCTCACCCTCACCGTTTGGCACCAGTAAGCCGCTTTGGATCGCCGCATCGACAAAAGCGTTCAATCCAGCGTCGCTTTCTTCAGCGGCCGGAGTGTCCGCACCGGAAACGTCTTTCGCTCCGGTATCCGCAGAAGCCACGGATGCCAGAGCGAAGCAGATGCTTGCAGAAGTGAGGCGCTTTATCATGCCGCTTGGCGTAACCCTTTCACCGCTTCTTCAACTTCATCAAAGGATGGCCTGACCCGGGCCGGCGCATGTCGCCGGGCCACTTCGAGACAGATATTGATTGGGTTCTTGTGCAGACTGGAGACCAGCACTTCACCAATCATGGAATAGAAGAAATGCTCTTCCTTCCGCGTGTGACTGACTTTGGCGGCGAAAGGTCCAACCACGCCATAAGCCAGGAATACGCCGAGGAATGTTCCGACCAGGGCGCCGCCAATCATACCCCCGAGAACTTCTGGCGGCTTATCGATCGACGCCATGGTTTTGATCACGCCGAGCACCGCCGCAACAATTCCAAGCGCTGGCAAAGCGTCCGCCATGCTTTGCAGGGCGTGCGACCCATGCAGGCGTTCTTCGAGCAGCGACTCCAGATGTTTCTCGAGCAGCTCTTCAACCTGGTGCACATTGTCAAAATTCATGATCATCGACCGGATCGTGTCGCAGATCATCTCAATCGCTTCGTGGTCTTTGAGAATTTTTGGGTATTTCTGGAAGATTGACGACTCGTTCGGCGCCTCAATATGCGCTTCAATATCGACCGGGTTTTCCTTCAGCACGCTAAGTAGCTCATGCATCATGCACAACAGGTCAGAATAATCCTGCTTCTTCCATTTCGGCCCGGCGACGGCTGCGCCCAGGTCCCCTGCCGTATGCTTGATCGTTGCCATATCATTCGCGGCCAGGAATGCGCCCGTTGCGGCGCCCCCAATCATCATCATCTCGAACGGAAGTGACTTCAGGATGATGCTCATCTTGCCTCCGGCAAGAATATATCCCCCAAAGACCATCACCATGGTCACGACCAAACCCAGTATTGCGTTCACCGATTTGCTCCTATTCGCCCGTACGTCCCCTGCCGCGTCATGATGATGACACCTCACGCAGGAAGCTCGGTTCGATTTCTGTTTTCAAGCGCACGGCGCGCTGATGTTTCCACACGCCCAGCTCGCCAGTGGCGATATCGACGGGGCCGTCCACCGTCTTTGCTGATATGGTAAGTTTCGCCCGATCTGTTCCGGGCAGGGTGATCACAGAGCCGGGCTCCAGCCGCACACAATCAGCGACGCTCATCGGCACGCGATCAATGATGACATCCAACTGCACGCTCGAATTCTGCACGCGTGGCTCGTTCAAGCTGTTTGCATTTGGGCCACTTGCTGCGTCTCCAGGCGCGACGCCATCGCCAACGGAGGTCGCATAGGCGATCACGCGATCGAGCTTCAGGGCAACGCCGATGCGAATGGCCTGGCCGTCAATGTCGCATATATAATAAATGAGCAGGCAACTGCCTTCGACATCCAAAGCATCAAACGCCACAGCGTCTAATTCGCCATCGTCTTCATTGATTGCGCCGAATGCAGCTGCGACGCCGGTCGCCAGCGCCATGGCGGGTTTCTCAAGCAAGAGCTGAAGGAAGAGCTGCGGCGCTTCCGTCAGGGACTCAGCATCTTGTTCAAGCTTTCCCGCAGCCACGCGAGCAGCAATCAAATTGTCGATCGACGCGGCAACAATGAAGTCGGGCGTCTCGCCGCTAAAGCCGAACAAATATGCGCCAAACAAGTCTTCATTCAGCGCTGTGCCGCGGCAGACTTCGCGGGACTGCAAACGCAATTGATGTTCGCCGCCAAGCGTATCATTTAACCAATTTGCGATTACGGTTTCGAGCGACATCCAGAATGCTTGATTCTGCAAGACACTCGGCGGCAAACCTCCGCTCGATTCCAGTTTTTTCTGCAGAACGCCGCTCACGCTTGACCCCTAGACGAGTACACAATCTCTCCACCTAGGGTAGAATTTCTTAAGCTAATAAAACGTTATCGGGACCGAAAAAATCGACCTTGAGTTGTATTTCCGAAATTTACCTTACTTTGATAGCTCATTTCCACCGAACAGAGTGGGTTACAAACATGGCAGCTGAAGACGCGTCAGGCCTCGCGCCAATCATCATCAAGAAGAAGAAAAAGGCGGGTGGCGATGGTCACCATGGGGGTGCCTGGAAAGTGGCCTATGCTGACTTCGTGACCGCGATGATGGCCTTCTTCCTTTTGATGTGGCTGCTTAATGCGACCACAGAAGAACAGCGCAAAGGTATTGCCGACTATTTCAATCCAACCATTCCAATCAGCCGTATTTCAGGCGGTGGCTCGGATGGCTTGAACGGCTCCTCGATCTTTACGGAAGAGACCTATGCCAAGAAAGGCACTGGCGCGACCCGCGATGCCACAGCCGGTCGACCTTCGACCTCAAATACCTCTCAAAGCGAGATGCCGGACAAGGAATCCGCACCAGAGAAAATCAACGAAGAAGCCGTGATTGCCCAGCTACAGCTGGCAATTGACCAGGGCGCCTCTGGTCTATCTGAACACCTGCAGGTCAAATTGTCGCCGGAAGGCATCGTCATGGAACTGGTTGATTCCGAAGACGTTCCTTTGTTCGAACTCGGCCAAAGTCGCCCGACAGAATTGCTGGAAGAACTGGTCATGACTGTTTCAGATTCATTCGGCGCCTTCGGCAACTCAATAAAGATTGTCGGCCACACAGATGCCCTCGCCTTCCGCAATGATACAGTCTTCGATAACTGGGATCTGTCAGTTGAGCGGGCCAATGTTGCGCGCCGTCTGATGACGGAGAGCGGGTTTGCGGCGGAGCGGATCCAGGAAGTCTCTGGTCGCGCCGACACAGATTTGCTGATCCCGGAAGATCCGTCTGCCGCGCAGAACCGCCGGATTTCAATCACGCTCTTGAAACAAAAATTGGACAGTTAAGCGGGCGGAAACTCCAGTTAAAGTTGAGTTATCTGTCCATTAACCAATGATTTCTACTTTCGGTTGCATCGACTGCAGGAGCGACCGACATGAGTATATCATCATCTTTGAACGCGGCTGTGATGGGCCTCAACGCCAATTCCACCCGCCTTTCCACAATCTCAGACAATATCGCGAACTCGGAAACGTTCGGCTATAAGCGGAGCGACGTTGAGTTTTCGAGCATGGTTCTGGAACAACGCACATCCGCCTATTCCGCTGGCGGTGTCCGGGTTGACGCTTTCAAGGATGTGAGTGCCATCGGGTCGCTCGTCTCTACCGGCAATGCGACCGACATTGCTGTCGCCGGCCGCGGATTGTTCCCGGTCACAGATCTACAGGGCGTTGATCAACTCGCCACCGAACGCGCGTTGCAATTGCTGCCCACTGGCTCCTTTACGGCTGATGAGAATGGCAACCTGCGCACGCAAAGCGGCCTCTTCCTTCTGGGCTGGCCTGCAGACACGTCTGGCGACATTGGTAATGTCAGCCGAAATAGCGGCACCAATCTCGAGCCGGTGAATATCTCAACCTCGCAATTCACGGCGTCTCCGACGTCTCAGATTGAAATCGGTATCAACCTGCCTGCCGATGCGACCAATGCTGGCGCCACGACCGGCGCCTTCACGCTCCCGATTGAATATTACGACAATCTCGGGCGGTCGCAGTCACTCCGCCTGGAATTCACGCCTTCTGTTCCGGCCACCGGATCAAGCAATACGTGGCAAGTTCAGATTTTTGATGATGCCGGCGACCCAACCACTTCGATTGGTCAGCTGGACATTATTTTCGACGACTCGGTCGGCTCAGGCGGTCGGATCAATACGGCCTCGGCCACTGGCGGCGCTTCTTATAACGCAACAACTGGTCAAGTGGGCATCAACCTCGTGCACGGCCCTGTCGATATCTTCATTGGTCGCCCTGGCGAGCTGGAAGGCATGACGCAACTGGCGGCGCCTTTCTCGCCGACCTCTGTGACAAAAGACGGCGCGCCGATTGGTGACTTACAGTCTGTTGAAATTGATGAGCGCGGTTTCCTGCAAGCGATTTATGATACCGGGTTCCGCCGCACCCTGTTCCAGATCCCGGTTGGCGATGTGCCAAACCTTGATGGTCTCACCGCCCGAGACAACCAGGCTTTCGCTTTGTCTGGATCGAGCGGCAGTCTCTATCTCTGGGATGCCGGTACTGGCCCAGTCGGCGGCCTGTCCGGCTTCGCCCTGATGGAATCGACCACCGATATCGCGTCAGAATTGACCGACCTGATCGAAACACAGCGCGCTTATTCTTCGAGCGCCAAGATCGTTCAGACTGTCGATGAGATGCTGCAAGAAACCACCAACCTCAAGCGCTAATCGCTAGTCAGCCCAACAGGCTTTCAAGATGAGCATTTCCAGCGCCCTCATATCCGCCAGAGCCGGGCTCGACGTTGTCGGCGCCCGTGCGGAGCTTGTCGCAACAAATGTCGCCAACGCGTCAACGCCAGGTTATGTGCGCCGGGCGTTGACCGTCAGCGAAACCATACTCGGTGGTGAAACCGCGGGCGTTCAGATTGTTGGCATTGATCGCTCTGAGAATGAACGGCTGTCGACCGAGCGGCGCCGGCTAGGCAGCGATTTGGCACAATCGAATACGCTGAGTGCCGCCTGGGGATCTTTGTCGCAACGCATCGGTGATGACGTCGAAAGCTCATCTCTATTCCAGCATATCACGGCGTTTGACTCAGCGCTGAAGGACGCGGTGCAAAGCCCGGAGTCAACCACCCACGCCAATCAGGTCGTGCTGTCAGCCAATAATCTCGTGACCGAGTTCAACAACCTGTCGACCTTGATCTCGCAACAAAGACAACAAGCCGATCAGGACATTGCCGACAGCGTTGATACGCTGAATGCGTCTCTGAAGCAGATTGAAGATCTCAATCGCTCACTTGCCAGCATCGATCGCAACTCAGCCGAAGCCGCAGCCTTATTCGATGAGCGCGGCCGTGTGCTCGACCAGATCGCAGAGTTCCTCCCCATCCAGACTCATACACGCGATAGCGGCGCGATAGACGTGCTGACCGCGGAAGGCGTCTACCTCGTGGCCGGCCCAGCGCGCGAAGTCTCATTCACCGCCGCGACCGCGGTTGGCCCCGGCCAGTCATTGGCGGGCGGAGACCTGTCGCGACTAATGGTCGATGATACCGATATCACGCCGGGCGTCGGCACTTTTGGCGCCGTCTCGAGCGGCCGCCTCGGCGCCCTGTTCACGCTTCGCGATTCCGATTTGCCAGCCCTCGAAACCCAACTCGATACAATGGCTCAGGACATGATCGACCGGTTCTCGGGCACCGGTATTGACCCAACCAACCCCGTCGGCTCGCCTGGCCTCTTCCTCGACACAGATGCGACAGCTGGGACCGGGGTCGCAGGTCGCTTGCAGTTGAACGCTCTGGTTGATCCGGCACGCGGCGGCGCGGTTTGGCGATTGCGCGACGGCTTGGGCACCGTTACCCCTGGTGATCCGGGGAATAATACAATCCTGTCAAATCTTTCCAACGCGTTCGAGACGGTGCGGACGGTCGGCGTCCCTGGACTGCAAGGCGGCTTCACCGCCACGGACCTGATCGCCCAGCTCGGCGCCTTGGCTGGCCAGAAGCGCATTCAGAACGAGTCCGTATTGTCCTCGACGTCATTGCAATTTGACACCATCCAGCAAGCGGAAGCCAGCGAAACCGGTGTCGACATAGAAGACGAGATGCAGGATCTGATCCTGATCGAGCAAGCCTATGCGGCGAATGCCCGTGTCATCGAAGTGGCCAATCAAATGGTCAGACAGCTGATGGAGATCTAAGCCCATGTCCTCAATCAGCTTGAATGGTCTGCTCAACAATGCCGTGACCAATAATATTAGCGGCCTGAGAGCGCAGATCGAAGCACGGGCTGAAGAAGCCACAACAGGCTTTCATTCCGACCTCGTGCAGCACCTGAAAGGCCGGATCGATCAAGCCTTGCTCGGCGATCAGGCTTTGAAAGACAATGCTGACGATCAGTCCCGTCTCGGGCTCCGCGGCATTCGGCTGTCGCTAGCTGAGACCACATTGTCATCCGTCAGAGGTCTGTCGGAAGGCTTGCAGATTGGCATGCTGAACGCGATCGGCACAGCTGAGACCGAGACCCAGGACCTTTATGCAACCGAAGCGCGGACCGCGCTCGATGATATCCTCTCCCGCTTCAGTGCGCGTCATGGCGAACGTTTCATATTCTCGGGTGATGCCACGGCGACCAACCCGTTCGCCGATGCTGATGTCTTGCTGGATGATATTCGCACAATCGCGGCGGGCGCCCTGGATGAAGCGGATTTCGCCACGCAAGTCGATTTCTATTTCACCGACCCGACTGGCGGTTTCCAAACCAATTTTTATCAAGGCGCGCAGACCGCCAGCGACCCAGACAGCGTCCTCGCCAACCAACAGGCCTTTGCCGACCTGTTCCAGGGACTCGCGATCATGTCGCTCTCGCATTCCAGCGAAAGCGTGCCTTTCGCCCGCGGCGACACACCTGCCATGGATCAGGCGCTCCAGCGTTTGGAACGCGGACGGACGGGCTTGGTCGATCTCGAAGCCGGCATCGGCTTTCGCCAAGCGAGCATTGATGACGAACTCACTTTACTGCAGCGCGAACAGACGCTGCTCAACCAGGCCTTTATCGATCTTGCCGGTAAAGACCAGTTCGAAGCCGCCGCCCAGCTACGCGAGCTCGAGGCCAATCTTGAAGCGTCTTACTTGCTGACAACCCGGCTCTCAAACCTTTCAATCCTGAATTTCTTGTGATGCGTTGATGCGACTACTGACCCCTCTTCTCTCGATTGGCCTTCTGGCCTCAGCCGTGTTCTTCCCGTATGCCGATGCGCAGACCAAATTGCGCGACGTGCTCGACATCGAAGGCGTTCGCACCAACGATCTGGTGGGCTACGGCATCGTTGTCGGTTTGAATGGCACAGGCGACTCTGTCCGCAACGCGCCCTTTACCGAAGACTCCTTGACCAACATCCTCGAGCGCCTGGGCATGAATGTGCAAGGCGAGGAAATTCGCCCCAACAATGTCGCCGCAGTCCTCGTCACAGCCTCTCTCCCCGCCTTCGCCCGGAACGGCTCCAGTATCGATATTTCAGTCGCCTCGATTGGCGATGCCAGCAGCCTGGATGGCGGTACGCTCATCCTCACACCACTGCGCGGCGCCGACAATGAAGTCTATGCCGTCGCGCAAGGCAGCGTCATGGTGAGCGGATTAAACGTCGAAGCAGATGGCGCCCGCGATACGGTCGGGACGCCGACCACAGGCGCGATCCCGAATGGCGCAATTGTCGAGCGAGAGATCGCCTTCGATTTTAACGCGCAAGAGACGATCACCCTCGCCCTGCATACGCCAGATTTCACCACGGCCGCCCGGGTTGAAGATACGATCAACACTGCGCTGGGGCGTCCGGTCGCCTATATGCGCGACCCCGGCTCCATCGAATTGAACATGGCCGGCAGTGGCGGGTCACCCGCGCGCATACTCGCGGCGATCGAGAATCTGCCGGTACAAGTCGAAACGCCAGCCAGAATTGTCATTGACGAAAAGTCAGGCACGATTGTGCTCGGCCAGGATGTCACCATTTCGCAAGTTGCGATCGCGCAAGGCAATATATCGATCAGTGTGCGTGAAAACCCAGTTGTTGTTCAGCCGAACCCGTTCGCAGAAGGCGAGACCATCGTATTGCCACGCACCGACATTGCCGTTGGCCAGACCGGCAATCAGAATATCGCGCTATTGAATGAGAACACCACGCTGTCAGGTCTGATCGAAGGCCTGAACGCGCTCGGTGTGCGACCGCAGGAAATGGCCGACATTATCCGGGCGATGAAAGCGGCAGGCGCGATCCACGCAGAATTGGTGATCCGGTAAGCGAGCCGACATCATCCGAGGCGCGCTTGCGACCCGAGCCACAAGCTTACCCTTCGTCTTCAGGCTCAGGACGCTCAAGCGTAATGATGCCGTCTTTTTTGAACGACATCATCTTCATCAGGAAGTTCTTCAAAATCTCTTCAGCGGCTTCCGCGTTTGGCACTTTGATCCGCTCCAGCTCGTCTTTCATCGAATCTGCCATCCGGTTCGAAATATTCGATAGGAAGTATTTCGCGACTTCAACATAATCGCGCTGCAGACAGCTCATAACCTCAAGCATCGTGGCCTGGTCGATTTCCTTGAACAGCACGGGCACCTGATTGCGATTCAACATGACGGGAATGTCGGAGATCTCGAACATGCCTTTCTGAATCGGGTCGACTTTGCCTGCATGCGACTTGGACACATAATCCATTAATGAGGCCCGTCGCTCATTTGGCATCAGGCTCAGCATCTCGCCCAAAGTTTGAAGATGCGCATCCGCGTCATCCTCATCATCTTCCGGCACCAGTAGGAATTCCATTCGCACCATACGCGCGACGACAGAGTCGATTTCATACGAGACCGGCGGCGGGTCGACCATCTCGCCCAGCACTTTGGTCTGCAATTCTTCTTCCAGTCGGCAGATCAGCTCAGCGCACAGCGTGGCGTCCACGTTGCGCAGGATCAGCGCGATGATGTTCGGCGTCAGTCCAGACAGGTATTTCACGATCTGCGCAGGTTCGCGCGCGGCGAATTTTTGCCATAGACGGCTATAGTCTTCTTTGTTTTCCGGCTCGGGAACTTGTTCTTCCAATGGCGCGGGTTCACCGCCGCCATAGATGACATTCAATCGCGGCTCATCGAGTACGCTGGTCATGAACTCCTTGGCCGATTCCGGGCTGCCCCGCATTGATCCGCTCGTCTGGCGCAATTGCCGCAGAAAATCGATGACAATCTCGATCAACTGTTCGCGCGCAAGATAATTGATTGTCTCCAGCGAGCTTGCAATATTGATGACGGCCTGATCATCGAGCCGATCAATGATCGGCTTTGCTGCCGTCTCTCCCAACATGGCAACGACCACCGCCGCACGCTGGGATGGCGATACATTCAATGGCGGCTTTGCCGGCGCTGCCGCCGTAGGGGTTTGGGGGGTACTCACTAAGCATATCCTCTAAGCAGGGCTTCGGTAATCTTCAGCCAGCCATCCGCCAGCACGAAGAATCCGAGTTTGAACGGAAGCGACACGACGGTCGGCGGCACCATCATCATACCGACCGCCATCAGGATTGAAGCAACCACCAGATCAATCACCATGAAGGGCATGAAGATAACAAAGCCAATCTGGAAGGCATGCTTGATCTCTGACAGCATGAATGAGGTCGCTAATAAGGAAAAAGACGGCTCCGCATCCGGTGCAACCGGGCGATCAAGCGCGTCAGACAGCACCATCAGCGCTTCCGGGTCTGTGCGCCGCGTCATGAACTCCCGGAATGGTTCTGTCGTCAATTGCCAGGCTTCTTGTTCAGACAGCGCGCCATTGATGTAAGGCGACAGACCATTGGTCCAGGACTCCATGAAGACGGGTTCCATGATGAAAAACGTCAGGAACATGGCCAGGGCCATAATCATCATATTAGGTGGCGCCTGCTGCACACCGAGCGCTTGTCGCAAGATCGAAAAGACGATGACCATGAATGGCAAACAGGTCACCATCATCGCAATGCCTGGCACCAGGCTGAGTACGGTAACAAACAGGAAGAGCTGGATCACAGTCCCGCTCAAGCCTTCGCCGTCGCCGAGAATACCCTGCAAGGCTTCGGTCGCGGGATCAGGCGCGGTTTGCGCTTGCGCCAAGCCAACGCTGACAAATAGCGCGACCGCAAGCAATATGAACCATCGTACCGCGCGCTGCGGATCGACCGTCGGCTTCGGCCTAGCCATCTTCGCTTTCCTCAATTTGAGTTAAGCGGACGCCAATGGCGCCATCTTCCATTTCAATCAGCTCGCCATGCGCAATCAGACGATCTTCGACCAGCAATTCGATCGGGTCATCAATCTTGGCGGTGAGCGGGATAATCGTGTCTGGCTTCAGCTTCAACAATTCCGCGACGCTCAGCTTCTTCTGACCAATCGAAACGACGACATTCACTGGCAAGCCGAAAATTGATCGCTTGAATTGATTGGCACTCGAGGCACTTCTGCGCTCGGTTTCGCCAACAACGGTTTCAGCAGTTTCTGGCTCAGACATTTTGTCCCTCTTGGGTCTGTGCTGGTCCGGTCATGCGGGCCAGGCTTGCGTTCAGGAATTGGTCCATATCGAACTGCAACCCGCCTGTGCCCCAATCGACATCAACGATGATCGGACCGTCTGGTTGGGTTTGCAGCTCGCAAATTTCAGTCATTCTGGGTGAGGTTTGAATGGCGCGCTGAAACGCCGCTTCGAAAGCCGCCGGCACGTGCACGTTCAAGCGCTCAATCTCGTTCGGGGCCATGGCTTGCGTCGCCGCTGTAATCTCGTCCGCAAGAAAACTGTCACAAAGCTTCGGAAATGCTGCGCGCAGGAAATCTGAGACTAGGGACTGGCTGTGCGCCAAAGCCGTGCGCTCGAGCCCAGACAATGCCGCCTCCAGACTGTTTAAAATCATGCCCGTGTCAATTTCGGGCGGCATGGCAATAGCGGGTTCGGTCAGCGCATCATCCTGTACCACCTCTGCTTCAGTCTCCGCAGCGGGGGCCTCGTTCGGCATATCGAACCCGTCTTCAGGCGGCAGTCCAGGCGTGGCCGCGGTCTGGTCCTTATGCGGCTGCTTCAGCGCATTGACGTGAAACCTCGGCAGAGAAAGGGGCGGCAAGCTATTCATTTGCGGCTAACTTCCGATCTTCTTTCAGCCACTCTTGCAGCAACGCCGCTGTCTGTTCCTCATTCTCGGCTGTATAGTCTTTCAGATAGTCAATCGGATCACTGGCGGTTTCAAAAAGGTCTGCATCGACACCTGCATTCGGATCAGCTGCGACATCGCCATCTGGCGTGAGAGCATTGCCATCACCACTCGCTGCGGCTGGACCTTGCGCGAAGACGGGTCGCATCACGCCGAATCCGAGCGCCAGCACAATCATGCCAAGGAAAGCCGCTTGCACCGCCGACCAGAGATGCTGCTCGATCAAGCGCTGCATCAAACCTGGCGCCGGCGTCAACTCGACATCCGGGAGCGCCTGGAAGGGCATTAGCTCGACGGTCAATGTGTCGCCGCGCGTATCTTCCAGTCCAGCTGCGTTTCGAACCAAGGCTTCAAAATTCTGCCTTACTTGTTCAAGCTCCGCTGCGGCATCGGCCGCAGCCAAGTCGATGCCAAGTGCTTCTTGGTTTAGAAGTACAGCAATCGAGACTCGCTCAATCTGACCTGGCATCCGTTCGGTTTGCGTGCGCGTTTCATTCAGTTCGTAATTCACCGTTTCGGTCGAATTCTTACTCGAACTTTCGCCGCCGGCACCGGCGCCGCCGCCTTGCGGCAGATTGCTCGCAACTGTCAGGTTGCCGCCATTGCTTTGATTGGTCTGATTGGAGTCACTGGTCGTGCGCGATCGCATAACGCGCGACTCAGGGTCGAAGCGCACGTCTGAGACGACTGACCGTTCGCGGCTTACATCCACACTGACCGAGACTTCTGCATTACCCTCGCCGAGGCGCGCGAACAGCAGGCGCTTGATCTTTTGCTCCAGCGCGCCCGCCTGATCTTCTGCCATCACACCAGGCGGCTCTGCGGACTCCGTATTCGGCCCGGCGAGAATGCCGTGTCGCGGATCAATGACCACAACATCCTCAGGGTTCAGGCCTGAAACCGCGAGCGCGACCAGGTATTGAATGGCTTCAGCCTGACCGACACTCAATCGTCGGGCCGAAGACAGAGTGACGGATGCCGTCGGCGTCGGTTGTGATCGCGAAAATCCAGATCTCAAATTGGCGCCAATGTGCACACGCGCCGAGTCGACGCCAGGCGTGGTCAAAATGGTGCGCGTCAGCTCGCCTTCTTTGGCCCGCCAATAGGCTGCGTTATACATTTCCGAAGTCACGGAAAATCCGTTCACGCTATCGAGCAGTTCATAGCCTTGAATGGATTGTCGTGGCAGACCATCGCGCGCCAGCGCGAACCGTGTCTTGTCGCGAACATTGGCCGGAATGAAGATCGCTTCGCCTCGAATCTCATATGACACATCGAGCTGATCGAGCTCGTTAATGACTTCGCCCGCGCGAACCGGATCAAGCCCAGAATAGAGCAAGGACATTGAGGGTTGCAACGTACTGCGCACCAAGAAGGTCATCGCCGCCAATACGCCTAAAACCGCGACGCCCAGCATAATCTGGCGCTGCAGGCTGAGTGCACGCAGATTGTCGATAAACCCCATACGCAGTGATCCCGTTTTCTCGCTACGGTTGAACTAGGTTAATTTCTCGGCTGAAAGCGTTAAGGCTTCCTTTACTAGGAATTGATTTAAACGAGAAATCTACTTCTAGTTTAATGAGGCTCCTATGAGTGAGACGGCGGATGCAACGCAGGAGGCGGAAACCCCTGCTAAAGGTGGCCTGAATATGATGGGCTTGCTGGTTCTAGGCGCGGCCTGCGCTGTGACCTCATTCGCCTCCGTTTATTTCCTCGCGCCGGCGCCGACCGTCGCGGCTGCAGCGACCTCTTCGGACGCGCCTGCCGAGTATGAGAAAGCCGAAAAAGAGCCCGCGGATAAAAAGCCCTACACTTATACCGAAGTGCAGGAGATCCTGATCACCATCGGGACGGCACCCGCGACGCGCTATTTGAAGATGAACCTGTCCCTGGCGACGGAAAAAGCCGATGCGAAACTGGTGAAGTCGAACGAGACCGCCTTGATCGATGCCTTCCTGCTTTATTTGCGCTCTGTCAGTGTCGAGGATTTCGAAGATCCTGCCTTTTACAAACATATGCGCGAACAGCTCGGTCGACGCGCGGACCTGGTGCTCGGCGACGGCGTTGCCAAAAGCGTCCTGATTACAGAATTCTTGTTGAGGTAAGTCGGTGCCAATTTCTCCCTTTGATATTGCGATCATCCTGATCTCGTCTGTTGCATGCCTGTACTGCATCGTCCTCAGTCGTCGCCTGAAAGCCCTGCAGAACACACGCAATGGTCTCGGGGCGACGATTAAGGCGCTGTCGGACTCGATCAGTGCGGTGTCGACGACCACTGACGAAGCCCGGTTTCATGCTGGAGATTTAGCCGCCCGCTTGGCCCGTCTAATTGAAGAGGCAAAACTCTCCTGCGCCCGCATCGAAGATACGACGATCCGCCTCAAAGACGCCCACGCCGCCGCCGAACAACATCTCAGCCGAACGCCGCCGCCAATGCCGGTGCAAGCCCCCGCAATAGTGGCGCCCGCCGCGACTCCAGCACCAGAGTCTGCGAGCGAAGACGTCTCTCAACAGCGCCTGCAGGAAATCTCAGATCTGATGGAACGGTTAAAAAATCTCACTGAAGCATCGGTAGAGGCGGCTGAGCAGACCAATCCAGCCTTGCGCCCTCTGCCGACTCAATTGCGCTCCAGAATGAAAGTGGTCTAATGCCGATCAAGTCTGCCAATCGTTCGAATGTCTTGCTGACTTTGGGCGTCTTGTTCACGCTCGGCGCCGCGACGAGGCTGGTGCCCGCTGACTTCGCGCAGGCGACCGCCGCCGAGTCCGACGAGTCGCAGTCGACGGTTTCCGCAGACGCTGAGCCCGCAAACGCTGAGCCCGCAAACGCTCTGGCGACGAGCTCAGTTCCGGTCGAAGGTCAAATCTGTTTCAGCGAGGATCTTTCTGCCCAGCTTGCCAGCGACCAAGCCCGTCTGGAAGCAGAGTCCGACAACCTGATCGCGCGGGAACTGGAGCTTCAAGCCTGGGAAGCTGAACTCGACCAGACCCGAGATGATCTCGCCGCATTGCAAGCCACACTGGAAACGCGATGGCAAGACATGCAAGCCTTTGCGGGCGAAGACCTCAACCACCTGGCGCAAATGTATGGCGCGATGAAGCCGGATCAGGCAGCGACCATATTTGATCAAATGGATCCAGGCTTTGCGGCCGGTTTTCTCCGCCTTCTCAACAGTGAACAAGCGGGTCTGATCATGGCAAATATGGAGTCTCAGCAGGCCTATATTGTCAGCGTTAGGCTGGCGAGCATCAATGAAGATCTTCGGCGCGATGGCACCTGACATCTTTTCATAATTTTGTGTGACTCCTTACTGCGGCACGACCCCATCACCCCTAATAACCACTTAAAGTAGTTTTTGGCCTGAACCTTGCTTTTACGTTGGATTAACCAATCAACGTCGGCGGGGACTTATGGCGGACACGAATGTGACTTTCCCTTTTCGGGTGATCAAACAGTCATGGATCACGCGCGAAGACCTGAGAGCGAACCCGGACATTATCTATGTCTTCGGGGACAATGTGGCCCGCGAGGGTCAACGCGGCTTGGCGCGGCAAATGCGCAACGAACCGAACGCCCATGCGGTATCTGTGAGCTGGGGGCCGTTCGAACCCTTCTCTTTATCGACGTCTGAAGCCGCCGTTGCACGGATGGAAGAGGATCTTATCGCGCTCGTCGAGCGCCAGCCAACCGTGATCATTTGGCCGCTCACAGGCATCGTTCCGGAATTTCAGTCAATGCCGGAAGAGCTTAGACTGCACCTGAGACGCGAGGTTCGCGTGCGGCTTGGAATCGACACGCCGATCTAGCTCAAGCGAGCAAATTGCGATTTGCAGCACATATGCGCGTCCATCCATCGGATTAACCATAATTAAAACAACCCACGGTAGAAGTTTTCCAGAGTTGTATATGGGGATTGCGATGGCATCCGCTGCACATGCCGAGAAGGTCCAGGACCCGGACATCGCGCCGGTCAGCGAACGCACGCAGATTTTTCAGAACTGCAAGTCGGCCTTTGACCGCATTCGCAAGCATGGCACGCCGCCTGATCCGGTCACATATGCCCTGTGGTACGCGTATGTCACCCGCACCCCGCCTGGTGTGCGATTGGCAATCGACAAATTGCTCGCGAGCGGTGGCGCCCTGGACAGTTATGAGCTGAACGAGATCTACAATGAATTTCTCGGACGCTCTGAAGCTGACGACACCAATGAGGCTATCGGGCGCGAGTTTGAAGACAGCATGCAGAATGTCTCGAAATTGCTGCAGACCGGGATTTCTCAGAACGCGCATTTTCGCACCACGCTGAGCGATTTGCAGACCACACCGACAACGAATGCGCCCGAAGAAGATTTTCGCTCGCTTTTGACTACGCTGATTTCCGAGAGCCAGAAAATGTCTGTTGTCTCGACGCGTTTGACGGACGGCCTGCGCGAGTCGCAAGAGCGCGTTAAAAAGTTGAATGAAGAGTTGGAACATGCCCGTAAGCAAAGCCTACTTGATCCGCTCACCTCGGTGGCTAATCGCCGCGCTTTTGAAAACCGCCTGAAATGGCAGATCCGGGACTCTGAAGAGACCCGCAATCGGTTCTGCCTGGTGCTGGCAGACCTGGATGAGTTCAAGAGCGTGAATGACAATCTCGGCCACCAGGCCGGCGACGCCGTGCTCAAAGCCTTCGCCGCGACGCTGTTCGAGCACACCAAAGGCTCGGACCTTGTGGCGCGATATGGCGGCGATGAGTTTGCGATTATCTTGCCCAATATTGAAATCACCTCAGCTTACAATTTGATGGTTTCGGTCAAACACAAGTTTGAAGACGTGGCCGCAGCCGTGTCTCCATTCAATGGCGCAAGCGCAAGCGCGACCGCCTCGTTCGGCATTGCCGGATACAAGCCGCGGCGATCCGCTGAAGAGCTGGTCACCGCGGCCGATACAGCCCTCAATCGCGCCAAAACACTGGGCCGCAATCGTGTTTGCGCCGAAGGCTTGTCCTAATAGGTCAAGGTCACCGACACGACCAAAGTCAGACCAAGCGCCAGCGTTGAGAGCGCCGTCAGCCCCGCCCCAGCCGCCCGCATCAACACGAAGGGACGACCGGCGCCCTTCGCATTGATGAGATGCGACCCCGCATCATTGGAGAAGCCGAGAATGTGCAGCATGCGCGCGGCTAAGAATATGACGCCAATGCTCAAAGCAAACACGGTGTCGCCAAACAGCATTTCATACAGCGTCAGCACGATGAGGAAGATGGCGGCATTCTCGGCCAGGTTGCCATGTCGGCGCACCAGGCGTTCCAGCTTGATGTCGCTATCCACCCCGACCGACTTGCGCGAGCGAGCGCGATAAGCGCCGACGGTCAACATCATAGCGGTTTGAACGACCAGTAAAGTACCAGCCAAGATGGCGCTGAAGACAGGGGGTGTCAGTGTCTCGGGCATGTCGTTTATTCTCCAGTCTGAAGCGAAATGGCGGGGCTAAGCGTGCGCCGGGACGAGCAAGACTTTGCCATCGCGCCCGCTCTCTGCGGCGCGCGTGACCGCATCGGATATTTCTTCGAGCGGAAACCGAGAATCGACTTTGGTTTTGATCTGTCCGCTGGAAATGAGCGGCACCAATTGGCCCAACACAGCTTGCTGTTGTTCAGGCGTCGCGGTCTCAAACCACTTTGCCAGCCAGAACCCGTGCATCTGCACGCCATTAAAGATCAGGTCGCGCATATTTACCTCCGGCGGCTCACCGGACAAAATGCCATAAGCGATCATCTGAGCTCCATATCCCAGTGTCTCAACCAGACGCTCAAACGTCCTGCCGCCAACACAATCAAAGGCGAGCTTGATCTCTGCGCCCCCGGTCACCTCTGCCACGCGCGCGGCAAGGTCAGGCCCATCGATCAGGACCTCCGTACCGCCGAGGGACTTCAAAGGCAGGACCAGGTCCTCACGACGGACAATGTTGACCGTCTTGATGCCGCGCTGCGCCGCGAGCTGAATAACCATTTCACCAACCGCGGAATTCGCGGCGCTTTGAATGATCCAGTCGCCGGATTGCAAGTCGACAAAATCGGTCAGCATCAAATGGGCGGTGAGCGGGCTAAGCGCCATCATTGCGAGCTGTTCAACGTCGCCTGGAGGCGCTGGCAGAAAACCTTTGGCTGGCGCCACGATCTCGTCGCGCCAGGTGCCACCCACGCCTGCCAACAGGACGGTTTGGCCCACCTGCAAGTGTTCCACCCCCGCGCCAAGCTCGACGACCTCTCCGACGCCTTCGCCACCTGGCACATTCGGCAGATCGGGCAACGTTCCATAGCGCCCGGAAATTTGTAACAGGTGCGCCGGATGAATCGGGGTCGCGAGCACTTTCACTCTGGCTTCTCCGGCTTGTGGCGCACGGTCTGCGACAGATGTCAGTTTCAGCACGTCGGCCGGTGGGCCAAGCTCAGCAAATTCGACGATTTTCATTTTGGTCTCCGTTCATGGTTTGATGTCGAGACCGCAAGATAATGAGCCATATTCTCCAAAAAATGGGGATAAGCGCGCTAATGTATTGTCTTTAGGACAATAATAAATCAAATTGACCTTCCTCTAGCGAAATGAGACGGGATGAATGGACCGATTGCGCGCCATCGAATATTTCCTAAAAACTGCCGAGCTTGGCAGTTTCACAGCGGCCGCCCGGACCTTTGGTGTGCCCGCTTCTTCAATCTCGCGGCGGGTGCAGGATCTGGAAGCCGAGCTCGGCACGACCTTGCTGCATCGCACGACGCGCAGCGTCAGTTTGACGGAGCTGGGTTCGGTCTATCTCGAACAAGTCCAACCGGCGCTGAAAGCGCTGGACCATGCCGGCGCCCTGGTCATGGATCGGCCAAGCGCGCCCAGCGGGCTGTTACGGATTACGGCCAATCCGGGATATGGGCGCCTCCTCTTAATGCCGGCCATCCACAAATTGCGGGCGCGCTATCCGGATCTGGTGATTGATGTCGAACTGACCGATCAGCTCTACAATCTGGCCAGCCATGAAGTCGACATTGCGATCCGCGCCACCGCGACCTTGCCAGAGCGGGCGATCGCGCGGCGGCTGGCGGGCACGGATATGAAACTGGTCGCCGCGCCGTCCTATCTGGCGCAACATGGCGTGCCGCGCCGCTTGTCGGACCTGACCTCACATCGCACGCTTCTTTATCGCGGTCCGGAGCGGCTGATCACCTGGCAAGCCAAGACCGAGCGCGGTTGGGAAGATGTGCAAACGCATCCTGTCTTTATCTGCAATGTCGGCCGCGAACTGGTCGAGCAAGCTGTCGCAGGCACGGGCCTGACACTGGCTTTCGCCTGGGGCGTCGAAGCAGAATTGGCGCGCGGTGACTTGATTGAGGTGGTCCTGGAAGACGCCGACCTGTCAATCACGCGCAGCGCGGCGGCCGGCATCTATCTCTTGTACAATCAGCCCAAATATCGGCTCAACAAGATCAAGGCCTCGGTGGATTTTCTGGTTGCAGAACTGACTTGAACTGGGGTCAGCACAAGCGGCCCGGCAAGCGGGCGGTGGGGCTGGTCTGGTTTTGGTTTTCTTTGAGACCCTCATCCTGAGCGTGTCGAAGGATTGGGGGTCGGGCTTGTAGGGAAGCCCCGCCTCGTCCTTCGACAGGCTCAGGATGAGGCGTTTGGGGAGATGGAGTGCGGGGGCTAGCCTGGTTCCAAGCGCACCGGTTCTCCGTCGACGCCAGCGAACGCTGGGGTCCATGGCAGGAACGTGCCTCTTGGGCTTTGGGTGAGTATCGTCCCTAGACCCCAGCCACCCAGTCGAGCTGGGCGCAGCGGTGCGCTGGCGTCTGCGGAGAGTTGGGTGAGCGCACGTTCGAAGACTTGGGGACAGAGGTCCTCCACATCACTCGGAGCATAGAAACGCTCATAAATGTCATGAGCGGCAAAGTTCCGGCCCATGCCTTCAAAATACGGCACCCAGGCCCGGCCATAGCGATCGACCTGGACAAAGGCTTGTCGCCCGGTCTCAGCGCACCAGAGATCCACCCGCCACAGATTCAAGAACAGGATCGGCCAGAAATAGACGGCGACCTGTCGGTAATGGGCAAAGAGATAGCGGTGGATGATCATGTGAGAAACTATACATCAGCCTGAACCCAGTCGGATTCACGAGCAACAATTCCCGCATTGCCAGCGCACGCTGGCCCCCATGGCGGCTGGGGGATCAGCTCGACCGCCATGAGTCCTGACTTGCGTCAGGAAGGCGGAAAGAGCAATCATTGTCCCACACCCGAATCCGAGTTCACGCACACGAAGCCACGCCTTAAACACTCGCTAGTCGGTAGCTAACGTCGTTTTCAGTCGTAAATTTGGTCAGTGCTTGATCGACCAACTCCTCGGCCTCCCTTCGAAACAGTTCTTCGATCTTGGCAAGTTTGGCGTTGAGAGATTTTGCAGACGAAAGCTGAGGCAATGCATTCGGATCACGAGCCGCCGCTGCCTCTATAAGATATGGAACAAAATCCTTTACCTTGCCCCCAACTTTTCTGAGTCGCGACTTAGTCATAGTTTCAAGCGGTGAAGACTTTCGTGCGGGAGCCCTACGGCGAGTCACAGTCGACAGCTCGGACGCAAGCTCTTCGATGTTTGAAGATTGAACGTCCGAGAATAGATTGATGAGAGTTTGCTTGGATGGTTTGGGACGTCCGTTGGCAAGCTTCTTCAATAGCTTCTTAGATGCTTCTCTCATCAATTGATCCCTACTCGATCAGCTATTTCACTAGCAACTTTGCTTAGCGACTTTCTCGCCGGGCTAGGGTTTGATCCCCAATTTCCAAAAGCAGGCAACCATTCGAAACCTTCTTTTGCCGACTTGCCCGGTGTCACCGAGAAGTATCGACTGAAAGCCAGTTCAGACGGGATCAGCCTCCCAGAATAGGGTGATTGCTCAATTCGTTGCCGCACTTGCTTTTCACGATCCTCTCGCGAGTCGTTTATCAAGATCAACTGTTCGCGTTCTTTAACTGTGAGATCGTCTTCGCGCTCTATTTCGGCCAGGTGATCTAGTCCTTGTATCGAGAACATATCAGGACGCACAGGCGAAAGCACGTGTGTCGCAACTGACAAACCGCATCGTGATGTATGACTATGGGAAGGGTTCATGTCGATCAGTATGACATCGTATGCAGTACGACATTGACCAATGAATCTTTCGAACCCTCTTGTCGCCTTCGCTAAATCCGATGCGTGAGTGCTGATTGCCATTTTCGACAATTGGAAGTCTCCGGCGACGATATCAAACGTCCCGTTTTCAGCGTCCCCCTCCAACGTATGAATGTAATCGGACAGATTGAAACTTCTGGAGCTGTCTTCGGACACAATAATCGCGTTGGTGAGCAGACCAACGATTGATTTTCCGGTTTCTCTCAACGGCTCAAGCACTTCGATCCGCTTGGTCGAAACTCCAATCCCAAACAACCCACCCTCACGTTTTAGTCGAGGTTTTATAAGCGCGGTTGATAGATTGGACTGAGGGTCCATGTCGATAACCAGGACCCGTTTTCCCAACCGCTTATAGTAAAACGCGGCCAGGTTCATCGTAATCGTAGTTTTACCCACCCCACCTTTGACGTTGTAGGTGGATACTACCGGGGCAAGGTGGTGTTTGTTAATTGAGATAACGGCATCACTAAAAGCCTGTTCCTCACCGCGCCTAAAGTCGTGATAGTGAATTTTGCGCAACTCGCCGGAAATATGATGCCTACTATCGATTGTGTTATCGAACACTAGCGGAATTATAGGTTTCCGCATGTCTTTCGCGATGGCAATTTCATCCTCAGCATAACTCCCCGGAAGATGCTCAGTCACTAGTACACAGACTACATCCGACTGCGTCAAACCCCGCCGAATTACAGCCTCCCAGTTATCTCCGCCGATGATCTCTTCTTGATCAATCCAAGTAGATAGGCCCGCCTGAGAGAAGTGATCCCGAACCCCCTGCACGAGTCGTTTGTCCTGACTCGCATAGCTGAGAAATGCTGAGAACCTTGCCATATCACCCACCACGTTTCGAAGTCGAAACTAGGTTACCCGAAACTCTAATGGTTAACCAGGTATTTGTAAGGACACTGGAGAGGTTGGGCAAAGGCGTTATTTTTCTTCAAATTTGCCTTGTCGCCACCTTCCCGCAATCGGTCTTGTGCCAGCCCCCTCCCATTGAACGCCCAGACCGTGAAATTGTCCGTTCGACCATTCGCCCTCGTACCGTCTCCCGTTGGGCCAAGTGTATATTCCGAGGCCTTCTATTTTCTCATCTTGGAACTCGCCTGCGGAAGAATGACCCTCGCCCATTTCTTTACAGCCATAACCATTCAGCCTGCCTTTGGTGATCGTTCCCTGAGCTGTGACATTGAGGGTGCCTTCAGGAGAAAACCACTTCATTACACCATAGCCAGACTCTGTATTTTCGCTCCACTGACCAGAATACGAATACCGCCCGCCGTCAGAAGTGGATGATACTAGTTCGCCAAAGCCATTGCGATGGTTAGCTAATCCTTCTCCCGCCCAGAATCCTGAACCGCCGTTTTTTGTTCCGAAATCTTCATAGCTAAAGCCAGATTCATTTTTCCTCGCACTTTCCGCAGCGTCTCTAGCTCTCTCCGAAGCGGCCAACGCGCGAAACTTACACTCGATAGTCTTCAACTCGGTTATTCGCGCCTCATCCACGACGTTTCTGACAGAAACAGGTAGAGGTGTTAGGTCCAAGCGCTCATGTATCGTCCTGACTTCTTCCAATTTTTTGTTCATACGACGAGCCACATGCTCGGGAAGTTTGAAATCCGAAGAGCGGGCGATGATCAGACCCCGTACGGAATCCAAGATGACCGATGCATCTGACGAGAAGCTTTCATGGCGAAGACGAAGTGCGTTCAGCTTCAATATGAATTGAAGCTCTTCGGGCAAGTTTAATCTCGATGGAATCGGTGCGTCATCTATCAAAATCGGCAGGATAGCTACCCCGTTAGAATTAGCAGCAGCAAGCTCTCGCCGAACGTGATTTCGTGTATCGAGAAGCCGCTTTTCTTCATTCCATTTTCTGCCAATGAGCGCCAATAAGACATCAGACCGAGCAACAGTAGATTCTAGTTTATCGACGAAATCCACGCCGCCTTCTATGTTCTCAACGTCAAAGAAAATATCGCGAGACGAGAACTCTTTCCGCATCTCTAGATAGAGGCGGCCGGTAGCGTGCTTACTATCCTCACGTCGATAGCTCAAAAACAGCTTGGTCATCGGAACGCAAGAGTAACCGCAAAAGCGGAATCCCCAAAACGAATATGGCACCAGATGTCCCGTCGAGAATAGTCTGAGGTGCGTGACTTTTTTGCCAATAGACAGCTTCCAATATGCTTCCAAATCAAAACTACGAACAATCACCCAAAAGAAAACCCCCGAAAATCCGAGGATTTTCAGGGGTTTATTGGGTGCGGGAGTAGGATTTGAACCTACGACCTTCAGGTTATGAGCCTATTTTTATGCAAAATAATGAAAATTCATGAATCATCATAATTCGTCATAATTACATGATTTAATAGCAAATTATTGGATCCCAGGAAAATCCGAGAATCACGAAAATTCACAGATTTTCATGTATTTTCATGATTTTCTGCTACCCATACGCTACCCAAAGGCGTAAAAAGTCAGACCTTCAGGTCGTTGACAAAATCTTCTGGTTATCGACGGCGAATTGGGTAGCAATCAGGGTGAGACAAATGAGAATTACGCAACGAACAATACAAAAGCTAAAGCCTCGTGCGTCGCGATACGTGGTCTGGTGCGAAGACCTAAAAGGATTTGGCGTTCGGGTCGGAACCAGTGGGAACAAGTCTTTCGTGGCGCAGTATCGCGTCGAAGGAAGAGAGCGCAAGACTACGCTTGGTCGAACAGACAAATTGAAAGTCGAGCAGGCGCGGCGCATGGCGCAAAGCTTGTTGGGTTCAGCAGCTCGCGGAGTTGACGAAGTTCAAGACAAGCAAATCGCTTCCAGCGCGCCGACCATCCAAATGCTCGGCGAAAAATTTCTGGATGAATATGTACCCTACCACCTGAAGCCGAGCACCCAAGCCGACTATAAAAGGTCGATCGAGAAGTTCATCATCCCCGAGCTAGGCGATAAGAAAGTAGCGTCGCTCACACGCCAATCTATCGCCGCATTCCATCACGGACTTGCTGCAACGCCGTATCAAGCCAACCGCGTACTTGGCACGCTCTCCATCATGCTGACCCAAGCTGAGATCTGGGGCATGCGGAAAGAAGGCGTGAATCCTTGCCTTCGTGTCAAACGATTCAAGGAGAAAAAGCGCGAGCGGTTTTTATCTCCTGAAGAATTCTCTCGCCTCGCGGAGGCATTGGACGAGGAAGCAAAAACCGCTCCGATTGCGGCTGCCGCGTTTCGCCTACTCATTCTTACAGGTTGCCGACTTGGCGAAATTCAGAAACTAGAATGGGATGACGTCGATTATGCCCGTTCGGAAATCCAAATTCCCGAAGCAAAATCCAAAACAGGGTCGAGGACCGTTTATTTAAGCGAGCAAGGCATCAGTGTCTTGCGAGCAATTCCACGTCTTCCGGACAATCCTTACGTGATCCACGGCAAAACCACCGGTAACTATTTAACGGACCTGCAAAAGCCTTGGAGGCGTGTGCGCAAAACAGCCAATCTGCCAGATGTGCGGATACACGATTTGCGACATTCGTTCGCAGCGAATGCTGCCGCCCAAGGGCTCAGTCTTCCGATGATTGGAAAACTCTTGGGACATACGCAGGCTCAAACGACAGCGCGATACGCGCATTTAGCAGCTGATCCCGTTCGCAAAGCCAATGCGGATGTCGCCAAACAAATTGCTGAAAGCATGGGACTCGAATAGAGAGACGGCCCACTGCTTATGGTAATGGTATTATTTGAAGCGTTGGAATTCGCTACAAAACCGCATCCGCGGCCAGCGGCAGTAAACGCGCGATCAAAAACGTATCTGACCGCGGTGGAGTGCTTGCTCGGAACTTAGCGAAGCACGCGCACCTATTATGGATGCGGCAGAACAAATTGTATTGACTAAAGCGCCCACCGATTTGAGGCTTCAGTCAATCGCACCGATGAAATAATGGGTGTGCTGAATTTGCTAAACTGATCGTTTGATTGTTGCCTGAACCCGATGCGAAGTATCTGGTTGATCTTATTGCGTTATTTTCGACCATCGGAGCGCTTGTGTTGTATTGAAAGACTTTATAATTTCCGGAAGACTTGGCGCGAAGTCGTATCTCAGCTCCAGATTGATCAATTATTGATAACCCCAGTATTGAGGCCGCGTTGTCGTCGTGCTGGAAACGCGGCCTTTATCATTAGGCTTCATGGCTTATGTTTGGACTTCAATACGTTTGAGCCATATCGGTCCGAGACCGGAAGCCATCTAATCCGGGGCGCCTTCGACGGGCAATCCAACAAGTTCCCGCCCTTCTGGGGTTTTGATTGAAAAATCAGAACCAGAAAATGGCGCGCCCCGATCCCCGCATAAGAAGATTACGGCCTCGCCCACCCATTCTGGTGGGATGTGCACAGACCAGTCCAATTTACTGACTGGATTTAATCCAGATTGTTTGATTTTGACCATCATGTCGGTGGCAACTGTTCCGGGGCTTAGTCCGACCACGCGGATACCCTTATCACCGAGTTCTTTATGGGCGCATTCAGTCAGCTTTTTGACTGCAGCTTTGGTGCTACAATAATGGCTCCAGCCCTCCAACGCACTATTGGCAGCTCCAGAACTCATATTCACGATCGTCCCTGCTCCATTCTTGAGCATAAATGGCAAGACCGCTTTGATACAAAAATACACACCTTTAACATTCGTATCGACGGCGCTCGACCAAAGGTCAGGATCACTGTCCTCGATACGTGCGATGGGATCGATCATTCCGGCATTGTTGACCAAGATATCAATGCCGCCAAAATGTTCGATTGCTCTGTTAACGCCATTAGATACGCTTTCAAAACGGGTAACATCCGTTTGAACCGCGAAGGCTTTACCGCCATTTGCATTTATCTCAGCCGCGTGATCTTCGATTATGGCCGATCGACGCGCAGCTAGCACCACTTTGGCGCCACTTTCGGCAAGCTTCTTGGCAGTAGCAAGCCCTATGCCTTGGCTCGCCCCAGTCACCAGGGCAACTTTTCCTGAAACGTGTGACATGTGTTTATTCCTATACAGATGCTGAAACCGAACGCAGCGTTTGATCAATCTCGCTCGCAAGCCTCTTCATCGTGGCAGACACTTGTTCGGCGTCACCCGTTGTGCCTTCGATCGAAAATGTTTTAGTTGTGGCAATTCCGAGGAACCCCAACAATGAAGCCAGGTAAGGCTCAGCAAAATTCATCGCCGACATAGGGCCATTCTCAGCATAACCTTGCGCGCCATATGCAATCGCGAGATAGGCATCTTTGACCGGGACCAGGCCCTGAAAAGCCGCACCGTCAAAAGCAAATGTTTGGTTTATGCGCACGATTTGATCGATCCATGCTTTAAGGCTGGAAGGAACTCCAAAATTGTACATCGGTGCGGTGATTATGACTGACTGCGCGCCTTTGAGTTCGGCAATTAACTGATCTGAGAGCTCTGTTGCCTCACGCATCAGCTCCGAATGCTCAGCTTTGGACGTATAAAAGCCCGCAATCGTCTCATTGGTGATATGCGGCACTTCCTCGGCTGCTAAGTCGCGTCGTCTAACCGTCAGTTCCGGCTGTTGGCTGATAAGGGCATTGACAATCATGTCACCGGCACGACGGCTCAGTGAATCTTCGGTTCTGGCGCTTGAATCGACGCGCAAAATGTATGGCATTTACTGCTCCGGGTTAAACGGTTGGATACGCTGAGCGCCGGTGCCCGCTTTCTGACAACGTGAATGCGCGCTCAACTTTCAGCCGTTTTATCTCGTGCTGAATAGAAAATAAATTATGGATCTCGCAACTTAATCGTGCGATATGCGCACGAATGAATAATGACGCTCTGAAGATTTTGCTTGAGGTCTTTCGCGCCGGAAACTTTGTCACGGTTGCAGAAGATCGCGGAATTGCGCCCTCGTCTGTGTCGAGAGCCGTGGCGAGCGTGGAGGCTCATTTAGGTGTTCGCATGTTCCATAGAACAACGCGCAAATTATCACCAACAGAAGCAGGCGCCAACTATATCGCGAGGATTGCTCCTTTGCTCGAAGAGTTCGACGCCGCGCGCGATGAAGCGATTGATCTTACCCAGGGGCCAAAGGGAACGCTTCGCGTTACAGCCTCGAACTCTTTTGGGCAAATTGCGCTGGCTCCGCTCCTTCCCAAATTCTGTGAAGCTTTTCCCAATATTAGTATCGAGTTGATATTGTCAGATCGACAAATCGACCTGGTCGAGGAACGCATCGATCTCGCGCTTAGGCATGGAACCCTCAAAGACAGCGCGCTTATATCTCGCAAACTGATGTCCGTTGATTACAAGCTTGTTGCAAGTCCCGACTATTTGAACTCAGGTCATCTCATTCGCAGCCCTGGAGACTTAAAACATCACAATTTGCTGACATTCCCATTCGAGGGATTTCGCGATCATTGGGTTCTCACAAAAGACACTGAGACCGCGCACATTGACGTGTCTCCAAAACTAGTTGTGAGCAATGCTGCAGCGCTCATGCAGCTCGCTATGGAAGGCGCTGGGATAACCCTATTGGCTGATTGGACGGTTGAGCGCGCGATTGAACAGAACCACTTGGTCGAAATTCTTCCAGACTGGTCTGTATCTGGCTCACCAAGCGACGCCGCAATTTGGATTGTCTACCAAAGTCGAACCTTCATTCCTTCAAAGACACGAGCATTGATCGATTTTTTGAGTAAGACTGCCCCCCAACCGGTAGGCTCTGGCTCGGCCCAATAAGCCCCAACGTATTATCCGAGCAACTGGTGTTGGCAGTGCTAACGCCATTGGTCAGGTCAATTGTTCAAACGTTCGGCGGTGATTTGCAATTGGATATGCACATCTATGGATGCGGGATCAGATTCTTGACCGATCCCGAAATCTGTCCTTGCGAGCACGGTGGTCGCTTTCGCACATGCGCGCGCGCCATTAATTTCAAGTTCGCCTGCTAGAATGACGGGCATCTTTTGCCCTCGCAAAGTAAGTTCACCTGGCAACGTGAACTTATTATCATCTTTGAGCTCGAAGCCTTGCGCTACGAATCTTGCTGTTGGGTGGTTGTCGCTGTCGAGCCAGCTTTGTTTTGTCAGAGACGATTGTGCGTCCTCGCGATCTATGGTGGCAGACTCGACAAAAATAGTTGCCGAAACGGTGCCCTTATGAGGCATGGCGGGGTCGTAATCAATCGCGGCGTCCCAATCAGGGAATGTACCGATAGCCTTCGCCCCCGCAATTTCGAGTTCAAATTTCAACTCGCTGCGGTCTTCAAGAATGTTCCACTGAGCCGCGTGCGCTGCGCCAACGCAGCAGGCGACGAACCACATCAATAAACCCGCGCGAATACTCATAGATTGGATCCTTGTCTGCTCTCTCAAACCTAAGTATCGCCGGCAAAGTGCCGACGATACTGTTTGGTTCCAACTGGTTGGGTGGGGGACGGATTGCCGGTAGACAATCGCCAGTTGGAACTTACTCATTCGGGCCTTTGAAGCCATCGACGTGGCCCCAATTGCAGGGGACATTGGTTGCAGGTGCCGAAGAGCAATCCACCAAATCAAAGTGAATATCGAGCTTAATCTCGTCAGGTACGGGTGATCCGGGGAAGGATACTGTGTCGATGCCGTGATCGGTTCTATCGAGCGTCCCGGTTGCTTCGAAGCCGATCGCACGAAGTTCGTCGTAGTTTGGAAGGAAGCCAGGAAAACTCCGATCGCCGACCATCTTAAAATCAAGACTGAGCGGCGCTGTTACCCCACGAAGCGTGAGATCGCCGGTCACGACTCCTTCTGTTTTGGACGACATGACGATTTCACTCGACTCGAATGTCATTTCCGGGAAGTTCTCGGTGTCGAGGAAGTCTGAATTGCGCAGGTGATTGTCGCGCCCGAGATGGTTGGAGTCGATGGAAGCGGTTTTGACCGTGAAAGCGATTGACGATGCCTCTGGTGCGGTCTCATCGATAACGAACTGGCCGTTAAAATCCTTAAACTGACCAATTGTGCTCGACAATCCTAAGTGATCGGTTTGCCATCCAATGTATGCGTGTCCAAGGTCGAGCGTGAATTCTTTCGGAGACGCTTGAGCTGTCAACGCAAACGAACTGACCGCTGCGAGAGCTAATATGAGAGTTTTCATCCTTAAATTCCTTTCTTTGGATCTCAGTTTGAGAGGGAGTGTTCTAGAAGCGCAAAACCCGGTCTTGCGCCCCGTGCGGGACTATTTTTGGCCGCGCTCATGGGGCCGCTCGAGAACCGCTATGATGGCGGACGCAGCGGCTCGGGCACAAGTGCCGTCATTTTCGGGAGAAGAGCCCGAAACGCCGACGCCTCCAATTGCTTGATCGAAGAACAAAATCGGCTCGCCGCCCTCAATCAGCATGAGGCCAGGCGCGTGCTCGATCCCAGCTAAAGCGCTGTCTTCGGCAAACACCAAATCTCCGAGCCGTTTTGAACTCAATGGCGTCGTCGCCGCGGTTTCAGCTTTCAGCATAGCCACTTCTATTTGCTTCTGAAACACGTCGTCCATTCTCTTGAAGGCAACGATGCGACCAGCTCTGTCGAATACCGCGATAGCCATATTCCAAGAATTTTCCGCCGCAACAGCCTGGCAAGCGTCCAAGCCTGCAGCGGCGGACTCGGCTGTCAGATATGGTCGAACGTCAGGACTCGCGTGTGAATGCAATGCCTGCTGGCCTGCAATCGAAGCGGCGCAAGCAAACGCTAAGATCACGCGACGATATTGCGCTTGAACAGAAGTTTTGAGCTTATTCGATATCCCCTTTGGCATGACGCGTCGTCTCTCCAATCGAATGTTTCTTTAGCCATTTCGGCTGCCTTCAGCTCTATATGTTTCGTGTGCGTTTTGAATGAAAGGTAAATTTTCGCAATTGATTATTGCAAGTTTTGCAACTAACTTTTTGTTAGATATCACCCCTCCGAGCTTCTTAAAAAAAAAGGACAAAGCCTTAAAGCCCAAGCGCAATGACAATGCCCGTAAGACAGAAAAGACACGCGCGATGTACAAAACGAGCGCAGCGAGAGTCTTTTTGAAAAGGCTAATCACAGATAAAAAGATCAGGCGTTGCAACCCCGCGCTCGATCTCGTCACATAACCCTCTCGCGCGATCACGGTAATATTTCACCCGCTTAACCAGCGACCGATCACCGTTTTCGAGACCATGCTCGACTGACGCTTCTCCTTCGATAATACTAGCAATTTGGCGGTCCGAAAGACCAGCTTTTTGACCATCGAGCGCAATCAAACCATTTCGCAACAGTCTCGCCTTTCTGGAGAATTCGGGCGGATCAGCCATATGCTCCCCATAGACGGTTGTCGCACGACGCACCATCTTCAAATGATCATCGAGTCCCTCCAACGCATCAACGCTGAATGACGTCTTCACCGGCTTTGCTGTGAGCAGTGTGTGGCCGTGGCACCTCACCTGAACAGAGCTGCCGGGTCCGATATGAACGAGATGTTCGACCCTGTTTTCATCGGTGAGATGGAGCATCTTGCATTTTTTGATGGTCTCTTCGAAGAGATCATGCGGCTGGCCCCGTTCTCGAGGAACAACGGTGACGCTCACACAATTAGGATCGATTTCTTCGGTCCAAAATACTCGCGCTTTGGGGGCGGCGCTGTCAGGTGGGGGAAAAAACCTCAATCCCCATTTTTCTGCAGCGGTCTGTCGTGATTTCAGTCTTAATAACAAAATATCATGGCACGCGATTCGTCCAGATGGCGCGCTTGCGTATTCTTGCCAAGCCTGTTTTTCAAATGCATCGATCCGCCTCAAATACTCATACCGCCAATCACGATCTGCTAAGTACGCCGTGTAATTGTAAGCTGCACAATAAGTTGAAAACTCGTCAAGTTTCTGACAGACCATATCTAGCCCCTCCCCGGTTAAAATAAACGCAAGAGATGTGCCAAGAATATATAATATTAAAGGTGTGTATATATTTTTTCCTTTTGACTTGATGAGCAGGAACTGATTGATCCGCGTTTCATTTTTTGACCAGGGTTAGGTCGAACTCTAGCTTTAACGTATTTTTTAGGACGAAGTATCGTGCATAAACTGGGCACATTCAATCAATGCCGTCATGGCGATTGTGCTTCAAACGGATCGTCTTACTCTGGATTGAAATCACTCCCTGAAATGCAGCCACGTCTCGGTTGTAGAAATAGGCTGTTCAGGAGAAAAATATCACTGAAGTTCCGGTGGCGAGGTCGCGCTGAGTAGCGAATTATCCTAGATTAGTCGCACCATTAAAAAGAAATTGATGTTAGTCCATCGTTGCTTGGCAACTGACTTTCTGCCGACGGACGCATGGGTGTCGACCGTTAGAGATATGATCAAGGAAAGGCGCCATTATCTCCAGGTCATAGAACGAAACTGTCGACTATCTAGACATTGACGCCATTGAGCGACGAAGTCGCAAGCCTTTGGATGGTTAGTATTCCCGCCACGCAAAGCGCATACATGCGATCGCTTGGAGAACGGCCCAAAACGTCGACGCGAGCGATGAGATCGTGCAGTTGTCTTCAGGACGTCAAGAACCGGACTAGACGCTGCACTTTTTAATGAGGGGGTTCAGTTGGTGCTCATCGATCTGCGGAAGAGCACCGTGTAGAGTGTAAAGGCGCACCATGATGGAGGGTCTTTAAATCCTGAAGGCGCAAAACAGGTATCCCCTATCGATCGATTTTTGTTTCACTCCACCACGCGTTTCAAATTTCTGCCGCGCCAGATCTTGATCGAATTCTTTGCATCGCCAAAACGACGGAAAAACAAACCCTGCTCGTACAATATTTATGCCGGGCATCGAGGAGGATGATTATGGTCACGGCGGCAGATACGACCAGAGCCCTTCGCAAACATGTTTTTCCGCTTTTGCGGTCAGCCGGATTTGACGATTGGACGACGCGCAGAGCGTGGCGGCATTCGAATGACCGGATCGATCATATCGAATTTCGAAGCTTCAACGGCTACTATGCCGATAAGTTCGAAGCTTCAACCGCGTCAATATCTGTTTGGATTGGAATATCCCTGCCGTTTTTGTCGTATGCATTCGAGGCGCCGGACGGACCAAAGGGCAAGCGTCCGGATGAAGCACAAATGCGCATTCGAGGCGAGCTCTATCCGAGCACTGATTATGTCGGTCCGGTATCTACTCAACCCGGCATTGAGGGCATATGGATTGTACGTACCCATGAAGAGGCCGAAGCTGCTTCTCGGGACATCGCACGCGTTATCGAAAACGTCGGATTACCGAGGCTTAGCGAAACTTGGTCTGCTGAAGTTTTATTGGAGCGAATGTTAAACGAGGGCGGCGAGATTTCGCTGAAGTCAGATGACTTTCCTGGTCGCTTCTGGCTTGATGTGGGACCATCAGATACGCCCATTCGCAATGTTGCTATCTCGGATCTCGCCGCACTATTGGGACGTTTTTCGCTCGCTGCGGACCATCTTGAACGTTCTCGCTGGTGCAGGAACCCACTTACCGAAGAACTGTACATGTTTCTCGATCCGGCTGAAGACGAGCAAACTCGCGCGCTCATCGCAGAATATCAATCGATGCGTTAGCATATCGTGCGGAACAGCGAACGCCAACGCGTCTTGGTCGCTCTGTTTCCTGCTTTGTGGGGCGACGATACGCTGTATTCATGACTTTTAGATCTCTACGCGATTACGGGTTTGAGAGATGAACGAGTTGCCGTGATGTTTCACGGCTCGTCGAATTCGCATGAGCGATCGTGTCAATCCTTCTGGCATGTAGGGCCATCTCTGTTAGATCAAAAATTTGTGAACTCTACATCCGATTTTGGTGTTTGACCGAACATAACCGACTGGTTAGTTATACAAAATGAGCAAGAGCGCAATTACACGCCAACGGATTATTGAAACGGCTGCCACATTGTTTTGGTCAGACAGCTACCATAGTGTAAGCGTATCGGAAATTGCTGCTGGTGCGAATGTAAATAAGGCGACGCTGTATCAATATTTCAGTTCCAAGCAGGATCTCGCTGTTTCTGTTGCTAAGCAACAACGCGCATGGGCTTTAGATGAAATTTTTGATCAATCCTTTCGTGATGAGACAGGGTCATTTGAACGTCTAGAACGGATTTATCGTATTGTTGCGAAAAATCATAAGTCGATAAAGCGACGCACGGGCCAGTCGCGAGGATGTCCATTTGTAAACTCTGCCATGGAGTTAGCGGTTTCGATTCCCGAAGTTCGTCATGAAATCGAGACGACATTGAAACAGTTCGCAGAATATTATCTTAAAATAATCGAGCCGATCGCGCGGCCTGACAGCACGCGCACTGAACACCACTCCATAGCTGTCCGTTTTCAAACGGTTGAGACACTCTGATACTTTTGGATCAGGAGAGATTGGCTCATCTGGTTTGGTTTAATCAGTAGATCTTGCATGATGCAAGCGGCGTAGTTTCATGGTCCTCCGTTTGGTTTGGGCGCGTTGCTGCAGGATTTCGTCGCCGCGGCCGAAGTAGACGTCAGCGGGCGTGAGGTTGTTCAGGCTCTCGTGGTAGCGGCGATGGTTGTAGTGATCGACAAAGGCGTCGATCTCGTGGGTGAGGTCACCGGGCAGGAAATAGTTTTCCAAGAGGATGCGGTTTTTGAGCGTCTGGTGCCAGCGCTCGATCTTGCCCTGGGTCTGTGGATGGTAAGGCGCTCCACGCGTGTGGGTGAAGCCTTCTTCGGCAAGCCAG
>JBCBUI010000007.1:0-230803 GCA_039818185.1 Pseudomonadota bacterium
GCGTGACGGGATTGCTGCGAAAGGCAGCATTGATGGGGTCTTTGACCAGCGTTGGCGAGTCCTCGAAAAAATCGAACGCATGGGAAAACCCTCTGTCGTCACCCTCTTTGGGTACTGTCTTGGTGGCGGCTTGGAGCTCCCTCTCGCTTGTCACTTTCGGCTCGCCGCTGAAGAGGGCGCACAAATCGGATTGCCCGAGATGGATCTCGGCACAGTCCCAGCTTGGGGCGGATTAGCGAGACTGCCCCGCTGCGTCGGACGCGATCACGCACTTGATATGATACTCAGAGGCAAGAAAGTGTCCGGACCAGAGGCCCTCAGGATCGGTTTGGTCAACGAGGTCTGGCCAATATCAGAGTTAAAACAAAGGGCAATCTCGCTCGCAGAAGAGCTCGCCTCAATGCCCCGTTTGGCGGTGAAATCCGTGTTAGATGCTGTGATCGGGTATGAAGCGAAAAGCCTCCAAGAGTCTTTGTCTGATGAACGCAGAGCCGTGCACGCCAATGCGCGCACAGCCGATGCCAAAGAAGGTATGATGGCGTTCATTGAAAAGCGAAAGCCCGTCTTCAATCAGGCTGGGACCGACTGACCCGAAGCTGTGCACGATGCGATCGGCTCGCGCAGCATCGCCAGTAAGTTCTCTCGACCTCCATCCGAATGAAGGCTCAATCATGATACGATACGTTTTTGGTCTAATAATCTTCTCGATTTTTCAGGCTGCTTCAGCAATGGCCCAGGTCGACCGGCCGAACTTCGTGCTGGTGCTCGTTGATGACGCGGCGCTTATGGATTTTGGGGTTTACGGTGGCGAGGCTCAGACGCCAAACATCGATGCACTTGCTGCGCGGGGCATGATCTTCAAACAACACAGGACCACACCCTCTTGCTCACCGTCTCGGGCAATGCTGCTAACCGGCATGGACAATCACCTCGCCGGATTTGGATCGATTGAGGAGGTCTTACCGCCCGAACATCGCAACCAACCAGGCTACATGATGGCGCTTGAACCTGGGGTTGAGACGATTGCGACGAAGCTCAAACGCGCGGGCTACCGCACCTATATGACGGGTAAATGGCATCTCGGTCATGGCGACGGCGACTTGCCAATTGATCACGGGTTCGACCGCTCTTTTGTGCTGGATGCGTCCGGAGCTGACCATTGGGAAGAAAAACCCTATTTGCCTTACTATAAAGAAGCGCTCTGGTTTGAAGATGGTGAACGCGCGCGTCTGCCCGAGGATTTTTATTCTTCCACTTTTATCGCCGGAAAAATGGAAGACTATTTGCGACAAGACGCGGATCGCTCCGAACCCTTCTTCGCATATGTCGCGTTTCTGGCGGTGCACATCCCTGTTCAGGCCCCACGAGAATATACTGAGAAATATATCGATACGTATGCTGAGGGGTGGGACGCAATCCGGGAAAAGCGCTGGCAACGTGCGCAAGATCTCGGGCTTGTGCGTGAAGGGGCGCCGCTCGCCGATCTTAGCGAGACTATCCCCGATTGGGGATCGCTGAGCGAAGATGAACAAAGGCTTGCTGCCAAAAGTCTCGCAGTCAATGCCGGCGCGCTCGAAGCCATGGATGCAGAGCTCGGACACCTCATCGATGCACTCAAATCCTCAGGCGATTATGAAAATACTGTATTCATAGTGACGTCCGATAATGGACCTGAAGCTGGAGATGCATGGGGCACAGCGGGTCAAGTTTGGTTCGACCTTCACGGCTATGAGCGTGAGTATGACACATTAGGTGAAAGACGAAGTTGGGTCGCGATCGGGCCAGGTGGCGCAGCAGCGGCGGCCGGGCCGAACCACTTGTTTAAATTTCATGCAGGCGATGGCGGGTTGCGCGTACCCTTAATTGTTTCGGGGCCTAGTCTTCCGCAAAGTCAGACCATGACAGCATTTACAACAATGGCCGATATTGCGCCGACCATTCTGGAACTCGCGGGTATCTCTGAGACTTTGCCGGGCGATACCAAACCCATGACTGGAAAATCTCTTTCGCCGCTGATTGAGGGCGATGTCGACTATGTTTATGGGCCTGACGAGCCTGTCGGCTTCACAACCTCTGGCCAAATCGCGCTTTATCGCGGGCGCTATAAACTCGCACGAAATGTCCCGCCGCATGGCGATAGTGTTTGGCGATTGTTCGACTTGGTGGAAGATCCAGGCGAGACTTCGGATTTGAGCGATCAGCTACCGGACCTCAAAGCCGCTATGATGTTGGATTACGAGGCCTACGCAGACCGGGTCGGCGTGCTGCCTTTGCCCGAGGGATATGATGTAATCGAACAAATTGGCGCGAACATCGCACAAAAAGTATGGTTGCATTACTGGCCGTGGATTGTCGCTGTGGGCCTCACCATTCTAGGTCTGTTTATCGCAATGATTTGGGGGGTGTGGCGATTTTTAATCCGAGGCTTATTCACGTAGAAATGATCCCCGTCTTAGGCCGCCCTATTGGGCAGCCATTTTGCGGCGATAAGTGCAAAGGCGACGACGATTAACTCAACGACAATGGCCGGCGCAACGCCCTCCGGTGGCCCAGCGACAATCACATCCAGAATACGGCCAGAGACAGCTATGCCGAAGAGCGTTGCGGCGCCCAAGAACCAACGTCCTCGACCTGTGAAGAGCCCACCCGCGCTCAACAATGCACTTCCCCAAGCAAACGCAACGATGTCTGCTCGTATAGAATTGCGTCCCATATCCGTCAGCGGAACGAAGCCCAAAGCTTCGCCTGCCCGCTCTGGATTAATCAGCGCAGAAGCGCCCAACAATAAAGAAAAAAGAAAAACCAGTGTCCCGGTGACCCTTGCGATCCAAATCATGTTTGCGCGCTCCCTTCTCGCGTCGTCCGGCGCTTAATCATTCGCCTTGATGCGTTTTTTACGCTTCTCTTGAACCGCCAGCATATTAATGCTTTATATTAATTGTCAAACCCTCATTGCTTGTCTGACCGGCTTCCCAGAGAAATCGCGCGGCTCTGCATGTGGTCGACATAAAGGAATTTGCGAAATGAACTCACTGACGCCTAAGGGAAACTCTCACATGCCACAAGTCCGATTCAAAACTCTATGCAAGGTCGCCGGAATCACTCTTCTGAGCGCGGTTTTGGTGGGTTGCACAACCTCTCCTGAAGACGTTGCCGCGGACGCAGAAGCGGCAGAACAACAGGAAAAAGACATCGCATCGAGTAAGGGTGAAACGGTGCCTCGCATCTGTCCTCGGTCGAGCGATGGCTGGCGCGCGCTCGACGGAAAGCGAATGCTGATCGAGGCCCAAGGGCAGTGGTACTACCTTGAACTCGTCGGCAGCTGCGACCCTGACAGCGCGTTTTCGGCAATCACCACGCGTAGCTCTGGTGCCTCTTCATGTCTCGAGCGGGGCGACGATGTATTCACCGGGCGCCCACGATATGGCGGCGGACGCTGTGTCGTTACGGCCATACACGAATGGAAGGATGAGGACACAGCAGAGTAGTCGACACATTTATCAGCTGAGTGGTTTGCGACAGTTTTGAGCCTCTAACTCACATCTTGAGCAGAAAACATATTGCGCGCGCTAAGATTTAATGTATTGCATTAATTTGTGGGTGCAGGGGCCTTGATTTTTGAATAACACACATAGGAGTGTTTTTTATGACAACTTGGTTTTCAGGTCGCAACATCAGACTTGCAACCGTGGCGGGTATGATAGCTTTAGCGGGTGCGAGCAACGCCCAAGCCCAGTCGGCATCAGACCGCCTTTCACGCGCAGACGCCAATGGTGATGGCAGCATTGAATGGCAAGAAGTGCTCGATATGCGAAGCACGATGTTTGGCCGTATGGATCGAAACAGTGACGGCGTCATTGATTCCAAAGATCGCCCAAATTTTGGCCCTGGCAAAAGCCGCTTTCAGGCAGCTTTCAATGACCTATCGGCAACTGCTGATACCAATAATGACGGTCAAATATCTAAAACCGAAATGATGGAAGCCCCTGCGCCGATGTTCGAAAGTGCCGATACGAACGAAGACGGCACCCTCTCGCCAGACGAGCTTTCTGCTCACGCTGATGGCTCAATCTAGAACAACAGACTTGGGGATGGCGGCCCAAATCTCATGGGCTCGCCATTCCGACATTTCTAGGCAGCTTGCGGGCGCGCGTCTTCGGAGGCAAGGTACTTGGTCAGTCTTAAAAACACCAATTGGTTAGGGGCCGCCCTCCTCTCGGTCACACTGCCGGGCTGCATGCTGACCCCGTCGCCAGAGTCTTTGCCGACGATTGATGAAACCATGGGCCTGGAGCGATACTTTTCGGATCGCTCTAGCGCCGTAGAATCCGTTCAAACCTCTGAATGGTGGATCCAAGTCGGCGGCGCGAATTTGGATGCAATGGTGGAAACGCTTCGCCGCGACTCCCTAACTCTAAAAGAAGCCCGTTTGCAGGCCGAACAAGCGCTATTGTCGGCCAAGATTGCAGGTGGACAGAGACTTCCTTCCGTCTTGGCTTTTTCTGATATCTCGACCAGTCGAGCGCCAGATTTTACCGGCGACTTTTCCTGGTCAGAGGCCTATTCGGCAGGCTTGTTACTTGATTTTGATACCGATATTTTTGGACGATTGAGAGCTACACAGCGTGCGGCGCAATTAAATGCGATAGCGAGCCAACTTGTTATCAGCGCCACGGAGCAACGTGAAATTGCGGCACTTGCAAAAAACTATGTTTCGGCGTCCGCCTTGGAGCGTCGCCTTGCACTTGCAAACCGAACAGCGGAGAGTTTCCGAGCGACTTACGACCTGACCAACCAGCGATATGCAGGAGGCTCCGAAGCCGTGTCGGCGAGCGATGTTCAAATCGCATTGCAAAATCTCGAAACGGCCCTCGTTGATATTCCCCAAATTGAAACGGATTTGGCGAAGCAGTTTCTGATCATAGACGAGCAATTGGCGCGCTCGCCCGGCGAAACACAGTCGAGTTATAAGGGCTCAGCGATACCTTACTCGCACTTTTCGATCTCTCCGGGTCGACCGGCGAGTCTGCTTGCCAGTCGACCTGATGTCGCTGCAGCAGAACTGAGATACCTCGCAGCTTTAGAAGATATTGGTGCAGCAAGAACAAGTCTTTACCCGGCGATGGCGTTGAGCGCCTCGCTGTCCTTTCAAGGCGACACACCGAACGACGTCTTTGATTGGGATCGATATATCTCAAGTCTCGCAAGCTCATTGACAGCGCCCGTTTTTCAAGGCGGGCGCATTAGGAGGCAGATCCAAGTCGAAGAAGCGCGCGCGGATGAACTTGCCAATGCGTTTGCGCGAACGATGCACGCTGCCGTTATAGACGTTGAGCTCGCATTATCAGATTTAACCGGTTTAGAGGCGCAACGCGACCAGCTCAATGCGGCTCTCAAAACCGCGCGTCTTTCGAATGAACTTGCTCAAGGACGCTATCAGCAAGGGCTCGCGTCTCTGCTTTCTGTATTGGAGACACAGCGCAGTCTGAATGCGGCGGAACAAAACCTGATCCTCACAGAACAAGCCATTCTAAACGCGCGGATCGACCTATTTTTAAGCCTCGGCGGAGACTGGTCAGATATGCCCGTCGCAGTTCAGGCGGACCCGACTAGGAAATCCTTATGACGCATGAAGACGACAAACCCACAGAAACAACGACCGCCACGACCACGACGAAAGACCGCTTCAAAGGTTGGATCCAAGTCGGTCTGGTATTTGGGGTTTTAGCGTTTGGATTGTTAGTAAATCGGGTCCTCTCAAACACCTCCACAGCGCCGCAAATTCAAGCGTCAGCATCATCAGTTGAAACAGTGGATGTCGTTCAACCGCTCGTCCGCGATACGCAAATCCGATTAAATGAAACGGGCACTGTACAGGTCCGGAACTCGATTGATCTTAGTCCGCAAGTCTCGGGCCGGGTGATCTCTGTGAACCCTGCCCTCGCATCAGGCGGGCGCTTTGGGGCGGGTGAAGTGCTGTTTCGACTTGATGATGCCGATTACCGCGCGAACATCGAACGCGCGAATGCTGATCTTGCGGCCCGTCAAGCCGACTTGGAGGTCGAGCGCGCGGAAGCTGAGATTGCTCGACGTGAATGGGCTTTGGTCCGCCCCAATGAACCCATTCCCGAAAATGTTGCTCGCGAGCCTCAACTGGCTCGCGCGGAAGCTGCGGTTCGCTCAGCTGAAGCCGCGATCGCCGATGCACGACTGGATCTCTCACGCGTAACGTTTTCACTTCCATTTGAAGGCCGTATTCTGTCCACAACGATTGAAGTCGGACAGAATCTATCCGCGGGTCAGTCCTATGGCCGCGCCTATGACCCCTCCAGTGTCGAGGTGTCCGTACCGGTCAACTCCGCCGTCCTGGACGGGCTGTCACCCGCCGCTGGACGGGATGCGATTGTGCGCACTCGACAACTCGCTCTTCAACAAGAACGCCCCTCATATGCGGCGCGCGTGACGCGAGAGGAAGCCGAGCTTGATGCCCAAACGCGGCTTGCAGGGTTGATACTTGAATTCACCGAAGCCGTGACTCTCCGGCCGGGGGACTTTGTAGACGTTGAAATTGCGGGTCCGGTGATCCCGAACGCGCATGTCTTCCCCGAAGGCGCGGTTCAAGAGAATAGGACGGTATGGGTCATTGAATCAGGCACCCTCGCACCTCGACGTCCGCAATTCGTCTCTGCTGAAGCCGGCAACATAGTCACGCTACCATTCGATGTTGCCGATGGAATAATCATAACAACGCTGAACAATCCTCAGGAGGGAGACCCGGTCGCCATTGCCGGACAAATCGGAACTACTGAGGCGCGACCATGAGCGACAATGGGTCCGAGCCGCGAGGACTGATCGCGCTTTTCACACGAAATGCAGTCGCCGCAAATCTGCTAATGTTTGTACTGCTGATTGGCGGCTTGATCGTGATGGGACAAACCAAGGCCGAAGTCTTGCCGGAAATCGACCCTCGCATGGTCTCCATCGCGGTAGAATATCCCGGAGCGACGCCTGCAGAAGTGGAGGACGCCATTACACGGCGTCTCGAAGATGCCGTTCTCGGCCTTGAAGGTGTTGATCGCGTGAGCTCTACCGCCTCGGAAGGCTTTGGGACGGTGAACCTTGAACTAAGCGACTTTGCCGATGCACAGTCTGTCAAAGAAGAAGCACAATCCGCAGTCGACGGTTTAACAGACTTTCCCCCACAAGATGCAAACGAACCGCGGATTTCGGTGGCGTCGGCCGTCTCGTCTGTGATGCGGCTCGTTGTGATTGGCGATGTCAGCGAAAAACGCTTGAAGCAAGCAGCCGAGACACTGCGCCGGGATCTAATTTCGAGCGATGGTATCAGCATGGTGACGCTGCAAGGCGTTCGCGACTACGAAGTCTCTATTGAGGTCTCAGAGGACGATCTTAGCGCATATGGACTGAGGATCGACCAGGTCGCAAACGCCGTACGCGCGTCCTCGGTCAGCCTTTCTCTCGGCACCATTCGCACCTCCGGCGGTGATATTTTACTTCGGACGGACAATGAGGCACGCGACGCTGAAGCTTTGGCCAATGTCATCGTTTTGAGCGACACTGGAGGCCAGCGGGTTCGGTTGGGTGATATCTCGACCATTCGCGATGGGTTTGTCGAAGTCCCATTGGTGAATACCTATAATGGCAAACCTGCTGCGTTCCTGCAGATTGATCGGGCCACTGACGAGGACGCTTTTGATGTTCGAGAAGCGGTTGCGCGCTTCTTTGAGACCTACACGCCGCCCTCAGGTATTGAGGTCACAGGCGTTGCAGACTCCACAGAGATTATTGGGGATCGAGTCAATCTTCTCGCCCGAAATGCGATCATGGGGCTCGCGCTCGTATTTGTCTTTCTGGCGCTCACGCTGGATCTGCGTCTAGCGGTCTGGACGAGCATTGGCATTCCCGCCGCCTTTATCGGTGGCTTCATTCTGTTCGGCCAATTCACCACGATAAATATGACCTCCTTGCTCGGCCTCATAGTCGTATTGGGTATTGTCGTCGACGATGCCGTGGTCGTCGGCGAAAACATTCACGAACAACAAGAGCGGCAGGGTCATGGCGAACGCTCAGCGATCCTTGGAGCGCAAGGCGTGTTTATTCCTGTCCTAGTTGGGGTAACCACCTCAATGTTCGCTTTTGCGACGCTCCTGCAATCGACCGGGCTAATTGGGCAAATGATGCGCCCCGTCCCGATCGTTGTATTGAGTGTTCTTTTCATTTCTCTGGTGGAAGCGTTTCTGATCCTGCCCGCCCACCTGGCGCACGGGCGTGATTGGAGTGTCGGCGCAATGCGACAGCTCAAGGAAGCCGTTCAATCTGGATTGAACGGCGTTAGAGACGCGGTGTTTGTGCCGCTCGCGCGTCTTAGCGTGACCTATCCCTACGTTGTCATTGCGAGCTGCTTAGCTGTTCTGATTGCGACCTCGGGGTTGCTCTCGGGTGGACATATCCGGTTCATATTCTTTCCAACGGTCGAAGGGGACGAAATTACCGTTTCGCTGGAAATGCCGGCTGGGACGCCATTTCAACAAACAGAAGCCGCGATGCAGCGCGTCCTCGATGGCTTAGAGGAAAGCCTCTCGGATGAACCTGAAGATCTTTATCGGTCGATCTCCGTCACGATAGGCGGAGAGCTTTCTTCTGGATTTGGGGCGAGTGGCACTGAACTACGCCCAGAGATCGCAGTGGCGACACTCGAACTCGCACCGGCAGACACCCGAGGGTTAAGCTCCGCTGAAATCGAGCGTCGCTGGCGTCAAGCCGTCGGGTCCGTTTCAGGTATAAAGTCATTGACGTTTGAGTCCTCCGGGCTCTCAGGCGGCGCAGATGTAAGCTTCAACCTATCGCATCCCAGCGAAGACCAACTCCTTCGAGCAGCGGAATCCCTCATCCAACAGATGCAAACAATTGCGGGCGTGAGCGAAATCGAGTCAACGGCGCAACCTGGCAAACGCCAAATTGAGTTCTCTCTCACCCCGGCGGGCATCGCGGCAGGGCTGACCGTAGACGATTTGTCCCGCAATATCCGTCGATCCTATTTCGGGGAAGAAGTGCAGCGATTCCAAAGAGACGGAGAAGAAATAGAAGTTTATATTCGCTTCCCGGAAGCCGAACGCCGAAGTCTTGCGGATCTGGCTCGCCTAAGAATTCCTTTGTCGAATGGCGAAGAAGTTGCGCTCAGCACGGTTGCAAGTTTTGAAGAAACGAGAAGCTTCGTCACCATTGACCGTGTGGATGGGTTACGCGTTATTTCTATCGATGCCGACGTTGACGAAACCGTGACCACTCCGAACGCGGTAACGGCCTTTATCCAGTCCGAAATCCTACCCGCTTTAGCGGTGGAGCATCCGCGGTTGATCATATCTTCGGAAGGCCAAGCGCGAAGCCAAGCCGAGGAAATGGCAACTTTGGTAAGGAATTTCTTGATCGCCATCTTGGCGATCTATGCCTTAATTGCCAGCGTTCTCAAATCGTACTTCCAGCCGCTTGTGATCATGGCGATCATTCCGTTTGGTCTCGTTGGCGCGATCTTCGGACACATGCTCTTGGGATTCGACTTGTCCTTTTTGTCTTTGTTCGGCGTCGTCGCGCTATCTGGCGTCATCATCAATGATAGCATCGTACTGATCGATTATTTTAATAAGCGGCAGAGGGAAGGTGGCGACAAGACGGATAATATCATCGACGCCGTCCAACGCCGCTTTAGGCCGATTATGATCACAACACTTACAACATTTATAGGACTGCTCCCGATGATCTCCGAAACCAGCATTCAAGCTCAATTTTTGATTCCGATGGCGTTGAGCATCGCCTTCGGCCTCGCATTTGCGAGCTTTGTCATCTTGCTGCTCGTACCGGCTTGCTTGGCTCTGGGAGGACGAGCGTCTCCAACCACTCAACACGGCATGGCGCATGAAAGTCCAACGGTCTGAATCCAACCGGCTCTGCCCTCGCGCACCATGCAACAGCTTTAAGCCCGAAAGGAAATTTGATGCAGTGTAAAACCAAAAAATCGTTGAGCGCGCTCGCCGTGTTAGGGTTGTGCGCGGCGTGCCAAACCACGCCCCAAGATATGCCCTCCCAGCCAGACATCAGTCAAATTGATGCGACTGCGGCTCAGGCGACAGGGGAAACTCGATATTTCCCTGTGATCACTTATCGCGAAGTGCGTGAAATCAAATTTGGTGCGCTAAGAAACATCGGACCACCTGAAAGAATGTTCTTTGCCGATCAAATCAATTTAGCGGCGACAAGTGGGGATAGGATCATACCTATTGTAGTTCAAACGGTAGGCGATGGTCGTAAAACACTGCTGTTTGTAGCGCTCGAAGTGGACGACGGCATGACCCCTTACATCGCGCGCGCCATGCTCGCCCGCATGACCTCAGTCCTACGATTCTCTCCTGCAATATCCGAGATGGGTGTTAGCCAAGAATTGGATGTTTATAGTATGGCCGCAATATTAGGTTTTGAGCGCATCATCGTCACGAATGGACGTGCATTCTCATATGAAGCGCAATTAGCGCGCGGTCTCGTTCCCACCGATTGAGCGAAGAATGTGCGGTGTCAAAAACCGCTCAAATGCCGTAGTATTCCGTACTCACGATTGTTCATCGTGCGTGCGCAAACTGTAACGCAAGTGTAACGCAAACCACGAATTTTGCGGTTTTGTGTGACACTCTGTGATCGCAAAGAACAACAAAACATTTTTTTATTGCTTACTTTTCTGTGATCGTTTCCTGGTTTTTGACTCAGAGTCAGGTGGAATCGAATTGGAACCGCTAATTGTCCGCCACCATCTTCAACACTTCGTCTGCCCACCAAGCCGCCATCTTAACCCGCTCTTCCCAATACAAAGCGCGGTGATAGATCCTACGGACTTGATTTGGATCCGCATGTGAAAGTTCGGCTTCAATAGCGTCCTGATTCCAAAGGCCGCTCTCATTTATCAAACTAGAAGCTGATGCTCTAAAACCATGGGATGTCATTTCATCCGGTGAAAAACTCATTCTTCTAAGCGCTTGGTTCATCGTATTCTCGCTGATCGGCCGGTCTCGACCTGTGAGCGATGGGAAGACTCGGCTATGCCCTTCTGAAACTGAGCGATGTTGTTTGAGCAAATCGATGACAGGTTGAGAAAGCGGCTTGGTGTGTTCACGGCGCATTTTCATACGCTCTGCGGGGATCGTCCAAACGCCATTTTTTAAGTCAAACTCATCCCAGGATGACAACCTAAGCTCCCCCGGACGGGTATAAAGGAAGGTCATCAATTTGAGCGCCGTGATGATACTTTCCGAGCTACCTTTAAACGTCCAAATTGTTTGGACGAGATTCTTAAAGTCATCCCTTTTCGTCATTGCCGCTCGATGTTGAACACGGGGAGTAATAAGCGCGTCGCGAAGCGCAAAAGTTGGATCGGTATCCGCGCGCGCAGTCGCCACCGCATATCGAAAGACTTGTCCAATGGTCGACCTAAGCCGCCGGGCGGTTTCGTAGTTTCCTCGTTCCTCCTGCTTACGTAGTGGAATCAAAATGATGGGTGCGGTGATTTCTTTGATTGGAATTTTGCCGATGTCTGCACAGGCTAATTGAATAAACCACTCCTTCTTTTGGATGGTCGTTTTAGACAATCCTTCCTTTCTCCGTTTCTCCACGTACTCAGCCGCGATCTTTTCAAACGTATGTTCGGTTTTCGCTATTCGCTGCGCTTTGATTTCTGCAGCCTGTGCACGAGGGTCTACTCCTTCAGAAAGCTGGCGCTTTGCGTCGATACATTTTTCGCGCGCTCGCGAGAGCGTCACAATCGGATAGGCACCGAAAGAGAGGAGCTTCTGCTTACCACCAAAACGATAGGCCATTTTCCAAAGCTTCGAACCTTTAGGCGTAACCTCGAGAAACAATCCGTACCCGTCACTGTGCCGAACAGGTCTACTCTCTGGCTTTAAGTTCCTGATTTTTCGATCATTTAGCTTCATTTGTTGGTATTTCTTTCCGTGTTGGTATCGAACGCAAGGATTATACCAACAAAATACCAACAATCGGCTCAGATTGCCACAAATGCCCGTGGACAACCATGGACGCCAATCCAGCTCTTTACGCTGTTTTTAATGAATTTTTTGGACTTCGATGGACGTCTATGGACAATCCAATGGTACCTCCCGCCGGACTCGAACCGGCACTCTGTTGCCAGAAACGGATTTTGAATCCGTCGCGTCTACCAATTCCGCCAGGGAGGCACGTGTCAGGTAGAAGAGCGCCTAACTGCCGCAGTCGAGGCGATCCGTCAATCACCGCTTTGCGGTGGCGCAAAACTTGGCTAAGGAGCCGGTCATGACGGATACAACACGCCCTCAACGGACCTTTTTGCAATCGCTTGAAGCTATGGCCGAGGAGGCCCCGGATGAGGGTCTCAGCCTGCACAGTATTCTCGATCGGTTGGAAGAACGCGCCTTTGGCGCCATGCTGTTCATTCTGGCGCTGCCTTGCGCCATTCCCTTCTTGTATGGCGTCCCGCAAGTCGTGTCCTTGCCCATGATGGCGCTGACTCTGCAAATGCTGGCTGGGCGCGAAGAGCCCTGGCTGCCTGAAAAGTTTGGCGCACGCATGATCAACAAAGACGGTTTGAAACGCACCTCGCGTTTCGGGCGCAAATGGTTTGGCTGGCTGGAAGTGATTTCACACCCGCGCCTAACTTTCTTAACCGGGAAGTCCATGGAACGGATCGTGGCCCTGTTCCTGACCGCCTTTTGCGCATCGATCCTGGTCCCCCTGCCGCTGACCAATTCCACGCCCGCGATCGCGGTCGCCATCGTCGCTTTTGGCTTGATGGCGCGTGACGGCGTGCTGGTCATTCTCGGCGCCATTCTGGGATCAGTCTGGATTGGCATCCTTCTGACTGGGTCGACCTGGATCATCTCTTCGTTGAAAGCCATGATCCTAGGCTGATTTCAGGCCAACGCCGCAAATGACAATTCTGTAAACCCCCGTGCCCCGTTGCCGCATGGACTTTTGGCGCCTGAGACCCGATTCTATGGGGAATGATGCAGCGTATTGATCCTCTTTTGAAAACCTGGCGCTGGCCAGCTTTAGCGCTGGCAGCTTCGGGCTTCATGCTGGCCGCAGCGCATGCATTCGAAACATTTGCGCTGCTCTTGCCGTGCCCGCTCTGTTTGCGCCAGCGCGAAGTCTATTGGGCCGTGGTCGCCATGACCATGACGGCCTTGATCTTGTGGCAAATTCGCCAGAACCCGCGATTCATTCTGGCCTTCAATATTATGCTGGGCCTGGTCTTCTTAACCGGCGCTGTTGTCGCCGCTTATCATGCCGGAGTGGAATATAAATTCTGGCCAGCGCCGAGCGGCTGTCTCTCGACCACGATAGATATGGACGCGATCGATCTGAGCAATCTCAATCAGCGCCAAGGTGTGCCGTCTTGCACAGACGATCCGTGGCAAGGGCGTTACGGGCTCTCAATGGCGGGCTGGAACGCGATTGTGTCTTTGGTCCTGGCCGGGATCAGCTTCCGCGCTGCAGGAATCAACCTGCCAAAGCCGCGAACGCTAAGTCCCGCCGAGTAAGAAGAAGGCGAGCATCAAAGAAAGCACGGCGCCGAGCGTCGGCCAGAACCGCATTTTCCGATACCAGATGGGCAGCTCAGGCGAGATGCTGTCATAGACGTAATGCAGCACCATGGCGCCAGCCATCGCCCCGAAGATTGGCGGCAAGGCGCCATATCGGAAGGACGCCATAACAAGGCCCCACCCGATCAAAGCACCCAGCGTAGCAGGCCCCAGCTCCGCAAATCGCGGACGTTCCCGTTTCGCAATTTCTGCGCCCCAGCGAACCCCGCCGAGAAAACTCAAGATCACCGCGGCATAGACCAATAGCCAGGGCGCCATCGTGACTTTCAAGGCCGGGTCGTTGCGCCAGACGAACATCAGTCCAGACGTCGCGACGAACGGGATAACGCCAGCAAACATAAGCGCCATGGGCACTTGAGGGGGTGCAGATCGAAACATAACGCAATTCCTTCGAACATGTTCATCGCATATCAATTTTACGGGTCTATTAAGAAAATATGCCACGACGACTGATCGCCTTACTGATTGCGCTATATGCAATTGCCTTTGCTTTTGGAGCAATGGCCGCGATCCGCTGGCCGAGTCTGATGATGGTCGCCAGCTTCATGCTGGAAGAAGAAGCCATGGCGGGGTTAACCGGGATTGACTGGCGCGAGCTTGGAATCGCCTATGGTGCGCCATATTTCCTCGCCGCTTTGTGCTTCTATGCGGCGGCATTGAGCCTCGGCAATAAGCAAAAAGCCGCCCGACTTTGGTATTTCATGGGCGCGGTGGCAGGCTTTCCATGCGTTTTCCTGGTCGATTTTGAAGCCGGCTGGTGGCGCGATCCAAGCGCCGGCGAAGGCGCCGTCGCAGGTGCGGCAGCAGGCGCCGTATTGCTCGGCATCGCCGTCTGGGAACTTTGCCGCAGTCCAAAACCACCCCAAAGCCCGCACGCGACGCCGGAACCGGATGCACAGCTCGTTGTCCTGCCAGAGCCCGCGATCGAACCGAAACGCGCTCCTCGAAAGCGGCAACGTAAACCGTTGCCGGCAGCCATTCTGCGTCAACGCGCGCACTTTGCGGCTGAGGGTCGGAAAATGATGGCGCGCCAGCGCCGCCACTAATCCGCCACATTCGCGCCCAGAAAATACCGCGACTCCTTTCCTGTGCGTTTGCAAATCCCTGTCAAATCCGCATGATAGAGGATTGATGGAGAGATAATTCATGATCAGACAAATCGCCGGATTGGTCATGCTTGGCTTGGGGTTATGGCTCGGTTGGGGGGCGCTTGAAGCGATCCTGGCATTTACCAGCCGCGGTGGTGACATTGCGAGCGCTCTGTTTGAACCCCCGACCGGGATTATTCGCGTGGTCAGCACGTCTTTGATGACACTCGGCGGGCTGATCATTGTTCTGAATGTACGCCTGGGCGCAACGATCGCAACGATTGGCTCTGTCTTATTCGCAATCCTGGGTGGATTGATGGCGATATCCGGAGCGGATTCCGGACTTTGGATGGACGAAGTGATCTTTGGCCTCGCCGCGATAGCCCTATCTGTCCTGTTGCTGACATTACGTCGCCCCTAGGGCGTTTCTCGATTGCAATTGCCGAAGACCACACTAGGTTGCCGCCACATTCTACTGGCGAGCTGACACAGGCAAAAATTCCATGGCAGAGACTTATGACGTCGTGATCATCGGCGGTGGCCCAGGCGGCTACAATTGCGCAATCCGGGCAGGACAATTAGGGCTGAAAACTGCCTGCATCGAAATGCGCTCCACATTGGGCGGTACCTGCCTCAATGTCGGCTGCATCCCCTCCAAAGCCTTGCTGCACGCATCAGAATTTTACGAAGCCGCGAAGAATGATTTCGCCAGCATGGGCATCAAGACTGGCAAGCTGGAAATCGATCTTGAGCAGATGATGGCGCAAAAGGCCGACGCTGTAGACGGCCTGACTAAGGGCGTCGCGTTCTTGCTAAAGAAGAATAAAGTCGACCACATTCAGGGCAAAGGCCAGATCAAAGGCCCTGGCCAAGTCGAGGTCACCGGACCGGACGGAAAAACTCAAACGCTGACGACCAAAAATATTGTCATCGCGACGGGATCTGAACCCTCGACGCTGCCTGGTATCGAAATCGATGAAGAGCGGATCGTGTCCAATACGGGCGCGCTCAGCCTGAAAGCGATCCCGAAAAAGCTCGTCCTGATTGGCGCTGGCGTGATTGGTCTGGAAATGGGCTGTGTCTGGTCACGCCTTGGGTCAGAGGTCACCGTAATTGAATATCTCGACCGCATTCTGCCAGGCACCGATAATGAAATCGCCAAAGAGGCTCAGCGCACGTTCAAGAAACAGGGCCTGAATTTCAAACTCGGTACCAAAGTGACCAGCGTCGAAAAGCTCAAAACCAAGCTGAAATTGACGATGGAACCCGCGAAGGGCGGCGATGCGGAAACCCTGGACGCAGATATCGTCATCGTTGCGGTCGGCCGGCGGCCTTATACGGAAGGACTGGGCCTCGAAACTGTTGGCGGCAAGACCGATCGCCGCGGCGTGATCGAAACCACCGATCATTTCAAAGTCGCCCCGGGAGTCTGGGCGATTGGCGACTGTATTGCCGGGCCGATGTTGGCGCATAAAGCCGAAGATGATGGCGCCGCCGTTGCCGAGCTGATCGCCGGCAAAGCGGGCCATGTTGATTATGATCTCGTGCCAGGGGTGGTCTACACCAATCCGGAAATCGCCACGGTCGGTAAGACCGAGGAGCAGCTGAAAGAGGCCGGCATCAAATATAAGAAGGGCAAATTCCCCTTCATGGCCAATTCGCGTGCCCGGACCAATCACGAGACGCTGGGCTTTGTGAAAATCCTCGCTGAAGAAGGCACAGACCGCATTCTTGGCGCCCACATGATTGGCGTCGGCGTTGGCGAACTGATCCATGAGATCTGTATCGCGATGGAGTTCGGCGCGTCATCAGAAGACGTTGCGCGGACCTGTCACGCCCATCCGACCATGTCCGAAGCCGTCCGTCAGGCGGCGATGGGGGTCGAAGGCTGGACGATGCAAATGTAGGCGCCTCATCCTCGCCAAAAATTCATGTGAAGTTTGGATCAACTGGGATAGTGACCATTCCAGCGAACCCTGATACGCGCGGTGTCGAAAATCTAATTCGGGACGCCTCTGAACCTATTTATGCTTCTATTCTCCATCTTCACATTTCTGGCAGCCACGGTTGGCGTTCAAGAGACGTATACACGCGGCTGGGTCGAACACGCGCGCATTATGCCGGACCGATTATTGATGTCGGCAAAGCTGGATAGCGGCGCTCAAACGACCTCCATCCATGCCGACATTATCGCCGCCGGCGCCGCCGACTTGGTGATCGAAGATCCCAGTCTGGCTGAGCAATTGGCCGATACAGAATCTGACGCCCGCGCCATGCTGAGCATTCAAATGATGGAAGGCCCGGCGCCAGATGATCCGCCGGCACTGGAAATCTCGCCGCTGGAAGATGCCATCGCAACCGGCGAGATGCCGGAAATGATCACATTCCGATTGACCAGCCGGGGCGGCAAGGAAGTCGTCTATACCGAGCCGGTGGTCCGCTGGGTCTCGATCCGCCGCCGCGGCGGCGGCTTTATTGTCCGGCCTGTCGTGATGATGGATATGTGCATTGCGGGCGTGCGTGTGCGCGGTGAGGTTAATCTCGCCGATCGGTCGGGCTTCAACTATCCGCTTCTGATCGGCCGCAACATGTTAAGCGATGCTGGCATTAGCGTCGACTCCCGGCAAATTTTCGCCGCCCGCCGCGCCTGTCCGGAAGACGAATAGGTTGAAACACCTCAGAGTAACAAAAAAGCTCTGTTTAGCTCAAACCTTCCTGGAAATTCGCAATCGGCTGACTGCGCACACGCACCCCCGTTGCTGCGAAGACAGCATTAGCGAGCGCTGGCGCAATTGGCGGCGTTCCGGGTTCGCCGCCGCCACCGACCTTGGCACCGCTATTGATGATCTCAACCGAGATCTCAGGCGCCTCGCTCATGCGCAACATCGGATAATCATGGAAATTTGACTGCACCACAGCGCCGTCTTCGATCGTGATGTCGCCGTAGAGCGCCGCCGTCAGGCCATAAATGATGCCGCTCTCAATCTGCGCCACGAAACCATCCGGGTTCATAGCATAGCCGGGATCTGCGGCGCACCAGACATGCACGACTTTCGGTTCCGGGCCGGTGACGTCGACCTCAACCACTTGCGCCACAACTGTGCCAAACGAGTCGACCAGAGCAATGCCCAAGCCCCGTCCTTCTGGGACATCGCGGCCCCAATTGGCGGCCTGCGCTGCCGCATCCAGCACGGCCAGATAGCGCGGTGAATGTTGCAGCAATTTGCGGCGATACTGATAGCCGTCCATACCGGCTTGATCGGCTAGCTCATCAATAAAGCTCTCAATGAAAAAGCCGTGCTGCGTATGGTCGACGGATCGCCACGGCCCAAAGCGTACATGGTGATCAACATGCGCATAATGGATCAATTGATTGTCGATTTTGTATGGAATGTGCGACGCCTCAGGCGGGTCATGCTTCTGGGTGAACAGATTGTCCCAGGAGACCGGCATGCCCTCCTCATCGAGGCCCGCCCGGAAGCGGCTGACAGAGGCCGGACGATACCAGTCCTGCTGTGTGTCTTGTTCGCGCGACCAGATCATCTTTACCGGGTGATCGAATTCTTTCGCAATCTCGACGGCCATCAACGGATAGTCAGGGTTCGAACGACGCCCGAATCCACCCCCAAGAAAGACATTGTGCACTGTGACATCGCTTTTCTTGCTGTCTGTCGCACCCGCAATTTCGTCACGAACCGCTAGCGGGTTTTGCAGGCCGGACCACAGATCCACTTTGCCGTCACGGACCCAGGCGGTCGCGTTCAGCGGCTCCATTGCGGCATGTGCCAGGAAGGGAACAGAATACTCTGCCTCATAGACCCGCGCCGCCGAGTCCGTCGCCTTATGCACATTGCCCACCGCAACATCTTCCTTGCCCTTGTCGCCCGCATCCGCCATCGCGGCGCGCAATTGCGCAAAAACGTCTGTCTGGCTGAGCGATTCTGCGCCGGTTTCGGACCAAGTGACATCGAGTTGGCGGATGGCGTTCTCTGCCTGCCAATACCCGTCAGCGACCACCGCAACGAAACTGCCTTTGTCGAGCACTTTGATCACGCCCGGCATATCCTGGGCATAGGTCGCATCCATGGCGACGGTTTCCGCCCCAAGGACGGGCGGTCCCATCACAGCGGCATATTTCATGCCTGGAAGATCAACATCTATACCGAACTCGGCCGTACCGTCTGTTTTGGCGGGAATATCAAATCGCGGTAGGGATTTGCCTATCAGCGTATATTGATCTGGCGTTTTGAGGGTTGGCTGTGTTGGCGGCGAATATTTGCCAGCCTGTTCTGCAAAGCTGGCATAAGGCTCAGACCGTCCGCTGGCAATGTGGTGGACATAGCTGTTTTCAGTCCGCAGCTCGCGCGCCGGTACGTCCCAGCTTTTGGCTGCAGCTTTGACGATCATTTCGCGTGCTGCGGCGCCGGCAATCCGCATACCGCCCATGCCCGTAAATCGGACCGCGGTGCTGCCCCCGGTGATTTGCAATCCCATGGACTGCGCAATCCGCAAGAAGCCGCCATTCAGCGAGTCCTGGACGAAGCCGGGGACTTTTGTGTCGCCCATCAGGAATTCGCGTCCGAGCGGATAATTGGCATAAGCTTCGTGCGCTGGCGCCTGTTCAAACGTGACGGTTTGCCAATCGGCATCCATTTCATCCGCCAGCATTTGCGTCATCGAGGTAAAGACGCCCTGCCCCATTTCGCTATGCGGAACGATGGCTGTGATTGTGTTATCTGGCGCCAGTTTGACCCAGACATTGACGAGCGTCTCGCCGTCTTCCGTCATCATGTCAGCAAGTTTCGGTGCACGATGCCCTTCACGAATCCCGACGCCCACCATCAGGACGCCACCGCTCACAACACCGGCTGCAATAAATCCTCTGCGTGTCCACTTCCCCATGATCTGGTCTCCTTCAAGTGGCGCGATTAAGCGCGAGCGGCTGTTTTGATGGCGGCGCGAATGCGGCCATAGGCGCCGCAGCGGCAAATATTGCCGCTCATGGCAGCATCGATATCGGCATCCGTGGGGGACGGGTTGTCACGCAACAGCGCCACCGCCGACATGATCTGACCGGACTGACAGTATCCGCATTGCGGCACTTGATGTTCAATCCAGGCCGCTTGAACGGCGTGGTGTGTGCCGTCTCCGCTCGCAACGCCTTCAATCGTGGTCAGCTCGGCGCCATCCGCGGCGGCCAAGGGCGTTGAACAAGATCGCACAGGCGTTCCGTCGAGATGGATCGTACACGCCCCACATTGCGCGATGCCGCAGCCAAACTTGGTCCCGGTCAGCTTTAGCTGTTCCCGCAAGACCCAGAGCAATGGCGTTGTCGGATCCATATCGACGATTTGTTCGTCTCCATTGACTGTGAATCTGGTTTCCGCCATCGCTACCTCCTTAGCGCTGAATGATTTGTATATCATTCACTACACGTCTTTCCGTCTGCCGAAAAGGAGAATCTCGCAGACTTCGTCCGGTTTTGATGCACCAGGACGATCATTGCGTGCATTGCCAGCCCGCAAGACCACGATAAGAGGAGTGAATGACCCAAACGTCCCTCTTCTCGACCCGTATTGATCGCCACGCTTTGGACGACTCGTCTTTATTGGCAGACCTGGAAGCTGCGTGCTGGATGCTCGAAGACGGCGACGCCGCCGGGCATGATTGGTGCGAGCGTGAAGGCTATCCCGGCTATACGTCCTATGTCTCGCTGGATGACCTCCCCACACGTGCATCAGCCTTCGCAAATCTGGTAACCGCCCTTGATGTGATGGCCGCTGCATTTGCTGCTCGCGCGCATTGGGATCTCGGCCAGGCACAGCTCAAATGCGACAGCCTTTGGATCAATATTCTCGGCGAAGGCGGGCATCATTCAGGTCACATCCACCCGAACAGCGTCATTTCCGGCACGTGCTATATCGCCGTTCCATCCGGCGCCGGTCGGATCAAGTTTGAAGATCCGCGCTTGCCACTCATGATGGCTGCGCCGCCCGTCAAAGCCGACGCCCCCGCTGGCGCTCAGAGATTTCACTATATCGCGCCAAAAGCCGGCGACGTTCTGATGTGGGAAAGCTGGCTGCGCCATGAAGTCATGACCAGTCAGACCGATGAGGCTCGGATATCCGTGAGCTTTAATTACGCGCTCGATTGAGCCTGTTATTCGATACGTTCCACGCCATAGCTTCGATCGGTTTCTTCGATTTTGATGCGCAGTCCGCCAGTAATGTTCTGATACAATGTCGCATCGGCAGGCAATGATTTCGGCGCCCGAATCTCTTCTATTTTTCGCTGCTTCCAAACGTGACCTTCGGTCGTCGTAAAAAAATGCCGTCCCAATCGATTAACCCGAATTCTGGTGATCTGAGTTGAATATTCGTCGGGCTCCTTCTCGACCTCGCGATCACTTCCAAATGTGATCCGAGGGATCCAAGACGGTAATCCGGATCTTGGCACATTCGGGTCAGCCGGCGTCGTCGTCGCTGCCGTTTCAACCGCGACCGCCGCCTGCTCTGTAGATGTGGTCGCTGCAGCCGCCGTCTCTACAGGCGCAGCAGGCACATTCGGGCTCGCTGCCGTCGGTGTGGCTGGCGCCGTCGCGATGACCTCCGGCGCCGGAGCGGTCAAGGCCGCCGAGAGCGCCGCCGCTGCGGTTTCAAAACACTCTAACCGCGCTGCACTATCTTCAACACTCTGACACGCCACGACATTTTCTGAGGCTGTGCGTAATTCCTGCGCCGAAGCCGATGCGATCAAAACGCCTGCACCGATGGCAAAAATCGCCGTTTTCCCAAGCATTTTCATAATAATTTCCATACTCACTCTGATTGGCTTGAGTTAAGCACCGCTCTGGCGTCAGGCCAAGTCAGAATGACTGCTTGACGTCTTGGCAACAATCCTGCACGGGCAGCGCCAATGAGCTGACACAAAGGCCTCCTCCCATGGACATTTCCAAAATTATCTCCGGACAGAACCCGCCAGACGACGTGAATGTGATCGTTGAAGTGCCGCTCGGTGGCGATCCGATCAAATATGAGATTGATAAGGCGTCCGGAGCGATGTTCGTTGATCGCTACCTCTATACTGAGATGCGCTATCCTTGTAATTATGGCTTCGTCCCGCATACGCTCAGCCTGGATGGGGACCCGATTGATGTCATGGTCGTTGGCAATCGCCCGCTCGTGCCGGGCAGCGTTGTCCGCGCCCGTCCCGTGGGTGTGCTGATGATGACCGATGATAAAGGCCCGGATGAGAAGATCCTCGCAGTGCCGCATCCGAAGCTGACTGCATATTACGATAAGATCGCGACCTATCACGATCTGCCAGACATCCTGGTGCAGAAAATCACGCACTTCTTCACCCATTATAAGGATCTGGAGACCGGCAAGTGGAGCCAGGTCGATGGCTGGTCCGGCGTCGAAAAAGCGCGCGAACTGATCGCAGAGGCCGTCAAACGCGGCACCGCGGAATAAAGCTAGAACCGACCGGGTCGCAGCACCTCAACCTCGGTCACTGTCACAATGCCGATATGAGCCCCTAACAGGTTGCTGATTTCGTTCATGGTGGCGCGCACTTTTTTTTCGTCTCCGACGGAGATGATCACCACCATGTCGCCACTGGCGGATAGGTCCGTATCGCGGCTCCAACGTTTGGAATTGCCGTAGCCGGCCATCGCTGGGAGCACGGTGTATCCGGTCATGCCCGCGGCTTCCAGAACACGGCAGGCGCGCTTATGCGCCATGCGCTCAATGATCAATTCTATGCGAAGATGTTTGGTCATGACTTATGCCTGTCCCGTAATAAGCAATGCCAGATAGATATAGATCGGAATGCCGATGGTGACATTGAACGGAAATGTTACGCCCAGTGAGAGGGTCAAGTAGATAGACGGCTTAGCTTCTGGCAAAGCAAGGCGCATCGCGGCCGGTACAGCGATGTAAGAGGCCGAAGCGGTCAGTGTAATCAACAAAGCAGCATCGCCGGCGGACATGCCTATCAAGGCGGCGAACGTCGCCGCGATCGCGGCTGAGATGAGCGGCATATATAGGCCAAACCCGACCGTCATAACGCTGAGTTGGCGCCAGCCCTGGCGCAGCCCGCGCCCTGCCGACAGTCCCATATCCAATAAGAACAAGCACAGCACGCCCTGGAACAGATCCACAAAGAAAGGCTCAACCGGCGCAGTGCCCTCTTCGCCGGCAATCCAGCCAATAATCAGGGCCCCGACCAGAACGACAATAGATGCATTCAGGAACACTTCGCGCACCAGCTCACCTTGTTCAGAGCCTGCAATCGGCTCATCGCGCTTGGCTTGCCCGCGTGCCGCCAGAACCAATGCCGTGATGATCGCTGGCGTTTCCATCAATGCCGCTACGGCCACCAGATGACCGCCACTGTCGAGGCCTGACAAACGCACCGCTTCAGTGGCGGCAACGAATGTCACGATCGAAATCGACCCATAATGCGCCGCCGTGGCCGCAGCATCGATACGGTCCAGCTTGGTGGTCAAACGTAGGAGTAAGAAGGCGATGGCCGGTATCAGGAAGGATAAGACAATGCCGGCTGCCAAGACGAGCAATACTTCGGTCGTCAGTGGGTTTTTCGACATTTCGACGCCGCCTTTGAGGCCGATCGCCATCATCAAATAAATCGCCATGCCTTTTGCAACCGCCTCTGGCACGCTCATTTGCGACCGCAACAGGGCCGCCCCCATGCCAAGCGCAAAGAACAGAATAATGGGCGAGAGCAGGGTTGAAATTGCAACGTCCATGAAGGCCTCAATGCACAATCAGAGGAAGACTGCCCGACTATATAGCTCGCGATGCGCGAGCGGACACATGAGTCGTGCGGGTTTGGTCTTTTTGTCGCGCTAGACGGGAATTTGCGCAGCCTTTTGCGCGATTCTTTACCAATAATGTGTGCAAGTCCCGAAAGACAAACGCATCGTTCCATGTTAACGCGAACTGTAACAGATACAGCCGATCGGACACCATGACGCAATCAAGTTCTTCGCCTCGCAAAGGCCAACGCAGCAGCGAACAGTCCCGCGCCGCCATCCTGCAAGCGACGCGCGAAGAAATGGCCGAGAATGGCTGGCGCAAGTTCAGCGTCGACAAAGTCTCTCGGAAAGCCAAGGCGTCAAAGCAGACCATCTATCGCTGGTGGCCGGCCATCGGGAATATGTGTATCGAAGCCGCCATGGATCTGGTCGCCGAACGATCAAAAACGGGCCGCGATCCAATTGAACGCATCTCCGCCTTGATCCAGCCGATCGAGGACGCCACGCGTCTTGGCTCCGGTCATGCCGTGTTGCGAGTCGCGATGATTGCTGCCAGCGACGACCCAGCCGCAGGCGAAACTTGGCGAGCCTGGATGAAGGAACATATCCGCGCGCCCTTGCGATTGATCCTGGCCGAGATCGCGGCCAAGAAAATCGTTCGCCGCGACTTTGATTTGGACCAGGCGGTAGACGGCCTGACCGGGCAGATCTGGTCGCGCGTGATGATCATGCGCGCACCCTTGCCGGAGAATTTCTCTCAAGATCAGGCGCAGTTGCTGCTCAAGTCACTCGCCCCATAGGCCATAAACTGATTTTTTCGCTGACAGCCTGTTCGAGTGTCTTGTGACGATCGGATCGAGCCGCTATCGATTTCTCTAGGTTGGGAGCCGGTAGAGTATGTCCATAGTTCGCATTGCCGTTATCGGCGCTGATCAACTTGATCCGGACCATCATCTTGCATTGAACGAATTTTCTGAGACGGGCGATATCACAGCCTTCGCGCTGGATGCTGACGCAGACGAGTCAGGATTTGCGCTCCTGCAAAGCGCCATGCAAAGCGATGCTCTGGATGCCATCATGCTGACCGGGCAGCGCGACTCTGTGCGCGACTGGGCAGTGTTCGCGCTTGAAAACGGATGGCCGGTCTATTGCGCACATGCCGTCCCGACCGCGATCGAAGATATGATCGAAATCCGACGGGCGGAGCAAAACCAGGCCGGGTCGATCCTGCAATTTGGACTGACGGCGCGCCATCACGACTCCGTACAAGCGGCGCTGGCAAAGCAGGCTTCCGGTGAGTATGGTCGTTTATTGACCCTGCGCGGCGTTTGCGGCTGCCCTTCGGCGGAGCGCTCAGACAGTGTCGCCTTCGACCTTGGCCCGCAATTGCTCGACTTGATCCAATTGTTTGCCGGCCCCTTTCAGGAAGTCTCAGGATTCTCTGATCTCGATCGCACAGAGACGCCTGGCAGTGAAACCAATGTCCTTGCAACCTTGCGCACGCATAGCGGCACTCTGGCCAGTCTGCATTTCTCTGCCAGCCAATGGCGGCCGACTTTCCGCCTCGAGCTTGGGTTTGAGCGCGGCTATATGTGGCTCGAAGGCCTGAACACACAGCGCCACAATTTCGGTCAGGAAGTCCTGGTTTATGCCCGAACCGATGGCACAAGTGCGCGTCACGAAACCGTTGACCGATTCGATGAGAGCCAAGGTGCAAAACGATCTCTAGAAGCCTTCCTGACGCGATTGAAGGCGCCTGACAGCGCCGCGACAGGGACCAGTATGCAAGCGTTCGATACGCTCAATATTCTACACCGTATTCTCGCCGCGGATCCGATTTTCGCGCCGATTGAAGAAAGGCATGTTTCATGAGTCTCACTGGAGATGTTCTCGCCCGCATCGCATTGGATGCTGGCGAATTGATCATGCAGGTCTATGCGACCGATTTTGATGTCGAGCGCAAAGGCGATGACTCGCCGGTGACCGAGGCGGATGAAAAGGCAGAAGCCTTGATCCTCGCCGCCCTGTCAGATGCCGACCCGACTTTGCCAGTGATTGCTGAAGAATCCGTCGCTGCCGGCAAGATCCCGGAACATGGCAACCGCTTCGCCTTGGTCGATCCATTGGATGGCACCAAGGAATTCATCAATAAGCGCGGCGAGTTCACGGTGAATATCGGCATCATTGAAAATGGTGTGCCCGTCATGGGCGTCGTCTATGCTCCGGCGCTCGACCGTTTATTCGTTGCTGAGAGTCGTTTTTCCGCCTGGCAGGCGACAGCCAAACCCGGCGGCGCTGTTCCTGCGACCGCCGATCGCACTGCTCTGCGCATCCGCCGCGCGCCGGAAGCCGGGCTGACGGCCATCGCCTCAAAATCGCATCGCAGCGACGAGACCAATGCCTTTCTCGACACACAGCCTGTCGCTGACATCATTTCGGCGGGGTCGTCTCTGAAATTCTGCCTGATTGCCGCCGGCGAGGCGGATCTGTATCCGCGCCATGGCCGCACCATGGAATGGGACACGGCAGCTGGCCAGGCGGTCGCGGAGGCGGCCGGCGCTCGTGTGACGGAGACCAATGGCGCCCCTCTGCTTTATGGCAAGACCGCGCGTGGCTATGACAACCCGCACTTTATCGTCTGGGGCGATGTGACGGTTCCCGTCTCTGCATGAGGCAAACCTGACAGAGAGTTCACGCGCGTGCGTCTCGACAAAGTTAATGTTTTGCGGTGTCTAGAAGCGCAAATGCTGCGGGGGCGAGCAGTTGAAAGTAAATCCGTATGAGTTCTGTTCGATCCATCGCTCTGCTGGCGAGCCTGTTCATGTTTGCGGCTTGCGCCAGCAAACCTCTTACCCTGAATGACAATCGGATCATTCCTGGCGAACGCGTCGGGGATGTCGAAATTGGAATGCCCTTGGATCAATTGCTGGCCTTAAAGGGTGTGCCGAAGCGAACCACGCCCATTCCAGGAACCGCAGCAACGACGTATTCGTTCGAAGGGCTGACCGTCGCCGCTCATGACCGCGTCTACTGGATCATCGTACATGATAGCCGCTTCCAGACCCCGAACGGCATTGCCAAAGGCAGCGAACAGATCCGAGCCCGAGCGGCGTTCGGCGTGCCGGATTGTGTCGTCACCAAAGGCAGCGCGACCATCTATGATTATGGCGACATCTATTTCGACGTCGACAATGGCACGGGTCGGGTCAACCAGCTCGGCGTCATGGACAAGACTCAGAATTGCCAGAGCTGATCTGACGGGGTTGTGCACCTTGCCCTCGCGTCTGGATTGGCAAGCGCAACTCTCCCGCCTACACTTTGCTCAAAACAAGCATTATCGGGAGGATCAGACGTGCAGGATTTTAGTGGAAAACTCGCCGTCATCACAGGTGGCGGCACTGGCATTGGACGCGCGCTCTCTAAGCAGCTCGCCTCGGAAGGCTGCAGCGTCGCCATGTGCGATATCTCTCAAGCAGATATGGATGAAAGCTGCGCCTATGCCCTGGATGGGGCCCCGCAAGGCGTACGTGTCACTGGCTTTCTGGCGGATGTTGCGATTGAAGAGCAAATCAACGCCTTTCGCGATGACACGCTGGACCAGCACGATACGGATCACATCCATCTCCTGTTTAACAATGCTGGCATTGGCGGTGGCGGCAGCTTTGTGAACATGCCGCGGGAAGTCTGGGAGCGAACCTTTGGCGTCTGCTGGTATGGCGTCTATTATTCTGCGCGCGCTTTCATGCCTGCGCTTAAACGTGCGGATGAAGGCCATATGATCAATGTCAGTTCAGTGAACGGATTCTGGGCGAGCTTGGGCCCTGACACAGCCCATACGGCCTATTCCGCTGCGAAGTTTGCCGTCAAAGGGTTCACCGAGGCGCTGGTCAATGATTTCAAGCTCAACGCCCCGCATCTGAAAGCCAGTGTGGTCATGCCTGGCCATATCGGCACGAATATCGCCCTTAATACAATGCGGGAATTTGGTGAACTTTCCGAAGACGATATTCCCGACAGTCTGTCAGAAGATGGCGCTGACCAGCAAACGCGCGGCGAAGCCTTCCGCGATAATGGGCTCGATCCGTCGGAAGCGGCGAACATTATCTTACAGGGTGTCAGAGACGAAAACTGGCGCATTCTGGTTGGCCCGGATGCGCAAGCTTTGGATCAAGCCGTGCGAGACGCCCCACAAGACGCGTATGAGACAGAATTTATGGAAACACGCGTGGTGCCCATCATGCCGACCCTGATGCAATGATGACACTCAGCCGGTGATGGTCTGGTGCGAATTGCGCGACACCGATTACGGCGACGGTTCCGTTTCAAACCTGGCGAGATTTTCGCAAGCCTGCGCATTTCCGTCCGTGCAACTCTTTCTGTAATGCTCAATGGCCCGGCGTTCATTCTGCACAATACCGGTACCATTCTCATACATGACGCCCAAATTGTTACAGCTCTGCGCGCTGCCGAAATCGCATCCGTCAATGTAGAGCGCAACAGCCTGCGTCATGTCTTGCTTTACCCCCTCGCCGGTCTCATACAAATAGCCGAGATTCGTGCAACCATCTGCAGCCTCTCCCTCGCAGGCTTCGCGATATAATTCGACCGCCAGATCCATGTTTCTTGAGATGCCGAGTCCTTTTTCATACATCCAACCAAGATTGTTGCACCCGATCGGCGCGTCATTATCACACGCCAACCTGTATAATTGCAGCGCGCGGTCATAGTCTTGCGTCACGATGAACCCGTTCTGGTACATATAACCGAGATTGTTGCATCCGGTCGGCTCCCCGCCGTTACAGGCTTGATCATACAACTCGACGGCGCGATCATAACTCTGAACCACGCCAATGCCGCGTTCATAGCGATATCCAAGTGCAGCACATCCATATGCGCTGCGTTCCGTACAACTTTTCCGGATCAGCTCTATGGATTTGGGAACGTCCTCTTCAACGCCGAAGCCACGTCCATAGAGTTCACCCAGATTGGCGCAGGCGAGCGCAACCCCTGCATCACACGAGTTCGTATAGAGAGTCACCGCTTGAGCGTAATCCTGTCTCACGGCAAGCCCGCCTTCATACATCACGCCGAGATTGTTACACCCCATCGCGTCATCGCCAGCGCACGCTATTCGGTAGAACTTTACCGCCTCGTCATAGCTTTGCTCCACGCCGTCGCCCAGCTCGTAAAGATAACCGAGATTCAGACAATCAACCGCGCTCCCCTGTTGGCAATCAAGTTCATACTGGGCGATGCGCTCAGGTTGTACGCCTAAAGAGTCGCTCGATACCCAAACCTCTGATTCCGGCGAGGTTTCGAAGGGCAAAAAGTTGAGCGCATAAGCCGCAAACGCAATCGCCGCTGCCGCGACGGCTGCCACGCCGACGAGCATAACGCGACTGGAACCATTCCGGGTTTTCTTTGAAGTCTCGCGCGCCGCATTGTTTTGAGCTTTCTCAGAGGGGGCTGGCGGCTGACCATCGGATTCGTCTTGCCGAAGATTGAGCCCCCGGACCAGCGCCGCAATATCGCTCTCGAAACTATCCACTCTCAGCTTGACACCGTGCCGGTAGGATAAGCCTTGAATATCAGCCGGTAATTCTTCCGCCTTCGGCATCTCGGTTCCATCCACCAAGACAGGCACGACTTGAATGTTGCGCGTCAATGCGGAGGCGATCTCCAAGCGCACCAAATCATTCGGATTCTCCAGGCGCGGCTTGCCCGTGTCCGAGTCAAGGTCTGAAAGCCATTGTCGCCCAATGACGGCGATCAAGACATCGCATTTCGACACCGCCTCATCGATCCGCTGCCGAAAATCAAATCCGACAAGCATCGAGTCCAGATCGTAGAATATGTTTTCCTTGGGGTTAGGAACGACGTCTGAAAGCGCGTCATAAAGCTGCTTGGTTTGCCACCGGCTATCCGCGCGTCTGTAGGAAATGAAAACCTTGGCCATCATCGTCCTCCCCGGGGGAGTCTATGCGAAAGCGGAAAAACCGCAAGCCGGAACGCTTTTCGCACCTGGAAATTGTGATCGAATCTAATGTCCAGACGGCCTGTAAGCCGGGTTCTGTTCCCCCTTGCGGGTTCAGCAGTCATTCCTCTGCGATGCCTGTTGCCAGGCACCTGGTGCGACACACCCGGGGCGCAGGCTGAAGACGGCCCATGCGCACCCCCTATTCGGTCTTGCTCCTGGCGGGGTTTACCATGCGGGCCGCGTCGCCGAAGCCCCGGTGGGCTCTTACCCCACCCTTTCACCCTTACCCTGAAACAAGTTCGGGGCGGTTTGCTTTCTGTGGCACTTTCCCTCGGCTTGCGCCGGGTGGACGTTATCCACCGCCATGTCTCCGTGGAGCCCGGACTTTCCTCCACCCCCGATCAAGCCGAGGACGGCGACTGCCCAGCCGTCTGGAACAGGCGCTATAGTGTATTTGGACGAGTGAGACCAGCCACGCACCGCAATCTGCTCGAGCAATTTCCAGTTTTCTGTTGAATGACCCAAGGACAGCCGCGTCTAATCTTAATCCAATATTGAGTCCCTTGCCGCGCTATGGGGCAATCCAAGTTGATATGAAATCTGCGGAGCAAATCTTATGAAGCTGATCAGTGACGATATCATGGTCGACAATGCCGCGGCCATGCCCGTTCATGAGATGGTCTATCCGATGTTGGAAACCGACTTCCAGCTTTGGAATCCGAATTCCTGGACCCGTGGGCATCCGTATGAGCTCTATAAACGCATGCGCAACGAAGCGCCGGTCATGTGGTCCAAGATGCGCAAGGGCGCTAGCGGCTTCTGGTCGGTGTCGCGCTATGATGACATTAAGGCCGTTGAATTGGCCCCGGAAATCTACTCCTCACAGCGTGGTGGAATCAATTTAGCCGTGCCGCCGCGTGAGCATTGGCGCCCGGAGATTCTGGTTCGCGCCTCAATGGACAATCTCATTTCCATGGACGAGCCGCAGCACATGCAAATGCGCATCCAGCAGAAAGATTTCTTCATCCCGGCTTATGTCAAAGAGCTGCGTGAGAAAGTCAGCGCCAAGGTTGAGTCCCTCTGCGATGATCTCGAAGCCAAAGGCCCTGTTGTTGATTTCGTGAAAGTGTTTTCCAATCAGCTGCCGCTTTACACGCTGTGCGAGATGCTGGGCGTGGATGAAGAAGATCGCCAGAAAATCGTGCACTGGATGCATTATCTCGAAATGGCCAGTCAGTTCTTGTCCAACCCATTGCGAACCTTCCTTGGCGAGCCACTCTTCCCATTGCGATTCAAGAAAGTCGTAGAAGAAATGTTCGCCTATGGCGCTGAAGTCATGGCCGACCGGCGCGCCAATCCACGTCACGATTTGCTCAGCATTATCGCGCATTCAAAACTCGACAATCATGACCTGCCACAAGAATATCTTGATGGCTCTTGGTTGCTGATCATCTTTGCGGGCAATGATACGACCCGCAATTCGCTGTCTGGCACAATCAAATTAATGACCGAATGGCAGGACCAGCGGGCTATGGTGCTGAACGACCCGTCGCTTATTCCGCGCATGTCGGAAGAAGCCTTGCGCATGGTCTCGCCGGTAAAGCATATGCGGCGCACCGTTCTGGAAGACACCGAGCTAAATGGTCAGCGTATCGCCAAGGATGAGAAAGTCGTGATGTGGTACGGCGCTGGCAATCGCGACCCGAACGTGTTTCCGAACCCAGACGTGTTCGACATGACGCGGGACAATGTCGACAAGCATATCGCGTTTGGTCATGGCGCGCATAAATGCCTCGGTTCGCGCGTCGCACAAATGCAGCTTCGCGTCGCCTATGAGCATATTTTTCAGCGCTTCCCGAATATCGAGTTCACGGGCGATATTAAGTATGGACCGAATGCGCTGGTGCACGCGATTTCAAAACTGAAAGTGAACCTTTATGGCAAAGGCAATTCGCGCCCGACCCAGGTTCAAGTGAAATCTCTGGAATCGGCCTAGTTCGCGCGAAGCATTGGCGCCACTTTGGCCTGCAGAATTTCGATCAAATCCGGATCCATGAATCGATAAAGATCGGGAATATCCAGCACGTGAATCGTCTTGTACCGCACCTCGCCGCGAAACTGGGCCCGCAGGCGCGCCCGGTGCTTATCTTCCATGACGAAAATCAGATCGGCCCAACGAATGTCAGCCACAGAGATCGTACGTTTCGCACTTCGTGACGTCCCTGCGGATCGAACGGACACATCCGGATTCTTGCGGAACGCGGCTTCAGCTGTCGGGCTGCGCCATTGATTCTTGGAGCAGACAAACAGGACTTTAATCGGTTCGGCGTCGTGCAAGACACGCTCCCATTCACGATACGGCCAGAACCGGCCGAGCTGTTGCGCACGTTTTAACTTGGCGGCGCGAAAGTAAAGCAGCCGCCAGGGCTTTTCCTGCCAGCAAGCGCGCGGCTCTGGTTTATCTGTATGTCCGCCATGCTTGCGACGCTGCGCGCGCCGCCAGGCTCTGCTGCGGTGGATCATCGGTCTGTCCTCGTTTAAATTGCGGGTCAGCAGCCGCAGCAATACGAGGAGGGGCGCCTTTACATGGTGAACAATGGATGCACAAGGCCAATCATTCGCAAGGTGCGAAGGTCGGCCCAGCCGGTCACCTGATCTTGCAGCCAACGTCGTTGAAACGCCCGCACGACGGCTTCAGTTGACGCGTCATAGATGCCGGTCTCTTCAAGCCCATAGCCAATCTCGATCAACATGCTCTGCATGCGGCCTACTGCCTGTTTATCATCGCCCGGGCCGAGACCGCGGCCGATCAGCTGCGGGCCGGCGTCGAGCGCGCGGCCCGTCGTGATGACGTCTGGCGTGACGGCGGGGTGTTCGGAAATCGACAAAGGCCATTGGCCGATTCCCGCCCGTGCCAATCGATCCCACGGAAAATGTTCACCGGGATCATCCTTGCGCTCTGGCGCAATATCGGAATGGCCGACAATGCGATTGAACGGGATGTCCCAGCGCACCAAAATATCCGAACAAAGCGCAATCAACGCATCAATCTGCGCCTTCGGATAGGGCGGCAACACGCCGCCGGCGAGCGGCCAGTCATGTCCGCCATTGACGATTTCAATGCCAATCGACCGCGAATTAAGGTCTTGATCGCCCTGCCAACTCGACACGCCGGCATGCCAGGCGCGCTTATCCTCATCGACCAGAACGACAACCCGGCCATCTTCCCAGATCATATAATGCGCGGAGACTTCGGCGCTGGCATTACACATCCGGTCGAGTGCCTGCTGCCCTGTTTCCATACCGGTATAGTGGAAGACCAGCATGTCGACAGGGTGTTTGCGATCGTTGAAATTGGGGCTTGGTCGCGCCTCGATCTTCATTCTGTCTTGCCTCGCACTTTGTCGCCCAGCGCCGCTTCTGGCATCACGCGGTTGGGTCGGATGAGAATAACAAATACACCGCCAAGGGAAATCGCTGCGCCGACCACCAGCTGCAAGGTCAGGACTTCACCGAGCAGAACAACACTTAAGACGACGCCCCAGATGGGCGTCATCAGGGTCAGCGGCGACAGCAGCGAAATGTCATACTTCTTGATCAGCGTATAGAAAGCACCATGCCCGAACACACTAACGCCGAGCACCGCAAATGCCGTCGCAAGCCAGACCAACCACCCACCTTCGACAAACGCGCCCCAGCCATTCAAATCGCCTTCAAACAATCCTGAGACCGCGAACAAAGGCGCGAAGCTGAACAGGCCGATCCAGGCTTGCATTTGCATCGCGCTGATAGAGGGCATGCGTTTCATCAGAATGCCCGCACCAGACGCCACCAAAGCCGCGATAACGACATAGACCAGGCCAAAACTCAGCTGGAAAGTCTGGGGGTCCACCGCGATCAGAATCGCACCTGCAAAAGCCAGCATGATGCCGAGCCCACGCCGCCACCCGACCACTTCGCCGAGAAAGGCCATGCTCATCAGAGTCGAAAAGGGCACGCCCAACTGCCCGACGACCGAGACCGCGCTCGCTTCAGCATTGGCCAAGCCCTGAAACAGCAGCGCGAAGTGAACCGCGCCCATTCCCATCGCGATCAGGAAAAGCATGCCGAGATTCTTGGGGATCGGGCGCAAGAACCAGAGCAGGACCAAAGCGATTCCTGCAAACCGCATGGCGGCAAAGAAGAGCGGCGGCACACCTGCATCCGCCACAACCCAGCGCGTCACAACCAGATTCAGGCCCCATACGAAACAAACCGCAGCCAACAGGATAAAATCGCGAAAATTCATCGCCCTGCCCTAACAGGCTTTGGCGACAAATCCATCACGCATTCTCTGGCAATAAAGCCTCCAGGTGTTCGAGACGGTCCGCTTCGGCTGTCGGTTTATCCCAGCGAATGCGGTGAATGCGCGGAAATCGCATCGCGATGCCGGACTTGTGACGCGGGCTGCGCTGTAAGCCTTCAAACGCGACTTCGAGGACCAGACCGTGTTCTTTTGTCGCCGTGACTGACCGCACCGGACCAAACCGTTCCAGCGTGTTGTCACGCACGAACTTGTCCAGCTGTTTGAGCTCTTCATCGGTGAACCCGAAATAGGCTTTGCCCACAGGCGTTAGCTGATCATCGCCGTCTATGTCGCGCCAGACGCCGAATGTGAAATCTGAATAGAAACTCGAGCGTTTGCCATGCCCTCTTTGGGCATAAAGCAGAACCGCATCGACCAGGAATGGATCGCGCTTCCATTTGAACCAGGGACCTTTCGGACGCCCGGCTTCATAGACACTGTCCCAGCGTTTCAGCATAAGGCCTTCAATCTCGGGCGCGGGCGGCGCATTGCGCGCGGCCTCGAGGCGCGCAATATCCGTGACGTCCACCAGGGGCGACAAGTCGACGCGATCGGTGTCTAACCCAGCTATGAAAGCCTCAAGCCGGGCGCGTCTTTGCTTGAAGCTCAATCCGCGCAAATCCTCGTCGCCTTCTGCCAGAATGTCATAAGCGCGAATAAAGGCCGGGCGCGCGTCCATCTGTTTCTTAGTGACGGTCTTGCGATTCAGGCGCTGCTGCAGCTCGTTGAATGGCGCGACGCTGCCATCAGCGCGGCGCACCAAAAGCTCGCCATCAATCGCCGCCTCAAAATCCATCGCTGCGAGCACGTCCGGAAAGGTATGGCTGATATCATCGCCGGTGCGGGTATAGATGCGGCGCGTCTCGCCTTCCGCGACCGCTTGCACGCGTATGCCGTCATATTTCCATTCGGCTGCAAATGTCTCGGACGTGATCAGGTCCGGGTCCACGGCATCTGGATTGTCGCGATCTTTCTTTGCCACCAAGGGGTGCGCCAGCATGACCGGGCGAAACGGCGCGGCAACATCCGGCTTCGGCTTGTCGGCCTTGCCATCGAGCCAGGCAAACAGGCTGAGATAAGGCGGCTCCAGACCGTGCCATATCTCTTCGACCGCGCTGGTCTCAACGTCGCCGAATTGCGCGGCCGCGACTTTTGCGAGCCGGGCTGAAACGCCAATGCGCAATCCGCCCGTAACCAGTTTCAACAGGGCCCAGCGTCCGCGCGCATCAAGCGCGTTCAGCCAACCTTCGATCAAACGCTCGCCCTCGGCTTTGGTCGCGTCCGACAAGGCCTCGACCACTTCGCTCAAAGTCGGAACATAATTGGCGCCATGCTCAGCGGGCCAGATCAGGCTGACGGTGTCAGCGAGGTCGCCGACATAATCATAAGACAGACGAAACAGTTCATGATCGACTTTGCTTTCGACCAAGCGTCGGACCAGGCCGGCTTTGACGCCCGGCAGGTCAATTTCATTGGTCAATGCCGCCAGCGCCCACCCGCGCTCAGGGTCCGGCACTGTGGCGAAATAATTCGCCATCAAAGCCAATTTGCCATTGCGCGCAGGCGTCAGCAGCAGGCGTTCCAGCAAGTTGGCAAAGGCTTCCATAATGGGGATATGGCGTGGTTGAGGATATTGGTCCAGCGCGCCAAATTGCCGTTAGGTCAAGTTCGTGCTATAAAAAGACAATTGGAAGCGGGAATCGCCAGTCCGCGCAGGCTTTCAAAGCCACGTATAGTATCTTAGACGAGACAAAGACTGTACGCGGACTGGCCGCTTTCATTCTTGAACAATTCTTAGACTGAATTCCGCAGACGCCTGCGAAAGCAGGGGTCCATGGACCCCTCACAATGCTGGCATCCTATGGCAGTTTCTGTCCCAGGATACCTGTTTCCGCAGGCATCGGCGGAGATCGGGCCGCAAGCGCCGGGATCACGACTCTACAAGTTTAATATCCATCCGCATTGCCATCCTTGCGCATCTCAGTCGCCGCAATCCAGGCGCCGCTTTCAAAGTCGCGCATGATCGCCTGATAACCACCACCATTAGCGCGGCAGCATTCCACTGTGTGACCACGGCGTTCCAGTTCGGCGCGTGCTTCAACCGGGATACCGCTTTCCAAGTGCACCGTGCCCATATCGTTTTCGCACGCATCACCATTGAGATCATCGGTCGGCTCACAGCCGCCGCGATGCTCCCACCGTGCCGCATCGCCGGCCTCTTGCAGACCCATATCGAAATCAATCAGATTGAGAATAATCTGAACATGCCCTTGCGGCTGCATGCCGCCGCCCATCAGGCCGAAGCTGAGCCAGGGCTCATATGGACAAGCCTGCTCAATCGGCTCCGCCCGAACCTGACAACCCGGCATATCCTTTTTGAAGGCGAAGGCTGGAATGATCGTGTGGAAGGGGCGCTTGCCCGGTTCAAACGCGTTCGGGTGTTCTGGGTCGAGGCTGAACAATTGCCCGCGATCTTGGAACATGAAGCCGAGCCCATCGGCGACCAGGCCGGAGCCCATGCCGCGATAATTGGACTGGATAAGAGACACCATCATGCCCTGATCGTCGGTCACGGTGAGATAGGTTGTGTCGCCTTCATCCAACTTGGCATCGACGTCCGCATAGCCCGGCGCGGGCGGCGCCATGGCCTGATTGATGTTAATTGCTTCGCCGCGCGCCGCATTATAGCCCGGGCGAATAAACACATTCGGGTCAATGCCGCTAAACGCTTCATCTGCATAGCCCGCAGCGCGATCCGCAAAAGCCAGGCGCTTGGCCTCAATTTGCGCCATCAGACTGTCGGCGGAACCATAGCCCATTTCACGCAGATCGAACCGCTCGAGCATTTCCAGCATTTGCAAAGCCGCAACGCCTTGTGTGTTCGGGCCGAGCTCGCACAGCTTCACCACACCGCGATATTCGACGCAGAGCGGATCGACCCATTCGCCATCATGCGCGGCAAAATCCTCAAAGCGAAGATAGCCATCGATCCGTGCAAAATAGTCGCTCATGGTCTGCGCGATCTGGCCCGTATAGAAATCTTCCGGCCCCGCATATGCTATCCGCTCTAAGGTGTTGGCGAGATCTGGATTCTTGAACAGGCTGCCTTCTACTGGCGTGGGAGAGAAATACGTCGCTTTCGCATTCTCATACTCTTCCAGCATCCCACTCTCTGCGGCAGGCCCAAATCGCCGTGGACCGAATTGCCAGTAAAACGCGATGACTTCCGGAATCGGCGCCCCGTCGCGGGCATATTGAATGGTCGGCTCCATCAGCATGTTAAACGGCAACGTGCCGAATCGCTCATGCAGAGCGCCCCACGCCTCAACCGTTCCAGGCACCGTCACCGGCGCCGCGCCGAAAGGCGGGATTTCTTCGCCGTCCATGAATTGATCGGCTTTGGCTTGCATATCCGCGAGTGTCGCGCCCATTGGCGACCGGCCAGAGCCATTATAGCCATAAAGTTGCTCTGTCTTCGGGTCCCAGACAATCGCGTACAAGTCGCCGCCAATGCCATTCCCAGTCGGCTCAACCAAGCCAAGCATGGCATTCGCCGCAATCGCGGCATCCATCGCCGTACCACCGCGTTTCATGATGTCGAGCGCCGTTTGAGTCGCCAGTGGATGCGCTGTTGCTGCTGCCGCATTTGGCGCCACCACGGCAGACCTCGTTCCAAGCGCGCGCCCCGATGGCATCCGGTCGCCTGGCCCTAGAATAGGCTCGGGCGCTTCCGTTGCTCCGGTTTCTGCTTGTCCAGGCCCTGTCGACGACGCGTCCGCGAGATCAACATCGACCTCAACAGTTGCGCACGCCGTAAAGCCCAAAGCCGCGACGCTGGCGACCATCCAGTTTTTGAACATAGCTCATCTCACCCTGATTGCTTTGGGGTGAGCTTAGCGCGGTTTGCCGACTTGGCGAGTCACGAAACCGTGGCGGCACCTGATCGCGCGGCCGCCAACCGCGCGCGAACCCTGTTAGGTAGGCTTGAATGAGGCCCTCAAGCATAGCTGACCACCTCATACTCGATATTATCATGATCATGAAAGTAGAAACGGCTGCCGGGCTCATACGTCTGATGGCTGTGCGTCTTGATGCCAAAATCGAGCACTTTCTGCTCAGCAGCGTCCAAATCATCGACCAGAATCCCCAAGTGATTCACCGCTCCAGCAATGCCATAATTTTCGCTCTCGCCGAGCGCTTGCGGATTGCCGGTACGATACAGCGCGACATAGTCTTCATCATTGCCGACATGCACAGTCCGCCCATTGTTCAAGGATGCACCTGACCAACGAATTTTCCATCCGAATAATTGAACCAGCATGTCTGCTGTCTTGTCAGGGTCCGATACGGTCAGATTCACGTGTTCCAGAATCGCTTTTGACATTGCTTTTCTCCTTGTCTTTTCATTCAGGAGCCATTCGTGTAATCCCTAAACCTAAGTTTAGGTCAAGGTCTTATTTGGAGAACTGTCATGGCGATGAAACGTGGGCTCTCAATCGGCGATCTTGCTATGCGGACCGGGTTATCTGTCTCGGCTATTCGCTTTTATGAAAAGAAAGGCCTGGTTACGCCAGATCGCAATGACGGCAATCAGAGGCGCTTTGAAGGCTCCGACATCAGGCGGCTCTCCTTCATTCTCATCGCGCAGCAAATCGGCCTTACGATTGATCAAATCAAAGACGTGATGGCGACACTGCCCGAGGGGCGAACGCCAACCAAGTCGGACTGGAACAAGATCAGTCGACAATTTCGCAAAACACTGGACGATCGCATCGCCATGATGCAGCGCATGCGGGATAATCTAGATGGCTGCATCGGATGCGGCTGCCTGTCTCTCAAGGTCTGTCAACTTTACAATCCAGACGACAGAGCCTGGCGCCTCGGCGTCGGCCCGCGCTACGTGATCAGCGATGAGCGCTAAGCGTATCGCGCTTTGACTGTTTCCCACATGGCGCGCAGACCACAAGCAGCGCCGCCCGCTGGTCGACCATATTTGCCTTCGCGCCAGGCCCAGACATCGAGATGCACCCAGGATTTGGCGTCGACAAATTGCTTAAGAAATATCGCTGCTGTGATCGATCCCGCCATGCCGCCAGAGGCACTGTTCACGAGATCCGCGATCGGGCTTTTCAGCATGCCACGATATGGCGCCCAAAGCGGCATACGCCAAGCAGGGTCGCCGCTCGTCGCCGCCCCTTGAGCAATCTCCGCAGCCAGGGTTTCATCATCTGTGTAATAAGGCGCGAGATCTGGCCCAAGCGCGACGCGCGCGGCCCCGGTCAGAGTCGCAAAATCGATCACAAGATCCGGCTCTGACTCACAGGCGCGCGTCAATGCATCGCCTAGGATCAAGCGCCCTTCAGCATCGGTATTATCAATCTCGACGCTCAATCCCTTACGGCTCGACAAGACATCGCCGGGACGGAATGCATCGCCCGCGATCGAATTTTCCACGGCCGGGACGTAGAGTTTCAAATACACTGGCAAATCATGCCCCATGACCAGCTCAGCCAAAGCAATGGCATGCGCCGCACCACCCATATCCTTTTTCATCAGGCGCATATAATTGCCGGTTTTCAAGTTCAGACCGCCTGTATCAAATGCCACCCCCTTGCCGACAATGGCGAGCTCTGGATGCTCAGGATTGCCCCAGCTCAGCTCCATCATACGCGGTGCTTCCGGGCCAGCTCGACCGACCGCGTGCACCATCGGATAGTTCTGATCCAGCAAAGCCGCACCGATAACGGTTTCCAGGTTGGCACCATAGCGCTCAGCCAAATCACTAATCGTACCCTGAATTTCCGGCGGTCCCATGTCTTCAGCAGGCGTATTGACCAAGTCGCGCAAGCGATCGACCGCAACCGCGACGCGAATCTGGGCCGTGCCGTCCGCACCCTCACCGACCACCAAACGCGGCGGCTCGGCTTTCTCAGTCAAATAACGATCAAATCGGTAAGCCCCATCGGCCCAGGCATTGGCAATTTGGGCGTTGCTGTATCCCGCCGGGCGCGCGATTTGATAGGTTCCTGCAGGAATTTTCGCGCTCAGCGCTGTGACGGCAAGCGCATCAGTTCCGTCGCCAATCCCGAACAGCACACCCGAGACGGTGCCGTCAGCTGTCGCTGTCAGCACCATTTGCCCGTTCTGCCCCTTGAATCCCTGCGCGCTGGCCATCGCCAGCAAATCTGCCGGAACGCCCTCTGACGTCTCCCAGTCATCCTTTGAAAACAGATAGATCGGGGCAGCGGACTCAGCCGTTGAAATGAGGGCGGAATGCGTGGGCATGAAGGGCTCCATACAAGTTAATTCGGATACCAGTTCTGTTAACCTCGTCTTGACCAGGTTGCTGGCATGATCAGCGCTCTAACAGCCTTGGAGCCTGCGAAATGTCCAGAGCCAAAACTGTCAAATATACGCTTTCCCTGTTGGCCCTTGCCACCAGTGCAGCCTGTGCAAGCACGCCCGGCGCTGAGTCTGCGTCGGCAGAAGATGTGGCCTATCAACGAGCGATAGAAGCCGCGCTGGCGCCCGCGACGCCAGAACAGATCGCGCAAGCGAATCGCTCTGACCCGATCACACGTGCCAATTTCTGGGCCAATGAATACCAGAAAGACGCCGGCAATCTCGCAACGACGGTCGAACTCATGCGCGCCTTGAGAGGCATTGGCAGTCATGATCGCGTCCTGGAGATCGCGACAACCGCGCTTCCGGTTCATCCGGAAAGCCATGAAATCTTCCTAGAGTTGGGACGATCATTCATGTCTCAATCCAAGTATGATCAAGCGGCGCAGGCTTTTGTGCGCAGCGCGGATTTGGCGCCAGCCACCGAGGCGACGCCTTTGGCCGCGCTCGGCTTGGCATTCGATCGCCTGGAGGAGCACGACAAAGCGCAACAAGCCTATCAATATGCACTCGATCGCCAGCCAGATCGCGCGACCACCCTCTCAAATTACGGACTATCACTCGCGCTGACCGGGCAATTGGACGCCGCTGAGACGGCGCTGCGAAAAGCGGTTCTGGTCCCAGGCGCCGATGTCCGCGTGCGTCAGAACCTGGCGCTCGTATTGGGTTTGCAAGGCCGGTATGACGAGATGAAAGCGGTTGATCCACATGCACCGCCGCGATCCATCGAGGCCAATCAACGGGCCTTGCAGGAGATGATCACACCATCCAAGAATTATGAAGACCTGCAAAGCTTGGACGATATGATCGACACGCTTGAGCGCACGCCGGCTGCGGCGCAGGCCATGCCTGAAGTGCCCGAAGCCCGCGTCGATACGGAAAGCATGCAGGATCCGATTTCTGAGGCCCGTATGACTGATCCGGATCCTGAGCTTGCTGGTGAAGGACCGCAATCGGTGTCGCGTAAACTGCGTCCGACGTTGCGCGGGTCGCAAGGGCGATAAGGGCCTTTCGACCGGGTCCGATTTTTCTTCTTTTTGAAATTGAACGGTTGAGCCGCAAACGCGTTAGCCGTTCTCGGCCTGCATCCGCATCACTTTGATCACCGCGGGTCCAAGCACGACCAGGAATAGAACTGGCAGGAAGAACAGGATCATTGGAACAGTTAGCTGCGCTGGCAGAGCAGCCGCCTTTTTCTCAGCCGCTGACATCCGCATATCGCGGTTCTCTTTCGCCATGACCCGCAAGGCATCGCCCAGCGGCGTACCATAGCGTTCGGCCTGAACCAGAGCCATGGTCACAGCTTTCACGCCTTCATGACCTGTCCGTCGCGCGAGATTCTCATACGCCAGGCGGCGTTCTTGCAAATATGACAATTCGGCTGTGGTCAGCTGTAATTCCTCGGCCAATTCAACCGAGGCCGTGCCAATCTCTGCGCCCACTTTGGCAAATGCCATCTCGATCGACATGCCGGATTCGACACAGATCAGCATCATGTCGAGCGCGTCTGGAAACGCTTTCATGATCGATTGCTGGCGCTTCGCGGCAATATTGCCGACATAAAGGTTGGGTGCATAGAAGCCCGCGGCGAGACCAAATATGATCGTCGCAAACTTCATATTTCCTTGCAGGCCAAAATCATTGACGAAGAAAATGAACACGAAAACCGCAATTGCGAACACGAAAGGCAGGGCAAACCGGCAGAAATAGAAGATGGTGAGCGGCCGTGGACCCCGCAGACCCGCTTGCTCCAGCTTGGCCTCAATGTTCGGGTCCTCCAGCATTTTTTGGAGATCGAGCTTGTTCGTAATGTCGCTGATCGTGCCTTTGGCTTCACGCTTCAGACCCGTCTGCTCAATTTCAGCGCGAGAGGCGCGGCGCAGCTTGTCGCGCTGAGCAGAGACTTGCTTCAAGCGCGTTTCGAGCTTGTCCCCTTTGAGCGCGGGCAGCATGACGCCGACCACAGTCATGAACATGGCGACGGCCACGGCCATGGATAGAAGGGAGGCCGGATCGCTCAAGGATTGTACGAAATCGCTCATGCCTGCCCTCCTTTAGAAATCGAAGCTGATCATTTTGCGCATCACAGTGATGCCGATGGAATAGAGGCAGAAGCCGACGAACAGAACGGCGTGACCGCCGGAACTTTCCCAAAGCTCTGCGATGTAAGATGGCGTGGTCAGATAGACCATGAAACCTACCGCAAATGGCAAGCTGCCAATAATATAGGCTGACGCTTTGGCTTCTGCGGACAGCGCTTTGATTTTCTCGCGCATCATTTTGCGTGAGCGAATAACGGCCGACAGATTTCCGAGCGCTTCTGACAAGTTACCACCTGCCTTGGCTTGGATTGAAAGCACGATGACGAAAAAGTTCACTTCCGGCAGCGGCACGCGCTTGTAGAATTGCTGCAAAGCCCGCTCTGTGCTCATGCCCATCTGCAAATTATCCGTCAGCAACTGGAATTCCGGACCGAGCGGCGCCGGGCTTTCCTTGGCAATGATGCGAAGACATTCCGTCAAAGGCAGACCCGATTTTACACCGCGAACGATGATATCGATGCCGTCCGCAAACTGGTTCATCAGTTTCTTGTTGCGGCCATTGGTCAAGAATCCAAGCACCATGCGCGGCAGTCCAACTCCGGCAACAAAGGCCGCACCGCCAATCATCACAGGCTGCGACTTAAACTGATAGCCAAGAATTTTCGGCGGGCCTTCGGCCCCGGAATACCACATGACAAATGCTGCAACGGCGCCGAGAATAATCGATATAATCCAGAACAATTGGGCGGGCATCTCGAGGCCGGCTTGATTAATCTTGGATTGAATGTCGTTTGCAACCAGGGACTTACGCCGGTTTTCATCCTGCTCGCGCAGTTTTTTCAGCATTTGCTGCGTTTGTTTCTTCCGCGCCGCGTTCGGGTCATTGCGGCTGCCGCGTCGTCCTGGCGTCTCATTCGCAGCGAGCTGTTTCGCCCGCTTGGAGGCTTTCTCAGCACCGCTATCGCCGGTCAGCACAAAGCCGACGCCCGCGATACACAGGAAGGCCAAACCGCCAATGGCGTAAAGGATGAGATCGCTGCTCACATCCATCGTCTATTCCAAATCGTCCAGAGCGGTCGCAAGATCGCGCTCAAGATTGTAATATTGCGCACGTTCCCAAAATTTGGGGCGACCAATGCCGGTGCCACGATGGCGACCAATGATTTTGCCGTCATTGTCTTCGCCTTCGATTTCATATTTCAGAATATCCTGCAAAACGATTGTATCGCCTTCCAGGCCCATGACTTCGGTGACACACATGATGCGGCGCGACCCATCGCGCAGACGCGAGGCCTGCACCACAACATCCACAGAGCCAACAATCATCTCGCGAATGGTCTTGGCCGGCAGGCTGAACCCGCCCATTGTGATCATCGATTCCACACGTGACAGGGCTTCACGCGGGCTGTTGGCGTGCAACGTGCCCATCGAGCCATCGTGGCCGGTGTTCATCGCCTGCAACAAGTCAAACGCCTCAGGGCCACGCACCTCGCCCACGATAATCCGTTCCGGACGCATACGCAGACAGTTTTTGACCAAATCGCGCATCGAAATCTCGCCCGAGCCTTCAATATTCGGTGGGCGCGTTTCCAGGCGCACAACATGCGGCTGCTGCAATTGCAATTCGGCTGAGTCTTCGCAGGTAATGACGCGCTCGCTCGGCTCGATAAACCCGGTCAGACAGTTGAGCAGCGTTGTCTTGCCTGAACCGGTACCGCCAGAGATCAAAACGTTACAACGCGCATGTCCGATAATGCGCAGGATTTCAGCGCCGGCTTCGGAGATCGATCTAAAATTGACCAGATCCTGAAGCTTCAGCTTGTCTTTTTTAAACTTACGAATGGTCAGTGCCGGCCCATCAATCGAAAGCGGCGGCGCGATCACGTTGACACGAGACCCATCGAGCAGACGCGCGTCACAGATTGGGCTGGCATCATCAACCCGGCGACCCACCTGGCTCACGATACGCTGACAGATATTCATCAGCTGTGCATTGTCACGGAACCGGATATTGGTGCGCTCAATCTTGCCGTCGACTTCGATATAGCAAGTGTCGGCGCCATTCACCATGATATCGGCAATGTCATCGCGTGCGAGCAAGGGTTCGAGCGGCCCATAACCAAGCACGTCATTACAAATGTCGTCCAGCAGATGCTCCTGCTCAGAAATCGACATCACAACATTTTTGATCGCGATGATTTCAACGACAATATCGCGTATCTCTTCGCGTGCGCTTTCCTGATCCAGCTGGGCGAGCTGGCCAAGGTCGATCGTATCAATCAGCGCGTTAAAGATCGTCGTCTTGGTCGCATAATATTCTTCTGAGCGGTCTGTGACCTGCGTGACTTTCTCTTCCTGGACGGGCGCAGGCGGCTTCACCGCGGCCGGTTTTGGCTTTTCTTTCGGCTCAGCAGGTGGTTTCGGCGCTTTGGCAACAGGTTTCGCAACCGGCGGCTTCGGCGCAGCCGGAGGCGCGGCTTTTTCAACAGCAGGCTTGGCTGTTGCGGATCCGGCAGAACGTTTGCCAAAGGCCATGTCTTACACCTCTATCAGTGCTTACTTCCCAAGCAGCTTTTGCAGCAGGGATTTCGATTGCGCGATGATTTCTCGGCCAGAGATCTGGCTTGCCAATTGGTCAATGGCGATGGACGGCGTGGCCGAAGAATCGGTTTCGGAAATCATTTGCCCATTATTCGATGCAGTGCCGAACAATTGTGGGTCGAAAGGCAGCACAATAGATGGCTCGACCTCGATCGCCGCCGCGAAATCCTTGGTTGGGATTTCCGGCCGCTTCGGCACGCCCATCATGTTGATCACCAGCTTCGGCGGCGCGTCATTCGGGCGCTGCGCTTTCAGCTCATCAATCATATTCTTGCCGTTCCGCAACGAGGCGAGGTCCGGCTGACAGATCAGAATGACTTCATCTGACCCAAGCAGAGTCTGATAGGTCCACTCTGACCAGGCATGTGGGATATCCAGCACAACATACGGCATGACGCGGCGCACTGTGTCGATAATCGTGGTGTAGGACTCAGTCGGGATATCCATGATCTGCGACACCGTGGCGGGCGCCGTGAAAAGAGACAGTCGGTCTGTAACTTTCGACAGGAGCTTGGAAACAACCGCATCGTCGACGCGTTCAGGCGCCAATAAGGCGTCCGCGACGGTCTGTTGGTTCTCATGATTGAAATCCAGGGCGGTCGTGCCGAAAGACAAGTCAAGATCGATCAGGGCCGTGTTGACCTCGGCACTTTCAGACAAAGCCCAGGCCAGATTGTGGGCAATCGTAGAGGCACCGACGCCCCCTTTGGCGCCGATAACGGAAATGGATTTGCCAACAAACGGCGCGTCCGGATCAGAGAAGAGCTGACTAATCGAGCGCACGATCTGAACCGGCGCAATTGGCGGCACCAGATATTCGCTGACTCCGCGCGCCATCAACTGGCGATAGAGACCAATATCATTGGTATTGCCGATCACCATGACTTGAACGCCTTCATCGCAGTGCGATGCAAGCTCATCGATCTGCGCGATCATCGTAGCGTTGGCAGCTGACGATTCCAGGATCAACAGGTTCGGTGTTGGATTTTCAACCAGGTAGGCAATGGCGGCTTCGAGCCCGCCCATTTGCGTCTGGACATTTGCCTGCTGCATCCGACGATCATTCGCGACAGCTTCAATCAGAGCGACGGTCTTTTCAGACTCGCAGAAGGCCATGGCTGCAATCGCTGGGATCGCGCGATATCCGCCTTCATCAGGATCAGAGACCATCATCGGGGCGTCGTCGACGAAATCATTACTGGGATCGAAATCGTCCAGCTCTTTCATCGGCGCATCAAGGTTCACCGCTTCAGGCTGTTCGATATCTTCCGGCTCATCATCCAGAACCGTTGCCAAAGCAGAATCGAAATCGTCTTCGAATTCCATATCGAAATCGTCTTCAAAGAGAGCATTATCGTTCGACATTCTACTTCACTCCTTGTGCGTCTTCGCAGCCCTAGTTCACCGCCGATGAAATTGACGTGGTTTCGCCTGGCCCACGCGCCGCAGCGGTTGGCTCACCCTGCAACCACAACTCAAGTTGGAAGCGCTGTCGATCGATCATGCCTTCTTCGATCGCGCGTCGGCCGAGAAGGTCTGCAGGTTCGGCGATCATTGCCGCCATGTTTGATCTTACAGCGCAGCCAAATGAGGCAGTTTCGCTGTTTGAGACGGTGTTTGAGAGATCGATCTCGGCCAGCGAAGGACACTCTGGTGCGATTGCTTTATAGGTCTTGAACGCCATAATGATTGGCGTCTCCAATCGACCCGAAGCATCATAAGCGGCGCCGAGCATTTGATTGTAGTCAATTCCAGCTTCCCAGGCGAATTCGCGAATTTCGGAGACAGCGCCGACCGCGAGTTGCGGGGCTTCGGCGCTTTTTGGCATCGAAATCACAAGCGGACCGTGGCCAACGTCAGCATATGTGTCCAGGAACGACCGGACCTTCATAACTTCTGCCGCGCGCAATTGTGTGTCGCGCGCATCGAGATTGACCTCAAGGTACTCGCGATGCTCCTTGACGCCGATCTCATAGCGATCGAGCGGCGTGCCGTGGAAATCCGAAACCGGAACACTGTGATAGTCCTTGCCGCCGTTCGACTGACAGCCAGAAACAACCAAAAGACTGCTGACCAGGGCGCTGAATACGAGTGTCTTTGCCTGCATCATGTTCGCACCTATTCCTCTATGAATCCGACGGGCGCCGAATAATTCTCTTTTGACAGGCCCTTACCCGCATCGGCGTACTGGGCGTTCAACTTGCCGAAAAAGATTGTTCTTGGATCAGACGCACTCACAAACCCGTCCGCAGGCGTCTTCAGCTTCTCTTTCTGGGTTGGGTCGACCAGATACGGCGTCACAATGACGACCATTTCTGTCTCTTGGTTTTCAAAGTCACGAGACTGAAACAAGGTGCCCAGAATAGGTAGTTTCTTGAGGCCCGGCAGCTGATCAAGCGTTTGACGGCTGCGCGATTGGATCAAGCCCGCCAACATGGTCGATCCGCCAGACGGCAACTCGACCACGCTCTCCGCCCGGCGCACGACCAGCGCGGGAATGGTGAGCCCCGGTACGCTGACCAATTGACCGTCCGAATTGACCGCAACACCAGAGACACCTTGGAAAGCGCCCTGGTTAGAGAGTTCTGAAATCTCGGTTGAAATCTTGAGCGATATACGTCCCTCAGACAGGACGACTGGCGTGAAGGCGAGGCCAACACCATACGGTTTGAATTCTACGGTGACACCATCTTCGTCCGATGCGACCGGCACAGGGAATTCACCACCTGCGAGGAAGTTTGCGCTCTCGCCTGACACGGCCATGATGTTCGGCTCAGCTAGCGTTCTGACAACGCCGACGCGTTCCAGCGCGTCGATCGCAGCCGAGGCTCTCGACTGCTCAATGCCGCCATCATAATTGCTCAGCGTGAACGTTCCGTTCAGACCACCCAAGGCGGCGCCCTGGATGCCAAATGAGTTGGCGGATTCAATCCCAAACACCTGTTGGAATGGCGTTGATGCGAACAAGGAGGTCTCACCGGTATTGATGGCTGCGTCGATCCCGTCACCTGCGACATCGGCGAACAAGGACCCTTCGGTCACCCCCTCAAGGTCCCCTAAGTTCAGAGCTCCACCGAGATTAATCCCGAGCTGCTTCACGACCGACCGCTGCATCTCAACGATGCGCACTTCCATCATGACCTGATCCTTGGCGCGGATGGTCATCATATTGATAGGATTAGTGTCTTCCGGCAAATAGGCGGAGACGAGGCGCATCACCTGCTCAGACTGAAGCAGGTTATCGACAATACCAGAGACAATTACATTATTGTTGGCGCCTTCGACTTTCACGCGTGCACCCGGCACATATCGTTCGATGATCTCGTTGATCACCGTCGTGTCAGCCGCAACCGAGATTTCAAGGTTCAGAATGGGGCGGCCTCGATTATCGAAAATAAAGGCATTGGTCTGCCCCGCTTCGACGCCGCGGAATATGATCCGCTTCGCCGTTTGAACCGTCGCATCGGCAATCTCAGGATTGGTGATGATGACGTCGGCTGCGGGTCGGTCGAGATCGACAATCACCGACTTATTGGCGCCAAGATTCAAACTGCGCGAGACACCCGTATCCCCCGGCTCAAGCGTGCTGACGCCCATCGGGTTCTCTTGCGGATTGGTCTGCGCCGTCGCAACAAGAGGCGCTAGGCATAAGCCGAGCGCCAGCGTTGAGGCGGTTACTGCTTGTTGAAAGCGTTTCATCTAGCTGCCTCCGGCCTCGACTTTACTACTGCGATAGATCATGACTTTTCGTCCGCCCGACTCGATGTCATTGAGAAGCAATCGATTGGCCAGCGCTTCGCCATCATTAAAGCCTGCATCCGCGGCGCTCCGAAGCGTCAGAGACAAGGTCCCGGAGCGCGCGGCATTGGCCAGCAATTCGGCTTGAATTTGTGTGACTTCCATCGTCGCGGTCGAACCGGTTAGAGTTGGAATGCCATCAACATCGCCAAAGGTCTGATCGATGGCGATCACGCGGGCATTTTCCATGATCGTCTCAGTGATCAATTGTGGCGGCAGATCATCATCACCCACAAACTCGACCAGCTGGCTTAGAATAATGTCGACACGATCATCTGGCAGAATAAATCCGGCAGACGCTGACTCAGGCGAGATTTCGATTGTCATTGCGCGCTTACCAGGGCTCAGCAGCGCCGCCATGAACCCGGTCTCGCCTTTCTGAACAATCTTTTGCGGCATGACAGGTTCATCGGCATACATGGCTGAGCGAACGACGCTGCCAGTCAGGATCTCCATCGCGTCCGGCGCGATCTCTTGGGTGTAATAGGCTGGGTTGATGGTTCCGTCTGGCCAGTTGGCCCACTTGAACTCATCTGGCGTTAGAAGCGTGCCAACCCGCAAATCCGTTTTCGCGACCAGAACCTTTTGCTGTGAGACTTCAACCTCAACGATTTTCTCGACCGTTTGCGCGGGCGCAGATACCACCGTCGGTTGTTGATTTGCCAAGTTCCGGACAAGGAACGCTGCCAGCACTGCGGCGACAAGCGCGACAGCGAGGATGATAAGCCGCATAGGTGACATGAAGAGCGCCTTTTCTCTATACCCCACCCCCGTGGACTGGGGGATCTATCGGCGAATATTTCACGCCGAAGCTAAAGCATGGTTAATTGAAACGTTGGATTTGGCTTAAGAATTCAGCAAGAAACGGAGACGCTGGGGCAGCGAATAAAGCGCCCGCAGCGATCGCGACTCCATACGGCACACCCTTGCGATCTTCGAAGGTCGCAACGCCAAAACCCGGCGCATACCCGGACGGCAACAAAGCCCGCATAATGATCACAAGGATTGTCAAAATACCGCCCGCTAATGCTGTCACAACCAGAAATGGAGCAACGCCGGCTGGTCCGACCCAAAGCAGGACACCTGGGATGAATTTCGCGTCGCCGCCGCCATATACACCGAGGAAGAAGAGCGCGACAGAGGCAACGAAGGCAATCGCGCCAACCAGAACATGCCATCCGACGGTTTCCCAACCCGGCGCGGCAAGGATTGCCGCCGGCACAAACAAAAAGGCCAGCCAACCGTTCAACCAGTTTGGAATGGTCAGGGTCTCAATGTCGATGAGCGCGGCAAGCAGACAAAGCGTCAAAAAACTGATGGCGAAGAGCGAAAGGATCATGGGTCAACCTCCAAAGGCGTATGATTTTGGAGTGTCGCTAAAACAAATGACTTAAAGATCACTTGATGGCTGAAATGAATGAAGCCGCTGGGAGAACCCAGCGGCTTCGGTGCCTTATCGGCAGACCTTTCGGTAAAGTCTTAGCCCAGCTGAGCAGAAACTTTGTTGAAGGTCGCAGAGGTGTTAGAACCAAGAGTGGTAACAGCACCGATGATCGCAACAGCGATCAGAGCAGCGATGAGACCATATTCGATTGCAGTTGCACCTGACTCATTTTCAAAAAACTTACGCATTGGAAACTCCCACTATGCAGATTATAGACGTCCCGAGAGTTTCTAGCTTTGTCCCCGGAACAGGTGTCTTGATACCTCGCAGCGCTAAAAATCCCGTGAATCAACAGAAATAAATCCTGAAGATATCACAAGACCTTGTTAACCCCGTTTAGGGGGCTGCCGGGGAGCTAGGTTTGAGAAGACAGGTCGTTCAATCCTGTTTGGGCGCAGTTTAGATGGTCCGAGACAGAAGTCGCTGAGCGAACCCAGCGACTTCCCGGTCTAGGAGAGCCGATCTATCGGATCGACTTACTTACTGTAATTGGCCTGATACCGCATTGAACGTATCGCTCACATTGGTTCCGAGCGCCTGTGTCGCGCCGATAATCGCAACCGCGATCAATGAGGCAATCAGCGCATATTCGATCGCTGTTGCTCCAGATTCCAGTTTTGACTTTTTGCACGAAACGTTGCGCGTTTCGCGGTCAACTGCGATCTCGAGTTCCTCGGTAATATCAGATTGATCACCGAACCATTTTTTGAAAAGTTTTTGCATTAGGGACTCCCACCATGCTGGTTATCGTCCCCAATTGTCATTCGAGTCATCTCGAACGTCCTCGTCTCTAATATAGGTTTCTGAAGATCTGGTGAATCGAAGCAGAAAATTTCGTTCCATTGGACAAATGGTGGCTAACCAAAACGTGCGCACGTTTTTCGCACCCGCAAAAAGTGCACTTAAATAATCCACTTTAGGATTCGACTAACCTCTTTGCGGCACATCTATGCGCAACTTTTGGAGTGCCGACATGACGTTTCCTGTGAAGACTGCCCTTACCTGCTGTGCCGCCGCCCTCATCAGCTGCGCCGCGCATGCCGGACATATCACGGTCGAGACCGGAAAAGCCAAGGCGCTGAAACTGAAAACCAATGCAGACAGCGTGATTATCGGCAATCCGAACATTGCCGATGTTGCCGTTCACGATGACACGCTGCTGTTCATTACCGGAAAATCCTACGGCACCACAAACCTGATGATCTTCGACAATGAAGGCAATACGATCCACTCATCAGACGTGGTTGTGACCGCCAATACAAAGTCCTGGGTCAGCATTAATCGCGCCGGTCTGAACTATACTTATGATTGCAACCCAACCTGTCGCCCAACACTCTCTCCGGGTGATGAAAACTCGCACTATAGCGGTGTCGGCGAACAATTGCTGTTACAAAAAGAGCTGAACGGCGAGGACTAATCCCCGCGAATGCCAGACCTCTGGCCGTCTCAGTTTACCAAAACAATTGAATTATCGACGCTGACCGGATGCCATTTTGGCCTCTGCGAGCGCAGCCGAACGCGCATCGACTGCTGCCGCGAGTGCATCATCAACGCTGACAGAATAAAGCGCCTGCCCAGTCTCTCCAACCGATTCTGCTGTCACTTCACCAAGACGCCATTCAAACGCGCCGGCATCTTGAACGGTAATTGTCCAACCGGCCGCGGTGCGAGGGTAATAGGACTCCCCCGGCGCCATTTCGCGGTTTCGGAACACGGTGCCGTCTGACCCACGTACTTCAATCCAGGCACGCTGCTTGGCATAGATGCCGAACTCTTCGGTAATTTCGGAGACTAGATCATCAATCTCGTCAATGTTGGCATAGGCAGGCGCCAAACGCGCCGAAATCGCCAAGGGATCAACCGAATCCACCGCGCGGGGTTGAGACATCATGATGGCGCCGCCTATAATCGCCGAGGCAACGACCAGCGCGCCTGCCCCGAATATGATCGCTCGACCTGAGCCACCCGACGTTGCAGACGGCGCGACAGCGCGATTCTTGACCGCAGGTCCCGCTGGCGCTGCGAATGCGGATGCGATCTCTTCTTCCGGCAATCCCAGAAAGCGCGCATAATTCTTCGCCTGAAGCCGAACAATACTGGCCGGCAGATGCGATGTTTCCATCGCCTCAAGCGCTTCCAGTGTTTCTGGTGACTGGCGTGTCTGGTCCGCGACGTCGCGCAAATTGAGCTGCTTGGCCTGTCTTGCTTCCAGCAGACGCGCGCCCGCGGACAGGGTTAGCTCTTCGCCTTCCTGGTCAATCTTGTGCGGGTCATTTGCAGTAGCCATTTGCTCAATCGGACGTTCAGACATCGTTTAGAATTATACCTTGTAGATCGGCAAGCTCTAACACTCCGTTACGCAATGCAGGGTCTCGCTTTTGCAGGAGCTCTGCAAATGCCGGGCCGAATTTCTCCAAGTCTAATGATCTCAACATTCTTTTCACCGGACCAATGCCGCCACCGGGCATGGAAAGGCTGCGATAGCCCAATCCAATCAGGCACAATGCCTCTAATGGTCGCCCGGCCCCTTCGCCGCAAATTGATACAGGAACCCCTACACGTTCACACGTTTCTTTGACTTGTGCCAAAAAACGCATCACGGGGCGACTTACAAAAGGATAACGTTCAGAGACCAGCGGCGTCATCCGGTCGGCAGCGTGGAAGAATTGCAGCATGTCATTGGTGCCGATAGAGACAAAATCGACTTCGCCGGCAATATCTTCCAGAGCATAAGCAAAAGCGGGCGTTTCAAGCATGGCGCCGATTTGCAATGCGCTCGGCCCGTCGAATCCGCGCGACTTGCCCCATTTGACTTCGTCCAGAAGCATCGTTTTCGCCTGGCGAAACTCGTGTGCGCTGGTCACCATTGGGAACATCACCGCCAAAGGCATGCCATCCGCCGCGCGTAACAGCGCCCGCAACTGTCGACGGAACAAGCCTGGCCGGTCCAAGGCGAAGCGAATAGAGCGCCATCCAAGCGCTGGATTTTCCTCGCGCGCGTCATTCAGGTTCGGCAATAGTTTGTCACCGCCAAGGTCGAGTGTCCGGAAATAAACAGGCCGGCCATTCGCCGCGTCCAGGATCTGCTTATAGAGATCAATCTGATCACTGACCGATGGCAGCTTTTCAGACATCAGGAATTGAAATTCTGTTCGGAACAGGCCAATCCCATCCGCGCCTGTGCTGTTCAAATGTTCGGTATCCAGCCCGAGCCCGGCATTCAGCATCAACCGCACGGGAACGCCGTCTTTCGATTCTGTCGGCTCCTCACGCAGCGCAGCAAACACGGCTTGCCGCTCGCTCAGGACGGCCTGTCGATTGGTATAGGCCTTCAGCAAGTCTTCATCCGGGCGCAAATGCACGCGCCCATCTTCGCCATCGACGATGACCTGATCGCCGCGCGCGACGTGCGTCAGCAAGCCATCAATGCCGCCTACCGTGGGAATTCCCAGACCGCGCGCCACGATGGCGGCATGGCTGGACGTTGCCACTTCTTCCAGGATGATCGCCGCGAATCCCGATTTGCCATAATCTAGCAATTCAGCCGGGCCGAGCCGGCGGGCCACCAGAACATCGCCGTCGCCATTCGCAGTCACTGCACGCGCGCTTGGATCATCCGTCCCGGCCAGCATACGCAGCAAGCGATTGTCGAGGTCTTCCAGGTCATGCAGCCGCTCACGCAAATACGGATCTTTGACTTTTTCAAACCGGGCACGGTGTTCCCGGCGCAAACGATCAATCGAGGCTTCTGCCGACAGGCCGCCGCGTACACCCTCTCGCAATTTCTCGGCCCAGGTTGGGTCGGAAGCCAATAACTTATAGGCTTCGATAACTTCCCGCGGCTCGCCCCAAAGGCCGCCAATTTCTGCCGCGAGTAAGCGGTCAATCGAGAGATGCAGCTCTTCCAGCGCGTTTTCCAACCGATGTTCTTCAATGTCCGGATCTTCGGCAAAGAAACGCGCCGCGGGAATAACCGGATCGTGCAATCGCACGCGGCCCATACCCAAACCACCGCAAAGCGATCGGCCTTGCAGGTTTAAAGGACGACCTTCGCGGCTCGGCGTTTTTTGCTCCGGACCGGAATCGCCTGTCGGGACGATTTCTGCCAGCACCATGGCAATGGTTTGAAGGCTATCGATCTCGTCATCCTGATAGATTCGTTCGGTTCGGTTTTGGACCGTCAAAACCCCGATCACACGCCCCCCTTTCAGGACGGGCACGCCCAGGAATGCGTGATACGGATCTTCGCCTGTTTCCGGACGGTAAGAGAAGTTCGGGTGACGCGGCGCATCCTGGATCGAGACAGGTTGTGCCGTTTGCGCGATTTGACCGACCAGGCCCTCATCAATCGCCAAAAACGTCCTGTGAACGGCATCTTCCCGCAAACCTTCAGTCGCGATCAACTCCATCCGGTCATCATCCGTGCGGCGATAGACAGAGCAGACATCCGCCACCATCGTACCGGCAATCAGGCGCACGACTTTCATCAAGCGCGCCTCGGTATCGGCTTCTGCGGCCATGACCGACCGCAAGCGGTTCATCAAAAGCCGGGGGATGGAAAAGCTATCAGGCATGCCTGGGCTCAGATGGGACGTTCACCTAGCTCGCGTCAAGGTCAAACGCCGTGTGAAGGGCGCGAACCGCGAGCTCGGTATAGTCCGTGTCAATCAGGACCGAAATCTTGATTTCGGAGGTCGAAATAACGTCGATATTGATATTCTTGGCCGCCAACGCCTCAAACATGGTCTCAGCAACGCCGGTATGAGACTTCATGCCGACCCCGACCACAGACACTTTCGCGACATCCCGGGCGACATCCATATTGTCAAACACGACTGTATCGCGATTGGCGTCGAGCACACGCTGCGCTTTCTCGCTATCGCCACTGGTGCAGGTAAACACCATGTTGGCGCGGCCTTCGCCACGCGCATTGGCCTGGACGATCATGTCAACATTCACCCCTTCGCGCGCCAGCAGCGCAAACAAAGTGGCAGAGGTGCCCGGTTTGTCTTCCATACCGTAAAGCGTGATTTTGGCTTCATCGCGCGAATAAGTGACGCCATTGACGATTTGTTTTTCCACGATTTCATCCTCATTACAGATCCAGGTACCGGGATTGTCCTCTTCCGGACCTGAAAAACTAGACAGCACGCGCAATGGCACTTGGTGATTCATTGCCAATTCGACCGAGCGGGTTTGCAGGACTTTCGCGCCCAAAGACGCCATTTCGAGCATTTCTTCATATGACACGCGCGGCAAACGCCGAGCTTGCGGCACGATTCGGGGGTCGGTCGTGTAGACGCCATCGACGTCGGTATAGATATCGCACGGGACCGATCCCAAAGCCGCCGCAACGGCGACGGCTGTGGTGTCCGACCCGCCCCGGCCCAAAGTCGAGACGCGGCCTTCTTCGGTGACGCCTTGAAAGCCCGCAATCACAGCGACTTCGCCCGCATCAATCGCCGCGCCGAGGCCGCTATCTTCGTCAAACCCGTCAATCCGCGCGGCGCCATGGCCTTCGCGCGTTTTCATCCGCATTTGCCAACCCAGCCAACTGCGGGCTTTCAGACCGCGCTTGCGCAGAGACAGCGCCAAGAGGCCAGATGTGACTTGTTCGCCCGAAGCCACCACGACATCATATTCGTCATCGAACTCATCGCCGATGACATCGTCGCCAGCGGCGCCTTTGGCGAGGCTGACCAGCTTATTGGTCTCACCTGACATGGCAGAGACGATGACCGCGAGCTTCTCACCCTGGGCGGCGCGATGCGCCACGATGTCCGCGACATGCGAGATCCGCTCGAGATCCGCCACAGAAGTGCCACCAAATTTTAAAACAGTGCGCGCCATTGCCGCCTCGTCAAAACATACCATTTGCGCTGAACTAAGCAGGCGCTTCCTTAAAGGGCTCAGCGCGAAACCGCAATTAGGATTGCTAAACTCATGGCAGCTATGTCGACCACCACCTCAAACGCCCCGTCCCGACCCAGTATCGATCCTGAAGAGGTGGCGAAATTCACCGCCATGGCAGCGGAATGGTGGGACCCGAAAGGCAAATTCAAGCCGCTGCACAAGTTCAACCCGGTCCGACTCGGTTTCATTCGCGACACGATTGAGATGCATTTCAACCTCGCGCCAGACGTCCGAAAGCCTTTTGAAGGCCTGCGCATCCTCGATATTGGCTGCGGCGGCGGCCTGGTCAGCGAACCCATGCGCCGCCTCGGAGCGGATATGGTTTCGGTCGATGCCAGCGAAGCCAATATCAAAACCGCCATGACCCATGCCGAGCAGAGCGGCCTTGAGATTGATTTTCGCGCCGGCACCGTGGAAGAGCTGATCGAAGCGGGTGAGGCGCCATTCGATGTCGTTTTGAACCTGGAAGTGGTCGAACATGTCGCCGATCCTGCGCAATTCCTGCAGGACTGCGCCAGCCTTGTAAAACCCGGCGGATTGATGATTGTCGCGACCTTGAACCGGACCGCCAAGGCGTTTGCGCTTGCAATTGTCGGCGCCGAATATGTGCTTGGTTGGTTGCCTAAAGGTACGCACGAGTTCGAGAAATTCCTGCGTCCGGATGAAATTGAACGCCCGCTGAAGACAGCAGGCCTTGATGTCAACGCTCCACAAGGCGTCAGTTTCAACCCAATCCTGGATCAATGGCGTCTGTCAGGTGACACCAAAGTCAATTATCTGATGGTGGCAAACCGCCCGAATTCCTGAGCCCTATTGCACCGCGGATTGCACGTCCAACAACTCGATCTGAAACATCAAATCCGCGCCTGGCGGGATTTCTGTTCCCCAGCCCTCATCGCCGTAAGCCTGATCGGCCGGGATATGCACCAGAAACCGATCTCCCGGCATCATTAGCGTCAGCGCTTCATTAAAACCTGGCACCAGCGTTCCGGCCTCAAAAACCGTGGGTTCGCCGCGCGACCAGGAGCTGTCGAAGAAGGTGCTGGTTTCGGCAATTCGGCCTTCATAATGCAACACGACCTGGTCGCCTTCAGTCGGGGTCGGGCCTTCCGTGGCGCTTTTTTCCAGCACAACGACCGAAACCCCACTTGGCAAAACCGTAGCGCCAACGCGTTCCGCATCCCATGGGAAGCTCGCCTGCCAGGCAGCCATATCAGGCCCGTCGAGCGGCGGCGCGTCTTCAGCGGCTTGCGCCAGATCCACGGCTGACAGGAAACCTTCCAATTGGACCCGATAGACCAGATCGGAATTGGCCGGGATCAGGTCGCCCAATGGTTCACTGCCAAAGGCTTGCGTCGAGGGTACAAAGACCAGCCATTCATCGCCTGGATTCATCAATTGAACCGCTTCAGCCCAACCATCGATCAGCTCGGAAATCTGATACACGCTCGACTCGCCGCGCGAATAAGAACTGTCGATCGAACGACCGCTATCCGCGAGAAAAGCCTCATAGTTCACAACAATGGTCGAATCGGCGCTGGGCGACCCGGCATTGATATCGCCATTGGTGATCGGGATATAGCGCACACCGGACGCCGTCTTGTTCATGGTTCGGCATTCGGCCGGAAAGGGCGGCGTGAAATCACCTGGCCCGGACTGGAGATCCGGGCAGTCAGCCTCGCCAGATCCGCTGAAGATATTGGTCGGCACGCTTGGCAGCGATACATCCGGAAGCGAAGAACACCCCGCCAGTGCTACGCCCGCCAGACCGTAACTCGCCAGTTTGATCCGATTCATCATGCGGCAATCCCTCCTCGTCAGCCCTGGTTTTGCGGGCCAATCCTTATTGCACGGGCACAACATCCATCAATTCGACCTCAAAGTTCAAGGCCGCATTTGGTGGGATCGGGCCATTGCCATTCGGTCCATAGGCCAATTCGCTCGGCGCGTGTACCAGCCAGCGGTCGCCTGGCTTCATCAATTGCAGCGCCTCAACCCAGGCCGGAATCACCCGATTTGTCGGGAACATAGCCGCTTCGCCGCGCTTGAATGCACTATCGAAGACGCCGCCGCCTTGGTCAAAACGGCCTTCATAATAGACCACGACGCGATCATTGTTCTGCGGCTGCGTCCCAGCCTCATCGCCTGAGGCGAGGATGACGTATTCCAAACCGGACCCAGTCTTCACCACTTCTGGCAGGTCTGAATTCCAGGGCGTATATTTCGCCCAAGCTTCGTCATCGGTGGGACGCGGCTCCGGCGCTTTCACAACTTGTTTTAGCTCAACCCGGAAAATGAGATCATCCCCCGGCTTGATCACGCCGCCAGGACGCGGATTGTCGCCGTAACCAAGCTCTGTCGGGATGTAGAAAATAAACTCATCGCCGATCGACATCAACTGCAAGCCTTCGGTCCAGCCTGAAATCACCTGATCGACGCCGAACGTGGAGGTCGATCCGCGCGCGTAAGAGCTGTCGAACACGCTGCCATCGGTCAAGCGGCCATCATACATGACGCTGACCCGATCACGCGGGCCTGGCATATCGCCGCTCTCTTCGCCTTCGCGAACGACAACATATTGCAGTCCGCTCTCAGTGGTTTGCACTTCAGCGCGATCAGGATCCCAAGGGATGTAAGTCGCAAGAGGGTCATTCGGGTCCATGGTTTCTCCACCACATGCTGCGAGGATTAAGCCGCCAAGGGCAATTAGGAACGTGCGCAACGTCAAGTCTCCAGAGGCTGTGTTTCAGGCTGTCTAGGCTGGTTTCTACGCGCTGTCACCTAATCAAAGCTGAAGCTCTGCGGCCCGGGATCGCGGCTGAAGATCAGCGTGTTCACATCGCCATCTCGGCGAATATTGACGCGATTGGTTTGTTGCGGAATGGCGTCCATCAACACACCTTGCGTGATCTGCAGACCAGCGGGCGCTGACGCAAGCGGGGCTTCCTGGTAGACCCAGTAATATCCGCGCTCGACTTCCCCGCCGAGCAGGTTTAGCGGCATGCGCTCACCAGAGCCCGGCTCCGCGAGCACGAAGCGCTCTGTGACATAGGCTTCGAACTTGGCCTGCGCAGCGGCGTCACCTGTAAGGTCCGCGCGCGCACCCAATACGCTCATCAGTGTGCTCTCCGCGTCATGAATACTCAATCGATGCGCGACTTCGATCCGACAGGTCCTGCGCGCGCAATCCGTATCATCATCCGGAACGATCAGCGTGACTTCTGTCAGACCAATCGCTTGTTCATGGGCAAAAGAAGGGCCTTGGAACAACAAGACGCTCGCTATGCCAAGGCCCAGAAACGCAACTCTACTCAGCACCCCTTACTCCTCAGCGCTGTCTTCGGTATCTGACGTCTCCTTGTCCGTGGTCAACTCAGTCTTCTCATCCTGCATGATGTCTCTGCGATCATAAGAGAAGGGACGAGTGAACTTGAACGCCTCGATGCGGGATGGCGTGATCCGACGCGGATAGTAATTATTCTCCAGGTCAGCATCCGCGGTTTCCCAGTCAGGATCGACAATAATCTGGCTAAGCTCTTTGCCGCTCTCAAACACCAAAAGCTTGCTTACCCGGTGCGGATTGCGGCGCCAGATTTCGGCTGGGATGTACATTTTCTCGGTCGTGCCATCGGTGAATTCGAGCCCGAGAATGATCGGCATTACCAGACCACCAATGTTCGAAAATTCCAGGGCGTAATATTCAGCATCTTCGGCAACGGCGCGATCAAACGCCACACGCTCCCAATCGTCCAAGCCATCGAGGAAAGCCTTATACGCATTCCGCTCTTTATTGGTGACGGTGTAGATATCATTCTCGTCGTAATAGTCGCGAATGTCCGGGAAGCGTTGCACCCAAGTCTGCATGCCTTCAGCTTCGTTCGCAATGACCCCGACTTTCGCCGGCTCGTTTTCAACATCGCTGCGCAGACGTGCCAGGTCGATGTCCGGGTCTTCGGTGTTCATTTCCATCTGGAACACGCGATCGAGAGAAATATCGACATGGTCGGTTGTATAAAACCAGCCGCGCCAGAACCAGTCTAGATCAACACCAGACGCCTCTTCCATGGTGCGGAAGAAATCGCTCGGCGTCGGACGCTTAAACTTCCAGCGACGTGAATATTCGCGGAAAGCAAAATCAAACTTCTCTCGCCCGAGAATGGTCTCGCGCAAAATGTGCAGCGCCGCAGACGGCTTGCCATATGCGTTCGGACCGAGTTGCAGCACGCTGTCTGACTGGGTCATGATCGGCACTTGCTGATCAGACACCATATACGGGATCAAATCGCGCGGCAGCGACCGCGTCCACGGAATGTCCGGGTCCCACTCATAGCCGGCAACACTGTCGAGGAAGCTGTTCAGGCCTTCATCCATCCAAGTCCATTGCCGCTCATCGGAATTCACCACCATCGGGAAATAGATGTGGCCAATTTCGTGAATAACGACGCCAATCAGGAAGCGTTTTTCGGCCATTGTATAAGTCCGCGAGCCATCATCCTGCAGCGTTGTGCGCGGGCCATTGAACGTGATCATCGGGTATTCCATGCCGCCGACCGGTCCGTTGACCGATTGCGAGGTCGGATACGGATAATCAAAGGCAAACCGATTATACACTTCCATTGTGTGGATGACCGAAGTGGTCGAATATTTCTGCCACAGCTCACCGCCTTCTTTCGGATAGAAAGACATCGCCATCACGGTCTCATGTTCAGCGCCTGGCTGCTTGAAGCCCTGCGCGTCCCAAGCAAATTTGCGAGATGTTGCCCAGGCAAAGTCCCGCACATTCTCGGCTTCGAACTTCCAGGTCTTAGTCCCGGTCGGGTTAGAGCTTTCATTCGCTTCAGCTTCTGCCGGCGTGACCACAAAGACCGGACGGTCGGCGGTCTCTGATTCCGCCAGACGCGCGCGCTGTGTTTCTGTCAGCACCTGGCGATCATTTTGCAGCACGCCCGTTGATGAGACGATATGATCATTCGGGACCGTGATCTCCACATCATAATCACCAAATTCGAGCGCAAATTCGCCGCTGCCGAGGAATTCCTTATTGTGCCAGCCATCATAGTCTGAATAGACCACCATGCGCGGGAACCATTGCGCGACGAGCACAATGTCATTGCCGCCTTCGCGGTCATCATCCGGAAAGTGCTCATAGCCCGCGCGTCCGCCAACCGCTTTGGTTTCGATCAGATTATACGCAAAATCGATTTGGAATGTGGTTGACCGCCCGGGCGCCAGAGGCCGCGGCAAATCAATCCGCATTAAGGTGCCTACAATTGTATTTGGCAGGGCATTGCCGCGCGAATCCGCGACGCGGGTTATGTCATAGCCATACGCCGTGTCGGCTTGCGATTGCATCCGGCGCAGCGTGTTCAACGTGATTTGCGGCGTGATCGCTTCGCGCTGATTCAGTGACCCTTGCGGCTTGGCGGCGAAGGTCCGCGTCATTTCCGCGATCGAATTTTCACGGAACCGGTTCTGGTCCAGCTGCAGCCACAGATAACGCAGCGTATCTGGCGAGTTGTTTTTATATGTGACGGTCTGCGAGGCGGTTAGGCGACGATTGGGTTCATCGAGGCTGACCTTGATCGAATAATCGGCTTCCTGCTGCCAATATTCATGCCCGGGTTCGCCCGCAGCATTGCGATAGACGTTGGGGCTCGGCAGGACTTCATCCAATTGTCGGAACTTGTCTTCGAAATCACCCTTGGTCTGTACGATGCCCTGCGCGCTGGTGCCTGAAACGGCAAACACGGCGCCGAGCGCCGCTAACATATATCGCATAATCCTGCCCTGATCCGTGGTCGTTACAGGATTGTTATATGAGCCAAAACGGTTCTGGCTACGGCTTTATTGTCTCGGTTGCAGTTTTTCCGGTCAATTCGTGCGTGGCGGATATCCCGCCTGGCCGAGCGCGTCGATCACCTCTTGCGTATGCTGGGCGTCCCGCGTCTCCATCAGGATATCAAACTCGGCGCCTTTGGCCGGCACATCCAGAGCAATCCGATTGTGCGCAACTTCCATAATATTGGCGCCTGCATCGCCAATCACTTTCGACACCAAAGCCAAAAGCCCGGGCCGATCATCACCAATGATGCGGATATTGACCAGCCGGTTCTCCCGCACCAGCGATCGCGTCAGCACCGAAGCCAGCAGACGCGAATCAATATTGCCGCCGCATAGGATCAATCCAACCCGTCGGCCGGCAAATTTGGACGGATGCGCGAGCATCGCCGCCAGCCCCGCAGCCCCAGCGCCTTCAGCGACTGTTTTTTCAACATCAACGAATAGCGTGATGGCGCGCTCAATGTGTTCTTCTTCGACCAGAACCACATCATCAACAAGTTCACGCACGACGCGTTCGGTCAGATCGCCGACGTCTTTTACGGCGATACCTTCCGCAATCGTCGCGCCGCCCGTCACCGGCTCTCGGCCTTCCAGCCGCGCGCGCATACCGGCATACATCGCTGCCTCAACGCCGACGACGCGCAAGAAGCGATTATGCGCTTTGGCCGCGGTCGCCATGCCCGCAATCAGCCCGCCGCCGCCGATCGGCACGATCAGCGTATCCAGATCCGGCTGCTCTTCCAGCATTTCCAGCGCTGCCGTGCCTTGCCCCGCCATGATCTCCGGATCATCAAACGGGTGGATCCAGGTCAGCCCTTCGCGCTGGCGCAGGCTTTGAGCATGTGCATTGGCCTCATCAAATGTATGCCCTTCCAGCACCACGCGAGCGCCAAATGCGCGCGTATGCTCGACTTTGTTGAAGGGCGTGGTCACCGGCATCACAATCGTCACTGGAATGCCCAGTCGGCGGCCATGATAAGCGACACCTTGGGCGTGATTGCCAGCGGAGGCCGCCACGACGCCCGCTTTCTTCTGCTCGTCGGTGAGACGAGCGAGCTTGTTCAGCGCGCCGCGTTCCTTAAACGCTGCGGTGAATTGCAGGTTCTCGAATTTCACCCAGACTTCAGCGCCTGTAATCGCAGACAGAGTCTTGGAATGGCGCATCGGTGTGCGCTCAATCTGACCTTCAAGCACTTTTGCAGCTTCGCGTACGTCTTCGATCGAGATGGGTAATTTGTCAGTCATGGCTTTATCTTCAAAAGGTCCGCGCGCACTCCTAGAGCGGACGCACCGAAATTGGAAGCTTCCATTCTGTAAACACAAGGTTTACGAGACCGGCCATGAGCAAGGCAAAGACAGATCTGGTCGTCGTTGGGGCCATTCTTGGCGCCCATGGCGTACGCGGGGATGTTCGGGTCAAAAGCTTTACCGCTGAGCCTGAAGCGCTGTTCGATTACGCGCCTTTCCTCACTGAGGACGGCGTTGAATTGCTGGACCCAGTCAAGGCGCGCCCGGCCAAGGACCATTTTGTCGTGTCGCCAAAATCACCGCGCCAAAAGGAAGAATGGGACGCTCTGAAAAGCACGCGCCTTTATGTCCCGAAATCGGCCTTACCCGAAACAGATGAAGACGAATTCTATATCGAAGACCTGGTCGGTCTGGACGTCTTCGTCGGCGGTGATGAAAAAATCGGTCGTGTCAAAGCCGTACTCAATCATGGCGCGGGCGACTTGATCGAAATTCAGCGATTGTTGAGCGGCAAGCCCGTGCTTGTGCCCTTTACTTTTGAAGACGTCCCCATCGTCGACCTTGGCCTTGGCCGGATCGTGGTGTCGAATTTTGACCTGTGGCAGGACGAAACACCTCCGGAAGATGCGCCTTAAGCGAAGGCCGAGCTGGCATTCGCCGCGTCGAGAAACGCTTGCAGGCCGTCAGCATCCTTGCTGCTCTCGATTGCTTTGGTCACCGCCTTGAAAGCGCGCGCGGCGTAATGCTGCGTAATCTGATCATAGGCTTTGCCATCCAGCTTCAGGGTCACGCGCTCTGCTTTGGCTTCAGCGGCATCCATATTGGCTTTCGCCCAGGGCAGATAAGTCACCGCAATCTCGTCTTTAAACAAGGGTAGCAATGTGTCCTGCAGCTCACCCAGCGGCTTGAACGGTCCGCCAGCTTTCGGTGCGTCCATGAACTCGCTCCAGGCGGCGACGAACGGCGCTTGTGCCCGCAACCAATCGCCAGGTGTCGGGTCCAGCAAGAGCTGAGCGACCTGGCCAGCAATCGCGAAATCCGCAGCAGACGGACGTCCACCAAACAGGAAAAGCGACTTTTCCAGGTGCGCATTCAGAAGCGTGAAGAAGCGCTCAAAGCTTGGCTTCAGCGTTTTCTCATTCTTCTTCTCAACGCCAACCAATGGAAGGCGATCCCGCATCCGTTTAATGATCTGATCGCGCGTCTTCTTTTTCGCGCGTGGCAGATCACCGTCCAGCAATTGTTCCATCGTGCGATCGCCAGCGACTTCACGGTCCGGCTTCTGGCCCCAGCGATTGAAGAACATCAGCTTGTTCAGCCACTCATCTGCATAATCTTCCAGGATCAGCGCGAGCGCGGCGCAAGCTGGATCGTCGGGAACGGCAGACGGCTCTGCATGATCCGTTTCGACGGTGGCGAGAATGCTCGTGGAATCCTGATTGGCCGGGCGATTGGGCGATAAGAGAAGCGGCACTGTCGGCACGCGGGCCAAGGCGGCGAATTCTTCATCTGTGGCTTTGCTGCGGCCAATCCATTCAAAGTCCACGCCCTTGTAGCGCAGGAAGGATCTGACTTTTACAGAGTAAGGTGAGGTCTCAGCCCCAAAAAGGCGATAGGCAGTCATAGCACTCTCGTTTCGATTTCAGCGCGTGATCTACGCCAAGCCGATCCGACTGCCAAGTCGAATTAAGCGGTGGCGCGGCAAGGGGAGACCGCGCCACCCATTTCGCAAGACCGGCTTAAGCAGGCTTACGGAATTTCAGCGTCATGCGATTGGACTCGCCAACCGCCTCATAAGCAGCGCGCTCTGGCGTGCCTTCTTCTGTGCCTGCGAGCGACGGCGGCAGACGCCAGACGAATTCTTCCTCGGTGGGAACATCATTCGCATTCGCGTTGACGTCGCTCGATCCGGCAAACTCGAATCCAGCGGTCTCAAACGCCGCAATCACGGCAGATGGCTTGAGATAACCGTTTGAGCCATTCGCCCATTCATCGCTATTGCCTTCCGGCGCGCTGTGCTGAACCACGCCGACAATGCCGCCCGGCTTCAGGACGCGGTAGGCTTCTGCGAGCGTATCGGACATATAAGGCGTGTCTTCATTCGAGAACCGGTTGAGATTGTGCAAGGCACGGATGAACAAGACAGCGTCAAGCTTGCCATCGGCTTCTGCCGGCATCTTCGTCAGTTGCAGAGATTTAATCTTCGCACCGCCTTCAATGCCCCACTCGGCCGCTTGGGTTGGCCAATTCGCCGTCGCTTCGATTCGGGTTGCGGTCCATTCATCGCCAAAGCCGAACTTGGCCCATAGGTCATCTGGATAATGCGCGCCGACCAGTGCGCCCTCTTCGCCAAGATAAGGCAGCAGGATTTTGGAATACCAGCCACCGCCTGGCAGCGCCTCTGCGACAACCATGCCTGGCTCAACACCGAAGAAAGCCAGTGTCTCAGCTGGGTTTCGCGCGCCATATCGGGCTTGCACGTCTTCAGGTTGGGCCGCGAGGATGGCGCTCAGTTTCGCTTCGGCTGACATCTCTGTGACCGCGTCGACTGTCTCTTCGACCTTGTCCTTGGCATCATCGACCGCCGCATCCACAGTCTCGTCCACGGCATCCGTTGTGTCTTCAGCCACCGCAACGGTTTCAGTATCCGCTGCTTCATCCAGAGCGACACAGCCGCCAAGAACCAGAGCCAGCGCCGCACTTGCGCCGACCAAAGAATATTTTGATTTAAGGATTGATTTCATCACCAACGCCTCCCTTCTTGCAATCAGTTCAGGTGTCTTAACGCAGATTAATTCGCCTGTCGCGTGTTTATCGAGAAACAATACGATTTTCCTGTTCACAGAATTGTGAGCAGGAGCTCTGCCTGCCCTTACGTTCGGGGTTTCGCGGCCGTTATTGGGCGTTAAGTTCGCGGCAACAGGAGGTGGAACATGGATCCTTTGGCGCAAATTGCGGAAGCTCAACCCTATTCAAAATTACTCGGCATCAAACTCCTCGAAGCCAGCAAGGACAAAGTGGTCGGCGAGCTCCTGGTGCGCGACGAATTGTGTACGTCTGGCGGTACGATGCATGGCGGCTGCATGATGAGCTTTTGCGATGTGCTTGGCGCGACTGGCGCCTGGCTGGCCATACCGGAAGGCGCCAAAGGCACCACAACGATCGAAAGCAACACAGCCTTTCTCAGTGGACCTCCCGCTGGCACCGTGGTCACAGGCGTCTCTACGCCGGTGCGGATTGGCCGCCGTTTATCGGTCTGGCAGACAGACGTCACTGACCCGAATGGCAAGAAAGTCTGCCTGGTCACGCAAACTCAATTGGTCTTGTAGGTTCAACGCCTAACCGGGCATTCCAGTTTAGAAATTGACGCCCGCGCACCAGCCATCTACTCACCGACGCGAATAGAGTCAGGACGTTAGCGCGCATGTCTAAAACAGTCTTTGTCACCGGCGGAGCGGGCTATGTCGGCAGTCATTGCGCAAAAGCCTTCGCTGCGGCCGGCTGGCGGGTGGTGACTTATGACAATCTCTCACGCGGACACAGAGATCTGGTCAAATGGGGGCCTTTGATTGAGGGCGATATTCTCGATACCGAACACCTGACCAAGACCCTGGTGGAAGTTAAACCTGACGCCATCGCGCACTTCGCAGCCTTTGCTTATGTCGCCGAGTCGATGCGCGAACCCGGTCTTTACTACCATAATAATGTCAGCGGGACGCTGAGCCTGCTTGAAGCCGCGCGCGCCGCCAATGTTACGCAAATGCTGTTCTCGTCCTCATGCGCGACATATGGGGTCAGCGACGAATTGATCACAGAAGAGACGCCGCAAAACCCGATCAACCCCTATGGCGAAACCAAGAAGATCTGCGAACAGATGATCCGCGACTATGGCGCAGCGCATGGACTTAGATCGGTCATTCTGCGTTACTTCAATGCGGCCGGATGTGATCCAGATGGCGAAACTGGCGAACGCCATGACCCAGAACCACATGTCATTCCATTGGCCATTCGGGGTGCCATGGACGGGACGTTTACATTCAACATTCTCGGCAGCGATTACGACACGCCAGACGGCACCTGCGTCCGCGATTATGTCCATGTCAGCGACCTTGCTGACGCCCATGCGCGTGGGCTGACTTATTTGCAAGATGGCGGCAAGACCGACGTCTTCAATCTTGGCACTGGGCAAGGGCATAGCGTTCTGGAACTGGCCGACGCCGTGGCCCGCACAGCTGGAAAGCCGGTCCCGCGTGTCTTTGCAAATCGCCGCCCTGGCGATCCGCCGCGTCTCGTCGCCAGCGCCGAAAAAGCCCGACAAGTCCTGGGCTGGGAGCCCATTCATTCCGATTTGGAGTCCATACTGAGCAGTGCCTGGGCCTGGTTCCAACAGGAACAAAAGGATGGCTGAGCCGCGCAACATTCTCGCCTATTGCGATAAGATGTTCACGCCGTCAGAGAGCTTTATCTCCCGCGGCTATTCCAGCTTTGAGCGCCTCAATCCCATTTATGTCGGACATACGATCAATGGTCCTGTCCCCGCCAGGGCTGAAGCGATTGACCTCTCGCCTTTGCACGGTGCGACGGGTGTTGTGGGGTTCAAACAGTTCGGGCACGTGTCACGGAAGCTCGAAGACACTTTGCGCGCGCTAGATCCAGTCGCCATCCATGCCAGTTTTGGAAAGTCTGGGGCGTATGCGCTGCCCCTTGCAAAAACACTGAACCTACCTTTGGCGGTGACCTATTATGGTGGAGACGCGACCAAGACGTCGAATACCAAAGACTCCCAGTTCCGGGTCTATAATCGTCGGCGTCAAAAACTATGGGATCAAGCCGACTTGATTCTGCCCTGTTCTGATTTCATCCGCCGCGAGCTGCTCGCCAAAGGCGCGCCGGACGATAAAATGATCGTCCACCATAACACCGCCGACCCGGCCAAATTCCAACCTGGCGAGAAACAGAACCTCCTTGTCTTTGCCGGGCGATGGTCGCCAAAGAAAGGCATTGATACGCTGATCGAGGCGCTGACCTTGCTCGGCGCCGACCTGGACGGCTGGACCGTACGGCTCTGCGGCAACAAGCCTGAAGAGGCGCGCGACGCGTTCGAACAAGGCCTGCACGACAAACTTGTTGCGTCTGGCGTCACCGTGGAGCTGGCCGGCTGGGTCCCGGCGGATGATATGCCACAGCATTGGGCGGCCGCGAAGATTGCGTGCGTGCCTTCGAAACGCGCGCCATCTGGTGATGCTGAAGGACTGCCGCTGGTCTGTATCGAAGCCATGCTTTCCGGCTGCGCTCTGGCCGCGACACGCCATTCTGGCATTGTTGAATGCGTGCGCGATGGCGAGACCGGTTATCTTTGTGATGAAGGCGATGCCAGTGCTTTAGCCGAGAACCTGCGCAAAATGCTGCGCGACCCGGACATGACCGCCCGCATGGGCGTGGCCGGACGCGCCCTCGCGATGGAAGATTTTAACCTGCAGAAACAAAGCCGAACGCTTGAATCGCATTTGATGCGGATCGCAGGTCTTTCACCAAGCTGAATCCGGCACCTCGGCTCACACTTCCCTCATCGTCGCCCCTGGCTTATTCTGCTCATTGGGACCGCCGAGGGAGAATGACCATGGCGTATGACGCAGGACGCGAACCGGAACCGATCAAAGCCTTTCTGTCTTACTCGCGCGAAGACACGCGCTTTGCCCTTGAACTGGTGAATGCGCTGCAAGCCTGCGGCTTTGAAGCTTTTATCGATCAAGAGGACATCGCCCCGGGTGAGCCCTGGGAACAACGTCTGGGCGGCCTGATCGAGAGCGCCGATACGGTGGTCTATATCCTCTCGCCGGACAGCCTCACCTCGCAAAATTGCAGTTGGGAAGTGTCGGAAACGCTGCGCCTGAAGAAGCGGCTTTTGCCGGTGGTTTGGAGACCGGTGCCAGACGACCAAGTGCCGCAAGAACTGTCGCAACTCAATTACGTCTTCTTTGACGGTGACAAGTCTTTTGCAGTCGCCTTGAAAGAACTGTCGGCCGCGCTGCGGGTCGACCATCAATGGATCCGTGAACACACGCGACTGGGGGCGCTTGCCCGGCGTTGGGACGCACGCGGGCGCACCGATGCCCAATTGCTTCGCGGCGACGAATTGGAAGCGGCGGCAACATGGATGGCGCGCCGACCGCATGGCGCGCCAGAACTCTCGGATGATCAGCTGGATTTTATTTCTGCCAGCAAAGCCGCCGCGGACGCTGCTGACCGTGCCGCTCGAAATCGCCGGCGAGGATTGCTGTTTGGTGTCTCCGCCGTGGCGATCGCGATGGCGGGGCTGGCCGGTTTCTCTGCTTTGCAATGGCAACAGGCGGAGGAAGCGAAAGACTTCGCAGTCGAAGCTTATAACTTATTGACCGAAACCAATGACGAGCTGCAGGGCGCTTATATACGCTTATCATCAGACATCGCGTTGCGCGCGCCATCGACAGGTCGCGACGCGTTTGAAACCCAAGGCGGTTGGTTTCCGGTCGCCGCCAATTTCGCGGGCGCTGTCGTTCGGTTGCAACAAGGCCGTCAGATTGTGACAGGCATCTTGATCGATGGCGCCGTCATACATCCTGACTGGGCTGGCACGCCATATGTTTTGACGCCGCGCTTTAAAAGCGAGGCCGAGCTGATCGAAGAAGATCGTCGGCTTGATGAATTTCTCGCCGCCACTGACGCCATGGGAGCAGACGGGGCGGACGCATTCGAAGGTGAACGCTTTTCGCGGGCTTTTATCGCGCCAGAACCCAGGGCGGAAACAGACATCCTGGAACAGTCTTTTGTCACACCGGAGACGCCGCCCCCTCCCCCTCTGGAGAGCAATCTCGATGATGAGTCCATCGATCATAGCATCATGGAGCAACGGTATCTGACGCCCGAAGAGCTGATGCCCAGCGCCGCGGCGGATGCTGACAGTGTCGATGCGCCAGTCGATGCCATTCAAGCGACCTTCCCAACTCTCAAAGGCGCAACTCCCGTCTTGCTGCAAACCGAGCCCGTCTGGCGCACGCCGCTGGAATTGGCAGCCGAGCCGGTCTTCAAAGTCTTCGCGTTGCAAGGGGATGCGCCGTTTGGCACCCGCCCCTTACAGCCAGATGATTTTGATTGTGAGCGCGACCCTTGGGGGCCGTCTGGTGGCGGCCGTTTTGCCTTGTTTGGCATTGATGGCCTGAGCGCCAGTGAAGGCAGTGATGAAGAACTGACCTTATTGGTTACGAGCGGGCTCGATGTCATCAATAGTGAAGGCATCACCTATCGTCACGCGACGCTGAAAGGCGCTTTTGGCGCCCCGGTATTCGATCTCGATAGTGGCAAAGTGATTGCCATTCACCAAGGCGTTGATGCGAACCGGCTGAGTGACGACGGACGGGTCGGCTTTGCCAGACCCATCGTTCCTCTGATCGAGTTCATCCGCGAAGATGTCGGCATAGATCATGATGATCTTGAGCGCGTACCACCGATCTGCCTCTAATACCCTGCGCTTGACGACTAGATCAATCGATCGACCGAGGCCCAATTTTCCCAGTTGATATTTTGTTGCATTGTGCAACAATTCAAAAATAGGAGGGCCGGTTTGACGTCAAACGGGGATCATGGAAAGCTAAATTGGAATGGTGGTCGCCGTGAGGTGAGCTATTGCCAAGACTGGCTGTCCGTCATTGAGGCCACGTTGCAAACAGAATCAATGACAGCAGAAGGTCACGACTCAGACCTGATCCACGCACTCGAACTTGCAAAACAGGCTCTTGAGCGCACAATTTCTTCTTAAAAGCGATGATTCGGCACACACAGTGCGAATTGTTGCAATTGCAAAATAGACATCCGTCCCCGCGCCGTTTAGCTTGAGGCCCTATGAGTGGGGAAAACGCGACTGTTTCTGAAGGTGATTGGCATCAGGGGAAGCCCGACCCTCGTCGGATTCGCCCGTTCAAACTCGCCGAGTCTTCGATCGAAATCGAACTGATGATCCATCGCGGCGAACTCGCCGATCGCCCCACGCTTCTGATCATCAACTCGATCGACTTCCCAATCCCGCCTTCGTTCGGGTTTTGCGAAAAGATCTGGGCCGCGGGATATCAAGTGGTGTTCTGTCGTCGCCCAGGTTTTGGCAATCTTCCTGGCCTTCCTGAACCGCTTCTGGCCAAGAGCCTGGTCAAAAACCGCTCCACCATTGCTTCGGAATCGGCCCTGTTCAGTTTGCTGATCAAAAGCCTGGAGCTGAAAAATATTGTGCTCTTGGGATTGGGGAGCTCCAACTCGATTTGTTATCGTCTCAATCAACTCAATCCCGAAATTCAGTTCACGATCTATTCGAACCCGTTATTTCATCCGGCCATCTGGGACGTTATCAAGCCTGTGTGGCTGAAGCGAATGATTCGCCAGACTCTTCTGTCGCGCAGCGGGCTCAAGATTGCCGTGCGGGGATTGAAGGCCGTTTTGCGGCGTGATCCGATTTGGTTTTATCGGCAGTTCGCGCAAAAAAGTGCGGGCGATCAGCAATACGTGTCTCGCAATCTGGATGATTTCCGAGATGCGGGGGACATGCTACAAAACATCTCGCCCGAGACATTCTATTATGACCTGCAAAACGCGCTGATCGAAGACACGCGCTGGGACCCGGACATCACGCGTGCATCGGATGCGATGATCCTGTCAGGTCATGAAACCACAATAAAGTTCAAGGCGGCCATCACCGCAGAAGCAGAACGCTTGGGACTGCCAATCGAATTTGCGAAATCCGGCGATCTGTTCGTGCCATATGCTTCGCAAAATCACTTGGTTGAAATCTTGAAAACGAAGATGCCGACCGCCGCAAGCGCGCCGTCTTAGATTTGACGGTGTATTCGTGCGTGCTAGACTTGCTCCTGTCGTCGCCGACGTGAAGCTCCATGAGGTCAGAATGAGAGTTCACATCGATAAATTGCCACAGGTCGTCCTCGGGACAGACACGCTCAATTTTGAAATTGGGCATCACGTAAAATCGGTTCCGAAACTGAGCCTGGAAGATGATGACATCGTCTATCATTCTTCTGAACGTCCCAATCTGGTGCTCAGCAATTCGCGGGCAGCCTTCTTTCATGCCTTCACACTCGGACTGAACTTGTATGAGACAACTGGATTGGAGGAAGACATTGTCGTCTATAATCCCCTTAATCCGCGTGAATCGTCTCAATGGGGCAAAGAGATCTTCTACGAGACCGCAAATCAAGGCTTCGCGCTTTACAAGGCTTGCGACGCCAAGACGTCGAAACTTGCCTTCCTGCGCCCCGTGGCACGCCGCAAGAAAGACGATGACGCAGAAGGCGAAGTCTGGCTGGAAATCCATGTCGAGTTTCGCGCCGGGCCGGGCGAAACCGTGATCGGACAGCGCCGCAGAATCAACAAGAATACCGGCGAAATCGAGTATGGGCAGACCTTTGTCCAACCGATCGATGTCGCCTTGGACAGTTATGCCGAATTGGGACGCGCCATTCAGGACGTCCTCAATCCACGACCCGACCCGGAAAAAATTGTGCCGCTGCCAAACCGCGAAGACCACGTTTAAACAAAATGACCAAAGCTATTGTTGCAAATAATCTGAAAGCCTGGCGAGAGTTTCGAAACCTCACACAAGAAGACCTGGCTGAAAAAGTGGGCACAACTGCTGCTGTCATTTCTTTACTGGAAAATGGTCAGCGCGGCCTGTCGGCAACCTGGTTGCACCGGTTCGCACCGCATCTACAAGTCTCGCCTGGTTTTCTCCTCGATCACGGTCCGGGCGACCTGACGACGGATATGCTGGAAGCCTGGGCCAGCGTCCCGAAAGCCGATCAGAACAAGGCGCTCGCAGCCTTGCGGCAATATTCGGCGGACAAGACGGGTAGCTAAGCCGCGCGATTATTAATCCTCGCGCCTGAACCCCTGCTCAATCTCTTTGCTCCAAATCGGCGCTCGGCCATTGCGAATGCGCTGCGCATTGTACGATCCACTTGGTATGCCATCTGAGAACAAATCCGCTGACATGCCGGGCATCAAATAAGGGTCTCGGTCATTCTGTGACGCAAATCGTTCCAGAGCGGTCTTTGGCCCATAATCTCCGACCAGAAGTGGTGCGGCCGGCGGCGCGGTCTGACGCGCTTCAGACGCGGCTGCAATCTCGAACGGATCGAGCGACGGGCAAGCTTCATCCCGCCGCATGGTCAGACGCTGGCAGGACATGTTTTGCAGCACGGTCCGGATCACGTCTGCCTCCACGACGGGTGGTACGTCTGAACGGGTGGACGGCATGTCAACGGCTTCGAAAGCCGGATCGGCGGTTTCTAACTGGGTCAATATCGATGGCTGAGACGCCGCGGGCGGCGATGGCCTGAGCAGGTCGGGTGTTGGCGCTGTTATCCCATCGACCGGTTTGCGGTTCGAAACTTCCGGCTCGCGCTTCCGCTCATCATCGACAGGTGTTTCAATCTCTGGAACAGGATCCGCAATCTCGGCAAACGTCACGATCACAGTTGGAGGGAGAGCGAGTTTGGGGGGCGTGAATGAGAGCGTCAAAACCCAGGCCACAAGACCGATATGAACACTGGCAGCGCCGCCAATGCTCCACATGCGAACTCTGCCTCCGCCCCCAATCCAACCAAACATTTTACTACGCTAGCGCCAATACGACATATTGCGCTGTTAATTCGGCTTAATCTCGGTTGATGTTCTGGCCAGGCATCCAAAAAAGGGCATGCCGGATGACCTATTTTGACTTATCTATTTCGCATGGCGGTCTCGATCATCATTCCAACTTTGAACGAGGCGACAGCGCTGCCCGCAACGCTGGATATTCTCGAGCGGCTTGATCCGGCTCCACACGAAATTGTGGTTGTCGACGCTGGCAGCGAGGATGCCACCGCGCAGATTGCACGCGATCGGGGTGTCCTCGTCATTGAAAACGCGCCCCGTGGCCGCGCCGCCCAAATGAATGGTGGCGCCGCGAAAGCGACGGGCGATCACCTCTGTTTCCTGCATGCTGACACGGAAATACCGCGCGATTTCATCAAGCTGGCGGAAGACGTCTTAGCCGAAGATCAAACCGCTCTTGCCGGGTTCATTTCGGTCATGCGTGGCCCAAAAGGCGTGCGACGCGTCACCACAGCGCATAATTTCCTGAAGACCTGGTACGCGCCATTATTCTTTCGTCCGATCTCGTTCTTACGCGGCTGCCGCCTATTATTCGGGGACCAAGTGATGATTTGCCGTCGCGTCGATTTCGATGCCATAGGTGGTTGGTCGCCAAATCAGACCATTATGGAAGAAGCTGATTTGTGCCTTCGCATGGTGCGGGCGCGACGCGGCCGCGTCCGGCAAGTGCCGCGCAAAGTCTGGTCGTCAGATCGCCGAGTCGCCGAGTGGGGATTCTGGCGCGCCAATCTGACCTTCTTATATGTCGGTTTATTGTGGGGCTTCGGCGCGGCACCTGACCAATTGGCGCGCCATTATGAAGACATCCGCTAGCGCCCGTGTATTCAATTTCCTCAATTGTCTTGCCGATTTCTCAATCTGTTTGCGTGCTTCTGTTCGCGGGACGCGCAGGCTTAGCGGATCGTACTCTTAGCAATGTTCTGGACTTGGAATTCCGTCATTCATGTGATCGTGCTTCAGGCCGCATTGGCGTTCTATGTACTGATCTGGCCACTCCTGCGCCATGGCCTCGCCTGGTTGGCGCCAAAGCTTGGCAAACTGTTTCCAAGCGACGGGGTCGAAGCGGCCCCACAGAAAAAACCCTTTCGCGGTAAATGGCGCGATACGCAGTATCAGCGTGGGGAACCCGCGGACAAAACCGAATGGCGCAAAGAAAAACAGCGCCGGGCCAATGCCGCGCATCCCCTGGCCACTCAAAAAACCAAATATCTGCTGGTGCTCGGCCTCAAAGAGCCTGCCCATCTAATGGATATCAAGTCAGCCTATCGCCACTTGGCGAAAGAGTATCACCCGGACAGGTTTGCCTCAGGTCAGCATGATGACGCCGCCCGCACGGCCGCCGCCACTCGCATGCGCGAGGTCAATGCGGCCTATGACTGGTTGCGGTCGAACGCCTAGATTTCCTGGTTATAGGCCCCGATTTCAGGATACTTGGCGAGGCGCGGTTTCACTTCCTCACGGAACAGGGCGATCATGTCTTCTTCTGATCTCATACTCTCCACGACCACCGCGAATTCGGGCTTATTCGAACTGGCGCGCGCCAGCACCCAAGAGCCATCCTCCAGCGTCACGCGGGCGCCATTGACCGTGTTCACATCGACCACTTTGCGGCCAAGGATTTCGGTTCCGAGTAAAGTCTTATACTCTTCGACAATCCGGTCGATGACGTCATATTTCACTTCATCGGCACAATGCGGCGACATGGTCAGAGAGGTGAACGCGACACCAAGCTCGCCTTTCAAATCGGCCATGGTCTTGTCCGGGTTGCGATCAAGCATTTCCAGAATCGCCTTTGCCGCGATGAGACCATCATCATAGCCAAGACCGATCGGTGGCCGGAAAAAGAAGTGTCCGGATTTCTCAAACCCGGCCAGAGCATCAAGATCGGTCGTGCGCCGTTTGATGTAAGAGTGGCCGGTTTTGTAATAATCGACGGTTGAGCCATTCTCTTGCAGCACCGGATCAGTCTTATAGAGCCCGGTTGACTTAACATCGACGACGAATTTCGCGCCGGGATATTCCTTCGACAGGTCACGTGCCAGCATGAGGCCAATCTTGTCGGCAAAGATCTCATCGCCCGTATTGTCAATCACGCCGCAGCGATCGCCATCTCCATCAAAGCCGAGCGCGATATCTGCGCCATGCTCTTTCACTGCCGCTGACATGGCATGCAGCATGGCGCTGTCTTCTGGATTTGGATTGTATTTCGGGAACGTATTGTCGAGATTACAATCCATCTCGATCACCTCGACGCCCATTTTACGCAAGGCATCCGGGGCGAACGCGCCAGCTGTGCCATTGCCGCAGGCAGCGATGACTTTCAAGGGGCGTTTGATCGAGACGCCTTCTGACACGCTGTCGATATATTTCTCACGAATGCCGTCGACGCGGAAATGTCCGCCACCAGCACGCGGTTGGAAGTCGCCATTGAGAACGATTTCTTTCAGACGTCCCATCTCATCAGGTCCGAACGTCAATGGTCGATTGGCGCCCATTTTGACGCCGGTCCAGCCATTTTCATTGTGGCTGGCCGTGACCATGGCGCAGCAGGCGCAATCGAGCTCAAACTGGCTCCAATAAACCATGGGCGACAAAGCCAGGCCGACATCCAGAACTTCGCAGCCGCCCTGCACCATGCCCAGCATCAACGCGTTCTTGATCGGCTGACTGATTGAGCGGAAATCATGCCCCGTCACAACTTTCGGCTCGACCCCAAGCTCATGAAACAGAGTGGCCATTCCCAGACCCAGTGCGTGAACGCCATTTAAATTGAGCTCTGGCGCTTTCTCATGTCCAATTCCGTTAAACCACCAACGGGCATCATATTCTCGAAACCCTGTCGGTTTCACCAATGGCAGAATTTCAAAGTCGAGCGTGTTCGGTGCGATGTCCGCTTGCGGTTTAGGCAACATGTGTAACGTCCTGAAGCATAAGTTTCCCCTATGGGGCGTTGAGCAGACTGAGCTGCAATTATCAAGCCCAAATAAAATTTAATATTGCTTATCGTATATAGAATACTATTTACTGCCGCGACGGGGAAAGATGACCACCCGTATTACGCAAGGAGTTGAGTATGAAACTCATGAAGACAGCAGCCGCAATCGCGGCCGGCTTGGTGATTGTGGGCGCTGCGTCCGCACAGGAATATTATGTTGGGGGATCAATCGGTCTGACCCAGCAGAATGATAGTGACAATTCCGGGTCGACCGGTGCGTTCACCACGGGGAATCTCGGGGATGGATCAACTTTGGATGTCGCTGCCGGCACGCCTTATGGCTGGTCCACAGAATTTGATGGTGGCACCGCATTCGCAGCAGAAGTCGGCGCGCGTTATGGCAACGGGTTCCGGTCCGGCATCGAACTGGCTTATTCGCAAGCTGATGTCGACACGCATACAGGTGTGACGCTCGGAGGTGGCAGCATTGACGCTGTCGATGCTGCAGCGATTGCAGGTTCCCCTGACCCACTCGGCGCAACCGTCGCCGCCGTGGTAGCGGACGGGCGCGGTGACATCAGCACGACGGCAATTTTCGTCAATGGCTATTATGACTTCAATCAACAAAGCGCATTGCAGCCTTATATCGGCGTAGGCATTGGCTATGCCGACGTCTCGGTCACTTATCAGCCATCAGGAATTTCGGTGATCGATGATAGCGACGGCAAGCTCGCTTATCAGATCAAAGCCGGTGCCACATGGCGTCTGGAAAATCAGTGGGAATTGTACGGTGAGTATGCTTACCGCGCCACTGAGGATGTCGAATTCGACAACCAACTCTTCCCAGGTACGCTGGACATTGAAAACACCCAGAACGTGTTCTCGATCGGCGCGCGTTATAAGTTTGGCGGCTAATCATAGTCCTTCCGATTAATCGCCGATGTAAAGCCCCGCCTGGTTCGTCCCGGCGGGGTTTTTTTGCGGGGTAAGAGTCCGGTCTGACTGCCCGAACACAAAAGCGCGCAGGCGTCCAGAACGTCATGCGTCAGACCTCATCTGATTTCCACCGATAGGCCAACACACTTAACCCCACCGAGACCACGGACATCCCCAGCGCCAATCCAGCATTTCCTGTCCATCCCCAGACATCGTAAGCGCTGGTTCCGGCCCAGGACCCAAAGCCGCCGCCCAAAAACATGAATACAATATAGATCGTCATCAGACGCGTGCGGATCTCGGGCGCTTCATTCAAAAAGGTCATTCGGCCAGTCACATCGAGAATCGGGCCGAAAATATTGGTAATGACGATTGGGATCATAAGCAGCCAAAGGCTGTGCCCGAAGAACAGGAATAAGCAAACGCCCAAACATTGAAAACCGACCAGCAACGCTCTCGCTTTGCGTGCTCCGACCTGATCCGCCCAGGCGCCAAATCGCGGGGTCGTTACCAGATTGATCAAAGCAAACAGCGCGAGATAGCCAACAACATCGACGCCATAGCCCATTTCCGCACTGGTTAAATGCAGACCGAGCCCCAGCCAAATGGCAATAAAGACCCCGAAATTCAGCGCCTGGATAACGCCTGAAAGAAGGATTTCGGGATGCTGGCGGACCATGGGGAACATCGATCCCAACAAACGCAAATAGCTCGTGTCTTGCGAGCGATCACTGGCGCGCTCACGCCCATCCATGTTCAGGGGCAAGAGAATGGCGACGACCAGCATCAATCCTGTGGCAATGTAATAGACGGTGCGCCAGCCAAAATACTCTGCCACCACCCCGGCCCCGGCGCGGGCTGCCAGGATCCCGGCAATGATGCCGGTGGTCAGGATCGCAGTGACTTTTCCAAGTTCACTCGGATCGACGCGTTTTGAAGCATAAGTCGGCAACAGATAAGGCGCGATGGTCAGGAAACCGAGCAAGGTGGACCCGATCAAGAACAGACGGAAATCCGCTGCGAACGCCATCATCGCCATAGCCAGGAATTGGCCGCAGACAAATATGCCGCTCAACACCCGATTGCTGAACCGATCGCCGAGCGGCAGCAACAAAAAGATTCCGACCGCCAAGGCGATCTGATTGAACGCGGGAACCAGCCCGATTTGCGATGAGCTAACCTCAAAATCCTCGGCCACGCGAGCGACGATCGGATGGATATAATACGCATTCGCCGTGACCACGGCGGATGCAAGGGTCAGGATCCAGATCTGCTGACGGGTGAGGCGCGACGGCGCTGGGTCGGATGGGGACACAGGTGACACACAACATTATTAAGCCGCCTGCGGCGCGTCTGAAAAGCGTGACGCGACGCTACGTGCTGGCTTGCAACAGGAATTGCGCTATCCACTCACCGACCAGGTTATTGTCGACGGGGACTTGCAGACTTTTTTCCGCCGCCTCGACCATGTCGACGCTGAGGCGCGTGCCTTTCCGCACCCCGTAAAGCGCGCAGGAAAAGCCAGGACTGTATTCTGGATGGCCCTGAAAACTGATCGCATTGGCGGCCGGATAGGCGAGCGCCGCATATTCGCAAAAGTCGCTACGCGCGACTTGTACTGCGCCAGGCGGCAAAGTCAGAACCTGGTCTTGATGGCTGACCCCCAGACCGAACGTTTCAGGTGCTGCACTGCCGATCCAGGCTTGCGGCGCGACAATGTCATAGACATGGCGTCCAATGCCCCAACCTTTGTCAGACTTGGCCACTTGCGCGCCTAATGCATGCGCGATGGCCTGATGGCCAAAACATATCCCCACTTGCGGCACATGTGCGTCCGCGGCCCAGCGAATGAAATCCATCAAAGACGCCATCCATGGCGTCTCGTCATAGACCCCCGCTGGCGAACCCGTGATAAGGATGGCGTTGAGTGAGGCCGGGTCGGGCAAGGATTCCCCACTCGACAGCGCCACCGACTGATACGTCCAGTCCGGCAGGTGCGGCGCCAGCAGAGATTCAAACATCGCCGGATAGAGCGGCCAATCGGCACGAATGCCCTCAGGCGTGCGGCCCGTTTCGATGATGGTGAGCGTGGTCAATCAATCGTCTCTCTTTTTATCCAATATTCCGATATTCGAGTATGCGCTGTCGGTTTGCTGGGTCGACGCTTGCGCGATTGGCTGAAGAACCAAACCGCACCTCCGACCCAGCCCATTGTGAGCCCAAATGCCGTCAATCCGACCAGCAAAAATTCTGGAGACGATAACGTCGCGCCGGATAGAAAGATGATGACGAACATTGCGATTGCAAGGCCGACAATAACAAGGCCAGTGCCGATGATATAGGTGATGCGCCGGCTTGGCGAACTTAATCGCGCACGCGCTAAAAAGGGTATGAAACTTCCAATGCCAGCCGCGATCGTCAACGCGGCGATGAACGGAAGTGCGATCATGGTGATCAGAAGCAGCAAATACGCCATTTAAACTTGGATTAAGGCGCGCTCTGCAGGGAGTCACCAGTCTGCGCGCTCACCCAAGCGTCGATCCAATCCTGAACCTTTTGATCCAGAGCATCCAAGGGCATCGCTCCGGCGCCCAAAACCACATCGTGAAACGCGCGAATATCGAACCCCTCGCCCATCACCTCTTTCGCCCGGGCGCGTAGTTCAAGGATCTTCAACTCGCCCACTTTGTACGCGGTCGCTTGTCCTGGCCAGCCAATATAGCGGGTGACTTCCGTCTGAATGTTGAGTGGTGCCAAGGCCGTATTTTCATTGAAACAGGCGGCAGCTTCTTTTCGGCTCCAACCATAATGGTGCAGGCCCGTATCTGCGACCAAACGGCAGGCGCGCCACATTTCATAGGACAATTGCCCGAACCGTTCATATGGCGTGCGATAGAATCCAGCCTCGCCAGCCAGTTTCTCCGCATACAGACCCCAGCCTTCACCAAATGCTGTCGCATAATAGGATTTGCGAAACTCCGGCACGTCTGCAAGCTCTTGCGCCAGCGCAATCTGCAAATGGTGACCAGGGACGGCTTCGTGTGCAGACAAAGCCGGCAATTCATAAAGCGGGCGCTGATCGAGCGCATAGGTGTTGACCAGATAGGTCCCAGCAATGCCTTTATCTGCGTCGCCGCCCGAATAGCGCCCGGTTGTGTAGCCCGGTGCAATCGCCGCAGGCACCGCTTCCACGCCATAAGGCAATCGCGGCAGTGTCTTGAAATAGCGCGGCAGAAGCGCATCCAGGCGTTTGCTCATTTCCGACGCTTTTTCGAGCAACTGTTCTGGCGTCTTGGCATAGAATTGCGGGTCCGTGCGGAGAAACGCGATGAAATCCTCGAATGAGCCTTCAAACGCCAATTCCTCAATCACGGCATCCATTTCAGCACGGATACGCGCCACTTCTGTTTGGCCCAGCTGGTGAATTTCTTCCGGCGAATATCCCGCGCCAGCCGTGTGGAACGCAACGGCGACGGCATAGGCCTCACGCCCGCCGTCCAGCGACACGAGCCCAGGCGCTGCGCGCGCGGCTGGCGCATATTCCAGCTCCATGAATTCCAGCAGCTCAGCATACGCCTCGATCGCTTCAGAGACGGCGGTCCGCCCTTTATTTTTCAAAAGCAGGATCTCGGTCTCGCTCAACTCAGACGCTGACAGCGACTCAAACGGCAAGAACAGTGTGCTGTCTTCCGGATCCTCGACAATTTGTGCCCGAATCTGCGCAATCGACGTGTTCAGCGGGTCGCTATGCTGGGTCCAGCCCGTGGCGATGCCGCGCCGCATGTTCTCGGTCTGTTGATCGAAATAGCGAGGCAAGTCATTTAGCCGGTCAATCCAGGCCTCGGCTTTGGCCCGCGTGTTCAACCGTGTCCGCATGGCGGTATAGCTCGGCGCTGCGAAGAATCCCCAATCCCCAGTGAATGGGATGCGGGCCGTGTCGTAGTCGTGGGCGTCGATATGCGCTCGCAGCAAATGCCGCAGGATCGGGACTTCCGGCCCTTCCGTCATGAACCCCATGGCATCGAGCGCGGCCAGCATTTGCGACGCGGACTGTGCCCGGGCGCGGACATAGCTTGGCGTCACCACATGCCAGCTGCGCGCCTCTTCATTATTCGCTTTTGCCGTTTCTTCCGGGTCTCCAGCCCGATCGAACGCTTCATAGCGATCGATGATTTGCTCCAGCGACTGCCCGCTTGCGAGCGGTGACGCCGTAATCAAAGCACTGCTTGCGATCAATGCGCGGAAAAAATGGAACGACATTTGGCGACCCCGTTTGGCAATTAACCAAATCTAAGCGCGACTCGGGCTTCTGGAAAGTCAAATTACGCGGCGCAACCTTCACGCAACGGCATAGCAAAAAGTGACTTTCAATGGACGCCGAGCCGCGTTGACACACTATTCGACGCGCTTAAGAACGGCGCCAAAGCAATGAAATTTGCACGGAGACTCAATATGGCTGGATCGGGAGGGGCAGACCCACGCCCTCTATCGCCACATGTTCAGATCTGGAAATGGCACTGGACCATGGCCGGATCGATCTTCCACCGCGTATCTGGCGTCGGTCTTTATGGCGGGGCGTTTTTGATCGGTGCTTGGCTGATTTCGCTGGCGACGGGACCTGAAGCCTACGCCTTTGTCGAAAGCATTGCATTCAGCCTGCCCGGGCAGATCCTCTTATTCCTATGGTCCATGGCGGTGCTTTACCATTTGGCCAACGGGCTCCGCCATCTGATCTGGGACGGCCCAATGGTCGGGTTTAATCCAGGTGTCGCCAGCCTCTGGTCCATGTTCAACTTCGCATTTGCGATCATTGGCGCTGCGGTCATTTGGTCGCTGGCTTCATTCTATTAGGAGACGGCAATGACAACGAGTGCGAAATCCGTTCGTGGTCTGGGCTCAGCCGGTACCGGCACCCAGCATCATATTCGACAGAGAGTCACGGCGCTGGCGCTATTATTCCTGGTGCCCTGGTTCCTTTATTCGATCATTCATGCCTGCAAAGCAGGCTATGAGGGTGCGCTGGTCTGGGTGGCGCAACCCGTGAATGCAATTTTGCTGATTTTGACACTGAGTGCGGCGCTTTATCACATGCGTTTGGGCATGCAGGTCGTCATTGAAGACTACATCGCTAAGAGCGGCACACGGCAAGCGCTTCTGATCCTGAATACGTTTGCAGTGATCGCCCTGGCAGCAGCGACGATTCTGTCGGTGCTAAAAATCTGGTTCACGGCGGGCGCTTAAGGCGCGAACGCGGGAGAGAAAAGAGATGAGCGAGTATAAATTCGTCGATCATACTTATGACGTGGTTGTCGTCGGTGCCGGTGGCTCTGGCCTTCGCGCTGCGCTTGGCGCCGCCCAGGCCGGTCTCAAGACCGCCTGTATCACCAAAGTCTTCCCAACCCGCTCGCACACGGTTGCGGCGCAAGGCGGGATTGCAGCCTCACTCGGCAATATGGGCCCGGACGAATGGCAGTGGCATATGTATGACACAGTCAAAGGGTCTGACTGGCTCGGCGACCAAGACGCGATTGAGTACCTCGCCCGCGAAGCGCCAGCAGCTGTCTACGAGCTTGAGCATTGGGGCATGCCGTTTAGCCGCAATGAAGACGGCAAGATCTATCAGCGCCCGTTTGGTGGCCACACGACGGAAATGGGCAATGGCCCTCCGGTCCAGCGCACGTGCGCGGCCGCCGACCGCACTGGCCACGCCATGCTGCACACGCTGTATGGACAGTGCGTCAAAGAAGACACCGAGTTCTTCATCGAGTATTTCGCCCTCGACCTGATCATGGATGATGAAGGCGCGTGCCGCGGTGTGACCGCCTGGAAGCTTGATGATGGCACGCTGCACCGCTTCCGCGCGCAGAAAGTCATTCTGGCGACAGGCGGCTATGGCCGGGCCTTCTTCAGCTGCACCTCTGCCCACACGTGCACAGGCGACGGCAATGCTATGGTCCTGCGCGCCGGTCTGCCGCTGCAGGATATGGAATTCATTCAATTCCACCCGACCGGCATTTACGGCGCGGGCTGCCTGATTACGGAAGGCGCACGTGGCGAAGGCGGGTATCTCACCAATTCCGAAGGCGAGCGCTTCATGGAACGCTATGCCCCAAGCGTGAAAGACCTCGCCCCGCGCGACATGGTCTCGCGCTCGATGACGATTGAGATCCGAGAAGGCCGCGGTGTCGGCCCGAACAAGGATCATATCTTCCTACACCTGGAACATCTGCCGGCGGAAACACTGGCGGCGCGCCTACCGGGCATTTCAGAGACCGCGAAAGTCTTTGCCGGCGTCGATGTGACCCGCGAGCCAATCCCGGTTCTGCCGACCGTGCACTATAATATGGGCGGTATCCCGACCAATTATCACGGTGAAGTGCTGACCAAGAAAGACGGCAATCCAGACGCGGTTGTGCCAGGCCTTATGGCCGTGGGCGAAGCGGCCTGTGTGTCTGTCCATGGCGCCAACCGTCTCGGCTCAAACTCTCTCATCGACTTGGTTGTATTCGGACGCGCGGCCGGCTTGCGCTGCGGCGCGACATTGGAAGCCGGCGCCAGCCAGCCCACCATGACCGATGCCCAAACCGATGCGCACCTGGCCCGTTTCGATCGCATTCGCAACGCCAATGGTGAGCATAGCGTAGCGGACCTCCGCCTTGAAATGCAGCGGGCCATGCAAGACAATTGCGCCGTCTTCCGAACCGGTGACGTGCTCGATGAAGGCGTTGAGAAGATTGAAGCGATCAACAAGAAAGCGCCAAGCATGCGCATCGATGATCGCGGCCTGATCTGGAACACAGATCTGATGGAAGCGCTCGAGTTCGACAATCTGATTGGTCAGGCAACCGTTACGGTGAACTCGGCCGCCAATCGCAAGGAAAGCCGCGGCGCCCATGCGCGGGAAGACTTTGACAAGCGCGATGATGAAAACTGGATGATGCACACGCTCGCCTGGTCAGACGATGCTGGCGAAGTGAAAATCGATTATCGCCCTGTTCACAATTACACGATGTCGAACGAGATCGAATACATCAAACCCAAAGAGCGGGTCTACTAGGAGCAAAGCATGGTACAGCTGACACTTCCAAAAGGCTCTGCGCCGAAAAAGGGAAAGACGTGGCCGAAGCCTGAACGGGCAAAAAAGGTCAAGAAATTCAAGATCTATCGCTACAGCCCGGAAGAAGGCGGCAATCCGCGTTGGGACACGTATTTTGTCGATATGGACAAATGCGGGCCGATGATCCTGGACGTGCTGATCTATATCAAGAACCATGTCGACTCGACGCTGGCCTTCCGTCGGTCGTGCCGAGAAGGCGTGTGTGGCTCTTGCGCGATGAATATCGGCGGTCAGAACACGATTGCCTGCACCCGCGGCTGGGACGAGATTGCTGGCCCGCACATCACCATCGCGCCGCTGCCAAGCCAACCCGTCGTAAAAGACCTGATCCCAGATCTGACGAATTTCTATGCGCAGCACGCTTATGTGCAGCCCTTCCTGAAGACGGACACACCGGAGCCGGAAAAGGAATGGACTCAATCCGAAGAAGAGCGCGAGCATTTGGACGGCCTGTATGAGTGCATCCTTTGCGCGTCATGCTCGACCTCGTGCCCGTCATATTGGTGGAATGGTGACAAATATCTCGGGCCGGCCGCCTTGCTACAGGCCTATCGCTGGTTAATCGATAGCCGCGACGAAGCTACTGGCGAACGCCTGGATGATTTGGAAGACCCGTTCAAGCTGTATCGCTGTCATACGATCATGAATTGCGCCCAGGTTTGCCCGAAGGGCCTCAACCCGGCCAAAGCAATTGCCAAGATCAAGCATATGATGGTCGAGCGCGTCGCTTAAGACGCGCAGCTTCAGAGACAAATATGAAAAGGGCGGTGACCGAAGTCACCGCCCTCTTTTTAACGCTTCATCGAATTATTGAGCAGGGATCGCGACCGGCGTTTCCAGGCTCGCAAAGACAGACGTCGTGGCCGTGCCTTCTTCGAGAGACACACGGCGGATCTCAGCCACGGCTTTTTTCATGACTTCGTCACGACACGCCCGATCTTGCTTGGGCGCACCTGTAATTGGTGAAGAATATGCACAGGCTTCAGTCGCCTGTGTTTCAAGCGATGCCAGAACCAGCTCTACGCCAGATTCTGTTTCAAGAAGCGCGCGATCATAAGTCAGTTCAACCGTAAGCGCATTCGTATCGGCTTGGGCAAATGGGACTGCAAAGGCAGTGGCGGCGAGAAGAGTAGCAAGAGTCTTGTGCATTGGGCTGTGTTCCGAATTTAGCAGCGACGACACAATGGCCGTCTGGGAGGATGACGCGCGACACAGCGGCTTATGTCGACCTTTTAGACGCTCCTATTTTGCTGGAGCATGGCCGTTTAAACCCGTGTCACGCCCTTGTATTAGCAGAATACTGAACAATAAGCAAATCATTTAGTGTACATTCCTGAACTTTTTTACCCCTCGGTACCTACTCGAAAAGGGGGCCATCCATGCCTTGATCATAAAAAACGGGCGGAGACATTCGATCCCCGCCCGGTCTTTATTATACGCGAGCGTCTTAGCGCGCGAGGGTCTCTGCTTCGGTCTCAAGAGACGCAAAAACATAAGTCACGGAGTGCCCGTCTTCCAAAGCCGCAACGCGAATTTGGCCAACGGCTTTTTCGACCAGGTCATCACGGCACGACCGGTCCAGAGTTGGCATGCCTGTGACCGGCGCTCTGAACGAACATGCATCCGCGGCCTGAGCTTTGATGGATTTCAACACTGATTTGGCCCCCGCTTCGGTGGCCAGCAATGTGCTGTCATATTTGAACTGAACTGTGATTGGAGTGCCCTCAGCCTGGGCAAAAGGAGCTGCCAGAGCGGCAGCGGCGATGAGAGTTGCAACAGTCTTACGCATGGTAAGTGTTCCTTTTAGAGTTAGCGACGGCCCGAAGACCGACCAGAAACTCCTCCCGCAACACGATTTTGTCTTTAAGCCTTATTCACGTCCGGCCAGAACTCGGACTTGGCTCTTTTGCATCTGTGCTGCACCGCAACATTTCGCCAAAACCACTCGCCCAACAAGCGAATTTGGGAAAGGCTGATATGCGAAATCGAAGACGTGCCGGTTTTATTGGGATTTTGCGGCATCGGATCTGATGAATCTTTGATGACAGGCAGTCTTGCCCAATAATCAGGCGCGCCAGGACCCTGAAAGTGCCATTCGTTCATACTTTCGAACGTATTTCGCAGGAACTGCAGCAAGTCGACTCCGCCCCTCGATTCGTTGTCCCCAGGCCGTAAAATCCGTTGCGTATTGCTGAACCGGCGACAAAGCCAAAGCGCCCGCGCGCACCGGCATCATCCAGCTCGCCATTTGCCGCTTATACTGGCTATCCCCAAGCCCTAGGTGGACTTCCTGAAAGCCTTCCAAGGCCGCCCACTTGGCCAGCGAGACCAAGAGCGCGAGCCCCGGCTTTTGCTTGGCAAACTTCGCCTCATAGGCCGGAAACCAGTAATGCAGCGCCGTCGCGGACCGCATACAATAGGCAATTGCGGCGGTTTCACCGTCAATACTCAGTGTCGACAGCACGCCGCGGGCTGTCTCATCGACGCTTTTGTTCAACGATTCGAGCAGCGACCGCGTCCAATCCAGTTGAAAGATGTCGAAATGTCCGGCTCGCGCATAAGCATCCCGTTTCAGCGCGATCAGGCGATCAAAACTCAGTGGATCAATGACATCATGGCGAACCACGCTTGTATCCGCGGTGAGAAGCTTCTCGGTTTTGCGCCATTCGCGCCTGAAATTGCTGCTTTCAGCGGCGCGCGACGCCTGCCACGCATCAAAACCGGCATTCAGGTCAATCACTTGATTGCCAGCCCCGAATTGCCCGCTCAGGCCGTGCCTCGACTGCTGATACGGAACTGCAGAAAACGCATAACCGCCGATATGCTGGCGCACGGCCGGCTGGTTCAAATCCAGTCGAACTGTCGGATGCGCGATAATGCCATGCAAATCGTCCATCGGCCCGGCGACAGGCCGCGCGGTGCCAAACGGGCCCTTGCGGAACGGCCAGTACGCTGCGGGGCGTTCATGCTCATAAAAGCGCAGGACTTTGATACCCGGGCGAACAGATTCGACCGCATCGACATAGCCAACTGAGAAATACGGACTCGCGAGACTCGGGTCCGCGGCCTGAAAATTGGCCCAAAGCGCCCGGTCTGTCCGCGTCAAATCGGTAAAGTTAAGACACTCAACTCTGGAACGCATCTTGCAGTAGATTCCCCGCAATATTGGCCACTCTGGGTTTTTTATGGCGGATCTTGGTTACCTTTCTCAGAAGATTGGCGGCGCAATTGATAAGATTCTCTGCGAGAATTTTGACAAACGCCGTCGCACCTTGCCGGCTGGAAAATATGTCAGCCTCTGCTTCGACGATTTCCCGCAATCGGCTGTCCGCCTCGCCGCCCCGATGATCGAAAAGCGTGATTGGCGCGCCACGTGGTATGTTTCAGGGGCTTTCGAAGGTAAAATCACATCCGAATATGGCCGCATGTTTGACGCCGAGGATTTGCAGGAATTACGGCTAAAAGGCCATGATTTTGGCTGTCACACGTTTGATCACATTGACTGCCGTGAGGCGAGCGCCGATGACATCGCGGCTCAGGCCACCCGTAGCAAAGACTATCTGGCGGCGCACGGCCTTCACGAAATACGCTCATTCGCGTTTCCATTCGGCGCGGTCGATCTGCCGACCAAACGCTTGATGGGACAGGCTGGCCCGGCTCTGCGTGGGGTCAAACCCGGGCTCAATCAGGGCACCGTCGATTTGAATATGCTGAAAGCCTGCGGCCTGCAGGAGAATCAGGGCGGCACCGCCCGCGCCCTGCAAGACTTGCAATCTCTGGAGCGCCAAGATGGCTGGTTGATCATCTTCACGCACGATGTTCGAGAGCGCCCCTCCCCCTGGGGCGTGAAACCCGCCGAATACGCGCACTTGCTCTCCGCCATCGAACAAACAGGCGCTAAAGTGGTCACTGTGGGCGATATGGTGAATCGCCTGGACGCGGTTTCACTCGCGCTGCAAGACGCCGCTTAAGGTTTCGCGATCCGGACACTGATTGGCGCATGATCTGACGGTTTCCACCCGCCCCGCCAGGCCAGGTGGACCCGATAACTGTCCAGATCGGTGAGCGACGTTGCCGCCTCTGTTGTCCAGATATGGTCCAACCGACGGCCCTTGTTCGAAGCCGCCCAATCGCGGGCGCGATAGCTCCACCAGGAATAGAGGCGTTGATCGTCTTCGTGCACATGCCTGGCAATATCGGTGAATCCGCCTTTTTCACGAGCTTTTTCAAGGCCCTCTGTCTCAACTGGCGTATGCGAGACGATTTTCAGCAACTGTTTGTGGGACCAGACATCATTCGGGTGCGGTGCAATGTTGAGATCGCCGACCAACACGCGCGGCATACCGTCTTTGGCAACTTTGCCATAATGGCGACCGAGCCGTTTTACGAAATCAAGCTTGTGCGCGAATTTCGGATTCTCATCCGGGTCGGGTGTGTCACCGCCCGCCGGCAAGTAGATATTGTGCACTTCTAACCCGCTTACACGGATCGCGTTCACGCGCGCATGCCCTTCGCGGCAGAGTTTGGGCGTGTCGAGAATTTCAATCGGATCACGACTGGCAATGGCGACCCCATGATGGCCACCGCGTTGGCCATGAATGCAGAGGTGCGGGAATCCCATCTGCTTGAACGCTTTTTCGGGAAATTCAGCCGTTTGGCATTTGATTTCCTGAAAACAGAGAATGTCCGGGTTTTCAGCCGCGACGAAGGCTTCGACATTCGGCAAACGCAACCGAATGGAATTGATATTCCAGCTGACAAGCGTGAGGTGTTTTTGGGTCATTCAGCCCGCTTAGGCAGCGCCTCGCGACTCGTCAACGCGCCCGAATGTTTGGGGACATCCGGGCGCTCACACGTCTGGGTAAGTGTGCGTAGAGGAGCGAGGGTCTCAAGGGGAGGAACGCTCGCTCGAGTTGAATAATAACTTTATTGCACAACTCGGCAAGTTTTTTCTTTAGTTTTCAAGGGGCGTGAAGTTCAGTTTGGCCGCTTGAAGAGTCACCGTGCCGATATCTTCTGTCTTTGCCTCGATGCGAACGGGCACATATGCGCCGTTTGGAAGCGGCGCCAACCACATGCGCAGTGGGCCATCAATACCGGACAAATTATCCTTGTCAGACTCGCCGGCTTTATAGCCTGCAACCTTGTCCATGCGGATATGGCATTCATAGGCCTCACCGGACCAGGCTTCTGATTTCACATTCGTCATGCCTTGATTGGTCAGGTGCAAATGCGTCAGCTGCCGGCCGTCAAAAATCTTCAAAGGACCGCCACAGGGGTCTTCACCCTCAGCGCGGGGTTCCAGCGCAAAGGAAATCAGCGCCGTGACGGGATCTTTCGCATCCAACGCCTGTTCCACCGTCGCCGCTGGATCGCCGAGATTGCCGAAACGCGGCGTCGCAGTCATTTCGAAATCATCCTTGAGATATTTCAGATCGACACGGCGATTCTTCTTCCCGTCTTTGTTCTGCGACACGAACGCATACGTATCGAGCCGATCCGGATGGGTGTAGCCAGAGGCTGCGATTTCGAGGTCATAATTGACCAAGATATCGGCCAGGCCGGTCGTTTTGACGTGGCTTTTAATGGCATACGTGTCTTTGTTCAGCGTCACTCGGAAATTGGCTTTGCCCGTAATCGGTAGGATCAAGACCCAGGCATTGGCCTTGATATTATATTCCATTTCCATTGGCTGACCGGCTTCGATCATGCTCAGGATATGCGGCTCAATCAATGCCGTATCGGCGCCAGAGACGCTGGACAAGGTCAAAGAGCCAAGCGCGGCCGTCGCGAGCAGTTTTTTCATCATGATCGAGTTTCCTCATCTGAAGGCGATTTCGACTTGTTATATATGTGTGTGGCAAAAGCTAGTCTGAACAAGGGCGCCACTGTTTCGCCTCGATTAAATTCACTTCATTGTGAAAAACAAATGCAGAAACAGATCGACTCATCTGAGTGCTTGACGCGCCTAATCAGTGGGCGTAATAGCCGCGCTTCGGTTTCAATCTAGACAATGAGCGAGCGACCCATGTCCCGCGTATGTGAACTTACTGGCACAGGCCCTATGGTCGGACACAATGTCAGCCACTCCAATATCAAAACCAAGCGTCGGTTTATGCCGAACCTGGTGAAAGTCACCTTGCATTCAGAAGCCCTGGATCAGCGTTTCTCTATGCGCGTTGCTGCCAAAGCACTGCGCACCGTCGACAAATTGGGCGGTCTTGATGCCTATCTGGCGAAAGCCAAGGATGATGTTCTGTCTGAAAAGGCGCTGAAAATCAAAAAAAACATCGCCAAGAAAGCTGAAGACGCCGCATAAGGCCCTTTCTTCGCTGACAGAATCAAACGCGCTTCGGCTCTCCGAGGCGCGTTTTTTTGTTTCCGATTGCACGTTTCGAGAAGCGGACTAGGATCGCTCTGTAATTTGCTATTGGGAGAAGCGAATGCGCGCTAGCATGATCGCCGCAGCGGGACTGTTCCTCGCTGCGTGTCAGGGTGTGGAAGCCCCTGAAACAGAAGAAATCCTTTCACAGGCTCAGACACCCTCCAGCCCGACCATTTTTACCGGCGGCACGATCTATACCGGGAATGGCTCTGAAACCATTGAGGCTGTCACTATTGATGAATCCGGCCGGATCATCGCCATCAGTCCGCCCACGTCGCAAGATTGGGATGAAAGCGAAGTCAATCTCGTCGATTTGGATGGCGCAGTGATGTTCCCAGGCTTCACGGACGGCCACGCGCATTTGATCGGCATCGGCCAGCGGGAGATCACGCTCAGCCTCGAAGGCACCGCCTCGATTGCGGAATTGGTGACGCGGATCGAGTCCGAATTGCAAGGCTTGCCCACCGGGCAAGTCCTTGGCGGACGCGGCTGGATCGAAACCGGCTGGCCGGAAGGCCGGATGCCGACCGCCGCCGATCTCGACGCGGTCAGCCCGGATAATCCAGTCATCCTCACGCGCGCTGATGGCCACGCTTTGGTCGCCAATAGCGCTGCCCTGATGGCTGCGGGCGTTACAGATGAAACGCCAGATGTCGATGGCGGGAAAATTGAGCGGGATGCCGACGGCAAAGCCACGGGCATTCTGATTGACAATGCGATGAGCCAGGTTCTCGCCCTGATCGCGACGCCGACGGAACAAGACATCATTCGCGCTTATGTTGTCGGATCGCGCGCCTATTCAGCCCGCGGATGGACCGGCGTGCACAATATGAGTGTAACCCCGTCTCACGCGCCGATGCTGGAACGGCTCGACCTGGAAGGACGCATGCCATTGCGGCTGCATAATGCGTATGATCGCGAAGGCTTCGACATCGCCGCCACTCGACAGCACGAAACCGAGACCATCACCAATCGCTCCGTGAAGCTCTATATGGACGGCGCCCTCGGATCACGCGGCGCGCTGTTGATTGAGCCCTATTCAGACCGGCCGGCGACCAGCGGCCTGTCCTTGATGGAACCTGAGCTCCTGTCGGACCTGATGGCGCGCGCAGCGGGCAGCAATGTTCAACTTGCCATCCACGCGATTGGCGATTTGGCCAATCGCCGCATCCTCGATGCCTTTGAGGCAGGCGCCTATGGCGACGATCTGAGATGGCGCATTGAGCACACACAAATCTTGCATCCAGACGATATTGGCCGCGTCGGAACGCTCGGCTTGGTCGCCTCGATGCAACCCAGTCACGCGATTGGCGACTTAAAATTTGCGCCAGATCGGCTTGGTCCGAACCGTCTGTACGGCGCTTATGCGTGGCGCAGTCTGTTGCAGACCGATGCGATCATCGTCGGCGGTTCTGATGCGCCCGTTGAAGTCGGCACACCGCAAATCGAATTCTATGCCGCTGTTGCCCGCAAGGATCTGGAAGGCTTCAGCACCGAGCAATGGTATCCGAAGGAAGCGTTGTCACGGGAACAGGCTCTGACCTTGTTCACGTCAGCGCCGGCTTATGCGGCATTTATGGAAGATGATCTCGGCACAATCGAAGTCGGTAAACTCGCAGACTTTACGGTCTTCGACCGCGATCTGATGACGATTCCAGAAGCCGAAATCCTCGAGGCCCAGACCGTCATGACGGTGGTGCATGGGGAAATCGTCTACCAAGCCGACTAAACACTAACGACCTTGGAAAGCGGGTGGGCGTTTTTCGACAAAACTGTCCACCCCTTCCTTGAAATCGAAACTGCCGAAACTGTCCTGCATTTCCTGATCGGCAATCTCGAGCGACCGCGCGAAGCTTTGGAAATAGCTTTCGCGAATTTGCCGTTTCATGATCGCCAGAGACCGCGGTGAAACCTGGGTCGATAGATGTTTCGCGGTGTCCATCACATGCGGCAGCAATTCATTGGCGGGCAGCGCACGATTGACCAGGCCAACCCGCTCCGCCTCTGCGCCTTTGAACACGCGCGCGGTAAACAGTAAGTCCAGCGCATGCGCTTCTCCGACCAGGCGTGGCAACAACCAGGCAATGCCATGCTCGGCAATCAAGCCGCGCTGCGAGAAGGCGGTGGTGAACTTCGCGTCCTGATTTGCAAAGCGCAGGTCCGCGTACAGTGTGAAGATCAAGCCGATCCCCGCGCACGGGCCATTGATTGCGGCGATAATCGGTTTCGGACAAGCATACATATACCCAAACCGCCCAGGATAGAGCGCAGCGAGATCTTCGGCGCCAGAGTTCGCCTCCGTGGTCGCCTTGCCGCTCGCCGCCGCGTCGGCGGCATCGCTATCGGGGCTGATTTCCTGCAAGCCAGCCATGTCAGCGCCAGCACAAAAGCCGCGCCCGGCGCCCGTCACCACGATTGCTCGGACTGCATCATCGTCAGCCGCCCGTTCTATCGCGTCCTGCACTTCCATCTGCATTTGCCCGGTCCAGGCATTCAAGCGGTCAGGCCGGTTCAACGTGATGATGAGCACATCACCTTCGGACTCTGTCAGTATGTCCTGATACGGGCGCATGATGGGACCTCCGTCTGGGTTTTGCTTTGACACAACAAAGCAGAAGACGGGGCGGACGTAACCTGCTGACGCAGCGAAAGTCAGATTCCGCGCGGTTCTAATGATTGACTTTGGTGGCCGCGAAATGCGCCAGCATGTGCCCGGTAATTTGCGGCAAGAAACGCGGCGGCACATCATGTCCCATGCCGTCCAGAACTTCCATGCGGGCGCCGTGTACCAGCTTGGCAATGTCTCGTCCGCCCTCAATCGGCACCAGAGGGTCTTCAGATCCATGCAGCACGAGGGTCGGGGCTTTAATGGCGCGGGTGTGTTTGCGAAAATCGCCACTCGCCGCGATGGCGGACATCTGCCGGGCGAGACCCGCGGGATGGTAGGATCGATCATAAGACCGCGTTATGCGGTCCCGCATGCCATTCGTATTCTGGTTTTCGCCCGGCGTGCCAATGACCTCAAACGTCGCGACGGATTGATCGATGATCGCTTCGCGCCCGATCGGCGGCGGACCGCGCCGCACCATGGCTGACATCACTTTGCCAGACGGGCGCGGCAATTTCGGATTTCCGGTCGTGGTCATGATCGCGGTTAGACTCTGCACCCGATCCGGCACCATGGAAGCGACATGTTGCGCAATCATGCCGCCCATTGAAATTCCAACCAGGTGCACACGGTCGAGCTTCAGCGCGTCCATCAAGCCCGTCGTATCCTTGGCCATATCCGACAGCTGATAAGGCGTTTTTAGCTTGATCCCGATCCGCCGCAGCAGGATTTGCCGCAGAATTGCAGGCGATTTTTCGCCAGTGTGATGATGTGACAGACCAATATCGCGATTGTCGAAAATGATTACGCGGTAGCCATCTGCGACGAGATTTTCGATCAACTCATCCGACCACATGGTGAGTTGGCCGCCCAGACCCATAATCATCAGCACCGTCGGCGCATGGTCATCGCCAAAAGCCTCGTAACAGATTTGAATCCCGTTGGCGGTTACGTGCGGCATGAAGGGACCTTTCAGTGACGTCTTTCCAACAAATAACTAAATCTAACGCATGAATAAAACCAGAGCAGAACCGCGTAAACGCAGCGCCTCACCCAATGTCACACTTGGCGCGCGGCGCGGTTGTGTTAGGTGAGCCTTGAAGAGAGTTGATGAAAGACGACGCGCATGACTGTGATGAGCGAAAATGACGCCCTCCAGGGAATGGAGCCAACCGAGAAAATCGATGTCCGTAAGGTGTTCGGCCTCGAGACGGACATGGTGGTGCATGGCTTCAAAGAACGCACGGAATACGTTCCGGCGGTTGATGACTCGTACCGTTTTGACCCGCAGACCACGATGGCATTGCTGGCGGGGTTCGAGCACAATCGCCGCGTCATGGTGCAAGGCTATCACGGGACCGGGAAATCGACCCATATCGAACAAATTGCAGCTCGGCTGAATTGGCCAACCATTCGAGTCAATCTGGACAGCCACGTGTCGCGGATCGACATGGTCGGCAAGGATGCGATTGTCTTGAAAGACGGCGCCCAGGTCACCGAGTTTCGCGAAGGCATCTTGCCATGGGCGCTGCAGCGTCCGGTCGCCATTGCGTTTGACGAATATGATGCCGGTCGCCCCGATGTCATGTTCGTGATCCAGCGCGTCCTGGAAGCGAGCGGTAAACTCACTCTGCTCGACCAAAATCGTGTCATTGAGCCGAATCCATTCTTCCGCCTGTTCGCGACGACCAATACAGTCGGGCTTGGCGATACGACCGGCCTGTATCACGGCACCCAGCAGCTCAACCAGGGTCAGATGGACCGCTGGAGCATTGTCACCACGCTCAACTATCTGGAGCATGATGCCGAAGTTGAAATCGTCGCCACCAAAGCTGGCGATGTCGATACCGAGACGCTGAGCCGTATGGTGACCCTGGCCGACTTGACCCGCAACGCGTTCATGAATGGCGATTTGTCGACTGTGATGAGCCCGCGGACGGTCATCACCTGGGCTGAGAACTTCGCGATTTTCAAAGATCTCGGCCACGCCTTCCGGATGACCTTCCTAAACAAATGCGATGAGCTTGAACGGCCATTGGTCGCCGAGATGTATCAACGCTGCTTTGCCGAGGAATTGCCCGAAAGCGCCCTTATGGTAAAAGTCGCCTAAGATCTTCACCAATTCTTTTCTCATACTTGCCATTTTTTGGCATGCTAGAGTACATCAGAGACACTGTGACAATATTTAGTATAAAATTGCAATTTATCATTGCATATTTTTTCGCAATTACACTGCTAAATCTTGCCATCACGCGACGACTAAGAGCAAATTGGCCGTCGCGATTGAGAGAAAGTGGTCGGCTCAATATCATATTTGTCGCGTTTAACACCGCAACAGTAATGGTCCCGGTGCTTGCAGTCGCGGTTACTGCCGTCAGCTTGCAGAGCGTGCCCTATCTGACGCCTTTCGTTTGGGATGACCTACCCTGGCTCGCACGAGCCTTGGCCGCGTTTTAGTATTCGATCTCACAAATTACGCGGCACATCGATGGATGCATAGCAATGCATGGCTGTGGCCATTGCATGCCGTCCATCATTCAGACACCGACCTGCACTTTCTTTCGACCAATCGAGCGCACATTCTGGAATGGGCGATTCTCTTTCCCGCCAGCACGATTTCGGCTTTCCTCTTCGGATTGTCGATCAATGATGTCTTATACTTATCATTGCTGCGTGAGCTGCATCAGTATTACGTTCACTCCAAACTCGATTGGTCGCACGGACCATTTCGATATGTGCTTGTCAGCCCCCAGTATCACCGCTGGCATCATGTCGACCAACCAGAAGCGTACAATAAGAATTTCGCTTTCATATTCCCTTTCATTGACTTGATCTTCGGAACCTACCGGTTTCCCGGGTCTCCCAAAGACTTACCGACAGGGTTTGAGGGTAATCCGGGCAATCAGTTCACAAAATTACTGGCTTTTCCATTCGCTGAATGGCGCCGTCTGCTGATCGAACGCTTTGTCAGGTCACAAAAAATGGGACCGCGATCCGAATCCTCCAACTGAGTCTGCACAGCTGCGACGCAATTGGCCTTCGCAAATCGGTTCGGGCGCGCTAAGTCATCGCCATGTCCAAGACTGACGACGCCCCCTTCGAGTTGTTCAAACAGGCGCTCGCGACCACCGCGAAAGCGATGAGCCAGACCCGGGATGTCGAAGTCTCTTTCTCGGGCGATGGCCCACGCGCGGAAACTGATCGCATCATCCTGCCGCCCCCGCCGCGCGACCTCAGTCCAGAACAAGCAGCTCAAGCGCGCGGTGATGCAGACGCCACAGCGCTGCGCATGGCCCTGCATGATCCCGTGGCGCATAATAAGCATCGCCCACAAAGTGAAGTCGGACGGCAGGTCTATGAGGCCGCTGAACGCGCGCGTATCGAGAGCATCGGCGCGCGTGCTATGGAAGGTACAGCCGGCAATCTAGATGCCGCGCTAGCCCTGCGTTGCGAAAAAGCAGGCTATTCCCGTTTGGAAGACCGCCAGGAAGCGCCGCTTGCGCCTGCGGTCGAATTCCTCCTGCGCGAACGTCTGACCGGGCGGCCTTTGCCGAAAGCGGCGGAAGGCATCGCTGCGCTTTGGCGCGAAGAGGTCAATGCCCGCGGCGCTGACACGCTCGATACGCTGATCGAGCAGCTGCATGATCAGGAAGCCTTCGCCAAGTCTATTCAGGACCTGATCCGTCATCTGACAAAGGGCGATGAAGTGTCTGATGATCAAGGGGAGCAGGACGAAGACTCGCAAGACGAAGCCGAGCAGAACAATCAGGAAAACTCCTCTGACGACGGCGAGTCCGGCGAAGAGACCGAAGGCGCCACGATGGAAGAAATCGAGGCCGGCGATACAGAAGACATGGACGGTGAAGAGACCAATGTCTCGGTCGACGCCGATGTCGACATGGACGCAGAGGACAATCCGGAAGACTCCGATGATGGCACCAAGCCATTGCGTCCAAATTATCGCGATGGCGATGAGGCCGATCGGTTCCAGTACAAAGCCTTTACGACCCAGAATGACGAAGTCGCTCAAGCCGTTGATCTTTGCGACCCGGAAGAATTGGTCCGTTTGCGCGCTTATCTCGACCACCAGCTGGAAAGCTTGCAAGGTGCGGTCTCCAAGCTCGCCAATAAGTTACAGCGTCGATTGATGGCGCAGCAGAACCGGTCCTGGTCGTTTGATCTCGAAGAAGGCGTCCTCGACACGGCCCGCCTGACTCGCGTGATCACCGATCCGACCGCGCCACTCAGTTTCAAACAGGAAGATGACAGCAATTTCCGCGACACCGTGGTGACGCTGTTGCTCGACAATTCCGGCTCGATGCGCGGCCGCCCGATCATGGTCGCCGCTTTGTGCGCCGACATTCTCGCCCGTACGCTGGAAAGGTGCGGCGTGAAAGTCGAAATTCTCGGCTTCACGACGAAAGCCTGGAAAGGCGGTCTCAGTCGCGAAGACTGGGTCAAAGCGGGCAAGCCTGCCGGACCGGGTCGTCTGAATGATCTGCGCCATATCGTCTACAAATCTGCCGACGCGCCTTGGCGTCGCGCCCGCCGCAATCTCGGCCTGATGATGCGCGAAGGCTTGCTGAAAGAAAATATTGATGGCGAAGCCTTGCTCTGGGCGCATGACCGCCTGCTCGGCCGGTCCGAGCAGCGCAAAATCATGATGGTGATTTCGGACGGCGCCCCGGTCGACGATTCCACGCTTTCGGTGAATGTCGGCAATTATCTCGAGCGTCATTTGCGCCAGGTGATTGAGGAAATCGAGACGCGCAGCCCGGTCGAGCTGATTGCCATCGGTATCGGCCATGACGTGACCCGCTATTACAAGCGCGCCGTCACCATTGTGGATGCTGAGCAATTAGGCGGCGCCATGACCGAACAATTGGCCAGCCTGTTCGATGAGAATGGCGAAGCCCCGAAGCCCGAAGCCATGGCGGTGCCGCCATTGACGCGCGAAACCGTAAGGCCTGGCGGCGCCACGAGTGGCGCAGGATCAGGCGCGCCGCGCTATGGTGGGCCCAAAGTCGGGTCAGGCCGCGATGTCCGCCGCACAAGGATGTAAATTCCTTCGCAAAAAAGCCGTATTGATGGCGTCTGAACAGCGCCAATGAGGTGTTCTATGCGTTCTGCGTTGCTTGTATCCGTCCTTTTCATCGCCGCCTGCACTGGCGCCGCTGTGCAACCTGCCGCCGCGCCAGAATCAGAAGCGGCCGTTTGGAGCTACGCCACGTGGGCGGCAGACTTGCGGGCGCAATCCTGTCCCGAAACCACCGCCTTCATACCAGCCCCAGACTTGACCCTTCGCGTCATCGAAGCCGAGCGCGGCACTGAAGATGCGCGCAGCAAAAATCTCGACGGCCTGACCCTGGCGGGCGCCTGGCAGCTGGAATCCGAGGATTCAGAATTTGGTGGCCTGTCAGGACTGGATGTCTTATCCGCGGACACGCTATTGGCCGTGACCGATGATGGCAAATTCGTGTGGATGGGCATCGACGCCCAAACAGGCGCGCCGGACGGGACTGGCAGCATTGCCTATATGCGCGATCGAAATGGCAAGATCTTCCCCAATAAACGTGCGGCTGACGCGGAAGACCTCACGGTGCGCGACGGGATCGCTTTTGTCAGCTTCGAGCAAAATCATCGCATTTTTGCATACGACCTAGCGACATGTGGCAGCGCAGCGCACGCGGCCATGGTCGCCAATCTCAACAAAGTCGTCGATCAGCGCGTGCTGGAGAATAATCGTGGCGCAGAAGCCCTGGCATTTGCAGAAGACACTTTGAAAGTCGGGTTTGAAACGCGCCGGGGAAAAGGATCTCCGCTCGGAACTGTTCGCGTCGATGGCACATTGGCGGATCTGGGCCGAACAGAACAACCCAATCTCTACCTCCTGACCGGGATGGATTCATCAGATGACCTGACCGCGATGGTTATGCGCGCGTACGATCCGATCCGCGGGTCACGCGCGCTGCTGAGCGTAACACGCGACCGCGTCGATATCGCCTCTGCAACGCTGCGCTCCCCTCTGCCTGTCGACAATTTTGAAAGCGTCGCCATTGGCACCAGCCCGGCGGGCGATACGCGGATCTGGCTGATCTCGGACGATAATTTCAGCAATGATCAGCGCACGCTCCTATTGGCGCTGGATTTGACCGACTAGCGGTTTAAGAGAGCCGGATGATTCACGATCCGGTCTTTTGGGGTGTTGCGGTTTTTTCCGTACTGATCACTGGCATTTCCAAAGGCGGCTTTGGCGGTTTGGCGCTGCTGGCTGTGCCTTTAATGGCGCTCGTCATCTCCCCGGTTCAGGCCGCTGGCATTATGCTGCCGATCCTAATCGTGATGGATTGGGTCGGGGTCTGGACCTATCGCAAACACTGGGACAGGCGTCTGCTGACACTGCTCTTGCCTGGCGCGATATTGGGCATTGCTGCAGGCGGTTTATTGGCCGGTTATGTTGATGATCGCGTGGTGCGGATCTTTGTCGGCATCATCGCAGTCCTGTTTCCGATCTATGCCGTGTTCAAACCGCGCGGCGGCGATGCCTTTATCAAAGACAATCGTCCGCTTGGCTTCATTTCGGGAACGGTGGCCGGATTTACGAGCTTCATCGCACATGCCGGTGGTCCGCCGTTTCAGGCCTATTCCATCCCGCAAAATCTAGACAAACAGATCTATGCCGGGACGGCCGTGATGTTTTTCTTCGTCGTCAATTTCGTGAAAGTGCTGCCTTACGCGATGCTCGGTCAATTCGATCAGACCAATCTTACAACATCGCTCATCCTGATCCCGATCGCCCCTTTTGGCGTTCTGTTCGGTGCCTGGCTGGTCAAACGGATCGATCAGACCCTGTTCTACCGCATTCTATATGCGTTGATTTTCTCGGTCGGCTTGAAACTGTTATGGGACGGGTTGGTCTAATCCGCTTTCATCAGGTCAATCAGGCCGATGGCTTCAAAGCTCGACCAGTCTGCCTCGCCTTCGACTTTCGCGACTTTCAGGCCCGCTTTGTCATACAGGATCGTGGTCGGGAAACCACCGCCGGCGCCTGTGTCATAGACCACCTGCCAGCCATCAGGACCATCCGCGAGGCGATAGAATTCGAGCACACCGCCGGAGAGCTGCTGCAGCCGCTGTTCGGCATACTCAATGTCTTCCGGTGAATCGACGCTGATCGCGATGACTTTGAACGCGTCATCGCCGCGCGCCGTCTGCAAGGCCGCAAGCGACGGCATTTCGCGTTCGCACGGCCCGCACCAGGTCGCCCAGTAATTTACCAGAACCACTTGGCCCTCAAAGTCCTGGAATGTGACCTGCTCGCCGTCACGATCCGCAAAAGGGGCTGCAGGCGCGACATCGCCGCGATCGCTTGTATCCAGCTTGGACAGTGTGCCGACGGCGAACTTGGCCACTGGGTCGCGGTTACTTCCCTTTGAACTGGCGCTAAAGACGGCGTAAAGCAGCGCCAGAGCGATTCCAGCGAACATGGTTGGGATGGCGATGCGCAAGAAACGATCCATTGGGTCCACCGGGCCTTCGAATTATTAAGGACACACGCGATATGGCGAATGAGAGCTCAAAAGGCCAGAAAATGTGGGGTGGACGCTTCGCCGCACAGCCCAGCGATATCATGCAATCGATCAATGCTTCGATTGATGTCGACAAGCGTATGGTTCGCGAAGACGTTGCCGGCTCACGCGCCCATGCCGACATGCTGGCTGAGCAGGAAATCATCTCCGAAGACGACAATACCGCCATCCAGGACGGACTTGATCAGATTGTCGCCGAAGTCGAAGCGGGCACATTTCCTTACCGGATCGAGCTAGAAGACATTCACATGAATGTTGAAGCGCGCCTGAAAGAGCTGATTGGCGAGCCGGCTGGCCGCCTCCACACAGCGCGCTCGCGCAATGACCAGGTGGTCACGGATTTTCGCCTGTGGACGCGCGGCGCGCTGACAGAAGCCCGCCGCAGCTTGAAAAACCTGCAGCGCGCCTTGGTCAAAATCGCCGGCGACCATACTGACGCTGTGATGCCGGGCTTTACGCATTTGCAAACCGCGCAACCGGTCACGCTCGGCCACCATATGCTGGCTTATGTCGAAATGATTGAGCGCGATCGCTCACGTCTGGATGATTGTGCCCGGCGGCTGAATGAAAGCCCGCTCGGATCGGCCGCGCTGGCTGGGACAGGCTTTACCATAGATCGCGACGCGACCGCTGAAGCGCTTGGATTCTATCGCCCGATGGCGAACTCCCTCGACGCCGTCTCGGCGCGTGATTTCGCGCTGGAAGCTTTATCCGCGCTCTCCATCGCCGCCACACACTTGTCGCGCCTGGCAGAAGAAATCGTGCTGTGGACCAGCGCGCAGTTTGCGTTCGCCAAATTGTCGGATGGCTGGTCGACCGGCTCGTCCATCATGCCGCAAAAGCGCAACCCGGATGCGGCCGAACTGGTGCGTGCGAAAGCCAGCTTGATCACGGGCCAATTCGCGGCCCTGCAAGGCGCAGTGAAAGCGCTGCCGCTCGCCTATGCGAAGGATCTGCAAGACGACAAACAGCTCACATTTGGCGCATTTGATACGTTCAGCCTGTGTGCGGCCTCCATGGCGGGCATGATGGAGACAATCACATTCAATCGCGAAAATATGCGCGCTGCGGCAGCCAAAGGCTTCTCAACCGCCACCGATCTTGCCGATTGGCTCGTGCGCGAGCTAAAAATGCCATTCCGCGATGCCCATCATGTGACGGGGTCCCTGGTTGCGCTGGCCGAGAAGAATGGCTGCGATCTGCCCGAGCTCAGCCTCGAACAGATGCAAACCGTCGAGCCGCGGCTAACAAATGACGTATTTTCGGTGCTGACTGTTGAAGCCTCAGCTATGAGCAGGCAGAGTTATGGTGGAACCTCGCCGGTACGTGTTGCCGAACAGGTCGAACAATGGACCCAACGCCTCGGATAGGAGCGCTTGACGATGAAATGGATTAAAACAGCCCTCGCCCTCTCTGCGCTGGCCGGTCTCGCTGGATGTGGTCTGCGCGGCGATCTTGAGCGTCCACCGCCAATTTTTTCTGAACCGCCGACCGAGGAAGCGCAGCAACCGGTGGATGCCGCGGCTGAATTTGCCGGCGTCGAAATCCGCGATGATGCGACCTATTACAATTCGCTTGGCGGTGAGATTCCAAAACCGGCGCCAGATGTCGATGTCGAAGAAGACAGTATGGGGGAGGTCAGCCCCGGCTGATAATCGCCTTTGCACCACTTTAACTATGAAGATGGCCGACTTCATTGCGAAGGCGTGGCCCTGGACAAGATTGCTGACCAGGTCGGCACGCCGGTCTATGTCTATTCCACCGCGACCTTGCGGCGGCATGCGAAAGTCATTGCCGCGGCATTTGACGGCATGGATTGCCTGATCGCTTATTCGGTTAAAGCCAACGGCAATCTCGCAGTTTTGAAGACGCTCGCCAGCGAAGGTTGCGGCGCTGATGTGGTGAGCGGCGGCGAATTGCGCCGCGCTTTGGCGGCTGGCATCCCCGCCGAGCGAATCGTTTTTTCCGGGGTCGGCAAGACGCGCGAGGAAATGGCGCTTGGGCTCGAAGTCGGGATCCATCAATTCAATGTGGAAAGCGGTGCCGAGCTGCTGGCCTTGTCTGAAGTCGCGATGAGCCTCGGCATGACGGCCCCTGTCGCCTTGCGGGTCAATCCTGATGTTGCTGCCGGCGGTCACCCAAATATCTCAACCGGCAAAGCCGGCGACAAATTCGGTGTTCCATGGGCAGATGCGCCTGAATTATATCACCAGATCAAAGCTTTACCGGGTGTCGAAGCCGTGGGCGTGGATGTTCATATCGGCTCCCAGATTGGCGAACTTGGCCCAATGCGCGCAGCGTTCGAAAAGACCGTTGGCCTGGTCAAATTCTTGCGCGAAACCGGGCATGACCTGAAACGGATCGACCTTGGCGGCGGCCTCGGCATTCCGTATCGCGACACGGACTCGCCTGCCCCGCCCTCGGATTATGCCCAAATGATCCGCGAAGTGACCGAAGGCCTTGGCCTGCAAGTCATCCTCGAACCGGGCCGCGTGATTGCGGGCAATGCCGGCGTCATGGTGAGCGAGGCGCTGTATCATAAACCGGCACCGGATCGGACTTTTCTGATCCTTGATGCGGGCATGAATGACCTGATGCGCCCGGCGCTTTATCAGGCTCACCACGACATCCTGCCTCTGCAACAATCCTCGCCAGAGGCCGCTTTGACGGAATACGATATTGTCGGCCCGATCTGCGAATCCACGGACAAATTCGCCACCAAACGGACCATGCCCGAGATTGAGCCCGGCGCGCGGATTGCGTTTATGTCATCTGGGGCCTATGGCGCTGTGCTCTCAAGTCAGTACAATGCAAGGCCATTAGTGGCTGAAGTCCTGGTGGATGGCGACCAGTTTGCTGTTGTGCGCCGCCGCCCGAGCTTCGAACAAATGATTGAATTGGAGCAAATGCCCGATTGGCTGAGCTGAACCGTATTCCTGGCGTTAAGAGCCTGATTGACCGAACCTTTGCCCGGCTTCGGCGGATCGCGCTTTGGACCGCCTGGTGGCCGCTCATTACGCTTCTCGGCGTCTTCCTCATCGCGGTTTTTGTTGGCGTATTCGAAAACAGCGCGCCGCAAATTGCTGCCCTCGCCACACTGATCGCCTTTATCGGTGGCGGCATCGCGATTTGGCGCGGATTTCGCCGCTATCAACGTCCAGATCGATCAGAGGCGATTTCCGAGCTCGATCGCCAATCTGACCTGCGCCCCCTCGCATCGCTCGCTGACCGCCCGGCACGCCCGGAAAAAGACGGCGTCACTCTGTGGCAAGCGCATGAGACCCGTCTGACCGATGAAGTTCGCCGCCTCGACGCGCCGGATTTCGCGGCCAATTGGAAACAGATCGATCCGCTTTATTTGCGCTATGCCGTTCCGGTCCTGCTGATCGGCACGCTGGCTCTGAACTGGGGACAAGCCCCGTCGCGGCTCGCCGGCGCGCTTGATCCTGATTATGGCAGCCTTTTTGGCGCTGAGACTGTTCGCATCGAAGCCTGGATCGCGCCGCCTGCGCATACAGGCCGGGCGCCCATCTTCATGAAAGACGACCAGAACGAAGTGCGCGTACCAGCGGGTTCCGTGATGACCCTGCGGGTCCAGGCGCCATCCGCGCCGCATTTGCGGGTCCGAAACGACACAGGCACTGAGACGACAAAATTCACTGCCACGCCGGATGGCGCGTTTGAGATCACCGCTGACATCACAGCCGATAGCGCCGTTTCTGTCCGCTGGTGGGGCGAGCGCAAGGCGTGGAGCGTTCTGGCTTCCCCAGACGCGCCGCCAAAGGTCCAATTCGTTGATATGCCGGTGCTCGGCGCGGGCGATCGCACCGAGTTTAGCTGGGTGGCCAGCGACGATTATGGCGTTTCCCGCCTGGAGCTCGCCATTAAGCCGGTCGGCGAAGACCGCGAACCCGACCTGGTCGGCGTCGAACTCGGCGGCATCAGTCCGCGTGAAGCCGAAGAAGAGTCGAAACTCGACCTGACCCGCAATCGCTGGGCTGGTGCCCGCGTCGAAGTCCGTTTGAAAGCCACAGATGGCGCCGGACAGGTTGGCTATAGCGAGCCATATGAATTCAAACTGCCTGAGAAATTGCTGCTGCAACCCCTCGCCAAAGCGATTCAGGATGTCCGCGTCACAGTGCTGCGCGAAGACAATCCGTATGAGGACGCTGAAAGCTCGTTGGATTCAACCAATGCTGGCGCCTTTTACGTCTCCGCCACGCAGCGCTTGCAACAGGCCCCGGCTGGTGTTCAGCGCGGCGCGGTGATGTTGGAAGCGGTAACGTATGAAGCCCCGCGCTATTTCCGGGACGTCTTGGTCTATTCCGGGCTTGAAACCGCGCGCTATGCGCTGGAAGCGTCGCTCTCGACTGATGAAGCAAAATCGACTGAGCCCTTGCTATGGTCGCTGGCTCTGCGCGCAGAATATGGCTCCGCCGCAGATGCGTATGCGGCCTTGATGGCGGCCAAGAAAGCGCTGGAAGACGCTTTGCGCGACGGCGCCAGCGAAGAAGAAATCGCCCGACTGATGGAGGCGTTCAAGGATGCGGCCCAGCGCTATATCGCCGCCAAAATGGCTGAAGCCTTGGCCAATGGTCTGGAATCAGCCCCGGACAACCGCGATAGCACCGAAGGCCCAGGCGGGTCTGGGCTCGGCGGACAAGGCTTTTCCGATATGCTCGACGCGCTCGAGGACCTGACTGAAACAGGCGCCACCGATCAGGCGCGTCAACTCCTCGCTGACATCACCAACATGCTGGAAAATCTCGAATTCCAGCAAGGCTCCGGCTCTGGCGAAGGCTTCCCCGGCATGCCGGGCGAGCAAGGCGAGAACGAGAATGACGAGGACTTGCCGGAAGAAGAACGCGAAATGACAGAGACGATGCGTGAGCTGTCTGACCTGCTCCGCGAACAGCGCGAATTGAATGATGAGACCCTGGCCGAACAACGCGGCGAACGCGGCCAATCTGGCCAGAACCAGGGCGAGAACCAACCTGGCAGCGAAGGCGACCCGCAAACCGGCGACGGGTTTGGCGAAGCCCCAGACGGGATGCAAGGCGAAGACGGGCGCTCGCTCAGCGAACGCCAGGAAGGTTTGGCCGATCGCATTGAAGAGCTGGCGGAAAACCAGATGGGCTCTGGTGAAGAGGGCGAAGGCGACGGCGCTGGCGGACTTGATGAAGATACGCTGGAAGCGATTGAACGGTCGCAGCGCCGGGCTGGCAACGCCTTGGAAGATGGCAATCAAGGCCGGGCCATTCGCAATCAGGAACAAGCCACGCGGCAATTGCGCGAACTCGCTGAAGGCCTGGCTGAACAGCTCGATGCTGCCCGCGCCGACCGCCTAGGCGAGCCGCAAACCAGCGGCGATGGCAATGCCGATCCCTTCGGCAGGTCAACAACAGGCGCTGTCGATGACAGCAATACCGTGGATGTGCCCGATGAAGCCGAACGGCAGCGCGCCAAGGATATCCTGGATGAGTTGCGCCGCCGTTATGATGAAGCTGTCGATGAGGACGAACGAGAATATCTCGAACGCTTACTCGACCGGTTCTAGGGCTTCTGCTTCTGGCTTGATGAATTTCAGGGTCATGCGGTCAGACTCACCAATCGCTGTATAAACGCTCGCATCAAAGCCTTCCGGCGCGTTGCCTTCCCGGTCTGTCGTGCGGCTGACCGGCGGCAGCGTCCAGACGCCGAACGGATGATCCGCAGAATCGGCTGGATTGGCGTTGATTTCGCTGCCAGCGACAAATTCAAATCCGGCCGAAGCCGCCATCGCTTTGACGAAATCCTCGTGCACATAGCCAGATGCGCCGCGCGGGTCCTGCTCTGCGCTGGACGGCAAACGATGCTCAACCACGCCCAACACGCCGCCCGGCTTCAGCGCTGCATAAGCATCGGTGAAGAATTTCGGCGAATAATCACCGCCCATCCAATTGTGGACATTGCGGAAGGTCAGCACGGCGTCGACAGAGTCGGCCTCAGCGAGGGGGCCGGATTGGGCTGAAAACGCGCTATAAGCCAGCGTGCCGAACAGGTCGGCATCGGCTGCATAAACCGCCTGGTAATCCGCAATCCGCTGTTGAATGCGCTCAAGACGCTCGCCTTCAAACACATTGACGTCCCAAACCGCTGCGATCAGCTGACCGTCGCCAGAAGCGAGATAAGGCGCCAGAACGTTGGTATACCAGCCGCCGCCCGGCCAGATTTCAACCACGGTATCGCTCGGCGCGATTTCAAAGAATTCAAGCGTTTCCGCCGGATTGCGCCAGCCATCCCGGGCTTTTTCTTCATCGCTGCGCCAGTCGCCAGCGACCGCGTCTGCCAGCGTCATCGGGCCCGCCGCTTCCGCTTCGATGGGTGGCGGCGTTTCGGCCTCCACGGTCTCGGCCGGTGCTTCATTTGCACCAGAACAGGCGGCCAAAATCACAGCGCTGGCGCCAAGCATCCAAATGGTCTTCATCATTTCACTCCGTAAAAGGGGTTGAATCACCCGGTTTGCGTTTCCACATAGCCTAAGTCGCAGCGCTGCCAAGCAGGTTGTGACCGGAATTTCTGCCAGTGCCGATGGTCGGGCTGGGCAAACAGGGACGCCGAATATCTCACCTCCCGGCTTTTGATGATCGCCGGAGGCCACAGTTGCTAGTGAAAGGACTGTAACCATGAGCACGATTGATCTCACCCCCCTATACCGAACAATGGTTGGCTTTGACCGCATGGCCAACATGATAGACAGCGCCGCACGCCTCGATGGCGCGCAAGGCTATCCGCCTTACAATATTGAGCGCGTCGCAGATGATGAATTCGCCATCGAAATCGCCGTTGCCGGCTTTGGCGAAGACGATCTCGACATTGAAACCAAGGATGGTTTGCTGACCGTGGCCGGGCGCAAAGCGCCTGCCGGAGACGACGCCCCAGAGCGCGAATTCCTGCATCGCGGCATTGCTGAGCGCGGCTTCTTGCGCCGGTTCCAGCTGGCAGATCACGTCATCGTGACAGGTGCTGAGCTACGCAATGGCTTGCTGCGGATCGAATTGCATCGCGAGCTGCCTGAGGCAAAAAAGCCGCGCAAGATTGAAATCGGCGCGCCGACCAAAGGCACCAAACCGAAACTGATCGAAGGCAGCGCTGACGCGGCCTAGATCATCCTGGTGATTAGGAGCTGCCCCGGACCGTTTGGTCCGGGGCTTTTTTTTGGGGTTGTGGGCGTTGGGTCGGTCAGGTCTGACATGCGTTTAGCGCGGCAAGGCGCCTTTTATTAGTCGCTTGCACGAGTTTCGATCGATCGCAAAAGGCTTTGATATTGCAATCAAATTGTAGAAAAGCAGTTAGATGAGTTCAATTCAGGAATATGTTGCCGTCATCGGCTGTTTTCAGGGCTTGCTCTTGTTCAGCCTGCTTTTTTTCAGCGCGCGAATGACCCAGGCAAGCCGAATCCTGGGTGTCATGTGTTTGTTGATCGCGCTCGTATTTTTGATGCCATTTTTTTTGGTGCACCGTGACAGTCTAGCGATCGCATGGTTGCATAATGTCATTGTGTTTCTGCCCGTCGCACTTGGACCACTCGGATATCTTTATTGCCGAAGCGCGCTTCTCGAAACGCCGCTGGTCCGACAGGATCTCGTTCACGTGCTTCCGGTCCTGTTTTGCTATGGCCTCACGCTCGACATCACACTGAGCGACCCATATTTTTTATTGGAATGGGCTGTCGGCGAGCATCCGAGCACAACCCGCCTGAACATTGTCGAATTCGTTCCCTTTGTGATCGCGAGCGCATATGCAGCTTGGGCCGGCTGGGTTATCTGGCGCTATCGAAAGCAAGCCAATGATAACCTCGCCAATTTCAATCCAATGGCGTTTAATTGGCTTCTCACCTTACAGGTATTGGCCTTTCTCGTTTGGGTATTGAAGACCCTGGCAGGCTTTATCATGTACGCGCCGCTGCTGGTGAACGATATCGCCAACTTGGTGCTGGTGGCGGTCGTTTATCTGATCGCGACCATGCAATGGCGGAACCCACAATTCTTCACGATTTCAAACTTGGCAGCAGCGCGTCTCGAAAAAACTTCAGAAAACGCAAGAGATACAGAAAATTCGATTGATGGGGAACTGGATCCCGACACGCGAGCGACACTCTTCGAAACGATTTCAAATCGTGTCGAAAGCGGCAAACTCTATCTGGACGGCGAGTTGAGCCTAACCCGTCTTGCAACTCTGACCGGGGTGAACAAGCATCACCTGTCGGAGGTTTTGAACAAGCATGCTGGAAAGAATTTCTACGAATTCATCAATGAATACCGCACCGCTTTTGTCCGCAAACGGCTCGCGGCTGATTCCAATCAGGCGATTCTGGACATCGCATTTGAGGCAGGGTTCACCTCTAAAAGTACCTTCAATGCGGTCTTCAAACAGTTCACAGGTCAAACACCGTCGCAATATCGCCGGGGATTGAACAGTCCAAAGTGACCAAAACAGGCGGTTCTAGACGTCCAGTTCGATCCGTTCGGACGCAATTTTCCTCGATTTCGCGAGAAATGGCTTCGTAACACCAAGCCATTCGAGGAAATTACAAATGCGACTTCAAACAATAGGAAAATGGAGCTTAAGACTTCTCGGCGTGATCGCGGTTTTGATCGTCATCGCCATTGTGAGCCTCTATTTCATTTTTACCGGGTCCGTCCGTCAGGCTTATGGCGCGGACACGAAAGTTGCTGACCCCGCCCAGTTTCTGATTGATGCAGAAGCCACCGCAATTACGAATGTCAGCATTCTGTCAGCGGATGGTGCACAAATGCTTCCGGATAGAACGGTTCTGCTGGCGAACAGAAAAATCGTTTCGATCTCCACTTCCGCAGACATTCCGGACGGCATTCAGACGATTGATGGACGCGGGAAGTTTCTTATTCCCGGCCTCGTTGATTCTCACGTCCACCTGCATCGCAGCCCAAATGACCTGCTGCTCTACGTGGCCAACGGGGTTACCCAGATTCGCAGCATGAATGGATCAATCCAAGACCTGGAACTCAAGCGTGAGATAGAGAATGGTCGTCTTGGTCCGCATCTCTATGTCTCATCCGCGTCAATGGCGTCTGCAGATGGATTTGGCACGACCTTCGATGAAATGACCCCAGATTGGATGCCGGATTCCCTCTTTTACTCGATTTTGGAGGCAACGGCCAATCTCGATGTTTCAAGAGATTCGGAACAGGCTGCGAGTTCAGCACGCCGATTCATTCGGGACGGCCGCGATGGGATCAAACTGTATGGGTTCCTGTCCATGGACAGCTTTCGCGCCATTCTGGATGTTGCAGAAGAGCTTGATGTTCCAACCGCAGCGCACATACCGGATGCGATGGCCCTCGGTGAGCTGAGAACCACCAAGCTGCAAGAAATCGCCCATATTGAGGAGCTCGTGAAGGCATTGCAGCGCGAATACAATAAATTGCCTAATCAGGACGAGCTTTCTTACCTCGATTATGTCGACCGCCGAAAAGACGAGATCGTCACTGACCTGGTCCAGAATGATATCGCGGTTCACAGCACGCTCTGGTTCATCGAAAGCTTCCAGGATCAAATCTACAATCTGGAAGAAAAACTCAAAGAAGTTGAACTGGAATACGCCAATCCTGGCCTTGTCGAAGGTAATTGGGTGGCGGCGAGCGGAATGGCACCTGCAGGGTGGCTCCCGGGAACCAACCGATTTGAAACCTGGGCAGGGCACACACCAGAAGAAATCGCTGGCAGCAATGAATACTGGAACGGCTATATTGGAGCCCACCACATCTTGCTCGACGCGATGATTGAAACGGGGGTAACCGTCCTTGCTGGCACAGATACAGGTGGATGGCTCGTCGTTCCTGGCTTTGCGCTGCACGATGAATTGGAAACCCTTCAAAACCGAGGCATGACCCCGGCTCAGGCATTGCGAACGGCGACGTCCGCACCCGCGCGCCGCATTCGGAGCAATGCCGGAAACATCCAAATCGGGCGCCGCGCGGACCTGCTTCTGTTAAATCAAAACCCATTGAACGATATTGCGAACACACGCTCGATTGAGACGGTCATTCTCGATGGGGAGGTGTTCGACCGAAGTCAGCTCGATTCGATCTTGGAGGCTGTAAAGCGCGCGAATGATGAGAGCCGCAAGGTCGATATTAGCCGGTATCAGTGATGATACTAAATCATCGTGAGCGTGACACCTGTTCTAACGTTTTTCTAATCAAATGCCATCGCCGTTCGCTCGCACCCTCCCTGCCCTCCTCCCTTGCTCAGCCCCGCAAACTCACTAGGTTGCGCCTCTTGCAGAGGAGTGTCTCAGAATGAGCGACAGGATCTTTATCGGCGGTGCGGATATGGATGGCGAAGGCGCGCCGAATGATGCGCAAACCCTGTTGCTCAATCGCGCCAACCGGCATGGCATTGTCGCTGGCGCGACAGGCACGGGCAAAACCGTCACGCTGCAAATCCTCGCAGAAGGTTTTTCCAAACAAGGCGTGCCGGTCTTTTGCGCCGATGTGAAAGGCGACCTCTCAGGCATTTGCGTGACCGGCAGTCCGGAACACAAGCTGCACCCGAAACTGATCTCTCGCGCCGAGAAAATCGGCTTTGAGGATTATGGCTATGAGGCCACGCCGACTGTGTTCTGGGACGTGTTCGGCAAAAAGGGCCACCCGGTGCGCACAACAATTTCAGACATGGGTCCGCTCTTGCTATCGCGCCTGATGGATCTGTCAGAGACCCAGGAGGGCGTTCTCACCGTCGCGTTTGAATATGCTGATGATGAAGGCATGTTGCTGCTTGACCTGAAAGACTTGCGCAAATTGCTCTCGCACATGGCCGAGAAAGAGGTTCGCACGGCGATCAGCCGCGAATATGGCAATGTCGCCCCGGCCTCGATCGGCGCCATTCAGCGCCGGCTGCTGGTGTTGGACCGCGAAGGCGCAGAGCAATTCTTCGGCGAGCCAGCGCTCAACCTGAAAGACTTTATGCGCACCACGCGCGATGGCCGCGGCGTCGTCAATGTGCTCGACTCGACAACGCTGATCAATAGCCCGCGGCTCTATTCGACCTTCTTGCTTTGGCTGTTGTCGCAACTGTTTGAAGAACTGCCAGAGGTTGGCGATCCGGATAAACCGAAAATGGTCTTCTTCTTTGATGAAGCGCATTTGCTATTCAATGATGCGCCGCGGGCATTGCTCGAAAAGATTGAGCAAGTGGTGCGGCTGATCCGTTCGAAAGGCATTGGCGTTTTCTTTGTCACGCAAAACCCGCGTGACCTGCCCGATAGTGTGCTGGCCCAACTCGGCAATCGCATTCAGCACGCCTTGCGCGCTTACACCCCGGCCGAGCGCAAAGGCGTCAAAGCCGCCGCGCAATCTTTCCGCGAAAACCCGGCCTTTGACGCCGAAGAAGTGATCACCGATCTTGGCGTCGGCGAGGCGCTGGTCTCGACCCTGGATGAAAAAGGCGCGCCTGGCGTGGTGCAACGCACCTTGATCCGCCCGCCAAGTTCGCGCCTTGGCCCGGCCACCGAGGCTGAGCGCAAAGCCGAGATGAAGAACAGTCCCGTCCTCGGCCTGTATGACGAGGCGATAGACCGGGAGTCGGCTTACGAAATCCTGCTTAAGCGCGAAGAAGAGGCGGCCGCGGCGGCCGAAAAACTCGCCAAGGAAGAGCTGAAAGCGCAGGAAGAGCTGGAAAAGAAAAAAGCCCGCCAGAAGAAAAAGAAGACCTCGACCCGCCGCCGCTCAACCCGCATGACCACAACGGAGCGCGCGATCAATACTGCCTCGCGCACCATTGCCCGACGCGTGACGGATTATGTTCTGCGCGGTATTCTCGGCTCGCGTCGTCGATAGGAGCGCAGATTGGCTGATGCCGGGGAAAAACGTTCGCAGCTGATTGATCAGCTGGCAGACCATGTCCTGGCTGAAGGCTTGCTGCATGCTAGCTTGCGCCCTCTGGCCAAAGCAGTCGGCACCAGCGACCGCATGTTACTCTATTATTTCAAGGACAAGAATGAGCTGATCGAAGCGGTGCTTGATCGCATTACCATGCGCATCACCTTGATCCTGGAACAGTCGTCAGCGCCCGAGCCACTTCCATTGGCGCAATTGGCGCCCCTATTGGTTCAGTCCATGAAATCGGACCTGTTCTGGCCCTATCTCCGCCTTTGGCTGGAGGTCGCAGCGTTGTCGGCGGGTGGTGACCCGCTTTATCAGGCCTGCGGTGAGCGAATTGGCCGCGGCTTTGTCGACTGGGGCGCCAGCCAGTTGAAAGTCGAAAACGAAGCCGATCGCGCGCGCGATGCGGCGAAGCTCCTGGTCCAGGTCGAAGGCAGCGTCTTGCTGCGCAGTCTCGGGCTCGAGGATGTCGCCGACCGGGCTCTGGATCTCGGCGCTTAGTCTGCCGCGCGTGTCGCTTGCACCAACAATGTCGAGCCTCTCGCGGATTTTGGCGGCGCCAGCCATTGCAGCGGCCAGGACAAGCAAAACGCAATCACTTTTCTTAACCTCAAATGGCGGCCAAAGCGCGCGCCACCATTGCCGCCCATCCAGCCTGCAAATTTCGCCATCCACCAGAGCTGATATTCCCAAGGCTCTACCGCAAAACGCTTGATCTCCATGACCTCCAACCCAACCCGCGCGAGGCTTGTGCGCAAAGCGGCCTCAGTCCACCAGCTGACATGATGCGGCGGCGCATTCAGCATTAGGTCAGGCACGTCCGACACATAACTCTGTGCATCCGGCACGCCGATCACCATCACTCCGCCTGGCGCCAGGCAGTTTGTCAGCTCTGCGAGAAAGGCCTGCGGGTCTGGCACATGTTCGAGCACCTGGAAGGCCGTGACCAAATCAGCCAATCGCGCGTGATCGGACGCCCGCCAGTCCGCCATAGAAAGGCTACGCAGATTACGACCTCGCGCACTGGCGGCCTCAACTGCGGTCCCGTCTTGTTCCAAACCAATATATTCAACGTCCGAAAGATACGCTGCGAAATCGCCATTGCCGGCACCGACATCGAGCACAAGGTCGCCGGGCTTCGTCAGGGTCGCGGCATGGACATGTTCCTGCTTGCGCGCCGGGTGATACCAATAGAACTGTCGCAAAGCCTGATAGAATGTGGCGTCGCCCAGCACGCGCGGCACAAAATCAACCCGGCCCGTCTCCGCATCCTCGCGCATTTCAATGTGCTCAATGCCTGAAAATAAATGTGCGACATCAATCCCAAAATCCTGGCGCCAGGATTGGATCAAGTCCGCCGCTTGGATCGTTTCGAGCCCGCGCTCGTCAGATATCTCAGGTCGCCCCGCAGTCATCCAATTTTCTTATCGCGCTTTTGACACCCGCGGGAACACATGATCGTGAAGGCAACCGCATGTTTCCCCGGCGTGTAGGCTTCCCTAGAGGCATTGCTGTGCTTAAATGAACGGTGACGCGCATGTCACGATGACAGGCGGCCAAAATCTAGACAGGTAATGGGAGGCGCAAGCCATGAAAGAGTATCTTCAATTCTACATTAATGGCGAATGGGTCGACCCGGTTGAGCCGCGCACGCTCGACGTTGAAAATCCGGCCACAGAAGAACCCTTTGCGACCATCTCGCTCGGCTCCTCTGCGGATGTCGACAAAGCGGTCGCCGCCGCCAAAGCCGCATTCCCGACCTTTTCGCAGACCAGTGTCGAATATCGCGCCGATTTGCTCGACAAAATCACCGCCGGCATCCAGGCCCGTATGGGGGATATGGCTGAAGCCATCTCTGACGAAATGGGCGCTCCTATGTGGCTTGCCAATGCCGCGCAAGTGCCGGCTGGCATGGGCCATGTCGCGACGATGAGCCAGATCCTGCGCAATTATGAGTTTGAAGAACAGCGCGGCACCACGCTGCTGCGCAAAGAGCCGATTGGTGTTTGTGGCTTTATCACGCCCTGGAATTGGCCCCTCAACCAGATCACCTGTAAAGTCGCGCCTGCAATTGCCGCCGGGTGCACCATGGTGCTGAAGCCGTCTGAAATCTCGCCGCTGAATGCAATGATTTTCACAGAGATCATGCATGAAGCAGGTGTCCCAGCCGGCGTCTTCAACCTGGTCAATGGCGACGGTCCAAGCGTCGGTGCGCACCTATCCGGTCACCCGGACGTCGATATGATGAGCTTTACCGGATCCACCCGCGCCGGCATTCTGGTCGCTCAGGCGGCTGCGCCAACTGTAAAACGCGTCGCGCAAGAGCTTGGTGGCAAGTCCCCGAACATCGTGCTGCCGTCGGCGGACTTGCAAAAAGCTGTGGGCGGCGGCGTCATGCAGATGATGACCAATTCCGGTCAGTCCTGTAACGCACCGAGCCGCATGTTTGTCCCACGCGACAGCAATGAAGAAGCCAAGGCCATCGCCAAGGCCGCCGCTGAAGCGGTGAAAGTACAGATGCCGCGCGACGCGAACAAAGGTGCCATTGGCCCGATCTCGAACGGCAATCAGTATGCCAAGGTTCAGGACCTGATCCAGAAAGGCATTGACGAGGGCGCAACCCTGGTGGCGGGCGGAACCGGACGTCCAGAAGGTCTCAATCGCGGTTATTTCGCACGTCCGACGGTCTTTGCCGACGTCACCAATGACATGACCATTGCCCGCGAAGAGATTTTCGGACCTGTCCTGGTCATGATCCCTTATGACAGCGTCGATGAAGCCGTCGAAATGGCCAATGACACCGAATATGGCCTGGCGGGCTATGTGCAGGGCGAGCCTGGCGAAGCCGCGCAAATCGCCAATCGCATCCGTGCCGGACAAATCCAGGTCAACGGCCAGGGCCCAGACTTCTCAGCGCCTTTTGGCGGCTATAAACAGTCCGGCAATGGTCGCGAATGGGGCGAGCATGGGTTCGAGGAATTCCTCGAAGTGAAAGCTGTGATGGGCGCGAACGCGGCTTAGGCCGCAATTGATCCAAATTTGAAAGGGCAGACCGGATGGTCTGCCCTTTTCTAATTCAGTGCCTCCAAGCGAAACACGTCGCCGCCGAGCGATACGATATAGAGATTATCCATCTCATCGGTGCCAAACGCCGCGATCGAGGTCAGGCTGCCGACATCCGGCGCGAAATCCGTATTCAGGACAGTAAATTCGCTTGCAGCAACGGTTTGCCCATTGATCAGGTCAGACACTGTAATGCCCCAGACATTGTCGCTGATGAAATCCCCGAAAATATACGTGTCCTGCAAAGCCTCGACCGGGCCTTGATAGACCAGACCGCCCGTGATCGAGCGCCCTTCGCGTACGCCAACACCATGCGAATATTCGGCCACAGGATCGGTAAATTCGGGCTGGTTGCCACCCTTGAAAAACGCAGTCCCTTCGCGCACCGCCCAGCCGAAATTGAAGCTGCTATCGGTCATGGGCAAGCGGCTGACCTCTTCAATCGCGCCTTGGCCGACATCGCCGATCAGCAAGTCGCCAGAGATAGGATCGAACGAAGATTGAAACGGATTGCGCAGGCCGACGGCGAAAATTTCCGGCAAGCCAGCGGCGGGATCGCTAAACGTATTGCCAGCAGGGATGGCGTAATCCCGGCTATCATCGCTTGGAAAATCATCGCTGGTCACATCAATCCGCAGGACTTTGCCGAGCAGCGATTGCGGGTTCTGGGCAAAATCACTGGGATCACCTGAACCGCCGCCATCTCCGGTTGGAAAGATCAGAAACCCGGCCGCATCGAACCCTATCCACCCAGCATTATGGTTGGTATCCGGCTGACCGAAAGTCAGAATCACATCGCTCGTACTCGGGTCGACTTGGTCCGGTGTCGCCGCAAATGTAGCAAAGCGGCGAAGTTCTGTATCCCCGGCGAGATTGTTGACATTGACGTAGACGAGGCCGTCCGTCGCAAAATCAGGCGACAGCGCGAGCCCTAATAAGCCGCCTTCCCCGGCTGTGGAGATGGACGCCGACACATCCAGAAAGTCGACGCTGTCTATGCTGCCCGTATCGGGCGTGAGGATCCGCACCCGCCCGCCTTTTTCCAAGACCAGAACGCGTCCCGATCCGTCCGGCAAGGCGACCAAGCCCAGCGGCTGTGTGAAGCCTGACCCGACCCGTCGCAAGCGCACCACATCCACTTGGTCAGTGATTTCAATGTCGAGATCGAGTGTGGCGACGCCGCCGCGACCATCGCGTGCTTCCAGCGTCACTTCATAAATATTGTCGGCATTGGCATCGCCTGGGTTCTCGAAATCCAGATCAATCAAGAAAGACAAGCCGCCTGACGTCGCATCAAGGGTCACGGTGCCGGCGTCTGGTCCACCGGCGAGGCTGATCGTGACCGTATCGCCATCGGCGTCATTGGCCTGCGCGGTATAGACCACGCCGACCGTATTCTCTTCGATACTGATGCTGGCAGTCGAACTGAACACTGGTCCTGCATTGGTCAGAGTGACGCCATTGCCGCTGCCACCACCGCCGCAGCCGGCCATCAAGACCAATCCAGTCATCATCCATTTGGCTCGTCCACGCTGCATGTAACCGCCCCTTGCTTTGTGCTGGTTGCTCAACTTACACAAGAATAGAACATACGTGCGTTACGAATGTTCAAGATAGAACAAACAAAGGGGGTTTCGTTCATCATGGAGTTTTTAGAACAATTATTGGCGCCGCTTGGCATGGAAGACCAAGCCGACTCGATCCTGGCCGGGGCAACGAATGTCTTGCTCGCTCTGGTCATCCTGATCGTTGGCTTCTGGATCGCTGGGCGCGTCGGCGCTGTCGTGCGTGGCATTGGCAAACAGCATGAGAAACTGGACGATACGCTGTTCAATTTCCTCGGCAGTCTGGCGCGCTACACCGTCCTCGCCTTTGTCATTATTGCCGTCCTGAACCGGTTTGGCGTCGAGACCACATCGATTGTTGCGCTGCTCGGTGCCGCAGGTCTGGCGGTTGGTCTGGCGCTGCAAGGCGCTATGTCAAACCTGGCTGCCGGCGTCATGCTGATGATTTTCCGGCCTTACAAAGTCGGCGAATTCATCGATGCGGCGGGCAATTTCGGTAATGTCGAAGAAATTTCGCTCTTCACCACTGTGTTGCGCACCTTCGATCACCAGCAGATCATCATTCCAAATGGCAAGATCTGGGGCGAGCAGATCGTCAATCACAGCCATCATGCCGTGCGCGGGGTCGAGCTGACTTTTGGCGTCTCTTACGACACGGATATCGACGCGGCCCGCGCGGTGATCAAGAAGGTGTTTGCCGATCACCCACAAATCCTCGACGATCCGGAGCCGGTCATTGTCGTATCGACGCTGAATGACAGTTCCGTCGACTTCGCCGTTCGGCCTTTTGTCAAAGGCGAACACTGGTTTGATGTCCGCTTTACTGTGCCAGAATTGGTCAAGAAAGCGCTGGATGAGGCCGGGATTGAAATCCCGTTCCCGCATCAGAAAGTCATTCTGTTCAAAGGCGAAGAATAGCGCAAAAAAAATGCCGGGGGACAAGAGCTAATAAAGGCCCCCCGGCATGCGCGTCGCGGACGCATAAGGCTATGCGCCTCCGCATACGTTCCCCCGCGTTGGGCGTTAAAGCGCATCCCTGCTCAAAAGACTGTGACAGAAATCACGATTTGGCGATTTATCTGGCGTTCACATTGCATATGTTAATAGGATGTGAATGCTGTGATCAGGAGGTTGATGCCGATGTTTAAACCAAAACTCGTCCCCGCACTCGCCGCCCTTGTGCTGCTCGGGGCATGCGCAACTGCAACGCCTTATCAAGCTGCTCTGAACGGCCAGAAAGGCTATGAGAACCAGCAAATCGAGTCCGATCGCTGGCATATCAGTTTTGCTGGCAACAGTCTGACCGACCGCAAAACCGTGGAAACCTATCTTCTGTATCGCGCCGCTGAGCTGACCGACCAGGAAGGTTTTGACTATTTCCGTGTCGTGCAGCGCGAAACTGATGAAGATCGCCGTCTGGTCTCAACCGGTTACGGCGCGTACGATCCGTTCTATTCGAATTTTTATTGCAATTACCGCTTCTATGGCCGCCGTGGTCGTCTGGCGGGGTATCCACGCAGCTGGCGCCGTTACTCAGCCTATCGTGGCTTCCATGGCCCCTTTGGCTATCATGACCCGTTCTGGAACGATCCATGGGATGTTCGCGAAGTGGTGCGCTATGAAGCAACTTCGGAAATCGTCATGGGCAAAGGCGAAACGCCCGAAGATCCATCCTTTTTTAACGCTGATGAGGTGTTAATGAACCTATCTGGCCGGATTGTGCGTCCAGACGTCTAATCCGCAGATGTGTAGCGTATTGTAGAGTGCGTAGAGTGGAAAAAGCCCGCCAATTTGGCGGGCTTTGGCCATTTTAAGGGTCTGATTTAGCTTAGCGCGGGGCCATCCGAATGGCGCCGTCCAGACGTACATCCTCGCCATTGAAGTAGCCGTTCTTGCACATTTCGACGGCCAAAGAGGCATACTCGTCCGGATTGCCGAGACGCGCCGGGTTTGGCACTTGCGCGCCCAATGCTTGTTTCACGTTCTCTGGTGCGGCAGCCAAAAGCGGCGTGTTGAAAATGCCAGGCAGGATCGTGTTCACACGAATCAACTCGCGCGACAGGTCGCGGGCAATCGGCAGCGTCATGCCAACCACACCGCCCTTAGAGGCGGAGTAAGACGCCTGACCAATCTGACCATCTTCGGCTGCAACCGAGGCTGTGTTGACCATCGCGCCGCGCTCGCCATCAATTGGGTCCAGCGTCATCATGCCCGCTGCGGATTTAGCAATACAGCGAAACGTGCCGACCAGATTGATCTGAATGATCAGGTCAAACTTATCGAGTGGGAAATGCGAAATCTCGCCGGTCTGTTTGTCTCGGCTGGCCGTCTTGATGGCATTTCCGGTGCCTGCGCAATTGATCAGGATGCGTTCCTGGCCGATTGCCGCACGAGACTTTGCAAAACCCGCATCAACACTTTCGTCAGAGGTGACGTTCACATTGCAGAAAACGCCGCCAATTTCGCTCGCCACGGCTTCGCCTTTTTCCTCATTTAGATCGAAAAGGGCGCATTTGACGCCATGGCTCGCCAAGAGGCGGGCGGTGGCCGCGCCGAGGCCAGAAGCACCGCCGGTGATGACGGCTGAGATGTTTGAGTTGAGTTCCATCAGATATCCTCCAATATATGTCTTGGAGGCGATGTAGAAGGAAGTTTGCAAGCGGCCAATGTCTGACCCAACGGAAATCATCATAGAAAACGGTGAAACCGTGCCCACGCAGCTGCCTATCCCAACGGAACGTCAGCGCAAACGGACCAAACGCAAGCTGATTCCGAAGCTTTTGCGCGTCGCCGGGCGCATTCCTTTCGCAGATGATCTCGCATCCGCGTATTATTGCGCCATTGATCCCGAGACGCCTATGAAAGCCAAACTGGTGCTGTTCGCAGCGCTTGGATATTTCGTCTTGCCCGTCGATGCTGTGCCCGATCTCGTCACCGGGCTGGGCTTCACCGATGATGCGACCGTATTGGCAACGGCCTTGGGCGTGGTCGGCGCGCATATTCGCGAGCCGCATCGGATCGCCGCGCGTCGCCTTTTAGGATTGCCAGAGCGGCCGACCGCTTAAGCGCCTAGCCAATCGTTTCATCAAAGCTTGGCGAGACCGGTAGAATTTCCTTCACACCGGTACCATCTTCGACCGTCGGATCGATTTCCATAATCGCCAGCGACCGTTCCGCTGTGCCATCATCGCGGAACCGGAACAGGCCATTAATGCCCATAAAGCCATCGCGATTGATCAGCTCGCCAGGGGTCAGCTCGCCATCTTCGGACAGCGCGATGACCAGAGCCGCTGCGTCATAGGCAACCGCCGCCAATGAGCTTGGCTGCGCGCCATACATGCGGGTGAAGCGTTGCTCGAAATCGGCTACGTCAGCAGACGGCGCGGTCGGGAACCAGGCGCCACGAAGGCTCGGCTCGCGCCAAATATTGGGATCATTCCAGGCGCCCGTGCCGAGCATTTTTACTTGCCGCGTATCGACGCCATAATAAGCCAGAAGCGGCGCAATCCGGCGCAGGCGATTGCCGCGCTCTGGCACTAGAACCGCAATCCGGGCGCCATTTTCCACCGCACTCGCAATGGTCTGCGCAAAATATTCCGCTTCCGTATTCGGATTGGTCGATGATGCCGGATAGAAACCAGAGGTCAGCATGAAGCCTCCATTCTCCAGCACCGCGTCTTGCATCGCGGCTTCAATCCGCGTGCCGAGCCCGCTTTGCGGCCCAAAGAACGCAAACTGATCGTAGCCTCTTAAAGCAGCATATTCGATAATCGCAGAGACTTCTTCCTCAGGCGCGATTGAGGCCAGCCATGCGCCGTAGCTGGCGACAGACCGATCATTTGAGAACGCGATGACCGGGTTCGGCTCTTCTGCCGGTTCAGTGGTGAACCCAAAAAAGTCGGTCTCTTGTGGCGGGGTCAGTGCTTCCCGCACTTGCTGCACATTCGCCCCGAAGAGCGGACCGAGTACAACATCGGCGCCTTGATTGCGCAAATCCTCGGCAGCTGTCACCGCCTGGCTTTGCGATCCGCCCGTGTCTTTCGGCAAGAGAACGACATTCTCATTGCCAAAATCGAACAGAGCAAGTTCGATTCCGGCCAGCATGCCTTCGGCTTGTTGCCGCACGCGCTCATTCGGATGCGTGAAGGGCAGCAGCACCCCGGCGCGGATGATCTCGCGGCCCTCCATATGCGGCGGCGTGTACGGCCCCGTCGGCACATCGCCTTCGGCAATATCGCTCATCCCTTCTTCGCCAACAGTATCCGTACCGGGATCGCCAGTGGTTTCGCCCGTCACCGGATCAACGCGCGGATTGCCTGTCGAAATCGGTCCGACCGGACCAGGCGACGAGGTGGCACACCCTGCCAGGGCCAGAACGGCCGCAAAAAAGAGGATTGGCAGCGGCGCGCGGACGCGCGATGTTGTCGGCAATGTCATCAAAAATTCCTTCTTCCACTGCACAGGACGGACGCGACGGGAATCGCCTTGCCCGCGAACCTAAAACCCGGACCGAGACCGCGCAAGCGCTGGATCCCGGTCTTTACATCATCGCCACACCGATCGGGAATCTGCGCGACATTTCCCTGCGAGCGCTTGATACCCTGGCCGCCGTTGACGAGGTTCTGGCCGAAGACACACGCGTCGCGCGACGCCTTTTAGACGCCCATAATATACGCGCTAAACTCAGCCCCTATCATGACCATAATGGGGCGAAGCGTCGGCCTGAACTGCTCGAAAAACTTGAGCAAGGTGGTACACTCGCCCTGATCAGTGATGCCGGCACACCAATGGTGTCTGATCCTGGCTGGAAACTCAGCCGTGAGGCGTTGGATGCCGGCCATAAGGTCGTCCCGCTGCCGGGCGCCTCAGCCTTGCTGGCGGGCCTGGTAGCGAGCGGCTTGCCGAGCGATCGGTTCATGTTTTGCGGCTTCCTTCCGCCTAAGTCTGGCGCGCGCAAAAAAGCCGCGAAAGATCTCGCGTCGGTGCCCGCGACGCTGGTCTTTTATGAGAGCGGACCACGGCTCACCGATTGCCTCAGTGATCTGGCCGAAATGCTGGGCGGAACCCGAGAGGCCGCCGTCGCGCGCGAATTGACGAAACTGTTCGAAGAGACGCGGCGCGGTACATTGGCAAAGCTGGCCGAACATTATGCGGAGGTCGGCCCGCCAAAGGGCGAAATTGTTGTCTTGGTCGGTCCGCCTGAAGCCACACAAGCAGATGATGAGACCGTGGACGCCGCGCTGATCGAGGCGTTGAAATCGCAATCTGTGAAACAGGCCTCTGCCGAAGTGGCGGCGCTTTTTGGATTACCAAAACGCAATGTTTATCAACGCGCGCTCGCTCTGAAGGATGGCTAACCGGGATCGCCGGGGAGCAGAAAGACGCGGACGACACGCTGAAACGCTGGCCAAATGGTGGCTCAGATTACACGGATATACGATCCTCGCGACGCGATACAAATGCCCGTTTGGCGAGATCGATATCATCGCAAGACGCAAACAAACACTTGTATTTGTTGAGGTAAAGCAGCGCCAAACGCATGCCGCCGCACAAACCGCCGTGCCAGAGCGCGCCTGGCAGCGAATTGCCCGCGCGGCGGAAGCCTGGTGCGCGACCCAGCCCCGATTGCCGGACCTCGACTGGCGATTCGATTTAATCGCGATCTCTTCGAAAGGTTTTCCGAAACACTTTCGTGACTATTGGCGGCCTTGATTGATGCCGCAATCTCGCCCAATCCCCTTTTTAAATCCACGCAGTGATTCTGTTGCCGCGCCGTTTTGAGGAGCACATTTCATGTCTCGACTGATTGCCAACCTTAGCCTTCTTGCCCTGCTTCCGACTGTGAGCGGGTGCGCCACAGCGATTATCGGCGCCGCAGGCGTCACCGCCGCGACCGCGACACAGGAACGCTCGTTCGGAGAAGCCCTCGACGATGCCGCGGTGTCAAATGAGATCAAATCTCGTCTGCTCGCGAATGGCAAAATGGGCGAGGTCGATGTTGAAGTGGCGGCGGGTGTGGTCCTGTTGTCCGGTCGCGTGCAAACGCCGGAGCTGCGCCTGAAAGCTGAAAGCATTGCCTGGTCTGTAAAGCGCGCGGATGATGTCGCCAATGAAATCAAGATTGAATCGCCAGGCGGCTTCTTCGCCAACGCCTCCGATGAGCTAATCTCAACCCGCGTCCGCGCGCGCTTGCTCGGCTCATCAACGGTTCAGGTCAATAATTTCAATGTTGAGACCTATGGCGGCACGGTCTATCTGCTCGGCGTTGCCCGGTCTGCGGAAGAACTTGAAAAAGCCGCTGAAGAAGCGAGCCTGGTCGGCGGCGTCAATCAAGTTGTCTCTTATGTCCGCTTGCGCAATTCACGTGGCGAGATTGTTGCCTATCAGCCGAACACCCCGCAGACACAGGATGTCGGCGAATTGCTGGGCGGACCCGGCAGCTAAAACCGCCTCAAAAGTTTAATCTCATTCAACGCGTGCGGCCGCCTACGCGCGCCATGTTTGGAGTCGGGCGCCCGGCGACAATCATGCTACGCTCAGTTTCCAATCGAATAGTCGGGGGCTGTCACAAAAGGCGATCCTATTTCGTCTCCCCTTTTGAAAGGCGACGAAACTTATGAAAACGATCCTGTTCGGCGTATCTGCCCTCTATCTTCTGACCGCGATTTACATGTTCGTGGCGCCGCAAGCCTTCTATGACAACACGCCTGGCGTCGCGATGATGGGGCCGTTTAACACGCATTTCGTGCGCGATGCCGGCCTGGCTTTTCTGACCAGTGGCAGCGCCCTGTTATGGGGCACGCTCAACCAGAACCGCGCGGTGGCTGTGTTCGGGGCTGTCTGGCCCTGCCTCCACGCGGCGTTTCATGTCTGGGTCTGGATCGCGCGCGGCATTCCGTTTGATTTCATCGCCTTGATCAATCTGGTTGGCATTCAATTGCCCGCCTGGCTCTCCCTTTTCGCAGCCACCAAATTGCAAGGAAAACTCGAATGATAAAATGGCTCTTGAGACGCACCGCTCGCGCCTTCGGCAAATCCTATGATTATGATGTCAGCTATATGCTGGACGTCATAGACGAGTCCGCGGGCGCTGGCCTGCGCCTGTCCGGCTTCCCCTTGATCAGCCAATATCGCGGCCCGAAAGCGGCACAGCAGGTCTGGGCCGGCGCGATATTCGCATCGACCCTGGAAGGCGATTGCGGACCATGCGCTCAACTGGTGATCGACATGGCCCTCGAAGCTGGCGCAGACCCCGCCCAAATGAAAGCTTGCTTTGATGGCGATCCCCAGCGCGCCGGCGACATCGGATTGGGCTTCCGCTTCGCCATGGCGGCCATTCACGGACAGGTGGAGGTCGATGATCTGCACGCCGAAATCCAGTCCAAATATGGCCGCCGCGCGGTGATTGCAGCCTCATTCGCGGCTGCGACGGGCCGCTTCTATCCCGTCTTCAAACGCGGGCTTGGATATGGTCATGCGTGTCTTCAATTGGAGTTTGGCCGCCCTAAGACGCTGGAACTCGCCCCCTCATGAGCCCTGCTGTCGCGACTTTCGAAGCCGAGCGCAAACAGCTCACAGCCCTTTGCTATCGCATGTTAGGAGATCGCGCCGGCGCAGAGGACGCGGTCCAGGATACCTGGTTGCGCTGGATGAAAGCGGATCACGCCAATGTCTCGAACCCGGGGGCCTGGCTACGCCGCGCGGCAACAAATATCGCCATCGACGCCTTGAGGTCCGCCCGTCAGCGGCGCGAAACCTATGTCGGGCCTTGGCTGCCAGAACCGCTCTTACAAAGTGAGCTTGGCCCGGAGCATGATTTCGAACTCGCTCAGGAGTGTGAATTGGCATTGCTCTGGGCGATGGAGCGTCTGGGGGAAGAAGAGCGCGCCGCCTTCATTTTGCGCGAAGCCTTTGATGCCGGGTATGACGATATCTCGACAACGCTGCTGAAGAGCATCCCGGCCTGCCGGCAATTGGTCAGCCGCGCGCATAAGAAATTGCAGGAAAGCGGCCCGCGCTTTGATGCGGCACCGGACGAGGTCCAGGACTTGATCAGCCGCTTCTTTGCCGCGGCCTCCGCTGACGATTTCGAATCAGCCAAGCGCTTGTTTGCACCGAATGCCGTGGCGATCTCGGATGGCGGTCGCAAAGCCCGCGCCGCACGCCGTGTTCTGGTCGGCCCAGATGACATTATCCACGTGTTCGCCGCGGTCTGGCGGCGGTCGGTAACAGAGATAAATTGGACAATCGAACCCTGTGTCTCAAACGGCAAACCCGGACTCATCCGCCGCGTCGACGGGGTGATTGATTTCCTGATGACCCTAGCCCCGTCAGCGACTGGAGACGTCGCTTGGCTCTATGTGATGCGCAATCCGGACAAGCTGCCCGTCACGGCATAGCGGGCCGTGCGCCCTGCATCTGGACCGGCCGGTGAACTGGCTTACAACAGGGCTGATTCAATTGGACCTGACCGTATGACGCTCACCTGGCTACCGAATGCGCTCACGCTCACGCGCATCGCGCTTGCATTCGCAGTGGCGTGGCTGATCCTCACTTTGCCCGCCAGTTCGATCTGGCCCGTCATCGCGTTCGTGCTGGTCGCGCTGACCGATTTTGTCGATGGCTTGGCCGCGCGCAAACTAAACGCGGTCAGCGCTTTAGGCGCCTTCCTTGACCCCGTCGCTGACAAATTGCTGGTCGGGCTTAGCCTGCTCGCCCTCGCCGCGACGCGGGATTGGGCGCTCTTACTGCTCATTCCCAGCCTGTTGATCATCCTGCGCGACCTGATTGCGACAGGATTGCGGCTTGTGCCATCTGTGGAGATGCCGGTTTCGCGGCTGGCAAAATGGAAAACAGCGCTGGAAATGGTCGCTATTGTCGCGTTGCTTCTTGCTGGCCCGCTGGCGCTTGAAATAGTCTGGACGGCTGGCCTGATTGTGCTCTGGCTTGCCGCGCTTTTATCGGTCTACACGCTGGGTCTCTATCTCGGCGCCTTGCTGGCAGAGTCAAAACGACCGCGATCATGAAGACCGCGGCCGCCTCAATCCAGTCCAGCGCACTGTCCAATCTGCGAACGCGCGCCTGGTTCCTGCTTGCCGTACCAGGAAAGGGGAAACCCGGCACGGCTGTCCTTATGACCCGGGGGTTTTAACGCCTGCTTAAACTTCGCGTCTAAGTTTTATGCGCTCGCCTAAATTGTGCCCCGGTCTCGTCCGCAATCACGCCTCCATTTTGGAGTCTAAGAGAGTCCATGAGACGCATTTGGCAAAAATTCGGATTGCTCATCCTGCTCGCGGGCGCGTTGGCCTTCATGGCGTTGCCTGCGGTTCTGGCGATGACCCAGGCCTGAGGCTTACCAGTGTTCGGCGCGTGGTACGCTGCCAAACACTTCTTGCAAGCGTCGCTTCGTCGCCGGCGTGGCCTCATCCGGCGGCGCCAGCGGATCGCACCAAATCAGCTCCGAAATTTCGCGGCCAACCGGATCGCCGCATGGTTCCCACGCTGTCGCTGCGACGCGAAACAGCACGACATGATCATTCTTCATAATCCGATGATTTGAATAAATCCCCATCTGCACCGCATCTTCCAACAGATGCACGCCGCCTTCTTCACGTAACTCCTTGCGAACGGTCTCGTGCACCGTTTCACCGCGTTCGACCCCGCCGCCAGGAAGGTACAGCCCTTTGGCGTAGGTGTGGCGGACCAGGAGCACGCGCCCGTCCTGATCTTCGACCACCGCGCGCGCGCCGAGGGTCATCGGTCGCGATAGCCGAAACCACAATCGAAACAGATGTGTGCGTAAGTCTGTCACGTCTCTCCACCTTTATCTGGCAATCAGGGCTCGCCAAATCACTCAAGACCGTTTAACAGGTCGCAAGTTTTTAAAGGGCTGTCATCATGATCCACGCATCTGTCTGGGCTATCCTTGCCACTGTTGCGGTTTTTGCAATCCTCAATCTGATTGATTTTCGTCGACTCGACTAATTGAACGCATTGCGTGCATATCCAACCCGACGAAACGTTGGGACATCCTGCTTTTTCAGCGACTTCGTCCAGAACCAGATTTGGGAGGACTAAGTGGCCAATCGTGTGTCTGAAGGACCCAAACGCGCCCTCGTGACCGGCGCCGGCGCGCGGCTGGGCAAAGCCATGGCCGAAGCGCTCGGCGCTGATGGCTGGTCGGTGGCCGTTCACTATCGCGGCTCGAAAGCTGGGGCCGAGGCCACCGCGGACACGATCCGCACTGCAGGCGGTCAGGCCGAACTGGTGCAAGCCGACCTCTCGGATGAAGAGCAAACGGCGACCCTGGAACGCGCCGCTCACGAGGCGCTTGGCGGTCCGCTGACGCTTTTGGTGAATTCCGCCTCGACCTTCGAAGATGATACGGCGCTGGAGCATAGCCGCCGCAATTGGGACTTTCACATGGGTCCGAATTTGCGCGCCCCGATCCTGCTGGCGCAGCATTTCGCGCGCGCCTTGCCACAGGACGAAGCCGGCCTGATCGTCAATATGCTCGACATGCGCGTGCGCAAGCTGAACCCGCTTTTCTTTACCTATACGCTGTCCAAATCAGCATTATGGACCGCGACGCGAACCCTGGCGCAATCCTTCGCGCCAAACATTCGAGTCAATGGCATTGGCCCCGGTCCAACCCTTGAGAATGTGCATCAAAAGCCGGGCGAGTTCGCCGCAGAAGCCCAAGCCACGCTGACTCAGCAAGGCTCCAATCCTGGTGAGATCGTCAAGACGCTGCGTTATCTGATCGAAGCGGACAGCATTACCGGCCAGATGATTGCCAGTGATGGCGGCCAGCACTTGATGTGGCAAACACCGGACGTAATGCTGTAAGTGCATGGATTTCGCTTCTGACACCACCGCCCCGGCGCACCCAGACGTCATCGACGCCCTGGCCGCGGCGAATTCCGGCAGCGCATCGAGCTATGGTGCTGATGCGGTGACAGCGCGTTTACGGACCACGCTCGCCGACACGTTCGAAACCGATGATTTCGAATTTTGGGTCTGCGCCAGCGGGACCGCGTCAAATGCCCTAGCCCTTTCCGTCATGTGCTCCTCAACTGGCGCCATAGCTTGCCATGAAGAGGCGCATATTGAACGCGACGAGCGCGGCGCCCCGGAATTCTTCACGGGCGGCGCCAAACTCCGTTTGCTGCCCGGTCATGGCGCGCAGATTGACGAGACGGCGTTGCGCCAGGCTCTGGCGCATAATGATCCGAGCTTTGTGCACGAGACCCCGCTTGAAACCCTGTCGCTAACCAATCTCACCGAATGCGGAACGGCCTACTCTGTTGAAACAGTTGAACATTATACCGCTTTGGCCAAAGCCGAAGGCCTGAACGTGCATCTCGATGGCGCCCGCCTGGCCAATGCTTTGGTCTCGACCCATGCGACCCCGGCACAGATGAGCTGGAAAGCGGGGGTCGATGTGCTGACATTCGGTTTGACCAAGACCGGTGCCATCGGCTGCGAGATCATTTTATTGTTCGGTGACATGCAATCTCAGTTTGAGGCGCTGAAGGCGCGGGCCAAACGCTCAGGTCACATGCCGCCGAAAATGCGTTTCCTGGCCGCACAAGGCGAAGCCATGCTGCGCCAAGGCTTGTGGCTCAACCTCGCCCGCAGCGCCAATGCGAAAGCGCGGAATCTCGCGGATCTGTTATGCGCGAAACCCGGCGTGACGTTGGCTTATCCCGTTGATGGCAATGAGGTCTTTGCGCATTTGCCGGACGACCTGGAAGCCCGGATCAAATCTGCCGGCGTGAAATGCTATCCTTGGCCCGGCGGATCGTATCGTTTTGTCTGCAATTGGGCGACGCCAGACGCCGATCTGGACGCGCTGCGCGCCTTATTGGCTTAAGCCCGCGGCCAGCCAATTTTGCATCAGCTTCAAGAAACCGCTTGTATCCACCGGCGATGCATCTTTGCCGCCTAAGAGTTGCTGATGCAGCGTCATCACCAGGATTGGTGACAACATCATAAAGGCCGAGGCGCGGCGTTCATCCAATGATTCGGGTTTGCCCGGCGTTGCGTCCATTTTCTCAGACACAGCCGCCAGCGCCGGATCAAGCAAGAATTCCAGATAGGCTTGACCGACTTTCTCATCTGCCATGCCCTCGATGATCCCGAACGCATGCGCACGGGCAAAGCCGCCATGGGTGAGGCCAGCTTCCGTGACACGGAAATACTCTTCGACCGCGGTGGCCGTATCCGGCGCCCCCGTTGCGATCACCTGCCAAAGTGGAATGGCTCGGCCATGAATGTGCTTGAGAATCGCGATGACGAGCCCTTGCCGGTCTCGAAAATAGTGCCGCAGCGTGGGCTCAGAGGCCTGCGCTGCAATCGCGAACTGGCGCAGCGAGGGCCGGCGCAAATCATCATTCAGCGCAAATTCCGACAGCGTATCCAGCAGCGCGGTCTTTTTGGCCTCGAAATCGTGATTACGGACGCCCGCCGGACGTGGCATATTTCCTCTCAGTCTCCCACATGGAACGTGGCCGACGGTTTTAGCGTCACAGATTACAGAATTGCAACAGCCTGCCAGAAAATAGTAATGATTATTACAGGTTGCGCGGTTCGCGGGCGCTTCGCAGCCGCTCCGCCAGGTCCAGAACCGGCTTCACGACCCGGCTCCCGGTCTGGCCAATCTTCATTGCGATTTGCAAGCGACGCGCAATGAACCGATCCAAGGCCGCATCATCCTCATGATCGAGCCAGTACAAAACGATGCGCGGCAAGACGGCGCTCAACAAAGCGCGTTTGGTCTGACGATTATAATCGGTGGCGGTATCGCCGGCAGCTTCCCAGATTGCATCTGCGATGGCCCAGACGCGTTTGACCGCGGCGCCTGCGCCCCAAGGCAGCAAGCCTTTGCCCGTAGCCTTGCGCACCGATTCCTTGTGCGCCGCTAACGCATCCAGCCAAGCCCGAATCCCAGCTGCCACGCGCTCATGCGTCCGCAAAGCGGTCAAATCCTCGATCGCAAGCGTTTCCAGCATTTGGTCGACAGCGCGATCGAAAAAATGGTCGATCAGGTCCGAAACCCCGTTCGGCGCGGCCAGAGCTTGCTCGCCAGGCGTAATTCCTGCCTCGCGCGCGGCTTGTATGGCAGCGACCAATGACCAGCCGACCTCCGGCACGCGCGGCAATAGCGCGTCGAGCCAGCGTTCACGGAGCTTTTCAGAGGGCGTCGACATATCTGAGTCCAGGGATAGGCAAGCGGGTTTCCACATGTTATAGGCGCGGCTTGATTTCGGCTCTATAGGCCACAACCGCACATCTGCAGGACATCCTGCCCCGACTTTTATGGAGAGTTGACCATTATTCAGATTACTGTTCGCGACAATAATGTCGAACAAGCCCTGCGCGCATTGAAGAAAAAGATGCAACGTGAAGGCCTGTTTCGTGAAATGAAATCCCGCACTTACTTCGAAAAGCCGTCTGAAAAGAAGGCTCGTCAGAAGGCAGAAGCTGTGCGCCGCGCTCGCAAACTTGCTCGGAAGCGCGCCCAGCGGGAGGGTCTCGTTTAAGCGACTGCCTGACGAACGGACCAAAACCCCCATGCCCCTGGCGTGGGGGTTTTTGTTTGCCGCGCTGACCATTCAGCGGTTTGGCACCCACGCATATGTTACTTTCAGTGTTGCGCGAGGGACTAGCCTTTCGACACGTCTGCTCATATTCTTGCGCCGATGCACAACGCGCGTTGGAGACGCTAAGATTATGACCCAATTTCCAGCCTTTGCGGTTGTCTCGCGTTCGTTTGGATATTTGCGCGGACTGCGCATTAAGGACAAGAAGCTGCACGTGGCACACCCGCGGGCGCGGATTTCGCTGGATCAGTCCTTTTTCAGAAGTGTCTTGAGCGGCGTCCAACTGTACGCCTATTTTGTCGTGGTCAGCGCCTTTCGACTGTTCAGAAGCGAGCGCGCCCGCAAGACGATTGCTTTTTATCCGCATAACGCGCCGCCTTGGTACAATATCTGGCTGGTCTCCCAAGTCAGCGACTTAAAGATTACGTCGGATATCGAACAAGCCGATACGATTTTCGTGTTCGAAGACGAGACCTATACGAGTTCCGCGCGACGCCTGACACAAGACCAGCGACAACGCGCCTTCAATCACCGAATCGAAGACATTTCGAAAACCCATGTCGGATCTGTGTTTGAAAAAGTGTTCGGCTATTCGCTGACCATTGATCCGCTTACCTTTCAAGGTCAGGCTGTGTGCAAATCGGATCTGAACGGCACGCATGACGGCAAAATTGTCGACTGTCCTATTCCCGCACAAGATCTGGAAGACGGCGCCATCTATCAGCGCTTCATTGACAGCGCCAATGATGGCGTCCGCAGCGAGGATCTTCGCACCGCGATCGTAAAAGGCGTCATCCCGGCTGTTTTCCACAAGTTCAAATCTTTGGATGCGCGCTTCGGGACCAGCTACCTGCACACAGATGTGCGCGCCGCGAATGACGTCTTCTCGCCGCAAGAACAGGCGCTGATTGCTGAATTTTGCCGCGAAATCGGTCTCGATTTTGGCTGTATCGACATTATGCGGGACATGCAGGATGACCGGATCTATATCGTCGATGTGAACAAGACTTGCATGCCGGTCCTTTCATTGAGTTTTAAAGAACAAATGAAAAGCCTTCGCCTTATGGGCGGATCGCTGCGGACCGCGATCGGAGACGACTAAATGCTGGCTGTAAGACAGTACATTCAAGACATGTTCTGCGCGACCTGGTCGTCTCGACGCAAGCTTAATCGCGATGAACTGACCCGCGCGCTGAACCATCGCAGCCATCGCCGCTGGATGGTCCGCTATCTCGAGCGCAAATCCAATCTCGCACGATTGAACCTGGCGGTCTGGCTCAGTTTCTTTGTTGACTGGTGCGAGCACCATATGAATTTCCGGACCAAGCGGACGTTGAACCGGGCCTGGTTGAGCGCACCGAAACAAGCGCTCGATCATGCGCGGCAAGCCTTGCGGCACGAGTCACGAGACGTGCGCGAGGATGGCCTCGCCATTCTCGCTTATTTCGAAGATGTCAGCAGCTTGAACCTGATCCGATCTCTGTTTGATCATGAAGATCCACAGACCCGGTATCAGGCGCAACTCGCAGCGCGCGCGATTGAGCAGAAACATCCGCTCATCTTCGTCGCCCCAAGCTTTGCCCGGGGCGCGGGTTAGTCTCCAGGTTCTTCAGCAAATTTGCATTCATACCAGCCTTTGCAATCTCTGCGATCGCCCTCATATATGCGGCTGCCAGATTGAGGAGGCGTTATGAGCCTGCGCGTTGCGATCCAGACCGACCCGTTAGAAACCGCCAATGTCGACTCCCATACGACATTTGCCTTGGCTGAAGCCGCGCAAAAAATTGGCGCGCAATTGTTTGAATATCAGCCCGAAGATCTGTCCTACCGGGAAGGTCGGATTACGGCCTATGCTCGGCCAATGAAAGTTCAGCGTGTCGCTGGCACACCGGCTCTGTTTGAGGATCGTGTCACCCTGGATTTGCGGGATGATGTGGATGTCGTGCTGATGCGCCAGGACCCGCCTTTCGACATGGCATATATTACGGCCTGTCATATTCTTGAGCTGCTAAAGCCGGTTACGCTGGTCTTGAATGATCCTGAACACGTCCGCTCAGGTCCAGAAAAACTATATCCGCTTCTGGAACCCGAATTCATGCCGCCAACCCTGATTTCCAGGGACAAGGCAGAGATTGCCACCTTTCGGGATGATCATCGCGATGTCATCGTCAAACCGCTCTACGGGTTTGGTGGCGGCGATGTGTTCCGCGTGAAACCGGAAGACAGCAATTTCAGTCCCTTAATCGATCTATTCCTCGGCCGCACACGCGAGCCCTTGATCGTGCAAGCCTTCCTGCCGGCCGTTGTGGAAGGCGACAAGCGCATTATCCTGATTGATGGTGAAGTGGTTGGCGGGTTTAACCGCATCCCGATCAAAGGTCATGCCCGTTCCAATCTCGCTGTCGGAGGCACAGCAGAACCAAGTGAATTAAGCGACGCCGACCTCGCTATCTGCGCTGCGATTGGTCCGGACTTGAAGGCCCGTGGGCAAGTCCTGGTCGGTCTTGATGTGATTGGCGGGCGTTTGACCGAAGTCAACAATACCTCACCGACAGGGGTTCAGCAGGTGCGAGACTTTACAGGACGCGATCCAGCGGCGATGTTCTGGGATGTTGTGCAGGACAAGCTTGCCAACCAATAGCCTGATCGCCAATCATGGAGCCATGATGATGAAAGCTCTTTCTATTGCCGCGTTGTTCACGCTTGGCGTGGCCGGAACCGCCTGTTCTCAGGCCAATGAAACGCCCGCGGAGGACACCAAAGTCGAAGCGGAAACAGTTGAAGCCGCGGAAGCCGCACCAAATGTTGGCGGCAGTTTTAACCTGGGCCCACCGACTGAGACCGCCTCTGCCCCAGATGTCGGCGGCAGTTTCAATCTCGGCCTACCAACCGATGCCCCCGCGAGCACAGACGGTTTCAATTTCGGCACCGAAACCGCTGCCACAAACGGTCTCGCCGACTTGCCAGAAATCGACGCACCAATTGACGCTGAACTGGCCCCAAAAGTCGACGAAGACGACGAGCCCGTAATTCGCCTCGAATAAAGACGAAATCTGTTCTTTATCTGTTCTATACTTTCTGATACAGAGTATCCGAAAGTATAGAGTCCATGGTCGCAAGAATAACCACATTTGCCTTTGAAGGCATCGAAGCCGCTCCTGTCGATGTGCAAGTGCACATGACGGGCAGCACACAGCCCTATTTCATGATTGTCGGCTTGCCAGACAAAGCCGTCGGGGAAAGTCGTGAGCGCGTCCGCGCGGCGTTTAGCGCGATCGGACTCGCATTGCCGCCAAAGCGGATCACAGTCAATTTGGCGCCGGCCGACTTGCCCAAAGAAGGCAGCCATTACGATCTCGCCATCGCTCTGGGCATTATGGCGGCCATGGGCCTGATCCCGCCAGATGTATTGGACGGCCATGCGGCATTGGGGGAGTTATCGCTGGATGGACAGCTTGGCCCCACGCTGGGCGTGCTGCCCGCCGCAATCAAAGCGCTTGAACTCGACATGCGGCTGATCTGCCCGGAAATTTGCGGCTCAGAAGCCGCCTGGGCGGGTGAAGGCAATCTCGCCGCACCAAATCTGCTCAGCCTGATCAATCATTTTACCGGCCGCACCCAGTTATCCTGCCCGCCGCCGGGCGCCGTCGCTGAGCAAGCGGACCCGTATGATCTGCGCGATGTGAAAGGCCAGGATGGCGCCAAGCGCGTGCTCGAGATCGCCGCGGCAGGCGGACATAATTTGCTGCTGTGCGGTCCGCCTGGGTCTGGCAAGTCGATGCTCGCCAAAAGATTGCCAGCGCTTTTGCCGCCTTTGTCCGCAAGAGAATTGCTGGACGTGTCGCAAATCCAGTCCGTTTCGGGCCTGTTGGAACGCGGACAGCTGTCTCATATGCGGCCGTTTCGGGCGCCGCATCATTCTGCGTCCATGGCGGCTTTAGTCGGCGGTGGCATCCGCGCGCGACCCGGTGAAGTGTCGCTCGCGCATCATGGTGTTCTGTTTCTGGATGAGTTGCCAGAGTTTACAGCGCAGGTCCTGGACAGCTTGCGCCAGCCCCTCGAAGACGGCGAAGTCACGATTTCGCGGGCCAACCGGCATGTGAAATACCCGGCCCGTTTTCAACTGATTGCCGCGATGAACCCTTGTCGGTGTGGTGGCACGGCTGACAACCGCCCCTGTCACAAAGGGCCACGCTGCGCCCAGCAATACCAAGCCCGATTATCCGGTCCGTTCATTGATCGGATTGATCTATTCTATGATACGCCTGCGGTCACCGCTGAAGATCTGACCGGCCCACCCGCCAATGAAGGCTCGGCGGACGTGGCACACCGCGTCGCCCGCGCCCGGGCAATTCAGGCCAGGCGCTATCAAGCGGAAGCCGCCAATTTGCAGCGTTATCTGAATGTCGATGCCAGCGTCGATCTGCTCAGCCGGTGTGCCCAGCCCGACAGCGCCGGCGAGAGCCTTCTGCGCGAGGCGGCCAAGACGCTCTCACTCTCCGCCCGCGCCTATCACCGCGTCCTGAAAGTGGCCCGCACGATTGCAGATCTGGAAGCCAGCGAAGACATTCGCCGAAACCATATTGCTGAAGCCTTGTCTTACCGTCGTCGCCCTTTGGATCAGACAGAACTTCGCGTCTCAAACCAGCTGAATTATTGAGCCCCAGCATTAAGCAAATCCTCAAAGCCTTGTGCCATAGCTGTCGGGATGAGCGAGAAAAAAGCAGATCACGGTGCAGAACAGGCCTTTTTGGCCACAGCCAGCCATGAAATCCGGACACCGCTGAACGGCATTCTGGGCATGGTCTCTTTGTTGCTGGAAACCGATTTGAATCCGTCGCAACGCGAATATGCAGACGCGATTCGCAATTCCGGCGAGCGCCTGCTCGATCTGTTGAACAATGTCCTCGATTTCGTGCGTCTTGATTCCGGCTCGATCGACCTGTCGAATGATGTGTTTCGCCCGACTGCGCTGGCGCGCGAAGTGGTGGAACTCTTGTCGTCGAAGGCACATGGGCGCGGCCTCGACATCGCCTTGCGCTGTCAAACTGATCGCGCGCTGACCCTGTTCGGAGATTCCGGCAAGACCCGGCAAATCTTGTTCAACTTGCTCGGCAATGCGCTCAAATTCACCGATGATGGCGCCGTCATGGTCGACCTGGCTTATCGCGATGGTCAGCTCTGCCTCGATATTTACGACACCGGCCCCGGCATCACGCTGGAAGATCAAACGACGCTGTTCAAAGCGTTTCAACAAATCAGCCACGAAGACGCCCAGAAAGATGGCGGCGTCGGGCTCGGCCTGGCCATCGTCAAGCGTCTGTGCGACGCCATGGGCGGCGAGATTCTCATATCCAGTGCGCTCGGCGTCGGAACCTGTTTCCGCGTACGTCTACCATTCAAGAAAGTCGCGCCAAAGAAACGCTTCCCGGCCAATGATGCGATTGAAGGTCAAATCGCCATGGTCGGCTTGCCGAATGGGACGGCACTGTCGGCCGCCGCCACGCTGACCCGCGCGGGCGCCAATGTGCTAAACATCGCGCCGCCAGAGGCTGCATTGAAACTAAACTCCAAATTGATCTTGGCCAATGCCGACATGCCAGAGCGCACACTCAAGGCCTTATGCCAATCCGCGCCGACCCTCATCGTGCTCCGCCATGAAGATCGCGCCGAGATGCCACGCTTCCGAACCATTGGCGCTGCGGGTTGGTTGATCCGACCCTTGCGCGCCGCTTCCGTTATTGAGCGGGTCGGATTGGCGATCGCCGGTGGCAAGGCGGGCGAAGCGGAAACAACGGAATCTGGATCGGGTCATGTCCTGATCGCCGACGACAATCCAATTAATGGTCTGATCGCACGTCGTGCCTTGGAATCGTCAGGATTCGCCGTCACGGTCGCTTCCACCGGACGCGAAGCGCTCGACGCGGTCGAGCAAATCAGTCCAGACTTGATTTTGATGGATCTGCGCATGCCAATCATGGATGGATTTGAAGCAACCAAACGTTTGCGGGCGATCGGCAATCGCGTGCCCGTGATCGCGGTTTCGGCTGAAATCAATCCGGAAATTGAAAAACGCGCCCGTCTCGCCGGCGCGAACGGCGTCGCGGCCAAGCCGCTGGACGCCGAAGCCTTGCGCCAGCTTGCCTTCAAATGGATTGACTTGCCATCTCAAGCGGGGGCCGCGTGAGCGAGGCTGCGGTGCAAGCCACCGGCAAAGCGGAATCACGCCTGATCCGCGCGATAAAATCGCTCAATGATCGCAAAATGGCCGCCATGGTCATTCTGTCATTTGCAGCCAGTCTGCCTTATGGCGCCGTCTTAGGCGTCTTGACGGCCTGGCTAACCGAAGAAGGCATCGGACCTGCTATTATCGGCGCGATCGGCCTTGGGACGATGGGCTATGCGTTCAAATATTTGTGGGCCCCCGCCTTTCAGCGCGCCAAAGAACTGCCATTTCTGAAGATTGGCGGTCGACGTTCGTGGTTGATGGCCTTGCAGATTGCGATTTCGATCGCACTCCTGGTTCTCGCATTCTCGAATCCAGCGCAGAATATCGGTCTCGTCACCATAATCGCCTTTGTGACGACGCTGCTCTCCCCGACACATGATTTGATTTTGGATGCATGGCGGATCGAAGTCGCTGAATCCGAAGAAGACAAAGACTTGATGTCAGCCTTGTACCAGTTCGGGTACAAGTTTGGCGGCTTTATCAGTGGCTTCGTTGCGCTGATCCTGGCCGCGCGCATCGGCTGGGTTGGCGTCTATGTCATGATCGCTATTTTCATGGCGCTCTGCATCATTGGCAGCCTGCTCGCTCCGGAGCCAAAAGCCACTGAAACCGCCGAAGATGGCACATATGAACATGTCAGCTATCAACCGAGCCTGCCAGCTCAAAAAGTCGATTTGGGGGTTTGGATCGTCGCCGCCAGCTGGCTCGTCGCTTTTGCCATGATCGGTCACTTCCTGATTGGGTTTGTGAACGATCCTGAAGGGTCCAGCGCGCGCGTTTTCGTTCGAAACCAGGGCTGGCTGATCGTCATGTTGACCGTGGTTGTGCCGACAGTGACCTCCGCTTGGTTGGTGTTTATAGAGCGCGGTAAAGAAATCACGATCCGAGTAGGCGGCGCTTCACCTGATCGCAAGTCGGCGCTCACGGGCGTCTTGTTCCGTGCGATATTCGATCCTTTGATGGATCTGCTCAAACGCCTGCGCTGGGGAATCATTTTAGTCTTGGGGCTCGCCCTGATGTACCGATTCACGGATGCCGTTTGGGGGTCCTTGGCATATGCTTTCTATCTCGGTGAGAATTACGGCGCACTCGGGCACAGTCTGGATGATGTCGCGATCGCTTCAAAATTCTCTGGCGTCTTGGCCACCATTTTCGGCGCCTTCCTTGGCGCAGCGCTGATCACGCTGCTCGGTCGTATGCCAATCCTGTTCATTGGCGCAATCGTCGCAGCGGTCACCAATCTACTATACGCCGACCTCGCTGTGGGCGGGGCCAATGTGGACGCCTTCCTGGCGCTTACAAGGCTCGATATCCCGCTGATTGCGTTCGCTGAATGGGCCGCCACGATGCAACCCGAAGCGGTCACCATTCCGGCCGACCAAGGCCAGCGCATGGCGCGCTTAATGCTGACCATCTTCGCCGAGAATATTGCAGGTGGATTGGCGCTCGTCGCCATAACCGCTTACCTGACAAGCATCGTGAACCCTCGTTACGCGGCGATGCAGTACGCTTTGTTGGTATCGCTCACAATGCTGCTCGGCACGCTTGGGCGCGCCTGGTTGGGTGAGCTGATGGAAGCCCAGGGCTTCTACCACGTGTTTGTTTTGACATTCTGGCTTGGCGGGGTCGCAGTGGTGCTGTGCATCCTCGAATGGGTTCGCCAGCATCGCGCCGGCGATCAGGCACAAAGCCTCATCCTGAATGAACAGATCGCGTCCGAAAACTAAACGCCTAAGACCCCACCCGATCAATATCAAATGCCGCCACGGTGGCGAGATTGACCAAGTCATTCACCGTCGCGCCAAGCGAGGCAATCTGCACAGACTTGGACATGCCGAGCAAAACTGGCCCGATAATGGTCGCGCGCGACATGCCTTCCAGCAATTTGGTCGAGATCGACGCGGAGTGAATGGCTGGCATGACCAGCACATTGGCTTCGCCAGACAGACGCGAGAACGGATAAAGATGCTTATGCATCGGGTTCAGCGCCACATCGGCTGCGATGTCGCCTTCATATTCGAAATCGCAGTCCCCGCACGCGTCGAGAATTTCGACCGCATCGCGGACTTTCTCGGCCCGCTCGCCCATCGGATTGCCGAACGTCGAATAAGACAGAAAGGCCACGCGCGGCACAAAGCCCAGGCGCTTCACGGCCATCGCCGCTTCTTTTGCGATCCCAGCCAATTGCTCTCCATTTGGCAGCTCATTGACGCTGGTATCGGCGATGAAAATGGTCTTGCCGCGATTGATCACCATAGACATGCCGATCACATCTGCGTCCGGCAACGGGTCGAGCGATAGCCGCACATCCGTCAAGCAGACATCATAATTCCGCGTGACGCCTGTGACCATGCCATCGGCGTCACCATGCGCCAGCATGCAGCTGCCAAACACATTGCGGTCCTGATTGACCAAACGTTGGGCGTCGCGCTTGAGATAGCCGCGGCGCTGCAAACGGGCATAGAGGTAATCGGTATAATCGGCATTTCGGTCCGACAGCCGCGCATTGACGATTTCGAGCGCGCCTTCCGGCACACCCATCTGTTTCATCGTGCGTTCGACTTGCGCCTCGCGACCGATTAGAATCGGATGACCGAGCCCTTGCTGCTTAAACGTCCACGCCGCGCGCACCACTTGCGGCTCTTCGCCTTCAGCGAACACAATGCGCTTTTGCTGGCGACGCACCGCAGACTGCACGCCTTGCAAGAAGGACGCGGTGGGATCGAGACGGCGCGCCAGCGAATGGCGATACTCTTCCATATCCTCGATCGGCTTGCGCGCGACGCCCGTATCCATCGCCGCCTGAGCCACAAAGGGCGGAATAAAGCTGATCAGACGTGGGTCGAATGGCGTCGGAATGATGTAGTCCGGGCCAAATTGCGGACGCGCGCCATGATAAGCTGCGGCGACCTCGTCCGGCACATCTTCCCGCGCCAGTTCCGCCAGCGCTCGGGCGGCCGCGACTTTCATCTCTTCATTGATGCTTCGTGCACGCACATCCAGGGCACCGCGGAAAATGTATGGAAACCCGAGCACATTGTTGACCTGGTTCGGATAGTCCGACCGGCCGGTCGCGATAATCGCATCGCCGCGCACCGCTTTAATTTCTTCCGGCGTGATCTCAGGATCCGGATTGGCCATCGCGAAAATGATCGGATTCTTGGCCATGGATTTGACCATGTCCTGGCTGACCGCGCCTTTGACCGACAGGCCGAGAAAACAGTCCGCGCCGTCCATTGCCTCGGCCAGGGTGCGCTTATCCGTCTTGACGGTAAATGCAGACTTGAACTGATCCATCTTTTCAGTCCGGCCTTCAAACAGAACGCCGCGACTGTCGCACATCAGAATATTCTCAGCTTTCACCCCAAGATGCCGGATAAGGCCCGCCACAGACAAGCCCGCGGCGCCAGCGCCCGACACCGCAACCGTCAAGTCTTCCAACTTGCGGCCAGTAATCGCGCAAGCATTAATAATGCCGGCCGCTGCGATAATCGCGGTGCCGTGCTGGTCATCGTGAAAGACCGGGATATCGAGCTCATCGCGCAGACGCTGCTCGATGATGAAGGCTTCCGGCGAGGCAATGTCTTCGAGATTGATGCCGCCCCACGTGGCGCCAATATTGCGGACCACGGTGCAAAACTCATCAATGTCCTTGGTCTCGACCTCGACATCGAAACTATCAATATCGGCAAATCGCTTGAACAGGACCGACTTGCCTTCCATGACCGGCTTTGAAGCCATCGCGCCAAGATCACCGAGGCCGAGGATCGCCGTGCCATTTGAGATCACCGCCACCATATTGCCTTTTGCGGTGTAATCATAAGCGAGATCTGCGTCCCGTCCGATCGCCTCGACCGGGACCGCCACGCCGGGGCTATAGGCCAAAGACAGATCGCGCTGCGTCTGCATCGGCTTGGTTGGCATCATCGAAATTTTGCCGGGCGTCGGGTGCGCGTGGAAGTCGAGCGCTTCCTGATCGGTAAAGCTTGGACGCTTGGTGGTCATGATCATTTCGCCTTTCGCGGCTTTTTCAATTTTGTGGAGCCTCATAAGCGTGTCCGCAAGGGGGGACAAGCCGTTGTGATTGCTTTATTCGGAAGAGCTGATGAAGGATTCGCAAGACTGTGCCTGACACCGCTGGACCCGTGAAAAAACCGAAAGCCCCGACCCCCTTTATGGCGCAATACCTTGCCATAAAGGCGCAGCATGGCGATGCACTCTTGTTTTTTCGCATGGGCGACTTTTACGAGCTGTTCTTCGACGACGCGGTTCGAGCCGCCGAAATCCTCGACATCACTTTAACCTCAAGAGGCGAGCATGATGGCAAACCCATCCCGATGGCGGGCGTGCCTTATCACGCTGCCGAAGGCTATCTGGCGCGTCTGATCAAAGCAGGCGAGCGGGTCGCGGTCTGCGAACAGACGGAAAGCCCCGCCGAAGCCAAAAAGCGCGGCTCGAAAGCCATCGTGAATCGTGAAATTGTCCGCATCGTCACGCCGGGCACGATCACCGAAGACAGCCTGCTATCTGCCCGGCAAGGCCAGGCTTTGGTGGCGATTGCTCTGTCCGCCTCTGGAACTGAGGCGGCCTTTGCTGCCTGTGATGTCTCAACCGGTGCTTTCGAGGTCCGCGATTTCGCGCCTGAAACGCTGGCGGAAACACTTGGCGCGTTGCCGATCAAGGAATTGCTGCTGACCGAACGCGATGCTGACCGCCCTTTGGTGCGTGCGGCGGACGAAGCTTTGCGCCCGCCGACCACGTATCGGCCAAATAGCTCAGCCAGCGCCAAGTCCGGGGAACGTCTGCTTAAGGACGCGTTCAAAATTGCCGCGTTGGACGCGTTTGGCGTATTCTCAAAAACAGAGCTCGCCGCGATTGGTGTGTTGCTCGATTATCTGTCATTGACCCAAGCCGGTGCGGACATACGCCTCGATCCCCCACAACGCGGGTCCAGCGCCACCGTGCTCGCCATCGACCCAGCGACGCGCGCCAGTCTCGAGATTGATGTCGCCCTGAATGGCGGACGTCAGGGCACGCTTCTGGCCACTGTGGACCGGACGCTGACATCGCCCGGCGCACGATTGCTCGCCGCGCGATTGGCGCGCCCGGAAACCGAATCCAGCGCCATCTCGGCCCGGCATGATGCGATCGAATATTTCCTCGCCAATGATCATTTGCGCGAAGCCATTCGTGCCGCTTTGAAAGCCGCACCAGACCTGGAACGCGCCCGGTCGCGCATTCGCCTGGGCCGCGGCGGCCCGCGCGACCTCGCCGCCATTGCCAGCGCCCTGACAGCCGGAGAGACCGCCGTCGCCGAAGTCACGCGGGCGCAAACCAATCCGCCTGACCTGATCGAGATGGCGCTTGAGGCGCTGACCCTGACGCATCATCCGGATCTCGCCAGTCTGACACATGATCTGGGACAAGCCCTCGCAGAAGACTTGCCGACACTGGCGCGAGATGGTGGCTTTATCGCAACCGGTTGGGACATCCCGCTCGACGAAGCCCGCGCCTTGAAATCCGATAGCCGGCAAATCATCGCTGAGCTGCAAACCAAATATGCCGACCAGACCGGCATCGGCGCCCTCAAGATCAAATTCAACAATGTGCTGGGTTATTTCATCGATGTCCCGGCGCGGCACGCTGACCCAATGATGCAAGCGCCGCTGGCTGAGACGTTTATCCACCGCCAGACCCTAGCCTCGAATGTCCGTTTCTCGACCTCTGAATTGTCGGAGCTGGCGGGCAAGATCTCGCGCGCAGATGATATTGCCAAAGGCCGCGAGCTCGCCATTTTCGAGACGTTCTGCCAGCGCGTGGAAATGCTGTCCGCGCCGCTCAGCCAGGCGGCGTATGCCCTGGCCGAACTGGATACAGCAACCGCTGGCGCTGAATGGGCGAGCGAAGTCGGCGCTGTCCGCCCGACCCTGTCGGCCGAGCCGGTATTCCAATCAGAGGGCCTACGCCATCCGGTCGTTGAGGCCGCGCTGCGCAAGCAAGGCGAAGGATTCACGGCCAATGATACCAGCCTTGATGCCCGCGGCGAAACGGCGCCGCGCCTGGCTTTGGTCACGGGCCCGAACATGGCCGGTAAGTCGACTTATCTCCGCCAGACCTGTCTCGCCGTAATCCTGGCACAGGCCGGGCTCTACGTGCCTGCGCGACAGCTTACCCTGGGCCTGGCCGACCGTATCTTCTCACGCGTCGGGGCGAGCGATGATCTTTCGCGTGGGCGATCGACGTTTATGGTGGAAATGGTCGAGACCGCCGCAATCCTGACCCAGGCGACCCCCCACTCTTTCGTTATTCTGGACGAAGTCGGCCGCGGAACGTCAACTTATGATGGGCTCGCCATTGCCTGGGCGGCGGTCGAGCATTTGCACAATACCAATAAGTGCCGGGCGCTGTTCGCAACGCATTACCATGAATTGACCGGCCTGGCCGATGATTTGCCATCCGCGACCAATCTTTCATTGCGGGCGAAAGAGTGGAAGCATGAGCTGGTCTTCTTGCATGATGTTCAGCCTGGCCCAGCCGATCGCTCTTATGGCGTCCAAGTCGCCCGCCTCGCCGGATTGCCGGCGCGCGCCGTCAAACGCGCGGAGCAAGTGCTCAAAAAATTGGAAGCGGCCCCGGATGCCGTCGAGACCTTGCCCCTTTTCGCGGCCAGTGTGCCAGACGAGGAAGCTGAACCAGAACGTGTCGATCATCCGGCGATAAACCTGTTGGAAAATATTGATCCAGACAGTTTGACCCCGCGTGAAGCGCTAGATTTACTGTATAAACTTAAAGACAAGACATGAGGATCGCTATCGACGCCTGTCCCAATATATTCTACAGATTCCTCGATGGGAGAGGCTGCGCCTGACAGCCAAATCGAGGCAAGACAAGGATAGCTGGGAACTCCATGGCTTATGAAACACTCTTAACCGAGGTGGATGGTGCTGTTGCGGTCATCACATTGAACCGTCCAGACGCGATGAACGCGTTCAACAACCAATTGATGGATGAATTGACGGCGGCGCTGGATCGCTTTGACGAAGACCCGGAAATTGGCTGCATCGTGATTACAGGCTCGAAGAAAGCCTTCGCGGCTGGGGCCGACATCAAAGAGATGCGCGACCAGTCTTACATGGAGGCTTATTATAAGGACTTCATCACCCGCAATTGGGAACGCGCGGCGCGTACGCGCAAGCCCTTGATCGCGGCGGTGAATGGCTATGCCCTTGGCGGCGGCTGCGAGCTGGCCATGATGTGCGATTTCATCCTGGCCGGCGAGAAAGCCAAGTTTGGTCAGCCTGAAATCACCATTGGCGTCTCACCCGGCGCCGGCGGCACGCAGCGCCTGACCCGCTTTGCTGGCAAATCCAAAGCCATGGAAATGTGCCTGACCGGTCGGATGATGGATGCAGAAGAAGCTGAACGCTGCGGATTGGTGTCGCGGATTGTCCCTGTCGATGACCTCGTCGACGAAGCCAAGGCGGTGGCCAAGAAGATCGCGTCCATGCCCCGCGCGGCGGCCATGCTGACCAAGGAAATGGTCAATGCTGCCTATGAAACCCCGCTCAGCCAGGGGGTCATGTTCGAGCGGCGTCTGTTTCATTCTCTGTTCGCGACAGAGGATCAGAAAGAGGGTATGGAAGCCTTTGTCGAGAAACGGCAGGCCCACTTCAAAAATCAGTAATCTGGCAGCGTTTTGCGGGCTTCAGAAAGAGTCAGTAGAATCTTCATGTTCAGGCGCATGCAACGGTTGACGCAGGCGAGTGGTTTCTGTACTTACCGCCTCTTCGCCAGATAGGGCGACCAAAGGAGTTTTTGATGGCGAACACGAAATCAGCCAAAAAGATGGTGCGCAAGATTGCGACCCGCACCGAAGTCAATAAGGCCCGCCGCTCGCGCATGCGTACCTATGTTCGCAAAGTCGAGGAAGCGATTGAGGCCGGTGATAAGTCTGCAGCGGCTGAAGCCCTGAAAGCGGCACAGCCAGAAATCATGCGCGCCGCTGGCAAAGGTGTGATCCACAAGAATACATCTGCCCGCAAAGTTTCGCGTCTTTCTGCCCGCGTCAAAGCGATGAGCTAAGCGACAGCAACCTGTCCGAACACTGATAAAATTGCATAGCCCGCTGGTCTTGCCATGCGGGCTTTTCTCATGTCTAAGTGGTAAAAATAACTCAGTTTCTCAATGTCTGAATTTCCACAGAGAAAGCGCATTATTAGCGTTGACAGAACAAAGCTTGAATACGCTGTCATTGCAATAGGTTCAAACCTGTCAAGTGCAACTTTTTGAGTTTATTTTTACGTGACTCTTCAAGGGCTTTGGCCGAGTCAACCGGGGCAACCACGAGGAAGTTTATGTTTCTTCAGTTGCAACCAAAATCCGTCTCTGATTAACTATATCCATCGACGGAATGTCCTCTGTGTACAGCGTAATTTTGGGGTGAGCCTCCCCGGCTCAACAATCAGAGGTCGTGTGTGTTTTCCGTTGGTCGCCAAGATGAAGAAACGCAAGAATAAGAAAGGTGCATCTTATGGGGCTGACGTATGGGGTTGATGGGCAGAACGCTTCCTCCGACAATGCAAAAGCTGGTGAGCAGCTGGGGGCAAAGTCGCTTTGGGCGCAATCTATCGGCGCGGTGGAAGCCGACGCGAAACCCGATAACTCACAACAATGGCTGACAGCGATCCGCTTTGTCGCCGAGATCGACAAATCGATCGTCATCGCCGCACCAGACCAATTGACATTGGATCGTGTTACAACGGATTTTTCGCGCCCGCTGCAACAAGCATGGCAGAAACGTGACCCGAAAAAGCGTCGTTTGAAGTTTGAATTGTGGAATCGCGTACCAGCAGACGTGCGCGAAATGGTCGGTGATCCGTGGTTAAGTGAAAATGACCCGGTGCTCGACCTGAGCCGTGATGAGGATGAGCCGGATTATACCGCGCTCGATCTTGATCACACGATGACCTTCGCCACTTTGGTCGCTGGACCGTCAAATGCTCGTGCCGTCGGGCTCGGCAAGCGCGTCGCCAGTGGCGCCCCGATCCCAGCTGGCGTGATTGTCATTTATGGCCAGCCTGGCACAGGCAAAACTCACATCCTGAAAGCGATCGAAGCCGAAGCGGCTTTGCGCAATGATAAGCGCCGTCTGGCTTATATCTCTGCAGAAGAGTTCATGACCCGGTTTGTCACGGATGCCCGCGCAGGCGATACCAGCGACTTGCAGGCCTATGTCAAAAAGAACGATCTTTTGATGATTGACGACCTGCACTGGATTGCCGGCAAAGCGAAGACCGATAAGGCCTTTTTCGGTGCGCTGCGCGCCGTCACATCGATTGGCGGTCATGTGATCATCACGGCCGATGCCGCACCCGGCGATATGGTCGGCTTGTCCAAGGAACTGGTGGGCGAGATCAAGGGCGCAGCCTCTGTTGAAGTGGCGATGCCGGATAATGAAATGCGCAAGGCGATCATCCGCCGGCATGTCGACTTGATTGCCAAGGACACACCGAACTTTGTGCTGTCTGAAGCCATGATCGACCGCATCGTTGCCACGGTCCGTGGCGCCGGGCGTGAACTGTGCGGCGTCTTGTGGAGCCTGCAATTGGAAACCGGGTATGGCGAATTGGCGCCAACACCGGACATGCTGGAAACGGTCATTCGCCGGATCGCGGGCGAGCCGCGCACACCATCTCTGGATGATATCAAGCGGACCTGTATGGATCTCTACCGGATTTCCAAGGCTGACATTGAAAGCGCCAGCAAGGTGCGAACAATCTGTCATCCGCGTCAGGTCGCAATGTACCTGTCGCGCGTGATGACGGACAAGTCGTTCCCACAAATCGCGACAGCGTACAAAAAGAAAGATCACACCACGGTCCTGCACGCCTATCGCAAGATCAAGAAGGCCTTGGACAAAGGCGATCGCGATATGAACGATGAAATTGATCGCGTGAAGAATGCCGTGTTTGACCGCCTGGCCGGACACGACCAGGCCTGATCCACAGCGCAAGTCTGACAAAGACTTGCATTTCACAGGAAATTCGTGACTTTAGCGGCCCGCTCCCGAAAAGGAGCGGGCTGATTCGATAGGATGACGCAAAAATTGGGCAAGACCGGATGACCGGCAAAGGGATGATGAGATGAAATTGACGATCGAACGCGGCGCGCTGTTAAATGCGCTCGGACATGTCCAGAATGTCGTGGAACGTCGCAACACCATTCCCATTCTGTCCAATATTCTGATTGAAGCCAAAGATGGCGCCGTGCGCTTTACGGCGACGGATCTCGACATCGAAGCGGTCGATCATTCTGATGCCAAGATTGACGCGGAAGGCGCGGTAACGGCCCCTGCGGGCACCTTGTTCGACGTGGTCCGCAAACTCCCGGCCGGCGCTGATATCGAGCTCGAACTCAATGGTGAAAACCGCCAGCTCGCAATCCATTCTGGCCGTTCAAAATTCTCGTTACCGACCCTGCCCGCCGGTGATTTCCAGACCATGGTGCCTGACGAGGATGCAACGGAATTTGAAATGGAGGCCGCCGATCTGCGCCGCCTGATCGACAAGACACGGTTCGCCATCTCGACCGAAGAGACACGCTATTATTTGAATGGCGTCTATTTGCACACCGCAGACACGGATGCGGGGAAGAAGCTGCGCACCGTCGCCACGGACGGCCACAGACTGGCCCTCTCCGAAGTCGACGCGCCGAGCGGCGCTGAAACGCTGGAAGGCGTCATTGTTCCGCGCAAGGCGGTTGGCGAGGTGCGCCGTTTGATCGACAATGAAGATGGCGATGTTTCCGTCTCCGTCTCAGACACAAAAGTCGTGTTCAAGTCGGGCCGCGCCCAGCTGACGTCGAAACTGATTGACGGCTCCTTCCCGGATTATGCGCGCGTCATCCCGAAAGGGAATGCGAAAGCCATGATCATCGACAACAAACTGTTTGAGTCCGCGGTTGATCGGGTCGCAACAGTTTCGGCAGAACGCTCACGCTCGGTCAAACTGTCGCTCGCGGAGGGACGGCTCACGCTGGCCGTCAACAGCGCCGAGACCGGCCAAGGCCACGAAGAGATTGAATGCGATTACCAAGCCGACGAAATGGATATCGGCTTCAATGCAAAATATCTGCTCGATGTGACCGCGCAGATTGAAGCCGAAGATGCGCGCTTTCTGTTCAACGATCCGGCTTCGCCAGCGCTTGTGCTCGATCCTGGCGATGAAAGCGCACAATATGTGCTGATGCCTTTGCGGGTGTAGTGACCGCTCTTACGCGCCTTCGCCTCACTGATTTTCGCAGTCATGCGACACTAGACCTGCCACTCGATGCCCGGCCGGTCTGCCTGTACGGCGCCAATGGCGCGGGCAAGACCAATGTGCTGGAAGCGATCAGCCAGCTCGGGCCGGGGCGCGGGCTACGCGCCGCCGCTTTACCCGACATGATCCGACACGGCGCCGCAACGGGCTGGACGATTTCGGCCACGCTGGATGATGATCGCAAATTGGGCGTCGGCCTCGACTCAAGCGGCAACAACCATAAACGCGTGATCCGCCTCGATGGCGCGCCCGCAACCGCGACGGACCTAGCTGACCTGATCCGCATTGTCTGGCTGACCCCGGCCATGGACAGCGTGTTTCGCGGCGGCGCCAGTGAACGCCGCCGCTTTTTTGATCGTCAGGTGATGGCGCACATTCCAAGCCATGGCAGCGTCTCCAATCGCTATGAAAAAGCCATGCGCGAGCGCAATGCCTTGCTCGAACGCGGCCGCGTCGATCCAGCCTGGGCCGATGCCATTGAAGGCCGAATGGCTGAAGCCGGAGCAATGATTGCCAGCAATCGCGCCCGCATACTCGCGGCCTTGCAGGACGCGATCAATGCCCGTCCCGAAGGCTATTTCCCGAAAGGCGATCTTGCTTTGCAAGGCGATGCTGAGCAGGCCGCGGTCGAAGGGGCAGGCCTGTTTGATCTACAGGACCTGATCGCTGAACAGCTCGCAAAAGGCCGCTATCGCGACCAGGCCGCCGGGCGCACCTTGTCTGGCCCACACCGGACCGATCTCTCTGTCATTCACCGCCCGACAGGCGCAGCTGCAGGCGATGCTTCAACGGGCCAACAGAAAGCCTTGCTGATCGGCCTGATCCTGGCCAGCGCGCGGGCCTTGAACGCCGATGGCGATGGGCCGAGCCCGCTCATCTTATTGGACGAAGCCGCGGCGCATTTGGACCGCGATCGGCGTGCGGCTTTGTTTGACGAATTGATTGAACTCGGCGGACAGGCCTGGCTCACCGGCACTGAAGAATTTCTGTTCGAAGCCTTTGGCGACCGGGCCCAACGGGTCGAGATTGTCGGCGCAGACTAAAACGCATCCTTCCCACGGCAGGCGGCGATCAAGTAAACCAGTGTCGCGAAGCTGCCGAAGAAGGCTGCGCTCCAGAGCGGGATGAGTTGCCAGACATTAAGGTCCGCATAGAGAATGGCCCAGCTGGCCAGGCCTGTGCCAGTGGCGACGGCCACCAGACCGAGCAACGACCGTGCGCGTGCCCAGATCGCAGACAGCAGCAATACTGTGCCGGCGCCGAACAGAACATAGCTTATAAACGGTCTTGGATAGGCGATTGTCGCCAAGACGGTCTCATCCAGCCATAACCATGCGCCCAATCCGACGCTCGCGCAGCCGGCCAGCCCCAGCAGCGCCTTGAAGACGTTCCCCAACATCGTTTCTCTCTCCCTGCCCCAAGCTTAAGCAGGCCGCGCCATTTTCGCAAACGCTCGCACGAGAAGCGCGTGACGCAGATGGCCGCGCGCTCTATGTTTTGTCGACGACGTGGAGGGAATGGATGAATCGATTTGGCCGCTACATGATCGGCGCCGTGCTCATTGTTTTGATGGCGGCCTGCCAGTCGAGCCTTTCACGCGACGTCGAAGCCGCGCTGACCCATCCCGAACAGACCGGCATCCGCTGGGGCCTGGTGGTGGCCGATATGGACGGCACCGAACTCATGGCGCTGCGCGGCGATGACCGATTCACACCAGCGTCCAACACAAAGATCGTCACGACCATGGCGAGTTATCATCAGCTCGAACAGCTCTCCGCGCCGCAGCACAATCCCGGTACGCGGGTCTTTCTGCGGGGCGGCGATGAAGACAGCCCTCCCGATATCATCCTGAAAGGGGGCGGTGATGCCATGCTGACAGACCGGCCGGATTGCGAAGCCCAGTGTCTTGCGGATCTGGCCGATGCCGTTATCGCCACGGGCCTGACCGAAATCGGACACGTGATTGGCGATGACCGTTTCTTCCCGTTTGAACGCTGGGGCCCGGGCTGGAGCGTTGAAGATTTGCAATTCTATTATGGCACGGCCGTATCAGCGCTCAGCGTCAATGACAATCTGGTCTGGATCGACATCACGCCAGGCGCCGCGCCGGGCGCCCCGGTGACAGCCGCCTGGCAAGCCGGTGACTCTTATTACGGCATCACGAATGAGGTCACGACCAGCCCTGCCGAGACAGACCGTGCCTTGCGGGTTGAGCGCCATTCGGGCGCCAATCTTGTGCGGATCTATGGCAGTGTGCCTGCCGGTTCGCAGACCCTGAGCTTCGGACTCGCGATTGACGACCCGGCAGAATTTACGGCTTTGCGCTTTAAGCGCCTCCTGGAAGCGCGGGGCGCGCGCGTGGGTGGGGTCAGCACGCAGCATAGACCGCTCACTCTCGCTGACGAAGTGCCTGATGAAGACGAGGAAAGCGCGATTCTGATTGCCGGCCCGGTGACTGAGCCCGCAGACGCGCTTGCCACACTCCCTGCCGCTCCGCTCACAGAGAGCTTGAAGCGCATCTCGAAGGACAGTGAGAACCTGCATGCAGAGATCGCGCTGCGCCGCCTCGGACGGCTGAATGGCACAGGCTCGCGCGATTATGGCGTCGCCGGTCTGCACGCCTTTCTGGACGCCGCGAGCGTGACGGAGCAAGGCATTAGCCTGCACGGCGGGTCGGGAATGTCGATCTATAACCGGATCAGTCCGCGCGCGATGATCAAGCTATTGGCCTTTGCAGCGGATCAGCCCTGGTTCAACGCCTGGCTGGCGGATCAACCCATTGGCGGCGTCGATGGTTCGTTGGAGCGCCGCTTTAAAGGCACCGCGCTTGAAGGCAGGATCTTCGCCAAGACCGGCACATTGAACGGCGCCAATGCGCTTTCCGGCGTCATGATTGCTGCCAGCGGACGGCAATTGCTATTCTCCATAATCGCCAATGACCGCCCGCCTGCAACGCGATCCGCGATTGCTGAAATGGATGCCGCCCTGGTGCTGATCGCCGAACGTTATTGAGCGAACCAATCGACCAGCCAGGGATTAACGAGGCTGTGCATCTGGTAATTCAGGCCATGCTCGCCGCCCTCGACGATGCGAATGTCGCCGTCGGGCAGGAATTGTTCGAGTTTGGCTGCACTCGAAACCAGAACCGTCGTATCTGCGTCGCCATAAATGGCCAGGACTGGCACGCCGGTTGCGGCGAGGCGTTGGAATGTCTCTTCGCGCGCAGTCATAGGCATGTGACGAAAGGTAGAGAGCAGCGCCTGTAAATAGCCGCGATACTCCAATTGTTCTGTGACATCGCCCTGAAGACGATCTTCCGGTGCGCGCGCAGCCTCGTCATATTGAGCATCGCCGAGCAGAATGCTTTTGCCGAACATGCGCCAGACCCAGTCCCCGATCAGCGGCGTCGCCAGAAGACGCGCTGAATTTCCGTCTGCCCCCGCCGTATCCAATCCAGCCGGGACAAGCAGAACCAGCTGATTGACCCGATCTGGATAGCGCGCCGTGAACTCCGCCACGATTGGCCCGCCCATGGACAGACCGGCCAGCCCAAACGGCTCATCAATGCCGACATGGTCGAGCAATTCGATGAGCGTGCGGTCATAGAAGTCGACATCATATCGCGTCTTCGGACGATCCGACCAGCCGCGCCCGAAATGATCAAACCGCAGCGTGCGAAACCCGGCCGCGTTCAGCGCCTGGACATTCTGCTCATAAATGAAGTTTGGCGTCGAAAAGCCATGCACCAGAACGATGACCGGTCCTTCTTCCGGGCCATCCCAGCGATAATGTAACTGGCCGTCTGTCAGGCTCGCGAACGCGCCAGGTGCGTTGGCCCGTGCGGCATCATTCATCGGTTTCAAGCGTGCCTCGGCCCACAAATATGCCCCTAAAGCCAACACGATAAACATCGCCAAAACGCGCAAGCCCCAGACCATTTTCGCCTCCTATTTTCAGCCGATTTCGGGCCAGTTTAGCGGGTTTTCGCAGGGGCAGAGCGAAGAGATATCAACCGCCCCTAAACAAGACCCATAAAGCCTTGTTTTTGTTGTGTTATTATACCCATAAAATACCAGTCGTGCATTTCCCTTTTGGGTCAAAAACCCCTATAAAAGAAGGGAATTTGACGAATCACTTGCAGGGGTATGTCCCGATGACAGACGCGGCCGAAAATAATCCAGAATATGGCGCCGACTCGATCAAGGTTTTGAAGGGTCTCGAAGCCGTCCGCAAACGCCCCGGCATGTATATTGGCGACACCGATGACGGGTCGGGTTTGCACCACATGATTTACGAAGTCGTCGACAATGCCATCGATGAAGCCCTGGCCGGACATGCTGATCAGGTTACGGTCACATTGCACCCGGATGGCTCAGCTGAAATCACTGATAATGGTCGCGGCATTCCGGTCGGACAGCACGCCACTGAGGGGCGTTCGGCGGCTGAAGTCATCATGACCGAGCTGCATGCCGGCGGCAAGTTTGACAGCAATTCCTACAAAGTTTCTGGCGGCCTGCACGGTGTGGGCGTGTCCGTTGTGAACGCGCTTTCGGTCTGGCTCGATCTCACCATCCACCGCGATGGCAAGGAGCATTATGTCCGCTTTGTTGATGGTGGCCGCACAGAAGCACCGTTGAAAGAGGTTGGCACCAGCCCGACCACAGACAGCGGTGAGCCTTATACCGGCACCGCTGTGCGCTTCCTAGCCAGCCCTGAGACCTTCACCATGACGGTGTATAATCGCAAGACGCTGGAACATCGCTTGCGCGAGCTGGCTTTCTTGAATTCTGGCGTGCGCATCGTGTTCAAGGATTTACGCGAAGCTGAGCCTTATGAAATCACCCTGGAATATGCCGGCGGCGTCGCGGCCTTCGTGCAGCATCTCAACGAAACCAAGAATGCCCTGATCCCGGAAACCATTTTCGTGACGGGCGAGAAAGACGGCATCACGGTTGAAGCGGCGCTGGAATGGACCGACGCTTACCACGAGAATGTGCTTTGCTTCACCAATAATATTCCGCAGCGCGATGGCGGCACCCACTTGGCAGGCTTTCGCGGCGCGCTGACCCGGATCATCAACAAATATGCGACCGAGACGGGTGCGGCGAAAAAAGAAAAAGTCGACATTACCGGCGATGATGCACGCGAAGGCCTGACTTGCGTCCTGTCAGTGAAAGTACCGGACCCGAAATTCAGCTCGCAGACGAAAGACAAACTGGTCTCGTCCGAAGTGCGCCCTGTGGTCGAAAGCTTGATGAACGAAAAGCTTGCGGAGTGGTTTGAAGAGCACCCGAAAGAAGCGCAGCAAGTGATGACCAAGATTGTCGAAGCGGCTGCGGCGCGCGAAGCTGCCCGCAAAGCGCGGGAACTAACCCGCCGCAAGACGGCGCTCGACATTACTTCGCTGCCCGGCAAGCTGGCCGACTGCCAGGAAAAAGACCCGTCCAAGTCTGAAATCTTCATCGTGGAGGGTGATTCTGCGGGCGGTTCTGCCAAGCAAGGCCGCGATCGCTCGAACCAGGCCATCCTGCCTTTGCGCGGTAAAATCCTCAATGTCGAGCGGGCTCGGTTCGACAAAATGCTGTCTTCAGACCAGGTCGGCACGCTGATCATGGCGCTTGGCGCAGGTATTGGCCGCGAAGAGTTTGATATTGAGAAACTGCGCTACCACAAGATCGTCATCATGACGGATGCCGACGTCGATGGCGCGCACATTCGGACACTGTTGCTGACCTTCTTCTATCGGCAGATGCCGGAAGTGATTGAGAAAGGCTATCTCTACATCGCGCAGCCGCCGCTCTACAAAGTGTCGCGAGGCAAGTCCGAACGCTATTTGAAAGATGATGAAGAGCTCAATGCCTATCTCATCGAATCCGGCACCGATGGCGAAGTCCTGATTCTCGCCGACAGCACACAGATTGCCAGCGAAGACTTGCGCGAACGTGTGCGTCTCGCAGCGCAGTTCAAGCAAGCCTTGTGGCGTCTCAGCCTGCGCGCGCCGGGCGACATTGTCGAACAGGCTGCCATGGCCGGCGCCCTCGCCCCTGGCGCCTCAGACGAGAATGCAGCCCAAGCTGCGGCCCGTCTCAATATCATCGCCGAAGAAGGCGAAGATACGTGGTCTGGCAGGTTTGAAAATGGCAATCTTGTTCTCGTCCGCGAAGTCCGCGGCGTGGAAGAGAAAGCAGTGCTCGACGCACAAATGCTGGCCAGCTCTGACGCGGCCCGTTTGAACGGCATCGCACAATCCATTCGCGGAATCTATGAAGATCCGTCCATTCTGCGCAATGAGAAAGCGGGTGAGATTCAAGTGACCGGCCCGGTCAGCCTGCTCGAAGCGGTGCTCGCCTCTGGCCGCAAAGGTCTCAAGATCCAGCGCTATAAGGGTCTCGGTGAAATGAATGCCGATCAACTCTGGGAAACCACGCTCGACGCCAATGCACGCACCCTGCTGCAGGTCCAGGTCGATGATGCGATGGAAGCGGGCGATATGTTCTCGCGCCTGATGGGCGATGTTGTCGAACCCCGCCGCCAGTTCATCCAGGACAATGCCCTGGAAGCCGAAGTCGACGTTTAAGCCGCTTCCTCAGACCGTCTCAGGCTGCGCGGATCATAGAGCGATAAGCGATCCACGATGGAGAGGATTTGCTCAATCTCGCGTTTCATTGAGAGGATGCTGGTCTCATTCGTGGCGGCGATATGGATATTGGCCGGCTCGAAATGGTTCTTGTCGCTGCCAATCAGGATCAGAAAACGATCCTCATAAAAGGCGGCCATCATTTTCTTGCCGCTATATTCGGCGTACAGCGCTTTCAGGTTTTCGATGATGCGCGGATCGATTAGATAACGCGCCTCGACCTGATCATTGGTGAAGACATCAAAGATCTTCTCAAATTCAGGATCGACCAAATCGGCACGTTCTAATCCCGCGGTCTGTTTCTTGAGCCAGCCGCCAATCTTGCCTTGATCCCGGATCATGATCGTATGGCCAAAGAAACGCTTGGTGCCGCTGGTCAAGAGTATGGCCAAACCTTTGAACACGGTGACGGTGGTCTTACCGGATTTCTTGGTCAGTTTGATTTCGGAAAAATTGATCCCGACATTCTTGTACTCGCCAACAAAGTAATCTTCAGATTTGTAGCTTGTATGTCCCGGAACGATCTTGGATGGCTTGAGCAAGTCCATCGAGATTTTGCCTTTGGCCTCATACCGAAACGCGCCGAACAAACGGGCCAGGTCCGGCAGTATGTCGCGCTTATAGGCGCGGGCATATTGACGTTTCGGCTGTGTCACCCAGCCCCACAGAGCAGCGAGGCCAGCAATTGAAACCCCGGCCGCGGTATCGTCATTGCCGCTCTGCCAGATCAGCAGCCAGTAATCGATCCAGCCAAGAAAAGGGGTCAGCACAGCACCAATCGGCATGGCCAGTTTCTTACGTCTTTCATAGACACGTAGCTTGTCGACGCGGACCGTCTCTAACTCTTCCAGTTTGGGTCGGCTCTTTGCGAGGAAGGTTTTCGCGTCTTGATCACTCAAGCGCGCCTCTGTCTTCGTATCGGACTGGGCGGTCATTTAGATCATTCTCCGTCAGTGATCGGGGCGAAGGCGCATCTGTCCGACTATGGAATAACCGGCGTATCACCGTCCATTTCAACCAATCCCATGCGATTGCCCGCTGGATCGAAGAACAGGCCCAGCACGACCGTGCCAGGCACTTCAAAGCGTGGCACATCGATCTTTCCGCCCGCCGCTTCGATTTTTTCCAAAGCCGCCGTCACATCCGGGACGCCGATATAGAACAGCTTCTCGGCCGGATCCTTGCGGATCGTCATGTCGAGATTGGCGGCATTGCCAGGCGCAAAGGTTGCGGCTTGACCGGTCGGCCAATCGAAGACGGACTCATAAAACGCTCTCAAGCCATCCTCATCCGGACCGGCAAGATCTAAGAAGACAATCGGTGCAGCCATTTCCCTCTCCATTTCAGGTCGAGGTCAGGCTAACGCGAATTGAGGGGGCTTGTCATCTCCTCTCGAAATGAGTGTTACAAATATACCAGATCCATTTCTGAATATTGTGTATTTGTTCGATCAAGACTTGCAGTAACCCCGCGATCTCTGGCATAAATCGAGTATGGGCATAGAGCGCAATTTTGACGCCTTAAGCGGATACTGGTCGGGTCAATATTGGCTGAGCGACACAGATCAGGAAGGCGTGCGCTTTTCGGCCTGGCTGTCGATTGAAAATGATCGTCTGAACGGCTCCACACTTGAGCCGCGTCTATTTGATGCGACGCATAAAAAAGAGAATGAAGCCACCCTGCGCGGTCATATTTCACCCGATGAAGTGGTCTTCCTGAAAACCTATAAAGGCGTCGATCACGAGCCTGGCTATTATGAAGGCGAGTTGTCCGAATGCAGGCAGCATATTCTTGGCCGCTGGTATTTTGGCTGGCCGGATGAAGTGTCGGGCCGATTTGAAATGACGTTTAAAAGCACCGATAAAGCACCCGCTTTGGAGCGCGCGCATCGGGCGAAGACGCTCGAAGACTGATACAAATCTATTCTGGCAATTGACGACGCATGCGATTAAAGCCCGCGCATGCGCGCTGCCTTGTCCCTACCGTTATTAATCGCTCTGTTCGCCATTGGACTGGGGTCTGGCATTGATGCGATTGTGAAAGCCGTCGCGCCCAAGGCCGGCTTGCATCATTTGCTCGCTTGGCGGTTCCTGTTCGGGGGCATGATCGCGTTCGTAGTGTTTCGCGCGCAAAAGCGCCCCGCGCCCAGTTGGGAAGCGACGCGGTTCCACACATTCCGCGGGCTGATTCAGCTCGGCGGCGCGTTCACCTTCTTCTACGCATTGATGCACCTGCCTTTGGCGGTGGCGACCATAATCGGTTTCACAGCCGCCTTGATGGTGCCCTTCCTGGCCTGGCTCTTGATGCGCGAACGGGTGTCGCCAATCACGCTCTTGGCGACCGCGATCGGATTTGCCGGTGCCGCACTCGCGGTAACCGGGCGGCCGCAATCCGGAGCCGTGAGCGATCAGTGGATCCTCGGCACGATCAGCTGTTTCGCAGCCGCATTTCTATATGCGCTGATGCTGGTCATGCTGCGCATGCGGGCGACCAAGGAAGATGCAACCACCATCGCCATGTTCACCAATGTGGTACCGGGTGTCGCCTTATTGCCGGTGACCATTGGGTTTTTTGGCGCGGTGAATGCGTCTGACATTCTGATCTTCCTGATGCTTGGCGCACTTGGCTATGCGATGTGGTATCTGATGACCCTGGCTTATGCCCGCGCCCCGGCGCAGAGATTGGCGCCGCTGGAATACACGGCCCTGATCTGGAGTGGCATATTCGGCTCGGTCTTCTTCGCTGAATATCCTGGCTGGCAGACCTGGCTTGGCGCCGCCATCATTATTGGCGCTTGTTTGATCGTGGCCTTCGAAGAGCGGTTTATCACGCGCAAAGAGACTGGGCTTCCGGTCAGCGACTTGCCTGAATAGCGCCCTTAAGCTGAAATCAAGTCGCGGTGGCGTTCCAGCATGCCGTCCAGCGCCTCGGCCCCTGCTTCGCCCATATACGGCACCACGAGGAGCATGAATTGCAACACTGTGTCGTGGATCAAGGCAGGCCCGCTGCGATCGCCGCCTTCGATCAAATCATGGCTCAGCCAGAACGTCAGCGTTGAGAGCATTTGCTGCACCAATGGCGCGCGCAAGCGGCGGTCTAAACTGACCACGCTCTGCTTCTCCAGCTGCCCCAGCACATTCTCGATGGCTTGGCGCTTCATCGCGAGGATTTTACGGAACCGATTGGCGAGGCCGGGATAACGCTCCATCATGTCGCCGACATTGCGATAGAAGAATCGGAAGTCATAAATCTCTTCGAGCACGATATAGACAAATACCCAATTGTCTTCGATCGAGGTCACTGCGCCATGGCTGCCGCCAAGGATGATTTGCATCTCTTCCTCAAAGCGATCGAACAGCGCTTCAATAATCGGCTCTTTGCCTTTGAAGTGATAATATAGATTGCCCGGCGACATATCGAGCGCGTTCGCAATATCGACAGCCGTCTGCTTCGCCTCGCCTTCGGCATTGAAGAGCGCCAGAGAGACATCAAGAATACGATCGCGTGTTTTCATCGTGTTTCGTTCGCGTATGGGCTGAATGGCCTGTTTCGCTGTTATATTTGACAGTAAAAGGTCAATATGGAACGAATTTGATCGGCCAAGGTTATCGTAATTTAGACTCTTAACCATAAGAGCAAGCCTTGTGCCGAGCGAGGAAGCCCCTCGTTCTGGGAGGATATCGGAGGCATTTATGAGCAAGACCGCGGAATTTATTGGTCAAGCAGCAGCGGACTCGACGAACGCTCTTAACCCGCTTTTAGGCGGCCTGAACCGACAGGAGCTGCTCGGATCTGTCGCCATGATGCTCAGACGGACCAGCATCTCGCCAATGGCCAATGCCAAATTCGCCGGCAAAATGGCGAAAGAGTCTTATGACATCATGATGGGCAATTCAGAGCGCGCGCCTGACCGTAAGGATAAGCGCTTCCGCGATCCGGCTTGGGCCAATAATCCGTTCTATAAGCGCGGCCTGCAAACCTATCTCGCCATGCAAGAACACCTGGGCGACTGGGTCGGCGATCTCAAGCTCGGCGAAATGGAACATGCCCGCGCTGCATTTGTGATGAATATGATCACGGATGCGATCTCTCCGACCAATGCGCTGGTGACGAATCCCGCGGCCAAGAAGCGCGCCATTGATAGTGGTGGCCTGTCGCTGATCAAAGGCCTGCAGAATGCGTATGAAGACCTGACCAAGAATGGCGGCATGCCGAGCCGGGTCGATAAGAGCCCGTTTGTGGTCGGCGAGAATGTTGCCATCACGCCCGGAAAAGTGGTCTGGAAGAATGAGATGATGGAACTCATTCAATACACACCAACAACCGAAGAAGTGCGCGAGATCCCGTTCCTCAATATCCCGCCACAGATCAATAAATTCTATGCCAGCGATCTCGATCCGATCACCAGCATTGTGCAATTCCTGCTCAAGAATGGCTTCCAGACTTATATCATCTCCTGGCGCAACCCGACCAAGGAACATGCTGAATGGGGCCTGTCTGATTATGTCGACAGCCTGATCCAGTGCACCGAAGTGATCAAACAGATCAGCGATTGCGACAAGATCAATATTTCCGGCGCCTGTTCCGGCGGCATCACCACCGCGACCTTTGCCAGTCTTCTGGCGGCCGCAGGCGATGACCGGATCAATTCTCTGACGCTGCAAGTCTGTGTCCTCGACCCAGAGCAAGACGATAGCGAGCTTGGCCAAATGGTGTCGCCGCGCAGTCTCGAAATTGCCCGTCGCTATTCGCGCCGCAAAGGCATTTTGAAAGGCGATGATCTGGCGCGCATGTTCGCCTGGATGCGTCCGAACGATCTGGTCTGGAATTATGTCGTCAACAATTACCTGATGGGCGAAGATCCACCGCCCTATAATGTCCTGTTCTGGAATGATGATACGACCAATCTGCCGGCACAGTTACACTCTGATTATCTCGATTTCGGACTGAAAAAGCCATTCTCAAACCCCGGAACAGTCGAAGTCGCAGGTCATATGGCCGACCTCAGCAAAGTCGATACGGATCTGTTCATCGTCGCTGGCGTGACGGACCATATCACACCATGGAAAGCGGCTTACCGCTCTACGGCCCTGTTTGGCTCTGAAAATATTGAGTTTATTCTTTCCAATTCCGGGCACATTCAGTCGCTACTCAACCCACCCGGTAATCCAAAGGCAAAATACTTTCGTAATGCGAGTATTGAGGCTACAGCTGATGAATGGGCTGCCGGAGCTGAAGAAGTTTCTGGATCCTGGTGGACCCGTTGGGCAGAATGGCTGCATGAACATGCTGGCGATATGAAGCCAGCACCGAAAGAAGGCGGATCAGAGCAATTCCCACCGCTCTATGATGCGCCAGGGAAATATGTGTTCGACTAGGAGCAAGAACAGCTTCTTCGCGCGGCACTGACAGGAAAGGGAGGCCCGAATGGCCACCAGAAAACGTGCCGGCACCGCAAACGCGCGCTTGCCTGATATCAGCATGGAAACCGTCGGACCGCATACATTGCGGGTCGGCTATTGGCCGGCTGAGACCGCATCAGACAAGCGTCCCCTGCTCTTCTTCAATGGCATTGGCGCGAATATGGAGCTCGCATTCGGGCTTGGCGAGTGGATCCGCGATCGCGAGATCATCACGTTTGATATGCCGGGCGTGGGCGAAAGCCCAGCGGCCAAATTCCCGTATCGTCCCTGGATGATGGCCCGCGTTGCGCGCCAACTTTGTGACCGGTTTGGCATGGGCGATGTCGATGTCATGGGTGTGTCCTGGGGCGGCGCGATGGCGCAGCAATATGCGTTTCAATATCGCAACTCGGTCGGCAAGCTTATTCTGTGCGCGACCACAGCCGGCATGACCATGGTGCCTGGCAAGATCAGCGCGATCTCGAAAATGGCTGACGCGCGGCGCTATACTGACCCTGATTACATGCGCGAAAATTTCCAGCGCCTATATGGCGAAGCGGCGGATGAAGGCGCCGGTCAGCACATTGAAAATCTCAAACCGCCGGCACCGATGGGCTATGTCTATCAGTTGATGGCATTTTTGGGCTGGTCGTCCTTGCCCTTCATTCGCTTCCTGCGCATGCCAACCCTGATCATGGCGGGTGACCGCGACGCAATCGTACCGCTGGCCAATGCGCATATCCTCAAATTTGGCCTGCCAAATGCGCGCTTGCATGTGGTCGAAGATGGTGGGCATTTATTCCTTGTCACTCAGGCACAAGAAACCGTGGCAGAAATCCTTGAATTCCTGGATGAGCCGATGGAAGCGATGCAGCCAAAGAGCGTTTGGGAACAAGGCGTTTCAATGGCGTGAAAGCGCTATATCGCGATTGAACTGAGCCCAGCGGATTAAGTCGCCGGCGACTTACCGCTTCATCTTCACGACATTTCCAGACGGTGTCGCTTTGGTTTCCTGGACCAGCTGCATGCTGCGCAAATATGGGATCAAAGCTGATTGATCCTGCGGCCGGCTGAACAGATAGCCTTGCAACTCGTCACAGCCATGATCACGCAGGAATTGCGCCTGGACATCACTTTCAACGCCTTCCGCGGTCACCGTCAGGTTCAGCGCATGCGCCATAGAAATCGTGGCGCGTGCAATCGCGCGGCTCTGGTCACTGGTCTCGATGCCCCGCACAAACGTCTGATCCAACTTCAACTTGTCGAACGGGAACCGCTGCAAGTAAGCCAGCGACGAGAAACCTGTTCCAAAATCATCCATGGCAATCCGCAAGCCAAGATCTTTCAGCTTGCGCAACCGGTCCAGGATGAACGCATTATCGGACAGGAACACGCTTTCGGTGATTTCCAGCTCAATACGGTTTGGGTCTATGCCTGTCTCGTCGAGTTTTCGCTCGATCAGTGACAAGAGGCGGCTGGAATGTAGCTGCAAGGGCGAGACATTGATACCAACCTTGGTCTCGTCTGGCATTTCCAGCGCCGCATTGATGGCGTGCTCAACAACCCGGTCGCCAAGCGAAATGATAATGCCATTGTCTTCTGCGATCGGAATGAATTCAGACGGTGCCACCGTGCCGCGAACCGGGTGATACCAGCGCGACAAAGCTTCCACCGCGACGACAGCGCCAGACCCGGCATCCACAATTGGCTGGAATTGCAGATTCAAATTATCCGACTCAATCGCCTTGGCCAAATCATTCGCCAATTCGCGCTGTCCGCGGACCCGCGCTTTGAAGGATTCTGAATATTCTTTCCAAACCCCGCGTCCGCTGCTCTTGGCTGCAAACAAAGCAAGGTCGGCTTCTTTCATCAGCGCCGTGACATCTGTGGCATGCGACTCGATGCGGCGCACCCCAACGCTGGCGCCACACTGAACGTCAGTATTGGCGTAATGGAATGGCTTCTGCAGCGCTTCGGTGACGTCTTCGACAAATTTCAACAAGCGGCTGCCGGTCAGCGGACGAGAGACCAGAAGTGCGAACTCATCCCCACCATAGCGGCATAACAGATCCATTGGCTCACACAAATATTCGAGGCGCGTCGCGACCAGTTTCAAGACATCATCGCCGCCACTATGACCGAACGTGTCATTGATCCATTTGAAATTGTCGAGATCGATCCAGATCAGCGCACTCTCCGAATTCATTCGGATGTCGCTGCTCAAATGCGATTTGACCGCTTCCTTGAATGAGCTGCGATTGAGCAGGCCGGTCAGAGAGTCATATTCGGTCAGGAAAGCGGCGCGGTTCTCGCTGATGCGCAATTGCGTAATGTCGGTGGCCGAGCCGCGATATCCCGCAAAACGGCCCTCTTCAAAAACGGGCCGCGCGGACAGTTTCCAAAAGCGCACGTCCGCATCTATGGAATCCGCGAGTTCCAGCTCCAGTGCAACAATTTCAGAACCACGAGAAATTCGGGCACGCAACAATTCACGCTCTGATGAGGCTTTGAACAGGCTGAGCAGATTTTGATTCAGGATCGCATGCCGCGCCGTTTCACCGAGCAGCTCGTCATTATTGACGGCAGAGATGCGCCCGTCTTCGGAGGTCGACCAAAAGAAGGTGTCTGTGGCAAAGCCGACATCCCGCAGCACCGAATTGATTTCGCGGGTGCGTGCGGCAGCCGTTTCAGCTTCGGTCAGCCGCTTATTATAGTCTGAGAAATACCATTTCGTACAAATCGCGAGGCCACTGAAATAAGCCAGCATGACCAGCGAGATCAGGGCCGAAGTCAGCTCAGGCTGCAACAGCGTATTGGCCAGGAACCCGCCGACTGTGGCGGCGATCAGCAAACGGCCCATTTGTGGCATATACTGCAACAGAACCGCCGCAGCGAGCATGCCGCCTGACAGTATCGCGCCAAACACCATATGCGGATCATAAGGCGCGACAACGGCGAGCAGACCTGGAACCACACCCCAGGCCACGGACAAGGCGACGAAGGGAAAGCCTTTGACCAGAGTATTGGCCGCACGGTCGCCATCAAACAACTCTTTGCGCTCACGCGTGCTGTAGAGGAATAAGGTAGCACACAGAAATACGTGCACCGTAAGCCAGAAATCGAACAGCCAGTGACCGCCCGCATCCTTCATCATCAAGATAGCCGAACTGACCAGACTGGCCATGAACAGAACCGGCGCGATCAGTGACACGAGCGCGATTTCGCGCGCGCGGGTCAAGTCGACCGGCGTTGCACCGGCGTCTATACGGCTAAGAGGCTTCGCCACATTGAAAAGCATGTTCCACCCAACTTGCTATTTTCGTCCGTGGTTCAGAATAGGCGATAAAGGCCACAGAAGAATTGAAGTCTTGATCGGAATTCTCGCCGGGCGATTCACTTATTGGAAACAATGGCGCCCCGAAGAAATTCTTCAGGGCGCCAATATTCTCTATATAATTCCAGAGGGTTAGACCTCTAGCAGCATCCGCTCTGGATCTTCGAGGGCTTGTTTCACCCGGACCAAGAAGGTTACCGCTTCCTTGCCGTCAACAATCCGATGATCATATGACAGCGCCAGATACATCATCGGGCGAATGACGACTTGTCCGTCAATCGCGACCGGGCGTTTCTCGATCCGGTGCATGCCCAGAACGCCAGATTGCGGTGGGTTGAGGATCGGCGTCGACATCAGCGAGCCATAGACGCCGCCATTGGTAATCGTGAACGTACCGCCTTGCATGTCGGCAATCGACAGCGTGCCATCCCGCGCTTTCTTGGCCACATTGCCAAGCTCAGCTTCGATCCCGGCCAGGGACAATTCATCACAATCGCGAATGACCGGAACAACCAGACCGCGCTCGGTGCCGACGGCCATGCCGATATCATAGTGATTTTTGTAAATAATGTCGGTGCCATCAATTTCGGCATTCACGGCTGGAATCTCTTTCAGCGCCGCCACAACAGCCTTGGTGAAAAAGCCCATAAAGCCGAGCTTGACGCCATGCTTTTCGAGGAAGGCGTCCTTATAGGTTTTGCGCAGCTCCATCACCGCGGTCATGTCCACATCATTAAATGTGGTCAGCATCGCTGCCGTGTCCTGTGCCTCTTTCAAGCGGCGCGCAATGGTCTGACGCAGACGTGTCATCCGCACCCGCTCTTCGCGCGGTCCGAGATCGCGTGGCGGTTTCGCTTCGGCTGGCGCGGCCGCCGCTTTCGGCGCGTTCACATAGGCCAGGGCATCGGCCTTGGTGGCACGACCATCACGACCGGTGCCCGGAATATCCGCTGGGTTCACGCCGGCTTCAGCTGAGATGCGGCGTACAGATGGCGCGACAGGACGATCGCCGGTCGCGGCTGGCGCGACCGCCGTTGGAGCAGGCGTAGCTGCGGCCGGAGCTGCACTCACGCCGGCCCCTGCAGAAATCCGTGCGATCACAGCGCCTGGCGTGACGCCATCGCCTTCGGCAACAAGCCACTCGGCAATCACGCCGTCGGCTGAGGCAGGCACTTCCAGCGCGACTTTGTCGGTTTCAATCTCGGCAATCGTTTCGTCTTTCGACACCGCTTCGCCGACTTGTTTGGTGAAGCTGGCAATCGTACCTTCGGCGACGCTCTCGCCCATGCTTGGCACGGTCACATCGACCGTTGCGCCGCCAGCTGCGGGAGCAGCGGCCGCCGGAGCTGGGGCCGGTTCAGCGGCCGCGGGTGCCGCTTTGGCCGCGCCATTGGCACCGCCCAGGCGCCCAAGAAGCGCGCCAATCTCAACCGTGTCACCTTCTTGAGCGACAATCTCACTCAAGGTGCCGGCGGCTTCCGCCGACACTTCGACCGCGACTTTATCGGTTTCCAGCTCCACCAGGACATCGTCTTTGGCGACGGCCTCCCCGGCAGCTTTCAACCATTTGCCCACGGTCGCCTCGGTCACGCTTTCACCCAGGGTTGGGACGATAATATCGGTCATGTTTGGTCTCTGTTTCGTCTTTTAAAATGTCTGATTAGGTGACCAGGCTGTCTTCTACAGGCTTGTCGCTCAAGGCCGATGAGATAAACGCATCTTTCTCTTTATTGTGGGTCGAGAGCAAGCCGGTCGCGGTTGCAGCCGCAGGCGGCCGCCCTGCATATTTCGGTCGGGCATGCTCAGAGCCGACATGGTTGCCAGCCCATTCGATTTCATCGCGAATAAACGTCCAGCCCCCCATATTCCGCGGTTCTTCCTGACACCAGACCAGCTCGGCCTGCGGGAACCGTTTCAGCTCGTCCATAAGAGCTTTACGCGGCACAGGGTAGAATTGTTCCACACGGAGCAAATAAATATCATCCGGCCCTTTTTCTTCGCGCGCTTCAAACAAGTCATAATAAACTTTGCCCGAGCACAGCACGACCCGGCGGATTTTATTGTCCGGCACCAGTTTCACCTTGCCTTCGCGGCCCGGCGTCTCAGCATCATCCCAGAGCACGCGGTGGAAAGAGGATTTGGTATTCATGTCTTCCAACGCACTGGTCGCAAGCTTGTGCCGCAACAGGGATTTCGGGGTCATGATCACCAGGGGCTTGCGGAAATCGCGGTGAATCTGACGGCGCAAGGCATGGAAATAATTGGCCGGCGTCGTCAGATTGCAGATTTGCCAATTGTCTTCGGCGCACATTTGCAAAAAGCGCTCGAGGCGGGCGGACGAGTGTTCCGGCCCCTGGCCCTCATAGCCGTGCGGCAAGAGCATGGTCAGACCCGACATGCGCAGCCATTTGCGCTCAGCCGAAGAAATGAACTGGTCAAAGAAGACCTGCGCCCCGTTCGAGAAATCGCCGAACTGCGCTTCCCACATCACCAAGGCGTTCGGATTGGCGAGTGAGTAGCCATATTCATAGCCGAGCACGGCTTCTTCCGAGAGCAGCGAGTCGATGACTTCATATTCGGCCTGGCCGTCGCGCAAATGGTTCAGCGCGGTGTAGCGTTCGCCCGTCTTCTGATCGATCATATGACTGTGGCGTTGCGAGAAGGTCCCGCGGCCACAATCCTGGCCGGACAGGCGCACGTGAAAACCTTCATCGAGCAGCGTTGCGAAGGCGAGATGCTCTGCCGTCGCCCAGTCGAGGCCTTTGCCGGCTGTGATCGCATCGGCGCGGCCTTTGATCACGCGGCCCAGAGTGCGATGAATGCCGATATTTTCCGGCACGGTGGTCAGGACCTCACCGAGCTCTTTCAGCTTTGACTTGGACACACCGGTTTTGCCGCGGCGATCATCATCTTCGGGCAAGCCGAGGCCTTCCCATTCGCCTTCCAGCCAATCGGCTTTGCTGGTGACGACGTCCTTGCCCTCTTCGAACGCCTTATCGAGGAAGACTTCAAACGCTTTGACTTCGGTCTCGACGTCTTCAGCGCTCATCAGGCCTTCGGAAACGAGGCGTTCACCGTAAAGTTCCCGAGTCGATTTATGGCCTTTGATCCGCGTATACATGACAGGCTGGGTGAACATGGGTTCGTCACCCTCATTGTGCCCGAACCGGCGATAGCAGAACATGTCGATGACGACATCCTTACCGAATTTCTGACGATACTCGGTCGCCACTTTCGCGGCATAGGTCACCGCTTCCGGATCATCGCCATTGACGTGGAAAATTGGCGCTTGAACCATCAAAGCCACATCTGACGGATATGGCGACGAGCGCGAATACATCGGGCTGGTCGTGAAACCGATCTGGTTATTAATGATAAAGTGAATGGTCCCGCCGGTGCGATAGCCCTGCAGACCCGACAGCGCGAAACACTCAGCAACCACGCCCTGGCCGGCAAAGGCCGCATCGCCGTGCAGCAGCAAAGGCAGCTTTTTCGAACGGTCGAGCTGTCCGGACTCTTCATATTGCATGAATTGCTTGGCCCGTGCCCGTCCCATCACGACCGGGTCCACAGCCTCCAGGTGAGATGGGTTGGCATTCATGGTCAAGTGGACCGTATTGCCATCAAACTCGCGATCGGATGATGCGCCGAGATGGTATTTCACATCGCCAGAGCCAAACTCATTCGCGCCTTGTGTCGAGCCGCCCATGAATTCGTGGAAGATTTTCTCATACTCTTTGCCCATCACAGCAGCGAGCATGTTGAGACGACCGCGGTGCGGCATGCCGACGACAATCTCGTCAACGCCCAGCGCACCGCCGCGCTTGATGATCTGTTCCAAAGCCGGCACCGCCGCTTCGCCGCCATCCAGGCCGAAACGTTTCGTACCCGGATAACGTTTGTGCAAGAAGCGCTCGAACGTCTCGGCTTCAATCAGCTTGGACAGGATCGCCTTCTTGCCTTCAGGCGTAAACGCCACGCCCTTGTCCGGGCCTTCAATCCGTTCCTGCAGCCAGCTTTTCTCTTCTGGATCAGAAATGTGCTGAAACTCGATGCCAATGGTCGAACAATAGGTCCGTCGGACGATTTCCAGGATTTGCCGGACACTGGCATTCTCCAGACCAAGCACGCCATCGATAAAGATCTCGCGATCCATATCGGCCTCTTCAAAGCCATAGCTCTTAGGGTCGAGTTCCGGTTGATATTCCGGCACTTCCAGACCAAGTGGATCAAGCTGCGCCTGCAAATGACCCCGCACACGATAGGCGCGGATCATCATGATGGCGCGAACCGAGTCTTTAACGGCCCGCTCAACATCCGCATCAGAGACGCCAGGACTTGCCGCCTTGACTTTCTTTTCCAGCTTGGACTCAAGCAAGACCCAATTGCCATCCAACGCCGCGGTCTCTTCTGGTGAGTCCGGCTTTGGCCAATTGGTGCGCTTCCAGCTCGCGCCATCCGCATTGCGGGTCGCATCCGCGCTGCCATCGCCCAATTCCTGGAAGAAGGCGCGCCAGCTTTCCGGCACGGAGTTTGGATTTTCGGCATATTTGGCCTGCATCTGTTCGATCCAGACCGCACTGCCCCCATACAAAAACAATGTATCCAGCATCGCAGCGTTTTGTGCGCTGCGACCGCCGTCTACGGGGGAACCGTCATCTGCCATGAGCTACCGTCCTTGTTCTGGACGGCCCGGCGGGGTCAAAATTGGCCTCGTCTGGCCGCCCTTTGCCTTTATATAGTTCGGCGTTAACCTTTCAAAACCTCTACCATGGTCGTGCCCAGACGGGCAGGACTTGGCGATACTTTGATTCCGGCGGCTTCCATAGCTGCAATTTTGGACTCAGCATCCCCTTTTCCGCCTGAAACGATGGCACCGGCATGGCCCATTGTGCGGCCTTTCGGTGCGGTTCGTCCGGCGATAAACCCGACCATGGGTTTCTTGCGGCCTTTCTTGGCCTCATCGATCAGGAATTGGGCGGCTTCTTCTTCCGCAGAGCCGCCAATTTCACCAATCATGACGATGCTTTCTGTCTCGTCATCCGCGAGGAACATTTCCAACACGTCGATAAATTCTGTGCCTTTGACCGGGTCGCCGCCAATGCCAACGGCAGAGGTTTGGCCGAGGCCTTCAACAGAGGTCTGATAGACCGCCTCATAAGTCAGTGTGCCTGACCGTGAGACCACGCCAACCGAGCCTTTTTTGAAGATCTTGCCCGGCATGATGCCGATCTTGCACTGTTCCGGCGTCAGCAGACCCGGGCAGTTCGGGCCAATCAGGCGCGAGTTTGACTTGTCCAGCTTGGCTTTGACGCGAACCATGTCGAGGACCGGAACACCTTCCGTGATACAAACGATAAGCGGAATCTCAGCATCAATCGCTTCTTCGATTGCCGCGGCTGCACCGGCCGGCGGGACATAGATGACAGAGGCATTGGCGCCGGTCGCGTCTTTGGCGTCCGCCGCGTTCGCATAGATTGGCAAGGACGCGCCATTATCAGCGGCCCAACTCTCACCTGCTTTGCGCGGATGCGTACCAGCCACCATTTGCGTGCCGAAATAGTCCAGCGCCTGATTTGTGTGGAAGGAGCCGGTTTTGCCGGTCAGGCCTTGGACGATAACTTTTGTGTTTGAGTCGATAAGAATGGACATGTGTCTTACGCGCCTTTCACGGCTGCAACAATTTTCTGGGCGGCGTCGTCGAGATCATCAGCTGGAATAATGTTCATTCCGCTATCGGCCAGAATGGCCTTGCCTTGATCGACATTGGTGCCTTCCAGGCGCACCACAAGCGGCACCGCCAGCGAGGTCTCTTTGACGGCCTGAATAACGCCTTCCGCAATGACATCACATTTCATGATGCCGCCAAAGATGTTGACCAGAATGCCTTTCACAGCCGGGTCTTTCATGATGATCTTGAACGCCGCAGCAACTTTCTCTGCATTGGCGCCGCCGCCAACGTCACAGAAATTGGCCGGCTCTTCGCCATACAGCTTGATGATGTCCATCGTCGCCATGGCGAGGCCCGCGCCATTGACCATACAGCCAATCGTGCCATCCAGCGCGATATAAGCGAGGTCCCATTCGGATGCCTCGATTTCTTTTTCGTCTTCTTCGGTCGTGTCACGCAATTCCATAATGTCCGGATGACGGAACAAAGCGTTGCCATCAAAGCTGACTTTCGCATCGAGGACACGAAGGTTGCCGCTCTCCATGACGATAAGCGGATTGATTTCCAGCATCGACATGTCCTTCTCGGTGAAGGCTTTGTAGAGGATCGGGAACAGTTTCATACCGTCTTCGCGGGCGGCGCCGGACAGCGCCAGCGCATCGCAAAGCTGACCTGCAGCAGCTTCGGTCACGCCTTCAGCTGGATCAATTGGCAGCGTCAGGATCTTTTCCGGCGTGTCATGCGCGACCGCCTCAATGTCCATGCCGCCTTCGGTTGATGCGACAAAAGCGGGACGACCGGTTTCGCGATCGACCAGTAAAGACAAATAAAGCTCTGTCGCGATATCGGCGCCATCTTCGACATAAAGTCGATTTACCTGCTTGCCTTCAGCGCTGGTTTGCGCGGTCACGAGATGATTTCCGAGCATCGCCTTGGCATGGTCCATCACTTCCTCTTTCGAGAATGCGAGGCGGACACCGCCTTTTTCTCCCGCTTCGGCTTCGATGAACTTGCCCTTGCCGCGCCCACCGGCGTGGATCTGACTTTTCACGACCCAAAGCGGCCCCGGTAAAGTGTCGACGGCCGTTTGGACATCGTCGAGCGTGAGAATAGGGACGCCATCGGCCACAGGCGCACCGAATTCTTTCAGGACGGCCTTGGCTTGGTATTCGTGAATGTTCATGTGAAATCAGCCTCTTGCAGCATGCGCAGATTCGGGATCGGACCTGCGAAAGACGCGCCGCTTATAGCATCGCCATCCCTGCTGACAACCGGCTACAACCGCTTTTCCGATACCTTGAGTTCGATATCCGAACCCAAGGTATCGCGCCGGCGCTTAGTTGTGATTGCAAGCGTCGCTAATTCACACCGATTTCGGCAAATTCCAGCGTGTTTTCCCGCACCGTCTCGCCCGCATTGTCCATGATCTTGAGCGCAATCTTCCGGGCCTCCCAGTCAATCTCGACCGCACCATAATTTTCCGGTGGAAAGCCAGTCCCCACCTGGCGGGCATCCATTTCTTCCGACTCGGTTGCGAAGGACACATTCAAAGATGACGAGGTTAATTCATGCGCCGTATAAGGCAAAACCCCGTCTTCTTCATAAATAAAGGCCGTGTGGCGGTCGCCGGACAAGAAGACGACGCCGGTCGCATTGGTGCGATCGATCAGATCGAACAAGCGTTGGCGTTCATCTGGCAAAGCCGACCAGGCTTCCCAGCCATGCACTGTCGGCATGACCTGAACCGATGAGGCGATCAGGCGAATATCGGCTGGTTGCTGCAGCTGGTTTTCCAGCCAGGTCCATTGCGCGGCACCCAGCATATCCTGCATCGAACCGGACGGCGCGGGCAAATAGCGTTCTTTGCCCTTGGCGCCCCAATCATCTGTGGGGGTCAGCGTCGAGCGAAAATACCGCGTGTCCAGCATGATGACCTGCGTGCGCTGACCTTCCGGGCCGAACGTGCGGGCATAATACGTCCCCGGCCATTGGCCGACATCTTCATTTTCCAGACCCCAAAAGACTTCATGAATACGTTCAGCAAAGCCGCGGAACGGGAATTCCGCACCAGAATCATTGGCGCCATAATCATGATCGTCCCACGCCACCATCATGGCTGTGTTCTGGCGGACGGCCTGAAAATCCGCTCGCGCTGCCAAATCCGTAAAAGATTCCTGAACTTCATCCAGATTAGGTTGATTGCCGATATAGGACCGACCATCGCGGTCGCCATAGACATTGTCGCCGACCATCAGGAATAAATCCGCCGGCTCTGAAGCCAAGCTCATCATCGCCGCGGACGGCCCTTTTTCTTCATCCAGGCAAGAGCCCAACAGGACACGCGTGATCACCGCATCCTCGGCTGGCAACGATTTGCCCGCCGGCGCTTTCGGCAAAGCCGAATCCGGGATGGTATCATAATAATATTCGAGCGCCGCTTCGGCTGAATCGGGTTTAGGCGTGAAAATGCTGATACTGCCTGGCTCCGTGGCACACCCGGTCAGGGTGAAAAGGACGGCTCCGGCCAATAATCCCCGCTTCATATTGCTCTCCTGCTGCATAAATGATCGTGCCTCCTTATGCAGGAAGCACGACAAGTATGTAACAGGATTCTTTGCCGCTTATGCTGTGAAGAAAATTTCCCACATCAAGCGCCCGGGCAGAAACGAGAACAGGCCTGCAATCACGATCGCACCGACAAACATGCCGGTCATGCTGTGCCGATGCTGACGAATGTCGCGGCGGCGGATCGCGGCGATGCCCATCGGCAAACCAATCATTGTCCAGGCCGACAAAGCATGGATCGGGCTGAGCGAACTGCCCATCAGACCCGTAATGAAGAACGATGAAAGAGCGGTGACGGCCATCGCCAGGACCCAGGTCCAGCCCAGCGTCTTGTGAAACCGCAAGCCTTTTGGCGCCAAAAGCAGAATGACGCCGACAAGAAAGGCGCTGAGCGCTGCAATGACATGGATCTGGATCGCCATTGATGCCGTCAGGATCGGATCCAACGAGAGTCTGAACCGCGGCTCAGCCTCTGGATGCGCCGCAAGAATAAGTTGGCTGACAATGGCATAGATGACCAGCGCGATCAGAACCGGCCAAACCGGTCCTGGAATGCGCTGCACCAGCGCGCGAGGAGAGAGTGTCGGAGGAAACGCTGTTTTTACAGTCATACCTCTCTCCTCACGCCCAGGTTCCGTGGAAACCGAGGGGCCAGGAATAATCAGCCTGCCAAATGCAAACTGGACCATCATTCACATTCGCGGCGTCGAATACGCAGACCTCTGTCACGCCGGCTTTCAAGTTCAGAACAGAACCGATCAGCCAGCTGTCTGTATCAGCGGTGCCGCCCGCTTTCGGGACGAACAGGAATTCCTCGACAATGCGATTGTCCCCAAACACGAAATTCTGGCTTTGACCCGTCGACCAATCATGCGTGGCGAGCCCGGTTGTACCCGGACGGGTCGGCGTCGAGCCACTGGTCAGGGCGGTCAGGTGCCGTGACTTGCCGCGATAGCGCGGATCAACTTGGGGGAATTCACCAACAATATCGGTCTCGACCAGTTTGGCATCACCGCGGGTCGGAATGACCACTTGCGTGAGAACGCCATCATAGAAGGGATCATATCCCTCCCACTCGCCGCGAATTTCCGCAGCGCCGCCGCCCACGCCCAGCACAGGTTCTTTGTACAGCACGACATCAAACTTGATGGTCCCGTCCGTCTCTTCCCAGGCCGAGCCGGTATGGAAGAACATCCGCGCCGGTGCCTGCGCCCAACGCTGATTGCTAAAATCATCCTTGTCGACGATCAGCATTTGCAGCCCATGCTGTGGCTGCCATTCAAATCCGGCGACCACAGGCGGGCGCAAATTCTCATTAATCCAGGGCTGAACCAGGATGATCAGATGCCGCTCTGTCATCGTCCAATCATGGATGTAAGCGGCGCGGCCAATATCAACCATGCCGAAATCTTCCAGCAGGCCAGACTTGGAAATGCGGTAAATCCCAACGCGTGGGCCGCCGACCGCTAGATTCCAGACCCGGCCATCCGGCTCGACTTTGGGGTGCGCCAGGAAAGGCATGCCTTTCAAGTCGTCACGCCAGGTTTTCGGGCCTTTTGTGTCGAGCGTTTCGGCATTCATCGCAAAGGCAGAGCCGGCCTCCCATAGCGCCAGGAGTTCGCCATTTACCATAAGGACGGATGTATTGGCCGCGTTCACATCGTCGGAGCTTTGAACGGCATAAGATTCATCGCCCAGCGTCCCAAATCCAGGGGCGAGAAACGTCTCCGCCGCCAATTCTTCCTCTCGCTTGCGCGTGGCCACAAAACGCGCCTGATGTACCGCCTGGCCATCTTCAATCGCGATGCGATGCACCAGGCCATCGCCATCAAACCAGTGGCTGGCGAATTGCTCGCCATACTGGAATTGCGCGGGCCCATTGCGATAGAGCGAACCTTTCAGGTCGGCGGGCGGTTTGCCAAAAGCGAGTTTCATCGGCGCCGGATCAAAGCCATTGGTTGGCGCGTTCTGATAGCCAATATGCCAGTTCGGCATGCCGGATTGGCCCGCGCGCCCAGCTACGCCATCTGCGACGCGTGGATTGAGGCTGCAGGCGCCGAGGGCACCGACCATGCTGGTGCCGAGGCTGGCTTCGATAAAGTGACGACGAGAAAGGTCCATGAATTCGCTCCGTTGGGCTGTGCGCTTCGGCTTAGTTCATTGTGATTGTGTGCGTGGTGCCATCGGCTTCGACGGTGAATTTCGCCGCGTCCCACTTGGCCGGACCAAACCGACCTTTGGCATCATTCGAAAAGGCATAAGGCTCTGTCGGCATGCCGAACGGGTTGGTGTTCATTTCGCCATCATCATTGACGTCATGATACAGGCGGACCGCATATTCGCCGGGTGCGAGCCCTTCGAAAACAGCGGTGACAGAATCGCCCTCAACTTTCAGATTGGCGCCGGTGACAGCGCCATCGCCATTATAAGTGGCTTCATCAAACAGGCCCATCATGATCGAGCCTTTGGCCTGCGCTATGCCTTCGACATTGACGGTCAGGTCAGACGCGCTGGCTAGAGGAGTCGCGACAAGTGTTGAGGCGATCAGGGCGATAAAAGCAGAAGTGCGGGTCATTTGTGTCTCCTAAATGGGTCTATTGCGAGCCGGTTGGGCTGCTGTGAGGACAGAGATGACAGGGCTTGGCTGACCGCGCAGCTCAAACTACGTCTAGGGACTGGAATCGTTCGCGAAATGCAGCCATTGTCATTCGCGAAACGTGAATAAAGGGGCGTTGCAATTTGCGTATCGCGAGTGAACTCCTGAGATGGTGCGCCATTGTCGCGGGCCTGGGACTGATCTTCGCCTGGCTCGGCGTTTATGGCACGGCGCGGGTGCCTTTCTTACAGCGCTGGATATTCTGGACGACGACCATGGTGGTCGGCGCAGGCGGGTTCGCGCTGGTTGAACCGTTCATCTCGAACCGGTTCGCCAAACTGGCGCCGATCTTCAAAATCGGCATCACCGCCGCGATCATCTCCATTCCCGTGACAATGACGCTGGTTCTTTTGCTCAATAATGTGCCGCTCAGCTTTGAATATGTCGGCATGCAATATGCCTATGTCATGGTGATTTCGCTTATCATCGTCACGGCATCACATGTGTTGAACGCCGCTGCTAATCCGGCTGAGACTTCGACCAATACGACGACGGCGACAGAGACGTTTCTGCAAAGACTGCCGGTCAAATTCCGCACTGCGGATCTCTACGCGATTTCGTCCGAGGACCATTATCTCCGCGTCCATACCAGCCTCGGTGAAGAGCTCATTTTGATGCGCCTGGCGGATGCGGTTCGCGAACTGGACGGGGCTGATGGATTGCAAGTCCATCGCTCCTGGTGGGTCGCCAAGGACGGCGTCACGGACGAAAAACGCGTTGATGGTCGCAGCCTTCTGGTCCTGACCAATGGCACGGAAGTGCCGGTCTCTCGGTCCTATCGCACCAAAGCGCGCGATGCCGGTCTTATTCGTTAAGACCGGTTAACCTTCAAAAAGCCTTATTCGAAACACGCATAGCCCCTATTCGGTATGCACAGTGTTCATCAAGGACGGTCGTCCCCATCTGGTTGTTAACGAAAGATAACGGCGAGATCGCCAGAAGACGAAAGCAAGACGATGAACACGAACCACATTTTCTCCCGCAGCCTGACAGTCCTGTTCACAGGCGCCACCGCGCTCACGCTTTTCCTGGTCGCCTTTGCACCAAGCGCGCCTTTGTTTGCTGGGTAATCAGGACGGCACGCGACCTGGCCTGAGTTAACAATCCGTCAGGGACGCGTTTGGGGCTAGACCTCGCGCCACAAACGCTCGCATCTGCTCTCGATAAGTTCGAGGAGCGGGACATGAGCAACAAGGCCATCTTATTCGCAATTGCGCTTATCGTGAGCCAGGCCTTTGCGCCGTTCACCCAGGCATCGGCAGAGCCGGTCAATCTCGCCAATACCGACACCTTCTCGATTAAATCCGACAGCGTCGGCGACACGTTCTTCATCAAAATCGCTTATCCACGCGATTATCACGCGCAAACCAAGCGTTATCCGGTCCTCTATGTCACCGATGCGGAAACCAATTTCGGCGCCTTGCAATATGTCGCCCAGAGATTGGCAAAAGACGAGCTGATCCCGGAACTCATTCTGGTCGGCATCGCTTATGACACAACATATGATGACTTCTATCGTTTGCGCGCCCGGGATTTGCGACCGTCCATCCCCGAAGATCCGGACTTGGATCTTGGCGGCCGGCCGGATGAAGGTAAGGCTGAACATTTTGCTGAATTCCTGCGCAGCGAACTGATCCCGACAATCGACGCGGATTATCGCACCATCGCTGGCGATCGCGCTTATTATGGTCATTCCTATGGCGGTTTGTTCGGCGTCTGGAACCTGATGTATGAAAGCGATCTGTTCAGCCGCTATGTGATCCTAAGCCCGTCCCTCTGGTGGGGCGAGCTATGGTATGGCCGCCCCAGAACCAGTCACGGTTACCACATCCTGCCTGTGCGGGCGGAAACCGATGGCACGCCGGAAACCAATGCCCGCGTGTTTGTCGGCTCTGGCGAACTCGAACCCCGGATCGATGAGTTGCAAGCGCTTTGGGTGGAGGCCATCCGACCGAAGCTGGATCCGTCTGTGAAAATGCAAGACGTGATTTATGAGAATGAGACCCATCGCACAGTGTTCGGGCGCGCCGTCATGGATGGTATGAGATTTGTCTATCGCGAAGAAGACTAGACGAAACCTGCGGGTCGCGTCGCTGCCGACAATTTCTGTCAGGGGCGTCGCTTGCCGCCCTTGCAAAAACCGCCTAACCGCAAGTCATGCCTGAGCTTCCTGAAGTCGAAACCGTTCGCCGCGGCCTGACCCCGGCCATGCAAGGCCAGCCGATCGAGCGCCTGGAGGTCAATCGGCCGGATCTGCGCTTTCCGTTTCCAGACCAGTTTCGCGCGCGCGTCGAAGGGGCAACCATCACGCATATGGGCCGCCGCGCAAAATTCCTGGTAACAGAGCTTTCCACCGGCGAAGCCTTGATCATGCATCTCGGCATGTCGGGCCGGTTCACCGTAAATGAGACGCCAACCGCAGAGTTTCACATCGACCCCGGCACCAATCCGGCGCACGACCATGTCGTCTTCCACATGCAAGGCGGTGCCACCGTTACGTATAATGATCCGCGCCGGTTCGGATTCATGGAACTTTGGCCATTGGACGATCTGGACGCCTATCCACGCATCAAACATCTTGGGCCGGAGCCGCTGTCCAATCATTTCAATGCGGCCTACCTTGATGACCAATTGAAAGGCAAGGCGACACCGATAAAATCAGCTCTGCTGGATCAGGCCGTGATTGCAGGGCTCGGCAATATATATGTCTGTGAGGCCTTGTTCCGATCCGGGATCAGCCCACGGCGCAAAGCGCAAAGCGTGGCGGGCAAACGCAGCGCGCGATTGGCGCCCGCGATTAATGACGTGATCGCAGAAGCCATTGAAGCTGGTGGCTCATCCATCTCGGATTTTGCCAGCGCCAGCGGCGAGCTTGGCTATTTCCAGAAGCATTTTTCCGTCTATGACCGCGAAGGTCAGCCTTGCGACACCTGCGAGGCGCCGATCAAACGGATCGTTCAATCCGGTCGGTCGAGTTTTTTCTGTGGTCAGTGTCAGCGTTAGGCGATTTCCCGAACCGCCGACGCCATTTCGCCCAGGTGGCGACCGCCACCACGCTCAAGACACCGCCAATCATGGCAAATTCGAACGCCGTCGCGCCGTCTTCGGAAGACAAGTCTCGCCCGTCCGTCCTTTTGCCCAAAAGTAAGTCGCGTCGTGTCAGCACTTTAAGTCCCCGTTTAGACCGCTGTACTGCAAATAGATTACACAAAACCTACTTTTATTTTCGCATAGGCTGATTTTTTGAGCGCTTTGTTTGCGGGGTGAGCCCCGTTAATTGCCCCAGAGGCGTTGCCACCATTTGCGCTTCGGCTTCGGCGCGCTGACCCCGACTGCGCTTGCGGAAAAGCCGCCATCGGCCATTTTCTGCTTGATCTCGTCCAGCTCCCAGCCGGTCAGCTTGGCGAGGCTTTTGGCTTCTTCATCCCAGCGCGAAACGAGATTTTCCGCGTAAAGGCCCGCTTCTTCGCATTGACCATAATCGCCGCGCCAAGGGTGGCGCAGGACATAGCGGCCTTGATAATTCTCGCGATCACCGGTGACCTGGAAGTTCAAGTCTTCCGGGAACGTCTGGCCATCATAGCGCACATGCAAGCGCGTGACGAAGGCATCCACGGGCTGGGGAATAGGCTGAATGCCTGGCCGTCTTGGCATCGGTTGAATATCATCTTGCGGCCCTTCATCCAGCCACATCACGCCGAGTTCGCGCAGCTCGGACCGCGACAATGGATTGGCCGCACACGGGTCGCACCAGGACATGTCCCAGGCATATTCCATGAACACGGCCTTGCCATTCTCTTTCTCGGTCTGGTGCTCGAACATAGCTTTATAGAACTCGCCAAACTCGTCTTTAACAAAGATCGGCACATCCATATTCGAAGGCAGTTTCACGGTCTTGTAATTGGTCGTCTCCACCCGCCCCTGGCGGGTGATCGCAAACACGAACAGCTCTTGCTTGCCTTCTGCATTCACCGTCCCGAGCCGGATCGGCAGCATGAAGTCCTCGTCCTCATACGCGACCTGAATCGGGCGCAGCATGCTTGAGCCGTCATGGCGTTCCAGGTTCACTTTCGCGACGAAGAATTTCATCCCGCGCTTGAGATAGGCCCCGACCACCTCTTCAGCGCCATCCGGAATGCGATACTCATTCTGGTTGAGCCAGGTGATCAAGCCATCGCTTTCTTCAGCGGAGAGAATGAGAATGTCATATTCCCCGACTTCATATTCGGCTTCGATGGTAACGCCGAGATCTTCCGGCGCCATTTCGGCGACTTCCATAGCCATTGGGGCGGATCGCGAGCCTGTGACGGTTATTGCGTTCCACATGCGAGCGTCACAGGGATTCTCATCATAATATTCGACCAGACGCGGCGCGGTATACTCGTCCAGGTGATCCACCAAAGCCGGATTAGCGACATTGATCTGCTCGCGCTCCGGAATGTCGACCACCGGGATGACCATGGCGAACTCATTCACATCGCCGCGATAATCCGACGCCATGGTGATCACCGTGCGCTCATCATCGCGCACCAGCACAACTTTCGAGGCATCATTGAACAGATCCGTGTCGGCTTTCGCGACATAGAAGCCGCAAAAGGCAGAGGCCACAGGCGCGCTAAGCGCGAATGATGTAAGGCCGAGGGCGCACGCCCCCGCGAGGTGTTTCAGGTTCATGAGATTTTCCCTTTGTGGACGTCCACTCAAACCGCTTTGCGGGCAGCAAATGGTCGAGCAACGGAGTCAGAAGCGCCAAGCCTGCCAAGGCATACAGCATGGCGCCGCGAATGTGATATTCCCAGCCAAGCCAGGCCGCAAACGCGGCGACAGCAAACGCAAAGACCAGACGCGCAATCCGGCTGTCGGGGGTCGAGCGCGGGTCGGTGATCATGAAGAAGGCAAAGACCAGCAAAGCGCCAGATTGCAATTGATGGATCGGAATCGCCATTGGATCGCCAAGATAAAGCGCCCGCCCGAACAGCATGGCGGCAAAGCCCACCAAATAACCGAGCGCGATGTCGAGCCGTTTGGCACTGGACAGAACCAGCGCCGCAAAACCAATCGCGAAGGCAATAAAGAGCGGCGCCTGCCCCCATTGGCCAGGCGAGACCCAGGCTGCATTTCCGGCCAGCAGGCTGATCACAACAATCCCGATACAGGCCGGATTGAATAAGTGTTTGCCGCGATAGCGGATCAGGAATTTGGCGCTGATCGCGATAAAGCCCGCGGCGAGCCAGAACCAGGCCGAATTGGCGCGCAGCAGGATCGACAAGGAGAGCGATGTGATCAGCGCCGACTTCCACTGAAAGTCTGCAAACCAACCGACAAAGCCCGCCTGAAGACTAGACGCCCGCCAATGGCTGCCAGACTTTGCTTGCCGCCGCGCTTTGCGGGCATTCAACCAGACCGTGCCCGCGGCTTGCGCAAACATCGCGCCCAGGATTGCTGCCAGCAGCGCTTTCGGGCGGGCACCAAAATCGCTGGTCGTCAATGAAATCAAAAACAGGCCAGAGAGCGCCAGGATTTGCCAATGCCGGGCATCCTGATTGATGGCTTTGAACAGCCTGTAGCTGTGCGTCCTCACTCCCATAGATTGATTAGAACACATCAAATGCGGGCGAAATAGGGCACAGTTTTTACAGATCCGCGACACCGGCGCCTATGGTGCTTTCAGACGTGTCGTCTTAGATGGCGCTTATGAGCGAGCAAGATACTGTTTCTTTTGGGTTTGAAAGCGTCACACCGGACGAGAAAGTCGACCGGGTCAAAGGCGTGTTTCGCTCCGTCGCATCGAAATATGATGTGATGAATGACTTTATGTCGGCCGGCATTCACCGGCTGTGGAAACATGACACGATGAACCGCCTCAATCCGCAGCCCGGCGAACGGCATCTCGATGTCGCGGGTGGCACAGGCGAACTCGCCCGTGCCTTCCTGAATCTGGCCGATGCGGCCGGCAAACGCCGCGGCGACACACGGCGAGCCACCGCCATTGTCTGCGACATTAATGATGCCATGCTGGAAGCCGGCAAAGCGCGAAAAGACAATGCCGAATGGGGCGACCGGTTAAACTGGGTCTGCGCCGATGGCACCGCTTTGCCTTATCCGGATCGCAGTTTTGATGCGCTGACCATCAGTTTCGGTATTCGCAATTTCGCCGATCGCGTCGCCGGACTAAAAGAGTTTCGCCGTGTGCTGAAACCCGGTGGCCGCCTCGCCGTCCTGGAATTCTCGCAAATGACGGCGCCGATGCTGCAAAAGGCTTATGACGCCTATTCGTTCTCCGTGATCCCGGAAGTCGGCAAAATCGTCACTGGTGATCGCGACTCCTATCAATATCTGGTCGAGAGCATTCGCCAATTCCCGGACCAGGAGACGTTCAAGACGGAGATTGAATCAGCTGGCTTCTCCAATGTATCGATCACCAATTTCTCAGGCGGGATTGCCGCACTGCATTTCGGTTGGGCGATCTGATCCATGTTGAAAGCGCTGGCAGACTATGGACGATTGCTGCGTGCAGGCACCGCCCTGGCGCGCCATGATGTCATTCTGCCCGGCGAATATCATAACCGCCTGCCTTTCCCGGCCAAGCTCGCCGGCAAGACGCTGCGCATTTTTGGCGGCGGCGCCAAAGGCCGCCAAGGCGAGCGCCTGGCCACCGCGCTCGAAAAGCTTGGCCCGGCTTATATCAAGCTCGGCCAGTTTCTGGCGACACGCCCCGACGTGTTCGGGGTCGAGACCACGACCGACCTGTCTCGCCTGAAAGACAAGATCCCGCCTTTCCCGATGAAAGCGGCCCAGAAAGCCCTGGCCGAAGAGTTTGGCGCGAGCGAAGCCGAGCAGCTCTTCCCAGATCTGTCCGACCCGATCGCCGCGGCATCCCTGGCGCAAGTTCACCGCCTACAATCCGACGATGGCGCCAAGGCGGTCAAAATCCTCCGACCGAAAGTCGAGACCCTGATTGGCCGCGAATTGCGCGCCATGAAACGCGCCGCGCGCACGGTCGAGCGGGTCAATGTCGAAAGCCGCCGGCTCGAGCCGGTTGCCTTTACCGACACGGTCGCCGCTTCGATGGAGAAAGAACTCGACTTGCGCCTGGAAGCGGGCGGCGCTGATGAGATGCGCGAGCTGTCTTTCAAGGCCGGCTATTTCCACATTCCCGAAGTTGACTGGGAGCGCTCGGGCAAACGCGTGCTGACGACGGACTGGATTGACGGCAAGCCGCTGACCGATCCGGCAGCCTTGGACACGCCTGGCATTGATCGCGAGACGCTCGCCAATACGGTGACGCGGGGCTTTCTCGACCATGTCATTCATCACGGCGTGTTCCATGCCGACATGCATGAAGGCAATATGATCATCACCCCGGATGGCCGCCTGGCTTTGGTCGACTTTGGCATTATTGGCCGCATCGGCCTCGCCGAACGCCGCTTCCTGGCGGAAATCCTGTGGGGCTTTTTGCGCCGGGACTATACCCGGGTCGCGGAAGTTCATTTCGAAGCCGGCTATGTGCCGAAAGACAAGTCGGTCGGCGATTTCGCGCAAGCCTTGCGCAGTGTCGGCGAGCCGATCCATGGCAAGTCGGCCGCGGATGTTTCCATGGGGCGGCTGCTTTTACAGCTGCTCGATTTCACCCACACGTTCGGCATGCATTTGCGCCCGGAACTTGTCCTCTTGCAAAAGACCATGGTCCAAGTCGAAGGCGTCGCCCGCGCAATTGATCCCGGGCACGATATCTGGGCCGCCGCGGAACCGATCGTGAAGGATTGGATGACCCAGAATATGGGCCCGGCGGGCGCCGCGAAACTGGTCGCCCAAAATGTCAAAGACGTGGCCGATCGGTTGAAACGCTTGCCGGACGTGATGGATCAATTCGAAGCGCAATTGAACAAGCCCGATCCAGGGCCCTTGCCGCGCGAACGCTTCGCGCCTTGGTGGGGTTGGATGGGGTTTTTCCTGGCGATTATTGGTGCGATTGTTGTTGTGAGTGTGACTTGAGACCTGTCGTTGGCGGGCGTCTTAAGGCGCCATGAATAGGGCGCTGACGACCCCTAACTTCGAAGACAAGATCGTGCTTTAGGATTTCCGTTCGCCATAGTTTTACTCATCGCACAAGCTCGTCCGAATCGATGGCGCTGCTAATATTTATCCTGCTTATTCAGTGCCTTATCGAACCTCAACTGTAACGCATTAACGAATATTCATACGCAGTTCATTTTCGAAACTCGATATCCGTCCGCGGAGTGGGTGTGTTTTATCCAAACGGCCTCTTGGGCCTCTGGGCGATGTGACACGAAGGATGCGCGCCGTTGATTGAACGTGCTCAGTCCGCACAACAAAGGGGTAATAAATGAAAAAGTATCTATGTGCGACGGTTGCCACAGCGGCGATCGCAATGACGGCTCATGGCCAAGCGGCTGACATGCCGGCAAACGCTGAAGCCGGTGAGTGCTTCGCTCGCGTGCTCGTTCCTGACACGATCACCATCACGACCGAACAGGTTGTTGATCGCGAAGCGTCTTATGAGCTGAAGGTCATTCCGGCATCATATGAAACCGTGACCGAGCAGCGACTTCTAAAAGAAGCAACCACGACGTACAAAACTGTTCCTCCAGTTTACGAGACGGTGACAGAGACCATTATCGTGGAACCGGAGCGCGAAGAGAGCATCATTGTTCCAGCTCAATACGAAACTTATACCGAACAAGTTTTGGTGCGCGAAGCGTACACAACCTGGAAGAAGGGTGACGGCTTGTACGGTCGTGACCGTGAAAACACGACCGAAACGATCGCGTTGGCGACTGGCGAACTGCTCTGCCGCGTTGAGGTGCCAGCTGAGTACGCAACGGTCACCAAAACGCGCCTCGTTTCTCCTGAGACAACCGAGGTTCGCGTCATTCCGGCTGTAACGAAGACCGTGACGAAAGAAGTCGTGGTTGAACCAGCACGGGTCATTGAAGAGACAATTCCGGCTGAATATGAGACCGTAACGCGTCAGCAATTGGTCTCGGCAGCATCAGAAGAGCGGATTGAAATCCCCGCTACCTACAAAACGGTTGAGAAACGCCAGGTGACCAACCAAGGCGGTCTCGAATGGCGTCAGGTCCTTTGTGAGACAAATGCAACTCCACAAATGATCCGTGACATCCAAACCGCTTTGACCGCAGCAGGCTATGATGTTCCAGCTGATGGTGAGTTTGGTCCCGCTACTCTGCGAGCGATGGAATCTTTCCAGCGCGCAAACGGGTTACCGATCGGATACCTAACCATGTCGACGGTCGATGCACTCGGACTGTCAATGTCCTAGCAGACACGCAAGGCAATTCCCGGCATCAGAACTGGAAATGCTTCGCCACAAAGGGGAAATTGGGCAGCCAATCGGCTGCCCTTTTTTTTAAGCCAGCGTGCTGCCAAGCAATTTGGATGCAGCTTTCGCTGTCGCGATTGCGTTCACGGATCTAGCGATTTTCACGCATCTCAGTTTGGGATCAAATAAAGGGAGATCTCACAGGTTCAATGAGTTCAAAGAATTCGCGATGAAGGGCAACCTTGTCGATATGGCCGTTAATATTTGGTCTCCTAAGCCCCCTTCGGCAAAAACACCACAAACCGCGTTCCGCTTTCACTCGTCTCGCCCAGCTCCAAGTCGCCGCCCATGGCGCGCGCCAGGTCCCGCGATAAAGCCAGGCCCAGCCCGGTCCCATCGCGCCGCGTCGAGCCCGCGAACGGCTTGAACAGGTTCGCCTGCGCCTGTTCCGGCAGGCCAGGACCTGTGTCGACAATGCTCAAAGCCGCGCCATCATAGCCGACAGAAATCGTTCCCTGCCCCGCCATGGCTTCGGCCGCATTACGGATCAGGTTGGCGCAGATGCGGTGCAAATGGTCCGGATCGACATCGGCCATCGCATCCTCAATCACTTCATTCGCGAAGGTCACATCGCCATGTGCAGCGAGCGCTTCGGCCGCCGCTTCAGCAACGACATCATGCAAGCGCACAGACTTGATCTTGATGTCCGGCGTCGAAGAGCGGCCATATTTCAGCGTGTCACTGGCGAGATTGATCGCCCGCTCCAAAGCCCGTTCGAGGCGCGGCAAGCTCTTGGCCACGCGCGGATCTTCGGACCGGGACAGGCTGTCCGAGACCAGTTGCGCGGTAGCCAGCGAGTTACGCAAATCATGATTGATCTTGGCCACGGCTTCGCCCAGCTGCGCCAAACGCTCTTGTTGTCGGAAAGCATTCGACACCGCCTCTTCCATGTCCGACAAAGCATTCTGGGCGCGGCCAATCTCGTCGCCGCGCGGGGTTGGGGACAAACGGCGCTTCCAGCTGCCTGGCTCATCCTTGATTTGCTCAACGGACTGCGTAACGCGCCGAATTGGACGCACAACCGTCATCACCAGCATCAGATAAATCAGCCCGCCCGTAACAATCGAGATCAGCAAAGACAGACCGAGAATGTTGAGCCCAAACTCTTCCAAGTCTGCGCGCAAGCCCTTTTCGTCGACCACGATCTCAATCACTCGACCCGGCCGAGATCCCGCCGCGCGAATGATCAAATAACGATCGCGCCGGGCAAAGAAGGTGCCCATTGTATCAGCAATTTCGGAAAAGTCGGGCGAGTCGTCATACAGGATGATCTTGCGCGTACAGCAAATCTCCTGGCCAGGATTGAGGATCATGTCGCGGCGCTCATCGTAAAGCTCGGCCACAGCCAGCACCATGGCGCTTTCGAGCAATTCCTGCTCCAGCTCTTCCGACACCATTCGGCTCGGCGCCGCTTCTAATGACAAAGCGGCGAGGCGCCCCGCCTCAATCTGATCATTCAACCAATCATTGCGATAATTGGTGGCGCTCGGCACGAAGATCAGCGCCTCGACGACCAGGACGCTGGCAATCGCGATGAGGAACAGCCTGAAAGACAGACTGTCCCGCCATCGCAATTTGCGCTTTGACGCGCTGGATTCCGAGGATTCACTCACCCCACGCGACGTAGCTTAAGGGATGCGTTGCAGCAACCCGACAAGCGTCCGGGAGGCTTTGCCAAACACAGTTGGGGTAAAGTGCGCACTCGCCGCCCGCTTCACGATCTCGGCGCGCGTTGGGTAAGGCGAAATGAAATTGGTCAGCGACTGCACGCCCAATTTATTCGACATGCCATAGCCGACAATCTGGATGATATCGCCAGCGCCGTCACCGACGACAGAGGCGCCCAGAATCTTGCCTTTGCGAATGACCAGCTTGGCTTCGCCGAGTGTCTTGCCTTCGGCAATCGCGCGGTCATTCTCGTGGAATGGAAAAGACGAAGTGGTGACGCTGTCGCCATATTGTTCGCGGGCTTCGGCTTCCGTCAGACCGACTTGCGCCACTTCTGGCGCGACATACGTCACCGCTGGCAAAGGCAGGTCGCTCGCTTTGCTGCCTTGCTTGAATAAGGCGCGGCGGGTGAAGACTGACGCATGCCAGCCGGCCAAATGGGTGAACTGACCCTGGCCCGCAATATCGCCCAGCGCCCAAACGCGCGGGTTCGAGACCGAGCGCAATTTGTCACTGACTTGAATGCCGCTGCGGTCAAAATCGACTTTGCCCGCTTCGAGTTCGAGCCCATCCAACATGGCGCGGCGACCGACCGCGACCAGGAGGTGCGTGCCTTGCACCGTCTGCGTGCCGTCTTCGCTTTCAGTATCGACAGAAATGCTGCCATCTGTGCCGGTAATCTTCACCGCCTTATGGCCTTCAAGAATCGTGACGCCCTCTTCGCGGATCGCATCAACCGCGATCTTGGCGTGATCTGCATCGGCGCGCGCCATCGCGCGGCCCATTTCGATCACGGTCACTTCAGAGCCGAGGCGATGGAAAGCTTGCGCCATTTCCATGCCGATCGGACCGCCGCCGAGAATAACCAAATGCTTTGGCTGTTCAGGCAGAGAGAAGACGGTCTCATTGGTGATGTACGGGGTTTCACTGAGCCCCGGGATGGGCGGAATGAAAGCGGTTGAGCCCGTCGACACGATGATCCGACGCGCGGTCGCTTCCGTCGTGGCAGAGACAATCGTCTTTGGGTCTGCGAATTTTGCGTGCTCTCGAATGACCGTAACGCCGAGGCCTTCGAACCGTTCCTGGCTATCGATCGGCGCAATCGTATCAATCGCTTTGCGAACATGCGCTTTGACCTGTTCCCAATCGACGCTCGGTTCAGAAACACTGACGCCATATTTGGCGCTTTCGCGGGCCGTCTGGGCATATTTCGCTGTCGTCAAAAGAGCCTTGGACGGGACGCAGCCATAATTCAAACAGTCTCCGCCCATTTCGGCTTTTTCATACAGGATGACATTCAGGCCAAGCATGGCCGCACCAGCCGCCGCGGAAAGTCCGCCGGATCCGCCACCGATCACGATGAGGTCGGCTTTGAGCTTGCGTTTCACGCCCGTTTCACTTGGAGCTGTGGTCATTGTTTTTGTCTCCATAAGCTCAGTTTCGGCCACCCGGGCCGCTGGTGTTGCAATCGTGTCTGACATTTACGCCTCCACCGGCTCGGCTTTGCGGCCGGTGATTTTTTGGTAAGCGACAGGAATGAGCGAAACCACCCCGAGGGCAATGAAGGCTGGCAGGAAGTTCGCTGCAAGGCTGCCAATATCAACCTCTCCACCTTCCAGAAGGGTGCCTTTAATCGCAGCGCCAATCCAGGTGTAAGCCAGCGTGCCTGGGATGATGCCAAAGAAGGTCGCGATCAAATAGTCGCGATACTTGGCCCCCAGCAGACCCGGCGCGATGTTCACCACGGCGAACGGGAAGATCGGGATCAGACGGAGCGCGAACATGTAGGACAGCGCGTTCTCGTTAAATCCTTTCTCCATCTTCTCCAGGAACGGGCCAGCAATCTGGCGCAGCACGCTGCCAAGCGATGTCTTAGCAGCAAAGAACAAGATCGAAGCCCCGAGCGTCGCCCCAATAAGCGTCGCTGGCGTGCCGATATACAGCCCAAACAGAAAACCGCCAGCGATGGTCAGAACACCGCCTGGAATGATGAAGGTCGTCGCGGCGGCGTAGATAAGGATATACAGACCAAAAACGAGGAGCAGATTGTTCCGCACCAATTCGTCCAGCCAAACCGCATTCTCAGACAGACTTTCCAGGGTCAGATACTGGTGCCACCCCTGCGACACCGCCAAGGCCAGCCCGGCTATGATAACGTAAACCGGCCACAGCTTGATCCAAATCGGGCTTTGTTTCTTTTCGTCAGTATCTGTCATTATTCTTATCCTTCTTGCTGGCCCCTAGATTTACGAGCCTTGTTGGTCTTCCGTGTCGTTCAGAGACCAATCATATTCATGTTTGGAAATTCGGCGTTTGGCTTCAATCTTGGCAGCGAGCTCAGGCTCAGCATGCTCCAGCAGGTGATCGATGACGCCATCATTTGAGCCACCAAAGTCTTCGCGGAACCATTTGTAAATGGTCGAAACTTGCAGCGTGCCATTGCGGCGAATGGTGACGCCGCGCGGATCATTTACATACGCACGCGCCGCGCGATCGAGATCTTCATCCAGCGAAGCGCCGAACCAGGCATCGGTCTGCAGGTTCGGACAGCTGAAGGCGGCGCAGTTCACAGCATAATGCACCCGCGGGTCATCCCATTCCACACGCAGGATCTGATGCTCGATATGATCCAGCGAAACCTCTTCGCCTTCGACTGTGGTGAAGACGCGTTTCCAAGGCCCGACAATATAGCCCGAACGGATCGACTTGGTCGGATATTTGCCGACAATATACTGCACAGTCAGGGCATTATAGATATTGGCATAAGCGGCAAATTGTGCGTCGCCATCCAGCGTATCCATGTCGAAATCCGCAAAGCTTTCCAGATACGCATCCAGTTTAGCGCTGTCGGCGGCATTGGCTTGCAAAGCGCCATAATCGAACCGGTTCACGCCATCCTCTGACGCAACCACATAGGTGCCAAGAATATCGTCCCAGGGCTGATGCAGCTCTGTATCGTCTGCAGCAGCAGATCCGGCAGCAAGCGTCATTGTCATGGCTCCAGCGGCAATAAATGTGCGTAGCATAGTTTAGGCATCCCTTCGAAACTTTGTTCGAAGCCGATATATTTCGAGCTATAATGAGATGCACGACACAGTCCGGTCGCGATCTATCACTCATCCGTGAGCTGGGTTTGAGGTGCAAATCCTGCCGGAATTCCCTTGACCTGCCGGGTTCGCGCACGTAATAGCCGCGCTTTCGAGATAAACACACTTGAGTTGAGGCGAGACGCCGATGAAACGCACATTCCAGCCAAGCCGTCTGAAGCGCGCCCGTACGCACGGTTTCCGCGCCCGCATGGCAACCAAAAATGGCCGCAAGGTTCTGGCCCGCCGCCGGGCAAAAGGCCGTAAGGAACTGTCTGCTTAAAGACAGCCAGCCGGGGGTTTCCCATGGCGAAAAATGACACATCCGAAACTGGGGTCGTTCGATTGAAGAACCGGCCCCAGTTTCTTTTTGTCCGGGGCGGACACGCTGAACGCCGCAAAAGCCTCGTTGTCCAGGCGCGTCAGCGCAAGCGTTCGACCACAATTGGCGCCGGATTCACCGCCACCAAGAAGATCGGCAATGCTGTCACCCGCAATCGCGCGAAGCGCCGGCTGCGTGAAGCTGCCCGGACATTGCTACCCCTTCACGGTCAGGTCGGGACTGACTATGTATTCATTGCCCGAATGGACACTGCGACCATTGGCTGGCAGCGCCTGCTTGACGATATGGAAAGCGCACTGATAAGCCACGCGCAGCAATTCTCAGTGGGGCCAGGCCCAGCCTGACCCCGCTTTTATTTTAGGATAGACACCGCCAATGTTGCCCAATCAGCAAAACGGTATGGACCCGCAAGATCAGCGCAATTTCATTATCGCCATGGCGCTGATGATCGTGTTCGTGTTCGGGTATCAATTTTTTGTCCTCGAGCCGCAAGCCAAACGCGCCAATGAAGCGCGCGAAGCCGCGATCGCCGAATCCGGCGGCGTCGAAACGCCGGTCGCTGTGCCGGATGCGCCGCTCGAAGAGACCGTCGTCACAGTTGATGAAGCGCTCGTCGAATCCGCCCGCGTCGGCTTTGATGCGGCCCGTGTCGATGGCTCAATCAATCTCACCGGCGCATTGATTGATGATCTCAATTTGAAAGATCATTTCCGGACGGTTGAGCGTGAAGAAGAGCTGCGCCTGCTGCGACCTGAAAACACGCCGAATGGCTACACCGTCGGCTGGAACTGGTTTGAAGGCGGCGATTTGCTGGCCGGTAGCAATGATGTCTGGACCGCCACGGAATCCGATTTCGGTGATGACAATGCCACCGTGCTGACGCTGGAAAAGGACGGTGTGCGGATTGAGCGGACCATCTCGGTCGATGAAAATTATCTCTTCACCTATTCCGATCGCCTCACCAATCTTGGCGCAGAGACCCGCAATTTCTCGCCGGTTGGCCTGGTTAAACGGTATGGCGCCTGGAAGGAATTCCTCAACGAGACGGACCCAGGATCTGCCCGCAAGACCGGCTTTGCGCATGTTGGCCTGATGGGCAGTTTCGACACCGCTTTGACCTGGCGCAATTATAATAATCTGTTCAAAGGCCGCGGCATCAAGAAAGCTGATGATGATGGCGTGCGCGTCGCCGAAACCGGCGGCTGGCTTGGCCTGACGGATCTGTACTGGATGGCTGCGCTCGTCCCGCAACAAGGCGAAGGCTTCCGCGCCCGCGTGCGCAATACTGACAATCGTCTGGAAGTCCTGGTCCAGGGCGCTGGGGTGCAACTCGCGCCAGGCGCTAGCGTGACCGTCGCCAATCAGATCTTCGCGGGCGCCAAGGAATATGATGTCGTCAATGCGTATGCCGAAGCCGGTATTCCGCGTTTCGCTGACGCGATCGATTGGGGCAATATGCTCTATTACCTGACCAAAGGCCTGTTCTTTGTCCTCGATTGGCTGAAAGGCATCGTCGGCTCATTCGGCTGGGCGATTATCGGCCTTGTGGTTCTGGTCAAGCTGCCGCTCGTGCCGCTCTACAATCAGAGCTATAAATCCATGGCCAAGATGAAAAAGCTGGCCGAGCCGATGAAAGAGATTCAGGAACGGTTCAAAGCCGATCCCCAGCGGCGCCAGCAAGAAGTGATGAAACTCTACCAGCGCGAGAAAGCCAATCCGCTAGCTGGCTGTGTGCCGATCCTGTTCACCATTCCGATCTTTATCGCGCTTTACAAGACCTTGTTTGTGACGATTGAGATGCGCCACACTGCCTTCTGGTTCATCAATGACCTGTCGGCACCGGACCCAACCGCGATCGGGAACCTGTTCGGGCTTCTGCCCTGGGCGGCGGCAGATGTGAAAGCCATTCCGCTGCTCGGTTTCGTCATCGGCATTGGCATTCTGCCCATCCTGTACGGGGTCACTATGGCGGGTATTCAGGCGCTGTCGCCGCCACCACCAGACCCAACCCAGCGCACGATTATGATGGCGCTGCCTTTTGTCTTCATGTTTGTCTTTGGCGGCTTTGCCGCAGGCCTGGTTCTGTATTGGGTCTGGTCGAACATTCTGTCGCTTGGGCAGCAATATTTCATCATGCGCCGAAACGGGGTTGAGACTCAGCTCGATAAGCTGATCAAACGATTACTTGGGCGGGGCTCATCAACCCCGGCAGAATAAAGTGTCGACCTTCTCAGACGAGGCCCTCGAAACCGGACGCAAGCTCTGCGTCGGCCCGGTGGAATTTGTCCTCGGCGCCGCCAGCCTGGCGCAATTGCCCGAAGGCAACCGACCTGAAATCGCCTTTGCCGGGCGGTCCAATGTCGGCAAATCATCGCTGATCAATGCCATTTTGAACCGCAAGAACTTGGCGCGATCGTCCGCCGAACCCGGCAAGACGCGTGAGCTCAATTATTTCGATGTCGGCGAAGGCGCCTTCTGGCTCGTCGACTTGCCGGGCTTTGGCTATGCGAAAGTCTCGCGCGAGCAACAGGCCAAATGGGTGCAGCTGACCAAACGCTATTTGCGCGGCCGCGCCAATTTGCGCCGGGTCTTCCTGCTGGTCGATAGCCGCCGCGGCCTGATGGACACAGATTTTGAGACCATGGCCATGCTCGACACGGCGGCCGTGAATTATCAGATCGTCCTGACCAAAGTGGATAAGATCAAGAAGACCGAACTCGAAAAGGTCGCGGCCAAAATCGAAGCCGCGCTCAAGAAACACCCTGCGGCGCACCCGATCCCGCGTGCCACATCGGCCGAAAAGGGCTATGGTATCCCCGAAATCAGAGCGGAAATCGGACAATTGGTGGAGGGCTAAATGTCGATCACAATTCAAAGCGCCAATCTCGACACCCCGGAATTTGCCGCTTTGATCGACACCCATGCCGACCTGATGCTCAGCCTGTCGCCGCCAGGGTCCTGCCACTTTTTGCCGATGGATGGCTTGCGCACGCCGGATGTCACCGTCTGGGAACTGCGTGATGGCGATGGTCTGATCGGCTGCGGCGCTTTGCAGGAATTATCCCCCACCCATGGCGAAGTGAAATCCATGCACACATTGAGCGTCCATCGCGGTGCCGGGCTTGGCCGAAAAATGCTCAATCATGTGCTCAGTGTCGCAAAGGCGCGCGGCTATACGCGTCTCAGTCTCGAGACTGGCAGTATGGAAGGCTTCAAGCCCTCGCGGACGCTGTATCGCAGCGTCGGCTTCGAAATCTGCCCACCGTTTGGGGATTATGTCGAGGACCCGAATAGCGTGTTCATGACGCTGGCGCTCAAATAATAACCGACCCCGTATCTCGGCACGCACCCTGATTGTCATCCCGGCCGTAGCGCAGCGAAGAGCCGGGACCCAGGCGTCAAGTCGCCCTGGGTCCCGGATAGGCTCTGCGAGCCTTCCGGGATGACAAAATGGGAATTCTCCGCCACCCCATTCCTTCCCAGGTCAAATCCGGCTAAGAGCCTGCGCCATGACTGATATGCCGCTGCAACCTGCGCAACTCACCGCTGAAACCCTGTCTGAGGCGCTGCCTTACATTCAGCGCTATGCCGGGCGCACCATTGTCATCAAATATGGTGGCCATGCCATGGTCGATGAGGCGCTGTCAGAAGCATTCGCGCGCGATGTCGTTCTGCTCAAACATCTCGGCGCCAACCCGGTCGTCGTACATGGCGGCGGCCCCCAGATTGCCAACCTGCTCGAACGGCTCAGCATTCAATCCGAGTTTCGCGATGGCTTGCGCGTCACCGATGACGCCACAATGGAAGCGGTCGAAATGGTCCTCTCCGGCCCGATCAACAAATCCATTGTCCGCGCAATCAATGCGGCTGGCGGCAAAGCCGTCGGTCTGTCAGGTTCGGATGGCGACTTGATGCGCGTCACCAAGGCGACCCGCACCCAGCGCGATTCGACCAGCGAGATCGAGAAAGTCGTTGATCTCGGCTATGTCGGTGAACCTGACAAAATTGACATCTCTGTCGTCAACGCGCTGATGGAGAGCGATAAAGGTATCATTCCCGTGATCGCGCCGGTCGGTGTTGGTGAGGATGACCGGCGCTATAATGTCAATGCAGACACCGCTGCCGGGGCCGTCGCTGCGGCGCTTCAGGCGAAACGCTTGCTGCTTTTGACCGATGTGGCCGGCGTGCTCGACAAGCAAGGCGCACTGATGCGCGAGATTCGCCGCGACCGGGTCGACGCCCTGATGCAGGACGGCACGATCACAGGCGGCATGATTCCAAAGCTTGAAACGGCTGCAAAAGCCGTCAACATGGGCGTTGGCGGGGCAGTGATCTTAGATGGGCGTGCGAAACACGCTCTGCTCATGGAGCTATTTACTGAACATGGCGCAGGTACCTTTGTTTATTAAGACCATCCTCGCAATTTTCGCGTTTGCGTTAACCATGGCTTTACCCGTCGCCGCGACGGCGCAGAACAATTCTGATGGCTGGGAAATCTGCAACGAGACCAGCTATATTATCGAAGCCGCAACCGGGCGCTATGAAGGCCAAGGCGTGGTCGTTGAAGGGTGGACAAGACTGCGCCCTGGTGCTTGCGAACGCGTCATCGAAGGAAAGCTGCGGCCTGGCATTCATTACCTGTTCGGGCGGTCTTCAACCGCCCATCGCGGCGGCCGCAAGGTCTGGGGCGGACAGAGCCAGCTCTGCATCGATCCGACCGGCAGTTTTGCGGTCGAGAACATTCCGGATTGCGGCATTATGGGCTTGGAAGCGCGCGAGTTTCGCCCCGTCCTGATCGAAGAGGCCGACCGCTGGCGCACCAGTTTCACCGAAACCGAAAAGCGCAATCTCGAACAAGCGAGCGCTGCCGGCGTGCAAAGACTGCTCGACAATGCTGGTGTCTATGCCGGCCGGATTGATGGCTATCTGGGTCGCAAGACTCGCGCCGCGATCGGGGATTTTCTGACCTCTAAAGGCCTCGCGGCTGACACATCCGATGCCGACTTGATGGACATTCTTGAACAAACGGCGATTGACCGCGCGCGCAATGTTGGCCTGACCTTTTGTAACCGCACCAATAATCGCATCTGGAGCGCCATGGCCCGGCGCCGCGGCGAGGGCTGGGAAAGTCGCGGCTGGTGGCTGCTCGAAGCCGGCGGATGCGCGCGTGTGATTGATGAGCCGCTCTTGCAAGCTGGCCTATTCGCTTATGCCGAAATGGAAGCTGGTGAGGGCGAGATCCGCACGCTCACGCGCGGCAGCGATGCGTTCTGCGTCTCAAAAGCGAAATTCGCGATTACCGGTCGCGAAGCGTGTGAAGAAACCGCATATCGGACCGGCCAATTCGTCGCCACACCCGCGCCGGTTAATCGCAAACTGGTCTTCGAATTCTTCGAACGCGATTTCGGGGACCCCGTAGATGGCAGCTGATAGCGAGCGGCCCCGCGCCGCTTTACAAGACCGTCAGGCTTGGGTGTTTGATCTCGACAATACGCTATACCCAGCCGAATGCGATCTGTTCGCACAGATCGATCAGCGCATGACGGATTTCGTCGCGCGCTTCCTTCGTCTGCCTCATGACGAGGCCCGCGCAACGCAAAAACGTTATTATGCCGAACACGGCACCACGCTGAATGGATTGATGTCCATGCATGGTATGGCGCCAGATGAATTTCTGGCCCATGTCCACGAAATCGACCTGTCGCCTTTGCCCCAGTCGCCAGATCTTGCAGACGCCATCGCGGCGCTGCCGGGCCGCAAATATGTTTATACGAACGGCTCGCGTGGCCATGCGCAGCGCGTGACAGAGTATATGGGCCTGGCAGAGGTGTTTGACGGCAGTTTTGCGATTGAGGACAGCGCCTTCACGCCCAAGCCCAATCAGGCCTCATATGACGCCTTCATCAGCCAGTTTGATGTCGACCCGATGCAAGCGGTATTCTTTGAAGACCTGGCGCGCAATCTCGCGCCGGCTCAGGCCATGGGCTTTGCCACGGTCCTGGTGCAATCGGACAAGGATTGGAGTCATGAGCCTGCGTCAGCGCGTCCCGCTGGAATTGGGGATGACCTTCCCCCACATATCGACTATGTGACGCGCGACCTGACGCAATTCATACGTTCGATAATCCAATAAGACTCTCAGAAAGACGCCAAGACAATGCCTGATCGCTTAGCTGCACTGATTAATGCTGCCTGGGACACCCGCGATACCCTGAACACTGACACGCAAGGCGAAATTCGCGAAGCCGTCGACGCCTCTTTGTCCCTGCTTGATAGCGGCGAAGTGCGTGTTGCAGAGCCGGACGGCCAAGGCGGCTGGCGCGTCAATGAATGGCTGAAAAAGGCCGTGCTCCTCTCATTTCGTCTCAATGCCAATACGATCATGGATGGCGGCCCAGGCCATCGCGGCACCTGGTGGGACAAAGTGCCAAGCAAGTTTGAAGGCTGGGGCGCTGCAGAGTTCGAAGCCGCTGGCTTTCGCGCGGTGCCCCCGGCCACGGTCCGCCGTGGGTCTTATATTGCGCCTGGCGCGGTCTTGATGCCGTCTTTTGTGAATATTGGCGCTTATGTCGATAGCGGCACCATGGTCGACACGTGGGCGACCGTCGGATCCTGCGCGCAGATCGGCAAGAATGTCCACATTTCCGGCGGCGCGGGCATTGGCGGCGTGCTTGAGCCGCTGCAGGCCAGCCCGGTTATTATCGAGGATAATTGCTTTATCGGCGCCCGTGCGGAAGTCGCTGAAGGCGTGATCGTGCGCGAAGGCTCTGTGCTCGCCATGGGGGTTTTCCTGTCGCAATCGACCAAAATCGTTGACCGTCAATCCGGTGAAATCCGGTATGGCGAAGTGCCGCCCTATTCAGTGGTTGTCCCCGGCAGCCTTCCGGGGCAGAATGGAGGACCGGCGCTTGCTGCCGCGATCATAATTAAGACGGTGGACGAGCGGACTCGTTCGAAAACCGGTATCAACGAGCTATTGCGCGATTGACCACAAGAACGTGACTCAATCGTCATCGGTATAAAGCTTGCAATGCGTTGAGCATTAAAGGAATTATGAGGTGGGGGCTCGCCTTGTAGAAATCGCCCGCTATAGTGGGCACTCAACTAACGGAGTACTCCGTGACGATTCAAATCGCAGGACGACATTTAGATGTTGGTGACGCGCTGAGAGAGCGCATTTCAGGAGGCCTAGAGGCCGCAGTAACCAAATATTTTGACCGAAGTTTCGACGCCAATGTGACTGTCGAAAAACGGGGACATGAAGTGATCACCGATTGCAATGTCCACTTGCCGTCCGGCATCGTTTTGCAATCGACCGGCTCAGCCAGCGATCCTTATGCGTCGCTGGAAGACTCGCTTGAGAAAATGGAAAAGCGAGTCCGGCGATATCACCGCCGGTTGAAAGATCATCACAAACGCTCGCCTATGCCGAGTGAGCCGGCCAATGCCTTCATTATTAAAGGGGCTGATGATGACGCCCCGGAAGATAAGGGCGAAGCGCCCCTTATCGTTGCAGAATCTGCGTCAGACGTGAAAACCATGTCTGTTTCGGAAGCTGTTATGCAGCTTGAACTGTCAGACACCCCTGCCGTTTTGTTTCGAAATGTGAAACACAGCGGCCTCAATATGGTGTACCGGCGCAAAGATGGAAATATTGGCTGGGTTGACCCGGCCGGTCATTCCGCCGCCGAATAGACCGATAGGTTATTAAAAATGGCAAATGATCTCTCAAGCCTCCTTTCGGAGGGTGTTGTTCTTGCTCCACAAGCCAGCGAGACTCGCAAACAAGTCCTGAACACGCTCGCCAATGCGGTGGGCGAAAAACATGGCCTTGATGGCCGAGACATTTTTGACGCCGTGATTGAGCGCGAGAATCTCGGCTCGACCAGTGTCGGTGAAGGCGTGGCCATTCCACATGCCCGCATTGAAGGCCTGAACCGCCCGGTTGGCGCCTTTGTGCGTCTGGTTGATGGCGTTGACTTTGACGCGATTGATGGACGCCCGTGCGATTTGATCTTCATGCTGCTGGCACCGATTGCTGCTGGCGCCGATCATTTGCGCGCCTTGGCACAAGTCAGCCGCGCGTTTCGCAATGCGGATCTGCGCGATGCGCTGCGTGCCGCAGGCAGTGTCGACGCGATCAAAGACCTGGTCTGTCCTGAGACCATTGAAGAGAGCGCAGCTTAAGGCGCACGCTAACTCCTTTGTGATTGGTCATCGCGACCAACCCACATATATCTGACCCATCTTTTGGGAGAGATATTCATGAAAATTACTGGAAGCTTTATCGCGCTGGGCCTGCTCGCCAGCCCCGCAGCTTACGCGCATGGCGCCCATATTCCGCTGAGCCAGCAAGCCCAGCCGACGCAAATCACCACGACGGATCTCGGCGACGGTCTGTACATGCTGCAAGGGCGCGGCGGCAATATTGGTGTACTTGCGGGCGAAGACGGCGTCTTCGTCATTGATAGCCAATACGCGGATATGGCGCCGGGCATCCTCAATGCGATTAACGAGATTGCCGGCACCAAGCCCACTTATCTCGTCAACACGCACTGGCATGGCGACCATACAGGCGGCAATGCCATTCTCGGCGAGAATGGCGCGACGATCATCGCCCATCAGGGCGTGCGCGACCGCGTCACCGTTGATGTCACCCGCGACTTTTTCGGTCAGGAGAACACGACCCCAGCCTCACCAGAAGCGGCTTGGCCGGTGATCACGTTTAATGATCAAATGTCTTTATACCTGAACGGCCAGACCATTCGCCTGATTCATGCGCCAGATGCGCATACAGATGGCGATACATTCATCTATTTCGAAGAAGCCGATGTGCTGCACACTGGCGACTTGATGTTTAGCGGCATGTTCCCCTTCGTCGATGTGACGTCAGGTGGAACCTTCTCAGGCTTTACGGCCGCATCGAAAGCGATGGCCGACTTGGCGGGCGAAGAGACACGGATCATTCCTGGCCATGGCCCGCTCTCAACCGAGGCCGACATTGCTGAAATCATCACCATGCTGGATGGCACGGTCGCGGCGGTGAAAGCCGAAGTCGATGCTGGCAAGGATATCGAAGCCATTCTCGATGCCGCACCCCTGACCCCTTGGGTCGAAGACTGGGCCTGGGCCTTTATCAATGAAGCGAGCTTTACGCAGCTCATCTATGCAGACCTGACGCGCGACGCAGAATAGCGTCGCATAGAAGCCTTACTCTTCCGGGCGGTTCTCGGTCATACGAGGATCGCCCGCAGGCACAATCTCTTCTTCGTCGAGCGCCTTCCACTCCACTTCCAACATGAAGGCGCGCATATCGGCAATCGATTGCGCAGCGTTTTCTTCCTGCGGGATGTGTCCAATGCCATCATAGATAATGACTTGCGAGCCTTCGATGGCGTCGCCAAACTTTTGGGCGCCTGAGACCGGCACAAGATTGTCTTCGCGGCCCCAGATCATCAGCGTTGGCACCTTGATCTGCGACACGGTTTCCGGCGTCGCGAACACACGCTCGCCTGACATGATGGCGAGCAATGTCGCGCGATGCCCGGGCGCCCGCGACAGCGCCACAAACCGCTCGACCAGCTCGTCCGTGACCAGGGCCTGATTTGAATAAGACGATTCAAGCCCGGATCGCGTCATTGACGTCATATCCAGATCTTTCAGAACCGCCCGCGCGATGGGATTGGCCAGCAAAGTAAAGATGAAGGGCGCATCGTCGCCTTCGCCCGCTTCTTCCGGCCAACCTGAAGCGGCAACCAGGACCAGACCATCCAGCGTCTCAGGGTGCGTCAGCGCATATTGCCAGGCCGTATTCCCCCCCATGGACGAGCCGGCCAACGTAAAGCGGTCGACCGCAAGGTCTTGTGTCACTTCGTGCACGACTTCGACAAAACGCTCAATCGTCGCCTGGCTCGGATCTTCAGCGCGCGACAGGCCATGGCCCGGCAAGTCGAGCGTAATCACGCGATAATCAAGCTCCAGGTCTGTCTTCCAGGCCTCCCAAGTGTGCAGCGAGGCCGAGAAGCCATGCACCAGGACGATCGCTGAGCGATCCTGTGGGCCCGTATCCGTGTAATGGATTTTCAGCCCATCATCCAAAGTCATGAATTGGGTGTCTGGTGTGGAGTAAACGGTTTCCAGCGTATCATAGGGAATGTCTGCGCGGCGCAGCGCCAACCACCCTGCGGCGAGCACAGCGACTATGGTCAGACCGACGGCAAGCGTTCTGCGTAACATCCGGGCACTCCACTAGGCTCAGCTGTCGTAAAACCGTCAAAAATTAACGCTGTCAAAGGAAAGTTTCAGCCGCCACAGACCGAACAGTCCGGGTTCGGACGAAGTTTCAAAATGCGGCTCTCGCTGGTCAGCCCATCAACAATGAGCAATCGCCCGATCAGTGGCTTGCCTGCATCAACAATTAGCTTAATCGCCTCAAGCGCCATATGGCTGCCAATCATCCCGGTCAGAGCTCCGACCACGCCGACCTCATCGCAGGCCTCCGCGGCCGGTGGCAGGTCGGGCACAAAACATTGATAGCACGGCGCATCCGCGATTACGCCAGAGGCATAGACGGCGACTTGCCCACTCCACCGACTGGCGGCGCCGGAGACCAGATACCGGCCTGTTTCATGCGCCATCTGGTTGAGCGCGAACCGCGTTTCAAAATTGTCTGTAGCGTCGATCAACAAGCTGCCGGTTGGCGCCGCGCTGGCTGAGAACCGGTCCGGCTGGGTGTGCACCACGACCTCCGGATTGAGGGCGGTCAGACGCTGCGCCAACACTTCGACTTTTGAGCGGCCAATATCGACATCGGCGAATTGAACCTGCCGCTGCAAGTTGGAGCGATCGACCGCATCATCATCCCACAGTTCGATCTCGCCGACGCCGGCCGCCGCCAGATATAATGCGCATGGTCCTCCGAGGGCGCCGGCGCCAATGATCGAGACACGGGCCTCGCGCAATTTCTGCACGCCGGGTCCGCCCACTTCCTTGAGCAGGATGTGGCGCTTGTGTCGCTCCAGTTGGTCCGAAGAAAAAGCCATGCCTCGTCATACGCGGCAGAACAAATTGTGGCGAGCCCCAATCGCTTTTGCCCAGAGATCAGCACATTTCATCAAATGCCTGCCATAAGTTCTTACTAAAAGGTTAACGATTAAGTAGGGTTACAGATGGGAGGCTGGCCATGAATGACCAAACGTCAAACCTGACGGGTGCGCTAAAAGAGCAGGACATCGTGGACCTGACCCAGCGCCCGAGCGACGCGTTTAACCAGGTCGTGGTGCAAGCCGACTATACCACCCGCGCCGCTTTGAGCTTTTATCGCTTTCGCCAATTGGGCGGGGATTACCACCTGCCCCGAAAGCGCAAACGCCCGGTCGAAAGCACCAGTGAAGACGCCGCATCCAATGCTGGCACCCGCAATGAGAAACTAAAACTCGGCCAAACCACAGGTCGCGGGGTGCATTATATTTCGAGCCACCCAAAAGTGCCGATGCTGCAAATGTCGATCATTGCTTTGATGATCATCTTTGAAAGCGCGGCGAACGCCTATTTCTTCGCCAAGCAAAGCGAGTTTGGCCTCGCGGGCGGCATTTTCCAGGCTGCCGCCGTGTCGCTTGCAAATGTCGCCACGGCCTTTTTCATCGTTGGCTATTGGGGCATGCGCCATATTTCGATGCCGATTGATTGGGACAATATTCTCAGTCGCCGCAACCTTTACGTCCTGATGGGCCTGATTGCGATCATTGTTGGCCTGTCTCTGGTCTTCCTGGTCAATCTGTCAGCCGCACATTATCGCAACATTCTCGATATGCAGGCGCTCGGACAAGAATTGCCGGATGATTTGCCCACGACCGTGATTCCGCATTTTATCGTCGACCCTGCCGTGTGCGACAAAATTCTAAGTTCGCCCTTAGGCGAAACCATTGGCAGCGCCGCGACAAACGCCATGTGCCGACCATTCGCGCTACATTCGCTTGATGCCATGGTGCTGTTTGCGCTCGGCCTGGCGATTGCGGCGTTCGCCGCTTTCGAAGGCCGCCGTCTCGACTCGCCGTTCCCCGGCTTCAGTGATGCGGCCCGTGGTCTGGAGCGTGCCCGCGTCGACCTGCAAGACGCGCTTTATGATTTCGAAGACAGCTATGACGACATCAAAGACATGGTCCTGGAAGTGAAACATGGCGAAGCCGGCATGGCGGACAAGGACCTCAGTCCGCAGGAAAAAATGGTCATCCATCGCACGATGCAAGCCATGATGGCGCCGTATCAGGAACTCCTGCGCACCACGGATGATGCCTTGTCAGATGAGTTTGGCCTTGAGCATAAGATCATTGAGCAATTCAAAGCCAAAACGGGGCAATAATGGCGCGGCGTCGGCGAACCAGACAGAAAAAGCAACGCAATCAGGCGATCCTGAATTTCGTCCTTGCTGGCCTCGCCGTCGCGATCATCGCGTTCTCATTCTATGCCTTACAGCCCGAACCCTATGACGAGCTGACCCTGTGCGAAATCTCCGATGAGCTGCCGCCGCACACTGCCGTTATTATCGACAAGACGGACGAGTATAGCGAACAGCAAGCCGGCTTGATCGCCGCCATCATCCGGCGCACGCGCGACCGGCTCGAAATTGGCGAGCGCCTCACTCTGTTCGAGCTCGACCAATATGGCCAGTTCGACCCGCGCGGCGAATTCTCTTTGTGCAATCCTGGACGCGGTGATCAGGTCAATGCCCTGTTCCGCAACCCAGAACAGATCGAAGAGCGGTTCAATGAGAAGTTCAACCGCCCGCTGGAAACCCTGCTCGAAGACCTGGTGGTGCCGAAAGAAGCCCCGAACAGCCCGGTCCTGGAAGCGCTCGCCCGGCTCGGCCAGACCGAAGCTTTCTCCAATCGCGCGCCGCAGCGCCGGGTCGTGATCATTTCCGACATGTTGCAGAACTCAGACGTGTTCACCGCGTATGGCGGCGGCGGGGCCTTGCCGGAAACCTTGCCCGACTCCCTATCGGTAGCCGACGCCACGATGCGCCGCTTTGGCGACAGTCTGAACGGTGTGTCTTTGGAAGTCCGGCTGATCCCGCGCCAACGCTATGTCGACATGCAACGTGGCGCCTTGAAAGACTATTGGGACGAGGTGTTCCGCGAACTCGGCGTCACGGTGACCTGGCGCGATCTCTAATCCGGCGCTTTGACGCGGAAAATGGCCATACCATCATAGCCCTTCTCGCCGACCGTCTGAATGGCGGTCATCTCAACATGGTCGAGCGTCTGAGCATAAGCGATCATCGCGCGTACGCCTTTGACACTATTCTCCTGACTGTCTGCATCGAACACAGCGCCGCCCCGGACAATATTGTCGGCGACAATCACCGTCCCGGGCCGCGACATTCGCAGAGCGCGCTCCAGGTAGTTCTTGTGATTGACCTTATCGGCATCGATGAAGACGAAATCGAACACGGTGCCCGCGGCGATCTCAACCTCCAGCACATCCATGGCAGGCCCCACCCGCAACTCGATCCGATCGGCAAAACCAGAGCCATCAATATTGCGCTGCGCGACCTCGGCCGTGCGCGTATCGATTTCAGTCGTCAACAAACGCCCGGTACGCGGCAAGGCGCGGGCCATGGCGACGGCGGAATATCCGCCCAGACAGCCAATCTCCAAAACTGATTCGGCCGCGGACATGCGGATCATCATCGCCAGAAACGCCGCCTGGAGCCGCGTCACCGCATGCGGCACCAAACCCATTTCAGTGCTGGAAAGGGCAATTTTCTCAAGAACCGGGTCGGTCTTCAGAAAATTCTGCTCAAAATACGCATCAATATTGGCATAAATTTCAGTCTGCATGCGGGTTAAACTTCCTTAACGATCCAGAGCCCTTGAGCCGTCGCAAAATCGCGCTTACGACTTATTACAGAGTGTAGAGTTTCAAGTTCATAGGACACAATGCCTGCTTCCCAATTGCGTCACGCGACGCTCGCATGGTTAAGCCTCACCGGCATCGCGCAGGCGCAGCAAGACAGCGCCGCTGTGGCGACGACGGAAACGCCCGCTGGCACTCTCTACGAACAAAGTCGACAGGATGTGACACTGCCCATCGCCACAGAAGAAAGACTGGCCTTCGACGAAAACGCATCGGTTGCGATTCCAGTTGAGGATCTGGCTACCCCGATGCGCTGCATGACGGCCTGGTCGTATCTGGCGGGTCGCGTCATTCGTGATCCCGATGCAATGCAGAATCTGCACCCGGACTTTACCGAAGGCACCGCCAGCGCGCATTGGCAACATTGGCTGAAGCTCGATCTCGAAGCCCATCAAGGCACGATGAGCAATGACTTTCACCAACGCCGCCTCGCGGCCGAGCGCGCCTTCAGCCTGTCCCTCGCGGCTGAAGAAGAGGCCTATGCTTATCGCACGCTGGGCACCTGTTTCGTGCCGCCGGTCGATCGCCTGGTCGCAGACCCGACTGTGCTGTTGCGCAATTTCATGGTCGAGCATCAAGGCTTGCCGGAAGAATTTACCGTGCCGGTCCTGCAGCGCCAATTGCGTGCCTTCCCGATCTCCAAATCCATTGAAGACACGCCAGACCAACCGTGTGATACGGTCGCCATTGAGTTGCGCGAGGCGGCGCGCATTGATGCCATCTCCGAATGCTTTACCCGCGGCGGCATTCTCGCCTCGCAAGCGCGCTCTGTGGTTGAAGACCTGGACGGCCTTTGCCGCGCCACCGCATCGGTGCAGTGCGAAAATATTCCCTAGCCTGACAAAGCTCGTTATGGCTGGGCAAAGATGACTGATTTGCCCGCCCTCCCTGGTGAAACCACGCCCGATACGATTTATGCACAACCGGCCGAATGGGTCGCCTCGGGCGCCGGCGCGCAAGGCAACCTTTTCCTGACCGGCCGCGCTGGGACCGGCAAAACCACTTTGCTCCGCAAATTCATGGCGCAGGCCGGCGAAAGCGCCATCGTCCTCGCCCCAACCGGCGTCGCCGCGATGAATGCGGGCGGCCAGACCCTGCATTCCTTCTTCAAATTCCCGCCGCGTCTGATTGAACCACAAGACGTCAAACGCTTGCGCACCGCACGCCTGATGAAAGCCGCAGAGACCATTATCATTGATGAGATTTCAATGGTGCGCGCCGACATGCTGGACGCGATTGATCGCAGCCTGAAACTCAATCGCGGCTCGAAACGTCCGTTTGGCGGCGTCCGCATGATCCTGTCAGGTGACTTGCATCAATTGCCACCCGTTGTCCGCGGCGATGAGGACCCGATCCTGAAAGAGCGCTATGGCGGACATTATTTCTTCAATGCCCCCGCCTTTAAAGAGGCCGAGTTCGCTTTGCTGGCTTTGAAACATGTGTTCCGGCAAGAAGATCCCCGCTTCCTGGCTTTGCTCGGCGCGATGCGGCAAGGCCGTTTGACGCCGGCAGACGACAGCGTGCTGCGCGGACTGGTCTCGGATCGCGACGCGGTGGAGGCGAGCGAGACCCACATTGTGCTGACCCCAAACAATGCCAATGCTTATCGCATCAATCAGGCCCGGCTGGACGATCTGCCTGGCCCGGAAAAAGTGTTTGAAGCGAAAGTCCAGGGCACGTTTGAAGAAAAATCCTATCCCACGGAAGCCGATCTGGAATTGAAAGAAGGCGCCCGGGTTATGTTGATCAAGAATGATCCTGAAGGGCGCTGGGTGAACGGGTCGCTGGCCATCGTCGCTGGCTGGTCCGGGCGCAATGTCATCGTCGCGCTGGACGGGCATGAATATGAAATCGAACCCGCCGCCTGGGAGAAGTATAAATACTCGCTCGACCCGGAGACCAAGAAAGTCTCACGCGAAGTTGTCGGCACGTTCAAACAAGTGCCGATACGGCTTGCTTATGCGGTGACCATTCACAAGGCCCAGGGCCTGACTTTGGACAAAGTCTATATCGATCTCGATCGCGGTATGTTTGCGCATGGCCAGGCCTATGTTGCCTTTTCACGTGCACGCAATCTGGAAGGTCTGGAAATCTCGCGCGCCTTGCGACCGCGTGACATGGTCGTGGACCGCAACGCGTTTGCGTTCGGCAAACTTGATCCGATTGAGGACAATGCAGCGTACCTGCTCGCCAAGTTTGCCAAGGAAGATGACGCGTTGCTCTAGGCCGCCGCGCGTCCTTCTCCGATCAGCAGCGCTTTCAAGTCGCCATTTACGCGGAAGCTCACAATCAACAAATACACAGTCAGGAATAGCATGCCGCCAAACAGAGCCAGAGGCGTGAGCACCCAACCGGTCAAGCTATACTCGTGCCGCCAGCCAACCCAGAGCGCCGACAGAATGAGAAAGCCCATAAAGTCCAAGTTGAATTGTCCCGGCCAGGCCATTGCCCTCATATCATTAAAGAAAATCGGTACCAGATTGGCGCCGTGATTGGCAATAACGATGCCGGTATAGACCGTCAGAACGATCAGAAAAATCAGTGCATAGAGCCGTAGCAAAGACATGAAAGGGCCTCCTCAATTTGAGGAGACCCTAATGTAGCGCCCGCTACAATTCAAGCTAATTCGGTTTCTGCGCGACGATGAAAGCGGCAATGCCATTGTCAGGTTGCCAATAATGCACCGTCTTGAAGCCGATCGATTCAATGTCCGCTTGTAGCTGTTTGGCGCTGATCCGTGCGACTTTCGGCCATTGGCCGAGCGCATGCATGGCCGGGAAAAGCGGGTCCATCAACCAGAAGAACCATTTCTCGCGCAGACAGGCGGTGGAGGAAACAAAGTATCCGCCCGGCTTCAGCGCCTTGTAGACTTCCCGCATGGCGCCGACGCGATCGTCCAAAAGGTGGAGGATGTTCAATCCAAGTGCGACATCATAGGTCTCCGGTCGCGCCTTGAACGTGTCCATATCTGCGACTGAGAAGTCGACATTGCTGACCCCTTCTGGCGCCAGTTTGTCACGCGCGATTTCAATCATGCGCTGTGACACATCAATCGCGTCAATATGTTTGACATAAGGCGCGTGCAGAATGGCGGTTGAGCCCGTGCCACAGCCAAATTCCAGCACATTCGACTCCGGCGTGAAGTATTCCCGCGTCAGATCGAGTTTAACTTCATAAGCCTTCTGATTGGCGATGGGCTGACGAGAATACTTGTCCGCCATCTTGTTCCAGACTTTTGCTTTATCGGGCATGTAAGCCTCCGCGTTTAGGCCCGCGCGTCGCGGGATACAGGTATGATCGTAATTCATGCATACGGATTTAACTATGCGTGGATGAGATATAAATTGCGGATTATTCAAAGGGACCTATACAAAAAACCATGAATTGGCAGGCTATCTCATTTGACTGGAATCAAGTCCGCGCCTTCCTCGCCACGGCTGAAGAAGGCTCGCTCTCGGCGGCCGCACGGGCGCTCGGGCAGACGCAACCAACGCTCAGCCGTCAAGTCGCTGCCCTGGAAGAAGAGCTTGGCGTAACCCTGTTTGAACGCGCCGGGCGCGCTATGGCGTTGACGACAGCCGGCATGGAATTGCTCGAACATGTGAAAGTCATGGCTGACGCCGCCAATCGAATTTCCTTGTCGGCGTCGGGCCAGTCACAAGTGATCGAAGGCCGGGTCGCCATTACCGCAACCGAGAATGTGGCTCGCCAGCAATTGCCCACCATCGTCAAGAAAATCCACGCCGTCGCGCCCAACATTCAGATTGATATTCTGCCATCTAACGAAGTTCAGGATTTGACCCGTCGCGAAGCTGATATCTCGATCCGTCATGCCCGACCAGAACAGCCTGACCTGATCGCCAAACTTTTGTTCGAGACCGAGGCGCATCTTTATGCGTCGCAAGACTATATCGACAAGATCGGACCGATTGAGCGCCTGTCCGACCTCGAACGCGCTTTGTTCATTGGCCTCGACCGCACGCCTGAAATGATCGAGGCCATGGCTGAGTTTGGCCTGTCTTTATCGCCGCACCAATTTCGCTTTAATTCGCCCAGCGGTCAGGTGCTGTATGAGCTCGTTCGCCTCGGCTTGGGAGTCAGCATTCTGGGTAAGGACATTGAAGCCCATTCAGAGAATATTGCGGCCATCTTGCCAGATCAGTTTTCCATTCCAATCCCGGTCTGGTTGGTCACGCACCGCGAATTGCATACCAGCAAACGTATCCGTGTCGTCTATGACATCCTGGCCGAAGAGCTTCCAAAGTTCGCGCCCAATTGACCAAGTTTGTTCCCAATGCGAGCCTTGCGTTTTGGATTGTCGTGAGAGACGACACCGCGCATGGCGTATGAAGGATCAGGATCGTGATTGCATTGGCATTAAAATGGTTGGGCCGCGCGCTGATCGCGCTGGCGGCCTTTTCGGCGCTGACAGCGATCTATATGTATTACACGCTGAATTTTGGGGCGTGCGCTGACGGCGGCGAAAGCTGCGGCACCAATCTCGCCACGCTGTATGCAGCGGGCCTTGGCATTGTCGGCTTTTCCGTCTCTGGCTATGCCGCCTTCGTGATCAGCAAGGGCTTTAGCGAAAGCCCAGAAGACTAAGCGAGGCGCGAAATCTCTTCGCGCAGGCGGCTGTCGCCATCTGTGGTGATCTTCTCAAGCACTTTCACGCGGTCGCGCAGGCGCAAGACTTCGCGTTCGAGATCTTCCATACGAAGCTTGGTCTCTTCATCGGCCGTTGAATTGGCGCGTGTTTCGATCCAGGTTTTGATCACGCCGGCCCCGACCGCAATCAATACGATCAGCACGACCATTGTGAATGGACTATCAATATCCATGGTTCTTTGTTCCTGACGTTTTATCGTTATTCGATATATAGCGCCTGGTTTGAAAAACGCAAGGGTTTATCGTCCGGTTGAGCCAAATCCCCCGCTGCCGCGATCGGTCTCGTCAAGCGAGGCAACTTGGTGCCAGACCAGGCGCGTCACCGGCGCCAGCAGCATTTGCCCAATCCGCTCACCCCGCGCGATGGTAAAAGCCTCATCGCCATGATTGATCAGGATGACTTTCAGCTCGCCGCGATAATCGCTGTCGATCGTGCCCGGCGAATTGAGACAGGTAATCCCATGCTTGGCGGCAAGGCCCGATCGCGGGCGCATCTGGATTTCATAGCCTTGCGGGATGGCCACGCTGAGCCCGGTCGGCACCATCGCGCGCGTGCCTGGCGCCAGCATGATTGGGTCATCCTCTGGCACCGCGGCCCGCACGTCCATGCCAGCGGCGCCAAGGGTTTCATAAGCGGGCAGCTCCAGCCCTTCGAAATGCGGCAGCGGCCGCACAGCAACAGTCACATCAGTCATGCCCCGCAAAGCGCCGGAGTCGGGGTTGTGAGTCAAGAGTGGGGGGCTTGGGTGAAGGGGGGCGTGATGTTGGGTTTGGGTCGGGAGGGGACGCAAACACGCACCAAATCCCCGACACCGCTCATCCCGGCGAAAGCCGGGATCTCGTGCAACGCGTCCGGAAGCAACGAGAGAGATCCCGGGTCAAGCCCGGGACGATCGGTATTTGTGTCCGATTTCCTGACGCAAGTCAGGACCCATGGCGGTCGAGCCCATCAACCAGCCGCCATGGGTGCCAGCGTACGCTGGCAATGCGGTAAATAAATGCAACGCCCCTCAATCCATCGACGCCAGCGTAAGCTGGGGTTCTTGGAGTGTCTCAGTTGGGGCGAGTTTAAGCCGCTGAGCTAGTGTTTCCTCGTCGCGTCCAAGCGGCCCCAAAATGATCATCTGTGACGAGGCGAAGTTAGAACCCTCAACGCTCTTCGAAAAAAGATTCAACTTGATTTCATCGATGGAGACGCAAACAATTTTTAATGCATTCGTTCCTCAGCGGATCGGGTGGATAAATGTTATTCCGGTCAACATTTCGTATGCACGGAGAGATCCACCTCGAACCGCAAGCTCCAGATGCTCGCGCGCTTCGGAGGCCGATAAGCCAAATTCGCCGGAAAGTTCGACCAGCTGATGATGAGCATCCGGAATCCCAAACGGAAAGATCATTGTCACCGAAGCATCACACTCAGTCGGCTGTATCGTGCAGTTGCTGGGATGGGATTCAGTTGCCACTTGCAGATGTTGCTTCGCGAGTAACAAGTCTTCTGATTTGTCTCGCATATTTTCAGATAGAAAAGCTCTTTCAAGAATTTCTTCGGCGACAATATAGCTTGCGACTTGGTCTCCAATATTCGCCCAACATATCAACTCATCTGATTTGAAGCGCGACATCACGAATCTAGGAGAAATTTGATTCTCAAATATTTCCTGCCCTACCTGCGGCGGATAAGGAAACGCTTTTAGCCGGAAAGCTCGGTCTCCCAATTGCAGTTTTGCTTCTTCGGAAAGAACAGCAAAATAAGAGGGTGAAATCGGCCCACAAACATCGGAATCGACGCGCTTCAAATCCGCAATGCATGCCCCATTGTCGATTCTCAGAATTCGAGACGCACCGCCTGCTTTGATCGTGGGTTGGTAGATTGTGATTTCATTTGTTCCGCAGGAATTGAAGTCGCTTGCCGAGAAACTAGCGCTTTTGTCATCGCCGATAGCGGCGCAAGAGCAAATCAGTAAGGCGGACAACAGCGCAGCGCTAAGCTTGATCGAAGGATTCCGTGCTAAGGAGAGTGTCTTCATATTGAACATCTAACCCACTTTGTCATTGGAAACACTAATCCGTCATAAGGCGACATTGGGACCGATTTTCATATTCTACAATTTTAATGCGATTGGCGAAATGAGCTATTGTGCTCTCCTGACCCTGAGAAGACAGTGCCATAGGCCGTTGTGGGGCGAATTTGGGACGCTGATTTGATGTCCGTTCTCATTGCCAGGGCAAATGGACGGGCAGATCAGTTAACACCACCTTTTGGTGATGACACCACAGTTCTTCCGGCGCGCCGTGAATCTAGAGACTTCGTCTGATCTAAACGAAATGGTGACGTTGCCGCCATCATAGAAGGACTCCACCCTGTACTTATACCTGTTCCATACGTCACCAGACTGTGACGGCACCTGTTCAAAATAGGTGTAGATTCGATCACCCTCATTATTGCGACAGATCCTAATCGTATCACCAGAATCTCGATCGAAGACCGTCAATGGAATATCGGGGAGCCCCGCACCGAAACCATTAGCAGCGGGAAGGATCGACAAATGCGTTTCCGATATGGAAATCCTGGCATCTTCTCCAACATCACCGTGCCCAGGGCGCCAGCCACTACCATCGAGTCGATAAAGAAATTTTCTCACCTCGTTTAGGTCAGGATCATCCTCACAATTGAAAGATGGAGTCAGCTGGATCGGAATACAGGCCGCTACTGAGATCAAAAGAAGAGTGGAAAAAAATATCCTCATTAAATAATTGATGCCGAAGGGGAATGACTTGTCAAAGCAATTAATCGAAACGTCGATGTCTGCATGTCAATGCGAGTTCTATATTTGACGTAATGAGAGTCCTTTTAAGGGCGCTGTAGGCCACCAGACCAATGCCCCCCACTTCAAGTCAGCACCGCAATCCCAATCGAAATCGCCGAAATCACCAGCGACAAGGCAGCCAGGCGCGTTGAGATAATGAACCGCTTCCGCTCGTCCTGCAGATTGGCGAGGACCGAAGTCAGCAGTGGAAAATTCACCACATGGCGATCATTGGCGAGCCGCATATTGAAGAAATTGACGTCCTGCCCATCGCCTGTGCTGGAGCCGTATTTCTCATTCATATGATAATAGAGCCGACCAAAAATCAGGTCCGGGTCACAACGATATTTCTTCGCCATTTCATCAATATCGATCGGCACCCAGATCTTCGCGACCCGGGTCTTATTGTCTTCCGACCAGTCGGAGAAAGCCTTGAGATTCTTCTTGTAAATCATCGCGAGCAGGTGCTCGTCGGTTGGAATCGGTCGTGCCATACGCGTCCTCCCTGACAGATCCTGGAGGTAGGCTAGCACATTCTTACGGTCAGGTTTTGTGAAATTTATTCCGCTGCGATTTGATCAGCTTCGTCATCAAACTCTTGCGCAATCCGCGCCACCAGACGCCCCGCGACATCTTCCTTGGTCATGCGCGGCCAGCGATCTTCAATGCCATCACGCGTTACCAGAGCAACTTCATTCATCGCTCCGCCCATGACATCGCCGCTGACATCATTGGCGACAATCCAGTCACAGCGTTTGCGCTTCAGCTTGGCAATTGCCAGGCTTTCAACATCATGCGTTTCCGCTGCGAAGCCGATGACGAGGCTTGGGCGATGCTTCTTCTTGCGCGACAGCGTGGCGAGAATGTCCGGGTTTTCCGACAGTTCCAGATTTGGATGCGGATCGCCGTCACCCTCTTTCAGCTTCATCTTCTTCGCCGCGGCGCGGCTTGGGCGCCAATCAGCAACCGCTGCCACTGAGACGAAGACATCTGCCGGCAGCGCGCTTTGACAGGCGTCGAGCATTTCGCGCGCGGTTTCAATCGAGACCAGATCCACACCGTCTGGCGCCTCGAGCGCGACCGGGCCAGACACCAGAGTCACCCGCGCGCCCGCCCGCGCCAAGGCCCCGGCAATCGCATAGCCTTGCTTGCCGCTGGAATGATTAGACAGGAAGCGCACCGGATCGAGCGGCTCGCGCGTCGGGCCGGCCGTGATCAAGGCATGGCGCCCGGCCAAAGGTTTCGGCTCCAGACCATACAGCACCGGGCCATCGCTCAACAGCGCCTCAATCCGATCCGCAATCGCCAGCGGCTCTGGCAAACGGCCAGGACCAAACTCGCCGCATGCCATGGCGCCTTCATCCGGATCCATGACGATGACGCCATCGCTGCGCAAGGTTTCAACATTGCGCTGCGTGGCCGCATGTTCCCACATCCGGACATTCATCGCCGGCACCATCATCACCGGCTTGTCGGTCGCCAGCAAAGTGGTTGAAGCGAGATCATTGGCGAGTCCGCCTGCGGCTTTCGCCATCAGATCGGCGGTGGCCGGACAGACGACGACAAGATCGGCTGATCGGGACAATTGGATATGCCCCATATCGGCTTCATCATCGAGATCGAACAATTCCGTGAAGACTTTTTCGCCGGACAGCGCAGAGACAGAAAGCGGTGTGACGAATTCCTGACCGCCTTTGGTGACAATGCACCGGCTGGCAATGCCGCGCCGAGACAGCTCTCGAATCAGCTCGAGAGACTTATAGGCCGCGATGCCGCCACCAATGATCAGAAGAATACGCTTGTCTGACATGCCACTTACTTATGCCACTTCCGGGCCATTTGGCACAAAACAAATGAAAAAACGACCTAACAGATGCGTGAGATTGCTGTTTTTGGTTAACGCTTGACGCCTGCAGCGGTCGTTTGACCGAAAATCAGCTCAACTTATCCGCGGCATATGCCTCGATCGCGCGTGGATTACGGCCAAGCAGAAATGAAATGTCATTCGATGGAGAATAGTTAAATCCCATCCTGACCGCCTTGGTCATTTCCGCATTCATTTCGGCATACCAGGGCTCTGCGCCATTGGCGATCAAGGCATCCCGCATCTGGTCCGGCGTGATCCCGACAAATGGAATGTCACGTCCAATCACAGCGCTGATCCGAGCCGCGGCGCCCGCGAAGGTCATCGCATCCGGCCCCGTCAATCGATAGGTTCGATGCTGATGGCCGTCCTCGCGCAAGGCCTTAATCGCGACTTCCGCGACATCTCGGACATCAACAAAACTGGTTTTGCCTGGACCGTCTGGAAACGCGACCATGCCCATTTCGACATAGCCGGCAAAATTCTGCATGAACCAGTCCGGGCGCAGGAAGGTCCACGGCAAACTGGCAGCTTTGACAATGTCTTCCAGCTCACCTGTGCGGCGCACGAAAAAGACCTCATTCTCAGCATCGCCTTCCGCGGACAACATGACAAAGCGCTGAACGCCGGCCCGCGAAACTTGCGCGACCATGCGCGTCAGGTCCTGCTTGAAGACATCGCTCTGATTGGTGACCATATAGACCGCATCGACGCCGCTCAGCGCCTGCTCAAACGCATCGGCATCAGAGAATGATCCGAGCGCGATTTGATAATCGCCAGCGCCAATCATCTGCCTCGCCTTGTCACCATCGCGGACATAGACCCGAAACGGGGTGTCTTGCGCGATCAATTGGCGCGCGATTTCGCTGCCGACATTGCCAGTCGCACCGGTGACGAGAATCATTCTGAAATCCTTTTTATGGCGCCGCAGCGGGCCATACGGCTAGAACCATATTTTCATCGCTCTGCCAAATGATGCGCGTGCAATCGCTCAAAACGTCGGGGCTGCCTGCCGTACGGGTGATGAGATAATCAACCCTGTATTCCGTGATGCGATCGCAAGCGCCCTCAAATAGGGCCTGACGCCAGAGGATCAGCGCATACCAGCGCGCCAGGTCTGCCTTGGCGGTTGGCACAAATTTGAAATTGACCAGGGTCGGGCGCTCCAGCAATCGTTCCATGCCGACCCAGATGCCAACCGCCTCACCCATGAAACGCATTGTCGGAACCGGCTCCATCACAATCACCGCATCCGCCTCAGTATTCTGCTTGACCCATTCAATCATGTCCGCTTGCGCAGGCGTTGCCGTCGATGCCAGCGGCGCAGGGCCTTGTACGACGCGCGCAGCGGAATGAAGGGCTGGAGTTGCGACCAGAATCAAAGCCACAAACAGCGCGCCCAAGACGGTTTCAGTCCTCCAACGCTTGATCAGCTCGATCCCCGTCGCCAAGCCCCAGAGGATGGACAGAAGCAGGATCAATCCGCTTGGACGGAACAGATAGAACAGCGCCAAGGCGTGCGTGTCTCGATCGAGATATGCGATCAAAGCCGCGAGAAGAATGTACGCGTTCAGACCCGCCAGCCACAGCGACAGGGTTGCCTGGCTGCCGGATTGGCGTCGCGCCCATAGCGCGAACAAGCCGGCGATTGCTGCGTGCAAGACAAAGCCCCAAAACCAGTCTGCGAAGAAAAGTCTTGTTTCGACATAAGGTGCCGTGTGATGCGGCACCCGGAACTCGGCATAGATTGCGTTCAGCGAGATCTCGAACGCGTCGGTTGCGACGCCTCCGCTACGCTCGATTACGATGCCGACAAAGAGCGGCAGAACCAGACATGTGAACACGCCGAAAGCCGGCACCATTCGGAATAGTTGCTTGTCCCGCAGCAGATACAAGCCAAAGGCGGCCGCGCCCCAAAACGCGCCGACGAGGAAATGGAAATAGACCGCGACCGCCAGTAAGACCGCGGCCAATAATCGACGATCCAGAACCGCACAGCCCAGACCCAGCAAAACAAACAGATAAGCGAAGGATTTGGGTTCGATCGAGCCAAACAATGTTTCTGCGCCGACAAGACTCTCGCGTCCGCAAAACAGAAAGACGACCATGGTCAAAGCCGCGATCGACACATCGATCTTTAAGGCGCGCGCCAGAACCAGGAAAGCCAGCGGTGTGGTCACGAGGAAGAAGAGTTGAAACGCGTGATACGCGCCTTCCATGCCTAAGACTTGAACACCGCCCCCCATCACCAGGAAGCTCACAATTCGAGCGAAGGACGAATCCTTTGAGGCGTGCGCATTTGTATATTGATCTGCGGCAATCCAGCTATGTGCGAGATCGAAATAATTAATTTCATTTCCAGACCATGAAACCTGTGCCTGCGTGATCACCCAGCAAGCCAGGAACACGGCCCAGCCAAACAGTTTCAGCGCGTCATCGCTCCGCCACACCGAAAGCGGACTTGGCGTCATCGGCTTGGATGCGGCACTTGCGGACTGATGTGACGGGAATAAGCGTCTGAAAGTCGGTTCATTCATCGCGCAGAGGCTTACGCAGATAACGCTTAATATTCGTTCAATTTGCGCTTTGACTTTCCCTTTAAGTGTCGCCGGATCCAGTTTGTCTGGCGGGCGTCACTTACGCCGGAAGTCCCGCATCATTTTGCGAGACTTCCCCCCAGTGTGAGTGGGGTAGCTCCTGGTCCGGCGCTCTCAAAGTGTGCGTTCAGGGATAGAGAGTGGTGCCGGAGCAGAATTTTGTGGTGCGCCTATTCTGGCGCAATGAAGCTGATCATCAGCCCTTTGTCGAAAGACGCTTTCAGCGTCATCTCAACGCCGCCTGCCGCGAGCTTCACGCCATCATCCTTGACGCTAGCAAAGGCGGCGACAGAGAGGACAGCAGCGACGAGCAATCCGGTTTGGATACCGCTTCTGATGGCCTTGCGTGTCATGGGAAAATCCCCCTTCTAAATCCTTACTTGCCTGATCCCTGGTTACACTTGTAACCCAATCTCTAATTTTGTTCTAGATCCCGAAAGGCTTTTTTTAGTCGCCATTCTTCGCTGGTCACACTGCGCTCGATATTGCGCAGCCGCTCTTCCAGATCCATGAACGTGTATTTGAGCCCTGAGGCCGTCACGCGTGGACGGTCTGAAACATTGCGCCAAAACTGCTCCTCTTCTGGGGCCAAATTAGGGCGCCCCATCGGTTCTTTTGGCGTGATCATCGCAACAATGATGTATGCGAAGATCGAAAACGGACCGGCCATGAAGAAAATACTCAGAACGAACAGGAGTCTAACCAGTGTCGGTTCCCAGCCGAACCGTTCGGCCACCCCGCCACAAACTCCGAGCCAGACACTGTCTGTACGTGAACGGTAAAAGCGTTTTGGGTTGGGTGAACGGAACATCTCTTCTTCTTTGCTTGTGTGAATTTCGTCTCTTAACGGGCGATAATGTCGTCTTCTGTGGGGCATGATTTACTCCTCAAACCGACGCGGCTTTAGCGGACGGCGGGCGCGAGGCTCTTCGTCCTCTTGTGCATCGAGCAATTCTTCAATTGTCTCGATCCGCCGCTCGATGGCTCTGGCCGAGCGCCAGAGATCTTCGAGCATTCTTTCATCATCCGGCATCAGCGTTTTCTGCTTCCGCCACAGCGTGATGTAGTGAAATATCATGCCGGGAAAGATGATGAAAATCGCACCAATCGCGACAATCGCAATGATGAACTCTTCTTCCATCAGCTGGCAGCCTCTTCTTTCGCCTTGCGGCGGTCTTCCAGATGCAGGGCGATCAGGCCCGGCGCGGTGATTGCGGTCATGAAACCGGCTAAGATTGCAAACGGTACTAACATGATTACGCTTCTTTCTTCTCAGCGGTTTTTACGGGCTTTGGCGAAGTCTTGGCACGCTTCTTTTTCAGAGCGTCCAGTTCGGCCTCGATCGCGTCATTGCGTTCCAGCGCTGCAAACTCTTGCTCGAGCGTTGGCTCAGCACCGCGAATGGTCTCAGCATAGGCTTCCAGCTCATCGACTTTGCGCTCGACATTGGCGTAACGGGCCAGAGCATCATCGACGCGGGTGTCATAAGTCTGAGTGCGGACGCGGATGCGTTGCTCAGCGGCTTCCCGGCGCATCATCAGCGCGCGGTGCTTGGCTTTGGCTTCGTCCAGCTTGGCTTGCAGACGGGTCAGATCGTCCTGGCGCTTGTGAAACGCTTCATCTGCCAGTTCCATCGCTTCTTCGCGGCGGACAATTTCCTGCTCCGCTTTTTGCTTGGCGACCAGAGCGCCGCGGGCGAGATCTTCACGACCTTTATCAATCGCGAGGCCGGCTTTGTGCTCCCAGTCGTCGCGGATATTGGTATAATGCGTGATCTCACGCTGCATCTCTTTCTTGTCGGCCATTGCGCGGGCCGCAGCGGTGCGAACTTCAACCAGAGTGTCTTCCATTTCCTGAATCATCAGGCGAGCGATCTTTTCTGGGTTTTCGGCATTGTCCAGCATCGCGTTGATGTTGGAGTTGATAATGTCGCCGAGGCGAGAGAACATTCCCATGAGAGTTTTTCCTTGTATCTTTTGGGGTTCATGAGGGGTGGGAGGAAACGCGGGTTCTTTTGGCTATTTTTAGCTCTTAGAAGAAGAAGCCGCCGAGAAAGACACCAGCGACAAAGAACATCCAGGTCTCTGGTGAGCGAGTGGAGAGGTAGCGGCCAAAGCGGCCACTCTCACGGCGGGCCTGATCGTATCGTGTGTCGTCATAGCCTTTGTCGTAAGAGCGCTCGGTCATTGTTTTTTCTTCCTTCTAGCAAGCGACCCCTTTGGCCGCTGTGCCACTTTCATTTCAAGGACCGTGCCAGTTTTGAATTAAATCACTAAGCCTCTGTTTATAATGGTTATTTTTCAGTTTCTGGCACATTCGATTAAAGCAAGTTAGCTTATTTAGCGAATTTATTTAGTTGATTTGACTAAACATATTGACTATTTTCGCCTCATGATTGGTGGTCAAACCCCGCAGCTGATTGGCGAAGACCCGAGTTGGCTGGAAGCCCAAGAGCATGTCTCGCGGTTGGCGCCTTTGGATCGTCCGTGTCTGATCATAGGTGAGCGCGGCACCGGCAAGGAATTGATTGGCGAGCGCATGCACTTCCTGTCCCGGCGTTGGGACGGCCCGTTCGTCAAAGTGAATTGCGCGGCCCTGTCCGAGCAGCTTCTGGACAGTGAATTGTTCGGCCACGAACGCGGCGCCTTTACCGGCGCCACCGAACGCCGCCTGGGCCGCTTCGAGCTGGCCGATGGCGGCACGCTCTTCCTGGACGAAATCGCGACCGCATCGATGCAAGTGCAGGAGAAACTGCTCCGCGTTGTCGAATATGGCGAGTTCCAGCGTCTCGGCGGTGAGAAAGTCCTGTCGACCAATGTCCGCGTGGTCGCGGCCACAAATGTCGACTTGCCGAGTAAAGCAGCGGCCGGCGACTTTCGCGCCGACTTGCTTGATCGTCTGGCCTTTGATGTCGTCACCCTGCCCCCTTTGCGCGCCCGGCCGGCCGACATTTCCTTACTGGCTGATTTCTTTGCCCGCCGCATGGCGCGGGAAATGGCAGAGGATTTTCCAGGCTTTGCGCCCTCCGCCATCGCGGCCATGGAAGCGCATGCCTGGCCCGGCAATGTGCGCGAGCTGCGCAATTTTGCCCAGCGCATCACGTATCGCGCGATTGCCGAACACTCGACCGATCCGGTCCGCTTCGACCCAGACGCGCTCGATCCGTTCGACTCGCCCTGGCGTCCGGCAGCCAGCCTCGCTGCGCCGGCCCCGGACGTGCGGCAAGACACGCCCGCTGCGCCCGCACCGCCGCCACCGGTGCTCGACATTCCGTTTGAAGACCAGGTCCGCCTGTTCGAAACCAGCCTGGTCGACACGGCCTTGTCTGCCTTTGAAGGCCATCAAGGCAAGGCCGCAAAATCCCTCGGCTTGAGCTATCACCAGTTTCGCGGCCTGTTGAAAAAATATGGCTATGGCAAAGGCGCCGGAAAACCCGAACCCGAATCCAAAGCGCCAATACGGAGCATGTAAGATCGAAGCCCCGGGATCAGATACTGACGGCGTGCCGTCAGACAAGCCAGACCCGCGAGACTTGCAAGCCCGTGCCGCCTCCCGCATGCTGATCGCGAGAGAGGGAGGATTCGCAATGAAAAACTTACACGGCAGCGCTTTGGTCAGCCTATCAGCCATCGCGCTCATGGCCTGCACATCATCCAGTCTGGCAGAGGAAAAACCCAGCGTCGCAGAGCCAAGACCCGCGCTCTTGATCGATTCCGGCGAAGGGGCGCCAATCGATTTTCCGCTTCACCCCACAATCCGATTGGCGGGTGCAGACTCCAATGCCGCCGGCCTCAGTCTTTTTGAGGTGGAAATCCCTGCCAATAGCGCCGGCGCCCCGCCTCACACGCACACGCATGAAGACGAGTTCTTCTATGTCAGAGCCGGCACCGTTACCTTCATGGCGGATGGCGTACAGAAGACGATTTCGCCAGGCGGCTTGGTCATGTTGCCGCGCGGGGGCACACACGCGATGTGGAATGCAGGCAGCGAGTCGGCGACCTTGCTGGTTGGCACATCGCAAGGCGCGTTTGATGACTTTTTTGATGCCGTCGCCATGGAAGTCGCCGCGGCCGGCGATTTAACGCCGCCTGAAATTGGCGCGATTGTCGGCCGCATCGGCGCCGAGCGCGGCATCCTAATCGATATGAGCCTGGTCCCTGACGACGTTCGCCCGCTTTATGGAATGCCGCCGATGGAATAATCGCCCTGAACCGATCGCTCGAAGAGAATAGGCTTGAAACGGTCTTTAACGTGCATAGGGTCACGTCAATGAAGACGGTTTGGAAATTTGGCTTAAAGGGCTCGCGCTCAGTTTCTCATAGGCGTCCTTTGCTTCATGCCGATCGTGCGATCTTGACGATCAATCACGGACAAGACAGCAACTTCAACGGCACACTCGTCTGTCTGGATTTCGATTCCGGCGAAGAATTGTGGCGATTTGATCACGAGCATTTCTTTGCACAGCCGGTGATTTCATCCGATGGGTTCGTGTACGTCACAAGTTTTAGTGGGCATGTTTTGAAATTCGATATGCGGGGGCATTTGTGCTGGCAGGCTCAGCCGTCCGAACAGAATTTGTGGGGTGGAATTCTAAGTCATGACCGATTTGTTTATGCCGAAATAGCCGGCCAATCCAAGTATTCTAGAGCGATTGATTGTCAGTCTGGAGAGGTGATCTGGACGTTCGAGAATGGCGGACATTGCTATGGCTTGGCCGCGCGTGAAACCGCCGGTTGCATCATTCATAGTGTTAGCGTCTCTCCGAAATTCGGAGAATGGAATTACATCCTCTATTGCACCGATGCCGTGACGGGCGCGTTGGTCTGGCAACAAGAATACAAACACATTCTATTCGATCCGGTCATTCTCGGAGATCATGTATTTGTCGGCAGTCGCAATCATGTCGCTATATTTGACCTGAACAATGGCCGATTTCTCGACCGTTACGATCTCAAGGCACAAGGCGACGTGTCTCAAAAACCCATCATTGTGGATGAGAAGGTTATTGTCGCATCGCAACACGGTCACGTCGCGGCGCTCGTCGTGGAAGAGTCAAGAAAAGGGCTGCTCAGGAGACGAAACCCAGACGTCACAGCCTCCTGGGAATTGGACCTGTCAGCAAACATTCGTTCGAGCGTTATGGGGTCAGAAGATACCGTCCTCATTTTAACCGAGGACGGCATGTGTCATTCTCTAGCTGGCCATGACGGGACGATCGATCGGACCGTCAAAATACCATACTTCAAAGACGGATATGGCCTATCGCAAACGCCGGATGGACTATTGGTGGCGGCGTCTCGAGATTGTTTGCGAGTCAAGATCAATTGAGAAGCGCGCATCGCGCGCGCACTGTCTCGTCCTAGCATAAAGATCGCGTCTGCTTTCGGCGTCAAAGCGGACTTTAGCGAACGACTTAAAACGCCCTAAAACGGACTCTGACGTTTACTCCGTCAGATGCAAGGCTTTGCATTTTTTCGACTTTGTTCCATGGTCCCACAAGGAAGAGATTGGGGACTCGAATGCTTCTGCGTCGCATCACTAAACACATCAAAGACCAGAACTGGTTCGCGGTTGGGATAGATTTTATCATCGTCGTGATCGGTGTTTTCATAGGTATTCAGGTTGCCAATTGGAATAACGCCCGATCCGATGCGCTCAGGGAGCAGCAAGTGCTCGTCGAACTGCTCGACGATTTGCGCCAGGACGTCCTAATGCTAAGCGCATCGTCTGATGCCGCGCAATTGAGCATTGACGCCGCAAATACGGTTCTGGATCGCGCTGGCCTCGAGCCGCTTGCACTCGTGACACTGCCAGTTCAAAATCCAATGGCGAACACCGAAATATCAGTCGCTTCGCCCAACGACGGAGACGCGGATCCGTCATCAGACCATTGGGCGCTCATCACAATGCGGTATTTCCCATCGCAACATGATGCGGCTTTGAATGCGCTGATCGCTGCAGGCGAATTCTCCATCATTACCGATCGCCAGATCGTAAGGGATTTGCAGCGATACCGGACGTTTTGGGGCACGGTCATGAATAGCCATGACACGACCTATCGACCGCACCGGGATCGCACGGTATTTGCAGGTCAGAAACACGGCCTGAGTCCGTTTACCGAGACAGACCTCGATGCGTTGGTTGAGATTGTTAGGCTCGATCCGGAAATGCAGGGCGTCGTTCGGACAACCGCAGAGTTCGCCGCCCTTCACAGCGACTCGCTCAAACGCGTAGAGCTTGAGGCGCAGGGGCTCATCGATCGGATTGAAGCGGCGTCGGAGGGATTGGAATGACACTCGATCAAATCGCCCAGATTGCGCAGATAATCGGCGTAATTGTGGTTGCCATCACCCTCGTTTACCTAACGATCCAAATCAGGCAGGGGACCGCTCAGCTTCGCTCCGATACCCGTCAAACACAACTCGAAAACGACCAAACGGGTGTCTACAAATTCGTTGAGTTTCCCGAATTAGGACGTATCTTTTCACAAAAAGAGACACCTACGTTTTCTGAGAAAACGCAATTGTTTTTTTGGATGATCGGTCAAATGCGCGCGCGGGAATATGAATGGCTGCAATATAAAAGCGGAGCAATGGATCAGAGTTCCTGGGAGACGTACCGCGATGTGATCTACTTCGTTTTAGGAACGGAACGGGCGCGTGCCTTGTGGGAAATCTGTTCTGTTTATTTCAATCGCGACTTCGTGAAGATGGTTGATAGCATGATCGCAAGTGCTGAGACCACGGATCTATGGGATCGGTTGGCTGAAATCCGATAACGAGTAACGAACGGTCTAAGTTCGCTCCAAACCGTTCTCTGACCTTTGGATTGAGGGCACCCGAGATCGGACATTGGTGCTCGGGACAAAACTCGCCGTAGGCAGCCAATCGGTTAGCTCAATCGGAAGCGCATAAAGCGCCAGTCATGTTGTAGCGCTTTTGGCACCTCTGCCTCCTCATATGGAGGGATATCTGCAAATCCGGCAGCCTGGTAGATTCGATGTGCGGAAGTCATGAAAGGGCCAGTATCCAACACCAGTTCTTCATAGCCAAAGCTCTGCGCGTCACGCACGAGCCGATTAAAGATCTTTGCGCCAGTACCTCCACCGCGGCTCGCTCGGGAGACATAGATGCGTTTAATCTCGCCAACGCCGTCTCGTATGCGGCGGAGGCCGCCCATTCCAAGCGCTTCCTCCCCATTAAAGACGATATAAACGACGCCGTTTGGCGGCGTTCCTTCACACAGCTTGTCTAACGAGACGTGGACGTAGTCAGGTATAGGCATTCCCAAGAGACTTGGTAGCGATAGCTCGAAGTGTTCTTGTATACAATCGTCGGCCCAGCTGAGATATTCAATATTGAACTGTATGAGCAATTCGCGGTGCTGTTCGAGATCTGCTCGTACAAAGTCTAAATCCATTTGCAGCCCCATCCTACATGCGCGAACTGTTGAGTTAGAAGACCGATGCATTGAAAGAGGCGAGCGCGCAAGGGCACCAATCGCTTCAAAATGATAGTAATGGAGTGTCTGCGAGTGTCTTAAACTCGCCCCATGACGGTCGCCGACCGTCGCTAATGTGTTTTAAACTCAGACTTTTTTGATTGCCCGATCATAATCCTCGGCAAGCTCTAGAAACTGATCTCCCCAGCCGCTGCTGAGACTCACTTCTTGAATATTCCCTGTTGGCGCAAACAGCAAAGAGAGCTTTCGCCGATCAAACTTTTGACCGTTTTCCACCTTTGCTATCCATTCATCAATCTCTCGCGTCGCTTCGTTCATATCATTCCAGTCCGACCAATCGAATGTGTTGCGCGGATCGGCGAGTAGCTCTTTTGCTACAATTAATACGAGTAGAAGATCATCCATTTGGGAACCTAAGCATATCGGCCGGGCGATCTCTATGCCCTCGTTTAATGTCCAAAGCTGTAAATACGAGCGGCTTAAACTCGCCCCAAGTAGGCCACTCGCCTAATGTCTCCTCCTGACCCAAAGCAGACATAACAAACGCTCTATCTATCCTGCTCCCCCCACCATTAACAATCTGTAACTACAACTGTAACACGTTATGTAGTTACAAATGTAACGCGCTCTCCTTCAAGGGCGCTGAATTCAACTGTTCCAGGGAGGGACTTCACATGAAACTCAAAATTGTAACCGGAGTAGCAGGGCTTTTTGCAGCAAGTGCGTTGGCTGTCGCCCATGCCGGATCGGCGGCTGATTACTTCAACAAGATCGACGCTGATGCCAGCGGCATGATCACACAAGCCGAATATGTCGCCTACAAAACGGCAGACGGCAAAGTATCCGCGGAGAAAGCAAACGAAAAGTTCGCCAAACTCGCGGGTGATGACGGTGAGCTCTCCCTCGCCGAATTCGAAGGAGCGATGAAGAAAGCCAAGTCGAAAGACGGCAAACACAAAAAAGATCGAACAACTTAACGCTACTGTTTGATCCCGCTCCGAGAAACGCCCGCATTCCCCTGCGGGCGTTTCTTTTTGCCGCTTGTTCTGGCGGACCTGTCTGCCTAGAATGAGACATGGGGACAAGTTTGAACCGGTTCGACGCCTTGCGTTTAGGGCTCGCCAGTATGGTATTCTTGTACCATGCCGCGGTGCTGAGCGGATTTCAGGCCGACACCTCGGTCGAAGACACGCTGGCCGCATTGGCCGAGCTCTCCATTCAAGGCTTTTTCGTCATTTCCGGTGCCCTGGTCTATGGCTCCTGGCAACGTTCACGCGGGCTGTCTGACTATACGGGCAAACGCATCCGGCGCCTGTACCCGGCTTATGCCGTGATCATTTTGATCCCGGCGCTGATCAGCCTGATCCTGACCTTCGGCCAAGCCGGTGCCTGGCAACATATTGCGCAATATGTCGGCGCCAATCTCGTCTTCCTGAATTTCCTGCAGCCAGAGCTGCCAGGCCTGTTTGAAGACCAACGCCTGTCCATTGTGAATGGAGCGCTGTGGACGCTCAAGATCGAAGTCATGTTCTACGCGCTGGTGCCGCTTCTGGCCTGGGGACTCAGCAAGCTGGGCCGCGCCTGGTGGCTGGCGATTGCTGTCCTGGTCATTGCCGGGTTTGCCTGGCGCGAAGGCGCGCTCGCCATGAGCCATCCGCTGAGCGAGCAAATCGCGCGGCAATTGCCTGGCCAGATGATGTATTTTGCAGCCGGCATGGCGATGTGGCGCCTCTGGGATCTGGTCCGGGCGCATGCCCGCTTGCTGATCCTGATCGGCGCCATCAGCCTGGTCTTGTCTATCCTGGTGCCGGCGCTGGATGCGCTGCGCGTGCTCGGGCTGTTTGGACTGATCGCAGGCGCCGCCTTTACGCCTGGACCCGCGCTCAATGCAGCGCGTTGGGGCGATGTCAGTTATGGCGTCTATATCGTCCATTTCCCGGTCGTTCAGGGCTTGGTTGCGGCCGGTCTATTTGATCTGCTCGGGTTTGCCGGCGGCCTTACGGTATCCACCTTATTGGTCTTTGCGCTGAGTTATCTATTATGGTGGTGGGTTGAAAAGCCGGCGCTGCGCCGTGACAGCCATTACCGACGTGTTTCCGAAGAAAGGGCTGAAGATTGGCCGAATACGAAACCATCCAACTGGACGCCACAAGAGACGGCATAGCGATCCTGACGCTGAACCGGCCGGACCGGCACAATGCCTTTAACAGCCAGGTGATTGAGGAGCTGACCGACGCCCTCGAAACGCTGGAAGAACAGGACACATTGCGCATGGTCATCCTGCGCGGCGCCGGCAAGAGTTTCTCCGCCGGGGCGGATCTCGAATGGATGAAAGCGGCTCAGCATTGGACCCGCGAGGACAATGAGCAAGACGCGATGGCTTTGGCAGAAATGCTGCGCAAGCTTGCTGAGCTGCCGCAGATGACCGTGGCTTTGGTCCAGGGCGCGGCGATGGGCGGCGGCGCCGGGCTGGTCGCGGCCTGCGATATAGCGGTTGCGGTCAAAGGCACAAAATTCAAATTCAGCGAGGTCCGGCTCGGCCTGACCCCGGCCACGATCTCACCTTTTGTGATCAATGCGATCGGCCCGCGCTGGGCCAAGGCCTTGTTTGTCACCGCTGAAGGCTTTGACGCAGATTACGCGGAAAAGATTGGCCTGGTGCAATATGTCGTCGACGATTTTGACGGGCTGAGCGGCATGGAAGAGCATATTGCCAGCCTCGCTATGGGCGCTGCACCTGGCGCCATTCGCGACGCCAAGAATCTCGTGCTCGATTTTACCGGCGAGCCGTTCAGCGCCGCGCTGAGTCGCGAGACCGCCAAACGGATCGCTGCGCGGCGTGTCAGCGATGAAGGCAAAGAAGGTCTGTCCGCCTTCCTGGAAAAACGAAAGCCCGATTGGGCGGAGTAAACGCTATTCGACGCCGGGAATGGCCCCGACCGGCAATCCCAGTCCTCTCAGAAAGGAAAGCGTCGCCTCAATCGGGTTGATCCCGGTCATTGATTCGATCTGGTTCTGGAACACAAAGACCACAACGCCGAGCATGATCGCATAGATCACAAATTGCATCAGGGATTTCAGGATAAACGCCCCTGCGCTGCCAGCCACCAGGCCAACGCCGCCAAGGATCAACGCGCCTGTGACCGGCGTCAGGTCGCTGACATCGGCGGCTTGAGTATAGCCAATATAGCCGCCAACGCCGGCGCCAATCAGGCCAGCGAGACTGCTCAAACGGATTCCAGATGCGTAGGCCATACGTTTTCCCCTTACTCTTTTCGAAGCATTAGCTTAGGCGGTAAATGGAAGAAGGGGCAAGGCCAAATGACCAGCTCAGCCCCCACCATAAGACTAAGGGCGGACCTATGATCTCTTCGCTTCTCATCGCCAATCGCGGCGAAATCACCTGCCGTATCATGCGCACCTGCCGCGCCTTGGGCATCCGCACGGTCGCGGTCTATTCAGACGCTGATGCCGCGGCCAAACATGTGCGCGAAGCCGATGAAGCGATCTGGATCGGCGCCGCCTCTGCGACTGAGAGCTATCTCGATATGGATCGCCTCATCGCGGCGTCAAAGCAGGCCGATGTTGACGCCATCCATCCCGGCTATGGCTTCTTGTCCGAGAATGCTGGCTTTGCCCGCGCTGTGACAGAAGCCGGGCTGATCTGGGTCGGCCCGAAGCCGGAGACGATTGAGTCCATGGGGCTGAAAGACCGCGCCAAGGCCATTGCCGAAGAGGCCGGTGTTCCGGTCCTGCCAGGTTATCGCGGCGAGGCGCAAGACGCCAAGACGTTGGCTAAGGAAGCCGAACGGATTGGCTTTCCACTGCTGATCAAAGCGGTGGCCGGCGGCGGCGGACGCGGCATCCGTCTCGTCTCGAAAGCCGATGAGCTGCCCGGCGAACTGGAAAGCGCGGTGCGCGAAGCCGAAGCCGCGTTTGGCGATGGCCGCGTGATGCTGGAAAAACTGGTCGAACAGCCGCGCCATATCGAAGTCCAGGTGTTTGGCGACAGCCATGGCCATGCCGTCCACTTGTTTGAGCGCGATTGTTCGCTGCAGCGGCGGCGCCAGAAAGTCATCGAAGAAGCCCCCGCCCCAGGCATGCCAGAAGAGGTGCGTGCTGCGATGTGCGGCGCCGCCGTGCAATTGGCGCAAGCGGTTGGCTATGAAGGCGCTGGCACCGTCGAGTTCATTGTCGACGGCGCCAAGCCTCTGGCCCTGGACACGTTCTGGTTCCTGGAAATGAATACAAGGCTGCAAGTCGAGCACCCGGTGACGGAAATGGTCACCGGCACCGACCTGGTCGAGTGGCAATTGCGCGTCGCCAGCGGCGAGCCCCTGCCCGCCCAGCAAGACGATATCCAATTGCTCGGCCATTCGATCGAAGCGCGGATTTGCGCCGAGGACCCGGCTGACGATTTCCGCCCAGGCTCCGGTCTGATCGAAGAGTTTGGTATGCTGGCCAATTCCGAAGACGACTGGATCCGCTGGGAAGCCGGTTTTGAAAGCGGCGACCGCGTGCCGGCCTCTTATGATTCCATGATCGCAAAACTGGTCGTCTGGGGCGAGGATCGCGACATGGCGAATGACCGCTTGATCGACACGCTGGCGCATTTGCAGCTGGTTGGCGTGCCTGGCAATATCGGCTTCCTGCGCCGCTGCGCCATGGCGGATGCGTTCATAGACGGCGTCCATCATGTCAATTGGATTGCCGACCAGGGCGATGCGCTGAGCCAGCCGCCTGGCGCGCATCAGCATGCCTCTGTCATGGCCGTCTGCGATGTCCTGCTTGGCGATAGCGGCGACACGCCGTGGACGATCAAAGATGGCTGGCGCATGAATGCCACGCCTGTGATGAAAACCGCGGTCGCGGTCGGCGAGGATGCCGACTGGTTCGACCCGCGCGAGCATGACGTGCCGGACGACATCTCAATGCCGTTGTTGACTGACCTGTCGCCGCGCCGCTATGCGGTGACGACAGGCGGCGATAGCGTGCTGGTCGAAGTGCCGGATTTCGAAGCCGAAGCCGAAGCTCTGGCCGGCGGCAATGCCGTCAAAGCGCCAATGCCAGGCAAAGTCATCGCCGTGAATGTCAAAGCCGGCGACACGGTCGAGAAAGGTCAGGTCGTGGCGGTGATGGAAGCGATGAAAATGGAACACTCACTCGCCGCGCCTCGGGAAGGCGTGGTCGAGGCGGTCGGCGTCGCGCTCGGCGCGCAAGTGCCGGAAGGGGAGATCCTGGTCGCGTTGGTGGAGGATTGAGGCTGCGACGGGAAGATGCGGTGAGGCACTTAAGTCGCCCTAGAACGGTCACTTATTTTGATTGAGACCACACCATATTCACTTAGCGCATCGCAATATCAATCGTCGAAACAGGGTAGAACTTGAGTCTCAAAGTAAGGGTCTTGGTCAACCCAAAACATATAGTTTACTTTGAGAAATTCCTTGGCGAATGCGTGAAGAAGCGGGACTTGAGAGCGGGTTGTTGGCGCTCCTGAGGCACGGTCGGCGAAGTGGGCGTCCGCACCGGTGGACCCGACATAGTTTCCATCCTGAATGGCAATCCCCAGCGGAACGGAATAATCACTTTCGTGCATAAGTGTGATCGGATGGTTGAGCTGCGCACGCCTTTGAAAAAGCAAGTCGGGTGCGCCTAATCCAACCCCGATTTCGTTGCCGGTTTCGTAGACCCCACGGAGGTACCCATGGTCCTCCCAGGGAAGCCACTCGCCCGGCATAAAATTCGCGTATTGCATTGTGGTTGCAGTCGGAAATGCTGCCTTGAGATTCCGCATGTTTTTCTGAATGGATGCAGCATAGACTTCCGGTGAGAACGTTGCGTCTAGATTGTCAGTCACTTCGATTGCTGTCTCCTGCAGGTTGATCCCCTCGATTTCGCCATCAAACTCAGCTCCCAGGGCCTCCAAGAGGACGTTGAATCTATCTTGCACCTCAGGATTCCATCGCTTTGTGATCCATCCGATAGTCTGACCGTTCGCGCGATAAGGAACCACGCCGCCATCAAAATCCGGCTTCAACAGATAGTCAGGGACAGGCTTGTTAGCAGCCGTAAACGTGACGTCCTGGAGCTGAATAAACAGGCGCTTATTCCGTACCTTTAGGTAAGCAATATCTGAGCGAATTTTTGAGAAGTCATACTTGCCTTTTGATGTCTCAAGCTGTCTCCATGAGTACATGATTTGCGCGCCTTCGAAGCGGTTATTTTGCAAAAAGGCATGGTTTCTAATTCGATGGCGGTCGCGTGCAAAATACACAAAATGCGTAATTTCGTCGGCGCCGATCGGGCAATCAGCATCCAAAAATGCTTTATAAGAATCTGCGTATTTATCCGCTGGATTGTTCCATTTCGTGTCTTGAGCTTCAACGGCGAAAAACCCCGGAACCAGCAGAAACATCACGAGCAGTGAAGCGAAATGGTGAAGCATTCTCGAATGATCCTTAGTGTGTCCATGTCAGCTCTCCTATCAAATGTAAATCGGACAATATTAAGGTCGATATGATCGGTGATCAGCTTCCGAAGCTCGCCCCAAAACAGCCGCTGAGCTAAACGGCGAAGAACGCCCAGAGTAAGACGCTCAAGATTAAAGCTTTGCGCGCAAGAAGAGGCATCTCCCGAAGGGCGTCTTGGACGAATTTAAGCCTCACAATCCCTGTTTCAGACCGTAAGTTGTAATACTTTTCAGTTGCATTCTGCCATCAACGCGTTTCGAACGATCCGAGGACGAAAAGGGTTCGTCAAATGGGTGAGGAAAAACTGCATATGAAGCGTGATAAGTTGATAATCCTTGAGGTCGATTTTGATGACCCGGCATTCCCTGAACAACGTTTCTTCTGTTGGCACTGCGTGCTGATGGAGGGCATTTTCGCTTCGTTTCCACAGCTAAAAGACAGCGTCGATTTGATTAGGATCGCTTGGCCGCAACCAAGGGAAGAAGTGATCGCACTGATTGGAGAACCCAATCAGTCGTTGCCCGTCCTTATTCTCGCCGATGATGCGCCAGACGAGATCGCCAATGGCAATTGGAATGGACAACGATTTGTTTCCGGCAAAGACGAAATACTCGCGGTTCTCAGCTCGCGGCATGGAATTCCTCAACCTCATCCTTGAGACGATATTTTCGCAAAGTCTAGCGCTATCCAGCCTAATCGTTCGTGGTATACATTACCCATGAAGTATTCTGAATTCGCGACACTTTCTGAGTTGAGCGACTGGCTGGCGAAGAACCACGATCAGGCAAATGAGCTGTGGGTTCGAGTGTTCAAGAAGAATGCAGCCCGAGCCACGGTTAGCTGGCAGGACTGCGTCGTCGCAGCCATTACCTGGGGATGGATTGACGGGCATAAGAAGCCACTCGACGCGTGGTCCTATTTGCAACGCCTGACGCCACGCAAAGCGAACTCAAATTGGTCAAAGATCAACAGAAAACATGCTGAAAGACTGATCGCTGAGAACAAAATGTCGGCCCCCGGCATGCGTCACGTTGAGGCAGCAAAAGCTGATGGCAGGTGGGACACAGCTTATGCGGGGCAAGCTGATATGGAGATTCCAGAAGATTTTTTAGAAGCCCTTGAGCAGCACCCAGTCGCAAAGCAGTTTTTTGAAACGCTTGATCGAAAGAACCTCTACCCAATTTATTACCGTCTCAAAACAGCCAAA